>JBFLYS010000008.1:0-183895 GCA_040756555.1 Pseudomonadota bacterium | reverse complement strand
ATCCGCCAGCCGGGCTCGTACCAGCGCGAGTCGCGCAGCGTTCCGCCCTCGGTCGCGGCAAGCGCCGAGGAGAACGCGCCGGCGAGCATCGCCGCCGCGATCCAAAGCGCGATCTTCGCCGCGGTCTTGCGCGCCTCGTCGGCGGCTTGCTTGGCTTGCGTGATGGTGTCGTTCACGCGCTTCTCGGCTTCCGCTTGCGGAAGACCCGTGCGCGCGGAGACGACTTTGGCGACATAGGTGCGGTCGGCCGGCGAAATCTCGCCGCCCTTGCGCAGCGGTGCCGCCATGATGCGTCCGAGTTCTGCGCGCGTCGCCGCGGGATCGCTCGCGGGCTGCGCCGGAGCGCCCTGGCCGAGCGGCGTCGTGCCACCCGTCGAGGTGCCCGGATCGGTGCGCAGCAGCATGTCGACATAGGGATCGGTGGCGCTGCTCGCCGCCGCGGTCGCGCCCGCTGCGGGAACCAGACCGGTGGTCGCGCTCGAAAGAATGCTGGTGGTTGCGGCGCCGAGCAGTGTCGCGCTGATCACGGTGGCAAGCGCCCACGCCATGAAGCCGTGCGCGGTATCGCGGAAATACACCTCATTCGCGTGGACGCTCACCCATTTTGTCCGCAACCGGCCCGCGAGATAGCCGCCGACCGTGGATGAGAGCGTCGCGAGAGCGACGAGGAACAGACCGGAGCCGATGTGGAATGTCGTCATCGACACGCCCTGACCGGCCCACGGCGAGATCACGGAGAAACCGACGCCGACGCCAAACGCGACGAGCAACAACGTCAGTGCTGCTGACGCAATTCCGCCTGCGATGACCGCGCCCCAGGATATTGTGGAGATTTCCGTTGCTTCGACATCCGCGATAGCGACCGTTGTCATTGTTCGTTGCCTTCTTCAGCCTTGGGTTCCCCACCGCATTGCAAACCCATGGGGCGCGTGCGCGTTCCTTGGGCAATCAAAAAATCGTGCGCCATATGTCGTTTGCTGCACGACAATTCAGACGCGGCGCGGTGCCGTGATGCCGGCCCCCGATAAGTTTGAGGCACCGCGTAAGTGTGCCGCTCTTGCCAGCGCCGCATTCCCTTGAGAGCATGAAGGTCCGGCGTCACCACCAGAGCGGCCGGAAGTAGCCGGTCGTGCGGCGCCGAAGGGAGGCGTCAATGACGGCTGCAAATGGAAATGGCGGCAATAGAGCCTCGGGTCCCCGGTGCATCGCGCTGGTGGGCCCCTTCCAAAGCGGAAAGACCACTCTTCTCGAAGCGATACTCGCGCGCACCGGCGCGATCGCCCGTCAGGGCTCGGTGGATGCCGGCACCGCGGTCGGCGACGCGACCAAGGAAGCGCGATACCACAAGATGAGCACGGAGCTCACCGTCGCCACCACGCAATTCATGGGCGACAACTACACCTTCCTCGATTGTCCGGGCTCGGTCGAATTCGCGCATGACATGCGCGCGGTGCTGCCCGCGATCGATGCGGCCGTCGTCGTCTGCGAGGCGGACGAAAAGAAAGTGCCGCAGTTGCAGCTCATCATGCGCGAGCTTGAAGAGCTCGACATTCCCCGGTTTCTGTTCCTGAACAAGATCGACAAGGCCGATGCCAAGGTGATGGAGGCGTTGCAGATCCTCCAGCCGGCGTCGCGCAAGCCGCTGGTCATGCGCCAGTTGCCGACCTTCAACAACGGGATCATCAACGGTTTCGTCGATCTCGCGCTCGAGCGCGTGCACATCTACAAGGAGCATGCTGAATCCCAGGTCGTGCCGCTCGAGGGCGAGAACCTTGACCGCTCCAAGGACGCGCGCTTCTCCATGCTGGAGAAGCTCGCCGACCACGACGACGAGCTGATGGAGCAGTTGCTCGCGGACATTCCGCCGCCGCGCGACAAGGTGTTCGACGATCTCGCCAAGGAATTGCGCGACGGCGTCGTCTGCCCCGTGCTGATGGGCTGCGCCGCCCGCACCAACGGCGTGCTGCGTCTGCTCAAGGCGCTGCGCCACGAGGCGCCGAACGTGGAGACGACGGCCATGCGGCTCGGCGTGCGGCCGGCTGATGCGGTTGCCTATGTGCTGAAAACGCTCAACACCTCGCACGCCGGTAAGATGTCGGTGGTGCGCGTGCTGGAAGGGCAGGTCGGCGACGGCATCACCATGCTCACCCCCGAGCGCGAAGCAGGCCGCGTCTCCGGCACCTTCAAGCTTGTCGGGCAGGCGAGCGAGAAGCGCGGCCCCGCGGGCGCGGGCGAAACCGTGGCGCTCGGCAAGCTCGATTACGCGAAAACCGGCGACACGCTGTCCGTCGGCAAGCAGGCTCATCCGGCGATCGCCGAGGTGAGGCCGCAGGACCCGGTGCTTGCGATCACCGTCTCGGCGCGCGACCGCAAGGACGACGTCAAGCTCGGCCAGGCGCTCAACAAGCTGGCCGAGGAGGATCCGTCGATCACGGTCGTGCACAATCCCGAAGCGCAGGAGATCGTGCTCTGGGGACAGGGTGAGATGCACCTGCGCGTCGCATCCGAGCGTCTCTCCGACCGCTTCGGCATCGCGATCAACACCGGCCGTCCCACCGTCGGCTATCGCGAGACCATCAAGAAGGGCGTCACGCTGCGCGGCCGCCACAGGAAGCAGTCTGGCGGCCACGGCCAGTTCGGCGACGTGGTGCTCGACATCAAGCCGCTGCCGCGTTCGACCGGCTTCAAGTTCGAGGACAAGATCACCGGCGGCGTGGTGCCGCGCAATTACATTCCGTCGGTGGAGGAGGGCGCGGTCAATGCGCTCAAGCACGGCCCGCTCGGCTTCCCGGTGGTGGACGTGCAGGTCGCGCTGATCGACGGCTCCTATCACACCGTCGATTCATCGGACATGGCGTTCCAGCAGGCGGCACGCATTGCGATCGTCGAAGGGCTGCCGCAATGCAATCCGGTGCTGCTTGAGCCCATCCACCTTGTCGAGATCGTCTGCCCGACCGACGCCACCGCGAAGATGAACGCGATCCTGTCCGGACGGCGCGGCCACATCCTCGGCTTCGACACCCGCGACGGGTGGGACGGCTGGGACGTGGTGCGCGCGAAAATGCCGGAGTCGGAGATCGGCGATCTCATCATCGAGGTGCGCTCGGCGACGGCCGGCGCGGGCAGCTTCCACTTCCACTTCGACCATATGGCGGAGCTCACCGGCCGCACCGCGGACCAGATCGTCGCGGCGAGGAGAGCGGCGGAGTAGCTACGAAGGTGGGGTGTGGCGCACCTCTGGTGCGTCACACTCCGTGTGTTCCCGCGCGAACGGCTCCAGCAATCAAGCGGCACTCTCACAGCCGTCATGGCCGGGACGAGCCCGGGCATGACGTGGAGAGGACCTACGTCCGCTTCTTGCGGCTGACCTTTTTCTTGCTCTTCTTCGCGGTCTTCTTCTGAGCCTTCTTCTTCGCCTTCCGCTTCGGCCTCTTCACCGCAACGAGCCTCCGCGCGCCTTTCACCGCCGCGAGCGTGGCTCCCGTCGCGGCCTTGGCGACGGCTTCCACCGCGCTGCTGGTCAGCGCGCTCACGCCTTCGACGGCGGTCTTGCCGGCTTCGGTGAATGTGGGCTCTTTCGCCATCGGAATTGCCTCCCTGAAGGCGCGATGGTGACACGCCCACCTCAAAAAGAACAAACCCACCAAATTGTTGCATCCGCGAAGCCCGGATCACGGGTATCCTCCCAGAGCCGTGACTTGCCTGTGATGGGGCTGCCCCGTACTGGTTCGGCCATCGAATCTGGAGAGATTTGAGCCATGAACATCATCCGCCGGCGCGGCTGGGAAATGCCCGAACGCCTCGCCACCCCCGAGCATATGTTTCTGAACCGCCGCGCCTTCCTGAGCACGGCCGTGGGCGCGGCCTCCATCGCGCTCGCGCCCAATGCGCTCGCCCAGCGCGCAGGCGACGTGCCCGATCCCTCGATCGACCTCTATCCCGGCAAGCGCAACGAGAAATACACGCTCGACCGTCCGGTGACCGACGAGAAGATCAACGGCAACTACAACAATTTCTACGAATTCAACTCGACCAAGAACGTCACCCGCCAGGCGCAGGCGCTGAAGATCCGCCCGTGGACGATCAAGATCGACGGCATGGTCGAGAAGCCGATGGAGGTCGGCATCGACGATCTCGTCCGGAAAATTCCGATCGAGGAACGGCTCTATCGCCACCGCTGCGTGGAAGCGTGGAGCATGGCGGTGCCGTGGTCGGGCTTCCCGATGGCCGAGCTGGTGAAGCTTGCGAACCCGCTGTCGTCAGCGAAGTATGTCCGCATGGAGACCTTCCTCGACAAGTCGGTCGCGCCCGGCCAGCGCCAGAGCTTCATGCCGTGGCCCTATGTCGAAGGCCTCACCATCGCGGAAGCGACCAACGAGCTCGCCTTCCTCGTCACCGGCGCCTACGGCAAGCCGGTCGCGAAGCAGCACGGCGCGCCCATTCGCCTCGCGGTGCCGTGGAAGTATGGCTTCAAGCACATCAAGTCGATCGTGCGGTTCAACTTCACCGACAAGCGGCCGCGCAGCTATTGGGAAGACCTGCAAGCCTCCGAATATGGCTTCTGGGCCAACGTCAATCCCGAGGTCTCGCATCCGCGCTGGAGCCAGGCGAGCGAGGAGCTGATCGGCACCGGCGAGCGCCGCCCGACGCTGCTCTACAACGGCTACGGCGATTACGTCGCGCACCTGTACAAGGATTTGCAGAGCGAACGCCTCTGGGCGTGAGGCTTTAGCTCACCCTTGCAACATCCACGACTGTCATCGCCCGCGAAAGCGGGCGATCCAGCACTTGCTTTCACGAACAAAGAGCTGGATGCCCCGCCTTCGCGGGGCATGACACCGGAGTGTGTGGCGCTCAGCAGAGACAATCGCTGACCGCGTTCTCTACCCCGTCCGCTTCCTTCGCGCCGGCACGCGATCCTCCGGCGTCGTCACCGGCTTGCCGTCGTAGAACAAGTTCTCCTTGCAGAACCCGCCGACGCCGGACACCGCGGCCCGGCATTGCTCCAGCGTGACGAAGTAGCAGTTCTGTGCGCCGCCGCCGCGTCCGGCGCTGTAGAGCGCGCACCACTTGTAGGGATCGGCGCTCGCCCCGGACGCAAGGATGGGCAGGCCTGCAACAACCAAACCAGCGGTCAAGATCAGCTTACGCATGTCGACCTCCAGCGTTTGTCGTCTGGTGGCCGATTGTGCCGCCGGGCCGGTCCGCGGCCCAATCAATCGCGCGTGAAAACGCGAAAGAATCGTAGCTTTCGCTACATCCCGCAATTCCATTGCGGGCCGATCGGCGTCTGGGTCCAGCACGGCCCGAAGCTGCCGCCGTTCCATTGGCCGCGGTAGAAGCCCGGCCGGCCCCACCCGTAGTGGGGGCCGCTCACGTAGCCGCCGCTATAGAATCCTCCACCGAGGTAGCTCCCGCCATAGTAAGTATAGTAGCGCGGCTCCGATAAGTACTTGTCGCGCTGCCGCTCGCGTTCGCTGCGCGGGTATCCGGGCAGGAAGCCGTAGCCCTTCCAGATCCGCTTCTTCACCGTCATCGTGGCGCGCTTCTTCGCGGGTCTGCCGTCGTCCGGCGCGCTGATCGCCGGCGCGGGCATCAGCAGCGATGCGGCGATCGCGGTGGCAAGCAAGCTCTTGAACGTCATTGTCGTACAGCCTCGGATTCCACATTTCTGTCATGAGCCGTTCCTGTGGTCAAAGCGAGGCGTTTCGGGACGTCTTGCCAAGCCCAGACCGGGCACGCAGGCTTTGTCGGTTTCAACCTTTCGATGATTTTGCCGCCAATTTTTTTGCCGATGAAGGACCATGGCTGGCCGGGAGAAGACCGGCTGTTGTTCACGAAGCCAGTCTGATCGAATGATTCTGGTGGCAGTCGATGCAGCGCAGCATTTTCGGTCGTTATGAAAGAGCCGTTCGGGCTGCACTCCGCGCCGCGGGCGAGCACAAAAATATGATAGCCGCCATGTCATTTGACGCGGACAGTCCGACTCGGACGGCATAGGCTTCCATCATCATCGGCAAAGCCTCAGAAGCAGGCGCCGATGGCTGAGAGACCGGTTGCGCTCCCGCCTGTTGAAATGGGGGAGGTCCATGATGACGATCATTCGCCCGTTGCTTCACGACGCGTCGTTCAATCCCGAAGCCCTCAATGCCATGTCGCTCGCTTACGACAGAGCGAAAGCGCTCATCAAAGAGTGCGATCAGCCTTCCTGCGACGCCCTTGCCGTACGAATCGTGACGCTGGCGTCTTGCGGCGAACTGGATCCCGACAAGTTGGCTCACCACGCGCTCAACGGCTTCGTGACATTGGAGCGCGTGTAAGCCGTTTCGGTCGATCGCCTCGGCGTTCGTTCGGCGTCAGTACCGATTCCAATCGTCCCGATAGCGCGGACGCCGCGCGGCATAGGCGTCCTCCGGCGTGCGCACCGGCCTGCCGTCATAGAACATGTTGTGGCGGCAGAATCCGCCGACGCCGGAGATCGCGGCGCGGCACTGCTGGATCGTCATGAAGTAGCAATTGGTGCCGCCGCTGCGGCCGCCGTATTGCGCGCACCACGGATAAGGATCGGCCTGCGCGGCCGCCGCGCCGAGGAGCAGCAGACCCGCCGCCAGCATGAGCTTACGCATGGGGACCTCCCTGAGATGTTCGTATGGCCGTTTGGTTTTGTCGCGCGGCGGACCATGACGGTTCACGGGCGCCTCGCAACAGAAACCATGCAGGTGTAATTTTGGTTCCGGCGCTGGTGCGACGGTATTTCCATTGGCCCAGGCTCTGACTATCTCATGGGCGCGAGCCGCCGCCATTTCGCGGCGTGCTCGGACACCCGGATCCAGTGATGCGAGCGTTCGATGCAGACCCGTATCGCCATCGATTGTCTCAAGTGCGGCCATTGCTCCTCGCTCTCCGAGGATCAGTTGCAGCGGTTTGGCTTTGAGCGGGGCGGCTCGCTCGTCACCCTGTCGAAGCGGCTGGTCTGCAAGGAGTGCGGCAGCAAGGCCGTTCGGACATTTCGTTACGTCGAGGACGACGGGCCGCCGCTGGTGCCGCGGGACTAAGGGATCGCCGCTGCTCCGGCAAGCATTCCTCCGCGCTTTCGTTTCCGATGCTGCTTTGGCTCCGGAAGCCGTTGCGATTTCGCAGTGCCGCGAAAGCGATCCGTTAGACCGGCCCTTGGGGAAAATACGCCGCAGCATCCTTCTTTTATGCCGCAGCGTCTCTCTTTTATGACAGAAATAGTGCGACCCAGGGGGCGAAGCGATGACCTGGGACGCGGTGAATGGATTCATCGAATCCAGTCGAACGGCAGTACACGCAATATTCCTATCCGGAGCCTGGCGACGATATTCCGGCCTGGCAGCAATCGTACAATTACGACCTGTACGATCCCGGTCTCTATTCGGCGCTTTACTGGCCTGAAGGCCGGCCGCGGCAGGCTTTGCAGGTGCTGGTCGCCGGGTGCGGCACCATGCAGGCGGCCGTTCTCGCGTTCAACAATCCCGAATCCAGCTTCGTCGGCGTCGACTTTTCCGAAGCGAGCCTCGCGCACCAGGAGCGGTTGCGCGAGCGTCACAAGCTGACGAACCTGACCCTGCGGAGAATGGATTTGCGGGACGTGTCCGCGCTTGGACAGTCCTTTGATCTGATCATCAGCAGCGGCGTTCTGCATCATCTTCCGGACCCCGCGGCAGGGCTGAGGGCTCTGTCGTCGGTGCTGGAGCCCGCGCACGGCGTCATGCTGCTGATGCTGTACGGACGGTTCGGACGCGCCGGCGTTTATGAGCTTCAGGATGCCTTTCGGCGGATGAAGGTGCCGCAATCGCCCGAAGGCGTTGCGGTCGTTCGTTCGGCGATTCAGCAATTGGCTCCGCATCATCCGGCGCGCTGGTACTACGAACATTCCTTTGAGATGAAATCCGATGCGGCCGTGGTCGATACGTTTCTGCATTCGCAGGACGTCGCCTACAGCGTGCAGGACGTGCTCGATTTCGTCGAAGGCAACGGCCTCAAGTTTCAAGGCTGGCTCGACAGCGGGATCTACAACCAGGATTGGAAAGGGCTCGACGCGAATATTGCCGATCGCGATCGCTGGTCTATTGTCGAAGCGCTTGACGGGCGTATGACGACGCACAGTTTCGTCGTGACGGTCGGCAGCCGCGACAAGCGGAGCGAAATCTCATTCGAGGGAAACCGTTGGCTCGATTACTACCCGCTGCGGCATCCGAAGCTGTCGCCGTCCGTATTCGACCCGAGGAAATGCGTGCGCGGGTCTCACGAGCTCATCGTTTCTCCGCTCGAGGAAACGCTTGTCGCGAAGGCCGACGGCGCGCACACGGTCGCTGACATTCTGAAGAGCAAGGAATGGGCGAAGATCGATGCGGTTCCCCGCCGGGCGATCGCTTTGGAGTTTTACCGGCGGATGTGGCGGTTCGGGCACATGTTCTTCTCGGCGGTGCCAGTGAAGCGCGGGCGGCCCAAGAGCTTAGGGGATAAGAGCTCAGGGGATAAGAACGCGGGATGATCCGCCCTGGCGACTAAGGCCGGCGCTCTTGCATCCGGGCGCTCTTGGATCAAAGAGCGCCGGAAAACGCGCGCGGTTCGCTACTTCACAGCCAGGAAGGAGATCGCGGCGCTGGCGCCGACCGCGCTGATCGACGCCGCCGCTCCGATGCCGAGATTGCCGCCAGCCAGCGTGATCGAGCCGGTGTTGGTGACGGGCGACGCGATGTTGTTCGTCGATGTCTGGGTGATGTTCGTGATCGTGGCCGTGGGCGGGGGCATCACGACGGTGTCGGCGATGCTCGCCACGGCCACCGAGGTGGCGGCGCCGGTCGCGCTGATCGACGCCGAGCTTCCCATGCCGCTGAGCGTGCCGGTCGAAACGATGGACGCGCGGTTGGTGATGGCGCCGGTGTTGATCGCCATCTGCTGGATGCCCGCCGAGCCGAGGAGGTTGGTGGCCGGCGGACCGCTCAGGATGCTGTTCACCGAAACGCTCGCGACCGCGCCGGCCGCGCTCGCGCGCACCGAAGCGCCGGTGCCCGACAGGCTGCCGACGGAAATCGTGTCGACATTGGGCACGTTGGAGATTGCGCCGACGTTCGTCGCGGCCTGATTGGCGCCGGTGGGGAAGGACGACCAGGCCGTGGTGTTGATGAAGGAGTAGCCGATGCTCGCGACTGCGCCGGTCGCGCCCACCGAGACCGAGGAGCCGTGCCCGGACAGGTTGCCCGTCGTCACGCCGGTGGAGTTGTTGTTGACGGCGGCCGGATTCCCCACGCTTCCGTTCGACACGGTCTGGAGGGCGGTCGCCCATGGGGTGGTGAATGCGGTGGTGTTGATCGCGCTGACCGAGACCGACGCCTGCGCGCCGGTTGCGGACATGGAGACCGCGGCGCCGTTGCCGCTGATGGCGCCGACACTGACCTGACCGAAATTGGTGATGTTCGTGCCGGTGTTGGCCACCTGCTGGGTGATGGGGATCACCGTGGTCGCGGCTGTGGTGAGCGATGCGGTGCTCGTGTCGCCGATGCTCGACACCGCGAACGAAGCGCCGGCGCCGACCGCGCTGGCGACGATGGCGCTGCCCACGCCGGTCAGGCTGGTGGCGGTGAAGACGCCGTCGCTGTAGACGTTGCCGGTGCTGGTGACGAGCTGGCCGACGTTGCCGAGGGTCTGTCCGGTGGGGCCGGCGGCGGCCGAGCTTCCGATGGTCGAATAGGATACGCCGGCGAATGCGCCTGCCGCCGTGGAGCGCACCGATGCGCCGTCGCCGCTGATGACGCCGGCCGTGATGCCGGAGTTGCCCGAGCGGTTGTTGCTCACGTTGATGGCGTTGTTCTGCGGGTTCTGGAAGATCGAGACGATCTGCGTCGGCGACCAGTTCGTGGTGTCGATGTAGGATAGCGAGACGGACGCGGCCGCGCCGGTCGCCGAGGTCGAGGCGCTGGCGCCGTCGCCGCTGAGCGCGCCGAGCGAAATGCCGCCGGCCGTCAGGGTGTTGAACACGCCGCCGGAGGGCGCGTTGTTCGGGGCCTGGGTGATCGTGCCGAACGAGGTCCCGGTGAATGTGGTCGCGCCCATCGCGCTCAGCGAGACGGAGCTTTGCGCGCCGCCCGCGCTGACCGACGCCGATGCGCCCATGCCGGAGAGATCGAGCGCCGGACCGCCCGACGGGCCCGTGATCTCGCCGAGGTTGATGACATTGCCTGCGTTGATCACCGGCGGCGAGGCCGCCGGCGCTGCGAAGCCCTGCGCGATGTTGCCGACGGTGGCGACCGGCTGGAACGGAATGCCGCCGACCGCGACGATGGAGAAGGACGCACCCGCGCCGCGCGCGCTGATGCTCAGCGACGAGCCGGAATCCGCGGCGCCGCTGACGTTGGCGATGGCGCCGCCGTTGGTGATGGCGCCGGTAGGATCGTTCTGGGCGCCCTGCGTGACCGCGCCGAATCCGCCGGTCGGATTGACGAACTGGGAGTTGATGCCGGTGACGGAGGTCGAGACCACCGCGCCGCCGGCGCTGGTCGATACGGAGGCGCCGACGCCAAGTCCGCCGCCGCCCATGTCGATCGTGTTGGCGCCACCCGGAGGGGCGGGCGGGTTCGAGACGGCCCCGCTGTTGGTCGCGCTTTGGTTGACGACCGTCTGAGCCAACGCGGCTGGAGCTGCGAGCATGAGCGCGGCTGACGCCACGCTGGAGCACAAAGCGACGCGATAAATCCTACGCATGTGACTGACGCCCCTCAATCCCATCGCGCAATACAGCGATGGCGATGGACTCGCGTACGTCAGTCGAATTGCGCCCGCAATCTTTGTCCGCTGTTATCCATACCGCGCGCGGCCGTTATCCATACCGGAGCGAGACACGCACGCAGCGTGTTTCGTCGTGAGACGATCGGCGTTCCGGAGTGAAGCGATTCAGCCGCGAACTTGCAGCGGCGGGGGCGCGGGGGCAGGTACGAGCGCAGGCGCGGCCGAGGCTGTGGTTAACAGGTCGGCGACGAGGCCGCCGCATTGCCGGCGTGCGCGCGAGAACTCTTTCATCACGACGTCGATGACGCCGAGCGCGATCGGGCCGTTCAGGGCTTCGAACTGCAAGCGCTCCTGGTTCTGCATGACGATGTTGCCGGTCACCAGCGTGGTGTCGAACGTCTTGCCGGCGCCGACGCCGAGCTGCGCGTAGCGCACGGGCCGCTGGATCATGCTCATCTGACGATTGAGCCGCGTTTTAACTTCGTCGAGCTGGATCGTCAGACTGAGCTGCGCCCAGCCGGTCGCGGCGGTGGGGCCGATGCCGTTGATGCGGACGTCAGCCGCAATGGGTGAACCGAAATCCAGGCTGTTGAAGATGCCGTTGATGGCGTAGTTCGCCGGGACCTCTTCCGCGGGCTGGCCGAAATAGGTCGAGACCACGCGCCCGCCGGCCTTGGTCAGCGCATCCGTGATGTAGGACGCGCTGCCGCCTTGCGGGATGAAGTTGCCGGTCGATCCCGGCGACACCGCATTCAGCTTGCCGGTGCTGTCGGCGAACGCGCCGACCACGAAAATCCTGCCGCGCAGGACGCCGGTCTGGCGGATGCAGGCCAGCGCGCCCTCGATGCGGGGATACGGTTGCACGACGCTCGGCAACGCGGCCTGGGTGACCGGCACGGTGTCGTCGAGACCGCCAAGGTCGGTGCCGCAGCCCGCCAGAAGCAAAAAGGCGGCGGCAGCGACGCCCCGGTACGGCGGAGCAAGCGTCCCCGCCATCCTGATGGGAGGGACGAGCATCACTTGACGTTGATCGTGCCTTGGTTGGTGACGGCGCCGCTGTTGGACGACGTCTGGGTCGCGTTGATCGGGCTGGTCACCGTGGAGTTGGTCGCGACCACCGAGCTGCTCACGATGGTCTGCGAGCCGACGGAGCTGATCGTCAGGCTGCCGCCCCCAAGCGATCCGTTGCTGACGAGCACGCCTTGTTTGGTGCCGTTCACCTGGGAGGCGATGGCGCCGTTCAGGCTGTGAGCCTGCGAGGACTCAAGGGCGCCTGTGACCGCCGCGCCGGACGACGTGGTGCCCCACTGATTGCTGGCGGAGTAGGTCGTTGCCGATTGCGCGCTCGCGCAGGTGGAGCCTGCGATCAGGGCCGAGACGGCGGATGTCATGAGCAGGGCGTATTTCACCTGAGCCTCCGATGATTTGGTTTGGCAATAGACTGCACGCACAACATCGCGCACCGGAAACGGCGCAGCGTACGGTTCACGCAGCATTCACTGACTGGAAGGCAACAGGCAGGTGTCGAACGGCGCAGCCGCGTGCGAATCACCTGACTGTTATGATTGATGCATCAAGCCCATGAAACCTTCAAGCGAAGAACGGCCGCGGCTTTCGAAGAGCGGTCGGGTGTCGCTTTGGGGTCAGCCTTGCGGCGTCCAATATCCGCGGCGGCCGGGTCTGTGATCGGCACCATGACCCAGACCATGATCCAGACCTGGGCGGACAGGGAGCCCGTCCCGGGCGCCTGACGGGGAAGCCCGTACTATATCGCCCGTCGCTGCAAAAATTCCCGAAGTCGGGGCCATGTCACCATGGTGTGACCGGGCGTGTGGGCTCTTTGAGGCTTGCGGGCCACGCGCCGGAGATTTCTGGCGCAAATCATTCCGGCAGGCTTGCCGTGTCGTCGACGCTCGTGCGCGGGACCAGTAGAAGAAAGGCGGCGCCGTGCCCGGCGCCGCCGGCCGCTCTCATTCATCCGTCCTCGAACGTGCGGCGGTCCGGCTCCTGCCGAGAAGCCATTCCATGTTGCGTGTCATTCTCTTTGCCGCTGTGTTCGCGCTTGGCGCCGCTCCGCTGGCGCAAGCCGAAACGCGAAAGTCCAACAGGGTCGACAGCGAACATCTGTTCGGCTTCGTCGAAGGCGCGGACATCGGCGAGTTGAAAGAGACAGAGATCGAGTCCGAGACGATCGGGCGTTTCGGCAAGGGCAGCGGGAGCTACAGCAACGCCGCGACGGCCGTCGAGATCAAGCACACGCTGCTGGAGAATCTCCGGATCTCTGCGGCGGCCGCCTTCGCCTATGCGGCGATGTCCGGCGTAAACGGTCTCGGCGACAGCCGCAGGACCGCGATGCAGGGCGTGGCTGTTGGCATGCGCTATCGTGTGCTTGACCGCGCGCATGCGCCGGTTGGTCTCACTCTCAGTGTCGAGCCGCGCTGGAGCTTCGTCGACGATGTGAGCAACGCGCCGGCGGATCGCCAGAGCGCGGTGTTCCTTCTTCTCGCCGATCGCGAGCTTGTTCCGGGGCGCGTGTTCGGCGCGGTCAATCTGCTGTACGAGCCGGAGCGCACGCGCCTGCGCGGGAGCGGGGAGATAGATCACGAGTCGACCTTCGGTGCGGGCGCCGCATTGACGGCGCAGATCGCGCCTGGCGTTTTCCTCGGCGGCGAGGCGCGTTACCTGCGGCGTTATGAGGGTCTGACATTGAACGCCTTCGCTGGTCAGGCGCTCTACGCGGGGCCGACTCTCTATGCCGCGCTCGGCGGGCCGTGGTGGCTGTCGGCCGCTTGGGATGTGCAGGTGTGGGGCGCGGCGGCGAGCCGTTCGGATGCGCTCGACCTGACGCATTTCGAACGTCATCAGGTCAAATTCCGGCTGGGATTCAGTTTCTAGCACTGACCTCGTTGCATAGCTCGGCGCGTAGAGTGCTTTCGGAATTTGCGCGACGCGAGAATCCGGGATGAGAGTCGTCGCGGGCCGCTTTCGCGAGGTTCGTTCGCGGCGCGCGAGATCGGCGCAACGATCAGCTCCGAGGAACGGTCTGATCACATGATCAATGGCATGCTCGCGTCCGAGCTTCGGCGCATATAGCGGCTGTTCGCGCGAACAAAATAAAAGCCGGACCCTTGCGGGTCCGGCTCAGTCATGTCGGCGCGGGACGGCCGACAATCACCTTCCAGAGGGGAACTGCTGAAAGCACTCGGCTGCATATCTGGGGGGATGCGACAACCGAAGCGCCAACAGCGCGTAGAAATATTGCGGCTGTATCGGCGCGTACACAACGCAGACCTCGGCATGTCAGCCATGCGGGATGCGGCCCGCGAAGCGTCGCATGTCAGCCATGCGGCGTTCGCACCGACTGGTATTTCTTGTGAAATTTCCGCGCGCTGCGGAAAGTTTTGAAAGCTTAGAAGCTCCAGCGCTGCGCTTTGCTGACGAGGAAATCGCGGAACGCCTGCACGCGCGCGACCGACTTCAGCTCCTCGGGATACACAAAGTACGCTTCGAGCAGCGGTGAATCCTCTTCGCTGAAAAGCTGCACCAGGCCGCCGTTTTCCTCGACCAGATAGTCGGGCAGTAGCGCGATACCGAGACCGCGCTGGCACGCGCGGAGAAGTCCCAGCACGTTGTTGATGGCGAGATGCGGCAGGCGAGGGTCCTTCGAGTCGCGCGCCACTTCCGTCAGCCACTTCCGGTTTTCGAGATAGAGGGGAACGATGGTGCCGCCGAGCACGATGATGCGGTGGGCGTCGAGCTGGTCGAACGACCGCGGCGTGCCGAAGCGCTTGAGATAATCCGGCGAAGCGTAGGCGTGCGAGTGCACCGAGAACAGCTTGCGCTGGATCAGATCGGGTTGCGTCGGCTGGCGCAGGCGGATCGCGACGTCAGCCTCGCGCATCGCGAGATCGAGTTCTTCGTCGGTGGTGATCAGCGTGACGCGGATGTCCGGGAAGAGGTCGAGGAATTCGCCGAGCCGCGGCGTCAGCCAGTGAATGCCGATGCCGGGCGTGGTCGTGACCTTCAGCTCGCCGTTCGGCTTTTCGCGGCTGTCGGTGAGCTTCGCGCGCGCCGCCTCCAGCTTCATGAACACGTCGTGCGCGGTGCGATAGAGAAGCTCGCCCTGTTCGGTGAGGATCAGGCCGCGCGCGTGGCGGTGGAACAGCGAGACAGCCAGCTCCTGTTCGAGCGCGCTCACCTGGCGCGACACCGCCGACTGCGAGAGCCCAAGCTGCTCACCCGCATGGGTGAAGCTGCCGGCTTCTGCAGCGGCATGAAAGACTTTCAGTTTATCCCAATCCATTGTTCAGCCTTATTTGCTTCCCCGCCCCGCGCGGAAAGCAGCGAAATCGCCGCATCTTTCAAATTTCTATTCGGCCGCCTGCCGCTGTTCGGCCGTGTGGCCTGCGAGGAAGCGCTCGGCCTCGAGCGCGGCCATGCAGCCAAGTCCCGCGGCGGTGACCGCCTGGCGGTAGATGTCGTCGGCGACGTCGCCCGCGGCGAACACGCCCGGCACCGAGGTCGCCGTCGAATACGGTTGGGTCCAGACGTAACCCGAGGGCTTCATCTTGAGCTGGCCGAGCACCAGTTCGGTCGAAGGCTGGTGGCCGATCGCGATGAACACGCCGTCGGCCTTGTGCTCGGTGATCGCGCCGGTTTTGACGTTCTTCAGCTTGATGTTGCGGACCTTGAGCGGGTTTTCGTCGCCGGTCACGTCGTCCAGCACCGAGTCCCAGACCACTTCGATCTTGGGGTGCTTGAACAGGCGGTCCTGGAGGATCTTCTCGGCGCGGAAATGGTCGCGGCGGTGAACGACCGTCACCTTCGAGGCGAAATTGGTCAGGAACAGCGCTTCCTCGACCGCGGTGTTGCCGCCGCCGATCACGAAGACCTCTTTGTTCTTGTAGAAGAAGCCGTCGCAGGTGGCGCAGGCCGAGACGCCGTAGCCCTTGAACTTCTGCTCGGAGGGCAGGTCCAGCCAGCGCGCCTGGGCGCCCGTGGCGAGAACAACAGTTTCCGCGATGTAGATATCGCCGCTGTCGCACTCGAGCCGGAACGGCCGGTTCGACAGGTCGAGCTTGCTGACGTGGTCGTAGACGATGTTGGTGCCGACGTGGGCTGCCTGCTTCTGCATCTGCTCCATCAGCCAGGGGCCCTGGATGACGTCGGCGAAGCCCGGATAGTTCTCCACGTCGGTGGTGATGGTGAGTTGCCCACCCGGCTGGATGCCCTGGATCAGGATCGGCTCCAGCATTGCCCGCGCGGCGTAGATCGCCGCCGTGTAGCCGGCCGGTCCTGAGCCGATAATCACCACCTTGGCATGGGTCGTCTTGGCCATCGTCCCCTCGGTCCGGGCGTCCATTTGGATTGCGTGTAGACGAGGACGTTCCGCCAGCAAGAAAGTGCGCCGGACCGCGCATCCCCGAGGGACCAATGTAAGCCTTTGGCTGAGCTATGCAAGTTACGCAACCCTTGGGTCCACACCCCTGAAATTGCGGTTTGGCGTCACAGGGATAGCCCGCGCAATAATCTTTCGCGGGCGGCCCAGGTCAGTGATAATGGATAGTAACGACTGGGGATTCTCGTGCACGAACGACTCGACGCCATCGACTGGAAAATCCTGAAAGAGCTCCAGGATGACGGCCGTATCACCAATGTGGAACTGGCCCGGCGGGTCGGGATTTCCGCGCCGCCCTGCCTGCGCCGGGTTCGGGCGCTGGAGGAGGCCGGCTTCATCAAGGGCTACCGAGCGCTGCTCGACGAAAAGGCACTCGGCTACGAGGTGACCGTGTTCGCCATGGTGCACCTCTCCAGCCAGGCCGAGAGTGACCTCAAGCAGTTCGAGGACTTCGTCCGCAAGGAGCCGCTGGTGCGCGAATGCTGGATGCTCTCCGGCGAGATCGACTTCGTGCTCAAATGCGTGGCGCCGGACCTCAAGACATTCCAGGCGTTCGTCACCGAACTCACCAGCGCGCCGCATGTGCGCAACGTCAAAACCTCGCTGACGCTCCGCAACTCCAAGGACGCTGCCATGGTGCCGATGGAGCTGAACGCGGCGGCGCAGGGTAAGTCCTAGGCCTTTCCCGTCTTCAGCTCGCGCAACAGCTTTTGCCGGATCGCCTGCATGAAGATGCGGGTGGTGTCCGGCAATGTCCGTCCGGCCACCGTAACGAAGCCGACGTTGCGCCGCAGCCGCGGCTCGACCAGTGGACGGGCAACGAGATCGCGGCCCTTGAACATCGAAAAGGTGAGGGAAGGCAGCACAGAGACGCCGAGTCCTGCCTCGACCAGCGCGATAGCGCTCGGAATTTGCTCGACCTCGTAGCGCGCCTCGATCGCGACTTCCGCATGAACGAACGCCGCATCGGTGACCCGGCGAACCGATGAAATCCGCGTGAAGCCGATGAAGGGACGGTCGCGTAAGTCCCTCCACCGCACGGATTTGCGCGCAGCGAGCGGATCGTCGCTGCGGCAGATGAGATGTGCGACGTCCGAAGCGATCTCCTCGAACACCAGTTCATCGCCTGCTGCAGGCTTGAGTGTGACTGCGAGATCGGCGGTGCCTTCGCGCACCAGCGCCAGCGCGCGTTCGTGCTGCACGTCATGCAGCGCGACGTGAATCGCGGGATGCTTCCGGCCAAACTCTTCGAGGGCAGCAGGTAGCACCGCGCAGGCGACCGACGGCAGCGCTGCGATGGTGATGCGGCCGGGCATGTCCTTGTCGCGCGCGGCGAGCCGGTCGAGCGCGCGCTTGAAGTCGCGCACGATCTCGCGGGCGACCGAGGCGGCGTGTCGGCCTTCGGATGTCAGTTTTACGGAACGCGTCGTTCGTTCGAACAGGGGCGCACCGATCTCGCGCTCGATGCGCCGGATCGACTCGCTAAGCGACGGCTGGGAAATCTTCAGACGTTGCGCCGCAGCGCTGAAGCTCTCGGCTTCGGCGGCGGCGATCAGGATTTCGAATTGCCGGTGTGTCAAACTCATAATCAAGACCTATGAATTCATCGGGCGTCATTATTTGACACTATGAATGGTCGTCAATAGCGTCCGCCTCAAAAGGACAAAAGGATGGGAGGAATGCCGAAGGTTTTCATCGGCGCAGGGGCCGGATTTGCGGGCGATCGGACCGATGCAGCGGGGCCGGTGGTCGATGCGCTGGCTAAGCTCGATGGCCCCAGCTTCCTAATGTTCGAGACGCTCGCGGAGCGCACGCTTGCGCTTTCGCAACTTGAGCACCGCCGCGATCCCTCGCGCGGGTTCAACCCTGCGCTGGAGAAATTTGTCGGCCCAGTGCTGGCACGCTGCTTGCGCGACAAAATCAGAATCGTCGGCAATTTCGGCGCGGCCAATCCGCGCGGTGCGGCAGAACGCATCCTGGCTATGGCGCTTGAGCTGGGATTGAAAGAGCCGAAGATCGCCGTCGTCGAAGGCGACGATCTCAGCGGTTTGTTGTCGGCGGACGAGCTTGCGAAGCGTGAGATCGACGGCGCGATCTTGCGCGGCGCGCGCGAGGTGATCGCGGCGAATGTCTATCTCGGCGCTGCGCCGATCGCGCAGGCGCTGGATCTGGGCGCGGACATTGTCGTAACGGGACGCGTCGCGGATTCAGCGCTCGCGCTCGGTCCGCTGATCCACACGTTCCGGTGGACGCTCGACGACTGGGATCGTCTCGCAGCGGGAACGCTTGCGGGCCACCTGCTCGAATGCGGCAGCCAGATCACCGGCGGCTATTTCGCCGATCCGTCGTTCAAGGATGTGCCGGGCATGGCGGAGCTTGGCTATCCGATCGCAGAAATCGATTCCGATGGCGCCATTGTCATCAGCAAGCCTGCCGGCACGGGTGGACGTGTCGACCGCCTCACCGTGATCGAGCAACTCCTTTACGAGATTCACGATCCTTCGGCCTATCTGGCGCCGGACGTGGTGCTCGATGTGATGAATGTAGAGGTCTCGGAAATCGGACCCGATCGCGTTCGTGCCACGGGCGCGCGTGGCAAGCCTGCGCCACAGACGCTTAAGGCGACCGTTTGCATTGAGGGCGGCTCGTTGGGCGAAGCTGAGATTTCCTACGCCGGGCCGAACGCTTCTGCCCGCGCCCGTCTCGCGGCTGACATCATCGCCGAACGAATGAGAAAACGGGCGCCGGATTTGCGTATCCGCGCTGACGCCATCGGTATGCTCAGCGTGTTCGGCGATAACGACGGCGCATTCTCGTCGCGGAGAAATTCCGCGCCCGAGGACGTGCGGCTGCGTTTCGCCGCGCAATCGTCGAATGCCGCTGAAGTTGAACTTCTGCTGGATGAAGTCGAGGCGCTTTACTGCGCCGGGCCGGCGGGCGGCGCCGGTGTCCGCCGGCGTCTCACGCCGCGCCTCGCCAGTGCCTCTTGCCTGATCGAGCGCAAGTTCGCGCAGCCGCGCGTCTCGATGATTGGTGGCGGCGCATGAACACCAAAGCCGTCACGCTGCACAACATCGCTAACGCCCGCTCGGGCGACAAGGGCAATCGGCTGAATATCGCCCTCGTGTGCCGCGACCCGGCGCATTATCCGGCGATTGCCCGGCAGATTACGCCCGAGCGCGTTGCGGAGGCCTTCGCGCGCCGCAAACCATCGCGCGTTGTGCGTTACGACCTGCCGAAACTCGCGGCATTCAATTTCGTGCTCGACGATGTCCTCGAAGGCGGCGTCAACGCAAGCCTCGGCCTCGACGGACATGGCAAAGCGCTGTCGTTCCTTCTTCTCGAAATTCCGATTGAGATTCCAGTCTAGGGAGAAAGCCATGAAAAAAATTCTGACGGCAACGGCCGTCGCGCTTTTTACCGCCGCATCGGTGCTGAGCGTTGCCGCGCAGGACCGCTATCCGAGCCGCGGCATCAAGTTCGTCGTACCATTCGTCGCCGGCAGTGCGACCGACACCCTCGCGCGTCTGCTCGGCAATCGGCTGTCGCAAACACTCGGTCAGGCGGTGGTGATCGAGAACATCGGTGGCGGCAGCGGTGTCCCTGCGGCGCTGAATGTCGCGCGCGCCGCGCCTGACGGTTACACGATCCTCATCACCTCCAACACCACGCATGCCTCGAACCAGAGCATGCTCAAGCGCGTGCCCTACGACGCAGTCGCGGACTTCGAGCCGCTCAGCAAGCTCGGCACCATCACGCTGGCGCTGGTCGGCCATCCGTTGGTGCCGGCCAACAATGTGCAAGAGCTGATCGCCTATGCGAAGGCCAATCCGGCGAAGCTGACGTTCGGCGCCGGCTCGACCTCGTCGCGCGCCGCCGGCGAGTTGATGAAGACAATGGCCGGAATTGATATGCTGCACATTCCTTATCGCAGCAATCCGCTGGTCGTGACCGATCTTCTCGGCGGGCAGATTTCACTGTTCTTCGGCGACGTGTCGACTTCGCTGCCGCCGGTGCGCGGCGGCAAGCTGAAGGGCTTCGCGGTGTCGAGCCTGAAACGCTCGCCGCTTGCGCCTGATCTCCCTTCGCTCGATGAAGCCGGATTGAAAGGCTACGATCTGACCGCATGGTTCGCGGCCTTCGCACCGGCGAAAACGCCGAAAGTCGTTGTCGACAAGCTTAACACCGCGTTCCGTGAAGCGCTCGCCGATAACGAAGTGTCCACCAAGCTGAACGCGGCAGGCATCGAGCCGATCGCGAGTTCGCCGGATGAATTGAAGGATTTCGTGGTCTCGGAGACGAAGAAGTGGGCGAAGATCGTCGCCGACGCGAAGATTGAGCCGGAGTGATCGCCGCGCGTTATCGCGGATCACGCGCACACTCGTTGTTGCGAATGGAACGAAATACTTCGTCTTAAAATCTTTGCGTTAGACCTGCCCCTGCCGGCGGAAATATCGCGCCGGCACCCGCAGGCCGGACCAACCGGCCGCGGACTTAACGACAGGGGGAAGTCATGGGTAACTTTGTTTTCTTTCTCGGTGCGTTCGTGATTCTGGTCGAGCACCTTTCGAACCTGGCTTAAGCGTCGCTTAGTCGCCTTTGACGCCGGAGCTCCGCGCGACCTCCAGCCACTTCGGCGATTCCGATTGCATGAAGGGGCCGATTGCATTGGCGTCGATCGGCAGCGGCTCGAAGCCCGCGTGGTTCAATCCGCGGAGCAACTCCGGCGTTTTCAATCCGGCAATGATGTTCCCGTTAAGCGTCTCAATGATTGGCTTCGGCGTGTGCGGTGGAGCCCATACGCCCATCCAATAGCGCAGCGTCAGTTTCGGGAACCCGCTTTCCGCCATCGTTGGCGTATCGGGCAATTCCGGGCTCCGCGCCTCGCCGGTGACGGCGAGCGGGCGCAGCTTGCCTTGCTTGATCAACGCGAGCAGCGTCGCGGTGGTGCCGAAGTTCATCTGGATGTGGCCGCCGAGCATGTCGGCCACGGCCTGCGCGCCGCCCTTGTAGGGCACGAGATTGATGTCGGCACCGGTCGCAGCCTTCAGCGATGCGCCGAGGATATGGGGCAGAGTGCCTTGGCCGAAGCCGAAGTTGATCTTGCCGGGATTGGCACGCGCGTAGTCGACGAATTCCTTCACGGTCTTCGCCGGAATATCCGGTGCAATGACAAGCAGGAACACGCCGCCGCCCGCGGTCGCAACGGGCGTCAGATCCTTGACGGGATCGAAGCCGACGTTGTCATAGAGCGCGGGCGTCATCAGGTGCTTCGCGCCTTCAGTGAACAGAAGCGTGTAGCCGTCCGGCTCTGCACTGACGACCGCCTTGGTGCCGATGATGCCGCCACCGCCGGACCGCGGTTCGACGACCACCGGCTGGCCGATGCTGGAGGACATGCTCTGCGCGACGAGGCGTGCCATGACGTCGGTCGGGGAGCCCGGCGTGGAGGGCACGATCATACGGATTGGTTTGTTGGGGTAGGTTTGCGCTGTCGCCTCTTGGACAAAACACGCGGCGAAGATCGTAAGCGCGAGCGCTGCAAGTTTCTCGTTCATTGTTGCATTTCCATTCTCAAGCCAGCGCGGGCATGACCTCTTTCGCGAACAGCTCAATCGAGTGCTGCGATTCCGCAAGCGTCATATCGCCGAACACCATGTGCGGCACGAAATAATTGCAGTTGTTGGCGACGCATTCCTCCTCGACATAGCGCCGCACGGTGGCGGGCGATCCGGCGATACCGTTCTTGATCTGGATCAGCCCATCATAGGTTTCGGGGTAAATGCCGATCACGCGCGGCTCGGCGCCGTGGCGATTGAACAGCCAGCGGAAGCTCTGCCGCCAGCGCGGATAGGCGCGGCGCGCGATCTTCAGAGCTTCCTCGTCGGTGTCGGCGACGACGACGTGACGGCTGACGCCGGCCAGTGTGCTGTCTGGGGCGCGGTCCAGCTTTGCACGCGTCTCGCGATAGAACTTGATGATCGTCGAGGTGTTGTCGCGCAGGCCGAGCGCGATGATGTTGACGTCGCTCTCCGCTGGCCACACGGCGTTGGGCGGCATCGTTACGCCATACCACAGAGGAGGGTGCGGTTTCTGCACCGGTTTCAGGATCATCGGTAGCTTGTCGAACTTGTAGAACTCGCCCGCGAAGGACAGTTCGTCGGAGCCGAGGCCTTTCAGCAGTACCTGGAACGCTTCGTGATACATCTGCTGGGTCTTCGAGAAATCGAGGCCATAAGCTGCGGTCTCGTACATCGACACGCCACGCCCGACGCCGAGCTGGAAGCGTCCGCTGCTCATCTGATCGAGCATGCAGACCTCTTCGATCAGCCGCAGCGGATGGTAGAACGGCAATAGATAGACCATCGGTCCGAAGCGGAGCTTCGTGGTTCGGTAGGCGAGGGCAGAGAAGATCAGGCTGGGCGAGGCCGCGGCACCGAGCGGTGTGATGTGATGCTCGGCGACGTGATAGCCGTGAAAGCCAAGTCGGTCGTAGGCTTCGGCGATAGTGAGCCGGTTCGCATAGAGTTCGCCGAGCGGGATGCCCGCATCGTCGATGTGGTCGAAGACTCCGAACTTCATTCCATCCCCCCGGCCCTGGCTTGTCGTTGATCGTCCGCGCCGTGCCGGCAGGTACTTTCCAAAACGAAAGCGGCCGGGACAAGCCCGGCCGCGTCGAATTCAATTTGCGTATCGTCTAGCGGAACGCGATCACTTCCAGTCGATCTTGGTGATCTCGTAGGCCTTCGCACCACCCGGCGTCACCACCTCGACGGTCTCGCCCTTCTTCTTGCCGACGAGCGCGCGCGCGAGCGGCGACGTGATCGAGATCTTGCCGGTCTTGGCGTCGGCCTCCGGCTCGCCCACGATCTGGTAGACGTGCTTCTTCTCGGTATCCTCGTCGATCACGCTGACGGTAGCACCGAATTTGATTGAGTCGCCGGAGAGCTTGGAGACGTCGATGACGTCGGCGCGCGCGAGCTTGTCCTCGAGCTCCGCGATCGCGCCCTCATTGAGCGACTGCTGTTCCTTGGCGGCGTGGTACTCCGCATTCTCCGACAGGTCGCCGTGCGTGCGCGCATCGGTGATCTGCTGAATGATGCGCGGCCGCTCGACCTGCTGGCGATGCTTGAGCTCCGTCTCAAGCACCAAGTGCCCCGCTGCGGTCATCGGAATCTTCTCAACCACTTCTCATCCTCCAATCGGCGAGAGACATAAATCCGAACGCGGGCCGAAAGTTTCCTTCGGACCCGCGAACAAATGGAACTTTAAGTCCCAACGCGACATCTTGACTGTGACCAGCCCTTTTCAGGCCCGGCCGCCGAAATAGCTCTGCAGCGCCCTCACCTCGAGATCGCCCCCAAGGTAGGCCTTAATTCCTTGCGCCGCGGCGACGGCCCCGGAAAGAGTGGTGTAGTAGGGGACTTTATGCAAGAGGGCTGCCCGCCGCAGAGGCCGGCTGTCGGCCAGCGCGGTGGCGCCCTCGGTGGTGTTAAATACCAGATGAATCTGGCCATTTTTGATGGCGTCAACCACGTGGGGACGCCCCTCGGCCACCTTGTTGATTTTGGCCGCGTCGACGCCGTGTTCGTTCAGGTAACGCTGGGTGCCGGAGGTGGCCAATACCTCGAATCCGAGGTTCCGAAGTGTCTTGAGCGATTCGAGAATCCTGGGCTTGTCGTCGTCCCGGACCGAGACGAATACGGTCCCGGCCTTCGGCAGACGGGCGCCACCACCGAGTTGGCTCTTGGCGAAGGCGACGCTGTAGTCGCGGTCGAGACCCATGACCTCGCCGGTCGATTTCATCTCGGGGCCGAGCACGGTGTCGACCTTGTCGCCGAAGCGGCCGAATGGGAACACCGCCTCCTTCACGCCGACGTGGTCGGCAGTCTTGATGTCGAAGTCGAGCGGTTTGAGCTTGAAGTCTGCGAGTTTCTCGCCGGCCATCACGCGTGCGGCGATCTTGGCGACCGGCAGGCCGACCACCTTGGCGACAAATGGCACCGTGCGCGAGGCGCGCGGGTTCACTTCAAGAATGTAAATGTCGCCATCCTTGATGGCGTATTGCACGTTCATGAGGCCGACGACGTTGAGCGAAAGCGCAAGGCCGCGCGTCTGCCGTTCCAACTCGGCGATCATCTTCTTGTCGAGCGAGTAGGGCGGCAGCGAGCACGCCGAGTCACCGGAGTGAATGCCAGCCTCCTCGATGTGCTCCATGATGCCGGCGACGAACGTGTCCTTGCCGTCGCACAGGCAATCGACGTCGACCTCGATGGCGTCGGTGAGATAGCGGTCGAGCAGCAGAGGACGCTTCGCCGACACGACAAGCTCCGACGGCCGGTCTAGGTCGCCGGTGAGGCGCACGAGATAGCGGTCGAGGTGTGCTGCGTCGTGGACGATCTCCATCGCGCGGCCGCCGAGAACGTAGGACGGGCGGATCACGATCGGATAGCCCATTGCCTCGGCACTGGCGCGCGCCTGCTTGAGGCTGGTGGCGATCGCGTTCTCCGGTTGGCGGAGCTTCAGCTTGTCGAGCAGCTTCTTGAAGCGGTCGCGGTCTTCCGCGAGGTCGATCATATCCGGCGAGGTGCCGAGGATCGGCACGTTCGCCTTCTCCAGCGCTTCGGCGAGCTTGAGCGGCGTCTGACCGCCGAACTGAACGATCACGCCGTGCAGCGTGCCGTTGGAGCGCTCGGTGTCGATGATCTCGAGAACGTCTTCGGCGGTCAGCGGCTCGAAGTAGAGACGATCCGACGTGTCGTAGTCGGTCGAGACCGTCTCCGGATTGCAGTTGACCATGATGGTCTCGTAGCCGACTTCCTTCAACGCGAAGGCGGCATGACAACAGCAATAGTCGAACTCGATGCCCTGGCCGATGCGGTTCGGGCCGCCGCCAAGGATGACGACCTTCTTCTTGTCGGACGGCGCCGCTTCGTTCGCGGCCTTGCCGGCAAACGGACGCTCATAGGCTGAATACATGTAGGCGGTGGGCGACGCGAACTCGGCCGCGCAGGTGTCGATACGCTTGAACACCGGACGTACGTTGAGCGCGCGGCGGCGCTTGCTGACTTCGTCTGTGCTCAGACCTGCAAGCTTGCCGAGCCGGGCATCGGAGAAACCCATGGATTTTAGGCGACGGAAGGCCTCCGGCGTCGCGGGGATGCCCTTCTTCTGGACCAGTTCTTCGGCGTCGATGATGCCGCGGATCTGTGCGAGGAACCACGGATCGACCTTGCAAGCCGCGTGGATTTCCGCGTCGGTGAAGCCTAGCCGCATCGCCTGCGCGACCTTGAGAAGGCCATCCTGCGTCGGCGAACCGAGTGCAGCACGGATGGCATTCTTGTCGTCGCCCTGGCCGAGGCCTTCGATGGTGATCTCGTCGAGGCCAGTGAGGCCGGTTTCGAGCGAGCGCAGCGCCTTCTGCAGGGACTCCTGGAACGTGCGGCCGATCGCCATCGCTTCGCCGACCGATTTCATCGACGTGGTCAGCGTGACGTCGGCGCCAGGGAATTTCTCGAAGGCGAAGCGGGGGATCTTGGTGACGACATAATCGATCGTCGGCTCAAACGACGCGGGCGTCGCGCCGCCGGTGATGTCGTTGGCGATCTCGTCGAGCGTGTAGCCGACTGCAAGCTTGGCCGCGACCTTTGCGATCGGGAAGCCTGTTGCCTTGGATGCAAGAGCGGACGAACGCGACACGCGTGGGTTCATCTCGATGACGATCAGCCGGCCGTCTTTCGGGTCCACCGCGAACTGTACGTTCGAGCCACCGGTCTCGACACCGATCTCGCGCAGCACCGCGATCGAGGCGTCGCGCATGATCTGGTATTCTTTGTCGGTCAGCGTCAGCGCCGGCGCGATGGTCACCGAGTCGCCGGTATGAATGCCCATCGGGTCGAGGTTCTCGATCGAGCAGATGATGATGCAATTGTCCTTCTTGTCGCGGACAACCTCCATCTCGTACTCCTTCCAACCAAGCACCGACTCTTCGATCAGCACTTCATTGGTTGGCGACGCGTCGATGCCGCGTTCGACGATCTCGATGAACTCTGCCTTGTTGTAGGCGATGCCGCCGCCGGTGCCGCCCATCGTGAACGATGGACGGATGATGGCGGGCAGGCCAATCTCGTCCAGCGCTTCGAGCGCCTGGGCAAGTGTCTTGATCTGGTGAGAGCGCGGCGTCGCCAAACCGATCTTGGTCATGGCGTTGCGGAACAGCTCGCGATCCTCGGCCTTGTCGATGGCTTCCGCGGTCGCGCCGATCATCTTGACGTTGAACTTGTCGAGCACGCCCATCTTCTTGAGCGACAGCGCGGTGTTGAGCGCGGTCTGCCCACCCATCGTCGGGAGCAGTGCGTCGGGGCGCTCCTTCTCGATGATCTTGGCGACGATCTCGGGGGTGATCGGCTCGATATAGGTCGCGTCCGCCAGATCCGGGTCGGTCATGATCGTGGCGGGGTTCGAGTTCACCAGCACGATCCGATAGCCCTCTTCCTTGAGGGCCTTGCAGGCCTGGGTGCCGGAATAGTCGAACTCGCAGGCTTGGCCGATGACGATAGGTCCAGCGCCGATGATCAAGATCGATTGAATGTCGGTTCTTTTCGGCATCGGGCCTCAATTCGACACATAAAAAAAGGGCGCGCTGATGCGCGTCCTTCGCCCCTGCGGGAGACCGCCCCGCGCGCGGATTGACTAGACCAGAATCGGGCCCCCGCCAACCCCGGACGGTGCCCGAAAAGTAGTTGTCATCAGGCGTTTTTCAAGGAAACGGGCGGTATCTGCCGCATGGCGCCCATTCCCGGGGCGCACCGCCTCCAATTGTGGCCCAGCCGGCCCCGTCCGCTGCCTGGGCGGTCTAGTCGGTCTGGATTTTGGCCGCCTTTGCCACCGCGGCCCATTTCGACACCTCATCCTTGATGAAGGCATCGGACTGGGCTGCGTCCAGGGTGAATTGTTCGTTGCCGAGCTTCTTCAGACCGGCCTGATATTCGGATGAAGCGAAGGTCTTCTGCATCGCCCCCGAAAGCTTCGTAACGATGTCGGGCGGCGTCGCGACCGGAGCGGCGAGGCCGAACCACGAGGCCGAGACGACCTTGGGATAGCCGACCTCCGCGAAGGTTGGCGTCTCCGGCAGGAATGGCGAGCGTTTCGGCCACGCCATCGCCAGCGCCTTCAGCCGTCCACCGCGAATGTTCTCGACCGTGGTGGACAGATCGCTGATGAACACATCGACGTCGCCGCTGAGCAGGCTGACCACAGCCGGGCCGCCGCCACGATAAGGCACGTGTAGGAGATCGATGCCAGCCTCGATCTTGAACAGCTCGCTCGCCAGATGAATCGCGCCGGCGGTGCCGGATGATGCATAGCTGTATTTGCCCGGCTCCTTCTTCGCGAGCGCGACGAGATCGGCGAGCGTGTTGACAGGCAGGGTGGAGCGCACGACGAGCACATGCGGCGTGTAAGAAACAAGGCCGACGAGCTTGAGCTCCTTGTTGATGTCGAACCGAAGGTTCTTCATCACAGCCGGATTGACCGCGAAGCTTGAACTCGACCCGAAGAGCAGCGTGTAGCCATCGGGTGTGGCGCGCACGACCGACTCGGTTCCAACGACGCTCGATGCGCCGGCGCGATTCTCGATGAACACGCTTTGGCCGAGCGCTTCTTGCAGGAACGGCGCAAACACCCGCGCTGCGGTGTCGGCGGGCCCACCGGCCGCAAGTGCGACCACCAGCTTCACCGGCCGTTCGGGATAGGCCGCGCCGAGAGCGGCGGCGGGCACGAGCGAGCCCAGCAAGGCGAGGGTATGGCGGCGGTTCAGAACGTAAGGCATGTCATTCACCAGTTATTTCGTAGCGTCAGTTGGAGAGCGCCAGCGCCATGTTATCGGGCGAGGGCTTGAGCTTGCCTGCTTCGATCTGCCGCGCGATCTCGGCGACGCGGGCGTTGGCGGGCGAGGGACGCCCGCGCTTTTGATTCTCCTCGGCGACGAGGCCGTTAATCATCGAGACCTCGCTCGGCCGGTTCTTCAGGAAATCCTGCAACACGGTGTTGCGGCCGCGACCCGGACCGATGTGGCTTGCGAGCGTGTCGAACAGAAGCTCAGCCGGGCGGTTGGAGCCCGCGAGATCGGAGGGCGTCAGGCCGAAGATCGGTTCGAGCTGATAGCCGAGATCCTGGCCCGCGCGCATCGCCTCGTTGCCGATCTCGACGATCAGATCGCGCATGCCGGGGAGCTTCACGGCATCGAGCAGCGTAAGGCCGACCATCGCGAAGGGGCCGAGGCACATCGCGTTGACGACGAGCTTGGTCCATTTCGCGGCGAGGATGTTCTCCTTGATCTCGACCTTGCCGACCGGGCCGAGCAGCTTTTGCATTTCCTCAAGGCGATGCCCCGGCCCGCCTTCGAGCAGGCCAAGGCCGATCCAGGTCTTCTTCGGCGGTGTGTTGCGCTTCACCTGCCCAGGGATGAACATCTCCGAGGACAGTTCCAGCACGCAGGCGATCGAGCGCTCCGGCCCGATCACCTCGCGGATGACGCCAGCCACCATGCAGTTCTGCATGCCGATGACCATGCCGTTCTCGGCGACATGCGGCTTGATCATCTCGCAGGCCCAGCGTGTGTCGTAGGCCTTCACCGCGAGCAGCACGACGTCAAACGGTTCCTGAAACGTGCAGACGTCACACAGATGATGCGCGCGCACCTTCACGTGCAGCTCCTGCTCCGGCATCGAGATCTTCAGGCCGTTCTTGCGCATGGTTTCGACATGCTCGGGCCACTGGTCGATCATGGTTACGTCGTGACCTGCATCGATCATGCTCGCCGCGATGCAGGAGCCGTTCGCGCCGGTGCCGAAAACCGCAATTCTTGGTGACATATTCCCAATCAGTCCTTCTGAAGAAGCCGTGCGAGCCACACCGAAATCACCGCAGGATTGCCTTTGCGGATTTGTTCGAGGCCACGTCGGATCGCGGGTTCGACTTGCGTAGGATCGGTGACGTTTTCGCCGTAGCAGCCCGCGGCCTCCGCCTCCTTCGCAAAATCGATCGGTGGATCGAAATAGCCGCCGTCATAGCCGGCCTTCGCCGCGAAACTGTCCTTGCCGTACACGCGATCAACGCGAAGTGTCCCTGTGGAATAGCTGCGGTTCTGATAGACGATAGACATGTAGGGCGCGTTGTAGTGCTTCGCGGCCCATAGCGCGTGGATCGGCGTGCCAAACATGTAGAAGCCGTCGCCGGAGATAGCGACCACGTCCTTCGTCGGCGCCGCGAGCTTGGCACCGAACGCTGCGCCCGGCGTCCAGCCGCCGCTCGAGGCTGGGTTGTGGAAATAGGCGCCGGGCTGCGAGAGGTTCAGATAGTCGTGGACTTGGCTCTGCGCGATCGTCTCGTCGAACACGATGCAGTTGTTGCCAAGTGCCTCGCCGATGCAGTGCGACAGCCATTTGGGATTGATAGGATTGCTGCCCGCGACGGCGTTCGCTTCATCGGCGAGGTCCTTGCGGCGCTTGGCCGACATCTCCGCGCATTTTGCAGCGCGCGCCGCAAAACGGTGTTGATCGTCCGGCGTGATTAGCTTGCGAACTTCCGCATCGAGCGCCTCGACCACCGACATAGCGTCCGCGGTGAGCCGTAAGTCCGCGGTGAATTCCATCGTCGGGACTTTGCGTTTGGATGGCTCGACATCGGTGATCGCGACCCACGCGTTGTCGGGCGGCGGGTTGGTGTCGGCCATCCACGGAATATCGACATCGAGACAGAGGACAACGTCGGCGTCCTTGAGGCTTGCACCGCTCATATAAAGCGGATGGTTGAGCGGGAAGCACTGGTAGGCGCGCAGACCCGACTGGGCGACCGGCAGACCAAGCAACTCACAGAGTCGCACAAGTGCGGGAACTGTTGCCGGGTTGCGGCCTGAGCGTGCGGTCAGCACGAACGGATTCTGTGCCTTCACTAATCGTGCTGCGATTTCGCGGATGCCATCCATATCTGGTGCCGCGGGCTTCGCCACCCCGAGCTGATGCATGGTCGGAAACTTGGCGCCGTTGATCTTGTGCAGGGACACTTCGCGCGGCAGCGTCAGATAGACCGGTCCGCACGGCTCGGTGCGCGCCACCTGCAGGGCGCGAGAGATCATCAGCCCCGCGTTGTCCTGGAGCTGCATGCGGTGGTCCCATTTGGTGTACTGCCGCACGATCGAGTTCTGGTCGAAGCTCTGTTGCAACCAGATATGGCCTCCGCCGTCGCGCGCGCCGAGGAAGCTACCGGGCCAACTCGTCGGCGAGCCGCCGCCGGTGATAACCACAGGCAGGCCGGAGTGAAATGCGGTGTGCACCGCGCCACCGTAATGCTGCGTGCCGCAGTCCACATGCGCCGCCGTCACCGCGGGTTTCCCGCTTACCGCCGCATAACCCAGCGCCGCATTCAGGCTCGCGTGTTCATGCGTCACCGTGATGAGCTTCGGCGCCTTGCGGCCGCGCGCATGCGCCTTCGCGATCGCCTCCTGATAGAAGCCGATCTCCGAGCCCGATGTGAAAAATACATAGTCAACGCCGGCTTCGGCCATCGCGGCGATCATCGCATCGCCGTTGTCGTCGGCAGGAACTTCAACCCACGCGCGGCTCTCATTCCGCAGACCGGCGACGTGTTTGCTCATGCAGCGCTCCCTGGTGGCCGGCGAAGTTTGTGCAGCTTTCGGCCGGATGGACAAGAGGCCGCATCCGCGCTTCTTGGACGACAGCGCGTTGCTGCGTGACATATCGCGAGCTACGCTCTCCGCAAAACAAACGACAAAGCAGGGGAGGAATTGATGATCCGCAAAAGCGGAATGCTGCTCGTTGCGATCTTATCGCTCACGATGCCAGCACAGGCTCAGATTGGCAGTGGGCGCACCATCACCATCGTCGTGCCGATTGGTGCGGGCGGTGGCGTCGATGCGATGGGGCGTCTGATCGCTGAGAAACTTCAGGAACGTTTGAGGCAGACGGTGGTGGTCGAGAACCGCCCTGCCGCTGGCGGGATGGTCGGCGCCGATTCTGTCGCCAAGGCGGCACCTGACGGCAACACGCTGCTGCTGATGGAAACTTCGGCTGTCTTGCACAAATGGTTGCACAAGAATGTGCCCTTCGATGTGGCGTCCGATTTCACACCGATCGCGCGTGTTGCTACCTCGCCGATCATTCTGATCGCGAACACGTCATTCGGCCCGAACAATGCACGCGAGATGATCGCATTTGCGAAAGCTGAGCCCGGCAAACTCTCCGCCGGTACGCCCGGCATCGGGACGCCGCACCATCTTGCCCTCACGATGCTGAATGCTCTCGCCAAGATCGACGTTATCAACGTGCCCTATCGTGGCGCCGCTCTTGTGCTCAACGATGTGCTCGCAGCTCAGCTTCCGATGGGCTGGGTTGCTCCAACCGCTGCGATGCCGCACGTCGCTTCCGGCAAGCTCAAAATTTTGGGCGTAGCGTCCGCGAAACGCCCGGCGTCGTTGCCGAATGTGCCGACGATCGCCGAGAGCGGCGTGCCGGGATTCGATCTCGAGATCTGGTTCGGCGTCGCCGCGCCGGCGAAGGCGCCGCCTGACACCGTCGCGCGGCTTGGCAAGGAGATCGCGGAGATACTCGCGCAGCCCGACACGCAGGAGCGAGTCCAGAAGTTCGGCCTTGCTGCGGCCTATACCGATGGCGCTGCTTTCCGCGAACAAATTCGAGCGGATCACGAGCGGTTCGGCAAGATCATCCGCGAAGCCGGGATCGTCCCCGATTGATTTCTCGTGACTGCATCAGGTCAAAAAGAAAAACGGGACGGACACCTTGGTGTCCGTCCCGCTCAATTTGGAGGCCCGCCTTGGATTTGAACCAAGCTGAAAAAGCCTTGCACAGCTTTTTGCGTCGCCGCTCCGCCATCGGGCCGTAAACGCGAAAGTACCTCCGCCGCGTTGATATCGCGTTAGCAAGAACAGTTACCGCTTCCCAAACCCGGTCCCTCGAATTGTCAGGAATTGGGACGCGCCACAAATGTCATGCGTGAGGGATTGTGACCGATGTTGTTTTCGGCGCGTTCCGGGCTGAAATCGGCGGCTTTCAGCTTCGTCAGCATCTCATTTTCGCGATAGCGCGTGAGACCGAGCTCCGCGCGCAGCTTTCGATAGTCGGAGAACACGGTGCGCACGATGCCCGAGAGTGCTGCGATGAAGAAGTGTTCGCGTGCGGCAAAACGCAGCAACGCCAGGACATCGGTGAGAGCGCTGGAGTCCGGCGGAATGATATCGCCGACGACGAGAAGGCCATCAGGCTTCAGCAGACGGCGGAAGAGCTTGAACAATGCATCGAGCTCATTCGGTTTCATGTATTGCGCCACCGAGTGCAGCACGATCACATCAAGCGACCGATCGAGCATCGTTGCTACATCCGCCGGCGCCATCACCGCGATTTTGCCGTTGCCGGCATAACGCGTGGAGAGCATCGCACGCACACTGGGCGCAGCGTCCGACAGGATGAGCTGATCCGCGATGTCGGCGATGCGCCCAGCGGCTTGCGTCTCGCCGCATCCGTAGTCGAGGGCCATTGCGCCCGGCTTCACGAAGCGGCGCAGATCGTCGGCGATGCGCCGGTAGTGCACCTCGCGATGATGCGTGTTGACGTAGATCGTCTGCTTGGAATCCCAGAACGAAATCCAGTTCCGCGTCGCCATGACGGCGCCGGCTCAGGCTTGCCAGAGGCGGAGCAGCGGACCGGATGTGCCGAAGATCGGGTCGGTATCAGGCAAAGGAACGTTCGGAATGAACTCGATCGCCTTGTCGTGGTCGCTTTTGCTGGCGCGGCAGAGATCGTAGCGGCCACTCTTGGGATATGCGCCGACGACGACGAGATCGGGGCTGGTCCAGAGGCTTTGATGGCCGGTGCCAGCAGGGAGCACGACGACGTCGCCTTGGACGAGATCGATCTCCTGGCCCTTTCCGCCGCCGAACCGCACTTTCGCGCGCCCACGCGCAACACCCATCGCTTCGTGAATGGACGAATGATAGTGGGCGTAGTTGTAGATGCCGTTCCGCCAGCTCTCGCCCCAATGATTGGTGCGAAACATTTCCTCGATAGAGATTTCGGGGTCGGCGATGCCGATGAAATCCATCACGCTGCGATAAAGCACGAATGGCAGACGCGGATTGTTCGGCACAAATCCGTCGTCCTCGAATAGAAAAGTCTGCGGCTCGATTTTGCGTTTCATGCGGCGTCCCGGGCCGGAACTTACTAAAAGATTCGTCCCAAAATCTTAATAACCGAGGGCTCGGGAGCGCGGTGCGAAACCGCGCTTTATGGCTTGTTAACCCACCTGGCGGCGGGGGGTGGCGTTCGATTTGCGCGCTCGCATCAGGTCCGCGAACCGGGCGAAGAGATAATGGCTGTCGCGGGGGCCTGGCGAGGCTTCCGGGTGGTACTGCACGGAAAACACCGGCAAATCCTTAAGTGCGATACCGCAGTTCGAGCCGTCGAACAGCGAAACGTGCGTCTGTTCGACGTTTTTCGGCAGGCTATCCTTATCCACGGCAAAGCCATGGTTCATGGACGTGATCTCGACCTTTCCGGTGGTCATGTCCTTCACCGGATGGTTCGCGCCATGATGGCCCTGATGCATCTTTTGCGTGCGTCCACCGAGCGCGATGCCGAGCATCTGGTGGCCGAGGCAGATGCCGAACGTCGGCGTGCCGCTGTTGATCACGTTCTTGATGACCGGCACCGCATACTTGCCGGTTTCCGCCGGGTCGCCGGGGCCATTCGAGAGGAAAACCCCATCGGGGTTCAGTGCGAGGACCTCTTCCGCGGAGGTTTTAGCCGGGACGACGGTCACCTTACAGCCAACATCAGCGAGAAGCCGCAGGATGTTGCGCTTGATGCCGTAGTCGATCGCGACGACATGGAATTCTGGAGCGGTCTGGCGGCCGTGACCTTTGTTCCACTGCCACGGCGTCTCATCCCAGGTGAAACGCTGAGCGCTCGTCACCATCGGTACGAGGTCCATGCCGACAAGGCCCGGCCATTCGCGAGCTTCCTTCTTGAGCGCGTCGAGATCGAACTTGCCGTTCGGATCGTGCGCAATCACGGCGTTCGGCATGCCGTCCTTGCGGATCAGCGCGGTGAGCGCACGTGTGTCGATGCCGGAGAGGCCGATGATGCCGCGCGCTTTCAGCCACTGATCGAGGTGGCGCGTTGCGCGATAGTTCGACGGATCGGTGATGGCGGTGTGCAGGATCACGCCCCGCGCGCCCGGCGTCGCCGCCATGTTGACGGTCTCGATGTCGTCTTCATTCGTTCCGACATTGCCGATATGCGGGAACGTGAAGGTGACGATCTGGCCCGCGTAGGAGGGGTCCGTCAGGATCTCCTCGTAACCGGTCATTGCGGTGTTGAAGCAGACCTCGCCGACCGCGTGGCCGGTGGCGCCGAGGCCGAAGCCTTCCAGAACGGTGCCGTCCGCCAGCACGAGGAGGGCCGTGGTTTTGGGCTCAATCCAGCCGGAATCGTCTTGTTTGGGGCTCATAAGGGGCTGTAGATAGGCCTCTAGCGGGCCTACGTCAAAGGCCGGGCGCGATATGTGAACAGCCAGTTCCCACTAGCGTTTTCCGGCGATTTTCGAACCAGAAATGAGGTTTCCGTGCTGCGCGACGATATCAACAACGCCATGAAGGACGCCATGAAGGCTCGCGACGAGAAGCGGGTCTCCACGCTGCGCATGGTCAACGCCGCGATCAAGAACGCCGATATCGAAGCGCGCGGGCAGGGCAAGGACCCGCTGGACGACGCGGCCTTGCTGAGTTTGCTCCAAAAGATGATCAAGCAACGCCAGGAATCCGTCGAGCTTTACGACAAGGGTGGACGCCCGGAGCTGGCCGCCGGAGAGCGCGCGGAGATCGAGGTCATCTCGTCTTATCTGCCCAAGCAGATGTCCGATGCGGAGATGACAACCGCGATCGAGGCCGCGATCAAGGGGACCGGCGCAGCAGGCATGAAGGACATGGGCAAGGTGATCGGCGTGCTTCGCGGCAAGTACGCCGGCCAGATGGATTTCGGTAAGGCGAGCAGCAAAGTGAAAGAGCTGCTCAACAAGGCGTGAGCAAAGCGCCTAGTGTGCGACCGGCTGCGGCGCCGACGGCTTCGCCGGTAGTTTGCCGTGTCGCCAGGCAGCGGGCGGTGCGCCGACAAGCCGTCGGAATGCGCGATTGAACGCAGCTTCGGATTCGTAGCCGACGCGACCCGCGATCTCGCCGACGCCGAGCGTGCTGTCGCGCAGCAGATGCCGCGCAAGATGCATCCGCCATGCTGCGAGATATTGCATCGGCGTTTCACCGACCAGATCAACAAAACGTTTCGCAAGTGCCGCGCGCGAGATGCCGGCTTGCTGCGCCAACTCCTCGACCGTCCACGGTTTTGAAGGCTCGCCGTGCAGCAACCCCAACACACGGCCGACATGCGGGTCGCGCAGCCCCGCGAGCCAACCGTGGCGCTCTTCGGAGGCATAGCGCAGTTCCCAGCGCAGCACCTCCATGAATAGGAATTCCGCGAGCCGTGCGAGTACGGCCTGGTTTCCTGCGCTTGGTGTCGTTGTTTCGGAGATCAGATATCGCAACGAGGACTGCCACCAGTCCGCTTCGTGCTGCCGCACAATCGGGTGCGAATACCGGCCTGTTTCATTCAACGTTTCAAGCGTGACCGCGCCATTGCGGGCGCGAACGCAGAGCAGTGTGGGAAGGGACTCTGCTAACGGACCGAAGCGGTGATCGGAGTGCATGAAGCCGCAGATCAGGCGCGTGGGGTCACCGCCGCCGCCATGCCTTATATCGGCGGTACAATTAAGCGATGGTTTGGGATAGATGTCTTTCATCAGCACGACGGGGAGGCTGGTGTCGCTCGTCGCCACATGATCGTCGCCGCGCGGAAATACGACGACGTCGCCAGTCTCGATCCACATAGCTGGAAGTTTTTCAACGCTGATCCAGCATCCGCCTGAAGTGACCACATGAAAGCAGGCAAGCGACTCCGCCTGCATATTGAGACGCGCCGCCATCAATCGTGGCGACGACCCGATCGACCACGGTTCGGTGAATTCGGCGCGTAAATGGACGGTGCCCGACAAGCGCACCACACGAAGAACTTCGGACAAGACATCCATATGAAATAGCCGCTGCTGCGCGCCGCAATAAAGGCGCGTGCGTTTCGGCAAACATATCCAGCGCCTTGGCCACACGGTCAAGGCCGATAGCGTTTCGGCAAAGAATCCGAGAGCGTCAGTTATTGCTGAAAATTGAAGATTTTTGCATGGAGTCGCGCCAGCCGTGGACCGTTTTGCGGCGTTTGGGGCAAAGCCATGCGGTGCCGGTTCGCCGTGCGCCAGAGTGTCACCCTGAGCGGTTTCTCCTTCAGGGGGACGTCGCTCTCGGCTCGGCCATCGGCTCAGGAGTGCTGCAAGATCACATCCGCGAGCCACTGCGGCTGATCGACCATGATGTCGTGGCCGGTGCTCTCGTTGACGATCACCTTCCAGGTGCCGTCGGCCTTGCATTCGGCGAGCGCCTTGTCGAAAGCCGCTTGCGGATATTTCGGCGCTCGGATGTAGGTCTTCTTCGCGATTCTCTCACGGGCGCCGGTTAGCTTGATTGGCTGGAACGCGACGCCATTCGGCTGATCGGTCATCTTCGACTTCACCCATTCCTGGTCTTTTTCGCTGACGACGCCGAACGCCGTCGGGGGAGGCGCCTTGCGGCCGGGCTCGCCCTTTGCGACTGCTTCTTCCAGCGCCTTGCGGCTGAAGTCGGAAGCGTAGTCAGTGCCGCGCTGGCCACTCTCCGGCTTGAAGGCATCGACCCACACGATTGAAGACACGCGATCGCCGATCTGCTCCAGAGCGCCGGAGGACGGCCAGCCGCCGTAGGAGTGCGCCACGAGGCACACGCCCTTCAGGTCCTCCCATTTGAACAGGTTGACGATGTCTGTGATGTGGGTGTCGAGATTGATGTCCTTGCTGAGTAGGTGCGAGCGGTCACCGTTGCCGGTGAGCGAGGGCGCGTAGACCTTGTGCCCTTTGGCTTCGAGCAGGTCAGTCACGCGGCGCCAGCACCAGCCGCCGTGCCACGCGCCATGAATAAGAACGTAAGTCTTGCGCGAAGCACCCTGCGCCATCGCTTCACCTCCGCTGAGGGCGGCTGTGCTTGCGGCCGCTCCACCGAGCGCCGCACGGCGCGTGATCGAAGAATTGTTGGACATGAATGCCTCCCCGGATGCAGTCGAGCGCTCAAAGCGCTTTGTTGCAGACATTATAGAGGTGTGCACCACAAATTACCCGCGATATTGATGACCTGAAAATTTCGATGATGCATTGAAGGCTGATGTGCTGAGAGTAGTGCTAACGCCAGCTTCTGATTTCGCTTTTCAATCGTCTGTGGTGTCTCGCAGGTGCAGGAGACACAATGAAATTTAATCTCGTTCTCACCCTCGTGATTGTGGGCAGCGCGCTCGCGCTGTGCGCGCCGCTCTTGTTCGTGCCGTGGGCAATTGCCCCACTACAGGAATGTGCGAATGGCGAAACGCAGAAGCCCGCCTCGTTCTGGTTTCCGTATGCCGCTGGATTTGCCGCGGCATACGCGGTGGCGTTCGTTGTCTTCCTGATCTTGCTTTGGCGCGCACCCGAGGTGGTCGAAGAAAACAGTTCGGGCCCGACACAGGAAGGCCGGGCCCGAATAGACGAGAACGAAACGCGTCAGATGTAGAGCGACGCCATCTGTCCTTCGGGATAGCGCGTGCCCTTCACGGCGTGGGCCGGCACCGCATTCGAGATGGCCGCGATATCCGCGGGCGTGAGCTTCACGTTCAGTGCGCCGAGGTTTTCGAGCAGCCGCGCCTTTTGCTTGGTGCCGGGGATCGGGATGATGTCGTCGCCCTGCGCGAGCACCCAGGCAATCGCAAGCTGCGAGACGGTGCAGCCCTTCTGCTTGGCGATCTCCTGCACGCGCTGCACCAGCGCCTTGTTGTGATCGAGGTTGTCCTTGGAATAGCGCGGCTGGCGCTTGCGGGTGTCGCCGTCGGACAGCGTCGCCGGATCGGCGATGTCCTGCGAGAGCAGGCCGCGCCCGATCGGTGCATAGGCCACGAAAGAGATGCCCAATTCGCGCGTGGTCTTTAAGGTTTCCTCGGCGAGATCGCGATAGAGCAGCGAGAATTCGTTTTGCACAGCCGCGATTGGATGCACCTTGTGTGCCTTGCGGATGGTGGCAGGGGAGGCTTCGCTCAGGCCCAACGCGCGCACCTTGCCTTGCTCCACCAGCTTCTTCATCGCGCCGATGGTGTCCTCGATCGGCACGCTCGGATCGATGCGATGTTGGTAGTAGAGGTCGATCACCTCCACGCCGAGCCGTTTCAGGCTCGCCTCGCAGGAGGCGATGACGAATTCCGGCCGCCCGTCGGCAAATTTCCCGCCTGCACCGCCGAGGTTGCCAAACTTGGTTGCGAGCACCACGCCCTGACGGCGGCCTTTCAGCGCCTTGCCGAGCAGTTCCTCGTTGTGACCTTTGCCGTAGGCGTCCGAGGAATCGAGCATGGTGATGCCGCGGTCCAGCGCTTCATGGATCAGTGAAATCGCGGCTGTGTCGTCGCTGGCACCATAGACGCCCGAGAAGGACATGCAGCCGAGGCCCATCGCCGAGGATTTGATCCCGCTCTTGCCGATATCGCGTTGGGGCAGACTGGCCATGATGTTTCCTCCTTATTGAATTGCGCCGGGACGATAGCCCGCATGGAAGCCCGGCGCGAGATACAAACGATACAATTTTGCCGTCCTCCGCGGTGAACGCCTGCAATGGCCTCGGCGACCAACGGTCATCGGAAGCTCATCTTTCCTTGGAGGGGACCATGTTTAGCAAGACATCAGCTCTGGTTGCGGTGACGGTTGCGTTCCTGGCTACGGCGGGTCAAGCCGAAGCGGTCGAGAGCCCGTTCGCCAACATGCCGGGGGCCTGGTCCGGCGGCGGCAATATCACCCTCGCGAGTGGGGTGAAGGAGCAGATCCGCTGCCGCGCCAACTATGATGTGAGCGGCTCCAATCTCGCGCTGACCATCCGTTGCGCCAGCGCCAGCTACAAGTTCGAGCTTCAGAGCAATGTCGCCCACTCGGGCGGCGCGATCTCGGGCACCTGGGCCGAGATGACCAATCGCGTCGGTGGCACGATCTCCGGCAGCGCCAGCGGCAGCCGCATCAATGCCCGCGTCGAAGGCGTGATCTCCGCGATGCTCGCGATGAACACCAGCGCCGGCAAGCAGTCGATCTCGATCGTCGCGCCGGGCAGCGAAATGTCCTCGGTCGCGATCTCGCTCAACAAGACTGGTCAGTAGTTTCGAGTTTTCATCACCAGTGCGAAGGGGCCACGCAAGTGGCCCTTTTTTCTTTCGGCGAACGACGTGTGTCAGTTCGGCTCGATACCGATTTGTTTGGCAAGTTTGGTCATCTCGTCGGTGGTCGTGCGGAGCATCCGCGCCATGTCCTCCGGCGTGCCGCCGACCGGAAGAATACCGACCTCTTCGAGCTTCGCGGTGACCTCGGGATCTTCCAGCGCCTTCTTCACCTCCGCTTGGATGCGATCGACGATCGGCCGTGGCAGACCGGCCGGCGCCATGAAGCCAAACCACGACGGCACGGTGATGAGGCCCGGGATCGCTTCTTTCACCGTTGGCAGATCGGGCCGCTGCTTCACTCGGGTGTCATAAAACACGCCGAGCAGCTTGATCTTGCCGGTCGGCAGCGCCGCCAGCGTCGCGGGGTAGGCGGGGAAATAGACCTGCACGCGGTTCGCGAGCAGATCGCCGATGATGTTGGCGTTGTTCGCTCCAGTGTAAGGCACATGCAGCATGTCGATACCGGCGGCCGCCTTCAGCGCCTCGCCTTGCAGATGAAACACCGAGCCGCGCCCGACGCTACCGAAGGCGAGCTTGCCGGGGTTCTTTTTGGCGTGCTCGACCAGCGCTCCGGTCGTGTCCACACCCAGTTCTGAGTTGGCGACAAGGAACAACGGCGCCCCGACGGCGACGCTGATTGGCGTGAAGTCCTTGAACGTGTCGAAGCCGATGTTCTTGGTGATCAGCGGGCCGGTGACCACCGTGCTCGAAGCCACATAGAGGATGTTGTAGCCGTCGGCCGGCAGCGTCTTCACATAGTTCGCGGCAATTTGGCCATTAGCGCCGGGGCGACTTTCGAACACGACCGGCTGACCCATCTGGGTGGTCAGTTTTTGGGCAAGGAGGCGGCCGGCGAGGTCGCCGCTGGTGCCGGTCTGAGTGCCGGTGACGATGCGGATGGTCCGGTCAGGGTACGGCTGAGCCTGGACGGTTACAGCCGTTGCAACGCTAACCATCGCCGCCAAAACAACCCGCATTGTCATAGCTGCGCTCCCATTTGGCGGGTAGTATGATGCCATAGGCTGGTTGGGGAAAACGGCTTCGTGCACCGATGGCGCTTGGGACCCCGGGCTATTCGCGCGGAACCATAGGCTCGTCTTGAAGACCTTTATTCACGGAATCAATTTTGCGCCCGAGATGATCGGCGTCGGCCGCTATACGGGTGAGTTGGCGGAGCATTTGTCGGCAAACGGCCACAACGTCGAGGTCGTGACCGCGGCTCCGCACTATCCGGGCTGGACAACACAACGTCCGTATTCCGCCTGGCGCTATTCGAACGAGATGTGGAATGGCGTGAAGGTCATCCGCTGTCCGATGCTATCGCACAAGCCAGGCAGGGGCATCGGGCGGCTGCTCGCCCCTCTGAGTTTCGCGCTGATGGCGGCGCCGGTCGTGTTGTGGCGCATTCTCCGCTCGCGTCCCGACGCTGTCATGTGCGTGGAGCCGACGTTGTTCTCTGCGCCGGCCGCTGTGCTCGGCGCGAAGCTTGTCGGGGCGCGATGTGTCCTGCACGTTCAGGACTTGGAGGTCGATGCGGCTTTCGCAGTCGGTCATCTGCGCGGCGGTTTCGCGCAGCGTGTCGCGCTTGGTTTTGAGCGTTGGATGCTGCGTTGTTTTGATCGCATCGTTACGATCTCACAGCGCATGCGTGAACGTCTTGCCAGCAAAGGCATATCGTCCGAGCGCATCGCGGTCGTTCGCAATTGGGTCGATCTTTCGGCGATCAAGCCGCTCATCGGTCCTAATGCCTTCCGGCAACAACTCGGTTTGAGCGATGATGCGTTCGTGGTGCTGTACGGCGGGCACATCGGCGCAAAGCAGGCGCTGCATTTGGTGTTCGAGGCCGCCGAAAGTCTCGCGGCGCATTCCAGCATCCATTTCGTCATTGCCGGCGACGGGCCGTTGAAAGATCAGTTCAAGGCTCGCTTTGGCCATCTGCCGAACGTGCGCTTCCTTCCGCTTCAGCCTGAGGAGAAGCTCTGCGAGCTTCTCAATCTCGCTGATCTTCATGTCTTGCCGCAGGACGGCAGTGCGGCTGATCTCATGCTGCCGTCGAAGCTCGGCGCCATGCTGGCTAGCGGCAAGCCGGTGCTGGTGCAGGCCAACGAGGGAACGGAGCTTCACGACATTCTTCGCGGCCACGCCATTCTGGTGGGGCCAGGGGACGTGCATGGATTAACGGCAGCATTGCTTGATAATGCCAAGCCGGAGAGCCGGCGGTCTAGCAGCCGGCATTTGGCTGATATTTTCGCCAAATCCACGAACCTGGGGCTTTTCCTGACGGAAATTCTCCCGAGCAATAGCCATAAGACGTAGGCTGGCAGCATTAAGCCAGTTTTGAGTTTGTGCCTCCTTCCAATGGGTTGGAGCAGCAGCCTTCGTTGCAATTGGTGTGCTTTTCAAGCAAACAGCGAACGGGGAAAGGTCCGGGGCAGTCGCTTGTGCGGCATCGCGGGAACATTCGCTTGGGTGTCTGAACACGCGGCATTCGATCCGCGTGTCGCAATCCAGATGTGCGATCAGATGGCGCACAGGGGGCCGGATGGACACGGGTCCTGGAGCGCCCCTGCGCATCGCGTCGCATTGGCCCATCGCCGGCTTGCCATCATTGATCTGACCGATGCCGGCGCACAGCCGATGCATGACGAGCAGCGCGGTCTGTCGATCGTGTTCAACGGCGAGATCTATAACTATCGCGAGCTTCGGTCCGGTCTTGAAGCACGGGGCTATCGCTTCCGCACGCAGTCCGACACTGAGGTCCTGCTTGCAGCCTACGCGATATATGGAACGGGCATGATGCCGCTGTTGCGCGGCATGTTTGCTTTCGCAATTTGGGACTCGAAAGCAGGGCAACTCCTTCTCGCGCGCGATCCGCTCGGTATCAAGCCGCTTTACTATTCAGCCCGCAACGGCGTGTTCATGTTTGCGTCGCAGGTGCGCGCATTGCAGGCCGCAGGAGCGGGCGTGAGTCCCAGCGCCGCTGGGCACGTTGGCTTTTTTCTCTTAGGGCATGTACCGGAGCCGTTCACGCTTTACGAGGACATCAAGAGCCTGCCGTCGGGCACGACGATGCTCGTCACACAGAGCGGGCCGCAGGCCCCAGCTCCGTATTGGAGTCTTACTGACATTCTCGCAGCGGCGTCCGATCGGCCTCAAATGGGCGATCGGAAGGAGCGGCTTGCACACGCGCTGAAGTCTTCCGTCGAGCACCATCTGGTTTCGGACGTGCCGGTTGGCGTCTTTCTTTCGGCCGGCCGCGACTCCGCAAGCCTCCTCGCGTTGGCCGATGAGCTTGGTCACCAGGACCTGCATACATTCACGCTGGGCTTTAGCGAATTCGTCGGCACGCCTGACGACGAAACGGCTCTTGCAGCGCAAGTCGCCAAGCAATTCCGCTCAAAGCACACGACATCATGGGTCGAGCGCTCCGATTTCTTGAATTCACTTGATCATCTGTTGTCGTCGATGGATCAGCCGAGCATCGATGGCGTGAATGTTTATATGGTCAGCCGCGAAGCGCGTCGCATGGGCCTCAAGGTCGCGCTTAATGGCGTCGGAGCGGATGAGCTCTTCGGCGGCTATCCCAGCTTTCATCAGATCCCGCGTCTGGTCGGCACGTTGGGCCGCATCCCGTTTGCGCGGGCGGCGGGCAGGGCCTTCCGTCGGCTTTCAAGTCCGGCGCTGAAGCGGATCAGCTCGCCCAAGTTCGCAGGCGTTCTGGAGTATGGCGTTAGCTACGAGGGGGCCTATCTGCTTCGCCGCAGCTTGTTCATGCCTTGGGAAATCGAAGACATCGTCGGGCCGGAACTGACGAACCGTGGTCTGGAAGAACTCGAGGTCATGTCGAGATTGCAAGGCTCTATCGCCGGCGTGAAAAGCGAGTATGCGCGCATCCTTGCACTTGAGGTGCATTGGTACATGCGCGACCGCCTGCTTCGCGACGCGGACTGGGCGAGCATGGCGCACTCGTTGGAGATCAGGGTGCCTTATGTCGATCACAAGCTGGTTGAGGACTTGGCCGGCGATTTGTGCGGACCGCACCCTTTCACCAAGGGCGAAATGGCAACAGTGCCGGTCGCGGATTTGCCGTCGGCGATACTCGATCGTCCAAAGACCGGATTTTCTGTGCCGGTGCGCGATTGGATTATTCAGGGCCTGGACCTGACGTCCGCAAAGGAGCGTGGACTACGAGCCTGGGCCAAGCATATCTACAAGCATGCAACGTCTGCATAGGCCTTCATCCGCCCTGTAGCAGCTACTGTCGTGGAACGGCCGCCTCCAGCGCCGCGAGGAGCCCGGTAACATCGCGGTCGAAATTCCAGGTGTCGACGATTTGCTTGCTTGCCCGCCCCATGCGGGCTGCGATTTCGGCATCGCTTGTCACATCGAATAGCGCTTGAGCCAAGGCCGGGATATCGCCGACCGGGACGGCAAAGCCGTTCGTTCCATTGCGGACCAAATCCGGCGCGCAGCCGACTTCATCGGTTACGATCACGGCCCTCGCTGCGTTCATGACCTCGTTGACGACGAGACCCCAAGGCTCGTGCACCGATGGCAGCACGAACACGTCGCAGAGATTGAAGTAAGCCGGCAGTTCACTTTGATTGCGGAAGCCGAGGATTTTGACGCGGTCGAGCTGGTGCTCTGCAATGGAGCGTTCGAGCCCGGCTCGCATCTCGCCATCTCCGATGTAAAGGAGATAGGGCAGACGGTCGGCAGAGAAGCGACTCCGCAATTGGCCATAAGCCTGAAGGAGGTCATCAGGACGCTTCCGCGCCTGGAACTTCGAGGCGTAGAGAATGACCGGCACGCCGTCGCGTAGACCAAGCTCCGTGCGCAGGCTCTGGACCTGTCCGACCGCTGCTGCCGCTTGGTGCTGGAAGTAGTCGTTGTCGACGCAATAGGGCATATCGAAAATCTGTCCGCTCGGCACGCCGAGTTGCTGCAGATACGCACGGTTGAGACTTCCGATCGCAAGGAAGCGCGTGCCGGCGCGAGACAGCCCACGCATCAGCATCGCCTTAGCCCACTCCGAACTGGAGTCCCGCGCTTTGCTGACGGCCGTGGCTTCGTCGCGAATGAGAACCTTTACGCCCGTCGTAAGCGCGCCGCCGATGGCGGCGAGATTATAAGGACGGCCATAGCCGTGAATCCAAAGTGCGTCGAACCCGCCACGCCGCAATTGCGAGCTCAAGCCGTACGACCAAGGTTTCCAGATGCTGATTGGATGGTTGGGGCCGAGGGAGGGCAGGAACTCGTAGTCGTACCCGTCGGTTAGCGGCGTGTCCCAGCGGATCGCGCGTCCGAACCCGGCGTCGTGAAAGGTCCGGAGCGAAATGTCGCTTTGAAAGAAAACCTTGAGATCGACGCGCTCATGGGCTGCGATTTTTCGCAGAAGCGGCGCCTGATACTGGATCGGGTGTGTCACCAGGTAGGCGACGCGAAAGGGGCGGTCACGCATGGGTGGGTTCGAATATAGATCGGCCAATGCCGGAAGGGCGGCGCATCGCCGCATTCTCGATTGTTTACATTAACATTCCACGTCGCGCAGGGCGCTTTTGGGCCTATTCGCTGGGCATTTGAGGCGCTTAACCCGCGCTGGCCCGTAGTCGATCCATGCTATACGTGTGATTCGTCCGGTGCACTGAAGGGACGGGTCATCCATGCATATTGAAAACCGTGTGTTGATCACCGGCGGTGCCGGATTCCTGGGGTCTCATATCGCCGAGCGCCTGCTGAAGCAGGGCGCAGCAGTGATCTGCGTCGATAACTTCTTCACGGGCGCCAAACGCAACATTGCGCATCTGATGGACTCAAAGCTTTTCGAAGTCGTCCGTCATGACGTGACATTCCCGCTCTATATCGAGGTCGACCAGATCTACAATATGGCCTGCCCGGCCTCGCCGGTTCACTACCAGCACGATCCGGTGCAAACGACCAAGACGAGCGTGCATGGCGCGATCAATATGCTCGGTCTTGCCAAGCGTACGCGGGCGAAGATCCTCCAGGCATCCACGTCTGAAGTGTACGGCGACCCGCATGTGCATCCTCAAACCGAGGACTATTGGGGTCACGTGAACCCGATCGGCATTCGCTCCTGCTATGACGAAGGCAAGCGCTGCGCTGAGACGCTGTTCTTCGACTATTGGCGGCAGCACAAGCTGCGCATCAAGGTCGCGCGTATCTTCAACACCTATGGTCCGCGCATGCACCCGAACGACGGCCGCGTGGTGTCGAACTTCATCGTCCAGGCCCTGATGGGGCGCGACATCACGATCTACGGCGACGGCTCGCAGACACGCTCGTTCTGCTACGTCGATGATCTCGTTGATGGGCTGATCCGCCTGATGCAATCGGCCGATGACGTGACCGGTCCGGTCAACCTCGGCAATCCGAAAGAGTTTTCGATGCTCGACCTTGCGAAGGAGGTCATCGATCTGACCGGCTCGCGTTCCAAGATCGTGCATCGCCCGCTGCCGCAGGACGACCCGCGCCAACGCCGGCCCGACATCTCGAAGGCCAATGACGTGCTGGGCTGGGCGCCGCGCACCGAGCTGAAGTACGGCCTCACCAAGACAGTCGCTTATTTCGACGAGCTTCTGAAGGATCAGAACATCCGCACCAGCGTGGTCGGTGCGGCGGTGAGTTGATCGTCCCGCGTCTTCCTCGAATTTGAGAGCGCCGCCCCGACCTCCGGTTGTGGGCGGCGTCGCATTTGATATGGCTCAATGCGTTTCGCGCAGTGCGGGACAGGCTGGAGCTGCCTATAATGGCGTAGCTCTAGGGTAGGAAAACGATGAACGACGTAAGTCCCGGCAGGGAAACCAGCAATGCCATGCGCCAGCGCATGGCCATGTACAACAACAACAAGCTCAAGATCGGCCTGTTCGGTTCGAACTGCTCGTCCGGTCGCGCGGTGACTCGCGTTCCCGAGCGCTGGACCGGAAGCTGGGAGGACAACCTTGCGCTCGCCCAACTCTGCGACAAGAACGGCGTGGATTTCATGCTCCCGGTCGGCCGCTGGAAGGGCTACGGCGGCGACACCGACTACATGGGCACGACGCTCGAGACGATCACCTGGGCGACAGGGCTTCTCGCCAAGACCAAGCGTCTGATTGCCTTCGGCACCGTGCACGCGCCACTGTTCCATCCGATTATCGCGGCGAAGCAATTCGTCACCGCCGATCATGTCAGCGAGGGGCGTTTCGGCCTCAACATCGTCGTCGGTTGGAACGAGGACGAATTCCAGATGTTCGGCGTGACGCAGCGCGAGCATGAGCAGCGCTATGAGTACGCGAAGGAATGGCTTGACGCCGTGAAGATGGCGTGGAGCCCGAACGAGGATTTCGACTACAACGGCAATTTCATCAAACTTCAGAAAGTGCGCGCCAAGCCGAAGCCGTATGGCGGAACGCGTCCGCTGATCATGAACGCCGGTGCCTCACCAGTCGGACGAGCTTTTGCGGTGAGCAATTGCGATGCGTTCTTTACGCAGGCTTCGCGGACGTCGATGAGCGAAACTGCCGAGCGCGTGAAGGCCGCCAAGGACGAAGCCAAGGCGCACGGACGCGAACTTGACGTTTACGCGGTCGGTGTCGTCACCTGCCGCCCGACCCAAAAGGAGGCGGAGGAGTATTATCATTACGCCACCATTGAGAACGCCGACTGGTCAGCGGTCGACGGCATCCTTGGCAAGAAGAATATTTCTGTCGCGACCGTCGGCGAAGAGGAATTCCAGAAGCAGCGCCACCACTACGCGCATGGTCTTGGTGGCCTGATGATGGTCGGTGATCCGGACCAGATCGCCAAGCAACTCGCCGACCTGAGCAACGCAGGCCTCCGCGGTATCGGTTTCTCCTTCGTGAACTATCTCAAGGAACTGCCGTACTTCTGCGACGAGGTGCTGCCGCGCCTTGAACGCATGGGCGTCCGCGAGAAGCGCTGAACCCGTGTCTTGCTGGCACGAATCTTGGACGGTTAGAATTCATCGAATTCTGACCGGAGCGAGATGCATGTCGCGATTTACACGTCTGAAGGGCATTGGTCTCGTGCTGGCCTTTTGCGCCGGAAGCGTCACCGGCGCCCTGAGCAACGATGACTTTCCGGCGCGGCCGATCACCGTGATCGTTTCGCAGGCGGCGGGTGGCGGCAATGACATCCTCGCGCGCCTGTTCGCCGAGCGCCTGACCTCGCGTTTGGGCAAGCCGGTTCTGGTCGAGAACAAGGTCGGAGCCGGCGGCATCATCGGTGCAACCGCGGGAGCCAAGGCAGTGCCCGACGGCTATACGCTGCTGATGCTGACCAATGCCGACATCATGAATCAGCACATGCAGCGCAATCCGCCGTTCAACGTGCAGCGTGATTTCGTGCCGGTTTCGCTGCTTGCGACCGCGCCGCTGGTGCTGCTGACTCAGGCGGGCGGCTCGATCAAGACACTGGCCGATCTGGTAAAGGAAGCCAAAGCCAAGCCGGAAGGGCTGTCTTACGGAACGCCAGGCATCGGCACACCGCACCACATCTCCGGTGAGATGTTGCAGAAGGCGACCGGCATCAAGCTGACGCAGATCACCTATCGCGGCACCGCGCCGTCGGTGAACGATCTCTTGGCTGGGCAAATCCCGCTCATCATTGCAACGACGATCTCGGTCATGCCGCTTCTGGAAACCGGCAAGGTCCACGCGATCATTACGGCCGATCAGAAACGCTCGTCCGTGCTGCCGAATGTGCCGACGCTGGAGGAAAGCGGCCATCCGGGTTTCGACGTGGAATCGGTCGCGGGCCTCGTTGCTCCGACCGGTACGCCGCCTGCGATCGTCAAGAAGATCAGCGAAGCGGCGCAGGCGGTCGCGCAGGAGCCGGAGCTTCGCAAGAAGCTCGTCGAGCTCGGCTATGATGTGGTTGCCGGAATGCCGGATGGTTTCGCCAAGAAGATCGATGCCGACAACCGGAAATACGAGAAGCTGATTCCGGAGCTGGGCCTCGTCTCGAAGCAGTAGCGCACGTTACTCGATCTTGATTCCGACCGCCTTGATGACCTGATTGCGGGTCTCGGCTTGCGACTTGACGAAGGACGCGAATTCCTCCGGGCTCTTGCTGCCGGTTGGTTCGATGCCTGCCGCGATCAGCTTGTCGCGCACCTCGGCGGTTTGAAGCGCCTTGTTGATGGAGCCATGCAGTCGCTGGATGATCGGCTTCGGCGTGCCGGCCGGCGCGACCACGCTCTGCCAGATGCCGAGGTCGAAACCGGGGAACGTTTCCGCGATGATCGGAATTTCCGGCGCGAGCCCGAGCCGTTTGGTGCCGGTCAGCGCGATGATCTTGATCTTTTTCTCGCGATAGAGCGGCAGCGAGACGTTGACGCTCTCGTGCCCGAGCGGGATGTCGCCTGCGAGCATGCTGGTGATCTGCGTGGTGCCGCCGCGGTAGGGCACCATGACCATGTTGGTGCCCGCGCGCATGTTGAGGAGACCGACTGCAACCTGCGAGGTTGGCGTCGAGACGCCGATCTGGAACGTACCCGGCTTCGCCTTCTCGATGTCGATGACCTCCTTCAGCGTGTTTGCTGGGTTCTTGAGGCTTGCGATCAGCGCTGATGGCACGGCGGCCGCCAGCGACACCGGCTCGAAGTCCTTGAACGGATCATAGGCAAGGTTGGTGTAGAGGAACGGGTTCATCACCAGCGTGCCGTCGATCGCGAGCAGGATCGTGTAGCCGTCGGGATTGGCACGGGCCACTGCTTGCGCGCCGATGATCGTGTTGGCGCCGGGGCGGTTGTCCACGACGACCTGCTGACCAAGGTCTTTGCTCATCTCCTGGCCGATCAGGCGGCCGAGGACGTCCGCAGGCCCGCCAGGTGCAAACGGCACAATCATGGTGATGGGGCGGGTGGGGTAGTTTTGCGCCAAGGCTGGCGAAGTAAACGCTAAAGCAAAAGCGGTAAGCGCACACAGTGCGAGACGTTTCATTGCGATGTCCTCCCATGTCTCTCCGCCCTCATCCTGATGAGCGGCCGAAGGCCGCGTCTTGAAGGATGAGGGCGACCCTCATGCTTCGAGACGCATCGTTGCGCGATGCTCCTCAAGCATGAGGCCGGTCGGGCGCCTTGCGCGCCTCTGGATTAATTCAACTGCGTCATCAGCCGGCCGAGCTTCGGCATCGGCGCGATCGGCACAAGCTTCTCTTGCAGCTTTTTCACGCAGCCCCAAAGGACAGCCTGGTTGCTGTTCACAACCGGCTTGCCGAGCAGCTTCTCGATATCGGCAATCGCATCGATCTGCGTCGTGTTGGTGCAGCTCAGGAATACGCCGTCGACGTCCGGCCCATCGATCTCTTTCGACATTTGGGTCCATTGTGCAGGCGTCACCGAGCCGAAATCGAGCGCTTCGAGCTTCATCGCGATATCGCGGACCACCTCGATGCCCGCGGCGGTGAGATAATCGATTACGGCCTTGTTGCTCTTGTAGGGCGTGAGCAGTACGACCTTCCTCATGCCGAGCTTCTGCAAGGCTTCGAGCACGAGACGGCTCGTCGCCATCGCCGGAATGCCGGTCGCGTCCTGTACGATGTCGAGAATCTTGCCTTCGCCTTGCGGGCCCTGCGTCATCGAGGTGTCGGTGCAGTGGAACACGATGGCGCTCGGTTTTACGTCGGAAAGAAGCTTCGAAGCCGTCGCGATTTCGTCTTTCAGCTCCGGCAACGGGCGCTTCCATTCGCCGGCGACGCGCGCCCGCGCGATGTGAATGCCGAGCCCGGCCGGCGCGAAGCGGTTGAACTGGGGTTCGCTGTAGGTGTTGACCGACGGAATGATCAGCCCGACGCGTGCCTTCGGCTCGCCGCTCGCCTGTTGATCTGCCATGTTCGCACTCCCTGTCAGTCGAGCCTGATGCCGCTCTCTTTGTAGACCTTCGCCCAGCGCTCCGCTTCGGCACGGAAGAATGTATCGAACTCCGCGGGCGTCGTCGTCACTGGTGTGATGCCGGCCTTGTCGAGGCGACTCGCCATCTCCGGGTCGGCATAGATGCGCACGACCTCGCGTTGAATTTTCTCGACAATAGCGGGCGGCGTGCCGGCCGGTGCAACCAGACCGATCCAGCTCGACATCTCATCGATCGGCAGGCCCGCGGCTTCGCCGAGCGGTTTGAGGTCTGGCAGGGAGGTCAGAGGCCGGTTGTTGAGTTTCGCCAGCGGCCGAAATTGCCCGCTCTGGATCAGCGGCAGGCTCGGCGCGATGCCGTCCACAATGAAATCGACGCTGCCGGTGAGCAGGCCCTGCACCACCTCGGCGCTGCCCTTGTAGGGCACCAGCACCACGTCGATGCCCGCGGCCTTCGCGAACTGCTGCCCGGCGAGCCGCGTGATGGTAATGCCCGCGCCGTAGTTCAATTTTGCAGCGCTCGCCTTGCCGCGTGCGATCAGCTCCTGGATCGTCTTCGGTCCGTCGCTCGCGCGCACGGTGAGCAGCGAGGTGTTCTTCGCCGTCAGCGTGACCGGCGCGAAATCCTTGAACGGATCGTAGGCCATGCTGACGCCGGTCGCCGGGTTCATCACCAGCGTGGTGTCCATCGCTGCGAGCAGCGTGTAGCCGTCCGGTGCGGACTTCGCGACCATCTGCGCGCCGATGCCGGTATTGGCGCCGGGGCGGTTCTCGATGACGACGCTCTGGCCCCAACTCTCACTCATTTTCTGAGCGATGATGCGGATGTTGATGTCGGTCGGCCCGCCGGCCGGGAACGGCACGACGATCTTGATCGCGCGGTTCGGAAAGCTCGCCGCGTCGTTCTGCGCCGCGGCGGGGATGATTGCCGCGGCGAGCAGAACGAGGGCGGCGAGCGCGCGCATCACACGAGCGAGCGGGTCAAATCGTCGAACAGATCGTCCGCCGCGATTTTCTTTGGGATCATCTGCTGTTTCACCGAGTAGTCTATGATCCGCTCGAGCGCCTCGCGGTTCGCTTCGACGCCGAAGCGATACGGGTCGAGCGCGCCAGTTGGTGCATTGGTGTCGAGCTTCCGCGCCTCCTTGAACAGCCGGAACACTTCCTTCACGACGTCCGGGCGTTCCTTCGCGATCTTTTCGCGAATGATGACCATGTGGTTCACCGGAACGCCGCCGTGATCCATCGCCCACTTCTTGTTGGCGGCTTCCGCGTCGGGGATCAGCGTCTTGAAGCGAGGATCGGGGAACTTGTCGCCGATCAACGCCGCGTCCACCTCGCCGTCGATCAGCATCTGCGCGAGCTGTTTGGTCTCCGGCGCGCGCTTCACGAACGAAGGATCCTTGTATTGCGCGACGTGCGGGTCTTCCATCGTCGTGATCTCGACCTTCGACCAGTCGACGCCGTAGCTCTCTGCGAGGATTCCGCGCACCCAGATGCCAGTGGTCTGCGTGTAGGAGCGCACGCCGAATTTCTTGCCGTTCAGGTCCGACGGCTTCATCACGCCGCGCTCGGAGTTGTAGGCGACGGTATGGAGTTGGCCGCGGCCCAGGACCGTGGCGGGCAGCAGCACGTAGGGGAGGCCGTACACCTTCGCTTGCAGGAAGGTGACGATGGCGAGCTCGCCGCAGTCGAAGCGATGCTCGCGGACCATAGGCTTGAAGCCGCGGTTCGGCACCGGAAAGTCGGGGAAGTCCCACTCCACGAGGTCGGACGTCACGCGTCCGTCCTTCAGCGCGACGACGTTGGGGTAACCGCCGAGCAGTGTGTGAAGCTTCATTTTGTCAGCCACGGCGTCACTCCCTTACTTCTTGGCCAACGCCGGATAGAGCTTCAGCGCGGTCTTGTAGAAAATCCAATCTTGGTCCGCCTGCGGCAGGAAGGAAAGCGCCTTGCGCGCCATCGCGATCAGCTCCGGCAGCGTCTCGGGCGCCGCGGGGAAATTCGAGCCCCACATCATGCGCTCAGCGCTGAACTCCTTGACGGCCTTGCCGAGGAACGTCTCCGGCGTCGCCTTGCCCTTCATCGACTGCTCAATCGGGCGGTGCGTGACCTTCAGATATACGTTCGGATACTTGGACAGCGCCCACAGCTTATCGGCGCCGGCATAGGGCGGGCCGTCGGCGGCGTCGGCGCGGGCGAAGTGGTCGAGGATCACCGGTGCTTTGGGGAAGCGCTTCAGGAGCGTTTCGAGTAATGGCAGGCCTTCGAGCCGCATCTGCATGCAGACCGAGAGCCCCTGATCGTTGGCGTATTGCCACGCGGGGTAGGCGGCCTCCTCGGCGAAGAACGTCGTCTGCGCTGCTTGCGTCGAACCGGAGGTGAAGATGCGCATGCCGGTGAGTCCCTTGCTCATCCAGTATTTCATCCTCTCTGGCGCGTCGGGTGCAACCACGTCCACCGAGAACACACCTGTGAAGCGCTCCGGATGCGCCGCGACCGAGTCCGCTGTGTAGGAGTTGTCGAACGCGTAGGCCGACGACGCCTGCACCAGTACGGCCTTGTCGACACCGGCCTCGATGTTGGCCTTCACCATGTCCGGGTAGTCGATCGGATGCGCCTCCGACCAGGTGGATTGCTTTCCGAACAGCGGCGCGAGCGGATACTTCTTCGTATCGGTCGCGATGACGTGGGTGTGGGTATCGATGATCATGCCCTGATAGTCCCCATAAAGCAGCGGCGGGCCAGGCCCGCCGCACGCAGTGTTGCGTTCGTTGCGGCCGCTACTTCTTCACTGGCAGCACGGCCGCGAACTTGCTCCCTCGGACGCACATCTTGCCGCGCGGGTCCTGCCATAGCTTCTCGGTCTGATGCAAATAGCCGAGCGCGCGGGCGACGGTGCGGAAATCGTATTCCGAGAACCGCTCCGAAATGTCGGTGTAGTAGAGGGGCTCTTTGTCGATCGCGGCAAGAATTTTCTCCGCGAGCGCCTCCATCGCTTTATGATCGCCTGCCTTGCCAGCCTTGTCGGTCTTGCCCTTCACGTAGTCGTCCACCTTCGCGGTCTCGGCATAGGCGTAGGTGATGCGCTCGTAGTGTTCCTTCGGAATGTGCTCGGGCATCGTCGCGTCGATGCCGACCTTCGCGCCGATCGGCACCACGCCCGCGCCTTGCAGCAGACTCGGGTCGAGGGGCTTTGCCCGCGCGCCCGGCACGATCACGATGTCCTTGTCGCCCTGCACACGCGTGGCGATTGCCCATTCCACGTCGTTGGGATCGTTGATGTCGATGTCGTCATCAATCACCACGACGTGCTTCAGGTCCATCACCGACAGCGCAGCCAGCAGCGCGTTCTTGCCGTCGCCTGCCGCGCCCTTCTTGATCTGCACGACCGCGTGCCAGAACGCGCAGCCGCCGAGCGTTACGTTGAGACCGGTGACCTGCACGTTGGCGGTCTTCAGCGCCTGCCGGATCGCGGTGTAGCGCGTCGGTGCCGCGAGCCAGGTGTTCTCCCACGGCATGTGCAGGTTGTAGTAGACCGCGTCCTTGCGCATCGCGACGGCCTTGATGCGGACGAGCGGATTCCAGTGCAGCCCGCCCATCAGCCGCGTGAATTCGCCGAAACGGCCTTCCGGCCAGGTCCAGCCGGTCGGCAGGATTTCGGCCTCCAGCACGATCTCGGCGTCGGCGATGTACGGCACGTCGATGGTGGAGCAGGGCGCAAGCTGCACCGCCTCGCCGCGAAGCCCGCCGGCGATTCCCATTTCATCGACACCAAGAGGTGCGCGGAAGCCCGCGCCGGCGAACTCGAACGGATGCACGCCGATCGAGATCGAGATCGGCAGCGGTTCGTTTCGCTCCAGGGCACGTTGAGCAAACAGGCGCATGTTGTTCGGTGTGACGATGTCGATGCCGGTCAACGCCTTTTCCTTGACGATGAGGCGATAGATGCCGCTGTTGATGCCAAGCTCCGGGTCCTTGGCGATCACCACACCCGCGGTGATCATCGGGCCGCCATCGTAGATCGACGACATCGGGATCGGCAGCTTGAACAGGTCGACGTCGTCGCCCTCCATCACCACCTCGCGCGTCGGCGAGCCGTTGACGTATTTCGGCGAGATGGGATTTGCGATCGCGGCAGCGAGCCTGTGCTCGATCTCGCCGAAGGTCTGACAGCCCATCGACATCACGGCGCGCTCCTTCGAGCGGATGATGCCGGACACGACCGGCACGTCGTAGCCGATGACGTTGTGGAAATAGAGCGCGGTCTTGGCCTGATCGACGAGCGTCGCGATATGCCGGATATCGACTGGCTGCTTCAGGTCGACCAGTTCACCCGCGCCCCGCAGCCGGTCCAGGAATTGGCGGAAATTCTCTTTCATTGTTCGATACTCCAACCGGCTGATTTTGAGGGGCTAAACTACTGATCGCAGTTCTGTCGGGCAATCCCGCGTGCCCGCACAGGTGTCATGCCCGGGCTTGACCAGAGCGTCCTTGCGAAGCGGAACGCAAATCCGTTATCTCCCGCTCCATGAGCACCTATCCCGATCAGCGCGAGAGCGATTTCATCATTAAGGATTTCCGCTTCGGCAGCGGCGAGACGCTGGCCGAGTTGCGGTTGCATTACACCACGTTCGGTATCCCGGAACGGGACTCTGCCGGCCGTATCACGAACGCCGTCCTGCTGATCCACAACACCACGGGCACCGGCAAGACCTGGCTTGAGCCGACGCTCGGCGGCGAGCTGTTCGGCCCCGGCCATCCGCTCGACGCGACCAAGCACTTCATCGTTGTCCCGGACATCATCGGCTTCGGTCAGTCTAGCAAGCCGAGCGACGGGCTGCGCGCGCGCTTCCCGCATTACCGGCTGCATGACGTGGTGATCGCGCAGCATCGGCTGCTTACTGAGCATCTCGGCGTCGCTCATTTGAAGCTTGTCATGGGCATCTCGCTCGGCGGCATGCTGACCTGGATGTTCGGCGAGATGTTTCCGGACTTCATGGGCGCGCTGGTACCGATCGCCAGCCAGCCGGGGCCGATGAGCGGCCGCAACTGGATCCAGCGCAAGATCAATGTCGAGGCGATCCGCAACGATCCGGAGTGGAACAACGGCGACTACGAGACGCAGCCGACCAACTGGGTGCGCGTCGCACCGCTGTCGGGCCTGATGACTCAAAGCGTGGTTCGTATTCAGGAGATGGCGCCGACCCGCGAGAAGGGCGACGCGCTCTATCAGCAACTCGTTGAGCGCGCGAAGAAGGGCGACGCCAACAACCGGCTTTATCAGATCGAAGCGACGATGGACTACGACCCATCGCCGGATCTGGAGAAGATCAAGGCGCGGCTGTTCGCGATCAATTTCGCGGACGATGCGATCAATCCGCCGGAACTTGGCGTGCTGGAGGCGGGCGTTGCGCGCGTTTCCGGCGCGCGCTGCGTAACAGTTCCCGCGAGCCCGCAGACGCAGGGGCACTACACCTCCATGCGTGCCGCGGTGTGGAAGCACCATCTGGCCGGATTCCTGGCCGCTCTGCCCAAGCGCTGATCCCTCCAAAGCCGAAATGCCTTTCGCCCGGTCCGCACGTGCGGGCCGGCGCTCATTTGTGCCTGCCCGAAACCGTATTCTGATATAGGACAATCGTTTCGAGTTGAGATGCAATATTAGGATAAAGATGCTGCATTAATCGCATATAATAGAATATTGACCTAATATTGTGCTTTGATACAGTATGAACGTCCTAAAGCGCGTTCGTCTTCGCGCGCTTTGGCGATTTTCTGGCGCTTTGTCAGATATTTAGGAGGGCTGATTATGGCTCAGGCGCAACGTCTTTCCGATTCGGGTGCGGCTCCGCTTCCGCGCGCGATCGGTGGGGTGGGGGCACTCGCCGCCGAGATCAGCGCCGCCTGTTTCGAGGAGCCGGCTGCCAAGGCCGAGCGGATCAAGGTTGCCCTGAAGCGGGCCGTCGCCGAGCCGGACCTGCTCAGCCCTGAGCAATGCGCGAGCAAGGCCGATTGCTACGCGCGCCACGTCATCTACGCGGACCCTGCCGGGCGCTTCACGATCTTGGCCATCGTCTGGGGCACAGGCCAGTTCAGTCCGCCGCACGCGCACCACACCTGGTGCGCCTATGGCGTCTACGAGAATGCCCTGGAGGAGACGATTTTCACCTGGGACGCCGCGGCGTCCAAAGCGCAACCGCTTCGCACCGAGCCGCGCCATCCAGGCTATAGTTGCTATGCCGGTGCGGGGCTTGACCAAATCCACAGGCTCGGTAATTCCGGCACGAGACCTGCGATCTCCATCCACGTTTACGGCGTCGAGTGTGAAAACGTCAGTACGCACGTGAACCGGATGGTTGAGACCACAAAGCAATAAGACCGCCGAACACAAGGAACAGTCTCTTGAGTCAAACGATGAAAGCGCTCGTGCTGCGCAAGCACGGCTCGCTGGACGATCTCGAAGTTGTCACCGACTATCCGAAGCCGAAGGCGGTTGAGGGGCACGTGGTGATCCGCGTTCGCGCGTCGTCGTTCAATTATCACGACGTGTTCACCGTGAAGGGCATGCCGGGCATCAAGGTGCCGCTGCCTGTGATCATCGGCCTCGATATGGCCGGCGAGGTCACCGAGGTCGGCGCGGGCGTGACCAAGTGGAAGGCCGGCGATCGCGTGCTGGTTAATCCGGTCAACAAGAAGAAGGGCCTGATGGGCGAGATGCTCGACGGCGGCATGGCGGAATATTGCCTTGTCGCGGCCGACCAACTCGTCGCGATGCCTGACGGCGTGAGCTACGAGGATGCGGCGTCGCTGCCGGTCGCCTATGGCACTGCGCACCGCATGCTGATCACCCACAACACGGTGAAGAAGGGCGATCGCGTGCTCGTTCTTGGCGCCTCCGGAGGCGTCGGCACGGGCTGCGTCGTTCTCGCCAAGCTCCTTGGCGCTGAGGTGATCGCCTGCGCGTCGAGCGATGAGAAGCTGAAGGCGCTGAAGGACATGGGCGCCGACGAAGTGGTCGATTACACCAAGACCGACTGGTCGAAGTGGGCGGTCGAGAAATACGGCAAGCCGCAGCGCCGCACCTACGACGGCGGCGTCGATGTTGTCGTGAACTTCACCGGCGGCGACACCTGGGTGCCGTCGCTGCGCTGCCTCAAGCGCGGCGGCAAGCTGCTCGTCTGCGGCGCGACCGCGGGCTACGACCCGAAGGAAGATCTGCGCTACGTCTGGAGCTTCGAGATCGAGATCAAGGGCTCGAACAGCTTCTACGACGACGATCTCGCGGGCCTCATGGCCCTGATCCAGAAAGGCCAGATCAAGCCGGTGGTGGATAAGGTGCTGCCGCTGGAGCAGGCCGCGGAAGGTCTGCGGCTTATTCAAGACCGCAAGGTCATCGGCAAGGTTGTGGTGACGCCGTGACCGAACCTGCAAACCTCACCGTCGAGCAGGTTCAAGAGCTCGTCACGCGCGCGCCGTACCATAAGTGGCTCGGCCTGAAGGTCGTCGCCGTCCACGACGATGGAATCGAGATCAAGGCGACCTGGCGCGAGGAGTGGGTGGTCAACCTCGAGCGCCGCTTCACCCATGGCGGCATTCTCGCGACTCTGATCGACCTCGGTGCCGACTGGGCGATGGTTCGCAAGATCGGCCGTGGCGTGCCGACCATCGACATGCGCGTGGACTATCACGCCGTGGCGTTGCCGGGCGATCTGACGATCAAGGGCAAGATCGTTCGCATGGGCAGCCAGTTCTCGACTGCGGAAGCCTCCATTTACGACGAAAAAGGGAAGCTTCTGGCGAGTGGCCGCGGCACTTACTTTACCGCGCCGCCTCCGCCCCCCAAGGCTTGAGAAACGCGTCAGCCGGGCGTAGTTGATCCGTAAATGGCTGAATTCGAGAACCTCGGCGATCTGATCCGCCGCGACCAGGACATGTCCAAGGTCGCGATCATTGATCTCGGCGGCGAAGAGGGCCCCTGCGAATACACCTACGTCGAGCTCGACGCGATGGCGATGGGCGTTGCCCGCGCGCTCGTAAGGCGCGGGCTTCAGCGCGGCGATCGTGTTGCGATCCTGGCTGCAAATCGTGCTGAATACATCGCTGCCTATTTCGGCATCATGCGCGCCGGTTTCGTCGCGGTGCCGGTGAACTACCGTTTCCCGCGCAAGACCATCCATACGATCCTCGAAGACTGCGGCGCCAAGCTCGTGTTCTGCGACGACGCGAGCAAGAAGGATGTGCCTCACAGTCTTCCGCATATCCTGTTCGGTTCGGAGGAAGCCGACGGCTTCGACGAGTTCATCGACCCGGGTCCCTTCGAGTCGGTGAAGCCCAAGTCAGGCGAGCCCGCGATGTTTCTCTACACGTCCGGTTCGACCGGGCGGCCGAAGGGCGTCATCCTTTCTCACCAGAGCCATCTCTGGGTCGTGCAGATGCGGCTCCAGCCTGGTCTCGACCGCCACCGCTATCTGATCGCCGCGCCGCTCTACCATATGAACGCGCTGGCGCTTGCCAAGCTCGCAGTCGCAGCACATGCCACAATCGTCTTGCTCCCGAAATTCGAGGCGCGGACGTACATTGAAGCGATCGGGCGTTACCGGCCGACATGGCTGACGGCGGTGCCGCCGATGATTGCGATGATGCTGCGTGAGCGCGACCTGATGGCCACCACGGACCTTTCCAGTGTCGAGTTCATCCGCATGGGCTCGGCGCCGGTGAGCGCGAGCCTGATGGAAGCGACGCATCGCGCGTTCCCCAAAGCCAAGGTCACCAATGCCTATGGCACGACGGAAGCCGGCATGATCGTGTTCGGCCCACATCCGAAGGGCCTGCCGCAGCCGGAGGCCTCCGTCGGCTATCCGCATTCTGCGATCGAGATGCGTCTCGTCGACGGCGACAATCTGAACGCAGAGCAGGGCGTCTTGCAGATGAAAGCGCCCGCGGTGATGAACGGCTACTACAACCGCCCTGACGTTCCGGCGCCGATCACGAAAGACGGCTTCTATGTCACCGGTGACGTGTTCCGCCGCGACGAGAACGGCTTCCACTATTTCGTCGGTCGTGCCGACGATATGTTCGTGTCGGGCGGCGAGAACATCTATCCCGCCGACGTCGAGCGCATGTTGGAGCGGCACCCGGACGTGGGGCAGGCGGTGGTGGTGCCGGTCGACGACGACATCAAGGGCACCAAGCCGGTGGCTTTCGTGATTCCGAAGGCGGGCCGTCATCCGAAGGAGGACGCGATCAAGAAGTTCGCGCTCGAGAATGCACCGGCCTATCAGCACCCGCGCTTTGTCTGGTTCGTGGACGATTTGCCGCTTGCCTCGACCAACAAAGTCGATCGCGGCGCACTGCACCGGATGGCGGAAGAGCGTCTGGCCTCAAGATCGAAGGCTTAAGCGTCTAACGAGTGTCTTGCGGCCGTGCAACGGCTAGCAGGTTTTGGGTGTAAATTGCAGGACGACGCCATTGTCCCGTTTCGATGGCGACAAAGGCCCGGCAGCACAGCGACAGAATCTTCCAAAGCATAGCTCGGATAAAGCTGACGATGCCGTGCGGCACCGGTGCGTCTTCGAAGAATTCGATCGAGCCGAAATCGTGTGAGCGCAACAACGTCCTTAGGGACTGTGTCGTGAATGCGGTCTCATGCGTGAAGTCGCCGTGCAGAATTCTTCCCACGAAAGGCGAGGCGCCGTTTGGCACGTGAATGAGCCAGCATCCGGTTGGCCTGATGCAGCGCCTGACCTCCCGCATCACTTCCATGACCGTGGGTTTGGTCAAATGTTCGAGAATGTCGAACGAAATCACGACGTCGATGCTGCTCGAGGGCTGGGTCCGGAGAAATTGCATCATGTCGCCGCATTGCACGACATCGACGCCAAAGCGATGCGCAAGCGACACCTGTTCCTGAGACAGGTCCACGCCGGCCAAATTCGAATAACCAAGCTCTTTCGAGACCCGAAGGAAGTTTCCATGCCCGCAGCCGATGTCGACAATTCGTGCTTGTCGATCGGCTGGAAAGAACGTCCGGGCGACATGCCTCAAATGGTGAAGCGCTGCCGTGTGATCCTGATCTAAGTTGGGTGTGTATCCGGCGGCGCCGGAGGACACGTAGCGACCGTAGATTTCCGCTTTAAAATCTGCCGCGTCTTGTTCCGCTTCGGGCATCACGTTGGTGTCCTCGCGAGAAGTTAAGCACAAATCTCGTGCAGATTGGCAATCGTCTCCAGCGCTTGATAAAAGATGGTTATCAGCGGGCGGGGCTGATCGCAAAATCACGGTGGATCGGCTTGAACTCCGGTAATTGGGGCGAGGCGGGCATCCCGGTCGTCCTTCTGTAAAACCGGTATCGGTCTTGAAGAGCGAATGAACGTTCTCTTTGTCGGAGATATGACGTCAGGTTGGACCGGCGAGCAAAGGGGCCGCGCGTTGATGTCGCTTGGCTTTCAATTGACGATTCTCGCGGCAAATGAATTCGAAAGCCCGGCGCGTCTCTCTTATCGCGTGCGGTCCCGGTTCTATCGAGCGGGCCTTCCAGTTTCCATTCCCGAACCTTCCGGACTCAACGCCGCTATGGCTGCAACCGCGCGCCGTGTAAAGCCCGATATCGTTTGGATCGATAAGGGTCTCTATGTTCGCCGGAGCACCCTTGAGGCCATCGAGGCTTACAATCCCTCTTGCAGGATCGTCGGGTTTTCGCCCGACGACATGGCGGCGCGTCACAATCGTTCGCACGATTTCGATCGGCATCTTGATTGTTATCACGCGTTCATAACGACGAAGTCTTACAATGTCGCGGAGCTTCAACGCGAAGGTTGCCCACGTGTCGTGTTCATGCCGAATGCATTCGACCCGGAAACACATCGTCCGATGTCCGATGGGCTTACGGATAACTTCCGCAGTGTCGTCAGCTTCATCGGTACCTACGAGGCGGAGCGTGCGGCCTCCGTCGGCAGACTCGCACGTGAGGGAATCAGCGTTCGAGTGTGGGGCTCGTTCTGGGGTCGTTGGCCGACTCCCGTCAACGGCGTAAGGATCGAAGGTCGCGATGTGATCGGGGGCGATTACGCGTGTGCGATCTCAGGCTCCGATATCAACCTTTGCTTCTTGCGGAAGATCAATCGCGATCTTCAGACCACTCGTTCGGTGGAAATCCCTGCGTGCGGGGGCTTCATGCTTGCGGAACGCACCGACGAGCATCGCGCGCTGTTCGAGGAGGGCGTCGAGGCGGAGTATTTCAGCTCCGACGATGAATTGGTCGAGAAGTGCCGCTATTATCTCGCGCATCCCGAGGAGCGGAAAAAGATCGCGGCCGCGGGACGTGCACGCTGCCTCGACTCGCGCTACGACTACGGTTCGCGTTTGGCATCCGCCTTGAAGGAAATCGGAATCGCTGTGGCTGAAAGCCCGCGTCCATGACCCGTTCGCTCCGGCGGAGAATTTGGGAAAGCCTCGCGGCGATGTCCTTCGCGCGTGCGGTGCAGGTTGGCTACGTCTTCATCCTCGTGCCGATCTTGCTGTCGCAATGGGGCGTCGAAATTTACGGCGAGTGGCTGATTCTGTCGGCCATAGCGAGCTTCGGTGCGCTGACGAACTTCGGCATGTTTACCGCCTCCGCTGTCGAGATATCACTTGCCGTCGGGGCTGGCGATCGTGAGAGTGCTTCCAAGATCAGTGCAACCGCATTGGCCGCCGGCATCGCGTTCGTCGCCGCGGTTCTTCTGATGGCCTGGATCGGGCTTTCGTTCGTCGATCCGCGAGTGCTGCTCGGCGTGCACGCGATTCCTCTGCATGATGTCGTGGTGGTGACGATGCTGTCGCTCGCGAGCGTCGTGCTGACTGTATTCGTTCCGGTTCTTTCGGCTCCCGTAAGCGTCACGATTGGTAATGCGCTCGCGACTGTTGCAGCTGCGATCATCCGCGTCGTCGAATTGATCGTGATTGCGGGCGCGGTTTACGCCGGAGGCGGTCCGGTTTCCGTCGCGGCGGTGCTCGTGGCGTCGGTTTGCCTTAGCATTCTCGTCCACGTTGCGCTTGCCCGCTACTGGGTGCCGTGGCTGTCATTGGATCTCCGGCGCTTCGACGCGGCGACCCTCCGCAGGCTCGTCCGGCCATCGCTCGCGCAATTTCTGCTCTATATCTCCGTCAACATTTTCATCATACAAGTGCCGCGTATCATTCTCGGCCACATGGCTGGCGCGTCGGCGGTTGCGGCGTTCGGTGTCACCGTGACTTACACGCGCGCAGCGCGCACGCTCGCGACCTTGTTCTCGCAATCTTTGCAAACCGAGACGACGAGGGCCTACGCAGAGAAACGTCACGACGTTGTCATCCATCTGACCGAAGGTTTTTGCCAGACGCAGCTTTGGGCGTCGCTTGCTGCGATGGTTGGGCTGATGCTGTTGGGGCATCCGATCTTTTCGATCTGGACGCATGGCAAGATCGCATTCGATTTTTGGCTCTGTCTGGTGTTGGGGATTGGTTTCATCATTGGTGCTTATGGGGATGCCGTTCTAAGCGTGCTGCTCGGCATCAACCGCATCCTTGCACCGGCGCTTGTGCATCTGTGCGGTACCGCCGTGGCCGTGGTGCTCGCGGTGCCGGCGATCGCGTCCTTTGGTGTGTCCGGCATGGCTGCGGTGCTCGTCATTCCGGAAATTCTGACCGCGGCTGTGGCTGTGTGGGTTTTTTGCGAGCTTCTCGATCTGCCGCTCAAGGCGTTCGTTTTCCAGTCGGTGCATTGGCCGGTTGGCTTGATCAGACGAGAACTCGACCGACTTGCAGGCTTTTTGTTTAAGCGGACCAATTGAGAGCGAGCCGCCCGGCAGCGCTCGCAGGAATGGCCGTGATTAACATTTCCGGCAAATAGCAGCCCCACGAAGCGTCCAGAGTGCTAATTCTGGTTCGGGCCAAGCCGACTTTGGAAGATATGACGATGCGCGTTGTGATGGCCACCTGGGGCCGATTTCACAGCTTTCACCTTGCTCGCCGATTGTACAAGGACAATTGGCTGGCGGGCGTCTTCACGACATTCCCGAAGTTCACGCTTCGGCGAGAGCAGATCCCCGACGAACTGATTTTCTCAAATCCGTGGGTACACGTGCCAATGCTGGCCAAGGCCAGAGTCGGTTTGTCGTGGCCGCGCATCGACGGCTCGCTCTACGCGGCCACTGACTGGTTTCAACAACGTTTCATCGCGCGTCGCATGCCGGAATGTGACGCGCTGTTCGCGCTCTCGGGCTCGGGCCTGTCGGGTGGCCGCATCGTGCAGAGGCGGGGCGGGATCTGGTTGTGCGAGCGCACCTCATCGCATGTTCTCGTGCAGTTGCGGTTGATGCAGGAGGAGCATCAGCGCTGGGGCACCGAACCGGATGTGGCGACGCAGTGGATTGTCCGCAAGGAGCTGGCCGAATACGATGAAGCCGACGCCGTCGTCGTGCCGTCGACATTCGTGAAGCAAAGCTTTCTCGACGAAGGTGTGCCGGAGAGCCGGCTTCGCGTTGTGCCCCTCGGCACATCAACGGCTCATTTCGAGCCGACCCGAGAGCCGGCGGCCGACGAATTCCGTGTGCTGTTTGTCGGACAGGTGAGCCTACGCAAAGGCATTCCCTATCTGTTGAAAGCTTTTCACCGGCTGTCGCATCCCAACAAGAAGCTCGTCATCATTGGCAGCATGGCGCCGGGAATGAAGGCGATTCTGGACCGGCTGCCGACCGACAATGTGGAATTCGTCGGCACGGTGCCGCATCTGGAGTTGAAGCATCTGTTCTCGCGGTCGCATGCCTTCGTCTTGCCGAGCATCGAAGATGGCTTCGGTGCGGTGATGGGCGAGGCGATGGCTTGCGGATGCCCGGTGATCGCCACCGAGAACACCGGAGGGCGGGATTGTTTCACGGATGGCGTCGAAGGCTTCGTCGTCCCGATCCGCGACGAGAATGCGATTCTCGATCGGCTTGAGCGGCTGGCGCAGGACACAGCGTTGCAGAAGCGGATGCGCGCGAGCGCGATCGCCGCGGTACAGTTGCGTGGTGGATGGGACTCCTACACGACATGTATCAAGAATCTCATTGTGGAGCTTGTCGATCGCAAGCGATCAGCAGTATCGTCGCGGCACGGTGGGAGCGTTGTTCGGGGAGACTGTCGATCGAGCTCCCAGCGATCCACAGACTAAGTCTTTTCAAGCAAGGATATTGTTATTCGATGTTCCCGCGAGTGCGTGAGATTCTCACTCAAACTTCTGGCCTGAGCGCATTGAAGCTAATTCTGGCGGCGGCGAATTCAAGTCGGCCATTTTTGAGGCCGTTTTGTTTGATGCTGCTCAGAATCCTGTCTCGCAACGATCGCGTTACGTTTCGATATCGGATTGCTGGAAAGCCTCTGCGAGGCTTTCTCAGGCTTTCGCATTTGGATGCCGACTTCCAGTCTGCGCTTGAATTGGCAATGGGCGATCGTTACCGCCTGGCACAGTTGCCCGAACCGCGTCTTGTTATTGACGGCGGGGCGAACACGGGCCTTTTCTCGCTTGCAGCCAGAGCGCGTTGGCCGAAGGCGCGAATTGTCGCCTGTGAGCCATTTCCTGAGAACGTCTGGTTGATTGCCGATCACCTTAAGATCAACGGCATCTTCAATTCGGTGGAAACGCGAGATATTGCGCTGGCATCTGCGACTGGGACAAAGACGTTCTATTGCCGTGCTGCAAACGAAGGCAGTTTCGATCCGCAGTTACCCTACGAACGCACATTGAAGGTTCGTACAGCGCGCATCGTGGATTTGTTGAAAGATCGGGAGCAAGAACGGGTCTTGATTAAGCTCGATATCGAAGGGTCAGAGATCGAAGTGTTGCGGGACTTTTTTTCGCATAGCAACACCCAAAATAGCATCGTGGTGCTGGAGCTACACGACACCAAGATCAATAAACCTCTGATTATAGATATGGCGACGAATGCAGGATTCTCCATCGATTTCTACGAAGAGGGGCACTCAACCGCGCACTGTCAGTTAACTGCGCCTTAGTATCTGATCGCGAGTGAGCCAGTGGTGTCGTCGCGGCAATGATAACTATGCCACGCTTGGCGACTTGCTCGTCAGGCTGTCTGTTGTACGGCGCTGGCGTTCCGATGGTGCTGGCGGGTAGCGTTTGAGCCACTTGTCGATCGCGGCAATGACCATCTCGCTGGATATCTCGTCCATGCATTCATGGGTGGCGCAGTAGAATTTGCGGCACTCCCGGCAGGCGATATCGTTTCGCCGCACGATTTCGATTTGGGCGACATCGAGAGGCAGCCACTCGTGGGCGGGTTGCCAAGCCGCCGCCACCACCACCGCGGGGACTCCGACGGCACGGGCGATATGCATCGTTCCCGTGTCGAGGGTGACGACGAGGTCGCACTTGCACAGAAATGCCGAGAGTTCTGCGATGGACGTCCGGCCGGCGATCGACACGCTGGGGTTTTTCATCTGAGCGCGAAGTGCCTCGATTGGGGCCGCTTCCGAGTTGGTGCCGACGAAGACGATTTGCGTATTTGGCATTTCTGCGATTCGGTCAGCCACAACGGCAAATCGATCGTCGAACCATCGCGACGGCTGTCCGCCACTCGTCTGCGTGACGAAAGCGACAACTGGACCTCGGTTCGCGAACGGAATGTTCGACAGGATTTGGTCCGCCGCAGCGGCGTCCTGTTCAGAAAAGAACAATTTGGGAGTGGCTTTGCTCGAGGAAATACCCAGAAGTTCGACGGTCCTCATGTTGTTCTGAAGCACACTTAGGGCTAGGTCGTAAGAAAGCGTCTTGTGGTAGATGCCATCGCTCATGAAGCCGGCTCGCATGGTTGCACGCAGCCCCAGCATCAAGAAAGCCAGCCTGGCTTTTTGATTGCCGGAATCCGTCAACGCGCAGTCGAAGGTCCAGCCGTTCTTCAGAGCGCGGTACCAGAGCTGAAACGCCGCACGCCAGAAGGATTTGTGAGGATTTTCTGTCGGCAACAACTCGTCGATATAAGGACAGTGCTTCAGAACCCCCTGGGCAACGCTGCTGCACGCGACCGTAATATGAATGTCAGATCGTGACCGCTTGATCGTCTCGAAGATCGGCGTCGAGTTGACGGCCGTGCCGAGCGCCGTCTCATACTTCAAAAAGAGGACGCGCCGGATCTCCTCCGGCTTCAATGCTTTGCGCCGAAAGATCGCGGAATCGACAAAGCGGACAATTCTGAAAACGATAGCCCGTAGATGGGTGTTGCGGAGCATCGCTAGACGCCAACACCGCTGGCCTCGCGCATTTCCCTTCCTTGCATGGCTTCTGCAACCGCGGCCAGAACCTCCGAGGGCTCAACGAAATTCACCCCACGCATGTCGTGGAACACGATGTGTCCGTCCCCATAGGGGTGCCATCGCTTGGGTGGGTTGTTGTTTCCGAAGAGGGCGACACATCGCGTTCCGCGGCTGGCAGCCAGATGCATCGGTCCGCTGTCGTGCCCCATGAAGAGTATCGCCTGTTCGATGACCGCTGCGCTTTCGCGCGGTTTGAGCTTACCGCAGAGATTGACGGCCCGGCCTTTCCAGGCGCCGGCGATTTTGGCCGCATGGTCCCATTCGTCGGCTGATCCGATCATGAACAGGCCCAAATCGGGATGTTCCTGGGAAATGCCCTTGAGCAGCGTCATCCAATGCTCGTCTTTCCAGAAATTGATCGGCACCTTGCTGCCGACATGAACCGCGATGAAGCGGCCGAAGGAGGCGCTTCGGATTGCTTCGGCGGCCGCGCGTATTTCATCGGGATGAAGCCGGAGATCCCAGTTCCGCCTGTCGTCGAGATCGACTGGTCCGAGATCGGATAGTTGGCGCAGGAGTCTGGCGGCTTCGTGTTCTTCGAGTCCGGTGTCGTTTTCGACCAAATGTCTGCGGTGCGACGCCTTCAGCGGGGCGCCAACGACGGATTCGATTCCGGCCAAACGAAAAAACGCGATGTCGCGAGCAACCTGACCAAGGCTGCGGCGCGCGGTGAGGTAGATCAGCTTGGTCGCGCCGCTGTCGCGGATCGCTGAAATCAGAGTCCGGATGCCCTGTAGACTCCGCATGCCCACTGGATACGTGATGGTCCCATGGGTCAATCCCGAGCCCTGCAACACAAGCTGCAATGCTGACGCGTTGCTCGCCACCGGTAGGTTGGTCAGCACGAGCCGCCGCGCGTCCGGAAACACCTGAGCGATCTTATGAAAGCAGGGCAGCGCCACCACCGTGTCGCCGAGGCTTCCCAGCCGGAATATGAGGACAGTTTCCATCGCGTCGCTTGGCTATGTCTTCATCTCGCATATTTTCGAAGCAAAAACACAGCTATAATGCCGAAAACCGCCGGGAGGAAACAGCATCATGCGGCGGTGCACGTGGCGGCCGATCACTTGGGGCGCGGCGGCATGGCTTTCCATGCTTGCCCCGGTTCAGGCCCAGTCGCGATAGGGTCCTTTCACTCCGCCTTGATGCCGGCCGCCTTGATGATTGGCCACCATTTGTCGATGTCTGCCTTCACCAGCGCGCCGAGCGCCTCCGGTGTCTGTTGGTCGCGGGGAGGAATTTGCTGGCCGGCCGCGGAGAGACGGGATTGCACCGCCGGATCGGCCAATGCCTTGACCGCCGCGGCGTTGAGCGTGTCGATGATCGCCTTCGGCGTGCCCTTAGGTGCGAACAGCGCATTCCAGGTCGAGACCGTGAAGCCAGGCAAACCGGCCTCGGCGGACGTTGGCACTTCGGGCAGCGCTGATAGACGCGTGGGGGCGGCGACCGCATAAGCCTTGATCGTTCCGGCGCGGATCTGCGGCGTCGCCGTGGTTGGGTCGCTCACGACGATGTCGATCTGCCCCGCCACAAGGTCCTGCACCGCGAGCGCATTCCCGCGATAGGATATGTACGGCCCCTTCGTCCTGGTCATGCTCTGGAACAGCGCAGCGCCGACGTGGGGCGGGCTGCCGCCACCCGCAGTGCCGAATGTGGTCTTGTCGCCGTTCGCCTCGATCCAAGCGATCAGCCCCTTGAGGTCGTACGCAGGGATCGCCTTCCGCGCGACGATAATCTGTGGCGCGAGCGCAAGCAGCACGATCGGCTCGAAGTCCGTCTTCAGATCATAGGGTAGTGTATAGATCGCGCCGTTGACCACATGCGCGCTCCAGTTGCCGACATTGATCGTATAGCCGTCCGGCGCTGAGCGGGCGAGGCGGCCGAGCCCGATGCTGCCGCCCGCGCCGCCGACGTTCTCCGAGACAATGGTCTGGCCAAGCTCCGCGCGCATGCGCTCGGTGACGACGCGGCCGACCGTGTCGGTCGGTCCGCCGGCGGCGTAGGGCACGATCATCGTGATCGGCTTCGACGGATAGTCTTGCGCGGAAGCCGCGCGAGGCAAGGTCGGCAAAACGAGACCGGTCCCGGCCATTTGCAGAAATCGACGGCGCGGAAAATTCATAGCGTCCCCCGTTCCTGCGGCAAGCCTAGCAAAGGCCGCAGGAACGGCGAGCCATTATTTGAAGCAGGCCTTGCCCGCTATCCAGCCATCTTGATCCTGTTCTTGCTGAGCTTGCCACCCTGTGCGCGGTACGTTTCGTAGTAACCGCGTGCCACAGCCCGAACCGCGCGGCCGATGTCGTCGTACACGTCGTCGTCAAGGTTCGCGAACGACACGCGCACGCTCCAGTTCGGTGCGTCGAAGCCGCCGCCGTTCAGCAGCACGACGGAATAGTCCTCCGCGAGCCGGCGCACCAGGTCGAGCGGGTGCACGTTCTTCTTCAGCCACTGGACCATCGGTTCGCCGACATAGCGGCGGAGCCAGAACTCGAAATCGATCGTGCCGTAGTACGCTGCGAAATGTGGGTTCGGCTTCACGTCGAGCGGCAATCCGTCGAGCAGCATCCGCACCCGGTGGTGGCAGATCTCCATGCAGGCCTTCTGATAGATCTTCTGCGTGTCCATCAGTTCGCTCAGTGAGAACATCGTCATCATCACCTGCTGCGGCAGTGACAGCCCGGCGGTGTGATTGAGCGCCACGTCTCGGCTGTCTGCCACGATGCGATCAATCATCTTGAGTTTTCGGGGCTCAAGCGTAATCGAACCGTAACGCTTGTCGAGCGCAGTCAGCTCTTTTGCGGGAAGCTTGGCGATCTGGGCGTCGAGCACGTTCTTTTCGTGTAGCGCAATGACGCCGAGCCTCCAGCCGGTGCAACCGAAGTATTTTGAGTACGAATAGACTCCGATGGTGTTGTGCGGAAGCTCCGCCATCAGCGAGCGAAAGCCGGGCACAAAGGTTCCGTACACGTCGTCGGTGAGCAGGATCAGGTCCGGGCGTTTCTTCTTCACCAGATTGACGAGCGTCTTCAACGTCTCGTCGTCCATCGCCATTGACGATGGATTGCCCGGATTGACCACGAAGAACGCCTTTACCTTCGGGTCTTCCAGCTTCTTCAGCTCCTTGGCGGAATACTGGAAGCGGTTCTCCTGTGTTGCGTGTATATGCACGGATTTGAAGGCGTAGTCCTCAAGCTCCGCGATTTCGATATAGGGCGTGAAGATGGGGGTGCCGAGCGCGATGGTGTCGCCCTTCTTCAGGATGCGGTTCGCCATCAGCGATTTGAAGATGTAGCACATGGCGGCGGTGCCGCCTTCGACCGCATAGAGATCGAACTTGCCCGCTGGCGGTTTGTCGCCGCACAGCGCCCACATCAGATAGCGGTGCACCACCTGTTCGGCGTGGGTCAGCATGCGGTCGGGCACCGGATAGTTGTCGCCGATGATCGAGTCCGCGATCTCATGCACGAAGGCGTCGGCGTTGAAGTTCATTTCGGTAACGGCGTGGTCGACCATGTTTTTGATGAACTTCGCACCCGGCGCATCGGCATTCATTCCGAGCCAGGCCTCGAGCCGTCCGGCGATGCCGGGCGCGTGGGGCATGCCGGCGAGTCCCGCCTTCGGCTGGTCCATGGTGCGCCGGCATTCGACCAGAGCAAACTGCCCAAACAGGAAGAATGCTTCGCGTGGAGCAGTCGCGATCCAGTTCGGATTGCCGCGTCCCGCGTTGAGCAGCGCATGCGCATTCTTTTGCATCGCGCGCTTGGCGAGCTTGATCAGGCCGTCCTTGATCTCAAACGGGCTCATCTTGTCGTATTTGCTATAGTCGAGCTGGCTCATGCGCGTCTCCTGTTTACGGTGTCAGTGCGCCATCAACAGCACGATCACCATTCCGAAGATGGTCAGAAGCGTGTTTCCGATTGCGTAGGGCATGCCGTAGCCGAGAGCCGGGATTTTGCTTTTCGCGGCTTCCTGGATCATCCCGAGTGCCGCGGTCGTGGTGCGCACGCCAGCACAAGCTCCGAACAGGATCGCGGGATGAAATTTGAAGACGTAGTGGCCGACATAGACTGCGATGATGAGCGGGATCGAAGTCGCGATGATGCCCCACAAGAACAGACTGATGCCGACCTCTTTCAAGCCCGCGACGAAGCCTGGACCTGACGAGATGCCGACGACAGCGATGAACACATTCAAGCCAAGCGTGTTCATCAATGCGAGCGCGGGGCCGGGGATGCGGCCGAATGTCGGATGGATCGTCCGCAGCCATCCGAGGATCAAGCCAGCGAGCAATGCGCCGCCGCTTGTGGACAAGCTGATCGGAATGCCGCCCCAATTGTAGCTCAGCGCGCCGATAAGACCGCCAAGCAGGATTCCGCCTCCGACGAAGGCGATGTCGGTCGCCTCCACCGGGCGATCCGCATAGCCCACGTCTTTCGCCACCGTATCGACGCCGGCTTTGGTGCCCACAACAGTCAGGATGTCGCCGCGGTGGATTTCGGTGCCCGCAAGGATCGGGATCTCCACCATGTTGCGGGTGATCTTGCGCAGGAACACGCCATGCGCTGCAGGTCTCTTGGCGAGCTCTGCCAGGCTCTTTCCGTCCACCTCGCGGTTGGTGACCAGCACGTCGCAGGATTCGACCGGAACGTCGAGCAATTGTTTGTCGTCGACTTCCTTGACGCTGTTGGTGAGCAGATCGACAAGAAGGTCGCGTTGGGCCGCAACGGCAACCACGTCGCCCGCTTGCAGCACGAAATCCGGCTTCGGCTCGATGATCTCCTGTCCGCGCCGGATGCGTTCGATCTGGAAACGGCCTTTTGTCGCGCTCGCTTCGGCCTGCGCGATGGTCTTGCCGACGACCTTCATGCCCGGTTCGACGACGTAGGCCCGCGCCTCCCAGTTTCGCCGCGCCGACATCACGTGCTCGCCGCCCGCATCACCGCCGAGCTGCTTCTCATATTCCGCGCAGGCTTTCGGGAGATCGACGCCGATCAGCCACGGTCCGAACTTCGCGAGCACAATGGCCGAACCGATGGTGCCGAAGATGTAGGTCACGGCGTAGCCGATCGGGATCTTGTCGGCGAAGCTCTTCGCCTGATCCGCCGGCAAGCCGAGCCGCATAATTTGATCGGTTGCAACGCCGATGGATGCTGAGATCGTCTGCGAGCCGGCATAGAGGCCCGCCGCATAGCCGAGATCGAGTCCGGCCATCTTCGCGCAGATGAGCGGCACGATCAGGCAGAACGCCAGCACGATCACGGCGAAGCCGATCTGCTTTGGCCCTTCACGCGCCAATCCTCGAAAGAACTGCGGGCCGACGCCGTAGCCGACAGCGAACAGAAACAACAGAAAGAACACCGATTTCACATTCGGTGAAATGGTGATCATGAGCTGCCCGATGACCACGGCAGCCAGCAAGGTTGCCGTCACGTTGCCCAAGCTGAAGCCCGCGAGCTTCATCGGGCCGATCCAGAATCCGAACGCGAGGGCGAGAAAAATGGCCAATTCCGGGTACGTGCGTAGCGTACCGACAAACCAATCGATCATGGTCCGCTCCCTGACGGGACGTGCGGCAGCAGGCGCTGCACGGGCCAAATCTAGATCAGGGTAGAGGGGCTTTCTGTTGGACCGTGGTCCAATACGAAGGCCTATCCGTGCGCGACCACCGGCAGCAGGATGCACGATGCATGCGCTGCGTCGTGGTGGATCGTGTCGCTGCCGATCTGCGTCGGATGGTAGGGATGCGAAAAGATACCATCGGTCAACGGTGAATCAGAATTGACGATTTCGAGCCGGATGCGGTGGTCCTTCTTGAATGTGTAGGACATCGGCAGCACCTCGATGTGGAACTCGTAAATTTCGCCCGGCGCCAGCGGTTGCGGATTGGTGTGCGTGTAGAACGGCCGCAGGCTGGTTGAGCGTTTCTCGTCCTTTTCGCGATGCGACGCCTTCAGCCAACCCTTCGAGGCAGGCGTGAAGGCGGGTTGATCGCCGCGCTTACGTGCGGCCTCGTCTTGCGGATGCTGGTCGGCGATCTTGACGATGAATTGCGTGTCAATAACGGTCGATGAGGCGAACAGCTTCAGTACGATCGGCCCCGTCACCTCGACGTCGGATTCGAGCGGTGCGGTGGTGAACGTCAGCACGCGCCGCACCGAATCGGGCCGCCCCTGTGGATCCATCGCCGCGACGCCGTTCACCCACTCCCAGTCGGGATACGAGTAGGTCGTTCCTTCATCATTCGCGCCCGGCTTCTCGGTGCTGAGCGAACCGTCGTTGATCGAGGTGAGGCTGCCGGACGGCTCTTTGCGCAGATAGTAGGGGACATATTTGGCGCGCTTCAGCGGCCATTCCTTCTCTTCGCGCCAAACATTCGCGCCGCGCACGAAGATTTTCACCGGCGGCCCATCCATAAAGCTGTTGTCGATGCCTTTCAGATAACGGTCGTAGAACGGCAGGCATTCCTTCTCGTGGAATTCGATCTGATCGAACATGTGGTGCGCTTCGAACGTGTTCCTCGCGCCGGTCACCACGAGCTTCTTCGGCGATGTCAGTTCCTCGTAGCCGAGGATGTTGCCGCGCAGGTGCAGTCCCATCTTGCCCCAGTGGCCGATCGACAGGACGGGAATCTTCACGTCGCCCAGCCGCCAATAAGGAGAACGCTCGCGCCAGAAGTCGTCGTCGAGCGTGTGTTCGATGATCGCGCCGGCGAGATCGAACCGCATCACGTTGCGGCCCTGCTTGTTCACCGGCCGGTGCTGGTTGTCAGCGCGCAGCCACGTGTACCAGGTCGGCCGATACGAGCAGAAAATCCCACCGTGGTAGTTCGAGCCACGATACTGATCGACGAGGCCGTCATACGGCACGATGCAGGCAAGCCCTGGCGGATTGGCGCAGGCCATCAGCCATTGCGCGATCGCGTAATACGACTGACCGATGCCGCCGACCTTGCCGGTGCACCAGTCCTGTTTGACGATCCATGCGATCAACTCGGCGTAATCGTCCTGCTCGTCCTTGCCCATGAACGAGAACTCGCCCTCTGAGCGGCCCGAGCCCCGCACGTCGGCGTGCACATAGGCGTAGCCCTGCGAGACGTACCACTCGACGGGGCCGGTTTCGCGCCACAGGAACAGCGGATAGGCCGGCACCTCGTCCATCTCGTGTTGATAGGGCGATGCCGCGAACAGCGCGGGGAATTTCCCTGGAGTGTCGGGGCGATACACGCACAGCGAGATGCGCACGCCGTCGCGCATCGTGACGGTGATGCCTTTCTCCACTTTCATTTTGTGGTTGGTCACGTCTCTCCCCCCGGGGCCATGACGCCGCACCTTTTGATGCGTGCTTGCCGCCTATCATAGCCTGCGTCATTCTTCCCTGAAGCGTGGCGATAGACCACCACCCCTGGGAGGAATCGATGCGGTTTTGTGCCGGCATCCTGGCGTGGCTTGTCGCCTGCGCTTTCCCTGCTTTCGCGCAGTTGCAGAACTATCCCTCGAAACCGATCCGCGTCGTCGCGTCGTCCGCTGCGGGCGGATTGTCCGACACGTTCATGCGCGTGCTGGGCGACGAGCTCTACAAGAAGTGGGGCCAGCCGATCGTCATCGAGAACCGCGCCGGAGGCAATTTCAACATCGGCTCGCGCGCCTGCGCCGAGGCGCCGCCCGATGGCTACACCATCTGCATCATGTCGAACGAGGCGGTGACATATAACCTCTATCTCTACAACCTGCCGTTCGACCTTGAGAAGACCATCGCTCCGGTCACCAACCTGTTCTTCATCACGCAGGCGCTTGTGGTGAACTCGAACATGAAGGCGAAAAGCTTATCGGACCTTGTCGCCGTCGCGAAGTCGCGTCCGCTGACGCTCAGTTATTCCGCACCGGCGGCACCGCTCGTCCTCTTCATGGAGAATCTCAACAAGGAACAGGGCATCGATCTCGTTCGTGTGCCGTTCAAGGGCGGTGGCGATGCGGTGAACGGCGTGCTCTCCGGCATTACGCCGATCACCTTCCTCGGCGTCGGCAACATGCTGTCGCACTTGCGCTCCGGCACGATGACCGCGCTCGTGCTCGACGGCGACAAGCGTTCGCCGCTGTTCCCCGACGTGCAGACGCTCACCGAGATCGGTTATCGCGGACCGCTGACGCGCTCCTACTTCGCGCTCTATGCGCCATCCGGCACGCCAAAGGAGATGCTGGAGAAGATCGCAAACGACATCCGCGCCATCGGCAGTGAGCCGTCGTTCCGCGAGAAGAATTTCGTCCAGCGCGGGATCGAGCCGGTGCTGAACACGCCGGACGAGTTCGCCGCGTATCTCAAAGAAGACCGCGCTCGCGCCAGGCTTGTGGTCCAGCAGGCTGGTTTGAAGCTGCAATAGGGGGAAGACGTGCCGATGAAATGCATTGCCTGTGTTGCCGCTGCCCTCGCTTTGTTTTCTCCGGCTGCCTTCGCGCAGGACTATCCGAACAAGCCGGTTCGCGTCATCGCCTCGTCGAGTGCCGGCGGCATCAGCGACATCTTCATGCGCGTGCTCGGCGAAGAAATGCAGAAGCGCTGGGGCCAGCCGCTGGTGATCGAGAACCGGCCCGGCGGCCAGTTCAACATCGGCGCCAAGGCCTGCGTCGACGCAGCATCAGATGGCTACACGATCTGCATCCTTCCGGGCGACGTGCTCCAATACAACCGCCACGTCATCAAGAACCTCAACTACGACATGTTCACTGACCTCGAGCCGGTGACGGTCCTGTTCTTCCTCACGCAGGGCCTTGTGGTGTCGTCGAAGCTCAACGTCTCGACGCTCGATCAGCTTGCGGCCTATTCAAAGGCGAACCCCGGTACGTTGAGCTATACGGCGGCCGCGATTCCGCATCAGGCCTTCATGGAAGGCTGGAAGAACGAATCCGGCGCCGACATCGTCCGCGTGCCGTTCAAGGGCGGCGGCGATGCGGTGAACGGCATGCTCACAGGCGCGACGCCGGTTGCGTTCTTCGGCATTGGAAACTTCATCTCCCATCTGCAGGCCGGCGCGCTCAAAGGCATCGCGGTCGACGCCGACAAGCGCTCGCCGTTGTTTCCCAACATCCCGACGTTGAAAGAGTTGCGCCCGAATGCCGAAGTGACCCGTGCCGACTTCAGCATCTGGGTCCCCAAGGGCACACCCAAGGCGATCATCAGCCGCATCCGCGACGAGATCGCGAAGGTTGCAAGTGATCCTGCTTTCGTGGACAAGAACGTAGTGCAGCGCGGGCTCGATCCGTCGTTCAACACGCCGGCTGAGTTCGCGCAGTACCTCAAGGAGCAGAAGGCCCAGGTCGATCAGACCGCCAAGAAGGCCAATCTCCTGCCGCAATAAGTCTGAGGAAACGCAAAGGACTGCCATGAAATTCCCGACGCTGTTGCTTTCGGCTGCGCTCGCGCTTGCGGTTGCATCGCCCGCCGCCGCGCAGGGCGACTATCCGAACCGCCCGATCCGGATCATCACGACGACGAGCGCTGGCGGCCTGAGCGACATCTTCATGCGGGCGCTCGGCGAAGAACTGCGGCCCAAGCTCGGCCAGCCGTTCGTGATTGAGAACCGCCCCGGCGGCGCTATGAACGTCGGCACACGCGCCTGCGCGGATTCTCCGCCGGACGGCTACACCATCTGCATCACCAACGCCGATGCGATGCTCTACAATCAGTTCCTCTACAAGAATCTGCCGTTCGATCCCGAGAAGAGCCTGGTGCCGATCACCAACGCCTTCCACCTCATTCATATGCTGGTGGTGAATTCGAACCTCGGCGTGAAGAACGTCGATGAGCTCTGCGCGCTGTCGAAGGCGAAGGCCGGCACCATGAGCTATCTCGCGCCCGGCGCGCCGATGGTGCTCTACATGGAGACGCTGAAGAAGGAGAAGGGCTGCGACTGGGTGCGAGTGCCGTTCCGCGGCGGCGGCGAGGCCGTCAATGCGATCATGAGCGGCTCGACGCCGATCGGCCTGTTCGGCGAAGGAAACGTGATCGGCAACATCAACGCCGGTCAGATGACGCCGCTCGTCATGCTGAACAACATCCGTTCGCCGAACTTCCCGAACGTGCCGCTGCTCACCGAGGTCGGCTACGATGGCGCGCCGTCGCGGAGCTGGTATGGCATCTTCGCGCCGGCCGGCACGCCGAAGCCGATCGTCGACCGTTTGTCGAAGGAGATCGGCGCGATCATCAACACGCCCGCGTTTGCCGACCGCCACATCAAGGCGCGCAGCCTCGTTCCGGCCGCCAATACGCCCGAGCAGTTCGCGGAGGAGATCAAGCGCGAGCGTCCGATCGCCGAGAAGGTCGTGAAGGACGCGGGGTTCGAGCAGCAGTAGCGGTCTCGGAGTTCTGCTCCGCACTCTCAACGTCATGGCCGGGCTTGTCCCGGCCATCCACGTCTTCCTTTCTTGCAATAGTTAAGCGTGGATGCCCGGCACAAGGCCGGGCATGACGGCTGAGAGACTGCCTCAAGCAACCTCCAACAAAATCTCCGCGAGCCTTTCCGGCATATCCACCATCACATCGTGCCCGCACGGCACCTCATACGTGCGCCACGCCTTGTCTACTTTCACGTGGGTGAGCGCCGCATCGAAGCCCGGGTTTGGATAGGCGCCCGCGCGGATGTAGCTCTTCTTTCCGATACGATCCCGCGCGCCGGTAATTTTCACCTGCTCGGTCATCGTTTCGATCGGCTGTGGGCCGGTGAGCGAATCCACCCAGTCCTGATCGGCGTCGTTGACGAGAAACGCCTTCGCGGGCCGCGGTGGAACGCCGATCTCACCGCGCTCGCTCGCGAGCTTGAGGCTGTCGCGAACGGCCTGCGAGGTGATCGAGGCCATGCTCTCGCCGTTCTGCGGAGTAAAGGCGTCGAGGAACACGATGGAACCGATCCGGTCGGCGGCTTGTTCAGCGACGCCCGAGACGACGAACCCGCCGTAGGAGTGCCCGCACAGCACCACGTCGTACAGGCGCTCCCATTTGAGGACGTTCACCACGTCCGTCACATGGGTGGAAACGTTGATCCCCGCCCGCATCAGGTGGCTGCGCTCGCCGAGCCCTGTGAGCGTCGGCGTGAACACCTTGTGGCCCTTGCCTTCCAGCAGGTCCGAAACCCGCCGCCAGCACCAGCCGCCGTGCCATGCGCCGTGCACAAGGACGAAGGTTTTGCTCATCGTTCTGGTTCTCCCTCGGCTGTGGATAAGTCGGAAAAGCTGAGCTTTCCGAAGGTTATTTTCGGCGGTTCCACGCGTTCACGAAAGGGGGCTGATTTGGGGGCTATGATCGGCTAAGCGATTCGGCCAAACCATGCGCTTCTCGCAAACATTTCTTGAAGAACTGCGCGCCCGCCTGCCGGTATCGGAGGTGGTGGGCCGACGCGTCAAATTGACGAGGTCGGGGCGAGAATGGAAGGGGCTGTCGCCCTTCAACAAAGAGAAGACCGCCTCGTTCTTCGTAAACGACCAGAAGGCCGCCTGGTTCGACTTCTCCTCGGGCAAGAACGGCTCGATCTTCGATTTCGTGATGCAGACCGAAGGCGTTACGTTCCCCGAAGCGGTCGAACGGCTGGCCAACATGGCCGGCGTTCCGCTGCCCGTCGTCAGCAAGGAGGAAGAGGCGCGCGACGAGAAGCGCCGTACGCTCCACGACGTCATCGAACTCGCGGCGAAGTTCTTTGAGGATACGCTCGCGACACGCGTGGGCGCGAAGGCGCGCGGCTATCTCGCCGACCGTCAGCTTGAGCCTGCAACGCAACTCAAGTTCCGTATGGGCTACGCGCCGCCCGAGCGCTTCGCACTGAAGGAGCATCTCGGCAAGCTCGGCGTCTCCGTGCCCGACATGATCGAGGCCGGCCTGCTGATCAACGGCGACGACATTCCGGTTCCCTACGACCGCTTCCGCGACCGTGTGATGTTCCCGATCACTGATATGCGCGGGCGCATCATCGCCTTCGGAGGTCGCGCGCTCGATAAGGACGCGCCGGCGAAGTATCTGAACTCGCCGGAGACGCCGCTCTTCCATAAAGGCCACAATCTCTACAACGGAGCCGCCGCGCGGCAGGCCGTGCACGACGGCGCATCGCTGATCGTGGTCGAAGGCTACGTCGACGTCATCGCGATGGTGACCGCGGGCTATCCCGCAGCCGTCGCGCCGCTCGGCACCGCGCTCACCGAAGATCAGCTCGGTATGCTCTGGAAGATGGCCGACGAGCCGATCCTTTGCTTCGACGGCGACAAGGCGGGACGGCGAGCGGCCTATCGCGGAGTCGATCTCGCGATGCCGCGGCTCAAGCCCGGCAAGAGCCTGCGCTTCGCGCTGCTGCCGGAAGGGCAGGACCCGGACGATCTCTATCGCTCGGGCGGGCGTGAGGCGATTGCCGAAGTCCTCAACAGTGCGCAGTCGCTCGTCGACATGCTCTGGACCCGCGAGACTGAAAGCGCCGCCATCGATACGCCGGAGCGCCGCGCCGCGCTCGAAGCGCGCGTGCAGGAGGTGGTGCGCAGCGTCGGCGACGAGTCCGTCCGCAAATACTACGCGCAGGATTTTTCCGAGCGCCTTCGTGCGCTGTTGATGCCGCAGCAAGCGCAGCGCAATGCGGGCGGCAACGTGCGCTACGGAAACTTCGCCAACAATTCGCGTGGTCCCGGCTCAGGCCCGCGCAACAATTGGCAGGGCAAGCCCGGCAACAACCGTTTCGCCCCGCGCGATCCGCGTCCGCTGCCGAGCGCGCGCCTCTCCGGCAGTCCCATCGTGCGTGGCTCGCGCAGCGCGCTGCCGCCGCGCGAGGCGTTGATGCTGCTCGCGGTAATCAACCACCCGTGGTTGCTCGACAGCCATGCTGAGGAGTTTGCCGACCTCGAATTCCTCAATCCGGAGGCCGATCAGCTCCGCCGCGCGATCCTGGAGGCCGGGATCGACCACCACGCCACCAGCCCGGAACAGCTCCGCGAGACCATCGCGGGCAGGGGACTCGGGCCGGCGCTGGGGCGGGTCGAGGCGGCCATCACCCACCCCTCGGATTGGCCCGCGAAAAGCGGCGCGGCGCCTGAGGATGTGGCCCCTTGGTGGACTCACGTTGTTACCTTGCATCGGAAGAAGCGTTCGTTAAATAAGGAGCTGAAAGATGCCGAGCGGGCGCTCGGCGAAGAACCGACCGACGCCAATTTGGCTTGGCTTCGCGACGTTCAGGGTCGAATTTCGGCACTCGACGGCTCGGAAGCCCAGATTGATGGGTTCGGGTCGTCTTCCGGCCGTCCAGCGCGCAGTTTGTGAGCTTTGTGGGTTCACCCGCGTGAGTTGCAACCGCAGGGGGAATAGGAGACCGGTTCCCACTGTCTAACAGGGTTAAGCCGGGCTTAAGGGAGCTTGGCCGAAACTTCGGGCCCCGATTCGAGGCAATGCCGCAGGGCATTGGCCGTTTTTGGGCTCGCTTGGCCGCCCGGCCAACACCCGAGACTCATCCCTATAGGTAGGAGGCCCTCTCATGAGCAGGGGCCAGGCAGCAAAGAAGCGACCCGCGGCGTCCTCTTCGAAGGGGCCCGCCAAGGGCCTCGCGAAAGGTACTAAGGGTCAGGAGAAAAGTATGGCGGCCAGTAAGGCTACGGCGACCAAGGCGACGGCAGGCAAGGCAGCGGCGAGCAAGGCCGCGCCCCCGGTAAAGGCGCCGCCCGCCCCCAAGGCCGCAGCAGCCTCGGCTCCGAACAAGGCCGCCGAGATCAAGGCGAAGGCCAAGGAACCGGCGACGGCTGCTGCCGCGCCCGCCACCGCCGAGAAGGACGCCCCGGAGGGCCCGGAGAGCCCGCTACCGTTGCTCGATCTGACGGATGCCGCCGTCAAGAAGATGATCAAGCAGGCGAAGAAGCGCGGCTACGTCACGCACGAGCAGCTCAACGCCGTGCTTCCCTCCGAGGAAGTGTCCTCCGACCAGATCGAGGATATTTACGCGATGCTCAACGAGATGGGCATCAACGTGGTCGAGCAGGAGGAAGGCGCCGACGACGACGAGAAGGAAGAAGACGACGATGACGACAGCGACGGCGAGCTCGTCGAGGTCAAGCCGAAGGCGCTCGCCACCACCGAGAAGAAAGAGCCGTCCGAGCGCACCGACGATCCGGTCCGCATGTATCTGCGTGAGATGGGCTCGGTCGAGCTTCTCTCCCGCGAAGGCGAAATCGCGATTGCCAAGCGCATCGAGGCCGGCCGCGAGGCGATGATCGCGGGCCTCTGCGAAAGCCCGCTGACGTTCCAGGCCATCATCATCTGGCGCGACGAACTCAACGACGGAAAAGTTTTCCTTCGCGACATCATCGATCTCGAAGCGACCTACGCCGGCCCCGACGCCAAGAACAACATGGCGGCGGCTTCTGGCGTTGGTCCCGACGGCCAGCCCATGCAGGCGGCGAACGGCGGCCCGCAGCTCGCGGTCGTGCAGTCGCAGCCGATCGCGCCGGCCGCTCCTGCACAAGGCTTCAAGCCGCAACCCGCGCCTGGCGGCGAGGAAGGCGAGGGCGGCGAGAACCCGCCCGGCGAAGGCGATTTCGACGATGACGATATGGAGAACTCGCTCTCGCTCGCCGCGATCGAGGCTGAGCTGAAGCCGAAGGTGCTCGAGACCTTTGACACCGTCGCGAGCGAATACAAGCGCCTGCGCCGTCTCCAGGATCAGGACATCGAGCTGCGCCTGAAGAGCGATAATCTCTCGCCCTCGCAGGAGCGCAAATACAAGAAGATCAAGGAAGAGATCATCACCGCGGTGAAGTCGCTGCGGCTGAACCAGCAGCGCATCGACGCGCTTGTCGAGCAGCTCTACGACATCAACAAGCGTCTCGTCGGCTACGAAGGCCGCCTGATGCGCCTGTCGGAAAGCTACGGCGTCGCGCGCGAGGACTTCCTCAAGAACTACATCGGCTCGGAGCTTGATCCGCGCTGGCTCAATCGCGTCTCGAAGCTTTCGGCCAAGGGCTGGAAGAACCTGGTCGCGAAGGACAAGGACAAGGTCAAGGACATCCGCACCCAGATCCACGAGCTCGCGGGCGAGACCGGTCTTGAGATCGGCGAGTTCCGCAAGATCGTTCACATGGTGCAGAAGGGTGAGCGCGAAGCCCGCCAGGCGAAGAAGGAAATGGTGGAGGCGAACCTGCGCCTCGTCATCTCCATCGCCAAGAAGTACACCAACCGCGGCTTGCAGTTCCTCGACCTCATCCAGGAAGGCAACATCGGCCTGATGAAGGCGGTCGACAAGTTCGAGTACCGCCGCGGCTACAAGTTCTCGACCTACGCCACGTGGTGGATCCGGCAGGCGATCACGCGCTCGATCGCCGACCAGGCGCGTACCATCCGCATTCCGGTGCACATGATCGAGACGATCAACAAGATCGTCCGCACATCGCGCCAGATGCTGAACGAGATCGGCCGCGAACCGACGCCGGAAGAGCTGGCCGAAAAGCTCGGCATGCCGCTCGAGAAGGTCCGCAAGGTCCTCAAGATCGCGAAGGAGCCGCTCTCGCTTGAAACCCCGATTGGCGACGAGGAGGATTCACACCTCGGCGACTTCATCGAGGACAAGAACGCGATCCTGCCGATCGATGCGGCGATCCAGTCGAACCTGCGCGAAACGACTACGCGCGTGCTCGCCTCGCTCACCCCGCGTGAAGAGCGCGTGCTGCGCATGCGCTTCGGCATCGGCATGAACACCGACCACACGCTCGAAGAGGTCGGCCAGCAGTTCTCGGTGACGCGCGAGCGCATTCGTCAGATCGAGGCGAAGGCGCTCCGCAAGCTCAAGCATCCGTCGCGGAGCCGGAAGCTCCGAAGCTTCCTGGATAACTGAGCAGAGACAACGGAGCCGGTCGCTCGGTTTCAAATTCAAACGGCGGGCTTCGGTCCGCCGTTTTTTATTCTGTCATTTGATGGCCGCGCATTGTCCGCCGCGTGCCGGTTGCCTAGCATGCCGGTTATCGATGACGGGAGAGGCGGGCATGCGTGCGAAGCTCCGGTTGGTGCTGGCCTGTTGGGGCCTCGTGTTTGCTTCCGCGGCCTGCGCACAAGACATCAAGCCGCCGATTGTCGGGCTCATCTCGATGGGGCCGTACAGCTTCGTCGGGGAAGACAATGAGGGCGGCCAGCCCAAGGTTCAGCCGCGCAACCGGATCGCGGCGCTGCGCGGCTACGAAAACATCTTCAGCGGCATCGTCATCGTCGCGACCTGGCAGCAGTTGCAGCCGAGGAAGGACGGCCCGCTGCGGCGCAACGTCATCGACAACATGCTCAACCAGATCCGCAGCTACAACGCTCGGCATGAGAAGAAGCTCTATGTGAAGTTGCGGGTCTGGGGCGGCTACATGGCGCCGCTGTGGGCGAAGAGGCTCAACGTCGGGATCATTCCGATCCAGGACCTTCCGATCCATGTCGAGCACACGAACGTCGACCAGCGCGTCATCAAGTCCACCCTCGGCATGTTCTGGACGAAGGAGTATCGCGAGAAGTTCGCAAAATTGCAGGATCTGCTGGCCGATGCATACGACAAGGAAGAGCTGATCCGCGAGGTTGCGATCACCCAGTGCATGTCGCTCACGTCCGAGCCGTTCTTCCTGCCGACCGCAGTGGGCCCAAACGACAACGTCATCCCGCAGCTCACGAAATACGGCTTCACCAGCGCGCAGTACAAGGATTGCCTGATGAAGTCCGTGCACGACTACAAGGCATGGAAGCGGACGCGGCTGGTGCTGGCGGTGAATCCTTATCCGGTTCAGGACGGCTCGGACGACGGCGGCACGCTGTTCACCGCGCGGGTGATAAGCGAGTGCCGCTCGGCCGTGGGCAAGCGTTGCGTGCTCGATAACCACGACCTCGAATGGCTGGAGATGCCGGCGCTCGATCCCCTCTACGCGATGATTAAGGATGCCGGCCCGGAGATCGAATTCCAGACCTTCAAGCCGAATCCAACCTTCTTCGCCGAAACCATCATGCACGGCGTCCGCCTGGGCGCGACCGGCATCGAGCTCTACCAGGACTACGGCGGCTTCGCCTGCGTGCCGCAGCCGGTGCTGCGGCAATGGGCGCGGTGGCTCGAGACCGGCGTGATCGACGGCCCCGTGCTGCCCGTCCCGCCGCCGCCGACGCTGCCTCCGGGCGCAAAGCGCACGGTCTACTGCCCGCCGGCTGTCGATCCGCGCGGCAAGCGCCGGTGAATGCCGCATGCCGGAACATCGCCTCGTTGTCTGGTACAACACGCGCTGCCCCGTTTGCGACGCCGGCATCAACCGGCAGCAGAACAGGCTCCTCGACGCCGTCCGCGCGGGGAGCATTTTCTTTCTGGACATCAACCAGCAGCCCGATGCGCTCGCGGCCTATGGCGCCTCTCTCGACGATGTCCGCCGCCGCCTGCACGCGACCGACGAGACCGGCCGCCTGATCGTCGGCGCGGATGTCGCCGTTGCGGTTTGGCGCATCACCCCGGGCGAGGCCTGGCTGGCGCGGCTCTTCGGCAATCCGGTCATTCTGCCGCTGACCCGCTTCGTCTACGACCGCTTCGCCGACGTGCTGTTCGCATGGAACAGGCGCAAGGGCCGTTGGTGACCGTGGCCGTAGAGTCACGCTCGCTGAAAGAACGTCAAAGTTCCTCCACACGAACGGCCTTGCACGGGCCCATTTCATCTCCATCTGTGCTCGCTGTGATAACGTGCCCCCGCGCACGTTGATTCGCCCCTGTTCCGCAACAGCAAGGACGCACCAACCAGCGATGAACATCCGTGCGACGCTCGCAGATCACTCGACGCCTCGCTATCTGATGTGCCGGCCGCAGCATTTCGCGGTCACCTACAGCATCAATCCGTGGATGGACCCCAAGGCCTGGGCCGACAGCGGCGACGCGCTGCACGCGACCGCCGTGCGGCAATGGGCGGGGCTCTATCGCGCGCTGACGAAGCACGGCGCCACCATCGAGCAGGTCGAGCCCGCACCTAGCCTGCCCGATCTCGTGTTCACCGCCAATGCCGCGGTGGTGCTCGACGGCAAGGCGCTGCTCGCGCGGTTCCGCCATCGCGAGCGCCAGGGCGAGCAGCCGGTCTACGCGAATGCCTTTCGCACGCTGCAATCGCGCGGGCTCATCGACGGCATCGTCGTGATGCCGGAGGGCGTTGCGCTCGAAGGCGCGGGCGATTGCCTGTGGGACGCGCGGCGCGGCCTGTTCTGGATGGGCTCGGGCTTTCGCTCCGACAGGGCCGCGAGCGCTGTGGTCGAGCGGACGTTCGGCGTCGGCTGCGTGCCGCTGGAGCTTGCCGACCCGAGCTACTACCACCTGGACACCGCGCTCTCGCCGCTGCCGTGCGGCGGCGTGATCTACCATCCCGGCGCGTTCACGCCCGAGGCGCGCGACACCATCGAATGGCTCGTCGCACCGCCCGACCGCATTGCGCTCGAGCCCGCCGACGCCGCGCGCTTCGCCGCGAATTGCGTGAGCTTCGGCCGCACGCTGGTGCTGTCGAGTTGCAGCGACGCGCTGCGCAGCGCGCTCACCGAGCGCGGCTACACAGTGGTGAAGACGCCGCTCGCGTCGTTCTTGCGGAGCGGCGGCTCTGCGTGCTGCCTGACGCTCCGGCTCGACCACCTGTCGCAGCAGTCCGCCGTGCCGGTGGCCCCGTTGTCCGTCCCGCGCGTGGCCGCGGGCGAAGCGGGGTAGGGCGCTTGTCTCAAAACAAAAACGGCGGGCCTTGGCCCGCCGTTTCCGTGTCTCCGTCCAGACGCCTAGCGTCCGGTCCCCGTGATCTCACCCTGCGGCTCTTCGCTCAGCCAACGATAGAGCAGACCGCCGGCCGCGCCACCGAGAAGCGGCGCCACCCAGAACAGCCAGAGTTGCTCCAGCGCCCAGCCGCCGACGAACAGCGCCGGCCCCGTGCTGCGCGCCGGGTTCACCGACGTGTTGGTGACGGGAATGCTGATGAGGTGAATGAGCGTCAGCGTCAGTCCGATGGCGAGCGGCGCAAATCCCGCGGGCGCCTTGCCGTGCGTCGCGCCCATGATGACGAACAGGAACATCATCGTCAGCACGAACTCCGCGATCGCCGCAGCGCCAAGGCTGTATTTGCCGGGCGAATGCTCGGCGTAGCCGTTGGATGCGAAGCCGCCGCTCAGCTCGAACCCGGCCTTGCCGCTTGCGATCGCGTAAAGGACCGCGGCGCCGACGATCGCGCCGATCACCTGCGCGATGATGTAGGGCACCACCTGTCCCGCCGGGAACCGCCCGCCCGCCGCGAGCCCGACGGTGACCGCCGGATTGAGGTGGCAGCCGGAGATATGCCCGATCGCATAGGCCATCGTGACCACCGACAGGCCGAAGGCGAGCGAGACGCCGAGCAGGCCGATGCCGACCTGCGGAAACGCCGCCGCGAGCACGGCGCTGCCGCAGCCCGCGAAGGTCAGCCAGAATGTGCCGATCAGCTCGGCGGCGTATTTTTTCATGTGATGCTTGCTCCCGTTGCCATTCCACGCGCCCGGCATGCGATGAATATCGCTGGGCACGAAAGCAAGTATGGTCCAACAGGTGAGTCGGCGGTAGCTGGACGGTGCGTTGTGAATTCACATGCGCTACAACGGATACGGCGGTAACAGGATAACGAGGAGCGAATGATGCGGATCGTGCGCGTGCTTTCAATCGTGCTGGGTGTGTTGTCCTTTGCAGCGCCCTTACACGCCGCGCAGTGCGGCGGCGACTTCAACACCTTCCTCTCCACGATGTCGCGGGAGGCGCAGGCGCAAGGCATTTCGAGTGCGGTGATCGCCCAGGCCTTTGCCGGCGTGACGCAGGATCAGGCCGTGCTCTCCTTCGACCGCCGCCAGCGCGGCACCTTCCGCAAGAGCTTCGAGGAGTATGTCGCGACGCGCGTGGGCGCCGCGCGCATCAAGCGCGGCCAGCAGATGCTCCAGCGCCACGCGCAACTGCTCGCCCGCGTCGAGCAGCGCTTCGGCGTGCCGAAGGAGATCATCGTCGCGATCTGGGGCCTCGAGAGCGATTTCGGCTCCGGCGACCTCGGCAAGCTGCCGGTGGTGCGAGTCGTCGCGACCTTGGCGCACGATTGCCGGAGAACCGAGCTGTTCCAGGGCGAGCTGCTTGCGGCGCTGAAGATCCTCCAGCGCGGCGATCTCACGCTGCGCGATTTCATCGGCGCCTACGCGGGCGAGATCGGCCAGACGCAATTCCTGCCGTCGTCCTACATCAAGTACGGCGTCGACTTCGACGGCAACGGCCACGTCGACCTGCGCCACAGCGTGCCGGACGTGCTCGCCTCGACCGCCAATCTGCTCCACACCTCAGGCTTCAAGATGGGCCAGCCGTTCGGCGAGGGGACGGCGAACTTCCAGGCGATGCGCGAGTGGAACAGGTCGGAGGTTTACCGGAAGACGATTGGGTATTTTGCGGAGCGGTTGATGGGGAGGTGAGGGACCCGTTGATTTGAGCGCCGTTTCTTTCATTCATTGCCCGAGCCCCCATTGAGCGATCGTAAAATTCCTCACGTTAGCGGTGCGGCGGATTGGCCGTTTCTCCGCCATTTCATCAACGCGGAAGCGCGTATTGCCAATCGGATGGCCGAGCGGCCTACCACCGCCGCGCTCTATGAATTCCTGCGCTTCGGGATGAAGCAGGCTTGGGCCTGTCTGTTTGGCGGGATGATGGTCGCGCTGCTAATTGCGACCCACCTTTGGTATCCGGCGGGCAGTGTGTTGACCCGATACGATTTTATCTTCCTCGCCGCGCTTGGCCTGCAAGCTCTGCTCCTCGTCCTCAAGCTGGAAACCTTCGAGGAGGCGAAGATCATCTTCGTCTACCACGTGGTCGGCACGATCATGGAGATATTCAAGACTTCCGTCGGTTCGTGGGTCTATCCCGAGCCGTGCTTCTTCCGCATCGCAGGCGTGCCGCTGTTCACCGGATTTATGTATTCCTGCATCGGAAGTTATCTTTGCCGAGCCTGGACTCTGTTTCACTTCGAATTCAAGGCACACCCGCCGGTCGCGTGGCTCGCAGTCCTGAGTGCGGCGATCTATCTCAATTTCTTCGGCCACCACTATATCGTCGACTTGCGGTGGGTCTTGTTTGCAGCAACGGCGGTCCTGTTTGTGCGAACGTGGATTTATTTCACGAACTGGCGGTCTCGCCGCTCGATGCCGCTTCTGCTCGGTCTTCTGCTGGTGACGGCTTTCATCTGGTTCGCGGAGAACGTCGGCACCCTCACCAAGACATGGCTCTATCCGAACCAGCGCAGCGGCTGGTCGATGGTGAGCGCTGGCAAGTTCGGATCGTGGTTTCTGCTGCTGATCATCAGCTACACGCTGGTCGCGCTGATCAAGAAGCCGCTGAATGTGGGCGACCAGCGATCATTGCCCGATGAGCGCCGCTGAACGATCCGGGTTGCGCCGCCGGCGGCTTGTTTACGCGCTCATCACGCTTGGCATCGTTGCCTGCGGTCTGATCTGGCGCAGGCCGGAGCTTGGTCTGCCGCAGCTGGTCGCCAAATACGGCGGTTCGATGCTGTGGGGCGCAATGGTGTTCTTTGTCATCGCGACCTTGCTGCCTTCAGCCAAGCTCTTTCGCATTGGGATCATCGCGGCAGTGGTCGCAGCCGGAGTGGAATTCAGCCAGCTCATTCAAATTGAGTGGCTCGACCAATTTCGTAGAACCGCGATAGGCGCGCTGATGCTCGGGCGCACCTTTACATGGTGGGATATTGCCGCCTATTGGGCCGGAATAGCCTTGGCATGCGCAGGCGCCATCACGTTTCAGCGCACGCGCTGACGCCCCTTACATCCCCGCGTCCGCCACCAACACCGGCTTGTCCCTGAACACATCCGGGAACACCGCCTTCAGGTTCGCCACCTTCGGCGCGTCGTTGAACATGATGTAGGGCTGCATCGGATTCCGCACCGCGTAGTCCTGATGATACGCCTCGGCCGGATAGAACGCGGCCTTCATCGTGCCAGTCTTGGTCACGATCTTCTGCTTGAACGCCTTCGCCGCATCGAGCTGCGCGATATAGGCCTGCGCGACCTTCGCCTGCTCCTCGTTCTGCGGGAAAATCTCCGAGCGATACTGCGGGCCGACGTCCGGCCCCTGGCGGTCGAGCTCGGTCGGGTTGTGCGCGACCGAGAAGAAGATCTGCAAGATCTTGCCGTAGGAGATCACCTTCGGATCGAACGTGATGCGCACCGCCTCGGCGTGCTTGGTCGCGCCGGTCGAGACCTTCTTGTAGTCCGCGTCGGCCTTGTCGCCGCCCGCGTAGCCGGACACGGCGTTGGTCACGCCCTTGGTGTGCTGGTACACCGCCTGGATGCCCCAGAAGCAGCCGCCCGCGATCACCGCGGTCTGCAAGCCTTCGCTCGCCGTCATGTCCTGTCCTGGCAGGGCGATCTTAACGGCTGGCTCCGAATGCGCCGGCATCATCGAGAGCGAAGCCGCGAGCGGCAGCGCGAGCAGGGCGGTTCCCAACAGTCGCAGGCGCATCCGAAATCTCCTTGGTTCGAGACGCAATTTACGGCGCGCCGCCGCGCCCGCCTATGCACGTTTTTACACGGCTGCGTGATGTTGTAGGATTCGCGTCTCACATTCGGGGGAAGGGAATGGCCGACAGACCGCTCCACAACGACAAACCGCGCGGCGAACTCACCGTGCGCATCAGCGCGATGCCGGGCGACACCAACGCCAACGGCGACATCTTCGGCGGCTGGGTGCTCTCGCGCATGGACCAGGCCGGCGGTATTGCGGGCGTCGAGCGCGCCAAAGGCCGCGTCGTCACCATCGCGGTCGAGGCGATGACGTTCATCCGCCCGGTGCGGGTCGGCGACGTGCTGGAGGTTTTCACGGAGGTGGAGAGCGTCGGCCGCACCTCGATGAAGATCCATATCGAGGCCTGGGCACGGCGGTTTCAGACGCACGTGCAGGAGAAGGTGACGGACGCAACGTTCACGTTTGTCGCGATCGACGACGCCGGCAAGCCGCGGCCGATCCCGCCGCTCTAACTCCGCCTCATCCTGAGGAGCGCCCGAAGGGCGCGTCTCGAAGGATCGAGGCGGCCCCATGCTTCGAGACGCATCGCTGCGCGATGCTCCTCAGCATGAGGCCGGGAGAGGGCGGAATGACTCTCTCCACGTCATGGCCGGGCTTGTCCCGGCCATCCACGTCTTTGGATCAACGATGAAGGAAGTAAGACGTGGATGCCCGGCACGAGGCCGGGCATGACGGCGGTGGGCGAGGGTAAGAGGCGAGTGAACTACTCCAACCCCTCAACAATCCTCACATCTCTCACCGCCCCGTCCCCCAGCGCCTTCAGCGCCTCCGCATAAGCCGGACTGTTGTACGCCGCATTCGCCTTCTCGATGCTCGGAAACTCCGAGATCACGATGCGGTCCTTCAGCCCCGCCTCATAGGCATTCGCCGCGGTTCCGCGCGCGAGATATTTTCCCCCGAACGGCGCGGTCGCGATCGGCGCAAGCTTGGCATAGTCCGCGAGCTTGTTCGGATCGGAAATCGAGCGGTAGATCGTGACCCAGTAACCCTTCGCCATCGGCTTCACTCCCGGCACAAAGGAAACGGCAAAAGAAAAACGCGGGCAGTCTATCCGCCCGCGTTTCGTCCCGTAAAGCCGTACCGGTGTTGTTTACTACTTTGCGCCCGAGCGCTTGATGCTCTTGATCTCGAGCGCCGCTTGGCCGGACTTCTCCGCGATCGCGAGATCCTGCTCGTGGATCGCCTGCTTCGCCGGCTCGTCGCCCTCGAGGCCGCCGAGGATGCCGACCGGGACGCGGCGGTTGGAGCGCTGCGAGCCGTCCACATAGACGACATCGAACAGCGCGAATTCACCGCCGGCTTTCGTTCCTGGTTTGCGCGCCATGATGGTGATCCCTTCTTGTTGCTTGAAATGAAAACCCGGCGAAAAAAAGCCGGGTTCTGCGCGGCCGCCACCCAAGCCGCTGATGGGCATCATATAAAGACACCGTCCCGCGCTGGCAACCGCCCGCGCGGGACGCTTCTGCAAACCGGCTATGCGCCGAAAATGGTTACTTTTGCGCCGTTATTCGAGCCCTTCGACGATCCGAAGATCGCGCTCGGCGCCGCCGTCGAACACCTTCAGCGCGGCCTGATACTCGGGGCTGTCGTGCGCCGCGTTCGCCTTGGCCACGCTCTCGAATTCGATGATCACAATGCGCGACTTGATGCCCGCCTCGTAGGCATTGGCGGCGACTTCACGCGCCAGGAATTTCGCGCCGTGTTTCGCGAGCGCGGGACCCGCGAGCTTGGCATAGGCCGCAACCTTGTCCGGGTCCTTCACGGAACGATACGCCGAAACCCAATAACCCTTCTTGGCCATGACCTTCTCCAATTGACGCGCCCCTTTGCGAGGCGGGCGGACCCTATCACGAGCCTTTGAGGGCTGAAACCGATCCGGCCGCACGGCGGGTATTCGTGGCAGACACGCGGATGCCGCGGCCAGCGATAACACCCATCGACGCGATTCCTTGGACCGATAAGATACGGCCAACGACAAGAGTCTAGGGATCGGATCGGTATGAGACGGCGCACCTTCATCTCCCTTCTGGGAGCCGCGACAGCATGGCCTGTCGTCGGCGCATCGGCGCAATCGCAAGGCTGGCCGCAGCGCACGGTGAGGCTGATCGTGCCGCTGTCGCCCGGCACCGCGACCGACGTCACCGCGCGTCTCTATGCCGACAAGCTCGCGCAGCGCTGGGGCAAGCCGGTCGTGGTCGAGAACCGGCCGGGGCCGGATGCGCTTGTGGCCGTCGGCGCGCTCACCTCCGCGCGCGATGAGCACACGTTGCTGTTCTCGTTCGGCGGGCCGGTCACCACCAATCCGATCCTCAATGAAAAGCTTCCCTACGATCCCGAGCTCGATCTTGTGCCGATTGCTTCGGCGTCCGACTCCTTCCTCGCCATCGGCGTGAACAAGGCTCTCAACATCAACTCGCTCGCCGAATTGCAGACCAAGGCGCGCGCCGAGCCGGGCAAGCTCAACTGGGCCGCGACTGCCGGCATGCCGCAGTTCGCCTTCGCGGGCTTCGTCGCCTCCGCCGGGATCGACATGACTTATGTCGCCTATCGCGACTTCAATCCGGCATTGCAGGACGTTGCTGAGGGCCGCATCAGCGCGGTCGCGACTGGGCTCCTGCCGCTTCTGGCGCTCAACCAGAGCGGCAAGGTCAAGCTCCTCGCGGTCACCGGCCGCACGCGCTCGCCCGGCGCGCCGGATGTGCCGACGGCCGTCGAGTCCGGTTTCCCCGATGTGATCGCCGAAGGTTTTCAGGGGTTCTTCGGTTGGCGCGACATGCCCATCGATTTGCGCAACCGCATCGCAGCCGACGTGCGCGCCGTCGCACCGGAGTTGCCGGCGGAGCGGCTCATCAATCTCGGGCAGGTCGTGCGCGTCGGCACCACGGCGGACTTCCTCGCGATGATCGCCGATCAGAAGAGCCGCGTCGCCGCGGTGGTGAAGGCCGGCGGCATCAAACCGAAGCCATAGCTACTCCGGCTTCACGCCCGCGGCCTTCACGATCGGAAACCAGCGCTCGATCTCGGATTTGTGGAACGCCGCGAAGGCCGCCGGCGTCTTGATGCTCTCCGGCGGCAGGTTCATGCCGAAATCGGCGATCTTCTTCTTCACATCGGGATCGCTCATCGCAGCCCACGCCGCAGCGTTCAGCTTCGCCACCACATCCGGCAGCGTGCCCTTCGGCGCCCAGAAGCCGTGCCACGTGCTGACATAGAGTCCAGGCAGGCCGACCTCGTCGGCGGCCGGTACGTCGGGCGCCGCGGCCCAGCGCTGCTTCGCCATCACCGCGAAGGCCTTCACGTTGCCGTTGCGCACCTGTTGCAGCGAGTTCGCTGCGAGATCGCAATTGAGATCGACATTGCCCGCGACGATGTCCTGCAAGGCCGGTGCGCCGCCGCGATAGGGCACGAACTGGAAGCTCGTTCCGGTCTGCTTCTGGAAGAACATTCCGCAGAAGCGGCCGATGCTCGCGGTGCCGACCGACGTCGCTGACAGCTTGTTCGGATTGGCTTTGAGATAGTCGATCAGCTCCGCCATGGTGTTCGCGGGCAGCGTCTTCCGCCCGGTCATCCAGTAGGGCACATCGGGGAGAAGTGCGACCGGCGCGAGATCGGTGAGGAGATTATAGGGCGTGTCATAGACCGCGCCCGCGACCACATACTGCCCGGTGGTGCCCATGCCGATCGTATAGCCGTCCGGCGCCGAGCGCACGACGCGGTTGATCGAGAGCGTGCCGCCCGCGCCGCCCATGTTCTCGACGATGATCGGCTGGCCGAGCGTGACGCGCATGTGCTCGGCAAGCACGCGCGCCAGCGCATCGACGCCGCCGCCCGCGGGCAGCGCGACGATCATGGTGATCGGGCGGGACGGGAAGGGCTGTGCGTTCGCGTTCGCGATGCCTGCGACTGCCAAGGCAATAGCCGCGAAAAGCCGCCTCATGCCGTGTCCTCCCGGATTTTCTTCGACGCTTGTTTGAGCCGAAGTCTAGCTTTCCTGCCGGAAAGCGCATCCGGGAATTTCGTCGCGGTGGTCGGTCTTGTTGCCCTGAAGTTACTCCGGCCTTTTCCCGAACGCGGCCTCGTAGCGCTTCTGATAGACCGGCCAAACCTCCGGATTGACGACGCGCGGCGGCCGCCCGCCGTCGAAGGCGTGGATGAGCTGCTCGGCGGCGAACTTGCCCATGTTGGCGCGTGCCTCTTTCGTCACGCCCGCAATGTGCGGGCTCGCGATCACGTTGTCGAATTGCAGGAGCGGGTGGTCGGCCGGCGGCGGCTCCTTCTCCCACACGTCGAGGCCCGCGCCCGCGATTTTCTTCGCGCGCAACGCCTCGGCAAGTGCGACCTCGTCATGGATGAAGCCGCGCGCGGTGGTGATGAAGTAGGCGTTCGGCTTCATCAGCGCGAACTCGCGCGCGCCGATCATCTTGCGCGAGCCGTCGTCGAGCGGGCAGTTGATCGAGACGAAGTCGGCGCGTCGGAGAAGCTCGTCCTTCTCGACCTTGATCGCGCCGCGCGCGGCGACGGTCTTCTCGTCGAGATAGGGGTCGCAGGCGAGCACCGTCATGTTGAACAGGCCTTTGCACAGCTCGGTGACGCGGCGGCCGACGTTGCCGATCCCGAACACGCCAATGGTCAGCCCGTTGATGTCGTGTCCCATGAAGAGGTTGCGGTCGTTCATCGTGCCGGCGCGGAGCGCGTGGTTCACATGGACCATCTGCTTGGAGAGCGTCAGCACCATCGCGAGCACGGTCTGCGCCACGGCTTCGGCGTTGCCGCCGGTCTGATTGACGACGAGAACGCCGGCTTCCGTGCAGTCGCGCACGTTGACGGTGTCGAAGCCCGCGCCGCCGGTCGAGACGATCAGCAGGTTCGGCGTCTTCGCGAGTAGCTCCTTGTGCGCATGAAACTTGAACGGCACCTCGTCGCGCGCCGATGAGATCTGGTAGGCGTGCGCGGCCGACAGGACCGGTGCAGCTTCAGCGTCCGGCGTTTCGTTCTGAAGCTTGTCGAGCCGGATTTCGGGACGCGTCGCGAGGATTTCGGCGTAGATGGGATGGTTCAGAAAGCGCACGTGGAACACGCGCTTGACGTTCTCTTTCATGAGGCAAATTTCCTGGAAGTGAGGAAGTTATCCTGAAAGTCCGGCGGGAAAGTCGGCGACAGAATAGGGCCATCGATGCGGCCCACGCAACGCACACGCGGCATGCGTGTGGTGGTCTTTTCTTGTTGTTTTCGTTTGTTTTTTTACCGAGTTCCACGGCCCGGCCGCCGCCATTTTCCTTTTGCTTGGATTCCGGCCTTTGGAGGGCTATTCAAAGGCATGACCTGTCGGGGCGTTCTGTTTGTGTCCGCTGCGTTGATGGCGTCGGCGTCCGGCTCTGCGCTTGCACAGCCGTGGTCGCCCGAGATGCACAACACGCGTATCGCGTTCCACGCCACCGTGAACGGCATTCCACAATCGCTCGTCCGCCGCGTCATCTATATCGAGAGCAAAGGCAATCCGCGCCTCATCTCCAAGGGCAATTACGGCCTGATGCAGATCAGGCTCGGCACCGCGAAGGCGATGGGATACACGGGCGACGCCGAAGGGCTGCTCGACCCCGACGTCAACATGACTTACGCCGTCAAGTATCTCGCGGGCGCCTATCGCGCGGCGAACGGCAGCGAGGACGGCGCGATCCGCAACTACCAGCGCGGCTACTACGTGAGCGCCAAGGCGAAGGGCTTCTCGCCCTATGAGAAGCCGCCGGTCGTCTCAGCAGCAGCGATGCCCAAATCCGCCGAAAAGCCGATGCCGCCCGCGCCGCGCTCCACCATCGCTGCGATGATCACGCCGGCGCAAACGCCGAACGAGATCGTGCGCAGCCGCATGACCGGCGTGCACGCGGCGCCGGCGGAGATGCTTGAGACCAAGCCCGCGCTCGACACCCGGCCGGCGATGCCGGCCACGACCACGGCGATGGCGCCGAGCGATCAGCGTCCGGTCGTGCCGAAGCTTGTGAAGATCGAGAAACAGGTCGCCGCGCGGCCCGCTGCCGTGAAGTCCGACGCGCCGCCTGTCGAAGCGGTCAAAACTGAAATCGCAAAGACTGAAATCGCGAAAACCGATCTGAACATTCCGCTGCCGCGCCCCGCGCCGCAGCGCGCTGCTCCGGTGCTGGCGTCGGTCGAACCGACCGCCCCCGCTCCCGAAGTGCAGAAAGCCGAAACGCCGCAGGTCGAAACGCCGAAGTCCGAGGCCACTGTGCCGTTGCCTCCGGTGCGCGCAACGCGTCATGAACGCCAGAAAGCCAGGGTTGCCGCCGTTCCTCCCGCTGCGGCAAAGCCGGCTCTCGTTGCCGCGGTGCCTGCCGAGAGCGCTGAGAAACCTGCGGCGCAATCCGGTGAAAACAAATCGCTGTGGTCGGCTTTCACAAACGAACTCTCCGCGGTGCGCGGTACGAACGCTACGCCCGCGCGTCAGCAGACTGCGGCGGCGCCCGCCGCCGAACCTGCTGCTGCCCCCTCGCGGAAATCCAGGAAGTCCGCGAAGGAGGCCGAGCCGTTCAATCTTCTCACCTACGTGAAGAAGAAGATCGCGCCGGACACGAAGCCCGAGAAGAAAAAAACGCCGCAGACCTAAAGCGGCGCGAACGCCTTTAGCGCGCTCCGCAAAATCTCGCGCGCGGGCTCGGTCCCATCCAGCGAACGCAGCGTCCGCTTCCTGATTTTCCAGCCGTCGGTCGTCCGCACCAGCTCCCAGCGGTTGGCGCCGACGCGATGGATGCGGTAGCCCTTCGACACCCCGTGGTTCGGCACCTCATGCAGCTGCGCCGTCGGATGCGGTGTCAGGATTTGCAGATACGACGTCGCCACCGCCTCGTCGCCGTTGAGTTCGATCCGCGGCAGCCCGGCGAAATGCGCGAGGCCGCCGGCGATCGCGGCCAGATGCCCCGGCGAGCGCTGGCCGGCCGCGATCGTTTCGTTTCCCGCCGCGCCCTTGCCGCCGCCGAGGTCGATCACGCCGTCTTCGACGAACGACTGCTTGGTGTAATAGTCCGCGCCGGTGTCGGCGGCGGGCGGATGGCTCGCGATCAGGTTGAGGATTTCAAGCTTGTCCTCGACCGCGCGGAGACGGTCTTCGATCGAACGGCTTGCAGACATGACGCGCTCCCGAAACGAACAGTCGTTTCGGAGGCTCCGCGTTCACATCACCACTGTCAACCGCTTCGCCGCGCGCGTGATGCCGGTGTAGAGCCAGCGCGCCCGGCTGTCCTGGAATGCGAAGGACTCGTCAAACAGAACGACGTCGTCCCATTGCGAGCCCTGGGCCTTGTGCACGGTGAGCACATAGCCGTAATCGAATTCGTCGTAGGGTTTGCGCAGGCTCCAATCGAGGTCTTCGATGCCGCCACCAAAACACTCCGATCGCACCGAGACCTTGATCGCGCGGCCGCCGATGTAATCCTCGGATTTCACGCGCATGCCGAGGATGGCTTTGCGTGTCGTCGGGGCTTCGCGCACGGACCAGAGCCCGCCGTTGAACAGGCCCTTCTTCTTGTTGTTGCGCAGGCAGACCAGCTTGTCGCCCGCAACCGGAAGCTCGCCGGAAAACCCGCGGCGTTCGCGCAGCCGCATGTTGTAGGCTCGCCGTGTGTTGTTGCGGCCGACCAGAACCTGATCGGCGTCGAGCACGCGCTGCGGATCGAGCGAGGATTTCGCCACCACGTGTGTCTCGCCATAGATGCCGGGCTCCAGGCCCCGGCCCTCGCGGATGTCCATCGACAGCCGCACGATCGGATTGTCCTCGGCCTGGCGGTGCACCTCGGTCAGCATCGCGTCGGGCTCGGAGTCGGTGAAGAAGCCGCCCCCTTGAATGGGCGGCAATTGCGCCGGATCGCCCAGCACCAGCAGCGGCACGCCGAACGACAGCAGGTCGCGGCCAAGCTCCGGATCGACCATCGAGCATTCGTCGATGATGATCAGCTTCGCCTTGGAGGCGGGCGCCTCGTCCCACAGATCGAAGCTAGGGATTTCCTCGCCGCTCTCGCGCGGCTTGTAGATCAGGCTGTGAATGGTCGAGGCGCTGTTGCAGCCCTTGCTGCGCATCACCGAGGCGGCCTTGCCGGTGAAGGCCGCGTACAGAACCTTGCCGTCGACACCGTCCGCGATGTGGCGGGCGAGGGTGGTTTTGCCGGTGCCGGCATAGCCGAACAGCCGGAAAACCTGCGGGCTGCCCTTTTGGCCCGGCTTCGATTTAAGCCAAGCGTCGACGGCCGTCAGCGCAGCGTCTTGATGCGGAGAGAAGTCCATAGGCTGATTTGTCCGCGGCGAAAGCCGCTTTATAGCGCTAGAACAAAGAGGGAACAAGGGTTTTCGGCCCGGTGGCTGAACCGGGCGAATCGCCATGAGGATCAGGACTGTAACAGCCTAGGCGACGTCCAAGCTTACGCGACGTCCACGTCGGGACCAGCGTCCGCCTTCAGCTTTTTCAGGATTCGCTTCATCGCCGCAAGCTCGGCTTCGAGCTTGGTCACCCGCTCGGCGAGGTCGCCGCTGGCTTCGCCCGGATGGTCCGGCTGCGTCGCCTGTTCGAAGCCGACGCCGACTTCGGTGCCGTGCCGCCAGATGACGTGGGCCCGCAGCGTCTGCTCTTTCTGTGGAATGTAGAGGTCGAGAATGTCTGGCGTCTGAATCGAATCCGAAAAGATGACGCGCGCGCCGAAGTTCGAGATGTCGCGGATCAGGCAATCGACGGCGCTGCGCCGATTGTTGAAATAGATCATGCCGCGCAGGAAGCTCTTCTGGCGGGCGACCCGGCGGCGTTCGGTGGTGCGGCGTTCAACGTCAACGGCCATGACGCGAACCGTATCGCTGGAGGATTAAAGACTTCTTTACCGGTCGGGAAAGACCCGACCGTCGGTTTTAATCGTTGCGGAAAGCAACCGGGCGAAAAGACGGCTTTCCAGCGGAGCAGGCGCGCCAGACGTTTAATATCCGGGCGGGTTCGTGCGGTAATATTCGGCGTCCCGCTCGCTCTGCTCGAACTCTGGATGGCCGCGCCATTCGATGTGGCGGGAGCTCATGTCGGTTCCATGCCGCACGCGGAACAGCATCGAGCGCTGCGGGCCGTTGATGTACTCGTGCACCTCGCCCGGCGGATGCACGCAGAACGAGCCCGGCACGACATCGACGTCGCCTGTCGGCGTCCGCATCTTTCCGCCGCCGGTGAAACAGAAATAGATCTCGGTCGCGAACGGGTGGCAGTGGTGCGGGCTGATCTGCCCGGGCTCCCAGCAGGCCACGGTGTAATCGCCGGCCTGTCCGCCGCCGACGTCGAGCTCAGCGAGCACCTTCTCGACGTGTTTCTTCATATCCCATTCTTGTTCTTTGTTGAGATCGAAGACGTGCATTTCCGTTCCTCCCAGTCGAACATGTTTTTGCGAAACGATTTTGCGCACCATTATGCCGGGCGCGAAACCGCCTGTCTCTAGGATGACAGCGCCGTATGCCCCTGATACGAAATCGCCCGGGAATTGCAGGGCAGGGAACAACGCATGTTCAAGAAGCCGAATTGTCCGGTCATCGCGGTCGAGGAGCACTACTGGGACAAGGAGATGTCCGCGACCTACGTGGGCCTCGAGTCGACGCGCCCCGGCCCGCAGTCCGAACGGCTGTTCGATCTCGGCGCGCTGCGTCTGAAGGAAATGGACGAGTGCGGCATCGACATGCAGGTGATCTCGCATGGTGCGCCGTCGGCGCAGAAGCTTCCGAAGGACGGAGCGGCCGAGCTGGTGCGTGGCGTCAACGATCGTCTCGCCGCGGCTTGCGCTGCGAACCCCAAGCGCTTCGCGGCCTTTGCCGCGCTGCCGACCTCCGATCCGAAGGCGGCCGCCGACGAGCTCGAGCGCTGCGTCACCAAGCACGGCTTCAAGGGCGCGATGCTGCACGGCCTCGCCAACGGCGTGTTCATGGACGGTCCGCAGTTCTGGCCGATCTACGAGCGCGCAGAGCAGCTCGACGTGCCGATCTACTTCCATCCCGGCCTGCCGCACGCCGACGTGATGAAGGCCTACTATGACGACTACGCGAAGGAATTCCCGATGGTGGTGCGCGCCGCCTGGGGCTACACCGTCGAGACCGCGACGACCGCGATCCGCATGGTGCTCTCCGGCGTGTTCGACAAGCACCCGAACCTGAAGATCATCCTCGGCCATCTCGGCGAGACGTTGCCGTTCCTGGTTTGGCGCATCGATCACGCCATCGCGCGGCCGGGTGCCGCGAAGAAGATCAGCTTCCGCGACATCTTCTGCCACAACTTCTACATCACGACGTCCGGCAACTTCTCCAACCCGGCACTCATGTGCTGCGTGCAGGAGATGGGCGTCGACCGCATCCTGTTTGCGGTGGACTGGCCGTTCGTGATGAACCCGCCGGGCGTGGACTGGATGGCGACCGTGCCGCTCTGCGACGAGGACAAGGCGAAGATCCTGTCGGGGAATGCCAAGAAACTGCTGCGGATATAGCAATTGCTGCGGATAGTGCGGAGTCAGCGGCGGCCGCGCCGCTGACTTTTCAGTAACGCGCCGCGTATAATGTGTGTTGCGCGCTTCGCGTATCGGGCCTGTAGCTCAATGGTTAGAGCCGACCGCTCATAACGGTCTGGTTCCTGGTTCGAGTCCAGGCGGGCCCACCAATTTCTCAAACTATTTGTCGGTTCGCGCCAGAACTGACTCCTTTTCGCAGGGTCTGACTCTTCTGACTTAAAAATAAAGCCGGCATTGAGGCCGGCCTTGAGGATTATTGATCAATACCGCCGATTCGGATGATCCCGGGGGCACCGAGCTAGCACGCGTGGCGATGGTTAGCCTTGAAGACCGCTCGCGCAAAGCCCGGAGGGGTCACCGAGCGTAGGTCGCCTCGGTCAGGTGAGGGCGGCAGGAGATAGAGCTTGCGCCCCTCGACCGGCTTAACCGGGGTCTTAGGCGGCATGCGGAAACCGCCGCCCACCCAGAGCCATGTGGTCTTTATATACCCATCTCCATATTCGAAGGGTTGAAACTGGTAGTCCGGGCGCCGCCAGTGGGTCGACACTACGCATACCGGATTCTCGATCATATACGGGCACCGGCACAACACGGCCATGTCGCGAACCCGCTTGAAATTTTCGAGAGCATCGATCAAGCCCCCAAGATCCTTGTCCATATCCTTGAAATGTTGGGCGCCGCTCACTGCGATATCAGTGCAAGGAGGAAAAGCCGCAACGAAGCAAATCTTACCCTCGGACGGTGGCAGCCAACGGTGCACATCAGCGCCGACCTTGATGAGGTTGCCCTCGCGGGTCTCGCCGCGCTTGTGCTGTATGTCGACGCAATAGCATTCATACCCGGCGAGTGCCCAAGGCTGAGCCATCACGGTGGTTCTGTCGAACAACGAAACCATAATCTTACGCATACCTATTGCCCGAGATGTCCAATACGTTTGGGAAGAAGTCAGATTGAGAATTCGCGTGCCCGCCTGCGCGAGCTTTGACGAACTTTCGTGGCGAGATGTTTCGGACTTGACCGATCGCCGGATCGGATGCCCTGAGCGGTCTTCGGTTCGAGCTTGCTGCGAATCAGTTCTGAAAGCGCGGACTGGTAGTCGTCAGTCAACTCGTCCGATGCAAGCCTTCCGGACATTGACCTTATAGTCCGAAGAAGATCGCGCGACGCTTTCGACGCCACGTCGGCTTTCGGTGCGTTGAATTGATCTTGCCAATCCCGCACCTCATGCGAGGCGCGAAGGATGACGCAGGCCAAGCCAGCCTGAAACGGTTGAATGAACAACCAACGCGCACGTCCGAACAACGTGCCTTGCCCGAATGCGACCAGCTTGGAACGTTGCAATGTCGCACGGAGTTCTGCCACGCTCTGCGCGGCGGGGTGGTCGGCAGCGGCGAGATAGTAAGTCGCATCAAAGTAACGAAAGTCGAGCTCAGAGCTCGGCACGAACTTCTTGATCTCGATCGTTTTCGTGTCCTCGGTCTTGATTGCCGCCAGCTCGTGATCTTCGATCTTGAGGCACTGACCATTGCCGATGTCGTATCCTTTGGCGCGATTCTCCTTCGCGACCGATTGACCGCTGACCGAGTCAATCCAGTCACATTTCAGTCGATTGCCGGTCTGACTGTTGATGCCGTGGAGCGATATCCCGGCAGATGCGGTAACCGCCGGGTACAGTGCGGCGGCAAAACTCGCCGCATGCACCTTTACCGAGCCCTTCCAACTGGCTCTCGGACTCATGAACTAGCTCCACCATCGGTTAAGGTGGGGAAGTCATTAGCGTGCGAATGACGTCTTCGGACTCAGTTCGTCTTCAAATAAATTGAACTGTGAAGGTCCGTGCTCGCTCCTTTGCGGGAAAGCCGGCAAAGCAAATCGGATGGTTAACGAGGTGTTCGAGTTTCGACGTTAGCTATTTGGCGACTGCCCTCGTTTACAACGACGGTGCTGGGAGAGGGCCAATGGCAAACGGGCGGGTACCAAATCGACCGAACGGCAAAGCGCGGTCCAAGGCGGACGCCGACCTTGCCATCAAACAAAAATACGATGCGCTTTGGAATGCCAACATGCCGACTCAAAATCCGAAAGCCCTCATGTTGACCGGAGCGAAAAGGAATTCCTCCGAGACCAAGCTCAAGCAGCTATGGCTGGGAAGCAATGCATCGGCAGAGGGAAAACTCTCTGGACAAGAAAAACTAAAGCGGAAGACTGCTCAGGGAAAAGACAAAGCCAAACGCGGCCGGAAACGCGGATCGGTCTCGCGAGATCACTCCGTTTGGCTATCGGATCTCTTTCTTTGGATCACAATTGTAGATTGCTGCCTACAAAACCCGATCTCTGGATTGAGCAGGGCAGCCGAACTACATGGCGTATCTCCCGGACTCTTGGACTCGAAGATCAAAAACATCGAAGCCATGACTGGAATGGATTTGTTTGCCATGGAGAAGATATGCAAGCCCGGAGAAAAATCGAAGCGCCGGACTGGATTTATAAGCGAGGAGGGCGCGTTTTTGGCCAACGTATTTGTCGCGATCGAACACCTTTGGCACTTTGCGCTAACCACGAAAAACAATGAGGGCGGAGTCCTGTTCGCAAAACGAGACATCCACGTAGTCGGCCGAGAAATATTTACCGGGCTACTCAGTCCGATCCAGCGCGAGTTGGAGCGCTCCCAGTATGCGGCGCTGCACACGCCAGAAGTGCGAAAAGTTCGTGTTGGGCACCTAGGCAGTGAGCGCATGTTTATGAGCCAAATTCGGAAGAGAGAAGCACAGGAGAGAGGGCATACCGTGATGGAGCTCAAGCCCCTCGGCCCGCGTGGTTAGCGGCTTCATTGTTCAAGAGTGCTTCAACGTAGGTACTGGCGTGATGAACATCTGAAGCGAGTGCGCCTACGGGGCTGAAGGCCCTTCGGCGATTGCACAACGAGCAATCGAAGAATCCGCGAGTAACCCCTCCCTTCGATTTGAACCCTCAAGATGCGGTTCCACCTCCTGACGGGACCACACATGACCGTGCCTGCCGTTGACTGTGGCCACAGGTTCTATGCCATGGCGAGCCAATAGTTCGGACGGGACACGGCTGGTAGCGATAGTGAGACGCGAAGCAATCTCCCGCGTCAGCATTTTGTCCTTCTTGAAGGTCTGGAGATCGGAGCGCAAAAGCTTCCGATTACGATGGTCCGTCACTGGAATTTGCCTTGCCACGATCAGACAACGGATCATCTTTACTGACGTATCAATAAACTTGGCGCCTTCCTTGTAGGTGAGGGCATCGATGGTCGAGGCACCGCATTCGCTGGAGCGGGCCGACCGACGGAAAATCTCCGTCACCCTGTGGCGCTCGTCGACTGCCAAAGCCCTCAACAATGGGGCGTTTTCGTCGGCCACCCGCCACACCGCGATGTTCCCATCGAGGATTTCGCGCACGATATTTGCCCAGGCTTCCGTTCCGATCCTGCCGAGACTGACGGGGGTATCAATCCGGTCGGCATTCTCCGGCAACGGCTCTTTCCTCACGCGTTGACCCACCTGCGAAATCAGTGCATCCACGCTGCTTTTTGTGTAGCACCGGCTATAGCCGCGCAGGTTGTTTACGGGACCTGTCATCAGTTTGATGAGGCCAAGTCTTGCAAGATCATGAACATATCTAAGCGGAATGCCGAGGCGCTTTGCTGTCGACGTTTCGGTCTCCGCAAGCTGCTTGGCATGCCAAAGTGCGTTGACCTCCGTTTTCACAAACAAGGAGGGAGACCGGTTTCCTCCATCTGACCGAAAGCACTGAAGTACCTTGTCCCGTGCAAGCCGAACCAATACGGCTCTGTTGAACCCGTAAATGCTCGTTGCGTCCGAGGTGGTGATCAGGTCCGCCCGGTTGCGGTGCTCCCGCCGGCGAGCGGTAGGCATAAGCTTTGCCGTATCCTTCATATTTTCATCTATCGCATCGCTGACGAGCTGCCTAAGCCTGTCGGCAATCGAGGCTTCCCTACGAATGGTCGTCAATGGTCCGAGTTCCTTGCCCAGACCGAAGAAGGAGGGGCGCGCACCAGCCTTGGATCGCACAGCGCCCGCAATCGCATGGAACCCTGCCGGCCAGTCGAGAACCGCACGTCCCGCATGTGAGAGGATGTCGGGCGTGAGACGACTGTAGTCGTCGTGTCTTTTCGGCCGCTCAAGCGTTTTTCCACTGCGGTCGCTCGCTTCGGCGCAGGCAAGCGCGATGGCGAATTCGAACAGCTGCGAATTGGAATATTCCGCGAAGGGCGGCCTCAACGCCCTGCGGGCGCGATCCTTCCGTTGCTGCAACGGATGAACGAGATCGCAAATAAAGTTCAGTCCGGCTTCGTCATGGCTTCCGATCATCGGCTGGGACACGTCGCGTAGATCGACAGATCCTCTTTTCGACGTTTTCTTGCAGCTGTCGCAATATTGAATCCCATTGGTGCGTAACCAGCCGAATCTCAAGTTGCATACCGGGCACCGCTCCAGCAGGAGTTCCTTGGTATCGGGGCAAAACGAAAACAATTTGATTTCCCAGATGGCGCGATGGTAGGGCGCAACCCTCAATGCGCTCGGGGATACTCGACGATGCATCGCTTCCCGAAAGCTCTTGCGAATTCCGGTCCCGAAGAAATCGATCATGATTGGACGACCGGTTGACTCGCGGTACATCCGCTCCAATACCGCAGCCGGGTCCTGTTTCAGACTGAATGCAAGGCGCTCCGCTGCATCCGCAGCCGATACGGGAAGAGAAGACGGGTGCGAAGTGACAATGCCGGCCTTTTGTAGGGCGTGCGGTATTGAGCGAAAACAGTGATCGGCGGCGACCCGGGTGTAGAATCCGAGAAGGCTTTCGTCAGGAAAAGGGGCACCGGGATCGAGAAACGATGTCACCTCGATCCCGGCAACGACCGCCCTTTTGATGCCGACGTTCTCAATCATCGTCCGCCTCCGACGCTTCGGGCGGCACGCCCGCCGCCCAGTCCTTCTTCACCAACCGGGCGGGACGCGCTCCGTCTCGGAAGGGATTGCGCCGAACCAGACCGAGTGCGATGGCCCACCTGTCCGTCGCGACGGCGAGATACGAACGCGGGATGGTCGAAAGACCATTCGCCACGGCATACCCCCAAGCGACACGTACAAGGCGCGAGACGATTCCGACCACACCGCCCGAGACCTCCCAGAATGCGGCGACCATGTCGCCCTCGGTGAAGCCGGAGAGCTCACTGGTGATCCCGTGTTCCACAAGCTTCAGGTCGAGCATCGCGACGTAGCCGGCAAACAACTCGGCGTCGTCCTCCTTTTCGAAATCGAGCGGGTTGAGGAAAATGGGAGGGAAGCAACGTACAGGCAATTGCTTGTTGTTGGCCTGAAAGATCTTCCACGTCTCGTTGACCCCGGCGACGATGAAAGCCGCGGCGCCCTCGATGGCCATGAGCTTGATAGAATCGGCCACAGCCTTCGCGGTCTTACCGGCATTCCTGGTTATCAGGTGCTGCGCTTCGTCGATTGCGATCGCATCGGTGCCCCGCTTTTCGGTGTACCGACGCACCTTGGCCCGGAAGCTCGCTTCCGTGCCGTATTTGAGCTCCGTCTCGTCGACCTTGCCTTCCTCGTCCACGACGAGCGGCGAAAGAATGTCGGCCTGCAACTGCTTCAACGAAGATCCCGGCGAAATCCTCACCGACAGAAGGGGGATCTTCCCCTTCGGATGATTCTCGTTGGCCACGACCGTCTCGACGTAGTGTTTGATGGCGAGCGACTTGCCGGATTGGGTTGGGCCGATGATCGGCAGAACGTTCTGCTCCTCACCCCTACTCGTTCTGGATTCCAGCCGAAGTTCATTGATGGTCTTGTGAATTCCCAGAAGCCGGGGATGTTCGATGCGAATGGCGCGAAACGCCTTCAGTTTGGTCGCGAAATCCGCATCCCCGGACAGGTCCGGGCGAGAGTCGATTTTCTTGTCGGTAGTCTTGGAGGAAGCCATTTTCATTTGTCCTTTTGATGTGCTGTTCCGGATGATCCCTGTCCCCATCCCTTTTTGCGGAGTTCATTCACGAACTGCTGGGGGTCTTTCGCCTGCCCGAACGCGTCAGTCGGCGACTTGAAGGCAGGCCCTGCGTGATGCTCACGTTCGACGTCCTTCGGCGACGACGCGCCGGGCCCGTCGTAGGACTTGGTGCGTTCGACGGCGGCCTCCGCAGCCTTGAGGGCTGACGACTTTTCGCGATGGGTGCGAACGGATTTTCGCGTCGCGGCCTTCCCGCCGCGGCGAATTCCAACGGAGGGCATTGCGTCGCCAGTGCGCTTTCCGTAGTCGCTCGGGACGAACGGAGCTCCCATTCCGTCGTGCCGCGGCTGCACGGTCTGGACGACAACCCTCGTCCCCGCGACGGTTCGCGGCGCCGGCCCGAAGAGCTGCCGATGCTTGTGTCTGGCCGACTGAGTGGCTCCCGGCAGCGCAGCCTCAAGCTTGCGGATGAGACGCAGCCGCGCCTTGGCCTTGTCCTCGTCGGTGTTGAACGGGATTTTTTCGTTTTTCGCGAAATCCTTGTAGATCTTGTTCTGCTGACGGTTCAGCCCGAACAGATACTCCTGCCCAACGGCCGGCAGCCGGACATATTCCCTGTCCACGTGATTCCAGACCCTGATTTTGGTCAGGTCACCGGGGTCGCGCTTTGCCTTCGCCCGGGCGCGAATCGTCGTCCGCCGCCGCCTGTGGCCCGGATCGCGTGGAGCGAGCCTCTCCAGCAGAAGCCCGGTCTTCGTCTCGTCGTGATAACGGACGTCTTGAAGGAGGACGCCTTCGCGGGTGATCGAAACATCGAAGACCTCTGCCAGCGCGTCTTCGATAAAATCGACGTCCTCTATTATCTCGATGCCGTGAATTTGACATTCGCGCCGCCACGCCTCGATGGGAGCAACGTCGTCGAGGCCGTCGTGGGGCTGCCGATTGTAGTCGTCGATGGCATCCAGAAAGAGCTCCTCGATGACATGGAGATCCATGACCACCGTCTCGCTCGGATCGATTCCCATCTTCCGCAAGAGGTGTGGAGGAAACGGAACTCCCCCCGGGGCCTTGTGGAAGAGCTTGTTGCTGACCGTTTGAATGCCCCGCTCCACGATCGCCTTGTACTCCGGCGTTTCGATCGGGGCCAAAACGAGATCGATGTGCACATCTTCAAGTGCGTCCTGAAAGCTCTTTCCGACTTGCGCCCACGCGTTGTCGACGACGACCGTGCCCGGCTTTCCATAGGGTTCGAGAGTGTCTTTCAGATCGGGGCGCGCCGCGATGAGATCGGTTTTGGGCAGGAGGACGCGTTTCAGAACCGCCATCTTGGTGTAGAGGCTCTCTTCCTCGAAGGTGATGGTGCCGCCGACGATCGCGCGCGTTTTCACATCGAACGCAACTTCGAAATTCGGTCTTCCGACGATCTCCATCTTGTGCCGGTCGAGAGCCAGCAGGACGTCGGCCGACGTCGCGTCGATGACGATCGTTTCCATCAATTTGGTGGCAGACAAGCCGGGGCGCACGCCGTTGAAGCGTTTGTCCGCCGAGTGCTCTCCGTTTTTTGCGCTCCACGTCGGATGCGATTCCGCGTCGTCGATCCGTCGGTAGATCGTAGAGTGGTGGGGAACCGGCATTTGCTCCGCATTCTCGTCCTTCCGACGGGCACGCCGGTTGAGATAGAGCACCAGCAAGCAGACCTTCTTGTAGGCGTCCCACTTCTCCCTGTGCCGCGCAGACCAGTGCCACGCGACAGCCGAATTGATGATTTTTTCGAGACGGTCCGGAAAGGTCTGGCGTTCCGGCGGCTCCTTCCGATCCATCGCTGCCAGAGGCCGATCGCCGGGAACGCCTCTTTCCTTGACCCAGCGCTTCAGCGTCCAGCATTTCGGGATGAACTGGCTCGGAAACTCAGGCCGCTCTTTCCATATCTCGCAGACATTTTCGATGAAGGCGTCGAGTGCCGGTTTGGACCAAGGGCAGGGGCTCTCGTCGTAGCGCTCGCACCAGAATTTCCGGACCGGCGCCAGAGGGTCCCTGGGACCCGTCGGCGCGACGGGGCGCAGTTTGCCGCGGGCCTCGGCGGCCGACAGAGTACGGAACTGCTGCACCGAAATCAGAAAGTCGAGCTTGTCCTCGCCCATTTGGCTCGGCGAATGGTCGCGCTCCCGCAGGAACAGATATTCAGGCTCCGGTCTGAAGTCGTCGGGGTCTACCGACGAAGGCCACGCCTGTTGGAAAGTGTGGCGCACTCCCTCGATCTCGACCGTCTGCCCTCTCCGGAATCGGAGCTTGGGCTGTTTCGCGGTGGCAAGCATCGCGCTACCTCACGCGATTCCCGGATGCAGATCCGGCATCGCCGTTGCGGGAACGCGTCTTTCGTTTCGGCGCAGTCGCGCGAAGGCGAGTTGCCGGAACACGCACGACCGTGAGCCGGTAGTCGCGGATTGCCTTATCGAGTCCCGGTTCGAAAAATCCGGAATCGACAAAAACCGTGGGCTCGCAGTTTCGCTTATGGGGTAACGTCGGCTGGAACAAGACGTCGATGCCAAGCGACGTCATCGCCTCTATAAATGTCGCAGACAAGAACTCGGGGCCGTTGTCGACCAGGACCGTGCCAGGACGGCCGTAGAAATTCTCAGGATGAAACGGGGCCAACCTGTATCTTTTCATTCAAAAAACTCCCATTCACGTTGCGGGTCGTTTGACCGATCGACGAGAGAAACCGTGGTCGAACCCGTGATCTCGCGGGGAAGCGGAATGCTGAGGATCCGTTGGATCATCAGCGCGTGCACTTTCTTTTTGCCGATGATGAAACCACCGAGCCCTTCGCACAGCTCGCCGTAGGTCGCTTGACGGGACCTGCCGGCAATGTCCCTCGCCCGGGCGATGTCGCTCGGCCTCACTTTCGCGTTCTTGTCGAGTGCGATCATCGAGACGTTGCGGCGATAGACGGGAGTTCCGAGATCGGAATCGTCCAAAATTTCGAACGTTGCGCCGACAAGCCGCAGCAGCGCTTCGGCAAGGTCGAGTTTTTCCTTGTACTCGGGGTTGTCCTCGACCTCGCGCTCCTTGTCGCGCTTGAGCTCGAATACGGTGGTGATCCAGCGCCCTTCGACCATGTCCCGACGCGCCAGATCCGGAAAGTACCGAAGCCAGTGCGCCCCGTATGGGATCTCGATCCTGCAAGGCTGGCCAATCCACGCCAGGCAGTCGGTCTCCACTTCGGCTGCAGCAAATGCAAACGGCTCTTCGTGCTCGGCCTCCCACGGCATCGCGCGGCCATTCTTCACGCTGAAGAAACGTCCGGTCGCCCTGCGTTTGCCGCCCGTGATGATCGTCCTGACAGGCCCCTTATCCGGTGCGACCGAAATGACGCCAGCGGTCGACGCGAAATTCACGGCAGCGGCATCGCTGCGGAAGGGATCATCCGAGGTTATCTCTTCAAAGGCTCCCATGATTCACGTTCCTCGAAGGACGGCTCACGCTCCGGTATGGGCGACCGCGCCAGTTCGTCGACTAGCCCTGCGGTCCGTTACGCCGCGAGGGCCGACGGTACGGCGGCAGAAACCATTTCAGCCGAGGCGATCTCAGATGGCGCCTGACGCGGCGGTCCGCCCGCTTCAAATCTACTTCGGCCTGTTCGAGAAGATTCGTTCCCTTCCTGTAGCGGCCGAAGACCAGTTCCAGTGCATCACCCACGGTTACTTCCGGAGGACTTCCTCCCGGGCCTGCAGGCAACATGCGGGTGCCGAGGATTAGGCGGCTGTGTGCATCCGTGACGCTGAGCAGATAGAGTTCGGCCGAAAAGCGAACGAGATCGAAGACGAACTGGTCCGTCTCTGCTGGCAACGCCGAACCCACCGCAATGCTCTGGGCCGTGTTACCGTCGTCAGGAGTCTTCGCAGGCGTTTTCATCGTCGGTACTCCACGTTTTGACGCTGCACGTTACAAAATGAACTCAGCTTCCTTCGAGCTCACTCAGTTCAATTAAATTAAACTCATCGTTCGGCGGCACAGGATCTCGGGTTGTCGAGCGACTCCACTTGTGATCTGAGCATCAGCGTGTCAGCCCGCCGGCGGCTGCATCAGCATCCTTCTGAGAGGCATCGGGCACAAAGGACGGTGCAGGCGCAGTTCTCGCTCCTTCAGTCGCATGCCGAGCAAGAAGGGCATCGATTTCGGTTACGTTGAGATAGCCTCGACTGCGGATCGCGGCCGCGAGCGAAAACAGGTCGTCCCGATGCGCGACCAGGATTTTTCTTGCCCGATCGAGACACTTCGTCAGCCGCTTCTCGACGCGGGCAAGCACATCAGGGTTGTGAAGGGAGATCTCAATGACCTTATCCGGTAAGTAGGTGATGCCCGAGTCCCCAAGTCCGTACCGGCATTCGATGTCGACCGCGATCTTCGTGGATCTTTCCAGATCGCAATTGTCACCGGCTCCCGCTCCGGCAGTCAGTTCGTCCGGTTGAAGAGCTTCCAATTCCGCCGCCCGGCCAGCGAGCAGCATCGTCATGAGGCCTTCGAGCCCGCTGAGGGTCTGCGTCTGATCGGAAGGTGATCTCACCTTGGTCACGCCGCCGGCGTCGTCGATGCTGACTGCGGTCACGTCGAAGCCGCCGAGAACCTTCGCGACGATCACATGACCGGCTTCGTGGAATCCGTAGGCGCGGCGGAGCCTGTCGGACAACGCCGGTCGCGCGCCGCGGATCTCGCTCAGCAGATCGTCGACCGTAACGGCGCGATTGGTTCTGCGGGCTTTGCTCTTCGCTCTCCGCACCCACGCCTCGACATCCGCGCCTGTGCCGCCTTTAGCAGCAAGAGCAGCTGGCAGGAGGTCGTCGTCTTGGAGATCGCCTTTCAGATGGAATCGCATGATACCGACGAGGTCCTCAACGTCCGGCTTCTCGATCGTGATCGTGCGGTCCATACGGCCGGATCTCCTGACCGCCGCGTCGATCCTGTCAGGATGATTGCTGGCGCTTATCACCACGACCCCCGGCCTATCCTCTATCCCCGCAAGTAGTTGTAGGAATAAATTCACTAGCTGACTCCAGTACAGAGCGTGGTCTTCTGCTCCGTTGAGGGTCGCGCGATCCCCAATTCCATCGACTTCGTCCACGAACAAAATCGCGGGGGCGAGCCGCCGCGCCTGCGCGAAGGCGTTACGCATCGCTTGCAAAGCTCCGGACAGATGATTGGCCGCGTTCCACTCGGCCACTGAGGTGCAAACGATCGGCATAACCGCAGATGCCGCAACGGCGCGCGCGTACTGGGTCTTGCCCACCCCCGGGGGGCCCGCAAGCAGCACCCCTTTCTCACAGGATTCCCAACCGATCTCGCCGCGACGGAAAGCTTTGAGATCCGCAGCCAGTTCGAGGCCCCATGTCTTCGCCGCGCCGTAGCCGACGAGCTCCTCAAGACCCGGACCGTCGTGGTGGAAGTGGCCTCGGTTTCTGACGACGTCCGCAAGACGCGCGAGACATTCATCCGGGGTCCGGTCAGAGCGGATCCCCAGCTGCAGGTCGGAGATGTCCGCCGCCTTGACCAGCTCGGCGTCGATATCCGATGCCGGTGCCCGCCCCGTAACGGCTTCTATGACGAGGGCTACGGCTGAAGCATCGAGCTGGCCGATGGAAATATGGACATCGCACGCGCGCATCAGATCGCGGGGGAGGTGGCGGCGGGGATCGGGCGCGATGCCGACTATCGGGCAACGGGCGTGGAGTGCGGAGCTGACGAGATCGTTGCCCTTTTCGGGTTTATGATCGTTGCCCGTACCGTCGCGGGCGATGAGGAGGGCGGATCGCTCATATGAGGTGGTGATCTTCGTTTCTTCGGCCATCGTTCCTTGGGCGAAGGCGCATGAGCTGACGACGTCGCGGACCAGCGGGACGACGTCGGGAACGTGGGTGGCGATGGCGACCACCGGACTTCCCCGGCGCAGCTGGCGGACGAGATCGCCTTCCGCCTCGATGGCGCGCGCGGTCAGCACAGCGGCTGCGGCGAGATCCGCGCGGATCGAAGTCCGCGAAGTGGTCTCGTCTCCGGGTGCAAGGTCGTCGAGAAGCGCGTCGATCGGATCGTCCGGATCGTTGGAACGAAGCAAAGGCTTGGCAACGCCGCCCGCTTCACGTCCGAGCATATCGAGATATGCCCTCGCGAGCAGATCGCGACGGGGTGCGGATTTTGCGGACTTCTTTTTGCGGCTCTTGGTCATCGGTGAATTCGATTTGTGGTCCGAGGGATGACGTGCGACATGGCGTCAGTCCTCGTTCCAGTCGCAGGGAAGAGGAGCGTCGACGAATGCGTCGCGCTCGCGGTCGTAGCGGCGGCAGGAGTCGATGCGGATGCCGCCCGGATGGAACGTGCGGACGATCCGCACATTCTCCCGTCCCGGACCGACGGGCACGGGATCTCCGTCGGCATGACGCGGACAACGGGTCGTGTACCAGCCCGCGCAGTCGTGAAGCCGCCCTTCGTTTCCGCAGACTTCGCAGGTGCATGCCGAGCGTGCCTCGGCGAGAGCGATGGCTTCTTCGATGGCTTTTTGGGCTGCGGCCGAGAGGGACTTGGCTTCGTAGTAGATGCGTATCGTCCCAAATTTTTCCTTGGTTTGGACTATGCGGAAGACCGCCTCCGTGGATTCGTTGGCCATCGCGCTCTCGATGCGCCGGAGCGCCCGGTCGAGCAGATCTGCCCACCCTTCTTCGATGGACGGAGAGCCGCCGGGAGAAAAGAACCGCGCATACCGACGCATTAGCTTGTCCCACCGGCTGTCATTCATGTTGGGCCTCCTGTTCGTCGGATCTGGCGCCGAGAATGTAGAATCGCGAATACGTCCTCGCCCAACCGCGCGACGGATCGATCGCGTACACCTCGCTGGTCGTGATCAGGCCTCCGCTGCCGAGACGGGGATGCAAACGCACGGTTCCGGTAAGGCATGCCGCTTCCCTGCTCGCGGGTGCCCAGCCGTGCAGAACCGGAGCCGCCTCCAGATCGGCAGCCGAAGGAACGATGCCGGCCCGGATGCGACTGATATCCCGCGTCAGCGCTTCGAGCTTGGCCAGCAGACTGGCTGGTTCGTCTCCCGGAAAAATCGGCCCGTTCATGCGAAGAGTCCTTTCCGGCGTCGAATGCTGATCCGGGTCTTGAAACCGATCGGTGCTGACTTCAAATCGGCCACTGCGAAGTCGGCGCAGACCAAGGAAAGGACCGCGGAGATAGGGTCAGTCGCGAAACGGCACTCTCTCGCTGCTTCGGTCAGTGTCAGCTGCCGCGCGGACGTCAGGGCGGCGAGGATCATGTCCCTGTCGCGCGGGTCGGTGCGGTAGTCATTGCAGAGCCACGCAAGGCGGCAATTGTCCGCATACGGTTGGTGGTCGATATGGCCGCCGCTCAGGAAGAACTGCAGCGGATCGGCCGGGCATTCGTCCTCGCTCTGGCCCGTCGCTTGGGCTGCGGCGTTTTGCAGATCCACCGCCACATTCCCGTATTGAGTGACGAGCTCCAAGACGTCGTGCGGAGGTGAGCCTGTGCCGGCTGCCGACTCCGCGTCCGGACGTATTACGAAGACCGCCGGATTCAACGTAAGCTGAATGAGAGTCGTCCTGACTCTTCTGGAGGCGTAGCTGATCGGGGTCGGCGTCTTCGCGCTCATGAATTGGCGCTCTTCACACGCCAATGGCGTCCGCAGCGCCGTCAGAAATCCTTCGTACATGTCAGTCGTTCCTCTTCCGGATGCGCGCTTGGGTATCCGGCCCCAGTGCGGCTTCGCCGAGATCGAGCTCGACGACGTCGTGGCAGGCGAGAGCCATCAGCGCCGCCGAGGGATCGGTCCGGTATGTTCCGTTCTTGATGATGTCGCCGATGCGGAGCGGGCCTTCCTCAGCGAGCATTTGCATGATGCGGATACGGTCGCCGATCGCGACGCGATGGTTGACGTGCGACCAGACCATCCCGCAGTTGGCGAACAGGGGCTCGCGGCGGATGTCCGACCTCGACCGTTGCAGCAGTTCCAGACCGAGCTCTTCCGCTGTGACGAGGAACAGTCCGTAGACATCAACATCACGCGGGCTCTCTTCGTCGGCCAGGTCCAACGCAAGGCGTCTTCCGTCGCAGGCATGGAAAGCGACGATCTCTAGAGGGTGCGGTCTTGCGCCCGTCGGACCGACCGCAATCAGTTCGATCCTCGAAATCTTCGGATCCAAAGAAGCCTGAATGAGCGCGTCCCCGAGCAAAGGGGAGATCAGCGGAATGCCGCCCGATACTTTCGCGGCCATGAACAGCTTCCGGTGCTTCGCCGACGCGGCGTTCTTCATGACGGCACCTTCCCGTCACCTGGCGGCCCGGATAATTCGTCGCCGCGATCGTCCCGGCCTGCGAGCTCGTCCCAGAACGGATGACCGATGGGGTAGTCGTCCATGGTCATGAAGACGCGCACGCTCTCCGATGATCCGCAGTGCGGGCAACGCTGCTCTCCGTCGAGGGTGGCGAAGTCGCCTTCCGCGAGACAGCTTGTGCAGTTGAAGCGGGCCATCAGTCGTGCTCCGGAATGTCGACGACCGGCCGGCCCGAAGAATGCACCCTGCAACGGGCGCCGAGCATCCCGCGGTCGTCGAAGAGCCTGCCCGGAGCGCCGCACATTTCGCAGGTGTGTTCGGAGACCGCTTCGGCCATGGTGAGCGCGTTTTCGATCGCGTCGACCGCGGCTGCGGGGATGCCGCTCCCGGAATAAAGGATCCTCAAGGACCCGTACTTCTGTTCGATCGCGGTGACCCGCAGGACGGCCTTCGGATGGGCTGCGACCGCGTCGGAAAGACGCCGGATCGTCAGCCCGACCAGCGACCGCCAACCGTCTCCGACCCGGGGGTAGGCGGGATTGCTGCCGGCGCTTCCGAAAACGTTCGGATAGCTCCTGATCAAATCGTCGCCCCAGTCGCTGCTCATGGCCGGCTCCATGACGGAACAAAAGCAGAACATCAACGACGAGTCAATCTAGATATCTAGAAATCTAGATTTAGAGGGCCCGATCCCGGTTCATTGAAGGGCCTATCGAGCGGTGAATGCTGTTTTTCCGGTGGAAAGCTGCCGGGGAAGGGGAAGGGATGCTGTGCTGCCCCATCACAAGAATGCTAGATATCTAGATCTATGCAGGGGGACCGTGATGGCCAAAGGCGCTCAGAAGAAAACGAAACCGCGCGAGGACGGACGCGTTCCGCTAATGGTCTATATGGCACCGAAGTTGGTGGTCAGGCTCAAGAAGGCGGCGTTAGACAAAGATTTGAATGTGTACGAAATCGTCGAGCAGGCCTCCGAACTTTGGCTTGCTTCCAACAAGCAGAAATAGCGTCAATCCCGATGCCGCGCCCGCGGCCCGCCGCCGCACCGATTCTCGAAACTTGCGATATCCGGGGCGCAGGCTTCGATAGTTCTACTATCTTGATCACGGAGAATTTGATGCGGACGCTTTTGGGCCGAGGTTCGCGTTCCTACGCTCGTCGATCGCGCGCAGCAGTTCGGGCCCCGACCAAATTACGGTGCCGTCGTCCTCCACGATGAACGCGATAAACACGGTCATGGTCTTCTTCGGCAAGGCGGCGCTTCGCAAAGCACTTTCGTTGTCAGGATGCCGCTCGGATCGCAAGGTGATGCTTCCGGCAGCCGCAGAGTTTTCAAGCGATATAGGGTCGTCCGCATAATCCGTATAAAGTAAAGTGACAGGCCCAAACTCCGGTCGCTGCTTCCAGAGTCGCAGCAATTCCTGGCAGGCCAGTTCGACCGCAATTGGCACGGGTCTTATTTCGCACTCCCAATACTGAACCGCGCCGCGGCTAAGCCCGAGTTTTTCCCCCGCGACAGACTGCGTATACCCAAGTCTCCGCCGCCACTTCTTGAAGTCCCACATGTCCATTTCGTCATCCGGGAATTGCGACAGCGAGAGTCTCAAACGGCGATCATCGCAAGGTCGGGCCGGCAAACAAGATTGTGGTGGAAATGCACGGTCTGCGTCCCGCTGATCCGGGATTTGAGGCCGAGTACGAACAGCATCTGGACTGCGCGGCGTCGAGCCGCGCAGTCACAGGCTGCTTGTCGTTCCGCACCCATCGACCCGACGAGAAAGGCGAAGTTCTTATTCGTTGGCGCAACTCACTGAGGGAATTTCGGGCCGCCGTGATAGCGCCACGTGGCTCTGCCGTCGCTCGCCGCGGGTTGCAGACGTGTCGCCGGCTTTTGGTAGGCGAACGCAGCGCGCCTTTCGCTTTGCGCGCCGACAGTCCGTCCTTCTACCGTCTGCTGCCTGACTTCATTAGGCCAGAAATTCTTGTCAGTGATTCTCGAACCCGCGTTGGCCATCGAAGAGATCGCCATGAGCGGCATCAAAAGCGAAATCGTGAGTAGGCGTTTCGTCAACATGGTCCGGCTCCATCGTTACTAGAAGTGCATCATGTGCGCTTCTGACAACGAGTTCGGACCGGGTCTTCCGGGGGTTACACGCCTCACGCCGACGTGAAGGCGAACAGCCTCCGGCAACGGCCGAAGTTCAGGAATATTGCGCCTGCGAGGCGGGCAGAAAAATGTGTCTGCGAGTTCGAATATTCTTCGGCAATTGCAGACTTATTGTTCAGGGGCAGACAAAAGCAGCAAGAAGTCCAGGTCATGATCACCAATGCGTGAAGCTGTAACCCGCGACTGCTCTCGGACGAATATAGCGAAGGCCATGCACCCGATGAATCCGCACCCAAGCATTGCCGGCACAAGGAGGCAGAAAGGTCTGGTACCGGGCAGTTGGTGAAACCTTCCTCGACGAATTTCGGCAGCAGCTTTTACCGGTCGTTGACCCGTGCCGGCACAGTCACATTCAAGGCGATGGAGTAAATCATGTTTCGGACGAGTCTTGCCGGACTGGTTGGTGCGGTTGTGATGTTGGGCCCGGCAGATGCCGCACCTAAGGGCCCTACGGGAGCAACAGCTGCCGAACTGATCATTCTCGCAAGGCAGCTCAGCCCCGAAGTTGCGGCAGCCGCGTTGATGGCCGAAGCAGCTACCGCGCGGATCACTGCCGCCGGATCACTACCCGATCCGACCCTGCGTATCGATGCTGACAATCTCGATAGTCGCGATATATCGATGAACGGAACCAGCACCACATTCAGACTGATGCAGGAGTTTCCGTTGTGGGGAAAGCTTGGTCTCAAGCGCGATGTCGCTGGTTTCGAAGCCACCGCAGCGCGCTATCGCCGGCAAGGAACGGAATTCGAACTCATCGCACGCGTGAAGAGCGTGTTTGCTGCCCGCTACGCTACTTTCCAAGCTCATGCGCTCACGCAGCGGACGCTGGATACGATCCTGACAGCGGCCGCGACTCTTCGGGGTCGCTACGCTCAAGGCGGAACGGCCCAAGAAGATGTCCTGCGGCTTGAAATCGAGGCTGAGGAATTGAATATCGAAATCGAACGTTTGCGGGGCCAGCAAACGAAGACCACCGCACAGCTAAATGCGTTGCTCAATCGTCGTCCCGAGGCAGCGCTAGCTATTCCGGTGGCCCTCCGTCCGCTGCCAAGCGAGAGAACGATGATTGTCTCCGCGCTGGTCGATCGTGCGATCCAATCAAGTCCGGTGATCGCGGAGGGTCGAGCGAAGGTGGCGTCGGCGACCACCATGAGCAGTTTGGCAGAGCGGAATCGTTACCCGGACGTGACGCTTGGCGTGATGACCAAGCGAGATCGGGATGGCTACGCAGGCGTCGGCGTGATGGGCGAAGTCCGCATTCCGCTCCAGCAGGGTGCCAAAGAAGCGGAAATCACTGCTGCATCTGCGGAGCGCGCTGCATCGGAACAACGGCTGAATACGCTGAGGGCCACGCTAGGGGGTGAACTTGGCGGAATGCTCGCCGAGTACAGAGCGGCATCGAAGACGCTGCAAATCATTCAGCATCATCATTTTCCGAAATCCGAACTGGTCGTTCGGTTTGCTTTGAACGCGCTCGAAGCAAGACAGGGCGATGTGATCAGGGTGCTCGATGCGATACGGCGAGTGCGGACGATCCAGCTTGAGATTCTCAAGATTCAGGTGCAGCAGCAGGCCACGCTTGCCGAAATTGAGAAGGCCATCGGAGGTGACCTGTAACTTGCGACCGAACTTCTGCGATGGCAGGACCTGTTTTGCCGGACTCCACGGGCAGGGCAGTGCCAAAAGCCTTTGACCTGCAGTCGCGTTCGGACGCCCGCGGATTCGGTTTGTGCCGTCGAAGAGATTCTGAATTCCGCGCGTCGGTTATCTGGGTGCGATCCGGATGGCCTTCTTTGCCCTTCCGACCCCTTGAAACCCAGTGGTGTCGGGCGTATCCGGAACGACAAAACGGTCCTGAAGACCACGCAATCACCAATGCGTGAAGGTGTAACCGGCGGTCGCTCTCGCTCGAATACAGGGAAGACAATGCTCCCGGACGAAGCCGTCCTCAAAAGCCTGATGACGGCCGGCTTGGCGGGCCACGCGGAACCGTATCGACAATTGCTCAATCAGCTCAGCGGGCACTTGCGGGGCTATTTCAAGAACAGACTTTCCCGCGCCGGGAGGTCCGAAGCGGAAACAGAGGACCTGCTGCAGGAAACGCTCTTGGCCATTCATACGCGGCGACACACCTACGATGCGGCCGAACTCTTCACTCCATGGGTGTATGCGATCGCTCGATACAAACTAATTGATCATCTCAGGCATACTCGGACCTCGATTGCGAACGTTTCCCTCGACGAGGCGGGAGACTTGATGTCCGAGATGGATGATCAAAAGGATGCGGAAAGCGCGATGGACATCGAGCGGCTTCTGACGCGCCTGTCCCCGAAGACGCGCTGTGCGATCCGCCATGTGAAGCTGCAAGGGTCGAGCGTAGTGGAAGCCGCCCGGATTTGCGGGATGTCGGAATCGGCGGTGAAGGTGAGCATCCACAGGGGCCTAAGGACCCTCGCTCTCCTCATGGCCAAGGAGAAAGCTTCATGAGAACCGATCAATTCATCAGTATGCTGAGCACCAATCTTGAGCCTGCCGATCAAGGCAAGACGTCGCGCCTGATCGCGACTGCCGTCGTTTTGGGCATGGCGGCCGCGGTGGGCGCGGCTTGGCTGGCCTTGGGCCTCAGGCCCGACTACGTCGACCCGGATGCGTTCGCGTTTCTTTGCGTGAAGCTCCTGTTCGCCGGCACCGCCGCCGCGCTCGCCGGATTCTATCTCCTGAAGTCGGCGCGCCCCGGTTCGTCCGGAAAACCCCCTCTCGCAATTGCGCTGCCGTTCGTCGCGATCATGTTGCTTGCAGTCGCCAGCTTGAGTTTGTCACCGGGTTCGCATTGGCAGCACATGGTTTCGCACGGTGAATGGCTGGAATGTCTCGTTTCAATCCCCCTTATCGCAATCGTTCCGTTTGCGGTGCTGGTCTGGGCGGTTCGGCAGGCGGCACCGACGAATCTGGTTCGCTCTGGCGCTCTGGTCGGTCTTGTCGCCGGAAGCATCAGTGCGATGGGATACGCGCTGCATTGCATGGCGGACTCGCTGCCGTTCATTGCCATCTGGTATGGGGGGACGATCGCCCTTTGCACACTTGCCGGTGCCAAATTGGGCCCGCGGCTTCTGAGGTGGTAAACGGCGCGGATCCGCGTCGCTCTTCGAAACCTTGCGAATGGCTAGTTTCCGTTTGTCACAGCGTCTCCAATCTCACGACCGCGTGAGCGTGTAACCGAGATGCGCCCCGATCCGAACTCTCCATTGACGGCAACAATCGCCGCCATCGAAAGGGAACTGGATCGTGGAAAATGTTAAGCGCTGGCAATCGCTGCAGCAGTGCAATCGGGCCGGTTTCGGCATTAACCGCAAATGGCTGCTTGGGCTTGCAGCCGTAGCCCTGATCGCCGGCGTTAGCTTCAACTGGAGTTGGCTCGTCGCGGCCGGAATCGCCCCGTTGCTAGTCGGCATTCTGCCGTGCGCGGCCATGTGCGCCCTTCATCTGTGTTCAAAGAAGAGCGGCGCGGTTGATCCCGGACAGGCAGATCAACAACAGCGTCGCGGTGTTGCTGCGGACCGCTGAGCGACACGGTCGAGCGAGCGCTTCGAACTTCCTTCAACGTCGCACAAGGAGAATAAAGATGTCGAACTTTACCAGATACGCTGTAGCGACCTTGGGGCTTCTTGCCCTCGGTATCGGCACCGCTCCAATCGTGATCGCGCAGGAAAAGCCTGCCGTGCCTCCGGCGTCCCGCGACGGTGCCATGGGCGACGATCACATGATGAATGGGTCCATGATGAAGATGATGGGCCGGATGAACGAGATGATGGACCAGTGCGAGAAGATGATGGAGCGCCGTTCTGGACCTGCCGAAAAACCGGATGCCGCGCCGCAGCGCTAACCGATCCCGTGCTCATCCCAAGCTCAGGCCAAGAAATGTAGTTCAGCAGGTCGCATGGGTCGTGCGCGCACGTCGGGCCGCAAACGTTGAACGCCGCGATGGCCAGGACGGTCGGAGTTGCCACGCAATCGCCTCACGCCGGCATGAATTCCCCGATCACGTCGCCGTGAAGCTGTAACCGTGGCTACCGGGCCCCCGAACTTCCCACGGGGCCCGGATTACATTGATCGCAACATGAGCGGACCGTTTCCACCTGACGAATGCAGGAAATAGATGCCCGGAAGCTTCAGACATTTTGCCCGTTGCCTGCTCTTAACCGGGTTCTCACTCGTTCTTTCCGCCTCCGCGTGGGCGGACATTAACGCTTTCGAGTTCCGGCTCGTTGAAGCCGACGTGAAGACGGGTGAAGCGGTGGTCGCCGTGCGGGTCGTCAACAAATCGACCGGGCAGGCGGTGCCTGACGCGGTCATTTTTGCGCGCCGGCTCGATATGGAGCCGGAAGCGATGCGGGAGATGACCGCAGAGCTCGAACCCCTTCCACCGGCCGAACCCGGGGTCTACCGTTTCCGGACCAACTTCACCATGGAAGGCCGCTGGCAACTGTCTCTGGCCGCCAAGGTCCAAGGCGAAAGCGGGACGCTTCAGGCCCGGCTCGGGCTGCAGGCGAACAAGTGATGGATCAGCTCACCTTTCGCGCTGATCCGAAGTCGGGGCACGATCTGCCGGTGCACAAATCGGGATTGCGGCGCTTCATTTCCGCGATGTTGCTCGCCTGCGTTCTGGCCGTTGTGCTGGGCGCCGGTTTCCGTCTGGGCCGAACCCAAATCCAGCTTCCGGGATGGTTGCCGGAACCGGTCGCGGCGCTTTTCGGGGGACAGCCAAAGGTCGCCGCATCGGGACCCGTCGTCTATTACCGGGATCCGGATGGCAAGCCGGTGTACTCGGCCCAGCCGAAGAAAACTTCGGACGGCCGGGATTTCGTGGCGGTTCAAGCCAGCGAAGACGTGAGCTTTGACGACAAGCCGGCGGAGACTGCGGCCGATCAAGGTGGCGCCGCGGCGGGCAAGAAGCTCCTTTATTACCGCAACCCGATGGGCCTACCCGACACGTCGCCCGTGCCGAAGAAAGACTCCATGGGCATGGACTACATCGCCGTCTACGAAGGCGAGGACGACGGCTCGACGGTCAAGGTCTCGCCCGGAAGGTTGCAAAGGACCGGTGTGCGCTCCGAGCCCGCCACGCGACGCGCGATAACCCGCTCCGTCCGGACTCCCGGGACGGTCAAGCTCGACGAGCGGAAGATCGCGGTCATCTCGCTGCGTGCCCCCGCGTTCATCGAGAAGGTGGAGAACGTGACGACGGGCGACCACGTCGTCAAGGACCAGCCGCTTATGCGTCTCTATTCCCCGGAGATGGCGCTCGCGAGCGCCGATCTCGTCGCCACGGTGGACGGGAGGGGGCTCACGCAGCCAAACATCGACGGAGTCCGCAGGAGGCTGCAGAACCTCGAAGTGCCCGGCGCGGTCATTGCAGAGATCGAGCGCACACGCAGGGCGCCCCTTGTGATCACATGGCCTGCGCCGCGCGACGGTCTCGTCCTTGAGCGCAACGTCGTGGACGGAATGCGCGCCATGCCGGGAGACGTCCTGTTCCGTCTCGCCGACACTTCGACCATCTGGGTTCTCGCGGATGTCTCCGAGCACGATCTCGGACTGGTGAAGCGCGGCCAGCAGGTCGCGATCAAAGTCAGGAGTTTGCCCGGTCGCTCCTTCACGGGAACGGTGGCCCTCATCTACCCGCAGGTGAACATGGAAAACCGGACGGCTCGGGTCCGCATCGAAATTCCCAATCCCGACGGCCTGCTTTTGCCGGACATGTTCGCCGACGTCGAATTCACGACGGGATCGGATGTACCCGTCATCGCCGTGCCCGACGGTGCGGTGATCGACACCGGCACCCGTCAAGTGGTCATCGTCGACAAGGGCGACGGCCGCTTCGAGCCGCGTCCGGTAAAGGTCGGCGTCAGGGGAGACGGCTACACCGAGATCATGGACGGCATCTCCGAAGGGGACAGGATCGTCGTCTCCGCCAACTTCCTGATCGATGCCGAAAGCAACCTGAAGGCGGCGTTGCGCGCCTTCACGGAAGGAGAGCAGCCGAAATGATCTCGCGGCTGATCGAGTGGTCCGCACGCAATCTCCTGCTCGTCATCGTCGGCACCGTGTTCGCCGTTGCGGCAGGCGTCTATGCGTTGCGAACGCTGCCGCTCGATGCCATTCCCGATCTCTCGGACGTTCAGGTGATCGTCTACACCGAGTACTCGGGACAGGCGCCGCAGGTCGTGGAGGACCAAGTCACATATCCGCTGACGACGGCGATGCTTACGGTACCGAAGTCGAAGGTCGTGCGCGGCTTCTCGTTCTTCGGGGTGTCCTTCGTCTACGTCATCTTCGAGGACGGTACAGACCCGTACTGGGCCCGCAGCCGGGTGCTCGAATTCCTGAATGCGGCCACGCGCAAATTGCCGACCGGCGTCACGCCAACCTTGGGACCGGATGCCACCGGCGTGGGGTGGGTCTACCAATACGCGGTGATCGCCAAGGACATGTCCTTGGCCGAACTGCGGACGCTGCAGGACTGGACGATCCGGTATGCGATCTCCAAAGCCGAAGGGGTGGCCGAAGTCGCTTCCGTCGGCGGCTTCGTCAAGCAGTACAACGTGGTCGTCGACCCGCGCCGCCTCCGGGCACAGGGCGTCTCGCTGCAGAAACTCCGGGATGCGGTTCGTTCGAGCAACGTCGACGTCGGCGGGCGCACGGTCGAGATGTCAGAATTCGAGTTCGTCGTGCGCGGCCGCGGCTACCTCAAGGGCATCGAAGACATCGAAAACATAGTCCTGAAGACCGACGCCGGGACACCGCTACGGGTGAAGGACATAGCCCGGGTCGAGCTCGGCCCCGACGAGCGCCGGGGTATCACGGAATTGAACGGCGACGGCGAGGTGGCGAGCGCCATCGCGCTGCAGCGCTACGGTGCGAATGCGCTGACCGTCATCGACAACGTCAAGGCGCGGCTTTCCGAGATCGCGTCCAGCCTCCCGAAAGGCGCCGAAATTGTCCCTGTCTATGACCGGTCCGAACTGATCAAGGCCGCGATCGAGACACTTAAGGGCACGCTGGTCGAAGAGAGCATCATCGTTGCGCTGGTCTGCATCGTGTTCCTGCTGCACCTCCGCAGCGCGCTCGTCGCCATCCTTATGTTGCCGGTCGGCATCCTCATGGCGTTCGCCGCGATGAAGTATATCGGCCTCGGCGCGAACATCATGAGCCTCGGCGGCATCGCGATCGCGGTCGGTGCGATGATCGACGCCGCCATCGTCATGATCGAGAATGCCCACAAGCATCTGGAGCGCGCTGAACCCGGAAAGCCGAGACTCCAGATCCTAATCGACGCCGCAAGCGAGGTCGGCCCCGCGCTGTTCTTCAGTCTGCTGGTCATCACGGTATCGTTCCTGCCGATCTTCACGCTGGAAGCGCAGGAAGGCCGGCTGTTCGGACCGCTTGCCTACACCAAGACCTTTTCCATGGCGGCGGCGGCCATCCTGTCGGTGACGCTGGTCCCCGCGCTGATGATCATCTTCGTGCGGGGTCGGATCATCCCCGAGCACAAAAACCCGCTGAACCGCTTCCTGATCTGGATCTACCGGCCCGTGATCCGCCGCGTGCTGCAGGCCAAGACGATCACCATCATTGTCGCGCTCGCCGCCCTTGCCGTGACCGTTTTTCCCGTTCGCCAGATCGGCACCGAATTCATGCCGAGCCTGAACGAAGGCACGCTGATGTACATGCCAACTACGTTGCCGGGCATATCGGTGACGAAGGCCGCCGAGCTTCTGCAGATGCAGGACCGCATCATCAAAACTTTTCCCGAGGTCGCTTCCGTCTACGGCAAGGCCGGCCGCGCTTCGACGGCGACCGATCCGGCTCCGACCGAAATGTTCGAGACGATCATCAATCTCAAGCCGAAGTCCGAGTGGCGGCCGGGTATCACGATCGACAGCCTGAAGAACGAGATGGATTCGGCGCTCCAGTTCCCCGGCGTATCCAACGCATGGACGATGCCGATCCGCGCCCGGATCGACATGCTCGCGACCGGCATCCGCACACCGGTCGGCATCAAGGTTTTCGGCAAGGACCTGGCCGAGATCGAACAGGTCGCCCGCCAAGTCGAGGCGGTGGTCAGGAAAGTGCCCGGCACGTCGAGCGCCTATGCCGAACGGGTGATCGGCGGCTACTACATCGAGATCGTTCCGGACCGCATGGCGTTGGGCCGCTACGGCCTGTCCGTCGCCGACGTGCAGGACGTCATTTCGACCGCGCTCGGCGGCGAAGCGGTGACCACGACGGTCGAAGGCAGGGAACGCTACACGGTCAACATCCGTTACCCGCGCGATCTGCGATCGAACCCGCAGGCGATCGGGGCGGACGTGCAGGTGCCGATGGCGAACGGGGGAAGCGTTCCGCTCGGCGAAGTGGCAAGCGTAAAACTGACGCGCGGCGCGACCTCCATACGTACGGAGAACGGACAGCTTGCGGTCTACATCTTCGTTGACATCCGCGACCGCGATCTGGGCGGCTACGTCGCTGACGCCCAGCAGGCGGTCGCGAAGGAGGTCAAGTTTCCGCCGGGCTACTACGTGACATGGAGCGGGCAGTTCGAATATCTGGAGCGGGCGGAGGCCCGGCTCAAGATCGTCGTGCCGGTGACGCTCCTCATCATCTTTCTCCTGCTGTTCCTGAACTTCCGCGCGCTTACCGAAACGCTGATCGTCATGCTCTCGCTGCCGTTCGCCGTGGTCGGCGGCATCTGGCTGATGTGGTGGCTCGGATTCAACATGTCGGTCGCCGTGGCGGTCGGATTCATCGCGCTCGCCGGCGTGGCCGCGGAGACGGGCGTCGTCATGCTGATCTATCTGGATCAGGCCATGCGCGAACTTCGGGCAAAACGGTCCGCCGAAGGCCTGCAATTCACCCGGGGCGATCTCTACGACGCGATCATGCTGGGTGCGGTCGACCGCGTCCGGCCGAAGATGATGACCGTTGTTGCGATCATGGCGGGTCTGCTGCCGATCCTGTGGAGCACGGGAGCGGGCTCCGAAGTCATGCAGCGCATCGCCGTGCCGATGATAGGCGGTATGGTTTCGTCGACGATCCTGACCCTCGTCGTCATTCCGGCGATCTACGCCGCCGTAAAGAGCGTCGGCTTGCCGGAAGCACGCTCGCGCGCGACGCCTGCTGGTCCGCCTGCCAATTCGCGTCGCCTCGACGACGTTGAAGTCCCCGAAGGTGCAAAATGAATCCTTCCTTCGGTCCAGTCTCCAGTTCGTTCGTCCCCTCCGGCCGACGCCTCTCGGGCAGAGCCGCGCCGGTCCCGCGCCTAACGTGTCCGTTCGCTTCCGTTTCCACACAGAAGGAGAAGTCGATGCCTACCAAGTCCAAGACCAGCCGTGCCATCGCGGCGGCGCTGATCGCCGGTTCACTGGCGATTCCGTCGGGGCCGAGTTTCGCGCAAATGGGCAACATGCCGATGAGCAAGGATGCCCCGAAAACGGCGGCAAAAACCGCCTCGGGGACCGGAACGGTGGTCGCATTGAACGCGGCTGGCAAAAAGGTCACGCTCGACCATGGTCCGATGCCTGATATCGATTGGCCGGCGATGAAGATGGAGTTCGCCGTCGCGCCGTCGGTGGATCTGACGAAGGTCAAGACGGGCGACAAGGTGCGGTTCACGCTGACGGGCTCGGGCAAGAGCTACACGGTGCAGTCCATCAATCCGCAGTGACCTGACCCCCATGCTGCCGCCGACCATGTCGGCGATCATCATGGCGGGTATGATGACCAATCCGGGAGTGGGCTGAACACACATGGAGGACCTGCCATGGACAGGCGGAGATTCTGCCAAGGCTTGACCGTCTTTGCGGCGGTGCCACTCCCGGCGCTCGCTGCTTCGACGTCTGCAACTCTGTACAAGACCCCTCAATGCAGCTGCTGCGAGGCCTATGCAGACTATCTCAGGCGCAGCGGTTTCTCCGTCGACGTGAAGCCGACCAACGATCTTGCCGATATCAGCCGGAAGGCCGGGGTGCCCGAAAAGATGCAGGGCTGCCACACCGTGTTCATCGATGGATACGTTGTGGACGGGCATGTTCCGGTGAAGGTGATCCGCAAGATACTGGCGGAGAGACCTGACATTGCGGGCATCACGTTGCCGGGCATGCCCCAAGGCTCCCCGGGTATGACCGGACGCAAGAGCGGCCCGTTCACGGTCTACGCTGTGACCAAGAACGGCGATCCGCCCGCGGTCTATGCCGTCGAATAGGTGCGATCGGGAATGCGCCTGACCGCCAGCACGATCTGCTTCGTGCTGTCCAACCCCAGCGGCTGAAAACCGCCCCCAAGAACGTCGGCGGTTCGAAGCCAGCGTTCTGCAGCATGGCCCTCATCTTGGGCGACGAATAGCATCGGCGGAACGGTTGGCAACCCCGCCGAGGCGCCGAGCCCGCCTGTGACGCCCAAGGACATGCATTGCGACGGCGAGATGTGCGTCACCTTCCATGCGGGATCCACGGCGCTTTTTCGGCGGCGCGGCGGAAAATAAGGGATATCAGACACTTAGGGGGATGATAGGCCGCCGCGACTTCCGAGCTTTGCTGGTTTTCGGGGTTTCACATATATATGCGGAAACTGGAGACGTGTGTCATGCTTCGAAACACCACCTTCAACCTTCCGGACGACCTTGTCGCACGGGCAAAGTCGTATGCCGCCGACCAAAAGACCACCCTGACCGCCATCATCCGCGAGCATCTCGAAGCCATCACGGCATCTCCTCCGGCGACATCCGCTGACGATCCGCTGGCGGCCTTTTCAAACGGCCGCATGTCCAAGGACGAGGCGGTCAAACTGCTTGGGCTTCGAGATTATTCCGATCTTTTGATCAAGCTCGGCGAAGCCGACTTGCCACTTCCACGCTTGCCGGCGCATGAGATCGAAAATCAGGCGACCACCTTCGCCAAGATCTGGAGACAGGCGTGAGCAAGCGATGCACGTTGGTCATTCCCGACGCGGGGCCATTCAATAGCCTGTGGGTGGCCGACGAATTGTCGCTGCTGTTGAAGCTCGACATGACCATCGTAGTGGTGGACGCCGTCTACGACGAGATGACGAGTGACCCCGCCAACTTTAGAAAGGACGGGGAGGTCAAGCAGTTCATCGACGGTCATCGTCCTCCCTTCGTATTGGAGATAACCGAGACAGGGAGTCAGGAACGTCGAAAACGCAGCCAAGGTCTCCCTCTCCGGAGAAACGCGGGGGAGGTGGCGATTGTGGATTTCATGTCCGACGGACTCGAAAAATACTTGAAGCCAAGGGATCCGGTTCTCGTCCTTTTCGAGGATGCGGATGTGCCGGGCGTCCGCTTCATCCGGAAACCGGAGAACCTGCATCTTCTGTCCACGGTCGGCCTCTTGCGTGGACTCGAACGCACCGGGGTCATTCAATCCGCAGATGCCGTCATCGAAAAGATGACGCGCCCGCAGGATCCAAGCAAGCGGCCCCGGGTCCTGAAGGATCTTCCGAACGGAATCGATGAGCCGGCCGCGGCCGGCAGCATCTGGACGCCATAGACTGCGCGGCGCGGGCCGCTGCGTAATCTGACGAACGACGACGAATCGTGCGGCTGGCGAGCGGCTGGCCCGCTCCTGATCTGTCGCCGCGAAGATCGGGTCACATCGTCAAGACGTACATCGCTTCGGAAGACGATACTCGGACGCAGTGGATCAAGCCGTTATTGACGCTCTTGCCGTGATGCGCGCACTTCGGAGTTCTGATTGACGCAGGAGAGGCAGGGCGTTCTGAAGAAGCCTGCCGACGAATAGCGAGCGCCGCCGGTGGCATCAAGATGCCTTTCCACGCGCGGGATCGATCGCCTGTTTTCGGCCCCGTCGGTCGAAAATCAGGAATGTCGAAACCGCGAGCGCGATCACGACGAGCTGCGTCGTCACGGCCTCAAGCGTGGGGTTGAACCCAATCGATGCGAGCCAGCCGCTGCGCCCCATCTCGCTGTACGGCACGATCTGCTGCTCCTGCAATTCCTGGATTGCCTGACCGATGAACTTGACTGCCATGAAGAATAGGAACGCCGACGTCGCTATGAAAAGCGGGCGCAGCGGGAGCTTCCGCGCTACGAAATTGATCGCGGCGAAAAGGACCACAAGTCCGGCCGTGCCCGCCAGCAAGCCTGCCAGAAGTGCCGCCGACCATCCGCCGGACGTCGACGCAAGCGCGTGAACGAACAACACCGATTCCGCGCCTTCCCGGAACACCGCGAGGAACGCGAGCAACGCGACGGCGACGCCGGTCTTGGCCAGCGCCTCGTCCGCTTTGGTCTTAAGAAAACCCTGCCAAGCTCGCGGGTCCTGCCGCAGCATCAGCCAGCCGCTGACGTAGAGCATCAGCACTGCCGCGCACAGAATGATCCCGGCTTCCATCAGGTCGCTGTGGGCCCCGTTGTTGAAGGCTGCGAACAGCCAAGCAGCTAGGACGCTCGCTACGACGGCGAGCAGGGCGCCTCCATAGAGGGCTGGGCGCCGGTCCGATGCACCCGACTTGTCGAGATAGGCGGCGAGTGCCGCGATCACCAGCAATGCTTCAAGCCCTTCGCGAAGCAGAATTGCCGCCGCCTGAACGAACGTACCGGTCATGAATACACGCCGCTTCCCGTTGTCGCCCTCTACCGAATGTGCTCCCGAAGCCGGTTTTGTAAAGTGGGATTGGGCCACATTGGACGTTTTCCAATTTGGCAAGTTCTAAAAAAAGCGTCTGAACACTTGCGGCCGGGATTGTTGAAGTTCGTACGATTCTTCCCGTCCTTTGAAGAGAACGCGAGAGTGGAGGTCGGTCCTTCAGAGCAGAATGTCCGCCAGATCAAAGCTGTGACCTGATGGTGCTTGCCCGCCGGAGTTTGAAGCGCTTAACGATAAGCCTCGCCGTGATGCTCTTCAGAGCCAACGCTGCGGCGGTGTTCCGGAGGATACAAATGTCTACATTGAAGCGCCTGTGGGCGTCGCTCACGATCGTGTGCCTCGTTCTCCTGCTCTCGCATGACACCACGCTCGCCGCTGAACCCGGTCCGAGTTCGATGACAAGATTCGATCTCACGCTGCTCGTTCGGATCGCGGTTGCGGCGACGCTCGCGTGGGCGATCGGATGGGAACGCGAGTTCCGCGGCTCGGAGGCTGGGGACCGCACGTTTGCCCTCGTCAGTTTGGGAGCGGCAGCTTTCACCGCCGTGGGCGTCGAGAATTTCCCCGCAACAGCGGAGAAGGTGATGGCCGGAGTTGTAACCGGCGTCGGCTTCCTCGGCGGAGGAATGATCCTGAAGGACGGCGGCAGCATCCGCGGCTTGACTACCGCGGCGGCTGTGTGGGCGGCAGCGGCGGTCGGCATGCTCGCTGGGATCGGCGAGCTTCTCATCGCCGGGTTGGTGAGCGGCTTGGTGATCCTAATACTGGAGTTGCAATCCATTCCGGGAATTGGCTGGCTGGACGCCCGGCGCTGGAGGCCGACGGACGTCAAGCGGGACGAAAGCGAGCACAAGCCCTGACAGCACTACATCCTGACCGAGGCGCCATCCGCGTTGTGACGCTTTCCGTTCGCCGGAAGTGTCTGCGTATTTGAGGCGTCGAGCGGGGGATGAGCCCGGAACGACTGCTCCATCATGGTGTGTCGTGTCGCCACGGAGAGGGAGCCAGCGCCTCGATGATGCGGCAATCGGCGATGGTGCCGCAGCTGCATCGATCAATGCAGCCGGCGAGTTCCTTCCTCAACGCTTCCAAGTCGGCGATCTTGCGGTCCACGTCCGCCAGATGCGCTCTCGCGATCGCGTCCACGGATTCGCAGGACTCGCTCTTGCGGTCGGACAGGCTCAGCAGATCCCGGACCTGATCAAGAGTGAAGCCCAGATCGCGGGCCCGGCGGATGAAGCTGAGCCGGATCAAGTGGTCCGCTTCGTATGCACGGTAGTTGCCTGCCGTACGGGCGGGCGCCGACAGCAGTCCGATCTGTTCGTAGTACCGGATCGTTTCGACGGTGGTGTGGGTGGCCTTGCTGAGGTCCCCGATCTTGAGCGTTCCCAGAGGCATCGGTCATTGACCCTATAGTTCCTGCAGGGTTTATATGAGCAGTCACGTCGAGAAAGTCGAGGTGACTCCGTGTCCGAAGAAACAGCTCTTCTGCAGCGCCCAAGGCGGTCCACGCGGTTCAAGGTGGAAGGGCTCGATTGCCAAAACGAGGTCCGCGCGCTCAGGGCGGCGGTCGGTCCGCTGGTCGGCGGCGAGGACAAGCTCAGCTTCGACACGAAGGCCGGGATCATGGATGTTGCCGGTGCGGCGGATGCCGCAGCGGTCGTTGCCGCCGTTTCGCCAACAGGGATGCGTGCGACCGTCGTCGCCACGCAGCCGGCTGGGCTGACGTTCGATGTCGACGGGCTCGACTGCCAAAACGAAGTCCGGCAGCTCAAGGCCGCCGTGGGTCCGCTCGTCGGAGGCGAGGGCAATCTCCTGTTCGATACGCAGGATGGCACGATGACGATCGTGCCGAACGCCTCTTTCGGCGTTGCCGATGTCGAAGCCGCGGTGTCGACCACCGGCATGCGGGCAGCTCTTCGCGGAACTGCTCCATCGGAGTCGCCGCTGCGCTTCAGGATAAGAGGACTGGATTGCCAGAATGAAGTCCGCCAGTTGAAAGCTGCTCTCGGACCGGTCGTCGGCGAAGATAAGCTGTCGTTCGACGTCAAAGCCGGGCTCATGGAAGTCGCTCCGCAGGAGCGTGCATCCGCCCAAGCGATTATCGACGCCGTCGCCGGGACCGGCATGAGCGCCGAGATCGTCGCGGAGGCGGCCGCGGCGCCGGCCTGCAGCACGTGCAGCGGCGATCAAAAGCCCGGCGGTCCCGTCGCCGCCGGTGCACCCGGTCAGATCGTCTTCAAGGTCCACGGTCTGGATTGTGGAGACGAGGTCGCCGCGCTGAAGCGCGAAGTCGGTCCGCTGGTGGGCGAAGACAGGCTTTCGTTCGACCTGATCAACGGCCGCATGTCGGTCGGCGGAAATCCCGATGCGGATTTGCTGGCCAGCATCGAGAAGGCGGTCGCCCGTACCGGCATGCGGGCGGAACCGTGGACCGAAGGTCCCAAGACGGAAGGAACGCTGGCGGAGGAACGGCGTCGTCGTCTGCAGACGTTGCTGACGGCGGCAAGCGGCCTGCTCGCCGCGATGGGCTTTGCCATCCATGCTTGGTCCGCGGGGAGCGTTCTCGCGGCGCTCAGCGAAACGCCCGGCGTGTTCGCGCCCGCGCCCTTCGCCGCCATCGTGGCCTACGCTTTGGCGATCCTGTGCGCGATCCGGTACGTCGCTCCCAAGGCTCTCCTCGCTGCGCGGCGTCTGCGGCCGGACATGAATCTGCTGATGGTCGTTGCGGTGACCGGCGCCGTCGCCATCCATCAGTGGTTCGAGGCCGCTACGGTCGCCTTCTTCTTCGCGCTTGCTCTGGCGCTGGAGTCATGGAGTCTCGGACGAGCCCGCAGGGCCATCGCCGCCTTGATGGAATTGGCGCCGGCCGTCGCGCGCGTGAAGCTCGGCAACGGAGAGGAACGCGAGCTTCCCGTCGCCGAGGTGTCCGTCGGCGCTCATGTCGTCGTGCGGCCGGGCGAAAAGATCCCGCTTGATGGGAAGGTTCTGGCCGGCACAAGCGAGGTCAATCAGGCGCCCATCACCGGCGAAAGCGTGCCGGTTTCGGTATCCGAGGGTTCGGACGTCTACGCCGGCACCGTCAACGGCGACGGCGCGCTGGAAATCGAAACGACGAAGGCCGCGCAGGACACGACGCTCGCGCGCATCATCAAGCTCGTCGGGACCGCTCAAAGCCGGCGGGCGCCATCCGAACAGTGGGTCGAGCGCTTCGCCCGCATCTACACGCCGGCCGTCATGGCCATGGCCCTCGCGGTGTTCGTGCTGCCGCCGCTGGTTCTCGGCGGCGGCTGGGACGTGTGGTTCTACCGCGCGCTGGTCCTGCTCGTCATCGCGTGTCCCTGCGCTCTGGTGATCTCCACTCCCGTCAGCATCGTCGCCGCTCTGGCCGGCGCCGCAAAACAGGGCGTCCTCGTCAAAGGCGGCATTCACCTCGAAACGCCCTCGAAAATCAGGGCCATCGCGATGGACAAGACCGGCACGCTGACGCTGGGACGCCCAAAGGTCGTTGAATTCGTCCGGTTCGGCAATCGCTCCCTGAACGATATCCTGAAGCTCGCCGCCGCGCTCGAAGCCCGCAGCGAACATCCCTTGGCAAGCGCCATTCTTGAAAAGGCCGCGGAAGCCGGCGTGTCCGCCAACCCGGCCGGTGCGGTTCAGGCCATCCGCGGCAAAGGGGTCACCGGACGCGTCGAGGGGCAGAACGCGTGGCTCGGATCCCGCCGCTTCATCGAGGAGCACGGCAAGCTCCTCAATTCGGCGGAAGCGCTGCAGGCCGCCGACAAGCTTGCCGGTGCCGGCCGCACCGTCGTCGGCGTCGGCGACGATCGGGAGATCTGGGGACTGATCGCCTTGGCCGATGCGGTGAGACCGGAGGCAAAGCGGATCGTGGCCGATCTTCATGCATCGGGCATCGAGCACGTCGTGATGCTGACCGGCGACAACAAGGCCACTGCGGAAGCGATCGCGCGTCAAACGGGCATCGACGAAGTCAGCGCCGAGCTGCTGCCTGAACAGAAGGTGGAGGCGGTCGAACGTCTGGTTTTGCGCTACGGCAATGTTGCGATGATCGGAGACGGCGTGAACGATGCTCCGGCCATGGCGCGCGCCAATCTCGGTATCGCCATGGGAGCGATCGGATCGGATGCCGCAATCGAGACGGCGGACATCGCGCTGATGCAGGACGATCTGTCCCGGCTTCCTTGGCTCGTCCGCCATTCCAAGGCGACGCTCGCCATCATCCGGCAGAACATCGGCTTTTCGCTCGCGGTCAAGCTGCTCTTCACCGTGCTGACGGTGGTCGGATGGGCTTCGCTCTGGGGCGCCATCGCGGCCGACGTCGGAGCTTCCCTGCTCGTCGTGCTGAACGGGCTCCGACTGCTGAATCGCGACCAGGCCCACGCCTAGTCGGCCGTTCCGCGCGGCGCCGGTCCGGCACTGCACCGCATGCTCTTCGTGACGCCGGTCGTCACCAAACGAATCGATTCAAATGACGTCGCACATCAAGGATCTCTTCGTTCGCCCACCCGGCGGCGGCGGCGGCTGGCTCGCCGGTGCCGATGATCCGGTGCTGTCGTGGCTCATGCGCGAGCGGTCGTGGCAGGCGCACTTCATCGGGCAGATCTATCCTAGGCACGGAGAACGGATACTCGATCTCGGATGCCGGACGGGAACGTTGACCATTGCGCTTCATCGGGCGTGCCCGGGCGCGGACGTGTCGGGCCTCGACGTGGACGCGGATGTCCTGCGGATCGCGCGCGACAAGGCGCGCGCATGCGGCGCATGCGTCGCGTTCTGGCAGGGAAGGGCGGATGATCCGGCCAGCGCTCCGGTTGTCCGGCCTTCGACGTTCGACAAGATCGCGGCGTGCTTCCCGTTTCATCACCTCTCCGCCGAGCGCAGGCGCATTGCGCTCGCGTGCATGGTCACGCTGCTCCGCCGGGGCGGCTCGCTGCACGTGGCGGAGTGGGGGAGCACGACGGATCGTCTGCCGCCGCTGATGCAGGAGGCCGGATTGGACGCGGCGCGGGGCGCACAGCGGTACCTTACGGTCTTCGGATCGGTCGTTTTCTACCGCGGCGTGAGGCGATGATGCTGGAGCTTTCCGCGGTTGGCGCGTTCACCGCGTTCGCGGCCGGTGCGATATCGTTTCTGTCGCCGTGTGTCCTGCCGCTGATCCCCGCGTACGTTTCGTACGTGGCCGGGGAACGCCTGACGCAAGCTGCCGACGACAGGACTTCTGCCGGCAAACGCCTGAGTGTGCTGTTCTGCAGCCTTTGTTTCGTCCTCGGGTTCACGACGGTGTTCGTTGCTCTGGGAGCAGGCATACAGGCACTGAGCGCAGTTCTCGGGGCGTACCGACTTCAAATCAACATCCTCAGCGGCGGGCTCGTCGTCCTCTTCGGTATATTCACCACCGGCCTCTGGCGTCCCGCGTGGGTCGAACGCGACACGCGCGTGCATATCGACGCGCCCGGTTCCGGCGCGCTCCGCGCCTACCTTCTCGGTCTGGCCTTCGCATTCGGATGGACCCCATGCATCGGTCCGGTGCTGGGCTCGATACTTGCCGCCGCGGCGTCGTCCGCGGGCGGTTCGGGCGGAATGGCCCTGCTGACCATCTACTCCTTGGGCTTGGGATTGCCGTTCGTCCTCGCGGCCCTGTTTTCAAGCGGACTTGCCGCGCGCTTGGGTAAGTTTCGCCGCGCCGGGATGGTTCTGCAGGTGATCGCCGGAGGCGTGATGATCGCCATGGGCATTGCGATGATCACGGGCCATCTCACCGATGTTGCGGTCTGGTTCCTCGAAAGCTTCCCGATGCTTGGACGGATCGGTTGAACGGATGCGAACGGCGATGCTGTGGGCTGCCGCTTGGTACGCCATCGATCAGGTTTCCAAATGGGCTGTCATCCAAGCCCTCTCGGCTTCGGGTGACGCCATCCGCGTCACGCCGTTCTTCCGTCTTGTGCTCGGCTGGAACGATGGAGTGAGTTTCGGTTTGTTCGGCGGCTCCGGCGTTCCGCCGTGGATCCTGGCCGCGCTTTCGACCGCCATCGCCGTCGCGGTCCTCGTCTGGTTGGGCCGCGCAACGACGTTTTGGATCCGAGCCGCGGCGGGACTGGTCGGCGGGGGAGCGCTCGCCAATGCCACGGACCGGCTGAGGTTCGGTGCCGTGACGGATTTTCTCGACTTTCACGTTTGGTCCTTGCATTGGCCGGCCTTCAACTTGGCGGATACGGGGATCGTGGTCGGGACCGGTTTGCTGATGCTGCACTCGCTGGGCGGCGACGCGGGTCGTGCCGAGCCCGGAATTGAAAACCGGCGAGAAACCCGGAACACGCCCGATGGAGGACGGCTATGAAACGCTTCCTGCTACTCGTCGCCATCGCGGTGCTGGCCGCGGCACCGGCGGCGCTGCTGGCCCTGTCGGGACGGCGGTTCGATCCGATCGTCGACGCGGCGATCTTCGGCACGGGAATCCTCGCAGCCGGCTTCCTTCTGTCTTGGGGAGCGGAAGCCGCGGAGCGGCACATCGCTCAGGGGCTTGTGCTGGCGGGTGTCGCGCTCATCACCGTGCTCCCGGAATACGCCGTCGACTTCTACTACGCATTTCAGGCGGGTCACGCCGGCCCCGGCTCCGCCTACGTGCACTACGCCGCCGCGAACATGACCGGAGCCAACAGGCTGCTGGTCGGGTTGGCTTGGCCCCTGCTCGTTTTCCTGCATTGGCTCAAGAACCGGAACCGCGCGATCGAACTGGGCGATGGGAACGCCATCGAGATATCGTTTCTACTCGTCGCGAGCCTCTATGCCTTCGTGGTTCTTTTCAAGGCGCAGATCGGCTTGCCGGACTTCGCGGTCTTGGCGGCGATCTACGCCGCGTACATCTGGCGGGTGAGACACATCCGGAAAGCCGAGGACGCCGACGACGAAGGCGAACCGGGGCCTGCCGCGGCCCTTGATGCCCTGCCTGTTCGGCAGCAATGGGCGATGATGGCCGCGCTAGCGGCCGTCGCATGCGCCGTGATCCTGCTGTCCGCGGAGCATTTCGCGGAGGCGATGGTGGATTCAGGCCGGTCGCTCGGCATCAACGAGTTTCTCCTCATCCAGTGGCTGGCGCCGCTGGCGAGCGAGGCACCGGCGGTCTCGGTAGCCATCCTGTTCGTGCTCGCGGGACGCGCGGCCGGCGGCCTCACCACGATGATCAGCGACAAGATAAATCAGTGGACCCTTCTCGTCGGGATGCTTCCGGTCGCGATGAGCATCGGGGCGGGAGCGGCGACGGCGCTTCCCCTGGACGCGCGGCAGGGCGAGGAGTTCTTCCTCACTGGCGCGCAATCGCTGCTCGGCGTTGCGCTCCTTCTCCGTCTTCGGCTCGGCTTGCCGTCCGCGTGCCTTCTCCTTGTGATGTTCGCCGCGCAGGTGGGCCTCGCCTACCACTACAGGGACAACGAGGCTGCTACGATTTCCACCCTGACGGCGCTGGCGTGGGTCTATCTTGCTTTCGCCTTTGTCGTGTTGCTTCCGAATGCCCGGCGGCTGTTAGTCATGCTGCGCTTCGCCTTTTCGGTTCCTGCGGCGCGACGATGAGAGCACGGGATCCGGGTGTGTTGGGTAGTGTGTTTTCGTGAATTCGATAAACCCGATCGCGACTACGTCTTCGTTTTGAAAACGCAGCGCAGCCGCAATGCAATCCCCTCAACGCTGACCGATGAGAGTGTCATTAGGGCCGCCGTTCCCGCCGCCGGGCAACATTCGCCGGAGCTGCCGTGCAACCCGAATCGCCGGTGCCGCATACCGGATCATGTGATCCTGTCCGACGTTGAGCAGTCCTGCGGCAACGACGAGTATGCAGCCGGACTCCGCCTGCAGCGCGATCGGTTGGTCCCAAATTGCAGCGCCGGCCGCGACGCTCAACGGCACCGCAAGAAAGTCAATGCCCGCGAGCATGGGCGCGGAAGCATTCTGGTACGCGACGTTCAGCAGTATTGTTGCCGCACCTCCCATGGCTCCGAGCGCAATCAGCGCGACAAGAACTGTGGGTGGCACGGTCGACCACGTGAGGTAGGCCGGAACCGCCAGAACGGCGACGCATACGATCGAAGTCGTGAAGGCGAGCGGCAGCGCGCCTTCCGTGTTCCGGAAACGTCGCACCATCAGGACGCCGAGTGCCGCGCACAACGCGTTGCCCAGTCCCGCGGCGATGCCCCCCAAGCCCGCGAAATGCGGCTGGGCAATCATGAAGACGCCGGCGAAGCCCACAGCGATGCAGACTCCGCGCAGCACGCCCGATCGCTCGCCGAGGACGAACACGGCGCCCGCCGCGACGAGCAGCGGCGCGGTGAAGAAGAGGGCGGTCGCATCTCCCAACGGCAAAGCCGCGATCGCGGCATAGCCGAAGACGCTCCCGGCTGCGGCCAGAAGACCACGCACGACATGGACATGTGCGCTGCCGATCCGGAATGCAGATTTTCCCGCAGCGACAAGCACGAAAAGAATTACCGGCACGGCGAAGCCGTATCTGAACAGGGCGATCTGCACCAACGGCAGCGACGGCGCGAGCAATTTGGTCAGCATGTTCGTGCCCACGTACAACATCACGTAGACGAACATGCATGCGACCCCGAAAACCGTACGTGACATACAGCCGATGAGCATGGGACCTCGCGCGAGCTCGACGGCCGGCATGATGGAACCGAAAAACGAAGGAATGCCTGGGACTAGGGTTAAAATTGTCGGCGTCGCAATGACATGGCCTTTTCGTGCAGAAACCGCGTGTTACACAGAGATAAATGCGGTTGGGATTTGCTCTATTGTGGGCCCATGCCGGTCCTGTTATGGCTTGCGAATGTCAGCTGGTCGGCATGTAACAATGTCACAAGGACGTCGCACCGCAATTTCATTTGCGGGCTTTCGGCGTCTGGTGGCGATGTTGTCCGCCTTCGCTTTCCTGACCGTCGGGATGGCCCATGCCATCATTGAGTGCGACGGCTTCGGCGCCGGCACCCAAACGATCGTCTCGAACGTTGCGCCCGACCAGCCTGCCGGACCCGTAGGCCATGCCGTGCCATGCGACCACTGCTACGGGTGCACGGGAGCAATGACGCCGCTCGTCTGTACTTCGGTGTTCGTCGGCAGGATCGAAACGGATTTCGTCATCGCGGCCGCCGCGCCGTTGGGCGCACATGCGCCCGGGTTCCAGACTCCCCCTCCGAAATCGCTGACCTGAACGGTTTCGCGCTCCGTCCGGACGCAGTGCGTCCGGTTGTGTCGTCGATCAGGTCGGTTTCATGCGTCGTTGTCGCTTCCTCGCGCAGTCCATCTGCGTTCTCCTGCTGGTATTTGCGCCTGTCCGTTCCCAAGCGGAGACCGCGCGTCCGTTGACGCTCGCTCAGGCGCTCAAGAGGGCCGTGGCCGCCAATCCGCGTCTGGTCGTCGCCGAGCGCGAGATCGGCGTGTTCACGGGACGGAGCATACAGGCCGGCGCGTTTCCCAATCCTGAGATTTCCGTGGATGTCGAGGACATCGCGGGAAGCGGGGCGTACCGCGGCACGGCTTCGGCGCAGACGACGCTGACGCTCGGGCAGCTTATCGAATTCCCCGGCAAACGCGATGCACGCATGGCCGCCGCATCCGGCGACCTCGATGCGACGCGCTGGCAGCGCCAGGCCGAACGGCTCGACGTGCTTTCGGAGACGGCGATCGCCTTCGCCAACATTCTCGGCCAACAGCGCCGCATCCAGATTTTCGACGCGGTCATCGCTTCGCTGGACGGCTTGGGTCCGTTGCTGCAGCGGCGCGTCGATCAGGGGGCATCCTCGCAGGCCGAGATCGGACGCGCGCAGGTCGCAGCCGATCTGCTCAGGGCCGACCGGGAGCGTACGAAGACCGCTCTTTCCACTGCGCGCCGGGAATTGGCGGCGCTGATGGGAGGGAACGCTCCGGACTTCGGTCCGGCGGTCGGCGATTTCGGCGCCGTGGGACGCGCCCCTCCGTTTGCAGCGCTGCTGCGCGGCCTCGAAGATCATCCTCAACTCGCCAAGTGGACCGCGGTTCGTGCGGCGCGCAAATCGGAGTTGCTGTCCGCCCGTCTCAAGCCTCTTCCGGACGTGCGTGTGGCGGTCGGCTACAGGCACTTCAACGAGACGCGCGACAACGCCATGACGTTCGGATTGTCGGCGCAGCTTCCGCTCTGGGATCAGAACCAAGGCAACATCCTTTCGGCGCAGGAAACGCTCGCCAAGACGGACGCCGAAAGGGCTGTGAACAAGTCGGCGCTCGTCGTGTTGCTGGGACGTGCCTACGACGCCTTGGATGGCGCACAGCGCGAACTTTCGATCCTTCAGACTTCCGCGATCCCGAAGGCGCGGGAAGCGGTCCGGACGATCGAGAGCGGCTACGCTCAAGGCCGCTACACGCTGATCGAACTGCTCGACACGCAGTCCGCCTTCGCCCAGTCCGTGCTGCGCGAGCAGGAGGCCTTGGTCGCGTACCACACCGCGGTTGCGACGATCGAATGGCTTACAGGAGCACCCATGATGCGAGCGAGGACGCGATGAAGAGAGGAATGCGAAGCGTGCTCTTTGCGGCCGTATCGTTGGCCTTGGCCGGAGCCGGTTTCCACCTGTACGGATCCTCCCGGGGAGGAACGCCCCCGGCGGCGGAAAGCAAGAAGGAAAAGAGCGGACACTCCGACGATGCGGTGGAGCTTTCCGACGCGAAGATCCTGGACGCCGGCATCGAACTTGCGAAAGCCGGCCCCGGTACGCTGCGGGAAAGCATCGTTCTCAACGGCATCCTGCAGCCAAATCAGGAGGCGCTCGTTCAGGTGACGCCGCGGTTCGCCGGGATCGTGCGGGAAGTCTCCAAGCGCGTCGGCGACCGCGTCGAGAAGAACGAACTGCTCGGCAGGATCGAAAGCAACCAGAGTCTTACGGTCTACGAACTGCGCGCGCCGATTGCGGGAACCGTGATCGATCGGCAGGCCTCGCTCGGCGAGTTCGCATCCGAACAAAAGCCGACGTTCGTCATCGCGGACCTCGGCACCGTCTGGGCTGATTTTGCGGTCTACCGCCGCGATCTGGCCCGGGTCCGTGCGGGAAGCACGGTGATGGTTGATCCGGAAGACGGCGGTCGCCCCATCGAGGCGACGCTATCCTACGTGGCTCCGGTCGGCAGCGCCGACACCCAGAGCGCACTGGCGCGGGCCATAATCGGGAACGCGGACAAACGCCTCCGCCCGGGACTTTTCATCACTGGCCGCGTGCTGCTTGCCGCCAAGCCGGTGGCCGTGGCGGTGAAGTCGAATGCCCTCCAGACACACGAAAACCGCACGGTGGTCTTCGTCCGGAGCGGCGAGAAGTTCGAAGCGCGTCCGGTGGAATTGGGAGAGCGCGATTCCGAATACGCGGAGGTCCGCTCCGGTCTTGCGGAGGGAGAGGTATACGCCGCCAAGAACAGCTTCGTCGTCAAGGCCGAACTCGGAAAAGGATCGGCCGGCCATGACGACTGAGCGGCGGGAGGGAACGGAATGATCGACGCAATTCTCGCGTTTTCGATCCGGCAACGGTGGATGGTGCTGGCCGCGACGCTGGCCTTCGCCGCCTTCGGGGCATGGAATTTCACGCGGCTGCCCATCGATGCGGTCCCCGACATCACCAACGTTCAGGTGCAGATCATCAGCACCGCCGCGGGATACTCGCCGCTGGAGAGCGAACAGCGCATCACGTTTCCGATCGAGACCGCCATGGGCGGACTGCCGCACCTCGAATACACGCGGTCGCTCTCGCGGTACGGTCTCAGCCAAGTCACCGTGGTCTTCCGCGATGGCACCGACATCTATTTCGCTCGGCAGCTCGTCAACGAGCGGATCCAGCAGATCAAGGATCAGCTGCCGCCGGGCATCCAGACGGCGATGGGCCCGATATCGACCGGGCTCGGCGAGATCTACATGTTCACGGTGGAGTCCAAACCGGGAAGCGCCAAGGCCGACGGCGAAGCCTTCACGCCGACCGACCTGCGGACCATTCAGGATTGGATCATCAAGCCGCAATTGCGGACGGTGCCCGGGGTCGTCGAAGTCAATTCGATCGGCGGCTTCGAGAAGCAGTACCACGTTCTGCCGAATCCGGCGCGGCTCATGGGTTACAAGCTCACGTTCCGCGACGTCATGACGGCTCTTGCCGCGAACAACGCGAACGTCGGAGCCGGCTACATCGAGCGCAACGGCGAGCAGTATCTCGTCCGGACGCCGGGGCAGGTCGCCAATGTCGCCGATATCCGGGACATCGTGATCGGCACCCGCGAAGGACATCCCGTGCGCGTGGGGGACGTGGCCGAAGTTCGGGAAGGGCAGGACTTGCGGACGGGAGCCGCCACGATCAACGGAACCGAAACCGTGCTCGGGACGGCCATGCTGCTGATCGGAGAGAACAGCCGGACGGTGGCGCAACGGGTGGCGGCCAAGCTTCAGGAAATCGCGAAGTCGCTGCCCGAAGGCGTCGTCGCCCGCACCGTCTACGACCGCACGCATCTGGTCGAAGCGACGATCGCGACCGTCGAGAAGAACCTACTCGAAGGGGCGATCCTCGTCATCGTGATCCTGTTCGCGTTTCTCGGCAACTTCCGGGCCGCCGTCGCGACCGCCTGCATCATTCCGCTGTCGATGCTGTTCACGATGACCGGGATGGTGGAATTCAAGGTCAGCGCCAATCTGATGAGTCTCGGTGCCATCGACTTCGGCATCATCATCGACGGCGCGGTCATCATCGTGGAAAACTGTCTTGCGCTGCTGGCCGCCGAACAGCACCGGCGCGGCCGGCTGCTGACGGCGCCCGAGCGGTTCGAGGCGGTGCTTGCGGGCGCGCGCGAGGTGGTGCGCCCCAGCCTCTTTGGAATGGTCATCATCGCCGTCGTCTACCTCCCGATCCTCACGCTGACCGGCGTGGAGGGCAAGATGTTCAGCCCGATGGCGGTCACCGTTCTGATGGTGCTCGCCGGTGCGGCCGTCCTGTCGATCACATTCCTTCCGGCCGCGCTGGCACTCCTCGTCACCGGGCGCGTGGCGGAGCACGAAAACCGCTTCATGCGGTGGGCCCGTTCCGGATACGTGCCTTTGCTCGACTTCTCCATCCGGGCGCGGGCGATTGCCGCCTTCGCAGCCGTGGTCCTCGTCGTCGTGAGCGGCTTCGGCGCGATGAAGATGGGACGGGAATTCATACCGAGCCTCGACGAAGGCGATGCCGCGCTTCAGGCGTTGCGGATTCCCGGAACAAGTCTCTCGCAGTCGGTGGAAATGCAGGCCGCGCTGGAGAAGCGCATCACGAAGATCCCCGAGGTGAAGGAGACCTTCGCGCGCATCGGCACCGCGGAGGTCGCAACCGATCCCATGCCGCCGTCGGTCGCGGACGGGTACGTCATGCTCAAGCCGCGAGACCAGTGGCCGGACCCGGGAAAATCCAAGGCCGCGCTCGTCGAGGAAATCGAACGGGCCGCCAACGAAATCCCCGGCAGCATCTACGAACTGTCGCAACCGATCCAGCTGCGGTTCAACGAACTGATTTCGGGTGTCCGGAGCGACGTCGGCGTGAAAGTTTTCGGCGACGATCTGGACGTTCTGACGCGGTTGGCCGGTCAGATCCAGACGGTGCTGCAATCGATCGCCGGCGCAGCCGACGTCAAGACCGAACAGGTCGCCGGCCTGCCGGTTCTGACCGTCAAGCTGAACCGCAGCGCTCTATCCCGATATGGCATCAGCGTGGCCGACGTGCAGGCGCTCGTCGAAATCGCGGTCGGCGGCAAGGACGCGGGTCTCGTTTTCGAGGGCGACCGCCGGTTCGAGCTCGTCGTGCGGTTGCCCGATGCGATCCGGAGCGACATCGAGGCGCTGAAGGCGCTGCCGGTGCCGCTGCCGGAGGGGCCGACGCAGGCTGCTGCACAGCGCGCGGCATGGGGCGGCGCGTCGCTCGCGCAGGCCCGGACGATCCCGCTGTCGGCGGTGGCGCAGATCGACGTCGCTCCCGGACCCAACCAGATCAGCCGCGAGAACGGAAAGCGCCGCATCGTCGTGAGCGCCAACGTACGCGAGCGCGATCTCGGTTCGTTCGTCGCGGAGGCGCAGTCGAAGGTCGGCGAGCAGGTCAAGCTGCCCGCCGGATATTGGATCGGCTGGGGTGGCCAGTTCGAGCAGCTCGCGTCCGCGTCGCGCCGGCTCGCCATCGTTGTGCCGATCGCGCTGCTGCTGATCTTTGTGTTGTTGGTGATGAGCCTCGGCTCGGCGGCGGACGCGGCGCTCGTCTTCAGCGGTGTACCGCTGGCGCTTACCGGGGGCATCGCCGCGCTGGCCCTGCGCGGCATTCCGCTGTCGATCAGCGCCGGCGTCGGCTTCATCACGCTATCTGGCGTCGCCGTGCTCAACGGGCTTCTCATCATCTCCGCGATCCAGCGCCTGCGGCAGGAGGGCAGGGCGCTGGTCGATGCGGTCCGCGCAGGCGCACTCCTGCGGCTGCGCGCGGTCCTTATGACCTCGCTCGTCGCTCCCCTCGGCTTCATCCCGATGGCGATCGCCACGGGACCCGGCGCGGAAGTGCAGCGCCCGCTTGCGACGGTCGTAATCGGTGGAATCGTGTCTTCGACGATCCTAACCCTGCTGGTATTGCCTGCGCTTTACGTGCTGCTGCGAAGGGATGCTCGGCCGGCGGCCGCTGCCGCGAAGGGAGTGCCACCATGATGGCGATCCGATCCGGTCTCGCTTGTGTAGTGGTCGTTCTGGGTGGTCTCTCATCGCTTATCCCGGCCGGAGCAGGCGACGGCGCTGCGCGCGACCTCGACGCGCTGAGCCGGTTGCTCGAACCCGCATACACCGCGATGAGCTACGCGAACCTTTGTTCGATGAACCGCGAATGGGCCGTTTCACAACCGACCGGCTCGCAGGGCACCGCCATCAACTATGCGGAACACGTCAAGGATGAGGTCATTGCCTCGCTTTCCTACGAAGAAGCCGTGGCGGTGCTCAAGTCCGCTGCGGAAGCGGCCCGTAACGAGGCGCGCCGTCAATTGAGGGAAAACGTGGTCGTGGCCGACAAGACCGAGGAGACGGTCCGTTTCGGGCGATGGTGCGGTGGCTACGTTAACACCTTCATCCGCGCTCTCATGGGCGCGCACGACGGCGACCACCCCGCGTTCCTGATCCGAATCGATCCGGCGAAATCGCGAATCGAACCGCCGGAGAACGGCCGATGATGGCGCACGGCGCAGACGGACCCGACCATCGCGGGGCGCACTCCCACGCGCCTAAGTCGTTCGGGTTTGCGTTTGCCGTGGGCATGCTCCTCAACACCGGGTTCGTCGTCGTCGAAGCGGCTTTCGGCATCATCGGAAACTCGACGGCGCTGCTCGCGGACGCTGCACACAATCTGAGCGACGTTCTCGGCCTGCTTGTCGCTTGGGTGGCCGTCGGGCTGTCGCGTCGTGCGCCCACGGCCCGCTACACCTATGGCCTTCGCGGGTCGTCGATCCTCGCGGCGCTGTTCAACGCTTTGGTTCTGCTTATCGCAGTGGGCGGCATCGCATGGGAGGCCTTTCTGCGCTTCGGAAAACCGGAGCCGGTCGCCGGCGGCACGGTTGTCGTCGTCGCTCTGGTCGGTATTGCGGTCAACGGGTTCACGGCTTGGCTGTTCGCATCCGGCCGCAAGGACGATCTGAACATCGAAGGCGCGTTCCTGCACATGGCCGCGGACGCCGCCGTTTCTGCGGGCGTGGTGGTGGCTGCGGGCATCATCATCTACACGGGGTGGCTCTGGGTCGATCCGGCCGTCAGTCTGGCCATCTGCGTCGTGATCGTTTGGTCAACATGGGGGTTGCTCAAAAGCTCGGTGCGGCTTTCTCTCGATGGAGTGCCGGCGGGGATCCACACCCCCGCAGTCAAGGAGTTTCTGGAAGGAATGCCGGGCGTGGAGGAGATTCACGACCTCCACATCTGGTCCATGAGCACCACCGAGATCGCGTTGACCTGCCACGCCGTCATTCCCGCGGGACACCCGGGTGACGCATTCCTCATGGAGACGGCACACGAACTGGATCGCCGGTTCAGGATCGGCCATGTGACCATCCAGGTCGAGACGAGTAGGGAAACGGCGTGCAAGTTGGCACCGAATGAAGTCGTCTGAGAATGCGGAGCGACAACATGCAGGATCGCCGCAGTATGGGAAGAGGGATGCTGGCCACGGTCGCAGCCATTCTCCTGAACGTCGCCAGCAGTCCCGCCGGTTCAGCCGCCATGCCGCAGGAGGATCGGTGGGACCCGCGCCACATCAGCCTGCTGCCGGCCGAGATACGCAACCGGCTTGCGGCCCAGCAGAGGGTATGTGGAGCACCGTTGGCCGCCGAGCACGCGTTCTCGCGATCGCTGTCTGGCGTAAGCCCGCGAAGTGAATTCGTCGCGCTTCACTACGAACACCTTCGCTGCGGCGATAGGGCCGCGAATTGTGACGAGCGCGGTTGCCTGCACGAAGTGTATGCGGCGGCGGGCGGACGTTTCCGTCCCGTGCTGCGGATCCGTGTGCGCGAGCTTGAACTCAGGCTCGTCGGCGGCAGGCCCGCTGTCGGTCTCGATTGCGAGCTCTACGGCACGGGCTGCAGGGCCATCTTGTACTGGAAAGGGCGCGCGTTCGCGAAGTAGGAGCTCCAAGGCAGGTTCGGTCTTCGGGAAAACGGCTGCGAGTTTGGCAACCGATCTCAGCCCAGCCGGTGAGGCCTTATGGTCACTATCCGCAGCACAAGCATCCGCAGAGGCAGGGACATTCGGCTTCCAGATCTGGAGCGAACGGATAGGGGCCGGACCGCCAACTGCGACGTTGATCGGCTCCCCCCGTTGCGCCCAGGCTTGGTTCGCACTCGCGGTCGTCGTCCTCATCGACGTCCTCAAGTTCCTCTTCCGGCGCATCGATCCGGTCCAAGAGCGCGATTATCCGGTCGGCGAACTCTTCGATTTCGGCCCGCAATTTGTACAGCGCCAACAAAGTGTCTTTGACCGCTCTCATCGGTCCGCTCCTTCGTCGCGGAAAGACGTAACATAGACCATACGCAGCCCGGACGGAGCTGGGACGATGCGGAATTGGTAAACAGCTAGATATCTAGATATCTATTGTTCGGAAGATGCCGCTGGCGGATCGTATGTTCTGCATCGGCGACTTCCCCGGCCGCATGCCCGGCCCGTCGGAACGGTGAACTTTTAACGGGTACGGGGTAGACTTCCGGCAAAGAGACCCGCGGTTAACGTTTCGTTAGGATTTTCGGTTTGGCCGGCTTCAAGTTCGCAGCGCGCACGCTTCTCGAACTCGGTAAGGAGCTCATCAGCTCCGACGAGGTCGCGCTCTATGAATTGATCAAGAACGGGATAGACGCCGGTTCTCCGCGCATCGAGATCGAAGCGCAGATCGTGCTGACGCACACGTCGTACGTTACGGCGACCGATTCGCTCGACGAGGAGGTTCCGCCGGCGGTCGTGCTGGCAAAGATCACGGAGCAGCTCGTCATCGGTACGACGCCCGAGCAGCGCGCCAAATTCCTCAAACCGCTGCGCGCCGCCACGGGAAATCCGGAGCGTTTCAGGCGGGCGTTGCAGGTTTCGTACCATCAGAACAATTGGATCGAGGTGCGCGACACCGGCGAAGGCATGACGCTCGACACGCTGGATGAGGTCTACCTCACGGTCGGCACGCGGTCCCGCCGCGCGAAGAACATGCAGGGCGCGACCTACTTGGGCGACAAGGGTGTGGGCCGGCTCTCGACCATGAGGCTGGGCGACAGGCTAAAGGTCACGACCAGCACGGCCTCCGACACGCACGAAAACGTCCTCAAGATCAACTGGGGCCTGTTCACGCACGAAAGCGACATGCCGGCGGACAAGATCAGGGTCGTCCCCTACCGCGGCTTGCGTAAGCAGGACAAAAGTTCGCACGGCACCACCATCAGGATTTCCCAGCTGAACGCCGACTGGCATTCCGCCCGCTTCTCGGAAATCCTCCACGGCAAGATCGCCCGCATGATCGACCCGTTCGAAGCGGGGCGCGGCAACAAGCTGCTGCGGGTCGTGCACAACGGGTCGCGGCTCATCGTTCCCTCCATTCCGAAGAAGCTTCTCGACGCCGCTCACGCGACGATGCGCGCCTCGCTCAAATTCGAGAACGACGAGCCCGTCATTGAAGGCGAGGTGAACTACCGGCTGCGGAACCGAAAGCGGCCAATCGCGCAGCGCGGCGCGGAGGTCTATTCGATCGCGCAGAACGTTTCGAAACGCCGGACCAAAAAAGGCGAGGCGGCTTTCCAGAACTCGCCGATCCGGCCCAAGGCTCTCCGGGAACTGGGCCCCTTCGAGGTGGAAATCTTCTGGTACAATCGGCTCGTCGTCGAAGCCGTCGACGGGCTCACGGCGACCAAGCAGCAGACCCGGGATGAGATCCGGGAGTGGGCGGGCGGGCCGATGCTGTTCAGGCACGGCTTCAGGATTCTCCCGTACGGAGAGCCCGACGACGATTGGGTCGGTCTCGACCTGAAGGCCTTCGGACGCTCCGGTTTCAAGCTCAACCGGCAGCAGGTGATCGGCCGCGTCGGCGTGACTTCGGCCCACACCGCCCTGAGCGAACAGACCAACCGCGAAGGGCTCGTCGAGTCCGATGCCGCGCACGCGCTTCGCACGATCGTCACATGGCTTCTCGACAACGAGATGCGCGCCGTCATCAACGATGCGGACAAGGACGAGAAGCTTTCGAAACGCGAAGCCGAGCGCGTGGCACTGGAGTTCCGCGAGACACAGCGGCAGGTCGAACAGACCCTCGAAGCCATCCGCAAACGCGTCGGCCCGGAGCAGAAGACGCTGGTCGACCGGCTGAGCGCGCAGATCGCGCTCCTGTCGGACCAGTGCGAGAACGTCGTCGGAAAGACCGATGCAATGACCGACGAATTGCAGGACGAACGCGAGAAGTTCGTCCATTTGGCGGCGATCGGACTGATGACCGAATTCATCTTCCATGAACTGGACCGCGCCGTGGGACACACGGTCCGCACGCTGGCGGAGGCGCAGGAGTCGGGCGCCAAGGCTTCGTTGCGGTCCTTGGAAGCTCAGCTCGTCACGCTTCAGAAGCGGATCGCCACGTTCGACGACCTCGCCGCCGAACGCCGTCAGACCAAGAGCAACTTCGACCTGTCGGACGTCGTGGATCTGGTGCTCGAAAACCACGCCAACCAGTTCGAGCGGCATGGAATCAAGATCGATTTCGACAAGCCCAAGGGCGGCTTCAAGATACGTGCCGTGCGCGGAATGGTGATCCAGATTCTGGAGAACCTCATCTCCAATTCGGTCTATTGGCTCAAACAGGAGAAGAACTACCATCCCAAGTTCAAGCCCCGGATCACGATCGACGTCGACCCCGACGACGAGGCGCTCACCGTCACGGACAACGGCCCCGGCGTCGACCCTCGCCGCCGCGAAACCATCTTCGAGCCGTTCGTAACGTCCAAGCCCGCCGGGCAGGGGAGAGGTCTAGGCCTTTATATCGCGCGCGAACTCGCCCAATATCACGACTGGAAGCTCTACTTGGACGAAGAAAAAGGGATCGAGCGGGCCGGGCGGCTGAGCCGGTTCGCGCTCGACATGGGCGGGGACGATGATTCAGGAAGGGCACGTATTAAAGGCGATAAGCGGTAGCGGCGTCTCCAAGATCACGGTCATCGACGACGCGTTCGACCCGCCGCAGGTGGACAGCGATAATGCAGGCGGGCTGCTGTCCTTCCTGGAAGACGCGAGCTTCGCAGAGATGGGCGAGGAGCTCGGAATCGCGGGCCGGCTCGACGGCGCAAGGGGCGCCATCGAGAACTCGGACTACGGCGACGACGATCTGATCGAACTGATCGCGGCCATCTACGACCGCTTCGTCACCACCGGGGACGAAAAGTTCAACCCCGCAGGCATGTTCACTCCGCAGGTCGCCAACATCAACTACGTGCGGCCTATATTGACGCTTCTCGACAAGTGCGAACCGAAGCTCGCCATCACGCGGATCGGCTCCGATCCCGACGAGCTGTCGGGAGTGGACAAGGACACGCACCTCATCTTTATCGACTTCTTCCTCGACCGCGGTGTCGGCACCGACACCGGCGCGGCCGAAAAGCACGCGGCCAAGATGAAGTCGCTCGACCGCGTGAAGAAGCTGCTGCACTCGCAGGGCGACCGGGCCGCATCCGTCATCCTGATGTCTTGGCAGGACGTCGAGAAGGAGGCCGACAAATTCCGCGGGGACATCGTTCAGGACAAGAAGAGCCTCGTTTTCGCAAGCCGCTTCGGATTCATCAGGAAGACCGAACTTCAGTTGCAGAACGGCGCCGTATCGCTCGCCGAAACGGCCGCCGATACGCTGCTCGACATCTTCCAGTCGTACGAATTCGGGCGCGCCACGCATGCCGCGCTGGAAGCGTGGCTTGAAAGTGCCGCGCAGGCGGTGGGGGATCTTCGTGGAGAGATCGAACACCTTCACCTGAAGGACTTCGCGTATCTGTTGAAATTCCGGTTGGCCCAGGAAGGACAGGGGCTGCTCGAATACCTCGAATGGTTCTTCGGCGAGTGTCTTCTCGATGGTGTCGGCCGGCTCGTCGACGAGCGCGTGAAGAAGGACGCCAAGAAGGACAAGATAATCGCGCGCCTCAACGCCGACGGCGCCAAGCGGATCGAAGGAGCTTTCGACGGACCGACCAAGAAGGTCGCGGAGTTGTACCACCGGGTGCGGATCGAGAATCCGCGCGGAAAACGGACGCAGTACCGCATGGGGGACCTGTATCTTTCCGATAAGGGCAAGGAGGTACTCGCGATCATCACTCCCGAATGCGATCTGATCACCCGAAGCGACGGCAAGCGCACGGCGCCCCGCATCCTGACTCGGTCGGGAAAGATCAAGAAGTTCGATGCACCGGACGCGTCCGTCGCGGATTTCATCCTGCTGGACGGAAAACCCCACAACATCGCTTGGAGCAAAACGGGGGTTGCGACGAAGGAGTTCAAGGACTGGCCGAAGCCGGGAGCGCAGAGCAAGAACAACGTCTACGTGGGAACGCTGCGGCCTCTGTACGCGCAGGAACTCCAGCGTTCGATCCTCAACGATCTGGGGCGGGTCGGTTTGTTCGTTGCCCCGGCATTGGGGATGACAGCACGCGCCAAGATATTTCTGAAGCAGGCGCGCGGGGCTCCGGTGGAACATACGCTTGCGGGCGATAACGCGGCGAATTGCTATGTCGTGCCCAGCCGGGGCGGCACCGACAAGCCACTCGTCCTTTTCAAACGCGGGTTCGTAAGTCATCTCATAGAGTCGTTGGCGGGCCTCGATAAGACCGGGCTCGCCAACGGTGCCGAAAAGCAGATCGAGCACCTCAAAAAGGATAGCGCCTACGGCAAGCTCCAGAAGATGGTCTCGGGCATCGGCTTCGAGGAACCGATCGATCTCGGAATTTATCTGACTGGAAAACCCTCGCCGAAAGGCGATGAGGGCTCTTGGTGCATCATCAAGGTCGAGATGGTCGAGGAATCCTGAGCCGCCGCGGCCGGGATAGTTATCCACCCCCTCGGGTCCGCCTATGTCGCGGTGTCACCGGCCGACATAGGATGCGGATATGAGCGGACGGAACGCGATCTACCTAGACCATCAGGCCACGACCCCCTGCGACCGGCGGGTCGTCGACGCCATGTTGCCGTGGCTTACGCAAAGGCCCGGAAATCCGCATTCCGCTACACACGATGCCGGCCGCGCCGCCCACCGAGCCTTGGAAAACGCCCGGGCGGCGGTGGCCGCGCTGATCGGAGCCCAGCCTGAGGACATCGTTTTCACGTCCGGCGCCACGGAAGCGACGAACATAGCGCTGCGCGGCCTCCGGACGGGGCGAAAATCCCACGTACTCACCTCGGCGATCGAGCACAGCTGCGTACGCGACACGCTGAAGGACCTGAAGGCGGCCGGCACTTCCGTTTCTGAAGTGCCTGTGGATGCCGACGGTCTTCTCGATCCCGATGAATTCGCGCGGGAGATCACGGCCAAGACCGCGATGGCGACGGTGATGGCCGCGAATAACGAAATGGGTACCCTGCAGCCGATCGCAGCCATCGGGCACTTGTGCAGGGAAGCCGGCGTGGTCTTCCACACCGATGCGGCCCAAGCGGCGGGGAAAATCCCCCTCGACGTCTCCGAAATGAACATCGATCTGATGAGCATCTCCGGCCATAAGATGTACGGGCCGCAGGGGGTGGGCGCGCTCTATTGTCGGGCCGATATATTCCCTCTCTTGAAGCCGCTGGCTACCGGCGGCGGGCAGGAGCGCGGTCTCCGTCCCGGAACCGTTCCGGTGGCGCTGTGCGTTGGTTTGGGGGAGGCTTGCGCGATCGCCCTGCGGGAGATGGAGAGCGACCGTGCGCGGTCTCTGCGGCTTCGCGCCACGCTCCTCGACGTTCTGACCGATCGACTCGAACAGTTTCAGGTCAACGGTTCGCTCGATCAGCGGCTGCCGGGCAACCTCAATCTTTGGTTCGAAGGCGTGGATGCGGAAGTGCTTTTGAGCCGCCTGCCGGACGTCGCGATGTCCATGGGATCCGCGTGCTCCTCCGCCTCGATCGAACCCTCGCATGTCCTTCTGGCCATGGGGCTGACGTCGGAACAGGCGGAATCCTCCATCCGGATCGGATTCGGTCGCGGAACGACCGATGAGGACGTGGCGGGGGCGGCGGCGCAGCTTGCCGAGGAGGTCACTCGCTTGCGACTCTCGGCTTCCTCCCCCAATGTGGCCCGAAGCGGGGCCGCAAAGAGACGTGTCGCGCTCTAGCGAAGGTCGGTGCGATGGCGGAACGCGAGTTCGAAGTGTTTTCGGGGCATGAATCCTTCGTGTGCCGTTACGGATGGCTGCCGAAGCTCTATGAGGCCGTCGTTCGGGACCCCGAGCTGTTCGCCGACGACGACGAGGCAATCGTGACCCTCGGCATCGGCAAGAACATGGTGAAGTCGGTCAGGTTTTGGGGGCAGTCGTTCGGCCTGACGAAGACGGCCGCGGGCCGGACGGTGCAACCGACGGATTTTGCGGTGAAGCTGCTCGACGGCAGGAAGGGCTTGGACCCGTATCTCGAAGACGTCGCATCGCTGTGGCGCCTGCACTGGATGCTGACGGTCCACGCTTCGTTGGGCGCATGGGCCGCGGCGCTGCTGGAATTGCAGGACAACGAGATCACGAAGGACAACCTCTTGGAGGTCATCCGCCGCCGTGCCGTGACGGCGCGCGGAGCCGCAACGAGCGGCACCGTCGCGCAACATGTGGACATCTTCCTCCGCACGTACTACAGCGGCCGGAGCTCCGGGTCCGCCGTTGCCGAAGACAGCCTCGGCTGTCCGCTTCAGGAATTGAGCCTGCTGGAGATCGACGACGCTGCCGGGGTCAGCATCGTGAAGTTCCATCGCGGTCCCAAGCCCGACCTCGATGCAAAGGCGCTGGCGTTCGCCATCGCAGACTTCTGGAAGGCGACCGCCATCAACAGCAAGACGCTTTCGATGCGGTCTCTGATGCTGGATCGCAGATCCCCGGGCGTCGTGTTCAAGCTCGACGAAGCCTCCCTGCACGGACAACTGCAGACGCTCTGCGAAGAGATCAAAGGCCTTGCGCTCCGGGATGACGGAGCCGGCGGCCTCGACTTGTTTGCGTCTTCGTCCCGCGCACCTCACGCAGTGCTGGAGGAATTCGCATGGCAGCACTGAAGAAGACCGCGTCGGGTATACGGATCGCCAAGCGTTACGTCCGCTCGGTGGAACTTCAGCGTGATCTGGAAGATCCAGACGCATTGAATGGCTACGTCATCACGCCATCCGTGCGCGACGCGACCGAACGGATTCTGGCGGGGCTGAGCGCTTCGTCGACGCAACGTGCCTTCCGCGTGACCGGACCTTACGGAGCCGGCAAGTCCGCTTTCGCGCTGTTTCTCACCCGTCTGCTCGGGGACGACAAGGCGCGCTGCAAGGCCGCGCGTTCGCTGCTGGAAGCTGCGGGTGCCAAGCCCGCTTCCACGGGCAGTTACACGCCGGTGGTTCTCGTCGGTAGACGCGCCAATATTGCGGATTGCATAGTCGAAGCCATCGCGGCCGCAGCGGGTGGAAAGAGAGGCGGCAAGCGGTCGGCTACCACGGCGAAGCTCGCGGCGCAGATAGCGCGCGAACGGTCGAAAGGCTCGCGGAACGATGAAAAGGTACTCGCCCTGATCGGGGAGTACGCCAAACAGACCAAGTCCGGCGTGCTTCTTCTTATCGACGAGTTCGGCCGTTTTCTCGAATACGCCGCGCTTAACCGCCGGGACATCGATCCATCGTTCTTCCAGCAGCTTGCCGAAATGGCGGGTGGACGGCAGCCGCAGCCCGTTGCCGTCGTCGCATTCCTCCATCACCGTTTCTCCGACTACGCAGCGGGACTGGGCGAGTGGGCCGAGGCGGAGTGGACTCGCTCGGCAGAACGGTATGAGGACATTCTCTTCCACGACTCAACGGAACAGACGGCGTTTCTCATCGCGCAGGCGATCGTGCATGAGCCGCCGGCCGTTGCGGCTGCGGCGGCGCAAGCGCGTCGGCTGTACGGGGAGGCTGTGGCTCGCGGGCTGTTCGCCACGAATGACAATGAGATGGCGAAGGTCGCAGCGTCTTTGCTGCCGCTTCATCCCGCCGCTGTGGCGGCTCTTGCAAACCTCGCCACCCGGTTCGGCCAGAACGAACGTTCCGTCTTCGGATTCCTGCAGTCTCTCGAACCCTTCGGATTCCAGAGATTCCTGCAGGACCATGAGGCGGGCAGGTGGTACCGGCTTGCGGATCTCTACGACTACGTTTCGGCGCAGGGTTGGACGAAATTCCGTTCTCCCGACCGCGAGCGACGATGGGAGCTTTCCAAGAATGCCGTCGCGCAGAATGGCGGTGCGGACGTTCTCGAAACCGCGGTCCTCAAGACCATCGGGCTGATCTCGGTTCTCGAACCGGTTCCCGGGATGCGGGCCGATGCCCGGACGGTCGCGTGGTGCGCGGGTGCCGACTTGAAGCCCACCGAAGCCGCGATCCGCAGGCTCACCGAGAAGAACCTGCTGTACCGGCGCCCGCACAGGGATGACTTCAGTCTGTGGGCCAGCAGCAGCGTCGATCTGGACGGCTGGCTCGAAGAGGCGCGCGTCAAGGTGCAGCCCGTCAGCCGGCTCGATTCCGCGCTACGCAACTTGCCGGCCGCGAGCCCCCTGGTCGCCCACAAGCATTATCACCGCACCGGTACCTTGCGCGCATTTGCGGTCCTTGGATGGAACGGCGCGGGAGGCCCGCCGGAGGATTTGCCGCCCGAATGCGACGGCGCCGTCATAGTCGTTCCGCAATATCCTGAAGAGAGCGAGCGGGCCGTTGCGGAGCGGATAGCGAAGTCCGAGGCCTCCACCAACCCGTTGCGCGTCTTCTGCGTGAGGAAGGTCGGTCCGGAGGATCTTTCGGCCGCCCACGATCTCGCGGTGTGGCGCTGGATCGAAGAAAACTGCAAAGAGCTGCGGGTCGACGACCTCGCCCGGCGCGAAGTCCGTTCGAGGATCGCATCGGCGGAGGACGCGCTCCGGACTCTGCTGCGGCCGTTCGTTAACCCGAACGGCGTGCGCGGGGAACGGTGGTTCTATCGCGGGAAGCAGTCGAAGATAGCGCACAGGCGCGATCTGAACCGGATGCTCAGCGATATTTGCGACGAGGTGTTCCCGAACACTCCCATCCTCAGGAACGAACTGATCAACCGGGCCAGCCTCTCGTCGGCTACCGCCACTGCGCGTATGAGGCTTCTGGAAGCGATGGTGCAATCCGAGGCCGAACCGTACCTCGGGATGACGGGCGCTCCCCCCGAACGCAGCATCTTCCTGTCGATGTTCGGTGCGTCGCGGATGCATCGCGAGGGCGCCGATGGTCTTCGGTTCAGACCGCCCAAGCCGGACGATCTGAATTGGATGCCGGCTTGGGAAGCGGTCGGAGCGAAGCTGAAGGCGGAAGGCAGCTGCTCGTTCGAGGAACTCATGATCGAGTTGGGGCGTCCGCCCGTAGGTCTGAGGCGAGGACCCGCGCTGCTGCTGATCGCGGGGTTCATGCTGCATCACCGCAGCGAAGTCGCCATGATGGAGCGCAACTCGTTCCAGCCGGAGATCTCCGGCGCGCACTTCATGCGGTTGGCGAAGTCGCCGGCCAACTTTTCGCTCAGGTACTTGGGACACTCCAAGGCCGCACTCGATCTTCTGGAACGGCTTACCGGCGATCTGACGATTTGGCCCGAGGATGGGCGCCCAAAACCCGTTCTGAAGGAAGTCGTAGAGGCAACCTACCGTTGGTGGGCGGCGCTGCCGTCGTACGCCAAGGAGACTTCCACGGTTTCGAACACCGCGAAGGACCTGCGCGAGGTCTTCAGAAGGGCCCTCGAACCCGTGGACTTCGTCTTCAAGCAGCTTCCTTCGGCGTGCGGTTTGGAGGAATTCGACATCAGGAAGAAGGACCAGAACCGCCTCGACCGGTTCATCGACGTGCTGGACGAGGCGCTGGGGGACATCGCGGATGCCCCGCGGCGCCTGCGCGCGAAGGCGGAAACGGTCCTTCTTGAGGCGTTCGACGCACCGACTCTTTCGGCGCTCCGGGAGATCGTCCGGAACGAGTATGCGCCGCATCGCCTCCAGCTGAGCGAATACCGACTGCGCTCCTTCGTGGAAAGGGCGACGGAGAGCTCACTCACGGACGACGTCTGGTTGGACGGCATCGCCAGTCTGTTGACCGGCAAGCGGTTCGATGCGTGGCAGGACGACACGGTCGACGCATTCGGTTTCGAGTCCAAGGCGATCGCGACGAAGCTTTTCCGGTGGCTCGCGCATATGCGGGAGCAGGTCGCTTCGGACGCCAAGATCGTCACGGTCCACGTCGTCGACACCTCCGGCCAGGTCAACATGGTCGTCGTGCGGCCGGGTTCGCTCGCCAAGGAGTCCGAGAAGAAGGTCGGCGAGATCAGGAAGATCTTGGCGGGGACCAAGGATCCGGCGATGGTCATGGCTCACGTCATGGCCGGCGGAATGTCGGTGCTGTCGCCCAAGGAGAAGGCGGATGGCTGACATACGATCGCCTCGGCATATCCTCAGTCTGTCGGGAGGCAAGGACAGCGCGGCGCTTGCGCTCTACATGCGCGACCGCGTCCCGGAGATGGAGTACGCCTTCAACGACACCGGAAAGGAACTGCCCGAGACCTACGACTATCTGAACCGCATCGAGGACTATCTCGGCAAGCGGGTCAATCGGCTGAATGCCGATCTCGGCTTCGACCATTGGTACGACGTGTACGGCGGAATGATCCCGTCCAACCACCGACGGTGGTGCACGCGGATGCTGAAGCTTAAGCCGTTCGAGCAGTTCGTCGGGGACGACCCGGTGCTCAACTACGTCGGGCTCCGCGCCGACGAGGCACGCACCGGGTACATCAGCCACAAGCCCAACATCACGCCAGTATATCCGTTCAGGGACGATGGCTTGAAGCTCGCGGACATCCAACACATTCTATTGTCTTCTGGAGTCGGGCTGCCGCCGTATACCGAGTGGGGCCGCACGCGCTCCGGATGCTTCTTCTGCTTCTACCAGCAGAAGATCGAGTGGGTGAACCTCAAGGAGAAGCACCCGAGCCTCTACGAAGAAGCCAAAAAGTACGAACGGCCCTACGAAGGCAACGGAAATGTCTTCACATGGTCTTCGGGAGAAAGCCTTGCCGAATTGGAAAGACCCGAGCGCATCGAACAGATCCGGCGCGACCACGAAAAGCGCCGCGCGCGCGACTTCGAGCGTGGCGCCGATCTGACGTTGGAGCAGGTGTTCGAGCGGCGTCTAGACGAAGAGAACTCCGACGACGCGTCCTGCGCCATCTGTACGGTCTGAACGGTCAACAGGCGCTATTTATGGCATGAAGATTTCGGTCGATGCCGGTCGTCCGAAAACGGTCACCCGACATGGCTTTCGGGATGATCGCGAACCGGTACAACGGAGATATCTGCCGTTGGGTCCAAATTGCACAAAGGCGTCCTGCAACGGACTCCCTTCAACTCGCTCGCCAAGACAGGCTGCAGCTTCCGCAAGGGGGCTGTCGTGGTCCAAATATCATGTTGTGGTCACATACCAAGTCGTAGTGCTGCCTTTCAGATCATTTCAGATCATTTGTTGTCGTGGAAAAATGCGTCGCCTCGGGTGCTTGCTAAGCTCCTTCCCTGAACATCGAGAATGTCCAACACAGGACAATCCGGTGCCGTACTTCCCGAGCATTTGGCCACGGTCGTCGCCAGCAACCGCTCCAATTTTTTCAGGTCCGCAAGTTTGGTCCGGATGTCTTCCAGATGATGTGTCGCGATTTCGCGGACTTCACGGCACGAGGCTTTCTCGGGGCCACCGAGGCGGAGCAGCGCGCGGATTTCGTCAAGCGAAAAACCCAGCTCTCGCGACCGGCGTATGAAAACGAGAATGCGGAGGTCCGTCGAGCCGTAGACGCGCCGGCCGCCGGCCGTGCGTGGTGGCGGAGCCAGCATTCTTATCTGTTCGTAGTAGCGGATCGTCTCCGTTTTCACACCGCTGAGGCGTGAAAGCTCGCCGATTGGGAGATCTTCGGCTCGCGAAGTCGTGATCGAACCCATGAGAAAATCCTTGCTCCTCTAGTCACTAGAGGATGCCTCTTGCTGCCATGACAATCAAGGACGAAGGCGTCGCCACCGATTCCGGCCGCAGACAGGCGCTGCTGGCCACGGGCGGCCTGATCGGCGCGCTTGCGGCCTCGTCCTGCTGCATCCTGCCGCTTGTCCTGTTCGGCTTGGGTGTGAGCGGAGCGTGGATCGGCAATCTCACGCGGCTGGCGCCCTATCAGCCGATCTTCATCGCGGCAACGCTCATCTGCCTCGGTGCAGGAGCTTGGCTCGTCCGCCGGGCATCGAAACAGGCCTGCGCCGACGGGGACGCTTGCGCCCGCCCGTTGCCGAACCGGCTGGTGAAGACCGCACTCGTCGTTGCAACCATCTTGGTGGCGGTTGCCCTCGGAATCGACCTCCTTGCCCCACTGCTTCTCAACTCCTGACCGGAAGGAATCCCATGAACAAGCTCCTCACATACGTCACGTTCGCCTTGTGCCTGTTCGCGTCGTCATCCGCGTTTTCCGGCGAGCAGACTGTCAAGCTGGCCGTCCAGAACATGTACTGCGCGGAGTGCCCGTTCGTCGTCAAAAAGAGTCTTGAAGCCGTTCCCGGCGTTGCCAAGGTCACGGTGTCGTACAAGGACAAGACGGCGACCGTCACCTTCGACGACGGCAAAGCCGACCTGAAGGCCCTTACGGCCGCGACCACGAACGCAGGCTATCCATCCGTCCCGAGGGGTTAGCGCGTCATGGAAGGCCATCGGACCCTGATCGCGACAGGCGCGGTCGACGCTGTGCTTGCGGCAATCTGTTGCGCGACACCCCTTCTGGCCCTCCTGTTCGGCGGACTTGGGCTTACGGCTTGGCTTGCCAAGGCCGACTATGTGGTGATGCCAGCACTGCTGATCTGTCTTCTGCTGCTGGGCGTCGGCCTCTATCGGCGACGCCCAGCGCAATCCTCCTGCGCTCCCTCCGTTCCCCGGAAAGGCAACAAGTCATGAGTGCATGCTGCGTCCCGAAGAACGGGGCCAAGGGCTTCGATCTGGCCGTCATCGGCGCGGGCTCGGCCGGATTCTCGGCGGCCATCACGGCAGCCGAGCAGGGCGCGCAGGTCGCGCTCATCGGTCACGGCACGATCGGCGGCACCTGCGTCAACGTCGGTTGCGTGCCGTCAAAGACGCTAATCCGAGCCGCCGAAACGCTGCATCAGGCGAATTCAGCCGGACGCTTTGCGGGCATCAGCGCAAGAGCGCATGCCGATGATTGGGCCGCGACCGTCCGGCAGAAGGACCAGCTTGTGGGGGCCCTCCGCCAGGCGAAGTACGCCGATCTGCTGCCCGCCTACAACAACATCTCCTACATGGAAGGCCCGGCGCGGGTGGCCGATGGCGGCGTCGCGGTAAACGGCGACATGATCCGCGCGGAACGTCTCATCATCGCTACGGGCGCCCGGCCTGCTATTCCTTCGATCGCGGGCATCGAAGACGTGGACTACCTGACCAGCACTTCCGCACTGGCGCTCGAAGCGTTGCCGAAATCGCTGTTGGTCATCGGCGGCGGCTACATCGGCGTCGAATTGGCACAGATGTTTGCGCGTATGGGCGTCAATGTCACTATTGTCTTCCGCAGCCGCATATTGCCAGAGGCGGAACCGGAAATCGGCGCGGCGCTCGCCGGCTATCTGGCCGACGAGAGTGTCAGGGTCGTTGGCGGTCTCACATACGACACCATTCACAAGACCGAAGGTGGCGTGGCGCTGACTGTTGTCAGAAGCGGTCGTCCCGAAACAATCACCGCCGAACGGGTTCTGGTCGCCACTGGGCGCACGCCCAACACGGAAACCTTCGGGCTCGCGGAGGCGGGAATCGCGCAGGCGCCGAACGGCGCCATTGTCGTCGACGACCGCATGCGTACCTCGAAGGCCGGCGTCTATGCGGCCGGCGATGTCACCGGCAAGGATCAGTTCGTCTACATGGCCGCCTATGGCGCAAAGCTCGCCGCCAAGAACGCGCTGAACGGCGACAGCCTACGCTACAACAACGCAGCCATGCCGGCGGTGGTCTTCACGGATCCGCAGGTGGCAAGCGTGGGATTCACCGAAGCGCAGGCACGTGCCGCCGGTTACGACGTGCGGACCTCGGTACTCTCGCTCGAAAGCGTGCCACGGGCACTTGCGGCCCGCGACACCCGCGGCCTGATCAAGCTCGTCGCGGATCGGCGAAGCCGCAAGCTCCTCGGCGCGCATATCCTTGCGCCGGAGGGGGCGGACAGCATCCAGACGGCGGCGCTGGCGATTCGGTGCGGACTGACGATCGACGATTTGGCCGAGACGATCTTCCCGTATCTCACGACCGTTGAGGGCTTGAAGCTCGCCGCGCAGACGTTCGACCGAGACGTGAAGATGCTGTCCTGCTGTGCAGGATAAAAGTCGCGATGAGACGGTTTGTGTCATCGCGCAAGATGTCTCCAAGTCTGTCTGCTACGTGGGTTCGGAGGCCGTTCCGTTTCTTTCCTCGGCCTACCGCGGCACGCCCGTGCCTGGCCGGACGCGATTTAACGGTCGAGCGATGCAAGGAGAGGAAAAAACATGGATAAAACGGCGCATTTGAATGACGGGTCCGGTGGACTGACGCTTGCAACTCTCGCGCATTCCGATCCAAAGCCGCTCGCGGGCAGCTTCATAACGGGCTTCATCGCCTCGCTTTGCTGCGGCGGATCGCTCATCTTCGCGTCCATCGGACTAGGCGCCTTTTACTCGGCCTTGGGACTTTGGCGTTTCGTTCCGCAGGCGCTTGCCGCAGGCTCGATTACCATTCTCGCCATCAACTATCTCTTTTACCGGCGCGCGGCAAAGCGGACGAGCGGCAGCTCGAATGCGCTGTGGCAGAAAATGTTCATCAGCACGGTTATCGGGCTCTTCGTGATGGCCGCGACGTTCATCTTCCTAGAGTGGCTGAACCATGCCGTCGTTCACGCCGACCGCTTCATGGCCCGTCCGGAGTTCAGCCAAGCCCTGATCAAGGGTGTTCCAAACGTCGAGCTGTTCTATGTCGCCGCGACGTTTTTTGCCCTCGCAGTGCTGTGGGCAATGCCGTTTTCAGGCGGCGCTTCTGCAATCACTCACGGCAGCAGCCGATTCAGCCAAGCGCTGCGGATCGCCATCTTGGGAGCCGCGGCAGTTCTGATTGTTGCTGTCGTAATCGACGGTTCGAGCAAGTTTGGCGCGCCGACCGGGGGCCACGGAGCGCCAGCTGGTCACGGCGCACCGGCGAGTTATGGCACACCAGCCGCTGGCCAGCACGGGCAAACCCATTAGGCCGAAGAACCGGCCGCGACCAACGGAAGTAGCGAGACCGTTTTGACGAGCAAGCGAACGAACATGGCTGCGAGTACGGATCGAGAGCTTGCGGTGGAGATCAGGCCGGGCGTGTTCCGCCCCGACTGGTCGATCGTCACGGCATCTGAGGCACGGCATGCGCTACACGGGCGCATGTCCGCTCGCTCGAATCTGTTTGAAAAATGGTCTCACGCTTTGGATGAAAGCGAGGATCTCGTCTGGCGGGCGATTTTGCGGCTGTATGCCGATCGCGGACGCCCTCCCACGTCGCGTGAGCTGGTCACAGAAACCGGAATGTATCCCGATCGCATTTTTGGCCTGCTTCGCAATCTGGACCGGCGCGATCTCATCTGTATGGAGGGCAATACGCAGCGCATTCTGCGTGCTTATCCCTTCACCGAAACCACTACCGGTCATCTTGTCGAACTCAATGGACATTCTTTCAATGCCTTATGTGCCATTGACGCACTCGGCGTCGGGAGCATGTATCGCACCGATGTCAGAATCGGATCGACGTGCCGTTTTTGTGGCGAAACGGTCTCTATAGCCACCGCCGGGGATGGCCGCGAGTTAGGCGTGGTCTCTCCGGTTGATGTAGTCGTCTGGTACGACTTCGCGTTCGAAGGGAACGCCGCCACCTCATGCTGTCCGGTAATAGCATTCTTCTGCTCGGATGGGCATCTGCGGCGGTGGCTCGACGTTCAGAAGCCGGAGCGCGAAGGAGTCTGTTTGACAGTAGAGGAGGGGTTGCAAGTTGGCCGGGCAATTTTCGGCCCGATTCTCGCGACGCCGGTATCGACGCATAATCTTGCGCCTCGCTCTAGATGAAGTAGCCCCGAGCCGCTCGAAGTTCTGTCCGATTTGACAACAGCGATGCCGAACGGCGCGGCCGACGGAACCGGTAGGTTGCAAAACGCTTGCATTCAGGGCGTCAAAATCGAGTACGGCGTGGCATTTGGAGATGCACATGACGAAGTCATACGACTTGATCGTAATCGGCAGCGGAACGGCCGCGCAAGTCGCGAGTCACAGGGCCGCTTCGGCGGGATGGAAAGTCGCCGTGACGGATTACCGCCCATTCGGCGGCACATGCGCGCTCCGCGGCTGCGACCCGAAAAAAATGCTCATCACGGGTGCGCAGGTGATCGACGACATATGGCGAATGACCGGACGCGGCGTCGTTGCATCGGATGCTCGTATCGCGTGGCGCGATCTGATGGCGTTCAAGCGGACCTTTACTCGCCCCGTCCCGGCCAAACAAGAGCAGCGCTACAATGACAAGGGGATCGACACCTATCACGCTGCAGCACGGTTTGTAGAACCCAACGCACTGGAAATCGACGGCGCCGGGCGTGTGGAGTCGAAACACATAGTGATCGCGTCCGGAGCGCGTCCGGTACCGCTCGGCTTTCCGGGAGCGGAGCATCTCATTACCAACGAGGAATTTCTGGAACTGGACGAACTGCCCGGCCGGATCGTGCTGGTCGGCGGCGGATACATCGCAGCCGAGTTCTCCCACATCGCGGCACACGCGGGGGCGAAGGTTACGGTGCTCCAGCGCAACAATCGTATGCTCACGCAGTTTGATCCCGATCTTGTCGGTTGGCTCATGGAGAGCTTCCGGCGCGCAAATATCGATGTCCGGACTGGGAATGTGGTGGAGTCGGTCCAGAAACGGCAATCTACATTTCTCGTTCGTGCGCGGTCTAAAACCGCTGAGCAGACATTCGAGGCGGATCTGGTCGTCCATGCCGCCGGCCGCGTTCCGGATTTGGACGGACTGGACCTCGACGCTGGCAACATCGAGCGGGATGACCGCGGTCATCTCAAGCTCAACGAGTTTCTGCAAAGCGTGTCAAATCCCGCCGTATATGCCGCGGGCGACGCTGCCGCAAAGGGACCGCCACTCACGCCCGTATCGAGCCACGATGCCAAGGTCGTTGTGGGAAACCTGTTGGAGGGTAACCGCCACCGCCCCGACTACCGTGGTGTCCCAAGCGTAGCATTCACGATCCCTCCGATTGCGGCCGTCGGCCTGAGCGAAGAGAAGGCGCGCGCCAACGGTGTGAAGTTTCGAATGAAAAGCGAGAACGTGTCCGACTGGTTCACGGCACGCCGCGCTGCGGAGAAAGTGTACGGGTATAAGGTAATGGTCGAAGAGGCCACCGGTCACGTTCTCGGCGCTCATCTCGTCGGTCCGCATGTTGACGAGGTGATCAATCTATTCGGTTTGGCGATCCGTCATGGACTGACGTCAGATAATCTCAAATCGACGATGTTTGCATATCCGACCGGTGCATCGGATGTCGGCTACATGCTTTAGCTGCGGAGGAAGGCCCCGGAGGAATCGCAAATGTCGGCAGATATGCAGAAGCGGCGCGGCACTTCGAACGGAGCGCCGCTCTGACTCTGGAGCAGGTCCTCGCAAGGCGTCTCCGCGACGAGGAGAGCGACGACGCGGCGGCGTGTGCGATCTGCACGATTTGATCTGGTCGGAAGCCGATCGACCCCGCGGCATCGAAGAACGGCTGCGCGTCATGGATGCTTCTGCAGCGTGAGGGCGGTCTCGAATATTTCGGACTGACGCAGCAACCGGTCCACTTCCCGGAAGACCATTCCGAACTCGGGGATCGCAGCCATCTGCGGTGCAAGGCGGGTTTCCCATGCCCGCTTCAGTGCGGCCTCTTTGCCTTTGAACACATCGACCAGGCCGTCCGCCGACCGCTGCCTGTGGTCCAGCTTCGCGGCGACCGGATGCGCGAGCGTCGCGATGTCGACGTGGCCTTCGCTGCTCAAGTACCAGAGATCGTAGAGGTCGCGGGGCTGGGTGCGCTGCTTGTCGGTCAATGCGACGAGCTTCTCGGCAGCGATCTCATCGAGCGAATAGGCTTTAACGGATGCGCCGTCCGGAAAATCGAATTCGCCGTACGTGCGGATGATTGGTATCGGCTCAAGTGCGCCGACGACGCATTCCGAGATCGTGATGTCGACTTTGAACCGACGCTCGGACCGCATCGGTCCGGTGAACGCCATCGTGAACGTATGGCTGTTCTTGTGGGGCGTCGGGTCGGGCGCATCGAACCGAAAGTCCATGCCGGTCGCATCCTTGACCTTCGATGCGACTTCCTCGAACGCCTTCCGGACCTGTTCGAACGTCACGTCGTCGTACAGCAGCGTGAAATCGAGATCTTCGGAGAACCGGTATTCGCCGATGTGGCAACGGCGCAGGGCCGTTCCGCCCTTGAACGCCAGCTTGTCACCGAAGGAATGCCGACCGAGCTCGGTCAAAAACCATCCGAGCGCGTAGTCCAGTTCGATCGTCGTTTCGGGAATGCGCCGTCCGCCGTTCTCCTTGAACAGGCGGTTCGAGATAATCGACAGATCTCGATGCGGGATCATGTGCTTCTGACGGCCTCGATCTCATCCTGTCCGACGTTGAGGCGGAGACGCCACTTCGAATCGTACCGGCCGCCGGCAGGCGCCGACGGATCGAGAAGGTGGTAGGTCTTGGTCAGCAGACTGGTCAGCTTCTCGCGGTCACTATCGGTGCCGAGCTTGCAAGAGTCCAACAGATATCCCGTACGCCTGATGACCGCTCCGACGCCCAGACGGACCGCGTATTCGACGAGTTTTCCCGCATCGAGATCGGATCGCCGCATCCACGCGCCAGCATCGGCTTCAATGTAGCCGCCGCAGAGATCAGGACGACGCAGGCAGTCGATGATCGTGCGCTCCCGGTCGCTGACGCGCACCTTGTCGCGCCCGTCCAGAACTTTGTCGGTCAGCCCGAAGACGTCGTCCGGCGTTATTTTGACGGTGCGGATTTCCGTGCCTTGGGCGACGATCTTGGACGTCGGCATTCCGACCGCCGACACCGTGACCACAAATCTGGGCTGGGTCGTCATGTCGTGGATCGCCAAGGCCGTCCCGTGCGAGAGGAAATGCTGGCGATCGCCCATAAGCCGATCGGCGACGACCAGCGGATTGCCTGCGTACGTCGTTTCGCTGCCGAGTTCGAACGGGACCAACGTATATGTACCGCGGCGCAGTCTCGTCACGACACCGCGACGCTCCGCCTTTCCAAGCATGTTGGAGACGAGATTTCGCGAAGTGCCGATGATGCGAGCGGCATCGTCCACGCTGAAGACGGTGCGGTTTTCGTCCTGCAGCGTCATGACGAGCTTGGCTGTTTGAGGCCCCAAGGTTTTCATAGATAGATCACCGTAGTCATCCTTATAGGATGATTATATATACTGAAATATCATTCAGGTCAAGAGTTCCGGCGAACCCGTTTTTCGTCAGGCGGCAGAATGCCCATCAGACCTATTCGAGGAAAACCGGTCCGCTGATCATGCGGGGCATGCTGGCCAGCGGGCAATGGTTGGAGCCCAGTTCAACTACGGCGGAACACGATGGACGTCCACGCCACGTCCGGCCTAGCAAACCGATCGCGCGATAGGCCTTCTCCGACGAGTGCAAAGCCTGCCTCAACCGCGAGACGTTTCAGATGGGGAAGGTCGGTCGAGTAGAATCCCCGCCTCGTTTCGTCTCCTCCCATCCTCACGGAAATCGAGAGGATGGCGTTCGGAGCCGCAAGCTCGGCCAGCACCGACAGCGCTGTCGCTTCGGCCTCCGGCGGCACGTGCATCCACACCGCACTGAGGAGGACGAGGTCGAACTTGCGGTCAAGGGCGCGCGTACGGCGAAGGCCGGGTAGGGTGTCTTCGATCCATTCGATGCTGGCTTCCGGGTGAAGCCGCCGACCACCTTCTCGAAGCGTCCCGGAAGGTTCCACCGCAACGACCGACCAGCCGCGCTTCGCCAACCATGCGGCATCGCGGCCGGATCCGGCGCCCACATCCAATGCGGCGCCGGGCTCGACAGGAAGATGGCGGATCAGGTCGGCATGGACGGTTTCGAAGGACACGCTTTCGTAGCGGCCGATCAGGGCGTCGGCGTTTTGCGCGTAGTAGCGGGCGGCTTCGGCAGCGGCCGAGTTGTCCGTCAGGTCCAACATTGCGCTGCACGCCTCCACAGCAGACCCGCATCGGGAAGAAACGCGACGAAGCTCACGATGGCGGAAAAGAGAAGCAGGAGCGTGAACATGGTGATCATGGTGTACTTGCCACCGCTCCTTGGAACTCCTTGATAGTTATGGATGCGGTCGAGCAGATTCTCCATGGGCCCGGCGCGTAGACGCCAAAGCACGATCACGAAGACGAGGTTCACGGCGCACGCAAGAAGCCAGAGCGCGGGTCGCACGAACGACCCCGCAGCGACCTTGTCCACGCCGAACCACAAGCCGCCGGTTAGCGTCGAGACGATCACGGGAATCTGCCAGAGAAAGCCGTTTAGCGAGCGGAAATCCTGACAATCCTGCTCGAAGATCACCTTTTCCCGATCGAAGCGCCTCTGGACCTCCGGGTTTTCTTCCATCTTTCTATCCCCTCCGGCATCGACTCACGGAGAGGATAGCAGAGGCCGGGGGTCGCCATCAGACGGTCGGGTAAGGGTTGACTGCGAGCCGCGAACCGGACGCGCAACACCACACGGTATCTGGTCGGTAATGCGGCTGAATTGGCCGGCGCTCGAACGCATTACGCTTTAAGCAGTTCCCGGATCGTGACACCTAATGCGGCAGATACGAATTCGAGCGTCGTGAAGGTCGGGTTGCCCTTGGCAGCTTCAATTTCGCTGACGGCAGCCTGCCGTATGCCGCCTGCTGCGGCAGCCAGCTCTTCCTGCGACATGCCGCGTTGAAGCCGTAGCGCCTTCACGTTGCGCGCCAGTATTGACCGTTCGTTGGTGCCCGCCATCGGGCAGGGTGCATCACCTTCCGCACGAATTATCTATACGTTTTAGCGTATAAGTAACTTCTTTCAACCATGCTGCGCGAGTGGAGGGTCTGCCGTGAGCATTTTCAGGTTGAAAGGCACGATCACCGCGATCGGCGCCGGGACGATGACCGAAGGCGGGACCAAACACGACTGGATCGAAATTACCCCGGATGGAGGGCGCGTATATGGCGTGACCCGCGTATGGGTCGGTGCCAATGCCGCCCGGGGCGTGTGTCCCGGAGTCCGCGGCGAGTTCTTCCTCGATCGTGTCTTCGTTTTGGGTGCGCCGACCAGAATCTGGAAGCAGCTATATGGAATCAGGATCGATGGCGGACAGGCTGTGTACGATCGAACTTCACTGCGCGCTGCCGCTATCGCACTTCACATCAAGCTAGGCGTGATTTTTTTGGTCGTCGGCATTGGTGCGCTTTGGCTCACGTTCGCGGCGCTACAACTAACTAAGGCGGCCATTACGATTGGTGCGAGGCGGCGCGCGTTCCTTGGCGGACAGGGCTCCGCTGGCAAAGTGCGGGAGCGCGAAGCTGTTCGTATATGAACTCGATTCCAAGCATCGCAAGCACAGAGAAAGGCGAACTGTTTGCTCTGAACGGCGGTCCCGCACTCAACTCTTTCACGATTTGTCACTTGCTGACGCCTGCCGTAGGACATCTCCAGCTAGAGGGTTTGTCCCATGATAGTGAACATTGCTCATCCAACGTGGCTGATGGGGCGCGTGCCTCGCGGCAGGGTCGATCGCTTCTTGAAGGTCCCGGGCTGCACTGCCGTGGATATCAAGGAAGTTTCGGAATCATCGACAGAGATCGCGTTTCGGGTGTCAGAGGCTGACCGGCCCCAGCTTACGCTTCTGACGTTGCCGGGTAGTGCCGAGCCCAATTCAGTTTGGTGGCCTATCGTAGACGAGCTTGGTGCGCCCGTGCCGGTGAGAACATGGCTGTCAGGTATCGAGGGTGAGGGCTACAGTTTTCTCACGGAATCGGGGTTGGCCCAGCTTCGCGACACGAGGGAAGAGGAGAGCAACTATGGCGTCAGACTTGGCGACATCCGCCGAGTCAGCGTCGATTATCGCGCCGAAGTCACCGCATCGGTTTCACGGGCGGCTGAGGGATTGATGGTGTGCAACGGTGTGGTTTGGCGCAGAAGAACCGAGCCCATGTATTGCGTCCAAAAGTTAGCAGAGAGAATGGAGGCCCGAGACGGCTTTGAAATAACCGTGGGACATTTGCTTGAAAAAGGGGAACGGGAGACGTCCTTTCAGTCCGTCCACTCCAATGGAATGTCTGAAGCTATGGCCATCGAACGGCTTACCGTTGATGCCTGTTTAAGGGATCAGGCGACTTATTTCCGCGCGGACGAGACGAACGTCGCCGTTGAGTTCTGGCGGAGTCGCCATTCGACGGATTTGAAGATCGCCCGTTTCCCTTATATCGAAGTGCTGAAACCCGAATGCGTGCGGTCCGTGCCCTCAGTAATCCAAGTCAAGGCAGCCGCGCGTGCCTATCTTTCCTGCGTCCTCGATTTCGTCCCGCGGTTACGGGATGCTCTGCATCATAAAGGAATGCAGGTTTATTGTGCGTTCGAGGTGGCGCGAGAAGCGTGCACAAACCATTCCGATGTAGGTCAGTTCCTGAGGCCGGTGGAGAACTTGATCGCAACGGTCGACCGCGAAAAAGGCCTCGTTAGCGGGGGTATTGAGGAATTGGAGTACGCTCGTTCCAATCTCCAATATGCAGTTGCGCGATTCCGCAAGGATATGGCCATCGGTCGCTTGCCAGGGTGGCTCGACGGCACAGAAGAACAGACCACCCAAGAATTCACCCTATTTTCCTGAATGGCTGCTGGGGAGAGGACTGAGAAGCGGTTCGCTCCTGCGCTGACTCTTCATCCGGGTTTGCCGCTCGACAACAGAAAAGAACCCACAAAAAGCTTCAAGAAAAAAGATCTATTTCTCATGAAGTTCTAGAACCAGAGTCCGTGGATAAGCGAATGGCCGCACTAAAGAGTCAGCGGCTAAGCGAAATGCGAGTCAGGGCACAGGAAATTCTTTAAGTAATACAATTCCCGAGAGAGTCGGCTTGGAAGCGAACCGACACTATTGTCGCTCCAAATTAGGAGCGATTCGATTCCAGCGAAATGCGGGTCGATCGAGGCCGGAATCTTCGAAGGGTTCCGAAGACGCGCAAATGCGCCGCCGCGCCCGAGAGCAAAAATCAACAGCGATCACAGCTATGCAACAGAATCTAACCGGCGGAACAGTTACTCGTCTCTGGAACGTGCAACATTTCGAACGTCGCTCGGCGTTCGCTCAAATCGCCGGCGAAAGGCCTTGTTGAAGTTCGACAAGTCGGTGAAGCCGCACTCATATGCAATCTGACTAATGGTCGATGTCGGTCGCTCCATGTCGGTCAGCATTCGATAAACCCGGTCAAGGCGCCGTTCCAAGACGAACTTGGTAAAGGTCGAGCCGTCCTCGTCGAAAAGTTGTTGCACGTAACGCGGCGTCACGCGGTGCCAGGTTGCAAGCAGATGCACCGACAGATCGTCCCGGCTCAGCGCTCTCTCAATATCCTCTTTGAACGCGCGGAGCCGGGCGGCTCGGAGCCCGCGTGACTTGGCAAGCTCGGCTGCATCGCGCGTTGCGCCGAGGCACAGCGCCAGAAGATCGACGACATGTTTGGTGAAAATGTTCTGCAACTCAGGCGTAGCCAGTAACGTCTCGTCCTGAGCAAGAAGCAAGTAACGGGAGAGCAATTTCAATTCGGCGGTTTCGGCTGGAACGCGGCGCGCGAACAGCGCGTCCAGATCGGGCACCAGGGGCTCGATGAGGGATCGCGGGATGCCGAACACGACATACTCGAAGTCGCTCGGCAGAGTGACCGTGCCGAGTTCTCCGTGGTTCAGGAGGAGGCCGTCGCCTCGGCCCAATTCAACCTGCCGGCCCAGTTGCGAGACACCCCAGCGGCCATTTCCTCCGGGCATAACCCAGCCAAACCCGACATCGTCGCTGGCGATCAGCTCCCTGGTGTTGCCTTGATGCGAGGCGGTCGCCGATGCGTAGATCGCACCGAACCCGGGCCAGCAGGAGATTTTCGCTGCGGCCTGAAACCGCTCGGAGAGCGGGGTGATGTTCATGCGCATGACGGCGCGGCCAAACAACTCCTGAAAGGCAGTCGTCGCCTCGTGCGGACTATAGTCCGCAGTCGAGAACGTGGCCGTATGACCGCCCGTGACAGTCTCGCCCATGACTGATCTCGTGGTCCGATCCTAATAGTTGCCATCGCATCATGCTGGATACTTGGTTTTTTTCAATTCTTTGTTCGCTTTGTACCAAGGTCCCAATCAACCGGTGCTGGCCCTGATCCACGGTTGCCGGATACCGCTTGCCGTCCGAGGGCTTGGGCTTCCAGGGAGCCGTTTGAGAAAGAGTTTTCAGGCGCGCCATACGCCATGTGTGACGCCAAGCGCGCGGAGCCGCTCTCTCCCTCAATGTGATGGATGATTGAGCACCGCTTGAGGGAACTCACAGCGGCGAGAAAACGGGTTCGTTATCTACCAAGCCACGGCAGCGGACATTTGCAACGATGTCGGTGTGGGCGGCGCTAACAGCCATGCGCTGTGGGAGGCCTTTCGATCCGGGACAGATGGCCCGGCTGTGTTGCTACCGCTTGTGTGCCGGCCCGGTCGGTTCTGGTTGGCACATTGAAATGTGATTCGTGGCTCCGATTGAGGAGTTGGCAATGAGGCTTTCGATTGGACGTTTGGCGAGCGGTTTGGTGTTTCGTTTTTGCTCTCCGCTCACAATGGACTTTGACGGCCACCCCGGCTTGCTGGTTTCCACGCCAAAGATCGCGCCCAATGGCCAAGCTGTAGCAATCAGACCGTTTTGTTCTTCGACGCCAATCGCTTCGAGATTTTCGCGCAGCCCGTTGCTCGTCTTGTTGTTGTTGCTGCCGCTGATCGCGATGCGGCCTGACCTTGCGCGGGCCGACCAAAATTCCGACGCAGCCAACCTCGCGGTGGACCTCTTCATCAAAGCGGGGAAGGACCTCGTGGGGCTGCCGATCACCGATCAGGAAGCCGCGATCGTAAAGCAGATCGTCACCTGCGGCGTCGCCAATCAGGCCAATGTTGGTGATTGTGCGAAGAACGCGGTCGTCGCGGTTGTGCTGCAACAAGCCGGCGTGAAAGACCCAGCGATCGTGAACGCGGTGGGCTGCCTCGTGAGTACGGGCGATCCAACCGTTTGCGCGAGCCAGGCTCTGCTCACTGTCGCGAAACTGCCTCCGGCCGCGCAGCCGGCGGTGAACTGCATGCTCACGGGAGGAAACGTCGCCGATTGCGGCAAGAAGCTCGCCGAAGGCGCGGTGCTCGATAAGATTCCTCCCGCCATCCAGGCTCCCGCCAAGTGCGTCATGGACGGGGGAAATGCTCAGGATTGCGCGACCAAATTCGTCACTCAACAGGTCATAGGCCATCTGCCGCCCAATATGCAGGGCCAGGCAACTCAAGTCGTGGCCTGTCTCAACCAGCCCAACGTTGCCGGCTGCGTGACGTCGGCCGTTGCATCAGGTGTGGCAGGCCCGCAGGTCGGATCGCTTGTCACATGCGCAACCCAGCCCAATGCCAATGTCGGCAAGTGCGCGGCGGACTTTGCATCGGCCAATTTACCGGCGATCCCGGGTGCGCCTGCCGGCACGGACGCAGCCGCGAAGGCCATCGTGGCATGCGTCGGCGCGGCTGACTTCGGGAACTGCATCAAGGATCCGGTGATCACAGGTGCGAGGAATGTGGGCACGGACGTCCTTAATCCGGCGGCGCGAGAAGCCATCGAGACCGCCATGCGCACCGTCGAGAAACTCAAGCCCGACGCTCCGAGAACGATCGACGCGGGCGTCAGGAAGGAGAATGTTGCGACGCTTCAGAACATCATCATGGTCGCCGACGGAATCAAAAGAGGGGATTGGGCCACATTCGTTATGGGAGCCGGACCGGAGCTGGCGATTATTGCTTCCAACGTCATTCTTTCGGTGTTCCTGACTCCTGCGGTGGCCGACGCGCTTGGCCCCGCAGTGGCGGCGATGATCCACAATGATGCAGCCGCCGCGCAATTGGCGCTTCAGGCCATTGCCAAAGGTGATTTCGTGGCGCTCGCGCAGGTCTTGTTTACTTGGTACGAGACGCAATTCATCGACAAGCCGTGCGCTCTGATCGGCGACAATGACGTGAGGAACACGGTCTGCGGCGGACTGTCCGACGCGATCAAATTCATCAGCGACAAGGGCGGAGACTTGGCCAAGGAGCTCTTGGGCGCGGGCAAGGACCTCCTCGAATGGCTCGGCATATGGGGAACGGTTGATTCGTTCGCAAGTGGAGTCTGGAACAGGGTGACAGGCCTCCTCAACGATGTCGCCCACTTCTTCGGCATCGGCGGCAATGACAAAAAATGGAAGCCGGCGGCGGATTGCGGAAGCTTCTCGCCGAAGGCTTATTTCGCCAACAACTATATCACTTGCCTACCCGTGGCGGCGCAACGCCCGCAGGCTTCGTTGAACGCCAGCATCTCGGCCATGAACAACAGTTGCGCCGCGGCGTTCAATCGGTGCATCGCGCCAGAGAACCGCGGCAGCGTCGCCTCGACTTGTGCAGCGATGGGCCAGTCACTCAGCGATCTGGCAAATCAGACCAGCGCAGCGATAGGAACCGCTGCTGATTTGTATACAAGCACTCTGGGGCCGGCGGCCTATGTGAGTGAAGTCTATAAAAAAGCCAAGGACGGCGGTTTGGCTTTCGGCCCCGATCCCAAGAATGGCCGCCCAGATTTTTGCAGCGCCGATTTCTGGAACTCGGCCATGCAGAATGGCTATGCGGATAAATGTACGAGCTTCGTGAACCAACAATTTCCCAGACCGGCAGCATGCACCGGAATCCAGAGTCAGCGATCCGGCGCTCGGACGGAATCAGCCTGCCGTTTCAGCCTCAGCGCCAGTCTTGAGGGCAGCAAAGCCGCTGGAAAGGACCTCGTCGGGCCGAACAGCGCTTTCTGTAAAGCGCAGCAGAAGTTGATTGAGGAGAATCCCTGCAAGCTGACCGGAAAACCGATTGTCGTCCCGGGCTCCGGCCAGACGTTCATCGACCCCACCGAGATGGATTGCCGCCTAAGACCGGGGTTCAAAACAAACCCCGGCGGCGTCGCAACACTTCCAAAGCCAGATGATCGTAAGAAGTCGCTGCAGCCGGGAGGAACCCCGAAGATTTATGACGAGATTTTGCAGCTCCCAGGCGGCGGAGGCACGCTGAAGAAAGCGCCGAAAGTGACGAGTCCCGGTCGTGAGGTGATCGACGCGGCAAAAAAGCAGCCTCGGTCCGGAAACATCAATTCCGTGATGGATAGCCTCAGCGGCGCTATTGGGGACAGGGCCATCAATTCTGTCTCCGGAAATTCGGGCTACACGGCTCCGCAGGCGGGCCCGTCTCGCCAGAATCCACAGACTCCACGCATCATCGCGACTCCAAGCGTTTCCGGTGCTCCAAAGGGCTCTGGCAGCCCGAGTGGTCCTTCGGGCGGCTCGGGAGGGGCCAGCCCTTCCAGGCCGATCCCAGGCCCGCCGACAACCATGCCAGGTCGTCCTCCTTCAGGCGTGACGGCAGGGACCAACACCTCGAGGCCGATCCCGCGCCCGCCGAAATCCGCGCCAGTCTTCGATGGCCCGATCGATTACGGCGGCTGCGCGGCTTGCGGCCCGAAGAAGGAGGAGCGTCTGAACGTGCGCTGACTCCAAGGAAAAACACTTTGCTTCGAATTTTGCGATGACCGCACCGACGTGAAGCCAGGCTTCACGAACAACAACAGCAGCCGGTGCGATCATCGAGCCAACGGGGGACTGGGAATATGATTTCGTTCGTGCTTCGTCGTCGTGGCCTTTTGGCCGGGATCGCCGTTCTTTCGACAACGCAAATGGTTTCGCCGGGGTCCGCGGCCGATGCGCCGATGCCGGTGAAGGCGAGTGTTGTGGCGCCGGCGGCCTCGTGGACGGGTTGCTATGTCGGCGGCCAGCTTGGCGGCGCTCATTCCAACGCGCGGTGGAATTACAACAGCACCAATCCCTACAACTCGGCGGACCCCGCCGGTCCCCGACTCGTGACGGAGGAGGCATTTCGCGAGTTCAAGTTTGCCGTCGGCGCCCAGGCCGGATGCAACCTGAGCTACAGCGGTCCGTGGATGCTCGGCATGGAGATCGGCTGGATCGCCACGCCGATGGACAGGACGAAGAACACCGGCATCGATATCTCGGCCCCTCTGGGCTTTACGGGAAATGTCCGCACCGAGATCAGCTCGATCGTGAGCGTGACCACGCGGGTGGGCTACAGCTTCATGCCCGACTGGCTTGCTTATGTTAAAGGCGGCTATGCCGGCGCGTACATCGAGCTGCGCGGCAATATCACGCCGTCGGGGTTCGACCAGTTCACCTGGAACAACGCCCATTGGCATCATGGCTGGACCACGGGAGCGGGCCTCGAATACCGGCTGTTCCGCAACGTCAGCGTGGGTGCCGAGTACAACTACTACCGGTTCGGCGGCCTGAATTATTTCGGCAGCCAGGGCGGACTTGCGGATGCAAACCAGGTTCGCCTGCGCGCCGATGCCGAAGTCCACACCGTCATGGCGCGGTTGAATTTTTACGCTCCCGACTCGGCGATCGCGCGCTCTGCCGCCAATCAGAGCGGCCCGACCGGCCCGAGCGGTTCCTTCTCGACCTTCGCCACAAGCTCGGTCAAGTATGCCTCATGGAGCGGGACGCGCGGTCCCAACGTATTCGACCCCGTGAAAGGCAAAGGCGATCAGGTCTTCTCGCCGTTCACGCTCGGTCTCGACTACAACGAGCCGTCAAACTTCAAAGTCGAAATGCGGGCGAAGGGCGGATACGTCTATACCCGGCAAGACACGCCCGGACAGACGGCGACATACGAGGGGCCTATCGATACGCAGACGTCCGTCAACGTGGTTCTCACCAGCTTTGAAAGCGTCCGGCCGCAGTTTGGCGTAGCGATGAACCTGCCGACCGGCACCTCGTATCTGCCCAACAATCAGCGCTTCACGCGCGTCGATCCGGACCTGGTTGAGGTCGGCAGCTACGGCGCCGGCTTCAACGTCAATCCAACCGCGGGTCTGGTCATCGGCCTCAACCAGAATACGGCTGTCTCGTTCTCGGCCGGCTACGCCTGGAACGGAAAATTCGTGCGCGAAGCGGTCGACCTCAATGCCGGCGGCGGGTTCGGCAGCGGCGCGTTCGACCTCAAGCGCTGGATCGATCCTGGCGATGTCTTCACCGCGAACGCCAACGTCACGACGCGAATCGACAAGCTCACGCTGCTGGGCTCGTTTGCCTACATGTCCGAATCGCGGGTGAAGGTCGATGGCGTCGACGGTGGCCGTGCCGGCGCTCGCTACAACTCCAACCTGACCGCCACCTATCAGTTCGACGAGAAGTGGGCGCTGGCGACCAACGCGTCCTGGAGCTTTGCGGAAAAGAACGAGATCGTCATCAACGGCGTCTCCGCCACCGAGCCCAAGAACTCGAACAGCCACGTTATCATCGGCTCGATCGAGCCGAGCTACCGTGTCACCGAACGGCTTCGCCTCGCCGCTTCTTACAGCTTCCTCTGGCGTGATGCGAATTTCTACGACCAGATCGAAAACCAGTTTGTCCCGGCCAAGCAGAAGCACACGGCCGGCGTGTCGGCCCAGTATATGGTTTCGCCGACGGCCAGCGTGGAGCTCCGAGGCTCGCACTCCTGGATCCTCCAGAATGACAGCGCTATTTTGCCTGTTACGCTGGTGCCGCCCAACTCGTCGCCTGTGCCGCCTGCCATGCGCTACGAGGCTTGGGCGGTGTCCACGACCGCAAACCTTCGCTTTTGACAAAGGGAGCAAGACTGATGACCGCCAATCGACTTGTCCTCGCTTGCTTCGTTGTTGGGCTGTCTTTGCCCGCGTTCGCCGCCCAGGCGCAATCGCAGCGCCACGTCGCGGCCCCACCGGCGGCGCCGAAATGCCTCAAGGCGTTGGATGGATCGTGCACGAACCCCGACATGGTCGAGGCCGCGCGCTTGCGGGCGGCCGTGTTCTCTTCCGTGCGGGTGTCGTATTACGGAACTCCCGCCGGCACCATCGGCGGCGGCTTCATTCCGTTCGAGCGGCTGTTTCAGGACAACACTCTTCTGTTCGGGTTGCCGACCAGCACCTGCACCGCGTGCGTGACACTACGAAGCAAATAAAAGCACACGACGTTGCTGCAGCGCATTTGGCTGAATAGCGCCAGCAAGGTCATTGAGGTTGTCGATCGGCGGTTTCTCCCGTTCAAAAATTGTGCCGCAGCCGTGGCGCCAAGAATGCTGGTCGGATTCTGCTGCGTATCACTTCTGGGTGCAGATCAACGGCGCGAGCCGCTCGCGCGTGTAGTGAGTCAGGCCATGATGGCTCAATCACAACGGTCATTTGTCTTTTTGTATGGGATGCGGGGGCGGCCGCTGCACCTCGCCCCGCAGCAAGCTGACCGGATTTAGAGAGGCCCACTCCTCCGCCATGTGAAGCCATGCTTCACGGTCCGTTCGCAGGCCCACTGTGAGTTCCTACAGGTTCGGGTTTTCCTCCCCTATGTGGGCGGCCGGTGGTCGCCCACGAGCGTCACTTTGATCGCGAACTTGAGCAAGAACTCGATCAATTCAAAATCGTAACCATCATGTCCTGAATCTCATTGATGTATTGGTGGGAAGCGGGGGCGGCGAGCAAGGTGATCGCCAGTTTTATTGCGGATGATTCATTTGATCCCCGATACGATTGTCAGCGCGCTCTTTGCCGCTGACATCTCGAAGACGATGCTATCGACACCACCACGGCTGAAATGATTTGTCAGTGCTTTCAGCCGAAGTGGCATTGGAACAGTCTGCGTATATCAAGAGCCGCTATATCCGCAGCGGAGACGGCGCGACAAAACACGCGCAGGGCGGGGCGGATGACTATGCGGCAGCCCGTGCCGTAACGGTACCAGTTGGAAACGGACCAACGATTGACCAGCGATATGGCGCAATTAAACGAGAACACAGGTCGCCAAACATGAGCAAACGCGACGCGCTAATCATCAGATTCTTCCGGCCTTTCCAGAGCGACCTCACCGCTCATAACGGTCTGGTTGCAGGTTCGAGTTCTGCCGGGCCCACCAATTTTTCAGAGCGATAGCGAGCGCGGCCTGACGGTCGTTCCGACAACCGCTTGCTCACGCCGGCGATGCCAAGATCCTGCGCGGCCCCTTCATGACGCGGTTGAATCCGGTGTCGGACGCCGTCGACGGTGGACGCGGTCAGATTTTCACGCTCTCGAAGGTCGTGTGATGAAACAGGTCCTCCGGCCGAACCAGCCGGCTGGAAAGCCCCTGGGCATGATGATGACGGAAGAACGTCTCCAGCACGTGCCGGTTTGCCGGAATTCCGTAAGACCAATAGTCGTCACCCATGAGGCTGCGGGCCTCCCGCAAGCGCTCTTCGATGAACGGCAGTGTGACCTTCACCGCGGAGACGTCCTGCAATTGGTCGATGCATATTGATTTGGATTGCTCGAACGCTTTGAGAACCGCCGCCGGCAGCCAGGGGTTCTTCTCCGCAAGCTCGCGGCGCACGCCGACGATATGCATGATCGGAAAAATACCGGTCCGTTTGTAAAAGTCTTTCGCGGACGCTTCCGGGTCTGGAAAAAGCCAGCCGATGTTTGGAGTGTCCGCGGGGAGGGCGGGCGCTCTCGGCGCCATGTACGCATCGATTTCTCCGGTCTTGAGCATTTCGGAAATCGTTTTGCCGTCGGGCGCATCGTCCAGCCGGACATCCGGTGGAAGGTTCAAACGAATTTTTTCCGGCCGGCCTGATGCTGCAATGCCGCCGCGTATCCAGGTCACGTCGGACGGCTTTACGCCAAAGTCGTCTTCAAGGAGGGCGCGCGCCCACACCATTGCGGTGAGCTGGTACTCCGGAAGACCGATCCTCTTTCCCTTCAGGTCTTGCGGAGTCTTGATCCGGTCTGTCCTGACGTAGATGCATGTGTGCCGAAAGCATCGCGACAGAAATGCGGGCACTCCAACGTAACGAAAGTCGCCGGTGGCCGCCTTTACGGTCGCGCTCGAGAGCGACAATTCACAAATATCAAATTCCGAGAATTTGAACGCCCGGAAGAAGATTTCCTCCGGGGAAAGGGTCATGAAAACCGGCTCCACACCGTCAATTTGAACACGGCCGTCCAGCAGCGGCCGATTCCGGTCGTAGTTCCCCACGGCTACGGACAAATTCAGTTTCATGCGTTTTCCCTCAAGGCGCCCAGGTGCCCACTATACTTAGGAAGCTAACTATTATACTTAGCATCCTAATGTTATTTTTCCGGCGGACGTCAAGGCCGCGGGATCTCTGCGAGGGAGGATCAAGAAAATGAGGCCTGGAAAACGGCTGGCGCGTGTCGCCGCGATGCTGACGGTGATGATCGGGTTGATGGCGCCGATCGGGTCGCTCGCTCAGAGCAATTATCCCAATCAACCGATCCGTTTCATCGTTCCTTATGCTCCCGGCGGGCTCCCCGACACCGTCGCGCGCATCGTTGCGCAAAGGCTGACGGAGCGTCTTGGACACGCGGTCGTCATCGAAAATCGCCCTGGCGGCAACGGAAGCATCGCGGCGACGGCTCTCGCTTCGTCACCGGCCGACGGCTACACGTTTATGGTCACGGATGGCTCGATGCTTTCCGTCAATCCGCTGCTGTTCAAATCGCTGAACTATGACGCGAAGAAAGACTTCGAGCCCGTGGCTTTGCTTGCGCGAGCGCCGCTGTTTCTTGCGGCCCATCCGAGCTTGCCGGTCGGGTCATTGAAAGAGTTTGTCGCCTACGTCAAAAGCCGGCCCGGCCAAATCAACTACGGTTCTTCGGGGCTCGGCAGCACGCATCATTTGTCGATGGAGGCGATGCTATCGGCCCTCAAGCTCGAGATGCTGCACGTGCCGTATCGAGGCACCGGGCAGTCCGTGCCGGCGCTTTTGGGCGGTCATGTCCAGGTGTTGTTCTCGGCCTATCCATCGCTCGCGGGCGCCGTCGAATCGAAGAAGGTCAATCTCCTCGCGACCAACGGGGCGCAGCGTTCGCCTCAGGCGCCTGATGTGCCTCCTATCGCGGATATGGTTCCGGGCTTCGACTTTTCCGTGATGGTGGGAATCCTCGCCCGAACCGGCACTCCGTCCGCGGCTATTGAAAAGATTTCAAGCGAAGCAGCGGCGGTCGTGAAGATGCCGGAGGTTGCCAAACAGTACAGCGCCGCCGGGATCGAGCAGTCGTTCGCGGGGCCTGCCGACTTTCGGCGCGAGATCGCAAGTGAAATGGAGCGCGTTTCAAAGGTCGTGCAAAGCGCCAACATCAAGGTCGAATAGGTCGCCCTGGACGAAGGCGGCGTGAAGCCTTACTATAAACTTAGCTTCCTAAGTATTTAGTGAAAGCGCCTCGGGCGCCGACGCAGACAGGAGAAGCCAATGTTGACCGCAGCGGAAAACGAACTGCTTTGTCGGGTCGAGGGCGAAGCCCCGATGGGCCGGCTCATGCGCAAGCACTGGGTGCCTGCCGTTCTCTCCGAACAGGTGGCGGCGGCAGACGGCGCGCCGGTTCGGGTCCAGTTGTTTGGCGAAAAGCTGGTCGTATTTCGGGACTCCAACGGCAAGCTTGGAATGCTTGGCGAGTCATGCCCGCATCGCAAGGCGTCTTTGGCCTTTGCTCGAAACGAAGAATGCGGTCTGCGTTGCCTCTATCACGGCTGGAAGTTCGACGTGGACGGCAATGTGGTCGATATGCCGTCAGAACCCAAGCAAAGCCAGTTGGTGGAGCGGGTGAAGCACATCTCTTATCCGACCCGGGAAGCCGGGGGCTTTGTCTGGGCCTATATGGGCCCCCCGGAAGAAATGCCCGAGTTCGAAGCGCCCCCGTGGGCTCCGCATGCGGATGCCCGTGTTGCGATCGCGAAGATTGAGCTGCCGTGCAACTGGGCTCAGATCATGGAGGGGCAGATCGACTCTGCTCACTCCTCGAGTCTGCATTCATCCGATATGCGGCCAGCGAAGGGTGAGGCGACAGCAAAGGGGGACCATTGGGTTCGTCCGTCGACCGACAGGAACCCGCGCATCCAGGTCCAACTGACGGGATACGGGATGCGGTATGCGGCCATTCGGCGCCCGATCACCAACGCGAACACGCATGACTATGTTCGGATCACGACCTATGTCGCGCCCTTTACCGCGCTGATCCCTCCCAACAGCTCCTACAACGTCGCGACTGTCATCGTTCCGCGGAGCGACACCAGCAGCTATTTCCACTTCATCGCCTGGGCGGAAGGCGATCAGGTCGGAATTGACACGGAGGCTTGGCGGAAGTTCTGCGTCCTTGCCGTCGGCGATGACGTGGATGGCCAGTTCAGGCCCGTGAAGCGGAATGCGCAGAACAATTACCTGCAGGACCGCGAGCTGATGAAGCAGGGAAGTTTCACGGGAATTCCCGGAATTCCGAACCAGGACATCGCGATGTGGGAGTCGATGGGCGGTATTGCCGATCGCACCCAGGAGCGGCTTGGTGCGAGCGACATCGCCATCGTCCAGTTTCGGCGGCTCATGCTGGATGCCGTTAAGGCGTTTCAGGACAACGGCCGCGTCATCGGGCGCTCCGAGCCCCGGCTGCCCCAAGCCAAGCTGCGATCTTATCAAGGCATCGTCGAGAAGACCGTGCCGTGGCGCACGCTCGGGGCTTCCGAGGAAGAGTGTGCCGTGCTCAAGGGGTTGGAAGAGGACGAAACCGACCGCGAGATGGCTGGAGCAGCGGCTTAGCAGTTGCTTGATAGAGCGATAAAGGCGGTTGGATGGCTCTGATTAGAATCGAGGCGGTCAAGGACGATCGGTCCGGTCTCTATCTGGTGGAGATCTATCATCCCGCGGATGCGACCCAGCCATTTGTAACGACCGAACCGCGCTACAAGACGGTTGCAGCCGCGGAAACCGACACGATCGCCATTTTGGCGTCGGGCGCCAACAATTCCGGCTTTAAGGATCGAACCTGATCGTTCCCGGGTGGACGCTAGGCTTGCACTAAATTTGGTGCAGCAGTTCGATTTCCCTGTTGGTCTTGGCGGATTCGAGAATGGCGAGGCAAATCTCAAGAGTGGCGAGCCCCCATTCGCCGGAATGGAGTGGAGCCTTATCTAGAGTGGCTGCTTCATAAAGCTCGTCTGCGACCTCCGCACGCGGGATGTCGGGCCTTCGAATGCTTTCAATCGTCCGCTCGTCATCGCCATGGATGATGATTTCCCGAGGTGTCGGACGAAGGTCGGCTCGCTCGCAGCTCACCACCACGAGTCCAAAATGATTGTGGTCGAGCTGACCGCTCGGCTGGAACGCTTCCGTGCCGGCTGGGCCGTAGGCACGACGGTTCTTGAGGGCAATTTCGTCCTCGATCGTTGAGGCTGTCCGCAACAGTTTGCGGGCGGTCCCATAGGAGTTCGGATCCCGTTTCTGTCCGAGTTCTCCGACCCACTCATTGAACTCGTCGGTGTCGAAGCGGCCATAACCGCTATAGGTAAGAGAGGCGAAGGTTCCGCCCTCGAAAAGGATCTGGGCGTTGTATGCGCCTTCGGTCGGCCGAGCCGGGTCCCAACGGCCAGAGAGCGCGCGCACCGAAAACGCCTTCTTCCCGGCGAGAAGCCGAACGACGTCGATCTGATGGGCCGCTTGGCTGAACACCACGCCGCCCCCAGCGCTCGTATCCAGCTCCTCCGGCCGCCGTGGCCGATACAGGAAATCCGTATAGTTGAGGGCCGTTATCATCCTCACGTCACCGTAGAGGCTTGATTGAACGAGTTCGCGTACGCGCAGATACGGCGCGTCGTAACTGTGGCTATGTCCGACCAGAAGATGAACGCCGTGATCGCGCGCAATCGCGATCATGTCCCGGCATTCCTCGATGGTCAGGGCCATCGGCTTTTCGACCAGCACGTGCTTGCCGTGGCTTGCGGCGAGTTTCACATGCGTCTTGTGAAACTGATGAGGGGAGGCGACGTACACGGCCTGCACGGAAGGATCGGCGCACAGGTCCTCCGCGTTTTCGTAAACCGTCGCGTTGAAATCCCGGGCGAAGCGCGCCCTTGCATCGGCCCGCGGATCGCTTGCGGATGTGAGCTTGATCAGAGGGTGGCGTGCAAATGTCGGCAGCATCAGCGTGAAGGCGCGCCCCAATCCGATGACGCCAAGCTGTAACGGTGCGTTCATTCACCAGCCCTCATTCACAGATCGAGCGTGAGTTCTGGCGTCTTTGATCTCGACACGCAGATCATGATGTCTGATTTCTTTTCACGATCCGAGAGGACAAGATCCCGGTGTTCCGGTTCACCGGACAGATACCGGGTGCGGCAGGTGCCGCACGTGCCGCTTTCGCACGAGCTTGGCAGCACATGATCGTGCTTGCGAAGGGCATCCAGGATCGAGACACCGGGCGGGACTTCATAGGTCCGGCCGTTTCGGGCAAGCTTCACCTGAAACGCGGTGTCGTCCGCTTTGTTTGCGGTGGCGCCGACAAAGTCCTCGAAGTGCACCGCCGAGTCTGGCCAGTGCCCCGTCATGTCGCGCACTGCGTCCATCAGTCTCTTGGGCCCGCAGCAGTACAAATGGGCCCCGCGCTGCTCCTCGAGGACAGGCCAAAGATCATAGGCTTGATCGGGTTCGCCGAACGTATGGTGAATAACGGCCTTGTCGGCGAACGCGGGAACGCTGAATTCCTCGCGGAACGCCATCGCCGATGGGGTGCGGGTGAAGTAGTAGAGTTTGAAATTGCTTTTCCCGGCGCCGATCAGGTGATGAATCATCGAGCGGATCGGAGTGATGCCGATCCCCCCGGCGATAAAGACGTAGCTTTTCGGCTCTGACGGCGACATCTCAAACTCGTTGGCGGGCGGTTTGACCTCCACGCTGTCGCCTTTGCCGACTTCCGTTGTGAGACTGAGCGATCCGCCGCGTCCTGATTTCTCTTGCTTGACCGCGATCACATAGCGGTCGCGCTGTGCATTGTTGTTGCAGAGCGAATATCGGCGTTTTTGGCCTGTGGGCGTGATGACCGTGATGTGGGAACCGGGCGAGAATGCCGGAAGCTCGCCGCCGGCGGGATCGCGCAGCTCAAACATGAAAATGCGATCGGCGATCTGGCTCTTCTCTGTCACCAGAAGCTTGAGTGCTTGGGCTTCGGCCTGGTCGTGAGCCATCCTTCTCTCGCGGCTGATTGGAATGCAATAAACTTAGTATCCTAAGTAAAAATCGCAACCCTTATTTGTGGGTTCGGCCGGTCAATTGGGCTGGCTGTGATGCAGCCGCCTCATGGCTCAAAGCCCTGTCGGCGACTTTCTCGCCGGCCGGGAGCGTCAGAACTTTGCGCCTGCGTCGTGGGCCTGCTATGGGATCATGAGCGATGCCAGGGGCCGGCTTTCATTTAGATTCGAGAGACGCAGAAATTTATGAAGCGATCCGGTCCAGTTCGGCGGCAAGGGGCAGGGCCCAAGCGGAAGCCTTCGATCGAATCGAAGTCCGACCTTCCACTCGAAGAAAGCGTTGGCTACCAGATCCGCGCGACCCACCGCGCACTTCAACGATTTCTGCATCTCAAGATCGAGCCATACGGCGTAACCCTCGGCATGTGGTATTTCTTGCGTGCTTTGTGGGCGGAAGATGGTTTGAGGTGCCGTCCGGAATGTGGTTGGAATTCGGTGTGGCGCGATCTCCGGTAACATGAAGGTACCGTTTCAGGCTGCAAGGTCAATTGGCTGATCGATGGGTTTTGTGGCGAGTGTCTGCCAGCCGTCGA
>JBFLYS010000007.1:182086-191705 GCA_040756555.1 Pseudomonadota bacterium | reverse complement strand
GAGCACGTTGTGGCTGTGCTTGAGCAGGCGGAGGAACTGACCCGCAAGGAGGTTCTGATCCGCCGTGAGATCGCCGCGGGCATGACGCTCAAGCAGGCGCTCGACAAGTACGGACACGTTTGAAATCCCTGCAAAGGGCTCTGTTCTGCATAGTATTGCGACCGGGCGCAGGTGAGGTGAGGGCGGTGCTTCGGCCAGGCCAGCCCCCCTGGTTTCCTCAATGTGTTGTCACGGCTCGGGCATGCCGGCGGCGATCAGAAGCGTCCTGATTTCTGCAGCGCGCCCGAGATAGCGGGCGCTCTGGTTCTTGGTCGGCAGCCCGATATTATCGACATTCGACCCCGGCCGGAGTTGAAGCGCCTTAGCGATCGCTTCTTTGGCTTCGTCATGGCGGCCCAAAGCTTGATAGGCCGCGGCAAGTACCATGTGCGTGCGCCCGGTTCCCGGCGTGATAGCTAGAGAGCGCTGCAGCCAGGGCACTGCCTCTTCGTTGCGGTTGAGGTGCACGAGGGTCAGGCCGGCTCCGAGGAGCCATGTCCAGCGCGACACCTGGGGCGTGTCGAATGTATCGGCGCGCTGGAATGTGACGAGCGCGTCTTCGGCGCGACCGAGTTGTAATTGCGAAAGTCCCATCTGGAACAAAGCCATGCCGTCCCAAGGCTGAAAGCTCAACGCCTTTTCACAAGCGATAAGGCTATCCGCGAAATAGTTGGTGGCGGCGAGAAATCGGCAATACCCTTGGAGAACTGGAATATAGTTGGGTTCCTGCTTCAGCGCGTTTTCAAGCACGACACGGGCGCGTTTCTCCGCTTCCTCGGCCTCTTGTGGCGAGTACCAGACCACTTGAATGCCGCGCAGGAGATGAGCGGCAAGCGCCGCTTCGAGGTCGACATCATCCGGTTTGGCTGCAAGCGCCTTTTCCAACATCGCTTGTGCGGCGGCGAAGCGCTCTCGAGTGGTGCTGTTGATGAAGGCAGCCGCCTGCTCGACGACGATCCTAGAGTCAGAGGAGGGGAGTCGCGTATGCGTAAAGCTGTTGATACGCAGGGCAAGCGGATATCCGATTCCCGCCGTGAGACGGGATTGCTGGAGGGCTTGGTCCAGGTTCTCGCTTGGTACGGAATGCTCGCCGGACCACTGCACCTGACCGGTCTTGCCATCGATCAACCGCGCCTGAATCTCCCACCTCGTTGACCTTCGTTGCAGTTCGCCACGCAGGACGAGGTCAGGACGTGCCGCCGAGGGGGTCGATATTTGGACCGCTGAATCGCTTGCAGAAGACGGAGCGATGACACGGATATTTCCGATTTTCGAAAGACCGTCGGCCAGCCGGTCTGTCACGTTTGCGGCCATGGCGGTGGCGGCACGATCTGCTGTTTCAGCATCGATCAGGATCACTGCAACGGTCCGGGGCTCTGGCCCGGAAAGACGCCTCAAGAGCATCGGCGCTGCGACCGCCATGCCAACAAGGCATATAGCCAGCGATGCAGCGAGCGCTGGACGCCGCACCACCTTTAGCCAGTTTCTGCTTGTTTCCTGTGCTGGCTTCGCGACGATCGTATTTTCAGGTTTCGCAGCCGGCTGGGGCGAGGGCTGACTGTCCGGCTCGCCAGGCAGGACCTCGGCCTCAAACATGTAGCCCCGCCCGGACACCGATCGGACCACCTGGCGCTTGTCGTCGCCAAGGGCGGCGCGGATTTCCCGGATACATTGAAACAGGCTGTCTTCGCCGACGTATACGTTCGGCCAGACCGTGGACATCAATTCTTGTTTGCTGAGCAGGCGATTCGCATTCGTTGCGAACAGATGCAGCAATGCGAGGGTTTTCGGTCGCAGTCTTATGACGTCGCCACCAATGGTGCGCAGTTCAGCCCGGTTCATGTCGAGCTCGAAGCCTGCGAACCGGAGCACTGTGCCCCCAACCTTTGACGCGATTTCTTCCAACGGCCTGCGAATATCAGAAATTTTTCAGAATTTCAGCGCCCTAGACTCAAGACTTCGCGTCAGGCGCTTGGCACAACAGGGTACTCAGAATCGGTTCGGCCGGTCAAACGGCGCGGGAGAACGGGCGGATTCGAGATGTCGTGGCCGGGACGACCCCGATCATTCAGGCCAGCCCAGCGGGACATCCACTCTTCAACGTGTGCGAATTCTCACTTTCGATGGCCGGCAAACGGCTTAGGAGGGGGCGGCATGCGCCCCAAGGGGGCGTTTTGAGGTGCGTGCATTGAGGCAACACCGTAAGGCGAAATGCGATGGAACTCGTCAGACGCGAGCCCATCGTGGGCGGATGCGCTATGATGACGCCAATGGCGGGGATGAGCGCGGCATGGATGAGCTTGAGCCGCATTTTCTAATTGATGTGATAGGCCACATCTACGAAGCGGCCGCCGACCCAGACCACTGGGAGGAGGTCGTGTCGCTCCTTGAGCGCGCTTATCCGCACACCCGCGTTACGCTGTTCGCACACGAGAAGGGGCACCCACTTCAGACCTTGAGCGTGTCCAAGAATTTCAACGCCGACGATCTGAAAGCGTACGCCCATCACCACATCAAGACGAGCCCCTACGTTCCGCGCGGATATCAAATCCCAATCGGCGTAGCGACGCGGTCGGAGTCGATGATCTCCGACGAGGAGCTCAAGAAGACCGAGCATTACAACGAATATGTCAAACCGCGCGGGCTGGGTCACTACGCGACCGGCATGGTCATCGAGCGAGGTCCAAATCGCATGGTGGCGCTGTCACTCGCCGACCATAAGAATGATGCCGACCGCCGTGAGAGGCAGTTCAAATTGATTGAGACAATCGGGCCGCATCTGATGCGTGCGTTCCGCCTGCGCCGCGCGTTCGCCGCGCAGAAGGCGACAGCGGACGCGGCCAAGGCGGCGCTCGACCGTTGGGCGCATGCGGCGCTCGTGCTGAACGCTGACGGCAGTATCGTTGCCATCAACCAAGCGGCCGAGTTGCTGTTGCGCCGCTCCGATGGGCTACGTCTCGGACGCGACGGCCAATTGCGCTGCGCCGATGACGCACGAACCCGTATGCTCAACGACGCCATCCGCAAATGCGCCGGGATCAGCTCCGGCGTGCAGCAGAATATAGGCGAGGTCGATGGCGTCGTTTTGCCACGGCCGTCCGGAGCCGCACCGCTGCGCGCCATGGTGTGGCCGCTGCCGTTCCTGGGGGCCACAGCGACAGCGGAATATGGCTCTGCGTCGGTGCTGATGGTGATCTTCAATCCGGATCAGATCCAGCGCACGCCGGTCGGCTGGCTCGCTCAGCAATACGGTCTGACGCCGTCCGAGCAGCGTCTGACGGAAGCGATCATCAACGGTGTGCCGCTTTCTGAGGCCGCGGAGCAACTCGGCATCCGCGAGTCGACCGCACGCACGCGCCTGAAGATCATCCAGACCAAGACCGATTGTCATCGACAGGTCGATCTCGTCCGTCTCGCCCTGTCACTGCCGGCGCTCCGGCAGGATGATGAGATGTTAACGCAACGCTCGGCCGGTGAGGCCTCGCGGGCCGAAGATCGAAACCAACGTGGCGCTGGCAACAAGGGCAACGGCGATGACCGAGAACATCGTCAGCGTGCCGGCGCTCTTGAGCAACGGCAGCAAGGCGAGCGGAACGAGCGCGGATACGACGCGGTTGATGGCCCAGGCGGTGGAGCTGACCACGGCGCGAATCTGCGTCGGAAAAGCTTCAGCCGTGTAGATACTCACGACAACGATGTAGATCGCGCCCAACATCTGGAAGAAGAGACCGGTGGCCATCAGGGGAAGCGGCGCATTGCTCGCGGCAAACGCTAGTCCGGTCAGAGCCATCACCACGCCGCATAGGGCCAGTGCCTTCCAGCGCTCGAGCCGATCTACGAGCAGCGCTGCGATAAGCACGCCGGCTGTCGGGCCAAACATCGCGACGCCGACATAGAGCAGCGAATCGTTCACGCGAAATCCCTGCTGGACCAGGACGGCGCCTGCGAGCAGTGGGAATCCGATGGTCGCCCACGGGCATAGCAGTTCCAGCGTGCAGAACAACACCGCGCGCCAGCGCATGTCGCGTCCGGCTGACGACCAGAAGCGTTCGGCTTTGGTGTCGTGTTGCGTGGGGGACTCGGGTGAGGGCATCGTCTGGATCGTTGGCGTATCAATAGTAATGCCGGCCGACAGTTCGAAGCGGCGGCACGCCGCATCGGCTTGGGTGTGGCGCCCGGTTGCTGCAAGCCAGCGCGGCGATTCTGGCAGCAGTAGAACGAGGGCACCAACGATCGCTGAGCCGATAGCGCCGAGCGACAGTGACCAGCGCCACGCTTCAAATCCAAGCGGCTGCAAAGGTGTGAGCCACCAGATCAAAAATATTACGGCTGGAGCGCCGAGAAATCCGATCGCGGCGGCCACGAGGATCAGCGTGCCGCGGCGCTTCGGCGGCAGTACATCGGAAAGATAGGCCGCCATCAGGACCGGGTAGGAGCCCATCGCAATGCCGGACAATGTCCGATAGAACGTCAGCCATTCGATGCTTGTGCTGGTGGCCGCCAGGAGCGATGTCACCGTAAGCACGAGGAGCGCAATCGCCAGTGCGAGGCGCCGTCCCCTGCGATCAGCAAGCCAGCCCAACAGCGGCGCGCCAATGGCGCCACCAATGAAGACGGAAGCGAGCAGGAGCGAAAGCTGCGACGGCTCGACCTGAAGCGGTGGGGCTGAGAAGATCGCCGACAGCGCATTGCTCAAACCCGCCTCGGCGACGTCGAACAGCAGGCCAAGCGACGAAAGCAGAAGAATTCCCCAGTGCAAAGGAGTCAGCGGCAACCGGTCCAGCCGCGTGGCGGCACCAGTTGCATCGCCAACAATGTCGCCTTTTTTCAGCAACGGCACGCCCGCCCCCAAACCGTGGAGGCGCACATTGGCGGGCCGGGACGATGTTCGCAATGTGCCATCAGTAGAAAATACACCCCCAGTGCCAATTGGTACTTATGGACCGTTCTCCTCCTTCGCTAGGAATGCAACGACCGGGACCGATCCACGCCCGGCCGGACCTGTATCCCAGTGGGCGGAGAGATTCATGGGCCGAGCGCTTGATCGTTGGGTTGGCCGGACGGGCCGTCTTCAGGCAGCCCGCGCATTCATCGAAAACAACATCGAATGGGCCGGGCTGTCCGCGACAAACACGGCGCAGGCGCTGGGCATTTCGGTGCGGCAATTGCACCTGCTTTTCAAGCCGACGGAAACGACATTTTCTCGTTATGTATTGGCACGTCGGCTGGAGAAGGCGCGCATGGCGCTCGCCGAAGATCGGCGTCGTAAGATCATTGAGGTGGCGTATTCTTGCGGCATCGAAAGCTTATCGGTGTTCTACCGCGGCTTCCGCGATGCCTATGGCATGACCCCGACCGAGTTCCGGAATTCGCTGCTCAACGCGCCGCCCAATATCGTCACGCCGCACACTGCTGAACCAGCCGAAGCCTGTTAGAACCTCGCGCTGACCGCGAACGAGATCACGTCGCGATCGCGTAGCGCGTTGTATTTGCCACCCCAAGTCGGCAGATACGCGATTTCAGTCGCATAGCGTTTCATGTACTCCGCGCGCACGCCGATGACCGCGAACTGGCGGCCCTCGTTGAATACGCCGTCGTAGGACCAGCCGCGCAGATCGTAGCCGTAACTGACGGACGGCGTGACGTCGGTGTTGGGAAAGAGGTCGACGTAACTCAGCGCTCCGCGGACGCGCGCGCCGTAGGCCGTCTGGCTGACGAAGCCGTCGTTGGAGCAGATCAGCCCAGGACCGACAGTCGTGCATGTGCCGTTAAATGGCGCGCTGCCAAATACATCGGATCGGCCATATCTCCGCACGTTCGGGTCGGGAAGGCCGTGAACGTATTTGAAGCCGAACTCACCGCCGAGCGTTGTCGCCTTCGCGCCAAGGATGCCGCCGAAGATTCGGCTGCCGCCCAGCAGAATATCTGTTGTGGCGAAGCGGTCGTAGGCCAAATAGATACCGCCGGGCGCCACAGCGTTGTATTCAGCCCGAAGCAGGCTCGGCGCGGTGCTTGAGGTCGAGGCGTTGGAGATGTCGGTGCTGTTGAGTTGGAGCGGAGCGTTGAGCCGGTGCACGACCTCGGCGAACAGCGTTGTATTGTCGGTGCGGGTGATTGCGTTGAAGGCGAACAAGCGAACGCGCTCGGGGTACTGTACGAAGTATTTCGGATTGAGCCCGTCAGGGTCGCCGACGATGAATGGAGTCCCATCGCGCGTCGACTTAAGCACCCCGATCAGTCCGGTCCGCAAATGATGTTGGGCATAGTAGGCGCCGAATTGCGTCGCGATTGACTCCATCCTGTATGTGAAGCCGATGCCGAACTGACCGTCGTTGGACACACCGAGATCGGGCGCGCGCTTCGCGTAGTTGCCCGTCGCAATCGAGTCGCGGTCGGTCCCTGAGCCGAACATGACCTTGTCGCAGCGGTCGGCAAGGTAATCGGCTGGGGCGAAGAACGTGCCGCAGCCGAGTGGCTCGCTGCGCTGGAATGCAAACTGATAGAACGCCTCGACGTTGATCGTGCTGGTCAGACCAAGCCGCGCGAAGGCAGCCGGAAACGGAATTCCAATTTCTTCGGGCAGGGCTCCCGGCCGCCGCGCTGCGGGGTTGTTGATCGGATTGAGCGCCGACAAGCCGCCAGCGATGGTGGCCGGTACGCCCCACGGCAGCAGTTGGTTGCCAACTCGCGCGTAGAGCGGCATGACGCCGACGCGTGTGTTGCCGTAGACGTTTGCGTCGAGCAGAGCCGCGCCGCTGTAGCGCCCGTAGGGGCTGTTGCTCGATTCGCCTAGACGGCCCGGAGTGTAGTTGTTGGGGATATTGCCCCAGGGCACGCTGCCGTCAGTGAGCGCGAAGTCGCGCCACGCCGAGGCGCGTACGAATGCGCCGAAGTCTCCGTATTTCACATCGACGTCGACAAGCGCTTTGATGACGGTCGAAACCGGATCGCCGCGGCGGTAGTTCAGATCGCCGTCGTCCTGGTTGCGGCCAGACGGGCTCGGCAGCGAATTGCCGGTAAGGCCGACAGCGGGGCCATTGGTTTTCGATGTCAAATCAGGATCGGCCGAGCGTGTGCGGATGGTGGTGCCAGCGCTGACAACGCCGCCGATCGTGACATCCGCCTGGCCGACATTGAACGAGCCAGCCTGCGCGGAAGACGCGCCCAACGCACAGACCAAGAACATTCCGGCAGGCTTAAGCCTAGCCATCCCCCAACGCCCACTACCGCTCAGCGCAAACTACAGGGAGCGGTATAGCCCTACAACCGGGCGGCAGGAACGACATCTGCGTGAAATAAACGCATGGGGAACAAGGAATAATGTCGAGTTCCGCGGACGGCAGATCGCCGCCCGAAACGGCCAATCACCCCTGTTTTGCGCGGGCGTTCATCCGCGCCACGCAGTTTTTCCAGTCATCTTCAGGACCCAGGAACGGCTCGTGGCCGGGCAACACGAGGTTGGCCTCCTTGGGCACGCACAGCATGTTGGCTGAGGGGACCACGTTTTCCCAGACGTTGACTGTATTGGAATAGAAGTTTCGGGGGTCGTAGTAGGTGAAGATCGACCACCAGGCTGAATAACCGAGCCCCTCCAACAGCGGATACAGCCGCTGTGATGCGCCGGCTTCATTGTTCTCGACGTATAGAAGCGGCCGGCAACGCGCGATCAGGTCTTTGGCGCCGGAGAGAACCTGCGGCTCCATGCCTTCGGTGTCGATCTTGATAACGCGGCAAGTCGGAAGGTTGAGCGAGTCCAGCGTGACGAGCGGCACCGCCTCGCCGGTCTCGGAGCCGCCGGCGATCGAGACCGCGCTGTAGTTGAAGTTCGTGTCTGCTGGCGGCATCCCCGGAATCCGGATCTCGTCGTTGTGGTCGCCGACCGCTTTCTGGTGGCAGAACACGTTGGTCAGTGCGTTGATCGCGACGTTGCCGGCAAGCATGAGGAAGTTTTGGCGCTGAGGCTCGAAGGCATGCACGATGCCGGTCGGGCCGACGTAGTTTGCGAATGCGATGGTGTGCGTGCCGATGTTGGCCCCGGCGTCGATCACGATGTCGCCTGGCCGGATGAATTGCCGGATCAGCTGGATTTCGAAATCACACCACTCGCCGTAGAGGTCCAGGCCGCGTCCGACGAAAGCATCGTTACGGTTGTACATGAACAGGCCGTGCTTGCACCGCTTGACCGCCATGTAGCGGTGCTCGACGAGATAAGGTGACAGCATTCGTTGCTCCGTTGCCGTTACGCAGCCGTGCTGGAACTGATGTTGGGAGATGTCAAACTGGGCCGCGGAGAATCAAACGCCCGCCACGCAGCGGCACACTGCTCGCAATTGCGATGATTTCAAAGAGCTTTATCCCAAGCGGGATTTGGTGGCCGTTTCTGACTGCCGGGCTGCTGTATCGCGACAGCGACGCGTGCGTTCGAGCGCATCTGATTCGCTTGAGAGCCTTCCAAAAGTAACAAATGAGGCACCCGCAACGTCTGGCGCAACTGCATCGCAGGCGTGCGACGGCCGTGCCGCCGAGTGCAACGCCGAAGGCTAAGTACGTGTAATTGCGTACCGTTTAAAAACGTAAATGAGACGTTAATTCGCGCCGGGGGATCAAGAGTTAACGAGGGGTAAATAGAAACGATCGAATTATCCTAACTTTTCCGTAATCACTTTTGTCGACATTGAGGAAAGCAGAGAAGCTGCAACCCGATACTCACCGGAGTGAGTCTATTATGTCTATTATTTCTTCGCTTTCCCCGTCTCAGGTTGCCAGCCTCTCCACCACCCTCATTTCAAATCTAACAACTGACGATATTGCGGCACTGAATACGTCGCAGATCGCGGCGATGAGTGCGGCGCAGATCAATGCGCTGAACTCCACCGATCTGCAGTACATGGTGACGACGCAGATCCAAGCGATCTCGACGAACACCATCCGGTCGCTTCTCACGCTGCAAGTTCAGAACCTTACCGATACGCAGGTCGCGGCTCTTACTGCTGCGCAGGTCGGTGTGCTCACCGCGTCGGAAATCGGCGCGCTGTCTTCGACCGAAGTTCAAGCCTTCACCACCACTCAGTTTAGCGCGTTGACCTCTACGCAGCTCGGTGGCCTCAGCAGTACCGCGATCGCCAACCTATCGACGACGCAGTTCACGGCGCTGACCTCGACGCAGGTTCGCGGGCTGAGCACGACGCAGCTCAACGCGCTGTCGAGCGACAATCTCGGCGCAATCGACATCGAGGATCTGACCTCGACGCAAATTGCCGGCCTCAACACCACGGCGATCAGCGCGTTGACTGACACGCAGGTGTCGGGCCTTTCGGTGGGCCAGATCTCGCGCATGAGCGCCGCGCAGATCGGCGCGATTAGCTCGACGGACGTGCAGGCCTTCACCACGACCCAGCTCGCTGCCTTCTCTTCGACGCAGCTCGGCAGCCTGACGACGACGGCTCTGAGCAGCTTCTCGACCACGCAGCTTACGGCGCTGAACACGACGCAGGCTCGCGGCCTGACCACGACGCAGCTCAACGCGCTGGCGACCGATGCTCTCGACGCTCTCGACATGGACGAGCTGTCCACCACGCAG
>JBFLYS010000007.1:0-181986 GCA_040756555.1 Pseudomonadota bacterium | reverse complement strand
CGCAGGTGCAGGCCTTCACGACGACGCAGGCCAACGCGCTGACGACAAGCCAGATCGCCAGTCTCTCGACGACGGCGGTCAACAACTTCAGCAGCACGCAGGTGGCAGCGTTCGCGGCGACGCAGGCTGCGGCTCTGACCTCGACCCAGCTCAACGCGCTCACCACCGGCAACCTCGACGCGGTTGACGTCACCAAGCTGACGACCACGCAGGTCGGCGGCCTGAACACCACTGCGATCGGTGCGCTGACCGACACCCAGGTCGGAGCGCTTGCGGCGACGCAGGTCGCCCGTCTGAACTCCTCGCAGTTCGGCGCGCTGTCCTCGACGGAAATCCAGGCGTTCACCACCACGCAGGCGAATGCGCTGACGACAGGCCAGCTCGCCAGTCTCTCGACGACGGCGGTCAACAACTTCAGCAGCACGCAGGTGGCAGCCTTCGCGGCGACGCAGGCCGCGGCTCTGACCTCGACACAGCTCAATGCGCTCACCGCCGACAACCTGAACGCGGTTGACGTCACCAAGCTGACGACCACGCAGGTTGGCGGCCTGAACACCACTGCGATCGGCACACTGACCGACACCCAGGTCGGAGCGCTTGCGGCGACGCAGGTCGCCCGTCTGAACGCCGCTCAGATCGGTGCGATCAGCTCGACCGACATCCAGGCCTTCACGACGACCCAGGCCAACGCGCTGACGGCGACACAGCTCGGCAGCCTGACGAGCACCGCGCTCGGCAACTTCACGACGACGCAGTTGACCGCGTTCTCGGCAACGCAGACGGCTGGTCTGACCACGACACAGCTCAATGCGCTCACCTCGGACAACCTCGACGCGCTCGATATCGGCGAACTGACGACGAGCCAGATCGCGGGTCTGACCACCACAGCGGTTTCTGCGCTGTCGGACACACAAATCGGCGGACTGGCGGCGACGCAGGTGGCCCGTCTGAGCGCGGCACAGCTCGGTGCGATCAGCTCGACCGATATCCAGGCCTTCACCACCACCCAGGCCAACGCGCTGACTTCCGCGCAGCTCGGCGGTCTCACGACCACCGCGCTCGGGAACTTCACGACAACGCAGGTCGGCGCATTCAATAGCACTCAGGCCCGCGGCCTGACCTCCACGCAGCTCAACGCGCTGGCGACCGATGCGCTCAATGCGCTGACGCTCGATAACCTGACGTCCACGCAGTTCGGCGGCCTCAACACGACGCAGCTCGACGCCCTGACCGATACCCAGGTCGCCGGCCTGCATGTGTCGCAGCTTCGCGCGCTGACGGGCACGCAGATGAGCGCCTTCTCGACAACCGAGATCGGTGCCTTCGACGCCACCCAGGCCGGTTCTCTGACCGCGACCCAGATCGGCGCGATGACCACGACCGCCTTCTCGGCTCTGTCGGAGACCACAGGCATCGGCGCGCTCACCACGCAGGCGGTCGCCGGCATTACTACGACGCAGATCAGCCACCTGACCACAACCCAGGCCAACGCCTTCCAGACGACGCAGGTGCAGTCCATGTCGATTGCGCAAATCGATGCGCTGGTCTCGCTGTTCGTCTAAAAATAGCTGATGCGGCCGATTCGGCCCGGCGCCCTCGTGGCGCCGGGCGGTCCCGCCAGGGTCTGAGTTCCAGTAAGGCGTATCCAGCACGGCTCCCGGCGTATCGGGTGGCAGTGCGCGTTGCGTTCATGACATCAACGCGATGAGGACGACGCTATGGCTGGACAGGCTGCCGATTTGAATGCGCTCACGGAGCTTTTCAATCAATCGCTTCGGCGAGCGGTGATGGGGCAGATGTCGATCGTCGACCTATTCGGCGCCGCCGGGCAGCTTCAAGGCGGTGGCCAGAAGCAAATGGCCAATGAGCTCTATAAGACCTGGATCGCCCACAATTCCGAGAATCCGCTGGCCCATGCGGTCTACTTCAACTATGGCGTCGGTCTCACAGACGTTCGGGACCTTGCCGGAGCGATCAATGCGTTCCGCGAGGCGATCCGGCTGAAGCCGGACTTCCTGCCGCCCTATATCAACCTCGGCCGCGCGCTCGAAGACAGTGGGCAAGGGGGGCGGGCGGTGCAGCAGTGGATGGCGCTTTGCCAGCGGCTGCCCGACATCAACGGTGAGACGGTCGGTCACAAGCTGACGGCGTTTCATCAGGCTGCGCGCGTGCTTGAGGCGGGCAATCTCGACGCGCAGGCGGAAGAGGCGTTGCGGCAAAGCCTGGATATCGACTGCAATCAGATCGAAGCGACCCAGCACTACATCTCGCTGCGCCAGCGGCAATGCAAATGGCCGGTGATTGCTCCGTGGGAGCGCGTGAGCCGCAAGGCGCTGCTCAAGGGCATTTCCTCGCTGTCGCTGTCGAATCTTGCCGACGATCCGATGTTCCAGCTCGCCAAGGCGTACAGCTACGCCAAGCATCATATCGGCATGCCGAAGGCGATCGAGCATCTGCCGGCGCCGAAGGCCGAGAAACGCAAGATCCGCATCGGCTACGTCTCGTCGGACCTGCGCGAGCATGCGGTCGGCTTCGCGATGACGGATGTCATTGAGCAGCACGATCGCGACAGTTTCGAGATATACGCCTACTACTGCGGCATCAATCGGACTGACCCGACCCAGCAGCGCACGATGAAGGCGGTCGATCAATGGTTCGATATCAACGGCATCGATGACGATACCGCGGCGGCTAAGATCAAGGCGGATGGCATCGACATCCTGGTCGACCTCAACGGTTACACCAAAGACGCTCGCACCAAGGTGTTTGCGCGGCGCCCGGCGCCGATCAACGTCAACTGGTTCGGCTTCCCGGGCACGATGGGAACGCCGTATCACCATTACATCATCGCCGACGAGACGATTATCCCGAAGAGCGACGAGAAGTACTACTCGGAAAAAGTGATGCGGCTGCCGTGCTACCAGCCGAACGACCGCAAGCGCACCGTGTCTCAACGCAAGCCGACGCGCGCGGAAGCTGGCTTGCCGGAGAACGCTTTTGTCTATTGCAGCCTCAACGGCTCGCAGAAGATCACGCCGCGCACGTTCGAGCGCTGGATGGCCGTGCTTGCTCGGGTGCCCAACAGCGTGTTGTGGCTGCTGAGTGCGGGCAACGGCGCCGACGAGGTCTTGAAGAAGGCGGCGCAGGATGCGGGTATCGATCCGGCTCGGATCGTTTTCGCCGGCAAGATGCCGAACCCGGACCATTTGGCTCGATATCAGCTTGCGAACCTGTTCCTCGACAACCTGCCTTATGGCGCACACACGACCGGCGCGGACTCGCTCTGGATGAACGTGCCAATCCTGACGCTGCCGGGCCGCAGCTTCGCCGCGCGCGTCTGTGCGAGCCTCGTGCGGGCCGCGGGCGTGCCCGAGCTGGAATGCAGTTCGGCGCGGGAATACATCGACCGAGCCGTCGAGTTCGCGATGAATTCCGAGAAGCTGAAGGCGGTGAAGGCCAAGCTTGCGGCCAATCGCGACACCTGCACGCTGTTCGATACGCCGAAGCTCGCCAGGAACCTCGAGGAACTCTACCGCGACATGTGGGCGGAGTATCAGCGTGGCGAGTTGCCGAAGCCCAACCTGCGCAACCTCGACATCTACCACGAAATCGCCGTCGAGCTTGAAGTCGAGAACATGGACGCAATCTCGGACGAGCAATATGAGGCGCTCTATCTCGAAAAGCTCGCCGCGCGGCATGCCTCTTATCCGATCGAGCCGGATGTGCGGATGTGGAGTGGGGACGAGCCCGAGGCAAAGCCGGCTGCCGCGCCGCGCCGCGCGGTGGCCTAGTGCGAGGCCTCGAAAGCCCATATTTCATGCAGATTTCAAGACGCCGGGTTTGCAGCCCGGCGTCTCCGTTTCGGCGCGGCGGCGGATGCTAAACAGATGACGCAAATCATCTGTCCCCTTCCTCCTCCTGCCTTGTGAAATGCCCTCGTGAACAACCTCGCTCGTGATCGGCGTCGCTTCAGCGAAGAAGAACGGGAAGGTCGTTCTGTTCGAAGGCGATGGCGGCCTCCTGATGCACATTCAGGAGTTTGAGATGGTGCAGCGGCACAAGCTAAAATTCCTGATGTGTATCTTCAACGACGGTGCGTACGGTTCGGAGATCCACAAGCTGCGCAACGACGGCGTGGACGACTCTGGCTCGATCTTCGGCCGCACCGATCTCGCGGCCATCGCCAAGGGGTTCGGCCTTCGTGGCCATAACATAACGGATTTGAGTCAATTCAAGCCGTTGTTCGAGGAGTATCAGAAGGGCGACACGGCAGAACTCTGGAACATCCATGTTTCCGACAAGGTTGTGAATCCTAGTACGCGGCGTGGCGTGAGTCGGGGCCATGGCGAGATGTGAGGCGAGGTCGGAGCCGAATGCAGGTGTCGCTGACGCGCGCGTTTTGTGTCTGTCTGATCGTTTCCGGATTTTTGTTCGCCGGGCCGGCTGCCGCGCAGTCAGACGATCCGGCTGTTGCAGCTTATATTCAAGCCCGGCAGGAATTCGAAGCGCAGCTCGGCGCCTATTGGAACTCGATCGCTGAGAAGCGCCGCATCCGGAACGCCAAGCGGCGCAGCGGTGAGCCGGTCGTTCTTGAGGACTACGTGCTGACGCAGCCGCCGGTTTACGGCGGCCCGCCGCGCCCGTCTGGACTCACGGCGAGCGTGCCTGCGGGGCCGGCGCCGATGCGGAAATTCATCCCGGTCGTCGCGGATCTTCTGAAGGCCGCGAAAGAACAGTTCCACTTCGTGCCGGATCAGGTGAAGAACGAGGTCGAGTTTAAGCGCGCCTACGCGAAGGTCGCGGCGGCCGCCGGTATCACGCGCGATCAAGCCGTCCGCATCTACTCGTTCGAGACCGGCGGCAATGGCACCTATTACGTCCAGGCCGGACTCACGACGCCACAGCGGCCGGGCGCGCAGGCGATCTCGCCGGCCATCGGCTACAACCAGCTTCTCAACACCAACAGCGTCGGTCTTCTGGCGGAGCATGGCGAGCAGTTCGTCGATACTTTGAAAAAGAAGGCGGCCACGCTTCAAGGTGACGCCAAAAAGAAGATGGAGCGCAAGATTGCGGTGCTTCAGCGGATGATCTCGTTCAGTCGCACGGTGCCGAACCAGTGGGCAGAGCATGACAAGCTCGCCTTTACGCCAGGCGGGCTTGCGATCCATTCGCTGGTGCTGGATCGCGACGTGGGGCCGCTTCTTCAGGCACAGAAGCTTCTGAATTCGGTGCTTTTCGCGCGCCGCCGCGGCTACAAGGAGCCACTCACCGCTGCCGAGCTCGCGATGATGAATCTTACGGGTGACGGCAATGGCTACGACATCGTTTCGATGCCGCATGCAATACGGAGTCGGGTGCCGACCGCGAATTTCTTCCAGCAAGGTGGTTACGAGCGTAATTCCGTGGCGATCCGTAACAATGTCGTCTCGTCATTGCTGGCTGCGACCGACGCGAAGATGGACCAGGCGTCGAGACAGCCCGGCGCGCGGGATCTCGCCGCCGGATTCTAGGCAAAATGCTCTGCGGCACGCTTGCCGCCGCGGTGGCGCCCGCGGCAAGCAATCTACATTTGCTCTATTGACCCCCGTGATTGCGGCGTACGACGATGGTGGCTGCGATTGGGAGCAAGTGCATGTTCCGGCGGGCCGAGCCCACAGGTGAACTGCCACGTGTCGTCACGCCGAACCTCCTTTGGACGGGCGGCTGCCTCAGTATCGACTATCAGGGCGAGATCACGCATGGTCACTTCTCGACCTATGTCGTGCGTGGCAGCGAAAAATCGATGATTGTCGACACCGGTCATCCGACTCATTGGAAGGCTGCGGAGAAGCACGTCGAGGAATTCCTCGAAGGGCGTCCGCTCGACTACATTTTCCCGACTCACGGGGAGTTTCCGCACGGCGGTCTCGTCGCGCATTGGATGAAGAAATATCCAAACGCGATCTGCGTCGGCGACCTGCCTGAATACCCGCTTTATTGGCCGGATCTTGCGCCGCGCATCCGGCAAATCAAGGTCGGCGACGAGGTCGATCTCGGCGATCGCAGGATGGTGTTTGTGCCGTCGATCTGGCGGGATCTGAAAACGCTCTGGGTTTACGACACGACCGGTCGCGTGTTGTTCGTCTCAGATGCTTTCGCCTATCTGCACTATCACAAGGCCGGCCAGTGCGATTACATGACCAGCGAGCATCCGCCGCCCGATGTAAAGCTGATCCAGTTTTTCAATGAAAGAGCATTGCGCTGGACACGCTACACGGACACGAGAGTCACCTTTGCTGACGTGGATGAGATTCTGCGCCGGCTTAACCCGTTGATGATCGCAGCGGCGCACGGCGGCGTCATCGATACGACCGAGGAAATGACGCCGCTGGTCAAAGACGGCATGCTGATGGGGCAGTCCGGCGCCCCGGCGCAGATCAGCAAGATTATTCCGCTAAAAGAGAAAGTGCGCGCGCCGTCCGAATAGACGGGAAGCGGGACGGTAGGGAAGGACGACATTTTGAACATCCACGACCCGGCCCGCGCCAGCAGTATTACGGAAATCTGCCCTGGCACGATCTACGCGATTGGCGGCAACGTGCGTGCCGAGCAATGTGGTGCATGGATTCCGGCGGACGTGAAGGGTTTTATCCCGTTCCAATGCTACGTGCTTCGCGATTCCGGCCAGTTTCTGATGCTGGATGGAGGCTTGCCTCTGCATCGCGATGAGGTGCGGCGGGGTCTTGAGGTCTTGATCGGGGGGAGTCACGAGCGGCGCTTCATGATGACGCGCCGTGAGTTGGACACGATCCTGAATCTGCCATGGATCACGCACGATTTTCAGTTTCAGACGCTGTATTGTGGTGGCGATCTTAGCCCCATCGACTTCTTCGAGAAAATCGACGACGCCAGCGCCGACGCGCAGATCAAGACGCTGACCGAGACGCCATTCGACTTTCTGAAGCCAGGTCCGGCGGCGGATGTCGGCAAGTTGAAAGTCGAGATGCTGCGCGGTGCGTTGATGGTGCTTCCGACCTTCTGGTTTTACGAGGCGACGACGCGGACGCTGTTCAGTTCCGATTGCTGGGGTTTCCTGCCGAAAACGAATCCAGGCGATCCGCTGGTGCGAGCACCTTCGGACGATGAGATCACGGCAGGGCGCATCGAGGCGTTTCTGAATGTCAAATTCGATTGGCTGGCTGCGATCGATAATTCACCGCTTGCCGCGGATCTCAAGAAGGTTTTCGACGAACGGCCGGTCGACCGTATCTGTCCAAATTTTGGATGCGTGATCGAAGGCCAAGCAGCAGTGTCCCGACTCGTCGAGCAGACGCTCCGAGCCTTGGAGGCAATGGCCAAATATCCGCGTCAGAGCGCGCTCGCTGGCTGGACCTACGAATCCGCTCACGCATTGAAAGCAGAAGAACGAAGATAAAGTAGACAACGGGGGAGGGCCCGATGTTGCGACGGATTGTGACGGCGGCGCTGTGCGCCGGTCTCACCTTGATGAACATCGCCGCGCGCGCCGATGTCTACCCGAATCAGCCGATCAAGATCGTGGTGCCGACCGCGCCGGGTGGGCCGCTCGATGTGTTGGGCCGCCTGATGGCGCAACGACTCAAGGAAACCTGGGGCGCAACAGTGATCATCGAAAATCGCCCCGGCGGCGTGCAGATGGTCGGTGCCAACGCCGTGGCAAAGTCTCCGCCCGACGGTTACACGCTGTTGTTCGCCAATGATGGCCCGATCACCATTGGTCCGAACCTCTACAACAAGCTGCCTTTCGATCCGAAGAAGGAGCTTGCACCCGTCACCATGGTGGTGGACGCGCCTTTCATCATGGTCGTGAATCCGTCGGTTCAGGCGAAAAGCGTTTCCGAACTCATCGCCCTTGCCAAGGCCAATCCTGGCAAGATCAATTTTGCTTCTGGAGGCAATACCTCTCGCTTTTCTACAGAACTCTTCCGGCTTGCAACCGGCATCCAGATCGTCAACGTGCCGTATAACGGCAGCGGCCAAGCCATCGTAGGCGTCATCGGTGGCGAAGTGCATATGATGATCGACGGCATTACTTCGTCGCTACCTCATGTGGAATCCGGCAAGTTGCGTGCGCTCGGCGTGGGTACGTTGAAGCCGTTGAAGGAAGTACCCGGCGTTCCGCCGATCGCTGAAACCGTGCCCGGCTATATTGGACAGACCTGGCTCGGTCTTTTTGCGCCCGCGGGTACGCCGTCCGAAATCGTCTACAAGATTCAAGGCGAAGTCTCGAAGGTCGTCCACGAACCGGAGATTCGCGAAAAGCTGGTCAAACTCGGTATGTATCCGGTCGCCAATGCGCCGCAAGCGTTTGCGAAATTCCTGGATGAAGACACGGAAAAGTGGGGCCGGGTGGTGCGCGACGCCAAGATCCAGAAGCTGGATTGAATGCGAAGTGGCCGCGAAAGCCAGCTTCGAATCTGCTATTCCGGCCACTCTCGGCAGATTGGAATCGGATATGCGCGGAGTAGTGCTTGGACTGGCGCTGATGCTCGGCGGCTGCGCCAGCATGGAGTCCATGAACGACCAGAAGCGGTTTGAAGGTGAGATCAACGTCGCGCCGGCGAACTACAAAGCCGATATCATCGCGGCGATGCGGACTTATCTCAACGATCCGAGCAACGTCCGGGACGCTTACGTGAGCGAGCCTGCCCTGAAGGGTGTTGAAGGCGGAACGCGCTATGCGTCATGCGTACGCTACAATGCAAAGAGAACGGGCGGGCAATACGCTGGTAGCAAGGACAGCATCATCACCTTCCGTGCTGGCCGGCTCGATCGCATTATCGATAGCCCGAACGTGCGCGAGCAGTGCAAAGACGCGGCCTACGTCCGCTTTCCGGAGCTTGAGCAGCTTTCGCGTTGATTGTGTCTTAGGCAAACAACGCCTTGGCGGCTGCGGTCGCGGCAGCGAAGACGACATGCAGGCCGTCGATCATCCGCTGCACCCATGATTTAAGTTCGGTCGTTATGCTGATGGTGCTGAATGCTGTCGTGGTGGGCTCGGCCGGAGGCGCGATCCCAACCGTTTCCTTGTCTGCCGCCTGATCGATCGCGTTGACTTCGCTGGGGCTGACGACGCGAACGGTTTCTGCGCTGGTCGACACGGCGATCGGAATGATCGGCTCGACGTCTGCCGCAAGATCGATCTCATTCACCTCATCGGCGGAAACGATCTTCACCTGAGCGTCCATGACGGACGCGTACGCGTTTGTCGCTTCTGATGCGAATTCGACGGGTGCTGGAGCGTGCACGGACTGTTTTGCCGCTGCTTTCTTCTTTAGACGCCGGGCAGGCATTTGCGCGTAGTCCCCATCGGCCTTTTTCACCGTCCGGGTGGCCGACGAAGAAACTGGACTCTTCATGAATTTCTTTAACTGGAGCGGCGTGGCGCCGGTCTCCTCCACAGCAAAAGCCGCTGTGACACTGAAAGCCATACCGAAGCCGATACATACAACCGCGAATGGAATGAAACCGCGAAGCCGCATGGGATTCTCCCAGCCGTTATGAACTGGGACGCATCGGGCGCTGGGGGCGTGACCTCAGGACGGCGCAATTGAGGAATTTTCGGAACGATCCAGGGCTAGACCGTGGCAATGAAACCCGCCGCGGATGTGCACAGGATATCCACAGCGGCTGCTGCGTCACCGCCGTGTCACCCGGTGCCAGTATTTTGTCTGCGTACCTAGACCCCAAAGTGACTTGCGTGCGACCCCAACGGCCCCAACCGCCCCGCAGCGGCTGGGGCCGTTCCCCTTTGAAATTGCTTGTTGATTGCCTTCCTTCGGAGCGCCAATCTGTTCTACGCGCCGGATTGGCGTCAGGGGTAATGGGGCAATGTCGGCCGTCGTCGTATTGTGGTGCGTGGCCGCATTCATCACCGTAGCGGCCATCGCAATTGTGGCTGCTCGGGCTGCCCTGGGTTCCGCCTTGATTTATGTTTTGAGCGGGCTGGTTGCGCTCACGGCCCTTGGCGCGGCGGGTTGGCATCTTGCGATGGAGCCTGCCGCGGTGGCTGTTGTGCTCCCGCTGGGTTTGCCAGGGACCGACGCACACGTCCGGATCGATCCGCTTTCTGCCTTTTTTCTGATCGTGATCAACTTCGGTGCGGCCGCGGCTTCTCTCTATGGGATCGGCTACGGTCGGCATGAGAAATCGCCGCTACGGGTGGTGCCTTACATCCCGCTCTATCTCGCAGGCATGAATCTCGTCATCGTTGCTGATGACGCCTTCACGTTCCTGATCGCCTGGGAGTTCATGTCGCTCACGTCCTGGGCGCTGGTGATGGCGTATCACCGCGATCCTGCGAATGCGCGTGCAGGCGCGACCTACCTCATCATGGCGAGTTTCGGCACGCTCACGCTGTTGCTTGCATTCGGACTGCTGGGCGGCGCGGAAGGTCGCTACGCGTTCGAAGTGATCCGTGCGAACCCTCCGGCGTCGACGATCGCCGCACTGGTTCTTTTGCTGGCGTTAACGGGCGCAGGCTCAAAGGCAGGCCTCGTGCCGCTGCATGTCTGGCTGCCGCTCGCGCATCCGGCTGCGCCCAGTCACGTCTCTGCCCTGATGAGCGGTGTCATGACCAAGGTCGCGATCTACGGCTTCATCCGGATCGTGTTTGATCTTTTGGGCGAGCCGGTCTGGTGGACGAGCCTGATCGTGCTCGCGCTGGCAGGTCTCACGGCCGTGATAGGTGTGCTGCACGCGATGATGCAGCAGGACATCAAGCGGCTGCTGGCTTACTCGACGGTCGAGAACATCGGCATCATCTTCCTGGGACTCGGTCTTGCGCTCGCATTCCGCGCCAACGGCATGAGCAGTCTTGCGGCGCTGGCCATGACCGCGGCGTTGCTCCACGTGCTCAACCATTCACTGTTCAAGAGCCTCTTGTTCTTGGGGGCAGGGGCCGTGCTTGCCGGCAGCGGTGAACGCAATATGGAGCGGCTCGGTGGTCTCATCCACCGTATGCCGCAGACCGCCATCGTGTTTCTGGTCGGCTGCATCGCAATCTCGGCTCTGCCGCCGCTCAATGGTTTCGTGTCCGAATGGCTCACGTTCCAGGCCATTCTCGCCGGCCCCGGTCTTCCGCAATGGGGGCTGCGCTTCATGATCCCCGCGGTTGGCGCGATGCTCGCGCTGTCGGCGGCGTTGGCGGCGGCCTGCTTTGTCAAAGCCTATGGTGTGACGTTCCTCGGGCGTGCCCGTACCCCGGCGGCTGAAGCGGCCGTCGAAGTGGATCGCTTCTCGCTCACGGCAATGTTCATCCTGGCAGCATTGTGCTTCGTGGCTGGCGTGCTGCCCGGTCCGATCATCGATCAACTCGCGCCCGTTGTGCAAAGCCTGACCGGCGGTCGGACGCCGCCGCAGGCCGTTCTCCTCTCGACCTCGATCGTGCCGATCGCGGAAAGCCGGAGCTCCTACAATGGGCTCATTCTTCTGATCTTCATGGCGCTGTCGGCGACGCTCATTGCGCTTGCGATCCATCGTTTCGCGACGCGCGCGACGCGCCGCGGAGCGATCTGGGACTGCGGCTATCCCGACTCATCGGTCGTCACGCAATATTCGAGTTCGAGTGTTGCGATGCCGATCCGGCGCGTGTTCGGGGCAAGCGTGTTCGGCTTGCGTCAGAAAGTGGACATGCCCCGACCGGGCGATCCGCGCGCGGCGCATTTCCAGGTCCGTGTGCTCGACCCGGCATGGCGCATCGTTTACGGGCCCGCGTTGCGTACGACCATGCGCGCGGCCGTGTTCCTCAATCAGATGCAGTTCCAGACCATCCGCCGTTACCTGACTCTGGTTTTTGCCACGCTGATTGCCCTCTTGATCCTGGTGGCAGCATGGCGCTGATCCTCGATCTGATCGGGCAGGGTGTGCAGATGCTGGTGGTGGTGGCGCTGGCTCCGCTGGTGCTTGGCATCACGCGCAAGGTGAAGGCGCGCGTGCTCCGCCGCGTCGGCCCGCCGCTGTGGCAGCCTTATCTCGACATTTGGAAGCTGCTGCATAAGGAAATGGTCCTGGCGCACAACGCGTCATGGCTCTATCGCATCGCGCCCTACGTCATCTTCGCTGTCACCTGGGTTGCGGCCGCATTGGTGCCAACCTACGCCAGCAACCTGATGTTCTCTTGGTCCGCGGACATCATCGTGATCGTTGCCTTGCTGGCGGCCGGACGTTTCGCGCTGGCGCTCGCAGGCATGGACGTTGGAACGGCGTTTGGCGGTATCGGTTCGTCGCGCGAGATCATGATTGCTTCGCTCGCCGAGCCTGCGATGCTGCTTGTCGTGTTTACCGTGGCGTTGATTGCGGGGACGACGCAGCTTTCGACCATCGCGGAGAATTTTATCGGCGGCGAGGTGGGGCTTCGTGTTTCGCTCGGGCTCGCATTGGTTGCCTTTATTTGCGTCGCCATTGCGGAGAACGCCCGCATCCCCATCGACAATCCGGCAACGCACCTTGAGCTTACGATGGTGCATGAGGCGATGGTGCTGGAATATTCCGGCCGTCACCTCGCTATGATCGAGATGGCGGCAGCCGTGAAACTCGTCCTTTATTTCTCGCTGCTGGCTTGTCTGTTTTTCCCATTCGGTATGGCTACGGCGGACAAGAGCGTGGAAGCTCTCGCCATCGGGGGCGCGAGCTATCTCGGTAAGATTGCCATTCTCGCGATTCTGCTGCCCATCGGTGAAACCGCAGTCGCGAAGATGCGCGTGTTCCGCTACCCGGTCTTTCTCGGCGGGGCCTTTGTCGCGGGCGCGCTGGCGGTATTCCTTCTCTTCGTGTCGAGGAGCCTGTGATGCGCTCCTTCGCATTTGATGTTGCGCATCTGCTTGCCGGCGGCATGGTCGTTCTGAGCTTCCTGCTGCTTTACCAGACCCGCATCACCGCCGTTCTCAACGTCTTCGCGCTCCAGTCGATCGTGCTGTCGCTTTCTGTTGCCTGGCAGGCGCTGATTCAAGACGCGCCGCACCTGCTCATCACGGCCGCGATTGCGCTGGTGTTGAAAGGCTTTGTCATCCCGGCCGCGCTGCATCGCATCGTGCAAAAGCTCGGTATCCATCGTGAGATCGAGCAAGTCTACGGCGGCGGGCCGACGATGCTTCTCGGGCTTGGTCTCGTTGCCCTCTCGATCCTGCTGGTGCTGCCATCAGGACCTAACGTGAGCCTGCTGGTGCGCGAGGATCTCGCCTTTGCGCTCTCGGTGATCCTGCTCGGGCTCCTGATGATGATCACGCGGCGCAACGCGGTGACACAGATTGCTGGCTTCATGGCGCTGGAGAATGGCCTCGTTCTTGCGGCATCCGGCGCCAAAGGCATGCCGCTGGTGGTGGAGTTCTCTGTCGCGTTCTCAATTCTGATCGCCTTCATTGTGTTCGGCGTGTTCGTGTTCCGCATTCGCGAGCGGTTCGACACCGTGGACGTGAGCAACATCGACCGATTTCGCGGCGGGCGGGGAGATTGACATGATCCCCTCCTTGCCTCCTCTGCCATTCGGTTTGACGCCGCTCGACGCGGTTCTGTTTGTTCCTGTTGTGGCGATGGTCCTGCTGGCGATCCTTCCGGGCTATCGGTTGGGGGCGGCGATCAATGTCGCGGCTTGCGGACTCACCTGCTTTGCATCGGCTGGCCTGCTGGATTCCGAACGGATGCGCAGCGATTTTTTCCTGATCGATGACTTCAATATCTATCTGGTGCTGCTGACGACCTTTGTGGCCTTCACCACGTCGATCTTCAGCGCAACCTACATCGATCACGAGCTCGAAAGCGGGAAGCTGACGCCGCGGTTTGTACGCTTCTATCACGCTCTTTATCAGGCCATGCTCGGGGCCATGAATCTGGCATTGGTTGCCAATAACTTCGGCCTGCTTTGGGTGGGCGTCGAAGTTGCAACCCTTTCAACCGTGATGATGGTCGGCATCTATCGAACGCCGGAGGCGCTGGAGGCTGCATGGAAGTATTTCATTCTCGGTAGTGTCGGCATCGCGCTCGCCTTCTTCGGTACGATCTTGATTTATCTTTCGGCGCAGGATGTGCTCGGGCAGGGGCTGCCGGCGATGGCCTGGGACAACGTGCAGAAGAGCGCGAGCCACCTCGATCCCAAATTGCTCTCGCTCGCCTTCGTTTTCCTCTTCGTCGGTTACGGCACCAAGGTCGGTATCGCGCCGTTCCACGCATGGCTTCCTGACGCGCATGCCGAAGGTCCGACGCCGATCTCGGCGGTGCTGTCGGGACTGCTGTTGAATGTCGCGCTTTACGCGCTCTTGCGGTTCAAGATGATCCTTGCGGGCAATGCGGCGACGCTGAATGTCGGGCTGGTCATGATGGGATTTGGCCTTGTCAGTCTCGTCTTCGCGGCGCTGATGCTGTACCGCCGTCGCGATATCAAAAGGTTGTTCGCCTATTCCTCCATTGAGCACATGGGCATCATGACATTCGCGTTTGGCCTCGGCGGTCCGCTCGCGAATTTTGCGGGCCTGCTGCACATGACGATGCATGCGCTCACCAAGTCCGCGATCTTCTTTGCGGTCGGCCACATTGCCCAGATTAAAGGTACGCAGCGCTTGGCCGATATCCGCGGACTGTCCGTATCCAATCCGGGTCTCGCCGTCGGCTTTGCGCTTTCGGTTGTTGCGATCGCTGGACTGCCGCCGTTCGGCGTGTTCATGAGCGAATTTATGCTGGTGTCGTCGAGCTTTGTGCGCCAGCCATGGCTTGCTGTTGTTCTGGTGGTCGGTTTGCTGCTGGCGTTCGGAGCGCTGGTGATCCATTTGCAGCGCGTTCTATTCGGTGATCCGAGCCCGTCGGTCGCTGCCAGTCGGGCGTCCTATGTTCCGTTGTTCGTGCATCTGGCTCTCGTGCTGGCTGCGGGGCTGTGGCTGCCCGAGCCGGTGGTGCGTTGGTTCCGCGCGGTTGCGGCGCAGCTTGGGTGATGACGATGACGAACCGGATCGCAACCCTCATCGCTGATAAGACGCCTGTGCGGGGCCATAAGCCGTGGCCGCGCTACGTTATCGACCCTGAGGTATGGCCGAGCATCGGCCTCACGCTGAGCGAAGGCGGCGGCGAACTTCTCGGTCTCTGGGGCGATATGGAGCACGTGCATCTGGCGCTTCGCATCGCCGAATTGCCGACGCCGGTGGTCCTGACCACCGAAGCGCGCAACGGCACGTTCCCATCGATCGGTCGCGACCATCCGCCAGCGATCCGTCTCGAACGCGCGCTGCACGATCTCTATGGCCACGCACCGCTCGCGATTCCCGATCGGCGGCCGTGGCTCGATCACGGCCAGTGGGGCATGCGTGCGCCGCTGAACGGCGCGCCCGCGGTCGGGAAGCGCGACCCAGCGGCTTATGATTTCTTGCCGGTGAAGGGCGAGGGGCTGCACCAGATCCCGGTCGGGCCGGTCCACGCCGGCATCATCGAGCCCGGGCATTTCCGTTTTACAGCGAACGGCGAAACAGTGGTGCGGCTCGAAGAACGGCTCGGCTATGTTCATAAAGGCATCGAGAGCTTGATGACTGACGTGCCGATCGAGCAGGCAGCACGGATCGCGGCTCGTATCTCTGGCGACTCCACGGTCGCCTACAGCTTCGCCTTCGCCCGTGCTGTGGAGGAGGCGCTCGGTGTCGATCCGCCGCCGCGCGCCAAGGTGCTGCGCGGCGTGATGGCGGAGCTGGAACGCATCGCCAATCACATCGGCGACATCGGTGCGATCTGCAACGACGCGGCCTTCGCGCTCGTCCATGCGCAATGCGGCATCATGCGCGAGCGCGTGTTGCAGGCGTCCGACCGGGCTTTCGGGCATCGGTTGATGATGGACCGGATCGTTCCTGGCGGCGTCGAAGACACCGGGCCTGGCGCCGCGCGCGCGATCGGCCTGGTGTTGGACGAGATTGAGAAACCGTTTGCCGAGGTCGTGCGTGTCTACGATAACACGCCGTCGCTACAGGACCGTACCTGCACCACCGGCACCGTGAGTCTTGATTTGGTTCGCCAATGGGCCGCGGGTGGCCATGTTGGCCGAGCGTCCGGCCGCGATTTCGACACGCGGCGCGATCTGCCTTATGCGCCCTACATCAGTGCGGCTTTCGAGGTGCCCACGTTCAAAAGCGGCGACGTCGATGCTCGTGTCTGGGTGCGCATTCGCGAGGTCGAGCAGAGCGTGAAGCTCATCCGCGCCTGGCTCGCGGATTTACCCACCGGGCCGGCCAAGACGTCGCTGCCGACCGAAGACATGTCAGGCGAGGGCGTCGCGATGGTCGAAGCGTTCCGTGGCGACGTGCTGGTATGGCTGCGTATCGCCGACGGAAAGATCGCGCGCTGCCATGCGCGTGATGCATCGTGGTTCCAGTGGCCGCTGCTTGAAGCGGCGATCGAGGACAACATCGTTGCGGACTTTCCGATCTGCAACAAGTCGTTCAACTGTTCGTATTCGGGGCACGACCTCTGATGCGCACGCTGCTCCTCCGCTCGTTGTTCTCGCGGCCGGTGACGATTGAGGCGCCGAAGCCGCTGCGGCAGTCGCGCGAGGACGCGATGCTGGCGGAGCTTGGCAGGGCGCTGGAGACCAAGGCGCGGCGGCTGTTCGGCCGCTCGATCACCATTCGAGAGGTGGATGCGGGTTCTTGCAACGGCTGCGAGCTAGAAATTCACGCGCTCAACAATGCGATCTATGATACCGAGCGTTTCGGCATCAAGTTCGCTGCGTCACCGCGTCATGCTGATGTGCTGCTCGTGACTGGGCCCGTGACGCACAACATGCGCACGGCGTTGGAGCGAACCTATGCGGCGACGCCGGACCCGAAATGGGTGGTCGCCGTCGGCGATTGCGCGGCCGGCTGCGGCATATTCAAGACCAGCTACGCCAATGTCGGATCGGTGTCGCAAGTGGTTCCGGTTGATCTTGAGATCAAGGGGTGCCCGCCGCAGCCGATCGATCTTCTGCGTGGCCTCATCACGCTGATGGACCGCGCGACAGCGAAAGCGAACCGCTAGATCCTCGCTGCTCCTACCGGCACCGCGAGCGGCGACTTCTCGCGCGCCACATAGGTGCCTGCATCTTCCTTGCCGACCAGTTCGCCATCGCGCACGACGAACTTGCCGCGCACCATCGTCGAGACCGGCCAACCGGTGACCTCGATGCCTTCGTAAGGTGTGTAGTCGCAGCCGCCGTGCATCAGCGTTTGCGAGATCGTGACCTTGCGCTCGGCATCCCAGATCGCGATGTCGGCGTCGGAGCCGACTTCGATCGCTCCCTTCTTCGGGTAGAGCCCATAGGTCTTGGCGTGATTGGTCGAACTCAACGCCACGAAATCGTTAAGCGTGATGCGGCCCTTGCCGACGCCCTCCGAGAACAGGATCGGGAGCCGAGTTTCGACGCCGGGAATGCCATTCGGCACCCAGCGGAACGAGGTGCGGCCCTTCGGAGCGAGCTTGCCGTGCGGATCATCGTAGCGGAACGGGCAGTGATCGGAAGAGAACAGCGAGAACACGCCGTAGATCATACCCTCCCAGCAGGCTTGCTGGCTCGCCGTGTCGCGCGGCGGGGGAGAGCAGACATACTTCGTGCCTTCCATGTTGAGACCTTCGAGGTCTTTTTCGGTCAGCACGAGATATTGCGGGCAGGTCTCGCCGTAGATCTTCAAGCCGCGCTGCTGGGCGCGCTTGATCTCTTCCATTGCCTCGCGGTTCGAGACGTGCACGACCATGATCGGCACGTCGATGATTTCCGATAGCGAGATCGCGCGATGCGTTGCTTCCCGCTCCACCGGGATCGGCCGCGAGGTCGCATGGTATTTCGGCGCGGTCTTACCGGCGCGCTCCAGCCGGTCGGTCAGGAACCGGATCGCGTCGTAGTTTTCCGCGTGCACCATCACGAGAGCGCCGGTCTCGCGCGCCACACTCATAACGTTGAGCATCTCCATGTCCGAGAGTGCTAGGCCCTCGTAAGTCATGAACACCTTGAAGGAGGTGTAGCCGTCGTTGACGAGGGCGGGGAGCTCCTGGCCGAGCACGGTTTCGCTCGCGTCGGCGATAATGAGGTGGAACGACACGTCCACGTAGCAGTGGCCATCGGCCTTGGCGTGATACTGCTTCACCACCTCGCGGAGGCTCTCGCCCTTCTGCTGCATGGCGAAGGGCAGCACCATCGTATTGCCGCCAAACGCCGCCGAACGGGTTCCGGAGGCGAAGTCGTCGGCCATGGTGATGCCAGGACCGGAGGGCTGGGCTAGGTGGACGTGGCTGTCGATCCCGCCCGGCATAACGAGCTTGCCGGTGGCATCCACGACCTCGCGGGCCTCGCCCAGGTCGTGGCCGATGGCGGCAATGGTCCCGCCGCTGATGGCGATATCGTCTTCGAACGTGTCGGTGGCCGTGACGACGGTGCCGCCACGGATAATGGTGTCATAGGGCATTCGGTACTCCGGCGGACTTCTTAGCATTCCCGCATCGGCGGCACGACAATGAGACTACAGTCCCAAGACCCAATCCCCATTAAAGTGTGGCGAAACGCACTGAGCGGGAAGCGAAACGCGCAATAAGGTTGGATGCTTATCGCGGGGGCGAACGATCCATTTCCGGTCCCTCCGCAGCGCCCGTGGGTTGGCGCTGTGCGGAAGCGCCGTTTTCGAAACCCCAGAACCTCTAACCAAGAGAAACCACCATGGCAGACGTCGACCTTCCGAAACTCGATGGCATCCTTCAACAGCTCGCCGCGCACAGCAACGAAACGGCGGGTATTGTGCTCGCGCTCACGGCGGTCCTGGCCTATTCGCCCGGGATCGAGCAGATCAACATCACCAAGGCAAAGGCCGCGGCCGACTCGATGGTCCTGCCGGGACCGGGGGCCGAAGGCATGGCCGCGGGCGTAAAGAAGGGCCTTTATTTGCTTGAGATGATCGTCTCCAAAAGGGCACCGAACTGATCGGCCCGTGGCCGGAATGCGGACGCATTCCGGCAACCATGCGGCGGATGCATTTGACGAATGCGCAGGAACAGCGAGCGGCGCGTTGCGGCGCGCCCGCTTCGCTGTGCTATAGCCGTGCATCATGTCCGAATCGAAAAAGCCTGAGTCGCCAAGCGACGCGCTGCCCGACCGCCTCTCCAACGATCCGCGCAGCCCCTACTACAACGCCGAAGTGCTCGCGCGCGATGTCGGCATCCGCTTCAAGGGTGTCGAGAAATACAATGTCGAAGAATATTGCGTCAGCGAAGGCTGGGTCCGCGTCGCCGCAGGCAACGCCAAGGATCGCTACGGCAATCCGTTGACGATCAAGCTCACCGGTCCGGTCGAGCCTTACTATCGCACGAAGGAAGAAGGCTAGGCTTCGGCCTTCAACGGAGCCTGCGGCGGTTGGGCCGCAAGCTCGTCAGCCAGATTGCAGGTGAGCAGGGCTGCGGTCGCCAGCATGATCGTGCCGAACAAGAACACACCGCTCGCCATCGTCATTGTTCCTGCAAGCGCCAAACGAGCGATCCAGCGTGTCATCGATTGACGTCCGTGTTCACAGTTCGACGTTGGGCAATTTGCCAAAAACTCGGTGCTTCAACACGTCAGGGAAATTCCCACGCATGGCTGTCACGATTGCGGCGGATTGCCGCGTTTTGTGATGTGTTTTGGCGACATCAGCGCCTGTTGATATCGCTTCGGCTGCGGCGGCGCGGAAGTTCCGCTAATTTTGTAAAATGACGGCTCTGCGATTCGCGTTGATTGAGAATCGCGCGATGCGAATGGCGGCGCTCAACGGAAATGAAATACGAATTCAAAACCCTTCTGACGTCCGCCGAGCATTCGATTCTCAGGAAGCTGTCCACGCCGCAGAAGATCCAGGACTATCTGGAAGGGCTTCCGACCAATTTTGAACTCAAGGGTGAGACCTATCGTTCGCCGCGGCGTGTGCTGCGCGATCGGACGGCTCACTGCTTCGAAGGCGCGCTGGTCGCGGCTGCGGCCATTGCCTATCACGGCGGTCCACCGTTGATCATGGATTTCCGTTCGCTGCCTGATCAGGACGACCATGTGGTCACACCGTTTAAGCAGAACGGCTTGTGGGGCGCGATCTCCAAGACCAACCATTCGGTGCTGCGCTACCGCGATCCTGTCTATCGCGACGTGCGCGAGCTTGCGATGTCCTATTTTCACGAGTTCTATGAAAAAGATCGCCGTAAATCTTTGCTCGAATATTCTGCGCCGTTCGATCTCTCGCGCTATCCACTCAAGCGGTGGCTGGTCGCCGATGAAGAGCTTTATTGGTTGACCGAAGCGCTCGACAAAACGCGCCACTATCAGACGGTGCCGAAGCGCTCGCGTCGGAACCTGCGGCTTGTCGCGCCGGTCGAATTGCGCGCCATGACCGTCATCGAATGGAGCAAGCGCGGCAAGCGCTACGCCTGAGCGCCGCGCAGATACGCCACCGCTTCCATTCCGGCGACGTGCCCAAATACGAAGGCGCGCAGGACCGACACCGCGTTCGGCGCGGTGCCATAGAAATGTCCGGTGATTTCGCCCGCCGCATAGAGGCCGGGAATCGGCGCGCCACCGCGCAGCACGCGCGCGCGTTCGTCAGTCGAAAGTCCTCTAAACGTGTAGGCGATGGCGCCGATCAGCGGATAGGCAAGAAAGGGCGGCTCGATGATCGCGCGCGCCCAGTTCGATTTGGGCGGTTGCAAGGTCCTGGAGGCCGCGAGCCCGTCGCGGCGGGTTGCATCGAATTTTGCAGGATCGCCCATGCAGGCGGCGTTATAGGCGGCAACGGTCATGGCGAGGTTGTCTGCATCTACGCCGATGAGCCCGGCCAGCTCGGCGAGCGTATCGGCCTGATACGGCGCGACTTCGGATCGGATCGCGCGTTGATAATCCGTGATATCGACCAAGCGCCGGTCGAGAATGGCGAAGGCGATGCGGTCGGGTGTTTCAAAGTGAACGCGGCGCGAGAATGTTTCCCAGGTCTCGTGCACCAATCCGCCGCCCTCATCGAAGAAGCGGCGGCCGGTTTTGTCCACGACGATGCCGTAAGGGTAGACCAGTACGACCGGCGCGGAATTTTTGCTGCGCGGATCGACCGGCTCGATGTGCATGCCGTCCCATTCGCCGGATGTATCCGCGCCAAGCGCCTGCGCCATGCGGATGCCGTCGCCGTTGTTGAACTTCGCTTGAGGGGCGAGCAGGGGAACGGCGTCGCCGCCCGCGCCGAAATGCTCGCGCATCATTTGCGCGTTGGCCTGAAACCCGCCGCAGGCGAGGACAACGGCGTCGGCGGGAAGCGTATCGCCAGAGGCAAGCTGCACGCCCGATAGCTTGCCATTCTCGCTCATAAATTGATTGGCCGCGCATGAGTAGCGGAACATCACGCCCGCGGCCTGCGCGGCGCGTGACAACTCGCGGTGGATCGTCTCGCCGCCGCCGACTGGTTGAATGCGGGGTGGCCCCTTCGCAAGATAATAAGTCGGCTGATGGAACGGCACGCCGTGCGATGCGATCCATTTCATCGTTGCGGGCGCGCGTTGCGCCAGCGTCGCAAAGTAGGTCTCGTCGCCTTTGAACTGCGTCGCTTCGAGCATGTCATGCACGAAGCTTGGTTCGACGCGATCCACTGCTGCCATGCGCATGTAGGACGGAGTCCAGCGTGTGTTGCCGCCGGCTTCGGCCTCGGGAGCTTTTTCGATCAATGTAATGTTGAGCGCTAGGTTCTGGCGTTTCGCTGCCTCCGCAGCAGAAAGCGACGCGGCAAGCCCCGCGGCGCCTTGGCCGATGACGATGAGATCTAAAACACCACTCATGAGCCGCTCAACACTCTGCCGTCATCGCCGGACCTGATCCGGCGATCCATCCTTTCGTAAGAAGATGGATGCCTGGGTCACAGGCGAGCGAAGCGACGCCGTCCTTCGGACGGCTATGCCCAGGCATGACAATTGTTGCTGAAGCGGTCCAGCTTTAGAGGCGATTGCGCTTACAACGGCTTGATCATCACCTTGCGGAATTTCACTGTGCCGACGCCGAACTGCAGCGCGATCGGACCTTCCTTGTGGTCGCCGTTTTCCGCACCATCGACGGTCTTGATGCCGTTGAGCGTGGCCCAGAACTTGGGACCCTTGGCGACGATCTCGTAGGTGTTCCACTTGCCGCCGGCCTTGACCGGAACGAGCGTCTTTGCGAACGGCACAATGCCGCCGGTGCCCATGGAGGGATCGGGGCGCTGGTCAAAGACGTTGACCTCATAGCCGGTCTTGCTGCTGATGTTTTTCGGGTCGGTGTTGCGGATGAAAATGCCGCTGTTGGCGTCGTCGCTGACCCAGAACTCAGCGCGGATTTCGAAGTCCTTGAAGGATTGCTTGGACACCAAATACGACGCAATGGCCTTCGGGTCCTTCTTGTCGACGGCGATGACGGAACCATCCTCGATCTTGAAGGTTGCGGTGCCGTCACCGTTCCACTGGTCGAGGTTCTTGCCGTCGAACAGCGTGATCCAGCCTTCGCCGGATTGGGCCGCCGCGTCCCGCGAAGCCCCGGTTGTGAACGCGATGGCCAACAGCGCCAGCGCGAGAATAGACAGGCGTTTCATGATGATCTTTCTCCCCATGTGATTTTGGTGTCGTTGTTGTGCGTTCTTGTTATTGCAAGCGACGATAGCAAACGGCATGACTGGGCGTAACGGGGTTGGCTCGATCCGTGCTGCGTTGCAGAATCGGGCCATAGATGGGGAGGGAGTAGCCCAATGCTTTCGGAAGCCGACCGCAACAAAGCCGCCGACATCCTGATGGAGGCGCACAAGACCAAGAAACAGGCCGTTCAGCTTTCGACGACCTACCCGGGGATCACCATCGAGGACGCCTACGCGATCTCGACCATCGTCCATAAGCGCCAGATCGCGGCGGGCCGGAAGCTGATCGGCCACAAGGTGGGCCTCACCTCCAAGGCCATGCAGCGCTCCTCCAACATCGATGAGCCGGATTTCGGCTATCTGCATGACGACATGATCGTGCCGGACGGCGCCAAGCTAAAGCACGCCGATTTCTGCAAACCGCGCATCGAGGTCGAGTTGGCCTTCGTATTGGGCAAGCGGCTGATGGGGCCGGGCGTGGGTCTCACCGATGTGCTGGCCGCGACTGACTTCGTCGTGCCGGCGCTTGAGATCGTCGATGCGCGCGTGCAGGACCAGCGCAAGATTTTCGACACGGTCGCCGACAACGGCGCGGCCGCCGGCATCGTGATGGGTGGCCGGCCGATCCGCCCGATGGATGCGGACCTCCGCTGGATCGGCGGCATCATGTACAAGAACTCCGAGATCGAGGAGACGGGTGTCGCCGCGGGCGTGCTCGGTCATCCGGCGATGGGCGTGGCCTGGCTCGCCAACAAGGTGGGCTCGATGGGCACACCGCTTGAGCCGGGGCATATCGTTCTCGCGGGCTCGTTCACCCGCGTGGTGTTCGCCGCCAAGGGGGACACTGTGCACGGTGACTTCGGTCCGTTCGGCGGCGTTGCCGTCCAGTTCGTCTGAGGTCAGTGCTCATGGACATGCCGCGCAACGCTTTCAAGCACGCGATCGCCAAGGGCGAGCTTCAGATAGGCCTCTGGTGCAGCCTGTGCAGCCCGATCGCCGCTGAGGTCGTCTCGCACTCGGGCTTCGACTGGCTCCTGCTCGACACCGAGCATTCGCCCAACGATGTGCCGGACATTCTGCTCCAGCTTCAGGCGGCGCAGGCCGGCACCGCGTCCTGCATCGTGCGTCCCGCGTGGAACGACATGGTGCTGATCAAGCGTTATCTCGACATCGGCGCGCAGACCCTGCTGCTGCCCTTCGTGCAGACGCCGGAGGAGGCCAAGCGCGCGGTCGAATGGACGCGCTATCCGCCAAAGGGCGTACGCGGCATCACGGGATCGGGCCGCGCCAGCCGCTACGGCCGCGTGAAGGACTATCTGAAGAACGCCTCAAGCGAGATCTGCACGCTGGTGCAGGTCGAAACCCGCGAGGCACTGGCGCAGATCGAGGCCATCGCGTCGGTGGAAGGCATCGATGGTGTGTTCATCGGCCCCAACGACCTTTCGGCCTCATTCGGCCATATCGGCAATTGGGGCCACCCGGAGGTCCAGGCCGCTCTTGAAGACGCGGTGAAGCGGCTCAAGAAGATCGGCAAGCCTGCGGGCATCCTCACACCCAACGTCGAAGAGGCGAAGAAATTCATCTCCTGGGGCTACACCTTCGTGGCGGTGGGCGCGGACCTTGGACTTCTTGCAAAGAACGCCGACGCGCTGGCGAAGACGTTCAAGACCGCGTAATCAGTCGCCCCGAAGAGCGCCCCATGAGCAACCGCCTTTTGCACAAAGCTCCCGAGTGGCGGGCCGTGCCCCGCATGGACTTCCACCGCCTCCACGAGGCGCGGTTGCAGGCGCACTATGCCGCGCAATGGCTGGCGCGTGTGGCGCGGGCGGCGATCCCCGAGCGGGCGGACGACAGCCATATGAACCTCGGCTGGGACGGCGTGTTCGGCGGGCTCGCCACACATCAGCTGCCGGATGGTTCGCGGCTCGGCTTGCGGCTGGCCGATCTGACGCTCGCGTTTCTCGACAAGGCGCCGGTGGAGCTCCCGCTCGACGGCCGCGCCGATGCTGAGGTGCGGACCTGGATTGCGGGCCAGATGGCAGCGCGGGGGCTGAAGGGCGATCTCGAAGCGCCACTGCCGTATGACCTGCCGCATCATGTGCTCGAACTCGGCGCGCGCTATTCGCTGGAGGAACTGGTCGCCGCTTTTGAGGTGCTATCGGTCTGGTTCGCCAACGCGCAGGACATCCTCGAATTCGTTCGCGGCAAGCTCTCTGCGAAAAAATTGAGTGGTCCTGCGCCGCGCTGCTGGCCGCACCGTTTCGACATGGACGTCGACGTGTCGTTCGGGCGCGATAAGGGCATGGGCGTCGGCTTCTCGCCCGGCGATACCTATTGCGACGAGCCACACTTCTATCTGTCGATCTATCCGGAGCCGTCGATCCCCGGCCTGCCGTTGCTTCCGGCGGTCGGCTACTGGCACACGTTCAAGTTCCTCGCGGCCTTCGCGCCGGCGCATAAGATCGTCGCGGCGACGAGCCCGATGGCCTATTGCGAGAACTTCTTCGAGGTGGCGATCGGCGGTGCGCTCGCGGCGCGGAAGTAGCTAGGACGCGGACGTGACGCCCGGCTGATTGTCGGCGTTCGCTCTGATCCAGTTGAGATAACGCGCGGCCGAGCGCTCCACGACGCCCTTGCCGTCCAACCAGATCGTGCGGTCGTTGAACGCGCCATGTACGCGGTCATAACTGTACGGCTTCAACATCCGCACGATGCGCTCAACGGCCGGTGCCGAAAGCGGAATGAAGTTCGGGAAACTCCACATGAAGCTCACCGACTTGTTGTCAGCGACCACCTGAACAATGTCGCCGGAGAGCAGCGCGCCTTTGCCGCCAGCACCCTTGTCCCAGTGCAGCACCACGCCGCCGGGATAGTGTCCGCCGACGCAGATCAGCGTGACGCCGGGAAGAAGCTCCTTCGTCTCGCCCTTCCAGAGTGAAACAGCGGGATCGTCGCGCATGACCCACTGCTTGTCGGCCTCGTGCAGATGGATCGGCACACCGCCGAAGGCATGGCTCCATTCGACCATCGACGAGTAGTAGTGCGGATGCGAGATCGCGATGCCTTTGATGCCGCCCATCGCCTTGATCAAAGCGACAGTCGCGGCGTCACACAGCGAGATGCAGTCCCACAGTATGTTGCCGTTCGGTGTGCGAAGGAGTTGCGCCCGCTGGCCGATGCCAAACGCCGGAAAAATCGTAATCGAAAACAGATCGGGCTCTAGCTCACGCCATCCATTGTATGAACGCTTCGCCAGCACCTCGTGGGTCGTCCACGCCTGTCCTGACGGCGGAACGAATTGCCGCTCGTCGTCGCAGATCGGGCAGTTCGGTGGCGGCTTGTCCGACGGATTGAACTGCGTTCCGCAAGTGTTGCACATGAAGATGGGCATGGCGGCTCCTGTTCGACAGCCGATCCTAGCGCGCCATGTCGGGAAGTGGAGGGGTGTCAGGCGGTCGCAGACAATCCCACGCCCTCCCTGACTCGGGAGAGCGTGGAATCGATCGACAGTACATAGCCTTGAGCTTTGCCTCCGTGCCAAGCGCGCTCAGGCCGCCCGGTGTGCCCCGTGTGCGTATTCGCTTTCGATGTCCTTGCCGGTGTAGTCATGCATCATCGCGGTTGCGGCGAGGGTGATGACGGCACAGATCGCGATGTAGCCGGCGATGGCATATGCGGAGTGGTAGCGGCTGAACAGCCACGTTGCGATCAGCGGCGCGGGGCCGCCGGCGATCACTGAGGCGAGCTGATAGCCGAGCGAGGCGCCGCTGTAACGGAGCCGGCCGGGGAACGACTCTGCAATCAACGCGGCCTGCGGGCCATACTGCATATCGTGGGGTATGAGTGACAGCACGATCGCAATGAAGATCAGCACCAGCGAGCCGGTGTTGAGGAGGCCGAAATAGACGAAGCCGAATATGCCGGTGGTCAGTGCGCCCAGCATGTACATCTTCTTGCGGCCGATCTGATCTGAGATGTGACCGAACAGCGGAATCCAGAGGAAGGACAGAACGGAAGCCGCGAGGACGGCTATGAGTAGGAAGTCGCGGGAGACGTTCAGTGTTGTGACGCCGTAGGAGAAGATGAAAGCCGTGAAGATATAGAACGGCGCTTGCTCCGACATCCGCGCGAAAGCGCTAAGAAGAATCGTTCGCGGCTCCGACCGGATCACCTCGATGATCGGCGTCCGCTCGACCTTTTGCTCGGCGACGAGCTTCGCAAATGTCGGTGTCTCCATAATGCCGAGCCGGATATAGAGGCCGACCGCAACCAGGATCAGGCTGAGCGCGAAGGGGATGCGCCAGCCCCAGGACAAGAACTGATCACCCGACATCTGGCTCAGTGCGAGCACAGCGAGATTGGCGAGAAACAGACCGCAGGGCACGCCAAACTGCGGCCACGAGGCGATAAAGCCACGGGTGTGATTGGAGCGCGACCATTCCATCGACAGCAACACCGAGCCGCCCCATTCGCCGCCGACACCCACGCCCTGAAGGAAGCGCAGGACGGTCAGCAGAACTGCGCCCCAGATTCCGATCTGATCGTAGGTCGGCACCAGCGCGACCGCGAAGGTGGCAAGCCCCATCAGCAGGAGTGTCGCGATGAGCGTCGATTTGCGGCCGATGCGATCTCCATAGTGCCCGAAGATCGCCGCACCGATCGGTCGCGCCACAAAGCCCACGGCGTAGATCGCAAAGGCCTCGAGCGTTCCGGTCAACGGGTCCGATTTCGGGAAGAACAGCTTGGCGAAGACCAGCCCGGTAACGGTGCTGTACAGAAAGAAGTCGTACCATTCGATCGCGGTGCCGACGGTGGATGCGACAACGGCGCGGCGGAGCTGGATGCGGTGCTCGTTCTCGCTGAGCGTCTGGTAGGAAAAGGAGCCGGTGGCAGCCATGGCTGTCCTCCATTCGCGCGCCCGAACCGGGTCATGCGACGAAACGGATGCCGCCCTGTTCACTCAACGTGTGAAGCCGCGCTTTCGGCCGAGCCGAAGCGGTCGTTCACTCGAATTTGATGGATCCACGATGCGTCTTGCCCCAACGGACAAGAGGCTCCGCTGGAGCGGGCGAGCAAGGTGGCCGATACGTCTTACCGCAGCAGCTTCTTGCCGATCTTGATTTCGACCTGGCCCATCGGGATATCGCCATTCATGTAAATCGTGTTGCCATCGGTAAGGCCGAGCTTGCGCACGACGTTGATCAAGGCACCGATCGCAACGTTGACGCGGCCGGCGCGGCCATCGGCCTCGTTGAGCGTGATCTCGACGCCGACAGGGTCACGATCCCAGCGGCGGTAGGTCACGTCCGGATGCTCCCAACCGGCTGCTTCGAACACTTCGACAAAGTCGGTGACGTAGACTTTATCGTCGTCGGTGCCATCGATGCCGGCGATCGACACCTTCTGCCCGGCGAATGGCCGCAGTGTTTCGACCAAAAGGTCCTTCTCATTCGCCGTGAGGCGTCGCTGAACAGTCAGCGCGGTGAGCCGCCGCTCGACCTGGGAAAGCTGGCGTTCCAGGCGGGCGATGGTGTTCTCGGCGCGCGCCTCGGCCTGCTTCACCTCCCAGCGCAGGCTTTCCACCGAAGCGACACGGCGGCTTTCGGTATAGTGGAGCCGTTGCTGCAATTCCGCGATCTCGGCGGCGTGGCTTTTGGCAGCTTGCGTTACGGCTTGTGTGTTGGCGCGATGCAACGCGTCGATTTCGCGGCGCAGCCCATCGGCTTCCACGCGCACCCTGGCGATCTGAGCTTCGTTGCTCGCGACGACAAGCTCAGCCTTGCGTTGGCCATAGGAGAATGAGGCATAAGCGAGCGCGAAGAGGGCCGCGGTGCCAAGGATCGCGATTTCGACGAATGTATTGTGCAGCGTCGTCTCGATGTCGACGCGCCAGCGCGGCAGATAGCGGTTGCGCGCGCGGTTGGCGATGACAACAAGGTCGCTCCAGCGCCCCCGGTAGTGGTGGGCGGCGACGCCTGCGGCGATCACGAATGCCGCGACAAGGCAGCCAACGGATTGCAGCAGGATATGGAGCGAGCTGACAGACTGAAGCGAATTCCATTCGGACATGATGCGGCTCGGCTTTCGCCGTTCCCGTTTCCAAGGTGGCCCCGCATCTGGCGCTCTGGGGTTAGATTGGCAGGATTGAGCGGGTCCGTTTCTCGAAATTGATCGCGTGGTTAACGTCCAAAACGGAATGCGGCGCCCCAAAACGCAATCCGCTCCGGTTTTGCCGGAGCGGATCGGTTCAAGAGCGAAAATGCCGGATTACGCCGGGATCGGAATCTCGCCGACGTCCTTCGGCACCTTGTAGCCCTTCTGGGTCGCGGGCTTGGCGGCGATGGTTTTGTACCAGCGCAGCACGTTCGGATATTGCTTCATGTCGATGGTCTGCCACTCGTAGCGGCTGATCCATGGCCAGATCGCGATGTCTGCGATGGAGTAATCATCGGCGACGTATTCGCGGCCTTCGAGACGCGTGTTGAGCACCTTGTAGAGACGGTGCGCCTCCTTCAGGTAGCGCTCCTCGGCGTAGGGCGCCTTGCCGGGATTGTATTTCACGAAGTGATGGACCTGGCCGAGCATCGGACCCGGACCGCCCATCTGCCAGTTCAGCCACTCGAGCGTCTTCCAGCGCTTCTCGCCGGACTTCGGCAGCAGCTTGCCGGTCTTGTCGCCGAGATAGGTGAGGATCGCGCCGGACTCCATCAGCGACAAGCCATTGTCGCGATCGACGATCGCCGGGATGCGGTTGTTCGGGCTGATTTTGAGGAACTCGGGCTTGAACTGTTCGTCTTTGCCGATGTCCACCGGGTGCACGGTGTAGGGCAGCCCCATCTCTTCGAGTGCGATGGAGATCTTGCGGCCGTTCGGCGTGGTCCAAGTGTAGAGGTCAATCACGTTCTTGCGTCCTTGGTTGTCGTTTCAGCTTCCACGATAGGTCGAATAGCTCCACGGAGTCACGAGCAACGGCACGTGGTAGTGCCCCTCCGGCTCCGCGATGGAGAAGCGGATCGGCACGACATCGAGAAATCCTTCTCCGAAATACGCGCCGACGTGGAAGTTCAATTCATAGGTGCCGATGCGCAGCGGCTCGCCGGCGATCAGCGGCTTGTCTGTGCGGCCGTCGGCGTTGGTGACAGCGGAGGCGAGGAGGCCACGCGCGCTGCCGCCCACTTCAAACAGTTCGATCTTGATGCCCGCGGCCGGCCGGCCGGCTTTGGTGTCGAGCACATGGGTCGAAAGCCGCCCGGTGGTCTCCGGCTTGCCGGGACCGTCGACCTTGGCGACGAGGCGCAGCCGGGTGATCAGGCCGATCTCGCGGAGGGCTGTTGTCCGTTCGGTTTCCAGATCGTTAACGAGCCGCCGCTCGAACTGGCGCAGGATCGAGTCCCGGGTGTGCCGCCGAACGCAGACGATGAAGGGAAACCCGAATTTTTCCCGGTAGGCGGCGTTGAGCCGGGAGAAGCGGTCGAACTCCTCGGCGGACAGCCGGTCGAGCCCCAGGCTGCCCTGTTCGTCCTGAGAAGCTTCCGTGAGGTCCCGCCGGGCGACCCGGCTGCCCAGCTCAGGGTGTCCGGCTATGAAAGCCTGCTGGCGGTCCGCAGATGCCGCCAGGACGCCCCCCATCATGGCGTCATGGAGCTCTGCCACCGTCCGGTGGGGTCGCCCTGGGGCCGCGCCCTCGGCCACCCAGGGGGCATGTTCGAACACTTCGCCGAGTTCTGCGACAAAGGCGGAGGGGGACATCCCGTTCAGGGCTTCCAGAGTCAGGGAGGCAGTCACGGGGTACCCTTTGGCGGTATCGGCAAGCTACGCACAGTCCCCAGGGTGACAATTTTCGCTTGCGGATCAAGGGGTTTAGGTGGAAATTGCAGTATATTTGAACCTGAATCCTCTTTCCCGCGACTAAATCCACGAGAGCCAACGTTGAGCGCAAATCAGGCCACATCAGACGAAGTCCTGATTGGACGGATTGCGAACGGCGACAGGCTCGCGATGCAGGTGCTGTTCGCACGGCATCATGTGCGGGTGTTCAGGTTCGTGCTGCGGCTGGTTCGTGATGAGGCCACAGCGGAAGACCTGATCAGTGAGGTGTTCTTGGACGTCTGGCGTCAAGCCGGACGCTTCGAGGGAAGGGCGGCGGTTTCCACCTGGCTCCTTGCTATTGCCCGATTCAAAGCGTTGTCCGCTCTGCGGCGTAAGCCGGAGGCGGAACTGGATGAAGAGACGGCTGAGGCGATCGAAGATACTTCGGACACCCCGGACGTCACTTTGGAGAAGAAGGAAAAGGGCGAAGTAATACGGGAGGCTCTCAACGGGCTTTCCGCCGAGCACAAGGAGATCATCGATCTCGTCTACTACCACGAGAAGTCAGTCGAGGAAGTGGCGGAGATCGTTGGGATACCGGAAGCGACAGTAAAAACGCGAATGTTCTACGCGCGTAAAAAACTGGCAGAGCTGCTCAAAGCTCGAGGAATTGAAAGAGGTTGGCCATGAACACGAAGATCAAAGAGACGCAAGAGGACATCGAACTCCTCCTGCCGTGGCATGCCGCCGGCACGCTGAGCCGCCGCGACGCAGCCCGCGTCGAACAGGCGCTCGCAAACGACAACGAACTCGCCAGCCGTTACGAACTGGTTCGTGAAGAGCTGGGCGAAGCCATCCGGGTCAACGAGTCGCTTGGTGCGCCGTCGGCGCGCGCGATGAAGAACCTGTTCGAGAAGATCGACGCGGAGCCGGTCCGCAAGCCGGCTTCGACCTTCAGCCTCAGCGCCTGGATGACCTCCTTCGTGGGCGGTTTCTCGACGCGGACCCTGGCTTACGGTGCGACGGCTGCGGCCCTCGCCATCGTTCTCCAGGCGGGCATCATCGCCGGCGTGGTCGTGAAGGAGCAGGGCAAGGGTCCGACGCTCGCTTCGGCTCCGATTGAGGCGCCGGTCGAGACGGGTGCGTTCGTCCTGGTGCGGTTCAACCCGCAGGCGAATGCCGCCGACATCACCAAGTTCCTGTTGGACAACAAGGCTGTCGTGATCGGCGGCCCGGCGGCCGGCATGTTCCGCCTCCGCGTGTCCGAGAACCAGCTCTCGCAGGAAGAGCTCGCCGCGGTCGTCAAGCGCATGGCGCAGAACCCGGTGATCGGTTTCACGGTGCCGTCGGCGAACTAAGCCAAGGCACGGTTCCGGGGAGGGCGCCCTGAAAAGGGCGCCTTGCGGGCAACAAATTCCAGTCGCGTCTCGTCCCGGAGGCCAAAGTCATGCGCTCGCTTCTCACGCGCTCGCTTCGTCGATCCAAAGCCAACCGCTATTTGCCGCTGGTCGCTCTGATCTCGGCGCTTGTCGCAGTCGCGGCCACCACGGCTTCGGCTCAGAGCATTGGCATCGGCCGTGGCATGTCGATGTCGCCGAGCATGTCGGTGGCGCCGCGCATCAACATGGGCCCGAGCAATCTCAGGCTCAACGATACAAGCCTGATGCGTGAGCGCTTCCGCGCCTCCAAGGTCATCAACTCCAAGGTGAAGGGTAAGCATCCCGGCCGCGGCACGGACGTCGCCACCTATCCGACCGGCGATGGCAAGGGCAGGCCGCCGCGTGATCCCAAGCGGCCGCCGCGCGGTCCTTACGGCGACGGCCCGCGTGGTCCCGGCTTTGGCCCCATCATCGGCACCGGTGTTCTGATCGGCACGCTTGGCGCGGCTGGCGCGACGCCCGTTCCGCCGCCTCCGCCCCCGCCGGGCTTCTCCGGCGGCCCGCAGGGTCCGCAAGGGCCGGGAGGCGGTATCAACATTCCACCACCGGACGAGAACCGCTTCGTCTCCAATGAAGTGATGCTCGAATTCGTTGGTAATCTGCCCGCCACCGCGATCAACGCACTCGCCGTGCGCCATCGCTTGCAACAGATCGAGGCGTTCACCTATTCGCTGACCAACACGACCTGGTTCCGCGCGCGCATCACCGACGGCCGCGACGTGCGGACCGTCCTGCGCAGTCTGGGCCGTGAGGCCTCGCTCCGTTCCGCGCAGCCGAACTATCTTTTCACATTGAGCCAGGCTGAACCTGCGCCGCAAATCGTGCCGCCGGCCAATCCGGAAACTGTGATCCCGGTGCCGACACCGGCCGCCGCCGCGGCCGGTGCGATGCCTGCGCAGGCCGGTGACCCGGCGCAATACATGCTGACCAAGATGCGCGTCGGCGAAGCGCATGGGCTTGCGCGCGGCAGCAACGTGATCGTCGCGGTGATCGACTCCCAGATCGAATTGAACCACCCTGAGCTGAAAGGTGTGATCGTGGGCAGCTACGACGCGCTCAACAGTCCCGACCAGAAGCCGCACATGCACGGCACCGGCATCGCCGGCTCGATCGCCGCGCATTCGCGCCTGATGGGGGTGGCGCCTTCGGCCCGCGTCCTCGCAATCCGCGCCTTCAGCCCGACCGAAACGAACGCCGAAGCCACCAGCTCCGCGATCATCAAGGGCGTGGAATATGCCGCGACCAATGGCGCCCGTGTCATCAATATGAGCTTCGCAGGCCCGTCCGACCCGGCGTTGTCGCGTCATCTGGCCGCCGCGTACGGTCGCGGCGTGGTGCTGATCGCGGCAGCCGGCAATTTCGGCGCGAAGTCGCCGCCGCAATACCCGGCCGCCGACAAGAACGTCATCGCAGTCTCCGCGACCGACGAGAACGACAAGCTGTTCGCGGCCTCCAACCGCGGCAACCACATCGCGGTTGCGGCGCCTGGCGTGGACATCCTGATGCCCGCCCCGGACGCGAACTATCAGGTGAAGTCCGGCACCTCGTTCTCGGCGGCGCATGTGGCGGGCATTGCGGCCCTGATCCTCGAGCGTGCGCCGCAGCTTCCGCCGGAGGCCGTGCGTGCGATCATCGTCTCGAGCGCGCGCGACCTCGGCGCGCCGGGCAAGGATCCGGAATTCGGTGCGGGCCTTGCCGACGCCTATCAGGCGATCCTGACGCTGGAGGCCCGCACCGCAGGCTCCGCGCCCGCGATCCAGCCGACTGCTTCGCGTTAAGCAAACGCGCCCTCTGCATTGAATGGCCGGACCTCGCGTCCGGCCATTTTCATTTCGGGGCAGGGCGCTTTTTCGTGACGAACAGATGAACCTTTTTTCCGCCACCGGCGACCAATGGGCATGAGTGGCCATACCGGCCTCAACGAGATCAACGGGAGACTTCACATGACCAAGTTCAAGACCGCAGCGGTTGCCGCTCTCGCCCTCGCGACCACGCTGGCTCTGCCGGCGAGTGAAGCTCAGGCTCGTGGCTGGGGCCTTGCGGCGGGCATCGTCGGCGGTGCGATCGTTGCCGGCGCGATTGCCGCCAACGCGAACGCCAACACCGTGTACGTCGACGGCTATCGCCGCTGCCGCTTCGTCCGCAACTACGACGCCTACGGCTACTACGTCGGCACCACGCGGGTCTGCCGCTACTAAGACCTGACGAGATAGATCGGCGCGCACGCCCCCGCCTTCCCCTCGCGTCGATCTGATTGGCCGCCCGGATGTCCCCCCATCCGGGCGGTCTCAATTTCGGTGCTCGCTTTGGCGCGTGTGGAGCTTCGGGGCAGAGCGCATTTTTCGCTTCGGCGCCGAACCTTTTCCCTGCGGGCCGCGACCAACGGGCATGAGAGAGCCATTCTGGCCTCAAGCGAATTCACGGAGATTTCAGATGAGCATCAAGACCAAGACGGCTGCGGCGCTGGCTGTCCTCGCCCTCGCGACCTCTCTCGCGATCCCAGCGAGCGAAGCCCAGGCCCGCGGCTGGGGTCTCGCGGCCGGCCTGATCGGCGGCGCGATTGTTGCCGGTGCGATCGCCTCGAGCGCGAACGCGAACACAGTTTATGTCGACGGTTATCGCCGTTGCCGCTTTGTGCGCCAGTACGACCAGTTCGGCTACTACGTCGGCACCACCAAGGTCTGCAACTACTACTAAGACCTCAGAAATAAGATCGGCGCGCACGCCCCCCGCCTTCCCCCTCGCGTCGATCTGAATGGCCTGCCCGGATGGTCTCTCATCCGGGCAGGCCTTGTTTTTAGAGGGCTACTTTTGGGGGACTTTACGCCGCACCCGAAGGCGGGTCTAAATGGCTCAAGGCACGTTCGGCGGCGGTGGGGACTCGAACGCCGAACCGTTGCCCGGTTGATGCAAACGCGTTTTCCAGAGGACGCGTTTGGGGGGAATGCAGCGTATGAGTGAGTTCATCCTCGAAACCGAGGATTTGACGAAGGAATTTGCAGGCTTCGTGGCCGTGAATGGCGTCAATCTGCGCGTCGCGCGGGGCACCATTCACGCATTGATCGGCCCGAACGGGGCGGGCAAGACCACCTGCTTCAACCTTCTCACCAAATTCCTTCAGCCGACGCGCGGCCGCATCGTCTACAAAGGCCAGGACATCACAGCGATGGTGCCCGCCGACGTCGCGCGGCTTGGCGTCGTGCGCTCGTTCCAGATCTCGGCGGTGTTTCCGCATTTCACCGTGCTGGAGAACGTGCGCATCGCGCTGCAACGCCAACGCGGTGGATCGTTCGATTTCTGGCGCTCGAAGCGCGCACTCGATCAATTCAATGAACGCGCGCTCAAGCTGATCGATGATGTCGGTCTATCCGCCTTCGTCAACACGGCCGCGGTTGAACTCGCCTATGGCCGCAAGCGCGCGCTCGAGATCGCGACCACGCTTGCGCTCGATCCCGAGATGCTTCTGCTCGACGAGCCGACGGCAGGCATGGGTCATGAGGACATCGACCGCATCGCCGCCCTCATCAAGCGCGTCGCCGCTGATCGAACCGTGCTGATGGTCGAACATAATCTCTCGGTGGTCGAAAATCTCTGCCATCGCATCACCGTGCTGACACGCGGCCGCGTGCTCGCCGAAGGCAACTACGCGACGGTGTCGAACAATCCGGAAGTGCGCGAAGCCTACATGGGGACCGGCCATGCTTGATGCGCGCACGCCGCTCCTGTCGGTGAAGGATTTGCAGGCGTGGTACGGCGAGTCCCACATCCTGCATGGCGTGAACTTCGAGGTGCATCAGGGCGAGGTGGTGACGCTGCTCGGGCGCAACGGCGCGGGCAAGACCACGACCATGAAGTCGATCATGGGGATCGTCGGCAATCGCGCGGGCTCGGTGCGTTACGAAGGGCAGGAACTGATCAAGCTGCCGTCGAACGCCATCGCGCGGGCCGGCATTGCGCTCTGCCCGGAGGAGCGCGGCATTTTTGCGAGCCTCACCGTTGCGGAGAACCTTCTTCTGCCGCCGGAGGTGAAGCCGGGCGGTTTGTCGCTCGATCGCATCTTCGATCTGTTTCCAAACCTGAAAGAACGGCTCAGTTCGAGCCAGGGCACCAAGCTTTCCGGCGGCGAGCAGCAGATGCTGGCGATTGCCCGGATTTTGCGCACCGGCGCGCGTCTCCTACTTTTGGATGAGCCGACCGAAGGTTTGGCGCCGGTTATCATCCAGCAGATCGGCAAGACGATCGGCATTCTGAAGCAGCAAGGCTTCACCATCCTGCTGGTGGAACAGAATTTCCGGTTCGCATCCACAGTGGCCGACCGTTATTATGTGATGGAGCACGGCCGTGTGGTCGAAGGCTTCGCGAACTCAGAATTGGAAGCCAACCTCGAAAAGCTGCACGGCTATCTCGGGGTTTAGGGGACACCGACGTAAGCGAAACCAGAGTGCGCCGCAGGGCGCCACCAAGGGAGAGAAAGTGATGAGACGGATTGCGAGTTTGGCCGCGTTCGCCGCCGCGTTGATGTGTGGCACGGCGCAGGCGCAGGACATCAACGTCAAGATCGGCGTGCTGAGCGACATGTCGAGCCTCTATGCCGACATCGGCGGGCCCGGTTCGGTGGCCGCCGCGAAGCTCGCGGTCGCCGACTTCGCCAAATCCAACCCGAACGTGAAGGTCGAACTCGTCACCGGCGACCACCAGAACAAGCCGGACGTCGGCACCAACATCGCGAACCAGTGGTTCGACGTAGACAAGGTCGACATGATCGTCGACGTGCCAAACTCGGGCGTCGCGCTCGCAGTCAGCCAGGTTGCGGCGAACAAGAACAAGCTGTTTATCGTGTCGGGCGCTGCGGCCTCCGATCTCACCGGGCCGAAGTGCAACGCCAACACCATCCATTGGTCCTACGACACCTGGATGCTGGCGAACGGCACCGGCAAGGCGATGGTGAAGACCGGTGGCGACACCTGGTTCTTCCTCACCGCGGACTATGCCTTCGGTCATGCGCTCGAGCGAGACACCGGCGAGGTGGTTGAGAAGAGCGGCGGCAAGATTTTGGGCAAAGTCCGCCATCCGCTCAACACGTCCGATTTCTCGTCGTTCCTGCTGCAGGCGCAGTCGTCGAAGGCCAAGGTCATCGGCCTCGCCAACGCCGGCGGCGACACGATCAACTCGATCAAACAGGCGGCTGAGTTTGGCATCGTCAAGGGCGGCCAGAAGCTCGCGGGTCTGCTGGTGTTCGCGAGCGATGTGAATGCGCTCGGCTTGCAGACCGCGCAAGGTCTGTCGCTGACCGAGAGTTGGTACTGGGACGCCAATGAGAACAACCGCGCATGGACCAAGCGCTGGCATCAGGAGCGCAACGCGGCCGGCAAGTATCCGACCATGATCCACGCTGGTGTCTATTCAGGCATCCTGCATTACCTCAAGGCGCGAGCGGCGCTTGGCGGTTCTCCGGACGGTAAGGCCGTGACTGCCAAGATGAAGGAGATGAAGACGGACGACGTTCTCTTCGGCAAGGGCGAGATCGACGCCAACGGCCGCAAGCGGCATGATGTCTATCTCTTCGAGGTGAAGAAGCCGTCGGAGTCGAAGTATCCGGGTGATTTCTACATCACCAAAGCCACGATCCCGGCGGCCGAAGCGTTCCGCCCCGTGAAGGAAAGCGGCTGCCCGCTGGTCAGCGGCTAAGCTGAACTGTCGTAGAGAGCCGCCGCGCGTCGGTGCGGCGGCTCTTGCGGCTTCGCTGAAAGCTCATTGCGTGTTCGAAATTTTCGGCATTTCTTCAGCGGCGTTGTTCGGTCAGCTTCTGATCGGGCTGATCAACGGCTCGTTCTACGCGCTGCTGAGCCTCGGGCTTGCCGTGATTTTCGGCATGCTCAACATCATCAATTTCACGCACGGCGCCCAATACATGATGGGCGCGTTCGCGGCTTACATCCTGTTGCAGACGACGGGCATCGGTTATTGGCCCGCGCTGATCGTGGCGCCGATCCTGGTCGGGATCGTCGGCATGATCATCGAGCGCACCATGTTGCAATGGCTGTACAAGCTCGACCATCTCTACGGCCTGCTGCTCACCTTCGGGCTCGCGCTCATCATCGAGGGTGTCGCGCGCAATTATTACGGCTCGGCAGGTTTGCCTTACCAATTGCCGGAGTCGCTCACGGGCGGACAGAACCTTGGCTTCATGTTCCTGCCGAATTACCGCGCCTGGGTGATCGTGGCCTCGCTGACGGTCTGCCTCGGCACTTGGTTCGTAATCGAGCGCACGAAGCTCGGTGCGTATCTCCGCGCGGCGACCGAAAATCCGACGCTGGTGCGCGCCTTTGGCGTCAACGTGCCGCGCATGATCACGCTGACGTACGGTTTCGGCGTCGCGCTTGCGGCCTTTGCCGGCGTGATGGCGGCGCCGATCTACAATGTCAGCCCGCAGATGGGCTCATCGCTGATCATCGTGGTGTTCGCGGTGGTGGTGATCGGTGGCATGGGCTCGATCATGGGCGCGATCGTGACCGGCTTCGGCCTGGGCATCGTCGAGGGCTTGACCAAGGTGTTCTTTCCGGAAGCCTCCAACACCGTGATTTTCGTCGTTATGGCGATCGTGCTGCTGGTTCGTCCGGCAGGCCTGTTCGGACGCAGGGCTTAAGGATGGGAGCCTGACATGGAGCGGGTCGATCCGGTGGCTGTTGGTGCGTCGCATGCCGCAACCACGAGCAAGAGCGAGGTCGTCGCTTTCCTGATCATGGTGGCGTTCCTGATCGTCGCGCCGTTCTTTGTCTATCCGATGTTCCTGATGCAGGCGCTGTGCTTTGCGCTGTTCGCCTGCGCGTTCAACCTGCTGATTGGCTACGGCGGTTTGCTGTCGTTCGGCCACGCGCTCTACTTTGGTTGGGCGAGCTATCTGGCTGCGCATTCGGCGAAGGTTTGGGGCTTCTCGCCGGAGCTTGCGATCCTGACTGGGACGCTGACGGCTTGCATCCTCGGCATTGTGGCGGGCTCGCTCGCGATCCGCCGCCAGGGCATCTATTTCGCGATGATCACGCTCGCGCTGGCGCAGATGATGTTCTTCTTCGCGTTGCAGATGAAGTTCACTGGCGGCGAGGACGGCATCCAGGGCGTGCCGCGCGGCAAGATTTTGGGCGTGATCGATCTGTCCGATCAGGCCAACATGTACATCACGGTGGTCGTGATCTTCCTTGCGGGCTTCCTTTTGATCCACCGGATCATCAACTCGCCGTTCGGCGAGGTGCTGAAGGCGATCCGCGAGAACGAGGCGCGCGCGATTTCGCTCGGCTACAAGACCGACCGCTACAAGCTGCTTGCTTTCGTTCTATCCGCGACGCTCGCGGGCCTTGCGGGCTCGACCAAGGCCATCGTGCTCCAGATCGCCTCGCTCACCGATGTGGACTGGCCGATGTCCGGCGAGGTGGTGCTGATCGCACTGGTCGGCGGCCTCGGCACCGTGTTCGGTCCCGTGGTCGGCGCTTTCATCGTCATCGCCATGCAGAATTATCTTGCCCAGGTGGGACAATGGGTCACGGTGATCCAGGGCGTCATCTTCGTCATCTGCGTGCTGGCGTTCCGCCGCGGCGTCGTCGGTGAGATCGCGCATCTGCTGCGGATCAAGCTGTAATTCCGCATATCTCGACCGTGATGGCCGGGCTTGTCGCGGCCATCAACGCTTTGCTTTGATGCGGAAAGACACAGGGCACGCGGCCGGCGCGAGCCCGACAATCGAGGAAACGACCATGAGCGCAGAAGCCCGCCTCAAACAGCTTGGCATCGTGCTGCCGAACGTCCCGGCGCCGGTGGCGAACTATTTGCCATACCGCGTTGCCGGCAATCTCCTGTTCCTGGCCGGGCAGGGGCCGCGTGACGCAAGCGGCAATCTGCTCTCTGGAAAGGTTGGCGGCGACGTCTCCGTCGAAGAGGCCTACAAGCGCGCTCGCATCATCGGGCTTCAGCTTCTGTCCGCGGCGCGGACGGCGCTCGGCTCGCTCGACCGCGTGGACACGGTGGTGAAGATGCTCTGCATGGTCAACGCGGTGCCGGAGTTCAAGGAGCATCCAAAGGTCGCCAACGGCATGTCGGACCTGTTCGTCGAGGTGTTCGGCGAGAACGGCAAGCACGCGCGTTCGGCGGTCGGCATGGGCTCGCTGCCCGGTCAGATCTCGGTTGAGATCGAAGGCATCTTCTCGATTAAGCCGTAACGGATGAACATTCCCGTTGTGGCGGACGCCCGTATCGTCCGCATCGAGACCATTCCGCTGAAGGTGCCGATGGGGGGCACGGCGTCGGGTTCGACGCTGAAGTTCACCCATCGCTGCGCCATCGTCACCCGCATCCACACCGACGCAGGCGTCGTTGGCGAGAGCTACAACGGCGGCGACGACGAGTTGCAGGCGCCGATCGTCAAGATGATTGGCGCGATGGCCGGCAAACTCGCCGGTCACCGCGTATCTGCGATCAGAGAAATCTGGGACGAGACGCGCGTCTTCACGGAATCCTTTTTCCAGGACCGCCGCATCCCGCTCCGCGCTCAGGCCTGCATCGACAGCGCGCTGCATGATGCGGTGGGCAAGCTGGCCGGAAAGCCGCTCCACCGGCTCTGGGGAAGCAAGGCCACCGAGGTGCCGGTCATCGTTCTCGGCGGTTATTACCGCGAAAAGAACGAGCTGGAAGAACTCGCGGCCGAGGTGGCCGAGATCAAGGCGCTCGGCATCGGAGGATTGAAGCTCAAGGTCGGAGGAAGGATGCCTTCCGAGGACCTCAAGCGCGCGGAAGCGGTGCGGCGGGCCGGCGGCGAGGATTTCATCCTCGCGTGTGACGCCAACCAGGGATGGACCAAAGATCAAGCCATCGAATTCGCTCGAGGTTGCACTCATATGGGCATCTCGTGGTTCGAGGAACCGTGCATATGGGATAACGATCGCGAGGATATGGCGGTGGTGCGCAAAGCGACCGGCGTGAAAATCGCGGCCGGCCAGAGCGAGTTAACCCGTTTCGCCTGCCGCGATCTGATGGCGGCCGGCGCGATCGACATCTGCAATTTCGATGCGAGCTGGGGCGGCGGTCCAACTGAATGGCTGCGCGTCGCCGAATTCGGCCGCCAGTATGGTGTTGGCGTTACACAACATATCGAGCCGCAGATCGGCTGCATGCTGGTCGGCGCCTCCAGCAACGGAACCTATCTCGAAGGCTTCCTCGAGTGGCGCGATCCTTTCTTCTACCGGCTGATCGCCGACCAGAAACCGTTTCGTGACGGTAAGTATCCGCTGCCGGACAAGCCCGGCTGGGGCTTCACCTTCGACACCGACTATCTTGAGCACGCGCGCCGCAAAGATTAATGCGGCCGCGATGCTCTCTGACAAAGCGCTTGATTTAACAGCGCGAATCTCGGCTTAAAGCGCTCGCGCCTGTCCGCGCGCGTGATCCCCGTCAGTCAAGTCTGTGTAGAAGCCTGTGAATAAGCAGCGCTTCGTCTGTGCCCATGGCGTCGTGCCGTTGCCCGAATCGGGCCTGCACGCAACGATCAATGTGTCGCCTATGCGGCGACCGGCGGATTTGCGATGGCCTACCAACGGTTCCCGCACGCCATGGACCAGGCAGCGCGCAAATGGCGCGATTTGGCTGAACGGCGTCGCGCCCACTTCGTCGAACTCTTCGAGACTGGCCGCTGGCGGCACTACTATTCCGACACGGATTTTCTGGTGGAGATGCGCAAAGCCATTGCGATCGCCCAGAAGTGGGCCCAAATCGCCCCGACGCCTGAAGAGCGCGCCCGCGTGGGTTGAATTCCTTCAGCTTTTCCGAAGGTCCGTTCTGCGAGGCCGGGCTTGTCCCGGCCTTCGGCGTCTTTAAAAGTACCGTCCCAACACGTTTGAGCAGGGCGGAATGGCTTCGAAAAAGAACGAGCAGGGGGAGCGGCAGGTTCTGGACTGGCTCACGGCGCAGCAGCCCGCCATGGTGGCGCTGCTGGAAACGCTCGTGAACACCGACAGCGGTTCCTATGATAAGGCGGGTGTCGATGCGGTTGGCGCCCACATCCGCAACTTCTTGCGTGGCTACGGTATCGCGACCGACGTGACGCCGGACGTGCGCTTCGGCGACGCCATCGTTGCTCGGATCGAGCAAACCGAGGGGCCCGCATCAAATCGGCCGATCCTCCTGATGGGGCATCGCGACACGGTGTTCCCAAAGGGCGAGCCGCAACGCCGCCCATTCAAGATTGAGGACGGCAAGGCGTACGGCCCCGGCGTCGCCGACATGAAGGCGGGGCTGGTGATGAATTGTTTCGTGCTCGCCGCGATGAAGCAGTTCGGCGGCGCACCCGCTCCAGTGACGGGGCTTTTCACCGGAGACGAGGAGATCGGCTCGCCGTTCTCGCGCAAGGTGATCGAGCAGCATGCGAGTGGTGCGCGCGCCGTGTTCAACTCCGAGCCGGGGCGCCCCGGCGACGGCGTTGTGACCGGGCGCAAGGGCGGCATGTTCATGCGCTTCGAAATCGCAGGGAAGGCGGCGCACTCGGGTGCGAACTTCGAGGTCGGCATCAGCGCGATCAACGAGCTTGCGCATAAGACGCTTGCGCTCAACGCGCTGACCGATCTGAAGCGCGGCATCACGCTCAACGTCGGCGTCGTGTCCGGCGGCCAGACCGTCAACACGGTGGCGCCGTGGGCAAAGGGCGAGGTCGATCTGCGTTTCATCACACGGGCGGATCGCGACGAGACGATGGCGAAGGTCGAGGCCATCATGACCAAGAGCTATGTGCCGGGCACGACGGCCAAGCTCGAAATCACCGGCGATTTCCTGCCGCTGGTCGAGAATGCGGACGGCAAGGCGCTCTACGACCACTACGCTGCCGGTATGCGCGACATCGGCGGCGATCCGAAGCCACTGTTCACGGGCGGCTGCGCCGATTCCGGTTTCGCTCAGGCGACCGGCGCGCCGACCATTTGCGCCGTTGGTCCGATTGGTGGCCGCGTGCATTCGCCCGATGAATATCTGGAAATCGACTCTCTTGTGCCGCGCGCCCAAGCGTTGGCGCTCGCGATCATGCGTTTACCCGTGGAAGGACAGATGAAATGAGCCACTTGTTTTCGCCGATCAAGCTTGCCGATCTCGAACTTTCCAATCGTATTCAGATTTCTCCGATGTGTCAGTACAGCGCCGACGACGGCTGTGCGAACGACTGGCACACGACACATATCGGGATGATGGCGAATTCCGGCGCTGGACTCGTGGTGATCGAAGCGACGCACGTGGAGCGCGCGGGCCGTATCACCCACGGCTGCATGGGCCTTTACTCCGACGACAACCAAGCCGCGCTCGGCCGAGTCATCGCGCATGCCAAGCGCATCGGCACGACGAAGTTCTGCGTTCAACTCGCGCACGCCGGCCGCAAGGCATCGGCGAAGCGGCCGTGGGAGGGTGGTTCGTCGCTAAAAGCGGGCGAAGATCCCTGGGAGACACTCGGCCCATCGGCGCTGCCGTTCGGTAAGGATTGGCATGTGCCGCGCGAGGCGACGCAAGCCGACATCACGCGGGTTCGCGACTCGTTCGTTGGCGCCGCGAAGCGCGCACTCAAGATTGGCTTCGACGCCATCGAGTTGCACTACGCGCACGGCTATCTGGCGCACTCGTTCCTGTCGCCGGTATCCAACAAGCGCACTGACCAATACGGCGGTTCGCTGGAGAACCGGATGCGCTTCGGCCGCGAAACCGCGCAGGCGGTGCGCGCGGTGGTGCCGAAGAGCGTGCCGCTCGGCGCGCGCATCACCGGCAATGATTGGCGCGACGACGGCCTGACGACCGATGATGCGGTGGCCTTCGCCAAGGCGCTGAAGTCCGACGGTCTCGACTTCGTGGACATTTCCTCCGGCGGCATTACGGCCGATACGCGGACGCCGACCACGCCCGGCTACAACACTCCGATCTCCGAGCGTGTGAAGAAGGAGGCGGGGATCGCGACCCGCGTGGTCGGCATGATTGTCTCGCCGAAGCAGGCCGAGGAGATCGTCGGAAGCGGCAAGGCCGATACGGTCGCGATGGGGCGCGCCTTCCTCGACAATCCGCATTGGGCCTGGCATGCGGCAGAGGAACTCGGCGCAGAGGTCGCGCGTCCGCCGCAGTATTCGCGCTCCGCGCCGAAGCTGTGGCCTGGCGCTGCCTTGCAGCGGACCTAGTGGACGCTTTCGTCTTCTTCGCTGTTTTGATCGCCGCGGCCTGCCATGCCGGCTGGAACGCGGCGATCAAACGCACGCTCGATCCGCTCTCGACCACGATCCTGATCGGGATCGGCGCGGCGGCCTGTGCGCTGCCTCTCACGTTCGTGTTCGGCATTCCAGCGGTGGCGTCGTGGCCGTGGCTCGTCGCCTCGGTGGTTATCCATTTGTTCTATTTCATCGGGTTGATCGAAGCCTATCGTGCCGGCGATATGGGGCAGGTCTATCCGATCGCGCGTGGCTCTGCGCCGCTGATGACCGCGACGCTGACGACGCTGTTCGTCGGCGAGCGCCTTGGCCTGTATGGCTGGGGTGGAATCGCGATGCTAGCCATAGGTGTGCTGCTGGTGTCTCTCAGGGGCGGGCGCGACCTTGCGCGTCTCGACAAGCGCGCGGTCGGCTTCGCGCTGTTCACCGCGGTGACGATCTGCGCCTATTCGGTGGTGGATGGCATTGGCGCGCGGCTCGCGGGGGCAGGGAAGGCCAACGCCTATTCGGTCTGGCTGTTCGTCGGCATCGCGCCGGTGGTGGCGATTTACGGCGTGATCCGCAGCGGATGGGGAATGCTGCCGGCGATGCTGCCGCACTGGAAGACGGGGATTGGCGGCGGGTTCCTCGCACTCGCGTCTTACGGCATTGCAATCTGGGCGATGACCGTTGCGCCGATCGCGATCGTGGCAGCGCTGCGCGAGACCAGTGTCCTCTTTGGCGCGCTCATCGCGGTCCTGTTCCTGAAGGAGCCGGTGCGCGCGACGCGCGTTGCTGCCGCGCTGCTGATTGTCTGCGGTCTGGCGCTGATCCGGTTGGCTTAGTCGGTTAGACGAGCCAGCCAAGCATTGGCTGTCTTGGCTGCAACTTGTCCGGTGACTTCAACCTCCACAGCCAAATCGCCATAACGGTATGAAACTTGAGGCGAGCGAATGGCGACCTTGTAGAGGTCGAACTGCTTCTGCACGGCAGCGGTCTGAAGCATATTGTTGATTTTCTGTTCGAACGATTTGGCGACTTTCCCGATTTCCGGCGTTGCCTTTTTCTTTACGGTGTAGCTGACGAACAGATCCGGCGCACGCAGGAAATTTACGAGGACAATGCCCTGATTTCTGAGTTCGACAGGACCGGGCCGTAGGGTGATCGTTCGTTGATTGGACGACACCGCTACGCCAATCGGGACCGCGATGCTGATAGAGCCACCGTACAGTTCGGAACTGCTGCAATCTTTGACGTTTGCTTCCGCCTGAATAACGAAAGGAGCATCGAGCGCAACGCCAACCGTCGGCGCAGCACTGAGGCTCAAAATTTCAATTCCGACCTTGCTGTCTTTTTTCCCGCAAGCGAGACGTTTGTTTATCGACGGGATGAACGCATCCAGAATGGCCTGCGCGTTTTTCAGTGTTGCGCCGACTTTGGCGTTCGCGGCGACCGTTCCGCCGAACTGTGTCAGTGTCATATCCACTGCGCCGAGCACGCGAATGTTGGGAAGCTGATCGACTGTCAACTGGGCGTTTGCGGCTGGGCTGACGCAGAGCAAAAGCGCGATCAATAGCGATGGAAATTTATACATGAAAATCACCGTGCGTATGAGTTGAGCAATTACACGGGGGTGGACTTCTCGGCGCAAGAAGATGGGTGCGCCGTTCACAACTAAAAATTGTTGTACGGCAGCGTAGCGACTATCCATGTCATCAGCATGAATGACTCTTGCGCCAGGCCGTAGCCCGTTGTCATCGCGAACGTTTTCGTCCGGGACTACAGCCTTGTGGCGGCTGTCGCGCTCGCGCCTTCAAAGCCGATGCGGCCAAAACCGGGAAGCTTGATGCCCGGGTTGCGGATGTCGATGCCGGCGACGAGACCGAGGAAATTGAACTCGATGCCTTCGACCCAGGCGACCTTTACGCCCAGCGCACCCCAAAGGCTTGCCTCCACGCCGGTGCCGCTGTCGGTCCAGCCGATGTAGGGCCACGGGCGGAAGTCGCGGCCGACCGCATTGGGCGGCATGGCGACCGCCACCTCCGGCACCGCGCGCAGCACCGTCGCAACGAACGTGTTGCTGTTGGGGCCCGGCCAGATCCGGTAGTCGCCCATGTGGGCGTACTTGTAGTCTTTGATCGCGGTCTTGATCTTCGGGATCAGCGCCTCGGCTTGAGCGCCGCGAATGTCTGCAACGATGCGGGGCCGATCGCCGAACCAGCGCCCATCGGGCGCGCGGAAGTTTTCGCGCAGCGGTTCACCCCAACCAACCACATCATAGCGCTGCCATTGTTCGGCGTTCTTCGGTTTCAGAACGATCCAGGAGTGGACGGCGAACACACCTTTCCAGCCGCCCGTGCGGCCCGAAAGAATGAGGATACGCGCCTCCGGATCGGCGGATGCCGCCGGAAGGCTGCCGGTGCTCGACCAGTCCGCGGTGCGATAGTCGCTCGGATTTCGCTCATAGGCGTAGAGCGCGGCGCGGGCCGCGAGCGGCAGGAGAAACAATGAAAGGATGCTGAGCACGATGAGTCTGCGAGGCGCGCGACGAGGTTTGGGCGAACTGGGCTTTGGCGGGCTGGTTTCCATGGTAGTTGAATATAAATGGGTCCGGTCTGAACTGTGGCAAGGGCCTGAACGCCGGTTAAGACAGCCGATTAAATATGGGTAATCCGGTTCTCGTAAATGTGATGCGCGATGCGGTGGTGGAGAGCCGCCATACCGGCGCTGTCGCGATTTTCGATGTGGACGGGCGCTGCGTGTTGTCGTTTGGCGATGTCGAGCAGCCGATGTTTCCGCGCTCGGCGATCAAGGCCATTCAGGCACTGCCACTGATCGAAAGTGGTGCCGCGGATCGTTTCGGTTTTGGCGCGGAGGAACTGGCGCTCGCCTGCGCATCGCACGGCGGCGAACCGGAACACGTCGCCGTTGCCGAGAGGATGCTCAAAAGTGCAGGGCTCGATGTGTCCGCGCTGAAATGCGGCGTGCATTGGCCTTTGCATGCGGCGTCATCGCAGGCATTGGCTCGCTCAGGCGGAGCGGCGACGGCGCTCCATAACAATTGCTCCGGGAAGCATGCCGGATTTCTCTGCGCGTGTTGTTCGGTGAATTCGGACACAGGCACCTACAACGACCCAATGCATCCTATTCAACGCGAGGTGAAGGTCGCGCTCGAGAATTTCGCCGGCTTGACGCTCAGCGACGATGTTCGCGCCATCGACGGCTGCGCAGTGCCGACCTGGGCGATGCCGCTCTCGGGATTGGCGCGTGCTTTTGCCAGGGTCGGCACGGGCGCAGGACTTCCTCCGCAACGTGCACAGGCGTTGTCGCGGCTGCGCGCGGCCGTCGCCGAGAAACCGTGGTACGTCGCGGGCACCGGGCGTTTTTGCACCGAAGTGATGCGCTTGTTCGGTGCGAGAGTTTTCATCAAGACCGGGGCGGAGGGCGTGTTCTGTGCGGCTCTGCCCGAGCAAGGCGCTGGCATTGCCGTTAAATGCGATGACGGCGCAACCCGTGCGGCCGAGGTGATGATCGCGGGGGCGCTGGCGCGGCTGCTAACATCGGAGGAGGACCGAATGGCGTTGGAACGCTTCATGCGCCCTTCGCTTCGGAACTGGAGCGGTGCGACCGTCGGCGTGATCAGGCCCGTGTCGCCGCTGGTGGCCTGACACCGCAAAATTCGTTTCCGGCTCACTGCATCACGATCACCGGGCGAGGCCGGCCGGCGAATCTCGTCGATTTGTCGATCGTGCAGAACGAATTTTGCCGGGAACTTCTTCGCGAAGCGCCCGTGGGTGGCTAATAAGATGCTGATTTTATTTATGTTTCTATGTTAGTTGCGCGACTTAACAGCGAGTTTCTTTAGTCAGAGGTCCTGACTTGTCACCGAACCGGGAGGAAACCGAATTGCGGCCCGAGCGGCCGGTGAAGGGATATTTTCGAGATGCTGAGCCTAGGGTCCGAGTCGAATTTTCGGGATGACAGTCTTCCGGTCGGTGCACGCCGCGCAAACATGCTTTCGCTGTTCGAAGGGCCTCACGGGCTGGCGGACACGATCCGGCTGATCGAGCGGGTCGGCGGCGTCGGGCTCTGGAAGTGGGACATGCTCACCGGCGAGATGGAATGGTCGCCGGGGTTCTGGAATCTGCTCGACCTTGCGCAGCAGGCGATCACACCGTCGTTCCGGCAGCTCGTCGGAATGATGCACCCGGACGATCGCGTCTCGAATGCAGAGATCGAGACTCTGGCGCTGAAGGGCCTACCGATCGATCGCCGTTTCCGCGTCATTTTGCGGGACGGCCGGTTGCGCTGGGTCGAACAGCGCGGCGAGGTGTTGTTCGACAAGGACGGACGCCCCGCTAAGGCAGTCGGCATCCTGTTCGATGTCACCACCCGGCAGGAGACGTTGCACGCGGTCCGCACCAAGGCCGAGCGCTATCAAGCGTTGCGCGCGGCTGTATCGGAACTCGTGGTGCTGACCCACGCGGACGGCACGGTCATCGATCTGCCGGACTGGTGCAGCGCGACCGGTCAGAACATCGAAGAGACTCAACAGGCCCTCTGGATCGATGCGCTCCATGCCGATGATCGTGCGGCGGCACGCACGAAGTGGGACGAGGCGCGGCGGCGTGGTGGGCCGTTTGAGATCGAGGCTCGTCTGCTATCAGTCGGCGGCACCTATCGCTGGGTGACGGCGCGGGGCGCTCCGATCGCGGGCGACGAGGGCGTGATCCGCGAATGGATCGTCACCGTCATCGATGCGCCCGACGTTAAGACGCTCGCCCATGCGGAAGATCAGCGGCTCTTGAGCGGCGCGCAGATCCGCGCGGCGCGTGCGATCCTGAACTGGTCGGTGCGCGACCTTGCCGAGAAAGCGGCGGTTCCGATCTCGACCATTCGGCGTCTGGAGGAGTTCGACGGCACGCTTGAGACGCCGCAGGCCAAGGCCGCCGCGATCCGCACCACGCTGGAGCAAGCGGGGACGGAATTCATCTTCCCGCGCACCGGCAAGCCAGGTGTTCGTCCTCGGTGATTTCGATTGCCTTAGGCTGAGGTCGGGAGCTTCGGATCGGTCCTCTTGGCAGACCGGTAAAGCGACATGGCCAATGCCGTGGCGCCGCAGACACCGCCTGCGAACAAGCCGACCGCGATGTCCTGCACCGATAGGTCGAGCAGGTTGGCCGTGATGGCGAAGCCGAAGATGAAGAACGGCATCGAAATCACGATCGGGATAAGAAGCTCCTTGAGGTCGTCGGTCACGGCACGCGCTCCGCTGTTGCGTGGTAGCAGGCTATGGAGGCGGCGTTAAACGCAGGTTGGCCGCGGCCCGCCGAATTGTCTCGAATTGACGGACAATGTGCGTAAAGGCTGCGCGGCCTTTTACAAGACTGCGACGCAATCGATCTCGACGTCGAAGGGGCCAGGCCAGGACGGTACGTGCATGAAGACGCGTGCCGGGCCGTTGCCGCCGAAGTAACGATCGTAGACAGCGTTGAACGCTGCGAAGTGTGCGGGGTTCGGGGTGCAATAGACATTGCATTTCACGGCCCGGTCGAGTGATGCGCCCGCGGCTTCCAGGCAATGCTTCAATTGCTCAAGGACGATCTCAGCCTGCTCCTCGACGGGGCGGGGCTTCACCTCACCGGTAACCGGATCGAACGGCGGAAGCCCGGAGACATAGATGGTTTCGCCAGCCACGATCACCGGGAAGGCTTTGCCCTTCCGATAGCGCTCCAGATGGCTCGAAATCGGTTCAACACGGATTTGCGTGCGCTTCATGGCTTTCTCTCTCCATCATCAGAATGCTGCGAACCTTTCAGCAAACGACGGCGTTGTCGCTACTGCACGGTTCGGCCGATACCGAACTGTCGTTGCTTGATGACGGAGACCGCGGAGCGATAGAGTCCGGCATGGTCGCTGCCGCCAACATGGTCGAGGTTGCCGCCCTGATCGGAGATACCGCGCGGGCGACGATGCTTGCCGCTTTGATGGGTGGCCAGTCGCTGACGGGCAGTGAACTGGCGTTCCTCGCGCATATCTCGCGTCCGACTGCGAGCGAGCATCTGGCCAAGCTGGTCGATGCGCGGCTGGTCGCTGTGACCAAGCGTCGCCGCTTCAACTATTACCGGATCGCGTCGCCGCTGGTCGCCAGCATGCTTGAGAGCATGAAGGCGGTGGCTGCTATCGAAGTGCCGCCGCGCTATACGCCGCGTTCGGCGCAGGATGATGGCCTGCGCTTTGCGCGCACCTGTTACGATCACCTGGCCGGGCGGCTTGGTGTTGCGATCGCGGATGCGCTCGCGGCGAAAGACGCGATTGTGCTGAGCGACGACGGCGGCGAGGTGACGGAATGGGGCATCCGAGTCCTGACGGATTTTGGCGTCGATCTCACGACGCGTTCCCGTGGACGGCGGATTTTCTGCAAGGCGTGCCTGGACTGGAGCGAGCGCCGCTATCATGTCGGCGGTGCGGTCGGTGTTGAACTGTTAAAGCGCCTGATCGAGCTGGGGTGGCTGGTTCGGCAGCACGATGGCCGCGCGGTCAGCGTGACGGAAGCAGGGCGCAAAGGCCTGCACGAGGCCTTCGGCGTGGATTTGGATGAAGTGCGCCCGAAGCCCGTTCTCGCCAAGACGGGCTAGCTATTCGGCGGTGAAACCGGTTGCGAGGATCATCCCGCGCCAGGTTTCGACTGAGTTTTTGAAAAAGGGACCGGTGTCGGCGAGCGCCATCTGGTTGGGATCGTATCCGAGCTGACGCAGCCGGGCGTTCACACCAGGTTTTGTTACGGCGGCATTCACGGCCGCGTTGAGCTTCAAGGCGATCTCGTTCGGCACCTTTGCTGGCGCCAGAATGCCGATCCAGCCGTGGATTCCGAGGCCGGGGAAACCGGCTTCGTTCAGCATCGGTACGTCGGGAAGCGCGTGCGAACGCTTCGAACCTGTGACGGCGAGAGCGCGCAAAGTGTTCTGCTGGATGTGCGGGACGATCTCGGCAATCGGCGCCGAGATGATGTCGACGTGATTGCCGAGAAGGGCGTTGATCGCGGGCGCGCCGCTCTGAAACGGTACGGGGACCGCCTGTGTCTTCGCGAGCACCCGCAAGACGTAGTCTGCAATGATGCGTGAGGACGAGCCGCCGAAGCCGAAGCTCGGCGGCTTGGTCTTAGCGGCATCGAGGAACGCCGACATCGTGCGCGCCGGATTGCCGGCACTGATCGCGAGCGCCTGGCTGTCCATTGCAGCAATCGCAATTGGACGCAGGTCGTCGGTGGCGTAGCCCGCGTTCTTGTAGATCGTCTGATTGATCGCGTGGCTGTTGCCGGTGAAGAGCACCGTATAGCCGTCGGGCGCCGCGCCTGCGACGGCCCTGGCCGCGATATTGGAGCCCGCGCCGGGCCGGTTCTCGACGACGATCTGGTAACCGGCGCTGTCTGTCAGCTCCTGCGCCACCATGCGGGCGAGCACATCGACACCGCCGCCCGGCGCAAAACCCACCACCATCGTGATCTTGCGGTTCGGATAGTCGGAGCCCTGAGCGAATGCAGCGTCAAAAACGCTCAGCGTCAGCAGCGGCGCTGCGATCTTGAGAACAGTCCAGGCATGTCGCATGCGTCCCCCGGCAAAGAGAAACACAAGTCAGCAAAAACTAGCTCGCCTTGAGTGCGTCCTTGAACGCCTGACGCACTTCGGCGCCGTGAATGCGATTGTAGTCGCGCTCCTGCGGCCCACAGCGCTCGATCTTCAGATGCACGAACACCGGACCGGTCTCCGACAGGACCGATCCGATCTGCTGCTCGAAATTCTTCAGATCCGAGAACTCGTAGACATTCTTATGTCCGGCCGAGCGTGCGAAGCCGGCGAAATTGACATGGCCGCGGTTCGGCGTCGGATGGCCGCCGTTGGCTTCGTAGGTGCCGTTCTCGCAGACGAAGTGGTAAAGGTTCTTCGGCGCGGCAGCAGCCGACGTGACCAGCGTGCCGAGGTTCATGAGAAGGCTGCCGTCACCGTCGAGTACGATCACGCGGCGATCCGGGCGGCCGAGCGCCAGGCCGAGACCGTGCGAGGAGCCGAGGCCCATTGCGCCGTGCGCGGTGTAGTTCAGCGGGCTCTTGCGGACATCGAGCCATTCGAACGCGGTCGAATAGACCGGCAGCACGATGTCGGTGTCGTTGACGTGGCGGGCCAGCGCCTTCATGCATTCCTTGTGATTCATCATGACGCGGTCGGCCTCTGTCCGATCAGCAAAACAACGGGCTTGGAGTTCTTGTAGGCGTCGTCGATCGCGGGCTTGATCTTAGCGACGTCGGCCTCCTGTTCGATCTCGTGGTATTCGACGCCCATCGCATCGAGGATCGGCTCGACGATCCGAACGCCGTAGCGCTTCGATTCACGCGGTCGCACGTCAGGTTCCTTTTCCAGAAGCCCGACCATCATCACGATCGGCAGTGAATATTCGACCGCCACGCCGCGGATGGCGTTGATGGAGTCGAGCATGCCGGTCTGCTGAATGAGCAGCACCGCGCGCTTGTTGGTATGCGCGAGACCGGCGCAGATGCCGACGCCTTCGTCTTCCTTGCAGATGCGGATGAGACGCGGGTTGGTCTCTTTCTCGAGCGGGGCGAGAAGGCCTGCCGCCGTGGTGATGTCTGGAACGGAGATGACGAACTCGACGCCGCTCGCCTTCATCTGATTGAGAATATTCTTGCCGGACAACCCGGCCCCACCCGACGCCATTTCCTACCCCGCCGTCTTCTTATTTCGGCGGGGATGCTAACACACGGAAAACGGCGGGCGCGAGGGGGAGGCCTTCTTAGGGAGGCTTTGCGTTAGCGGACTCGGTTGCCGCTGATTTGCAGGTTGGCGAAGCGCGCCGGCTCCTTGATCAGGTCGCCGGTCACGGCCTGCGCGAAATCCATGCCGACAATCGCACCGCGTGTGGCCCCCGCGATGAGATTGCCGGCGATGACGGCGGTTCCGGCTCCGGTGGACACCGAGACGGAGACGCCGAAAGAAGCGTTGCGCACGACGTTGCCGACGACCGACACGTCGCGGAGGTGCTGGCCCCAGCCGAGATTGATGCCGCAGCGCGGCGCGTTCTCGACCACGTTGCCGGTGACCGCGGCATCGGCCTCGACGGCGATGCCGACGCCAGCGGCGTCGTTCGGGTCGGTGCCGGCGGGGCGCTTGTTCTTCAGGTTGCGGATCAGATTGCCCTGGACGACGGCAAGACGGCCGCCCTCGTTGAAGTTGGTGACCGAGATGCCGAGTGCGGCGCCATCGATCGTATTGTTGGAGATGACGGTGCCTTCGAAGCCGAACTCCGAATAGATCGCGACCTCGCCGACGTCGGTGATCGTGTTGCCGACAACCTGGAGGTTGGACGCAGCATTGCCGCGGACGGCGGTGAACGAGGCACGCGAGATGCGGTTGCCGCGCACGATCACATTGCCAGCACGGAAGACGTTGATGGCGTTGCCGTACTGGCCCGAGCCGCCGCGCTTGTTGGCGATGTCCTCGATGCGGTTGTCGATCACCAGCGTGCCGTCGTCGGTCTTGGTGGAGGTCCAGACCAGGACGCCGTTGTTGCCGGCGCCGCGGATGGTGTTGTTCTGGATCGTGAGGCCGCGCGAATCGCGCGAGAAGATCGCGCCTTCCGCGGAATTGAAGATTTCGGTGCCGGAGACGACGCCCTCGATGGCTTCGAGGGCGATGCCATTGCCGCCGGAGTTCTCAATCTCGCAATCGATGATGCGGATGCTGCGGCCCTGGGCGAGGCTCACGAGCGAACCATTGTTCGGCAGCGGCTTGTTGGCGCCGTCGATCGTGAGGCCGGAGAGGGTGATGTGATTGGCGCCACGTGCGCTGATGATGCTTGCGCCACCGGTGAATACGAGGCGCGTTGCGCCGCGCACGCCGACGAGCTGCGTTCCGGTCGGAAGTCTCAATTCGCCGGTTCGGTATTCACCCGGGCCGAGCACCAATGGCACGCGTGCGCCCGCGGTCTGGTCGATGGCGGATTGCAGCATGTTGGTCTGATCGGCGCCGCCGCCGGCGCGAACGCCGAGGGAGCGGGCGTCGACGCCGAGCGAGGTGAGCGGAGCCGCGATCGCGGGCGAGGCCATCGCCATGGCTGCGGCAGGGGCAGTGGCCGTGACAGCGCTGAGTGCGAGCAGATTGCGACGATCAATTGGCATGGTCCGCATCCTTTTGAAGCGGACATTTCAAGGAATGGGCCAGCAATTGCGTGCCGGATCGGGACAGAAACGAGCGGCGTCGTGGTTAACGGCAAGACTACGTCTCGCAACGGGATTTTCGATGCTGCGTTCCGGGACGGCCTAAAGTCCGAGCGCTACCGCAATGTCCTCGACGGCGAGCGTCGCCGAAAGGCTTCCTGCGGCGACCGCAGCTTCGATCTGAAGAAGCTTGGCGCGCAGCCGTGGGTCCGATTTCAGCCGCGAATGGACGCGGTCTTCCAGCATCGACCAGAGCCATTTAACCTGCTGCTCGCGGCGGCGTGCGGCGAGCTCTCCGGATCGGGTCATGCGCTCGCGATGAAGCTCGACCTGTTTCCAAAGCTCGGTAACGCCATCGCCGGTGAGCGCGGAATAGGTCACGACCGGAGGCGTCCAGTTCTCCGAACGCGGCGTGAGGATATGCAGGGCGGCGCGGTATTCGCCCGCTGCGGCGCGGGCGCGTTTGAGGTTATCACCATCGGCCTTGTTGATCGCGATCATGTCGGCGAGTTCGACGAGGCCCTTTTTGATGCCTTGCAGCTCATCGCCTGCACCTGGAAGCATCAACGCGAGAAAGAAATCAGTCATGTCGGACACGGCGGTTTCCGACTGTCCGATACCGACGGTCTCGACCAGGATCACGTCATAACCCGCAGCCTCGCACAGGAGCATCGTTTCGCGCGTTTTCGCAGCGACACCGCCGAGCGTGCCGGAGGAGGGCGACGGGCGGACGAAAGCCCTATCGTCGGTCGCGAGCCGGCCCATCCGCGTCTTGTCGCCGAGGATCGAGCCGCCCGTGCGCGTCGATGACGGATCGACCGCAAGCACAGCGACCTTCTGGCCCATGCCCGTCAAGAAGCTGCCGAGTGTGTCGATGGTAGTCGATTTGCCGACGCCCGGCGCGCCGGTGATGCCGACGCGGATCGCTTGGCCCGTGTGCGGGAGCAACTCCTGCACGAGCTGGTGCGCCTTGGCCTGATGGTCGGAACGCTTGCTTTCGATCAGCGTGATCGCGCGCGCCAGCGTGGCGCGATCGTTGGCGCGGACCTTTGCGGCGAGAGTTTTGATTTCGGGGAGCGCGGTCGCCATCGGCATCAGGCGGGTAGGAGAGGGATGTTCAGTTTCATTGCTGCGGCTCGCATCGCACGATCCAACGTGGCAAGCGTCGCCTCGTGTTGGACCGCAAGCTGCACATAGGCCGCATCATAAGTCGTCAAATTGTGCGTCACGGAGAACTGAGCCAGCGGGCCAATCTCATCCAAATCGATCGCAGGCTCAACGCGGATCGTCACAAGATCCAGCCGATCCATGATGACGTGAAAATTTGCGATGGAAAGATGGCCTGATTTCAGATGCGTGCGCAGCGTATTGCTGATCTCAATCGGCCAGTGACTCGGCACGATCACAGGTGCGTCGGCCAAGTTGGTGCCGAGACCCGTGGCCTCCGCATATGTCTGTTCGCCCAGAAGCCAAGCGGCCATGAGCGACGCGTCGAGGACGATCAATGGCGGCCCTCTTCAATCCACGCTTTGATTTCTTCATGCGTGGCATTGATGCCGAGGCTTCGTCCAATCTCCCGGAGCTCTTTGAGCGCCTTCCGCCGCTTCTCGACAGCCTCGGGACTGAGCCGCTCCTCGGCGCGGACGAGCCTCGCCACCGGCTTCCCGTGCCGCGTGATGACGATTTCACCGCCCTTTTCGACCTCCTCCAGAAGGCTCGAAAGGTGGGTTTTGGCTTCAAAGATTCCGACGTGCTTCATGGCTTCGCGTCTCCGGCATCTAACTCTAACTAGTTTGACTAGACTAGAATTCAACCGCAATAGCTAAAATTGCTGTGAATACAATCAGCATCCGCACATTTCGCCCTGTTAGCCATGAACCTTGTTCGGGCTCGCAGCGACCTACGGTTAATATATTCTTAAGAACCGACACGGGGGTGCGGTCATGAGTCGAAAACTGCTCGCGACGGCGTCACTGCTGGCGCTGTGGTCCGCTGCTGGGATCGTTCCCGGTTCGGCGGCCGACCTCGTCTGGGAAGTCGAAAGCCCCTTCCGTCTCTTCAAGACCAGTCAGCCCTTCGCGATGCATGAGACCGCCTTCAAGGCGATCCGCGGCGATGGCTCGACGCCGATGCCCAACGACATCATCTGGCAGATCGAGCGGCGGCTCAACGATCCTGACTGCAAGAACAAATCCACGCCTGACACGTGCTCGGCGACGCGCGGTCCTCGGTACGAGCAGTCGCGTCTCGGCTGGGCGTCGCAGACGCTTCCGGCGGTTTGCTATGAAAGCAACGGCAATCCGCGCCGTTATCCGCAGCAATGCGACCGCAGGTATTCGTGGGGCAGTGCGAAGGAAGACTACGTTCTACCCGAGGCGCACACCGTCACGATCGGTCTTGCCCCTGGCCAGCCGACCGACGGGGAGTGCGTTTGGAACTGGCAGCCTCGAAAGGCCGGCGGCAAGGCCGAGACCCGCAAGCTCGCCTGCAAGAACAAGCTCACCATTGCCCGCGTGCCGTTCTCGCTCGACCGCGCACTATCTGGTGTCGCTGTTTCGGTGAAACTGCCGAACGGCACGGAGCTCACAGATATCGTCGCGGTCGACGACGTGCTCGTCGTCGCGCTCGGCGATTCTTTCGCCTCCGGCGAGAGCAATCCGGACCGCCCGGTGACCTTCAGCAACAGCCGCGAGATGCTCTACGATCCGGCGTTGCAGCGCGAACAAGATGTTGCGTCGCTAAAGCCCAAGCAGCAACAGCAAAATTACAGCGTCGCGTCCGCTGAAGACGGCTTCGATCCGAAGGTTCTGCCGCGTCGTAGGCTCGAGGATGAAGAGAAGTCGCTGATGTATCGCGGCTCCTCGCGTGAATTCCAGCAGGCGTTCGAAAAGTCCAATGCGAAGTGGTTCAGCGCCGATTGCCACCGCTCGCAATACGGATATCCGTTCCGCGTTGGCATTCAGCTTGCGCTGGAGAACCGTCACCGCTCGGTGACGTTCATCTCGCTCGCCTGTTCGGGCGCCGAGGTGGGCGAGGGGCTATTCCTTGAAATGGCGTCACGCGAAGGTGCGCAGTCAAAGGTTCGCGCACAATTCGACCAGCTTGCGGAACTGCTCTGCCGCGGCCCGCGCAATATCAACGCCACGTACACAATGCCCTTTTTCCAGTCTGGTCAGACGGGCGTCCAGATGCGTCAGATTGCGGAGCGCTGGTGTACTCCGGAGCAGCGTAAGCGTTCGATCGACGTCGTGTTGCTCTCGATTGGCGGCAACGACGTGGGCTTCGGTGCGCTCGCGGCCTATGCGATGACTGAAAGCGCCGCCGATCTTGCTCCGATCGCGGGATTGATCGGCAGCCAGATCCGTTTTGCCCCGAGCGTGTCGCGAGTCTATCTCGCGAACCTCGACAAGCGGTACAAGGCGGTCAAGGACGCGCTTCGTGATGGCTTCGGCGTCGAGCCGCAACGCGTCGTGCAGAACGCCTATGAGCCGCTCCACTACGACGAGAACGGCCAAATCTGCGGCACCCAGCCGACGCTTGGCATGGACGTGCATCCGAAGCTGAAACTCAGCCGCGAGCGGCTTGGCGAGGTCGGCGACTTCTTCAAGGATTTCGTCAAGCAGATCGAGTGCACGGCGAACTCGAGCCGCCGTGCCGATTGCCCGGCCGGGCTCGCGACTGGCAGCGGCACAGGCTTCAATCTCGTGACCGAGCACCAGGCGAAGTTCGCCAAGCGTGGCATCTGCGCCCGTAACCCGCGTTCGGCCGCGATGGATGGCCTTGCGATGGGGATGCCGCGGAAGTCCAAGCTGACGGACGAGTTCAAGCCCTATTCGCCGGACGGCGTGCTGCCTTACGCTGCGAAGTGGCGGCTGTTCCGCACGCCGAACGATGCATTCCTCGCGGCCAACACGCATCGCGAGGGCATTTCGCTGTTCGACATTCTCCAGCCGGCCTACGCGGGCCTCTACAGCGGCGCGGTGCATCCCAGCGCGGAAGGGCATTCGATCGTGGCCGACACGGTCATCACTTACGCGCGCAAGGTGCTCGACCGCGGTAAGCCGAATATCGAGGTCAAGCCGGTTGCCGGTGCAGCGATAACGACCGGCCAGCGGTAAACAACGGTCTCGAAGATTAAACGGCCGGGAATTCCCGGCCGTTTTTTTATTTGGCGTTCGGTCCGCCGTCATCGTCGCCTTTCGGACGCTCGCCGCCGAAGATCGCGACTCCCTCCGGCGAGAGAAACGGTTTCAGCGCCGTCCACGGCACGAACACCGTATAGGGGCCTGCGGCATAGGCATCGACGGCGTAGGGCGAGAAATGGAAGGTCAGTCCTGAGCTTTTGCCTGTCTCCGTCGACGGCGCGAGGCTGATCGGGCCGATCTTGAGCAGACGAGGCTGGATCGCCTTCTGAAGCTGCTCGTCCTTGTCCACGCTTTCTTCGACAGTCGGTAAGGAATCTTTTTTCTCGTCGTCGGTCCGCGATTCCTTCCAGCGCTCCAGCTTTTCCCTTGCGACCGCGATCCGCACGAGTTTCGCCATGGCGGTCATGGTCGGCCCGCCATCGGCGGTCTCGTTAAAGAATGGCCGGATGCTGATGCGCTTCTTCTGCGTCTTGTCCCACAGGATTGTATCCGTGACGGAGTTCGGATGCGCGCCGCCGGTGAAGGTGCCGTCGTCGTGCAGCACGCTGACGTAACGGTCTGCTACCACCGAGCGCTGTGAATAGACGAGGTCGTACGTCCAGCGGCGTCCGCCGTTTTCCTTGAACCACTCCGGACTGGTCTTGTATTCGGCGTCGGCCTCGGCACGGGACTTGGCGGCGTAGCGCTGCCCCTCGGCCCGGAGATTTTCCGGCAGGCCCGGATGGGCTTTTAATTCCTTTTCAATCGTGACTGTGATCTCGGCCGCGCGGGTTTTGATTTCGATCGCCGGCTTTTCGGCAGGTTGGGAGAAGGCAGGCGTAACACCGAGCGACAGCAGAAGCGCGCCCGCAAGCGGAGAAGTCATTCGCATGGGGTATTTCTACTCCGCCGCTTCGTTCTTGTGGCCGAGCCGCTCGCTCAGCGTCTTGAGGAGAGATCCAGCGGCTTCCGCGATCACGGTGCCGGGCGGAAAGATCGCCTCCGCGCCGGATTTCTTCAGTGCGTCGTAGTCCTGCGGCGGGACCACGCCGCCGACCACGATCATGATGTCGCCGCGGCCCTGCTTCGCGAGTTCAGCTTTCAGTTCCGGCACCAGCGTCAGGTGTGCGGCGGCGAGCGACGAGACGCCGAGGATATGCACGTCGTTTTCGATGGCCTGACGCGCCGCCTCGGCGGGCGTCGCGAACAGTGGGCCGATGTCGACATCGAAACCGAGATCGGCGAAGGCCGAGGCGATCACCTTCTGGCCGCGGTCGTGCCCGTCCTGGCCGATCTTGGCGACGAGAATGCGCGGCCGGCGGCCTTCATTGGTCTCGAACGCCGCGACCCGCTTCTGCACGTCCGCCACAGCGCTGTTCATCCCGACCTCTCGCTTAAACACGCCTGTGATCGATTTGATCTCGGCGCGGTGACGGCCATACACCTTCTCGAGCGCGGATGAAATCTCGCCGACGGTGGCCTTCGCGCGGGCGGCATCGACTGCAAGCGCGAGCAGATTGCCATTGCCGCCGTCCGCTGCGCGGGTGAGGGCGTCGAGCGCGGTCTGGAGCTGCGCCGGATCGCGTTCCTTTTTCAGCCGCGCCAGCTTTTCAAGCTGCATCTGTCGGACGGCGGAATTGTCCACCTTCAGAACGTCGATCGGCTTTTCGTTCTCGGGCCGGTACTTGTTGACGCCGATGACCGATTGCTGGCCGGCATCGATGCGGGCCTGGGTCTTGGCGGAAGCTTCCTCGATGCGGAGCTTCGGAATACCGGCCTCGATGGCCTTGGCCATGCCGCCGAGCTCCTCGACCTCCTGGATGTGCGCCCAGGCCTTCTTGGCGAGCTCGTTGGTCAGCGACTCGACGTAGTAGGAGCCGCCCCACGGATCGGCGATGCGCGTGGTGCCGCTTTCCTGTTGCAACACAATCTGCGTGTTGCGGGCGATGCGGGCCGAGAAATCGGTCGGCAGCGCCAGCGCTTCGTCGAGCGCGTTGGTGTGCAACGATTGGGTGTGGCCCTGCGTCGCCGCCATTGCCTCAATGCAGGTGCGTGCGACGTTGTTGAACACGTCCTGTGCGGCGAGCGACCAGCCGGAGGTCTGGCAGTGCGCGCGCAGCGACAGCGAGCGCGGGTCCTTCGGCTCGAACTCCTTCATCAGCTTGGCCCATAGCATGCGCGCGGCGCGCATCTTGGCCACCTCCATGAAGAAGTTCATTCCGATCGCCCAGAAGAATGAGAGACGAGGGGCGAAGCGGTCGATGTCGAGACCGGCTTTCACGCCCGCGCGCACATATTCGACGCCGTCGGCGAGCGTGTAGGCGAGTTCGAGGTCCTGCGTCGCTCCGGCCTCCTGCATGTGATAGCCGGAGATCGAGATCGAGTTGAATTTCGGCATGTTCGCTGAGGTGTAGGCGAAGATGTCCGAGATGATCTTGAGCGACGGTCCGGGCGGATAGATGTAGGTGTTCCGCACCATGAACTCTTTGAGGATGTCGTTCTGGATCGTGCCGGCGAGCTTCTGGGTCGGCACGCCCTGTTCCTCGGCAGCCACGATATAGAGGGCCATGATCGGCAGCACCGCACCGTTCATGGTCATGGATACCGTCATCTGGTCGAGCGGGATGCCGGAGAACAGCGTCCGCATGTCGTAGATCGAGTCGATCGCGACGCCCGCCATACCGACGTCACCCGCGACACGCGGGTTATCGCTGTCGTAGCCGCGGTGGGTCGGCAGGTCGAAAGCGATGGAGAGGCCCTTCTGTCCGGCGGCGAGGTTGCGTCGGTAGAAGGCGTTGGAGTCCTCCGCGGTGGAGAAGCCGGCGTATTGCCGGATCGTCCACGGCTGGGTGACGTACATCGTCGGGTAAGGGCCGCGCAGATAGGGCGCGATGCCGGGGAAGGTGTCGAGGAAGTCGAGGCCCTTGATGTCGTCGGCGGAGTAGGCCGGCTTCACGGGGATGCCTTCCGGCGTGAGCCAGGGCTGCGCGCTCCCCGCGGCGACCGCGGGAGCGGCCGCAGCGAAATCGACTTTCGCGAAATTCGGGATGCTGCTCATCATTCCGCTCCCGGTTTGAGTCCCAGCATAGCATGGACGGTCTTGAGCGTCGCGAGCACGTCGCCGCCGGCGTAGATGAAAGTTTCGACGCCTGCCGATTTCAGTGCGTCCTGTTCCTTAGGGCGGCCAGCGAGGATGACGTTTGCGCCGGCGGCTTTCAGCGCCTTGGCCGCGTCGGCGGCTGACTTTTCATAAACCTCGTCGGATGAGCAGAGGCATGCAAGCGTTGCGCCGGACGCTTTGTAGGCTGTGATCATCTCGTCCTGGCTCCTGAAGCCGTCGTTGGTCACGGCCTCGATGCCGCCAGCCTCGAAGAGGTTCTTGGCGAAGGTCGCGCGCGCGGTGAATTCGGCGACGCTGCCGAGATTGGCGAGAAAGACCTTGGGCCGCGCGCCTTTCTTTGCGAGAACGCGATCGGACGCGTCGCGCAATTGTTCGAACGGTTCCGCCAGCCGGATGCGCGGCAACGCCGGGAAGGCGATTTTGTTCGACGGATTGAGCGCGGGAAGCGGGGCGACATCCAAAACGCTCGCAGGCGCTTCGGAGATCAGCGGATAGTCGCTGGCGCCTGTCAGCGTGTCCTTGCGTCGCGCGACGGCGGCCTCGCGCGCGGCGCGCATGGTGGCGATCTTGGATTGGATCAAGCCTGCTTCGAGCGCAGCGGGCAGGCCGCCAGCGGCCTCGATCTCCTGGAACTGCGGCCACGCCGCGCGGCAAAGCTTGTCCGTCAGGTCCTCGATGCCGCCTGCGCCTGCGGTCGGATCGGAAACCTTGGAGATGTTCGACTCTTCCAGCAGCAGGAGTTGCGTGTTACGCGCGACCCGGCGTGCGAAGCGGTCGGGCAGGCCGAGCGCCGCGGTGAATGGAAGAGCGGTGATCGCATCCGCGCCACCGACGCCTGCCGCGAACACCGCAATGGTCGTGCGCAGCATGTTCACATTGGGATCGCGTTTCGTCATCATCCGCCACGCGGCTTCCGCGCAAACGTATGTGGGCTTCGGCGAAACACCGCACGCCTCTTCGATCCGTGCCCAGAGCTTTCGCAATGCGCGGAACTTCGCAATCGTCAGGAACTGATCCGCATCGGCGGCAAGGCGGAAGTAGATCATGCTTCGCGCCGCATCGAGCGCGACGCCGGATGCCTCAAGCGCGCGAAGATAGGCCACGGCGCTCGCGATGACGAATGCAAGCTCTTGCGCTTCGGAGCCACCCGCGTTGTGTACGATGCGTCCGTCCGCTGCGGCAAATGGTCCGTGAAAGCCTTGGCCTGTGAGATCGCCGACGAAGTCTGCGAACGACTTGGACAATTCGCTCCAGGGCACGTTGGTGCCGCCGGCTGCCGCCATGCCGCCGATGGGGTTGAGGCTGCCGAGCATGTTCACGGAGGCGGGCTTGAGCCCCTGACTTTTCACCAGCGTCGCGAAGTGGCGGACGATGTCGCGTGTCTCCGGCGACACATTGAAGTCGATGGTGACGCCAGCATCGAGATAGATGCCGTCGAGCACGCGCTTGAGCGTTTTGGGTGAACCGCCGATGCCGTAGCCGTTGGCGTTCAGCGAGCCCGCGCAGACCAGTGTGAGTCCCGTCGCGCCGTTCTCCAGCTCGTGCAGCGCTTCCGCATTGGCTACTGTGGGGTCGGGATGATCGACGCGCACCATCACTTGCCATGGGCCGCCACGGCCGGCGACCGGCTTGGCGTCCTGCGCGCTGCCATAGAGCGGCTCGATCGGGATGCCGTCGTAGGTCTTGGTGATCAGTCGTTCGAACGGGCGGTCCTTGAGGGCCGTTCGCACGAGCTTGAGCCAGTCCTCGCGGGATGCGGGCGGGAATTCGGCGGCCAGAGGGAGTTCGTCACTCATGGATGCCAAATTGCCATGCCGTGGCGGGGATCGCCAACGCCTCCAAAAGGTGAAGCAAATCGCATGCCCGGCGCAAATTAGCGCGGAGGGAGCTTTTCGATGCCGGTTTGGTTGAGTTTCGCCAGCGCATCGCGGACGCGGACCCCGGCGATCAGGCGGTCTGGGACAATCTCGGCGAGCGGCACCAGGACGAAGGCCCGTTCGAACAGGCGAGGGTGGGGTAGCGTCAGGTCGGGCTCGTCGAGCGCCGCATCGTCATAAGCGATCAGGTCGATATCGAGCGTGCGCGGACCCCAGCGAAGCTCGTTGAGGCGGTCGCGGCCGAAGGCGCGCTCGGTGGCTTGTCCGCGCTTGAGCAATTCGTGGGGCGAGAACTGCGTCGAAACCGCTATGGCGCAGTTGACGAAGGAAGGCTGATCCTCGACGCCCCAGGGCGGTGTCTTGTAGTCGGACGAACGGGCAAGCAGCGTGACCACAACGCCATCGCAGAACTGCGCGATGGCCCGCGCTAGCGTTTGGCGCACGTCGCCGACATTGCCGCCGAGCGCAACCAGCGCTTCGACCATCTCACTCGCGCTCGAGCGAGATCGAAACGCCGACATCCTCGAAGGTCGCGGCGATCGGCGCATGTGGCTTGTGCACGGTGACGCGCACGGCGGTCACCTGCTGGAAGCGGTCGAGGATCGCTTCCGCAACCGAGCCCGCAGCGGCTTCGACCAGCCGGAAACGTTTGGCACAGAACGTCTCGCTCGCCACCGCCACCACTTGATCGTAGCCCACGGTATCCGCGAGTCGGTCGGACGCTGCCGCTGCGGTCAGGTCGATGTCGAGCGTGAGGTCGAGTTTGAACGTCTGGCCAACCTCGCCCTCGTGGTGCATCACGCCATGATAGGCGTGCAACGCGAGTCCCCAGACGAAGACTTGGTCGCTCATTGGTTCCCCCGGATCGCATCGGTGACGCGCAAAGCCTGCACCGTTTCCGCAACGTCATGCGCGCGGATGATTGCGGCGCCGTTCTGCACCGCCAGAACATGGGCCGCGAGTGAGCCGGGCAGGCGCTGCTGCGGCTCGGTCGGTATGACGGTGTTGATGAAACGCTTGCGCGAGGCGCCGACCAGAAGGGGAAGGCCGAAGCTCCTCCACGTGTCGAGCTTTGCAATCACGGCCATACTCTGCTCCGGCGTTTTGCCGAAGCCGACGCCGGGGTCGAGCACGATCATCTCTTGTGCGATGCCGGCCTTGGCCGCGATCTCCAGCGAGCGGGCAAAGAAACCGGTCACATCCGCAACGATATCGAGAGCAGGATCCGCACTGTCTCGATTGTGCATGATGATGACAGGGACACGGTGTTCGGCCACCACGCGCGCCAAGTCGGGGTCGCGTTGCAGACCCCAGACGTCGTTGACGACGGCCGCGCCCTGTTCGAGCGCCCAAGCCGCGACCTTGGATTTTATGGTGTCGATGGAGACGGGGAGGCCGAGCTCTATCACAGCCGGCAGCACGGGCTTGAGCCGTGCCATTTCCTCGTCCTCCGAAACCGGCTGCATCCCGACGTAGGGACGAGAGGACTCCCCGCCAATGTCGAGGATGTCGGCACCTTCATCAGCCATGCGGCGCGCGTGAACGATGGCGCGCGCGGGCTCGTTGAATTGTCCGCCGTCGGAGAACGAATCCGGCGTGATGTTGAGGATGCCCATCACGATGGTGCGCTTGAGCGCCAGCAGCCGGGCGAGCGGGTCGTTGGCGGCTTGATGGTCTCTAGTGGACGCGGGCCGGGCGATCATCATGCGGTGGCTTTGCGCGTGAGGCGCGCACGTGTCAAGCAGACGAAAGGCAACGGATAGATCGGAACAGTCAGATCAGTACTTGATCTTGAGCTGGAGTTTCTTGGCCTGCTCGATCCAGCGCACGACGGCCTGATCGGATGGCAGCACCTGCACCAGTTTTCGCTTGGCATTGGCCTCAGCCATCGCCTCGGCGAGCCGTTTCGGGTTCCGGTACTTGAGTTCCTTCACAGTATCGACGCCAGCGGCCTGGAGAAGGGCGGCATAGTCCTCGCCCACGCCCTTGATCCGCATCCGGTCGGCCATGTTGGCCCAGCACAGGATGCTTTTCTCCGGCAGCCCGGTCTTCTCCGCCAGGTTTTTGCGGTCCTTGGGCTTGGCGGCCGAATCCAGGAGGCGAGCGGTCGTGCGGATTCCGGCCTTCTTCAGGGCCGTGGCAACGTCCGCTTCAACGCCGGAAATGTCCGTGATCGGATAAGACATGGACCTCTACTCAACCTCTCGCCGCCGCTGTCCGCTGCTCGAATGGGGCCGTCAGATGAACTGGCCGAGACCGGGGATCGAGCCCACGATCTCGCCGACTGCATCCTCGCCGGCCCTCTCCCGCGCGTACGCAATGATCTCTCTGGTGACCCCCTGCATCTCACTCATGCCGAGTCCCGCCGCCATCAACTTCGTTCCCACACCCATGATGCCGCCCATGCCAAGACCGCCGGACTCGGCTTGTACCGCCGCTTCCGCTCCAGGCATTTGGTTGATGAGTGCTTGAACTTTATCCGCCGGACCTTCCTTGAGAAGGAAGGCGAGGATGATGCCAATCGACTTTTCCGCAACGGCTCTGTCGACGCCAACATTGGCGACGAGACGCCCGACTAGCTCGTCCATGGCCTCACGCCCCTCACCGCACTCACGGCGGATTGGGATTATCATTAGCACCATGAGAGAGGAACACAAGCGACAGATGTTGCAACGTGAACACAGTCTTTAGACTTTCGGGGCAATTCACTGGCGAAATTTGCAGCGCAGCGTGATGCTCCTTCACGAATGTTTTTCGTGACTCGCTGCATGCCTTGTGAGCGTTGGACATTCCAAGAAGCGTTGTTAGTTTGCACGATGAGCAAGGGAGCGTGAGATGAAAGAACTCGACGCCGTTCTCGATCGTATTGATCGTGATCTCGATCAAAGCATCGAACGATTATTTTCATTTTTGAAGATCCAATCGATCTCGACCGACCCTGCTTACAATGCGCAGTGCCAAGCAGCCGCTGAATTTGTCGCCGCCGATTTGAAAAGTATCGGCTTTGCAACCGAGGTTCGTGCGACAGAAGGCCACCCGATCGTGGTCGGAAAAGCGAGCGAAAGCGCCGTGAATCCGGCCTCAAAAGGCAAGGCGCCACACGTCCTTTTCTATGGCCATTACGACGTGCAACCGGTTGATCCGCTTGAGCTTTGGACTAGCCCCCCGTTCGAGCCCCGGATCGATACTTTGCCCGATGGGCGCAAGATCATCGTCGCGCGCGGGGCATGCGACGATAAGGGGCAGGCAATGACATTCGTTGAAGCATGCCGTGCGTACAAAGCGGTGACGGGAACGTTGCCGCTGCCGATCACGATGATGCTCGAAGGCGAAGAAGAGTGCGGCTCGAAGAATCTTTTTCCGTTCGTTCGCGACAATGCAGACGAGTTCAAACTCGATCTTGCGCTCGTGTGCGATACCGGCATGTGGAATGCGGAGACGCCATCCATCACCACATCACTGCGCGGTCTCGTCTATGAAGAGGTAAAGCTCACGTGCGCCGATCGCGATCTGCACTCCGGACTGTTCGGTGGTGCAGCGCAAAACCCGATCCGCGTACTGAGTAAAATTTTAGCCGCCATGCATGACGACCAGGGGCGGGTGACGATCCCTGGTTTCTATGATGGCGTCCCGGAACTCCCACCGGACATCAAGGCGGACCTCGCGGGCTTGAACCTGACGGCTGAGCAGTTTTTGGGACAGGTCGGACTGAAAGTGCCAGCCGGCGAGAAGGACCGTATGCTGATCGAACAGATCACGACCCGGCCCACGGCGGAGATCAATGGAATTGTCGGCGGCTACACCGGCGAAGGCGCGAAGACTGTGCTGCCGGGCAAGGCATCGGCGAAGGTTTCGTTCCGCCTGGTCGGCGATCAGGACCCGAACAAGATCCGCGACGCCTTCCGTACTTTCGTAAAGGCGCGATTGCCGGTGGACTGCACGGTGGAATTTGCAAATTTTGCGGATTCTCGTGCGCTTGCCCTCGATTTCCATAACCCGGTGGTCGACAAGGCCAGGGCGGCGTTGGCGGACGAGTGGGGCAAGAAGGCTGTTACGGTCGGGGCGGGCGGTTCGATCCCGATTGTGGGCGATTTCAAGAGCGTCCTGGGCATGGACTCCTTGATGGTCGGTTTTGCCCTCGACGACGACCGGGTGCATTCGCCGAACGAAAAGTTCGACCTCAAATGCTTCCACAAGGGCACCCGGAGCTGGGCCCGTATCTTGGCCGCATTGTCCGCCTAAACCGGTCGTCAACGCTTTTGGCGTTGTCTAGGATCGCTGGGATGGGGACCGCACGATGATCCGGCGACTGACTACTCTGGCTGTGCTCCTGGCGCTCGGCGCGGCGCTCGGTGGCTGTTCCAAGTGCGGCTGGATTTGGGACGACTGGAAGTCGCCCGGTCAGGCCTGCAAGGACGACCGCCCGCGATAGCGTCGGTCAATTGAGCGACAGCAGCCCGGACAGGTTCGGTACGACGGCCGCCGGTTGAAATGCCGCATACTCGTTCGGTATCCCGGAACGATTGACCCAGATGCAGCGGAAGCCGAAGGCCGTTGCGCCCATCACGTCCCATCGGTTTGAAGAGACGAACGTGACCTCGGCGGGTTTGACCGCGAAATGGTCCGTCACCAGCGCATAGACCTCCGGCCGCGGCTTGAACATGCGGACGGTATCGACCGACAATACCGCGTCGAGATGCTCCTTCACGCCCGCCGCGTCGACGATGGACGTCAGCATGTCCGGAGAACCGTTGGAGAGGATCGCGGTGCGGTCGCCGCGCGCCTTCAGGTCGCGCAGCACCTCCCGTGCGTCGGGGAAGGCGTCGAGCTTGAGATAAGCCTCAAGCAGTTTTCCGCGCAGCGCGCGATCCACCGACGGCACGCGTTCGAACGTGTAGTCGAGCGCCTGCTGGGTCAGCGTCCAGAAGTCCGAGTAGTGGCCGGCAAGCGTCAGCGTCCAGGTGTATTCGAGCTGTTTGGTGCGCCAGATTTCAGAGAAGCGGTCGGCATTGGGGCCTGCCGCTGTGCGATGGCGGCCAATGGCGGCGTGGACGTCGAACAGCGTGCCGTAGGCGTCGAATACGTAGGGCATGGCTGATGCTCCCCATCGCAATTTTTCATGAGCCGGCCGCATCCGGCAGGCTATTATTCCATGAAACAGCATTCAGCCGGTGAGTTCGATGGCCGATTGGTCGAAGACGTGGACGTTTTTTGAGGGCGAGTGGCACGACGGAAACCTGCCGCTCTGGGGCGTGCGCACGCACGCGATCTGGCTCGGTTCGTCGGTGTTCGACGGTGCCCGGGTGTTCGAGGGCGTGGCGCCGGACCTCGACCTGCACTGCGCGCGCGTGAATGCCTCGGCCAAGACGATGTTCCTCGATCCCGTGGTGCCGGTCGAACGCTGGCTTGAACTGGTGAACGAAGGCCGCAAGCGCTTCGCGTCCGACACGCCGCTCTATGTCCGGCCGATGTATTGGGCCGAGCGGGCGGGGCCGATGGCGCTCCCACCGGACCCGGCTTCGACCCGCTGGTGTCTCGCGCTTTACGAGACGCCGATGCGCAAACCTGAAGGCTTTTCGATCACGCTGTCGCCGTTCCGCCGGCCGACATTGGAAACCGCGCCGGTCGATGCCAAGGCCGGCTGCCTCTATCCGCACAACGCGCGGGCGATGTTTGAGGCGAAGTCGCGCGGCTTCGACAATTGCATTGTCTGTGATGTTGCGGGCAACGTTGCGGAGCTCGCCAACTCGAACGTCTTCATGGCGAAGGACAGTGTGGTCTACACCCCGATCCCGAACGGCACATTCCTCGCCGGCATCACACGCATGCGGACCATCAAGCTTTTGCGCGCAGCGGGAGTCACGGTGCACGAGACGGTGCTTCGGTATAGCGATTTCGAAATGGCTGATGAAATTTTCGCCACCGGAAACGCGTCGAAGCAGCAGCCGATCGTCCGCATCGGCGAGCGCTCCCTCCAGACGGGCCCACTGTTCCACAAGGCGCGCGAACTCTACTGGGATTACGCTCACGCGCAAGGCAAGTGCGAAATCGCACTTCGCGTTGTCGCACCGCCGTGATTTAGGGGCCGAGGGCCTCGCAATCACGGGAGACTTCTATGAAATCGCTGTTCCTCGGCCTTGTCGTGGCGATCGCCACACTGGCCGCCACGCCGTCCTATTCCGCGGATGATCGCAACGTCACGGTCGTGAACGGAACCGGCTACGGCATCAAGTTCCTGGGCTTCAACAACCCGGGCGACAATGACTGGAGCGACAACGAGCTCAGCTCGGTGATGACCAACGGCAAGAGCATCTATGTGAAGTTCAACAACGCCGACAAGGGCTGCAAGTGGAACATCAAGATCGTCTGGGCTGACGAGGACACCGCGGTGCTCTGGCAGAACATCGACCTATGCCAGATCGACGAAATCACGTTGCGCTACGACCGCGCGAGCGGTCAGACATCGTTCACCTACAAGTAAGCGCGCATGCGCTGACTGCGAAACGGGCGCCGCATGGCGCCCGTTTTCTATTCGATCTTCACACTGACCGATTTGATCAGCGCTCCCCAGTGGTCGTAGTCGCGCCGGATCAGACCGGCAAACTCGTCCGGTGTCTTGTCCACCGCTTCGATGGTGTTGGTCTCGTACAGGCGCTTCGCCTCCGGCGTTGCTAGGACACCCGCCACGCTTTCCCGGATTTTGTCTGTCACCTCGCGGGGCAGATTGGCCGGAGCAAACAGACCCCACCATGCGCCAGTCGAGAAGCCGGGCACGCCGGACTCGGCGATGGTTGGAAGATCGGGCCGCGACACCGGACGCTTCTCGCCTGCCGCCGCGATGATGCGGATGGTGCCGGCTTTGACGTGATCGGCGACATTGCTCATGTTGACGATCAGCGTGGAGACCTCGCCGCGCAGAAGAGCGGTGATGGCGGGCGTCGATCCCTTATAGGCGACGTGCATGATGTTCATTCCGGTGCGCTGCTTGAGGTCTTCGAAGCTCAGGTGCGCGTAGGTGCCGTTGCCGAACGAGGCGTAGTTGAGCTGGCCGGGTTTCGACTTCGCCAGCGCAATCAGGTCCGTGACGGAATAGACCGGCAACGAGGCCGGCACGTTCAGGACGGGCGTGATGTCACCCAACGCCATGATCGGGGTGAAATCCTTGCGTGTGTCGTAGCGCTGTTCCTTGTGCAGGTGAGGACCCGCGGTGAAGGAAGCATCGCTAGAGACAAGCAGCGTGTAGCCGTCACCCGGTGACTTCGCGACCGTGTCGAGACCAAGCTGCCCGTCGGCGCCGGGCCGATTGTCGATCACGACCGGTTGCCCCCAGACCTGCGATAGCCCGTTGCCGATAACGCGCGCGAGGATGTCAGTGACGCCGCCCGGCGAGCTCGGCACGACGATACGGACGGTGCGGTTCGGATAACGGTCTTGTGCTTGCGCTGTGCCAGCGCCAAGCACGAGCAGGCAAGCGGCGACCAGTGTCGCGCGCATCAAAATCCTCCCTCGACCGTCCGGCGTTGATCGCCGCTTATTCCGGCTTGATGTTGACCTTCTTTGCCAAGCCCTGCCAGAGATCGATTTCCTGGGCGATGCGGTCGCGCAGCGCATCCGGTGTGCTGGAACGCGCCTCGATTGCCTGCGTGCTCAGCGTCTGCTTCACCTCGGGCGCGGCCATGATTTCCGCGATGTCCTTGTTGAGCTGCGCCACGATGGGCGCAGGCGTGCCGGTCGGCATCACGACCGCGAACACCAACGCAGCTTTGAAACCGGGAAGGCCAGCTTCGGCCATCGTCGGGACGTCCGGCAATTCCTCAGTGCGCTTTTCCGTGGTGGTCGCAAGCGCGCGGAGTTTGCCCTCGCGGATCAATGTGAGGCTCGTGCCGAGAATGCCGAACTGCATGTCGATGCGGCCTTCGTTCAAGTCGATCACCGCATGGGTCGAGCTCCTGTAGGGGATGTGGTTGAGCTGCACGCCTGCGAGCGTGGAGAAGAGTTCGCCTGAAAGATGCGCCTGACTGGCGTTTCCAACCGACGAATAGCTGAGCGTCTTGGGCTTTGCCTTGGCGAGCGCAATCAATTCGGCGACCGATTTCACCGGTACGTTGGGATTAACCACGAGCACGTAGGGCGACAGTCCGACCATCGCGACAGGGGCGAAGTCCTTCACAGGATCGTACGGGAGATGAAGGTTGAGGATCGGTGCGGTGATGTGTGTGGTCGAGGTTGCTATGCCGAGCGTGTAGCCATCCGGTGGTGACTTCGCGACGAGGTCCGAACCAATGATGCCGCTCGCCCCTGCGCGATTTTCCACGATCACCGGCTGTCGGAGTTTCACTGTCAATCGTTGGGCGATCACCCGCGCCATCACGTCGGCGGCAGAACCAGGCGGCAGCGGTACAATGAAACGAAGCGGCCGGTCCGGCCATTTTGAAGGCTGCGCGCAAGCCATGCCTGCGGTCGACAAAGACAAAACGAGCGCCAGCAGGACACGCATTGCGACATTCCCATCATCGGCCGTGTGTCAGTCTGCGAAGGCTGCACCGGCGCGCTATCGCGTGTCCAGACGATTGACACCGCTTCGCAGCCCTGTCGGAATTGCCATCCCCGGGAGCGCCCTCCATGCCGTATCAGGATTTCCGCCAGTTCCTCGATGTGCTGCGCCAGCAAGGCGAACTCATCGAGGTGGACCGTCACGTCGCGCTCACGGACACCGGAAAAGCCTTGAAGCAGGCCTATCAGAACGGCAGGCCGGCTGTGATCTTCAACGACAACGGAACGGAATTTCCGCTGGTGTGCGGCGTCTATTCTGATCGCAACAAGGCGTTGCTGGCGTTTCAGTCCGATGAGAAGAGCATTTTGCAAAAGGTGCTCGACGGGCTCGACAAGCCGGTTGCACCGATGATGACGAAAGGTCCGGCGCCCTGTCAGGAGGTCGTCATCACCGGCGACGACATCGACATCAACAAATTCCCGATTCCGACCTACAGCCCGAAAGACGGCGGACCCTACATCACGCCGGGCATCGTGGTGTCGAAAGATCCGGAAACCGGCGTGCCGGATATCGGGCACTACCGCTTTCTGATCCTCGGCAAAAACACGTTCTCGTTCTCGGCGCAGCCGTTCCATCGTTTCGGGAAAAATCTGACCAAGTGTCAGAAGATGGGCGTGAAGCCGAAGGCGGCGCTGGTGATCGGTGTCGATCCGGTGCTGGCCTATACATGTCAGGTACAGGTGCACGACCAAACCAACGACTGGGAGGTCGCTGGCGGTTTGCGCGGTGAGCCGGTCGAGTTGGTGAAGTGCAAGACCTCCGACATTGAAGTTCCGTCCACGTCCGAGGTCGTGATCGAATTCGAAGTCGACATGAACAACACCGTGATGGAAGGGCCGCTTGGTGAATACACCGGCTACTACACGCCGCCGTCGCTGAAGCCGGTGGCGACGATCACCGCGATTACCCACCGCAAGAAGCCGATCTTCCAAGGACTGCTCACGGGCAAGCCCGTCACGGAGAACCACATCCTCAAGCAGATTCCGTTCGAGGCGTCGTTCCTAAAGACGCTCAAGCGCCAGTTTCCGACCATCGAAAGCGTGTCGGTGCGTGCCTCGGCGGGCGTGTCTTTCTACGTCGTGATCTCGATGAACCAGCGCTTTGCCGGCGAGGCGCGGCAGGTGATCCTCTCGGCGATGTCGAGCAATATCCGGCCGAAGTGGACGGTTATCGTCGATCCCGACATCGACGTGCATTCGTCGTCCGAAGTCGAATGGGCGATGGCCTTCCGCGTGCAGCCGCAGAAGGACGTCATCATTGTCGATCAGATTCCGGCGGGGCCGTCTGATCCTTCGATTGAGGATCCGACCAAGCCGCGGCCGTTCCGCACGGCATCGGTCATCGGTATTGACGCGACGCGGCCTTACGGCAAGCCATTCTCAGAAGTGGCCGACGTGCCGGGCTGGGAAGAATTCGAAATGCCGGAGCTCGACGGCCGGCGTTGACGTTGGGAGGACGACGCCTTGCCAAGAAAGGTCATTGTCACAGGTGACATCAACCTGATGAACGTCGACGATCCGCGCGAGCCGTTTGGAAAAATCCTCGGCGAGCTTCACGCAGCGGATGTGGTGTTCGGAAACCTGGAATGTTGCCTGCATCTACCGGCATCGCGCCACTCGCATTCCAACGAGGGATTTTTCGCCGATCCGTTGGTCGGCGGTGACGCGCTCAAGCTCTCCGGCGTTCGCGCGGTCGGACTCGCTAACAACGTGAACTACGGTGCCGGCAACATCGCGGCCTCGATCGCGCGGCTCGACGAGATCGGCATGCTTCATACCGGCGCCGGCCCCAATCTCGCCGCGGCGCGCGCGCCTGCGGTCATTGCGCGCAATGGCCTGCGCGTCGGCATCCTCCAGCGTAGCTCGGTCTATTGGCCGACCGATCACGAGGCACGCGACGATGCGCCCGGCATTGCCGTGCTGCGCGGACACACCGCCTATCATGTGCCGATGGGCCGTTTGCGGCCTGGCGCGCCGCCGGCAAACAGACCTGGCGTGCCACCCGAGATCATCACCTGGGCCGATCCCGTCTATCTCGCGGAATTCCGCAAGGACATCGAAGCGCTGCGGCCGCAGGTCGATGTGCTGATCGCGTCGTGCCACTGGGGGCTCGGGCGCGAGACTCTACAATACATGACCGAGATTGGCCGCGCGGCGATCGACGCCGGCGCCGATCTGGTGGTCGGCCACGGGCCGCACTATTCGCTTCCGGTCGAACTCTACAAGGGGAAGCCGATCTACTACGGGCTCGGCAATCTCTGCTTCAAGGCCGGCCACGGCGGGCGCACGCATGCGAACTGGATCGGGATGCTTGTCGAATTGACGTTCGAAAACGGACAATGCGGCGGCCATAACTTCCGTTTTGTGCGCCACAACGAGGGCTATGAATCGATCCTGACCCGTCCGGCTGACGAAACCGAAACACTGACCGATCTCACAGTGCGCAGCGCGAAGATCGGTGCGACACTGAAAGCGGAAGGCGATCGGGTTTTCGTTTCTGCATGACGGCAAACGGAGTTTGCGACATGCGCGGATGGATCGGGGTGTTGGCCGGCTTGGCGCTCTTTGCTTCGGGTGAAGCGCAGGCGCAAGAAACGAAACAAGTCACGAAAGCTGCCTACCCCAACCGGCCGGTGCGGATGATCGTGCCGTTCGGCGCCGGCGGCCCAGGCGATATTTTCGCGCGCTTGATCGCAAAGGGCCTGTCGGACCAACTCGGTCAGCAGTTTTTCGTTGAAAACCGTCCCGGCGCTGGCGGCAACATCGGGGCGGGCGCCGCGGCGCGCGCGCCGGCCGACGGCTACACGCTTCTGGTTGGCAGTTCGACCGTGTGGGTCAACGCCAGCCTCTATCCTTCGCTGCCGTATGATCCGGTCAAGGATTTCGACCCGATCATCATTGCTGCGACGTCGCCCGAGGTTCTGGTCGTGCATCCGTCGGTGCCGGCGAAGAACGTGCAGGAGCTGATCGCGCTGGTGCGGGCGGGAAAATACAACAACTTCGCGATGCCGGGCGCAGGCACGCCGCCTCATCTGTCGACCGAGCTGTTCAAGCTGTCGCTGAAGCTCGATTTCGTGACCGTGCCGTTCGGTGGCGGTGGGCCGATGGTGCAGTCGGTGGTCGCCGGCCATACTCCTATCGCCTTCTCGGCGTTGCCGGCGGCTTCGGCGCAGATCAAGGAGGGACTCCTGCGCGCGCTCGCGGTGACCAGCGCGAAGCGCATCTCGATCCTGCCGGATGTGCCGACGCTGAACGAATCCGGTGTCCCCGGTCAGGAGCAGGAGGCGCCGCAATGCATCTGGGCGCCCGCAGGAACGCCGCGCGAAATTGTCGATCTGCTTTACCGCGAAATCGCGCGCGTCGTCGCTTCACCCGAAATAAAACAGCGAATGGCAATGATCGGGTTCGAGCCCGCAGCGATGCCCCCGGCGGAGGTCGCCGAGCGTATCAGGACCGATATGCCAAAATGGGCAAAGCTCATTCGCGACGCCAACATCAGGCCGTAAACGCAGCCTCAATTGATTGGCGGCCGTGTGAAGAGCTGATTGATTGTGCGTCCGCGCAGATCATAGGCGCGTGCAAAGATGATGCCCTCGCGTTTGACCTCGGCGAGCAGCGGCGCATCGAGGCGTGCGCAGTAGAACTCGCCGAGCATCAGCGCGAAGTCGGCGCCTTTCGGATCCCAGGTCGGTTCGAAATCTGGGCCAAGCGCATACTGCGCGGGCGGATGCGGGCCGCACACGGCCACCTTCCACTTGCGGCCTGGCGGCGGGGTGAGGTCGCCCTTCTCGCCGAGCTTGGCCAGCATCGACCATGCAGCCTGCTTAAAGGAGAGGCCCCAGTAGTCGAGCATGTAGTGGCGGTATGCGCCCTGGATGCCCCCGGCAATCCGGTTGAAGTGGACATACTCGTAAGGATGCAGCCGGATCATCTCGATGACCGGTGAGGCGATGCCGATCAGGAAGATCGCGGCGCATGCCATCGCGGCCCAGCGTCCGATCTGGATGGCGCGCCGCTCGATCCAATCGCTCGCGAGCCCGCCGGCGATGGCAAGCGGCGGCATCACAAACACGAAATGCCGAATGCCGTTGTACATGGCCGGCCGCGTCAGCACCGTCACGGCGATCGGGAGAAGCGCAGCGAGGCCAACGCTGAGCAGGATCGCCCGGCGGCGGGCATCGCCCGCGCGTATTGCGGCAATCAGCATGCCCGCAACGCCTGCGCTGCCGAGCAATAGAAAAATCTCCGGCAGCTTCAGACCCATCAACACAAGCACGTAGCGACGCGGCATGTCCGGCGGCTCGATGGGCACGCCTTCGAACAACTCTTGCCAGGGCTTCTCGAAAAAGTGCGCGAAGTAGCCGATGGCTTTGATGGGATTGGTCGGATCGACCACGGCCCACGGCCAGACAATCCCCATCGCGATGTAAGCAAGAATGGCGGCGGGGATCAGCGCAAGCCAAAAGCGGCCCACTCGCCGTGCAGCCGCGCCAAAACCTGTGCGCGCTTCGATGGCGAACAGGAACAGGATCGCGATGATCGCTGTCAGGACGCCAAAGCCGGACATAATCCGTGAGCCGATGGAGAGACCAAACCCGAGGCCCAGGATGAGGACGGTCGCGGGTGAAGGGCGCGGATATTCTTCTATCGCGCGTACGAGCCCAAGCAGGAACACGACCATTGCGACGGCAAAGGGCGCATCTTTTGCGTTGATGAAGACGTGGCCGACATAGAGCGGGCATGTCGCGAGCAGCGCGAGTGCGATCAGTCCCGCAAACGGCCCGCCGATCCGCCGCGCCAGCCGCCACGTCGTGAACAGACCGATAAGCCCGGTTACCGCGCCGAGCAGGCGCCGCGTCTCGAACAGTCCGAACGGCAGGATTTTGGAGAGCAGCAGGGCGGCCATGTCGAAGCCGCCGCCGTAATAGTAGAGATTGATGAAGGAGAGCGCCCGCTGATCTTTGAAGCCGGATGTGTAAAACGACAGCAACAACTCGCCATATTGCGAGTGCGTGTAGTCATCCCAGCCGAGCCCGTAGTCGCGGAAGGTCAGCGCCGCAACGATCGTCAGCAAGATGAGAACGCCGATGGCGATCCGGTCGATCATCTTGGGATCGTGATTCGTGATCATTGTCCCAACGTCTAGCAGCGTTTCAAACGCGAAGCGGGGCCTTGCGGGCCCCGCTTGCTGTCTTTTCGGTGCGACTTATTGGCTTGCTGCGTTGCAAGTTTACTTGGTCGCCGCCTGGAACATCTCGTTGACGTAGTCCCAGTTCACGAGATTTTCCCAGAACGCCTTCACATAGTCCGGACGGCGGTTGCGATAGTCGATGTAGTAGGAGTGTTCCCACACGTCGCAGCCGAGGATCGGCTTGGCGCCATGGACCAGCGGGCTCTCGCCGTTCGCGGTCTTCGACACGATCAGTTTGCCGTCCTTTACCGCGAGCCAGGCCCAGCCAGAGCCGAACTGCGTCACGCCAGCCTGGATGAAGTCTTCCTTCGCCTTGGCGACGCCGCCGAGATCGCTGTCCATCTTAGCCTTGAGCGCGCCCGGAATCTTGTCGCCGCCGCCGGCGGGCTTCATCCACTTCCAGAAGTGGAGGTGGTTGTAGTGCTGGCCGACGTTGTTGAAGACGCCCGGGTTCTTGCCGAACGAGCCCTTCACGATCTCTTCGACGGACTTGCCTTCCCACTCGGTGCCCTTGAGCAGGTTGTTGCCGTTGGTGACATAGGCCTGATGGTGCTTGTCGTGGTGGAATTCGAGCGTCTCCTTGGACATGTACGGGCCAAGGGCGTCGTGAGCGTACGGAAGGTCGGGAAGCGTCAAAGACATCGGTCTCTCCTCGGATACGAAAATCGCAACAGTGGAAATAGGTGCCGCGTTGGCAACGGGCACCATCAGGGATGGTTCCTTTTCATTAGGCTTTGTGGCGGGCGAGGGCAACGCCCTGGCTGACGGTCCGGTGGCCAAGGACCTGAAGGGGCAGAAAACCGGCGTTTCAGGCGGCTTTTAACCGCATCGAACAGTGTCCGTTGCCGGCCCGGGCCAACAGCGTTAATCAAACGTAGATTCCCGGAGCCTATAAGGTCATAACTTGTTGTCTATGACGTGAAGGTGGCCACAATCCTTGGTGCGCATTGTGGCAGCGGCCCGCGTTAGAGTAGGGGACGAAGAGCCGATGTCTGTTGTTTTGCTTGCTATTGGCCTGCTGGTCACAGCGGCCGGATTTGTGACGATCGGATTTGGTATTCCGATCAACGCATTCAGTCTTGGAAACACACTGATCATTTCCGGCACGGTCGCGGTTTCGAGCGGCCTGATCCTGATTGCTCTTGCAATGGCTGTGCGCCAGCTTAAGCGGATCGCCGAAGCGCTGCGCAGCCAACCCGTCACGCCGAAGGCCGTCCGCCCGGCTGCCGTCGAGACCCCTGTCGCTGAAACTCTGGTGCCGCCGACCGCGAAGCTGACCCCGGTGGCTTCGCGTCAGCCGGCGCCACCTGTTCCCTCGTTCGTTCCGCCGCCGCGCACGCCGGAGCCGGCTCCAATGCCGGCTGCGCCGCGTCCGGCTGAGCACCGCATGTCCGAGCATCGCGTTGCGGCGCCGCCCGCCGAAGAAGAGAAGGGCCCGTTGCACTGGCTGCGCAAGAAGCCTTCGGCGCCCGCCACCGCGCCTGCGCCGAGCATGAACGAGCCGTCGATGCCCGAGGTCGCCGACGAAGCGCCGCTATCGCCGCGTCCGCCGCGTCTGCCGTTCACCACGCCGCCGATGGCAGCGGAGCCCGTACTTGAGCCGAAGGTTGAGCCGAGGGCGGAGCCGAGAACCTGGACGCCGCCGGGCCGTGATGCTGGTGAGCTGAAGCCAGTGTCACGTAACGAACAGATCCCACGCGTCGCACCGCAAGTGGAGCCCGCCAGGGACAAGATGTTCGACGTGGTTTGGCCCGACGGCAAGCACACGCCGCCGCCGGTCGTCCCTGAGCCTGCCGCCCGGCGCGAGGCCAAGGTCGAGATGCCGCCGGTGCCGACGGCGCGCCGCGAGGAGCCTGGCGCTGACAAGCGCACCGGAGAGCTTCCGCTTCCGCCTATCAACGATCGCACTCCCGCTGTTCTTAAGTCCGGCGTGATCGACGGAATGGCCTATACGCTTTACGCGGACGGTTCGATCGAAGCCGATCTGCCGAGTGGCGTCGTCAAGTTCCCATCGGTTGATGCTCTACGCGCGCATCTCGAGAAACAGAGCTAAGCGCCACACACGCACTTTCAAATGAAACGGCGGCCGCGTGGCCGCCGTTTTTGCTTTGCGATGATATCGCGCTTCAAATCTTGTCTTGGAGATTGATTCTTGGGGATTGATGCGGAATCCAAAACGGCTCACTTCACAGCGGAGCACGGACGTGAGAATGCCTCGCCTGGGCCGCAATTCACATTCGCGAAACGCATCCCAATACGCGTGTTACCGCGCCGTGATGAATTCTGAGGCTGTTCTGTAAAACTCCGTATAGCGCCGCGTTTTACTGAATTATTTGCATTGCAGCGGACGCTTTACTTGCGCGGCGATCTCCAAAACCATATAAATGCTGCACATTACGGTTTTCGTTCAAGCCACAATGGTTTTCTCAAGAAGATGATGCGGTGAGCCATGGCTGCTTCGGGCGACAATGCGGCAAACACCAACTTCATCGGCCTGACGGCTGAGATTGTTTCGGCCTATGTCGGCAACAACACGGTCGCGCAGAGCGATCTGCCGGCGTTGATCAATCAGATTCATCAGGCGCTGCTGCGTGTCGCAAGCGGGCAGGTTGAAACAGCCTCGGAACCGTTGAAGCCTGCGGTCGCGGTAAAGAAATCGATCCACGCCGACTACATCGTGTGCCTCGAGGACGGAAAGAAGTTCAAGTCGCTCAAGCGGCATCTGCGCACGCAATACGGCATGACGCCGGAGCAATACCGCGACAAATGGAATCTTCCGGCGGACTATCCGATGGTGGCGCCGAACTATGCGATCGCGCGCTCGCAACTTGCGAAGCAAATGGGCCTCGGCCAGCAGCGTCGCCGGCGGAAGTAAGCGGGCGGTCGCCGCTGCGTCGGCAATTTTACGTTTCAATGTAGGACTTAAAGCCTGAATTCTGTGGAAAAGTTCAAGGCTATTTCGGTTGCTCTGTAGTATTTTGTTTTATATCAATGGGTTATATGTATTTAAGGAACATATTCCCTCTGACGAGATTTGGCAGTATCATAGGCTGATAGTCCTATGGAGGTCGCCTGCCATGAACGCGCGTGCCAAAATCACATTGCCGAAGCTCTCTAGCGGCGAGCCGCAGATTGAACATTTCCGCGCGCAGCATCTAGAGCTTGCGCAACGGGAGATCGAAACCCCGAACGGCACCAAGGGCGTCACCGTCGACGATGCCGAAAGCCCACTCGCTTGGCTTGCACGCCGCAAAGGCCGCGACGGCCGTCCGCTGATTGAGCCGGTACAATTGCAGGCCGGTGAACGGCTGCGCGCAGAGTTCACGCGCGCGCAACTGATGCCGCGCACCACGTCGAACTGGACCGCCGCTGTGTCCGATGGCGCACGCGGTGCGTCGCCCGGCAATTTCACCGACACGATGATCGCCGCGCGTCAGCGCGTGCGGCACGCGCTCGACGCGGCTGGGCCTGAGTTTTCCGGGCTTCTCGTCGACGTCTGCTGTTTTCTTAAAAGCATCGCCGACGTCGAGAGCGAGCGCGGCTGGCCGGCGCGCTCTGGCAAAGTGGTGTTGCAGCTCGGGCTTGATCGGCTCGCGCGTCACTATGGGCTTGGCGTGGAGGTGCGCGGAAAGGCACGCGCCAAAGTGCGAACATGGCTTGCACCGGGCGAGGAATTCCGCGTGGAACTCGAAGGCCGCAAAAGAGAAAGCAGCGAAGGCGGTCAAACCGCGTCCTAGATTTCAGCGCGCGTCAGAGAACCGACCGGAATGCCGCTCGCCGCGCGAGCAGGTTTCGCACGCAGCGCTGGCTTCTCGATCATGTGCCACGACAGGGCCGCGCAACCGCCGGCCAGTATTGCGGTGATCGCGAAATTGCCGAGCGCGCCGCCCGGCGTGCCGACGGTCGCGACCAGCGCCTGCTGGATCGGGAACGCATAGAGATAGAGGCCATAGGAGAAGTCGCCGCGGCGCATCAGGGCGCCGCCAAGAGGCGCGGGCGCTGTGCCGAATGCGAGCACGATATAGGGCAGCGACACAATCAGCAGAAGCTCTGTCAGCAGCGGAGGCGTCGGCACCAGAAGCAGTAATAGCAGACCGCACGCGATCCACCGGTTGAGGAAGCGGTCCCATCCGCAGAACGCGAAGCACGCGCCGATCAGGAAGAACGGCGCGACGGAGAACCAGGCCCAGACCCGTGTGCCGTAGATCAGCCAGTGACGAAGCTCGGGGGCGGGCAGCACCACCAGCAGCGTGACCAGCGCAATGAGCAGTGCCGCAAGCACGAACAGGCGGTACGCGCCCGTCAGCGTCAACGAGACGATGGCAAGGACCGGAAGCAGAAGGTACATCGATAATTCCGGTGCCAAGCTCCAGAGGCTGCCGTTGATCTCATCGGGAGCAATGTTCGCCGTGAACACGCCCGGCAACTCGTCTGCTGGATAGAAGGCGAGGTTGGCGAGATACAGCCATGTCCGTTGGTCCGCGAAATACGCTGATGCCGAAAGATTCGTGATCATCGGCCCGAGCACGAGGGCCGTTAGCGCGACGACCGCCACGAGGCCCGGCATGATGCGAAGCAGGCGGCGGCGCAAAAAGCGGCCGGGATGAGGATCGCGCAGCCAGCTTTGCGCCACCAGGTAGCCGCTCACGACAAAGAAGATCTTCACGCCTGTCGTTGCGACATTGGCGCCTGCAAAGGCCGGACCGGCCTCTCCGGTCAAACGGAACGCGTGTCCGAAGATGACGAGCAGCGCGGCGAACAGGCGCAACGCATCGAAGGCGTTGTCATGTTTCATGTTCGGCGACGACTGGGGTCGGCGTGGGCTTGACGCGGGAGGCGACCAACCGGAGAGCGTTGTGGAACGGCCGTAGCAGCAGATCCTTGACGCTGGCGAACTCGGCGCTTTCGTGCCCGAGGCCGAATTCGAGTTGTTCGTGTTTGTCCGGCACATAGAGCGTGCCGAATGCCCAATCCCAGAGCGACAGGCAGAAACCGAGGTTCTTGCCCAGATGCCGCGGTGCGGTGCTGTGGTGGATGTGATGGTGCGCCGGACTCTGGATAATGTAACCGAGCCACCCGCGGATCGGTAGCCAGATATGGCTGTGGCGCAGATGGAAGATCGTCAGGAAATAGACGAAGAAGATGACGTTGGTTTGGAGCAGCGTTACAGGCTGCGCCGTCTCGCCGAAGAGATAGACCAGGACGCCATAGCCGAAGCCAAGGCAGGCGGCGATGAAATTGGTCTGGATCAAGTCGTCGACCGGATGCGAGCGCGCCGACGTCACCGGCGTCAGCACCTCAGCAGCATGATGGGTTTTATGGAACTCCCACAGCAGCGGGATCTCATGCATCATACGATGCCCGATCCAATAGCCGAGATCGAACAGCACGACCTGCACGATCGTCGCCAGCAGCAGAGTCACAAGGAGCGGCGCGGCAAATGGCGTGGCCGCACCGAATATTTTCGTCAGCAGGACGCTGACGCCCGCGGCCACCACGCTGCTCGACACCACCATGCTGCCGAGCATTCCGGCGCGTAGCGCGGCCGCAATGACATAATATTTGTAGTCGAGCTTGGCCGAGGCATGCAGAAAGATGCGGCGCGGCAGCAGGAAGCGGCGAAGCGTCCGCAGCCGCAGCGGGCGGCGGGCGTGCCGCGCATATACACCGGCGCAGAACAGCAGCGTCAGAACGAGGAATAGGAGATTGAAGCTCGACTGCGGCGAGACAAAGCTTTCAAACGGCGCCTTGATAGCCGCGAGCAGACGCTCCCAGAAAATCTGTGACACGCGTCCTCCTTGCGAGAAGACGCCAACTTGCCGCGGAAGTGTTAATTTTGGTTAAGTCGTCAGCGGCAAAAGCAGCGGTATCATGCGTTTTTTGGCCGCTTTTCCGGATTTCTGGAATATCGCTCAGGCCGCGAGCGCGCCGGTTGCGTCGCGACGGATGCGTTCGACCATCGAACGGAACCCGTTGGAGCGCTGTGGCGTCAGATGCTCCTTCAGCCCCAGTTTCTCGAACACCGCAATAGCGTCGGTCGAGAGAATGTCCTTGGCGTGCTTTCCGGAGAACAGCGCAAACAGCACAGCGATCAGTCCACGCACGATATGGGCGTCGCTGTCGCCGACGAAGGTCAGCACCGGACCGCCCGCACCGTCGGGCTTGGTCGAGGTCGCAAGCCAGACCTGGCTCGCGCAGCCCTGCACCTTGTTGGTGCTGTTGCGCTCGGCTTCCGGCAGCGGCTCAAGCGCGCGTCCGAGCTCGATCAGATAGCGATAGCGATCGTCCCACTCGTCGAGCAAGGCAAAATTCTCGATGATCTCGTCGATCGCTGTTTCTTTGAGCGCCATATCGTCCAGCGGCGCACGCGCCGCACCCTTCCGCTTCCCGTTATATAGGGACGCGAAGAGGCGAGGTCGAAGGAAAAGTCAGGGCTCGAGGAAGGAAATCTGGCCTGTTCAAGCCGGATTTTTGCTGTTTTTGCGCGGCTGAGCCTGTTTGCGCGGCTCCGGGCCACGCCAAGCCGGGCCCAGATCATCCGCCGTCAGGGTGTGCTGGCCGGCGATGTGCTTCGGCAGAGACGCCGGAATGGGCGTCGCGTCGATCGAACCGGTCTCGCTCTTCTCGTGGACGACTTTCTCGCTGATGAAGTCGTAGACCATGCGCGCGCCGGTCTGCGCGCGATGGCCGATCACGGCCGCCGCCTGCGCACCGACCACGCAGGCCTCGGCCTGCCGATCGCAGAAGTTCGACATATCGGCCACCGCGGCACCCGCGGCCACTGCCGCATCCGTCGCGCCGAGCTGAGGGCCCTTTGCACTGGGTTGCGAGCCGACGCTTGGCAGAAGCACAAGCGCGACCGTCAGCCAGAAAGCCACACGCATCAGAAAGAACATGACGCTGTCCCGTTATCGTATCGTCTTCGCGGCTCGTTTGTCCCTTGGCCGCATGAGACACGCTAACAGACCGGTTTGAACACCTCGTTCGAGTTTTTGCGCACATTCAAAGCGAATGCGGCAGGAATTTTCGTAAAATTTGATCCGTTTGATGAAGGATTTATTGACGCTGGAACCCCGCGATTTATCGCATGAATTCGCACTTTTTCTGCCGCGTCGCGTGTCTAACTTGACGATCGCAACCAAGCGTTCACCACGACAGCCGCTGCGTCACGGCACAGGACCGAACGCCTTTATTTCAATTAGCACTCGTTTAAGTGGCGTCTGACACGATCCCGCCCACAATCAAGGGGAGCGCGTCCTTTCAATTCGGGCGTGCGTAAACAAGCGTGAGCCTGCTGAAGTCGATCCGCGAGTATATCGACGCGCTGGTGCACCCATCGGCGCAACAAGATGCGCTGACGGCGTCGCGTCATCGCGCGTTCATTGCGCCGCGGCTGATCGGCAGCGTCGTGGCGCTTGCTGCGTTTCCGATCTATCTCGCACTGCGTGGTGTGCCGAGCTGGCTCGAAGTGCTGGTGTTCGCCTGGCTCGTGGCGCCGATTCTGACGGCTTATTATCTGTCGCGCACCGGGCAGTATGAAAGTGCGCATGTTCTGTCATCTCTCGCATTGACGGGGCTTGTCACGGCTGTGGCCGCCAAGAGCGGCGGCATCACATCGTTCGCGGCGATTTGGCTCGTGATCGTGCCGCTGGAGGCCGCTCTGTCGGCCTCGCGCCGCGTGGTGGCGTTGGCCTCGACCTTCGCGATTGTTGCCGCCGGTCTGCTCCTGCTGCTCGGGACCCAGGATATGCTGCCGGCCGGCGACGGGACCGCTTCGGGCGCGATGGCAGCTCTGGGCATCATCTCGGCGGCGCTCTACGCAACAGGGCTCGGTCTTGGCGCGGAGTCGCTCGCCCGTACGAGCTTCTGGTTGCTTTATGCCGAGGAAGACCGCTACCGCCTGCTCGCGCGCAACATGACGGACGTAATCACGCGTCACGGTAACAACGGCGCGGTGCTGTTCGTCTCGCCCGCTGCAGAGACATTGTTTGGCGTGAAGGTTTCGCAACTTCACGGCCATCGGTTGTTCGATCGTGTCCATGTCGCCGATCGCCCGGCCTATCTCACCGCGCTTGCAGATGCAGCAGCTTTGGGCGAAGCGCGCTCCGTCGAATTCCGTGTGCGCTGCGACGACGAGGCTGCAAGTCCGAAGGTCAATGTGCAGTTCATCTGGGTCGAGATGCGCTGCCGTCCTCTCGATCATGCGGCCGGCAACGTGGATGGCAAGTCGCATGAGGTGGTCGCGGTGATGCGCGACGTCACCGAGCGCAAGACGCAGGAACAAGCGGTGGAGGAAGCCCGCGCCGAGGCCGAGAAGGCCAACGCCGCGAAGGGCCGCTTCCTTGCCACCATGAGTCACGAGTTGCGCACGCCGCTCAACGCCATCATCGGCTTCTCCGACATGCTGAAGCAGGAAGAGGCGATGCGGCTCGACCAGGCGCGGCGTCACGAATACGCCAACCTGATCAACGAGTCCGGCACGCACCTTCTGTCTGTCGTCAACGGCATTCTCGACATGTCGAAGATGGAAACCGGCGATTTCGAGATCACGCCGGAGCCGTTCCAGCCTGCGCCGGTGATCCAGAGTTGCTGTGATCTTCTTGCGCTGAAGGCGCGCGAGAACAGCTTGGACCTTGTGACGAAGCTCGACGATCTCCCGGAGATTATCGCCGACAAACGCGCGTTCAAGCAGATCCTGATCAACCTTCTGTCCAATGCCATGAAGTTCACCGACCGCGGCGGCCGCGTCACGGTGTCAGCCAAGACCGAAGGCAATGTGATGATGGTGGCGTTTGAGGACACCGGCGTCGGCATCAGCCCGGAGGACCTGCGCAAGGTCGGTCAGCCGTTCTTCCAGGCCCGCGGGGCTTATGACCGCCGTCACGACGGCACCGGCCTTGGCGTCTCGATCGTCCAGGGTCTTGTGATGCTGCACGGTGGCTCGATGGACATCGCAAGCCGCGTCGGCGAAGGCACCCGCGTCACAGTCCGCCTGCCGGTGGACTGCGAAGGCGTGCGGCCGGTCCGCGAAAAGAAATCCAAGGTCGCGCATCCGTCGTTTGAACGGGCGGGCGCATTCGATCTTCAAGAGAAACTTCTCGACAAAAACCAGGTGAAGAAAAGTGCGTGAACGTATGGCGCGGGCAGGGGCAAGTGCAGGAACCGGACGGGGGGGCGATGACGATTACGTCAGCGAGCGGCCGAGCATTGGTGCGTTTCTATTTTCGATTCTGCGCGAGTCGCCGCGCGATTCGTTTGCTGCGGTCGTCGCGGCCGGCGCGACCTGCGCGATCCTGATCAATGCTCTGTTTCTGCAATCGGGTCCGCATCCGGCGCCGATCTTCGCGAACAAGCCCGCCGTCGTCGCGGCCAACCCCGCGCCTGCGCCGGTTCAGGCGTTGGCGCCGTCCGTGCCGAAGCCACGCGTCGACCTGATGGCCGAGATCCAGCGCGAGCTCGCCAAGCGCGGCTTTTATGACGGCCCCGCGGATGGATTCTATGGCCCGAAGACCGATGCCGCGATCCGCGACTTCGAACAGACCGCTGGCCTACGCCCGTCGGCTGAGCCGAACGACAATCTGCTTGCGATCATCGCGCGCTCGAATGTGAGGGCGAAACCTGCCGCGCCGGCCAATGATGCCATTGCCGCGCTGCTGTCCCCGAACCGGCGCATCATCGCAGTGCAACGTGCGCTCGCTGACTATGGCTACGGCCAGATCAGGCCGACCGGGACCTACGATCCGGAAACGCGCGCCGCCATCGAGCGTTTCGAGCGTGAGCGCAAGCTCCCCGTCACTGGCCAGGTTTCGGACCGCCTGACGCGAGAGCTTACGGCTATGACCGGGCGGCCGCTCGAATAGCCAATCCGCATTTTTGACTTGTCATGCCCCGCGAAAGCGGGGCATTTCGTTTCGATGCGTCTCAAATCCGGCATATGGGTTTCGGCCTATCTGCGCCGCTGCCAGATCGAAGGCGCGCAGGCGGTGCTGCGCCGGCGCGGCGCCGATGAGGCGGGTGCGGTTTTCATCAAGATCTCGCGGCTTGACGGCACCGCGGATGTATTTGGTCCGGCGCCGCAGACCGCGTTCGAGGATGCGCGCCCGAGCGATCGCGTCTTCGCGCCCGCACTGAAGTCGCAGCCGGTGCCGGAGCCCGACGCTGAGGCCTATCTCGCAAAGCAGATCAAGTTCGATCCGGACATCTGGATCGTCGAGGTCGAAGATCGCACCGGACGCAATTTCCTCGACGCCGTCGTGAGCTGAGCTTTAAGCGACGTCCACTTTATGGACGGCGTGTTCGTCCCACGGAATGCGTGGGCGCGAGACCGGAACCGCCGGCCGGCCGCTGTCCGCATGCAGATATTGCTCGTGCTTCGGCTTGCTCGGCGCTTCGGATTTGTGGGTCGCCTGCCAGACCGCGACGAGGCGCATCGCGGATTCGCGGTCCACGTCTTCGTAGAGGTTCGCGAGATCGTGCACCCGCTGCACCGATTGCGCGATCGACGGGTTCAGGCAGAGCAGGATGCGTTGCAGAACCGCAGCCCTCATGCCGAGCGCAATCGCAACCACAACCAGCGGCTCGCCGGCTTGATCGTCGATCAACCGCCGGGCCAGTCCGGTCGAGATGCCAAGCGTGCGCTCAAGCAGGCGCGCGAACGTCTCCGCGTGATGATCGAGGGCTGCGATCTCCAGCCGTGCGATGGCTTCGGCTGCCAGTGCCGGCGCAATCGGCCGTGCGGGCGGCAGGCTCGAGAACGGCAGATTGAGCAGAATGAGACGGCGCTGCTCCGCGTTCGCGGTGAAGAACAGCTCGCTCAACTCGTCGGCCGGGCGCAAGTTGGCGGCAATCTGCGGAGACAGCGCGCCGAGGGCGGACGCGACCGCAGCGGCCGATTGACGCGATGCAATCGCGGCCGTCGAAGCCGCAGGCGCCTTCGTGGCGGCGTTGGCCGGCTGCGTTTCCGTCGCGGGCTTCGCAGGTTGTTCCGGATACGCTGATGGCGGCGGTATCGCGCCGACCTCGTGCGCCGCGATCGCAGAGATGGTGTCGCGCATCAACCGCTGAACGACGGGAACGGGTGCGGCCGCATAGTTCCAGAGAAGCTGCAAGGCGGCGGCGCGGCTTTCGGCGTCGACCTTGTCGATCAGCGTCGTGGCGAGCCGGATGTACTGTTGCTCTTCCGCGGGCGAATGCACCGGCTTCTGAACATACATCTCGGTCATCACGCGCAGCAGCGTCGGCTTGATGTCCGGTTGGGTCCGCTGGCTGTGGGGCAGCAGGCCGTCGAGATTGGGGATTTTCGCCTCTTTCGCCATGAATACGCGGCTTCCGTTCTGGAATTGACGATCTGCCGACATGGTATCGCGCTCCCGTTAGCGACCCGTTAACCATGGAGACCCATTAATTGGCCGTGAGCCGAACCGTCCGCTTGGGCAGAAAGTCCAAACGAGTTGGCGGGGGGAGAGGGACAATGGGAATCATCGTCCAGTTTCCAGAAGGAATGCGTCCGTTGGGTGGTGGCCGGTACGTCGATGCCAATTCGGAACCGGCGAGTGTGATCATCCTTCCTGTGGTGCGCATCGAGCGTCATCCCGATAAGCCCTCCGATGGGCTCGAAGGTGGCGGCGGCGCAACGGGCCGCAGGCGGAAACGCCGCGTGCGGTCGTAACGCAAAGACACTGATTGAGCTGAATGAACTTTGAGCCGCGATACCCAGGCCTCGCGGCTGTCCTGGCTCTTGTACTGCTTTCCGGGTGCAGCGCTGGTAACGGTGACTTCGGACGCGTGCGGCCTTCGCTGCAACGCGACGACATGCACGCATGGATGGGCGAGGTCGCGGCGCCGCCATACAACGTTCCCGCATGGCGCCCGCAGCTCACAGATGAAGAGCGTCGCCTGCGCGATCTCGCCTTTCCGCTGATCGAGCCGCCCTACGACCGCAACCAATGGTACTCGGTGGTCAATGAATATGGCGCGGGCACGCGTCCGCTGCCTTATCCGCCACCCGGTGACTATGCGACGCGCCTATTTCAGACCGCTTATCGCTCGCAGACCGCCCGCTACAACAAGCTCATCGAAGACATTCGCAACGACGTGAACCGGCTCGATCCGTACTTCCAGACCGCGCGATACGTCTCCGACATGGACCAGAAGCGCAACCAGAGCCTCAGCTACGTTTCAAACCTATCGCAAGAGGAGAAGGCGAACGCGATCCAGCGCATGCGCGAGAACGACGCTGTCATGCGCTGGGTGAACGGTACGCTGCATGAGCGCGTGGCGTCCTACAAGATCGCGCTCGAACGGCTTGTCATTATGGCGCCGTCGCAGAGTGCGGTCGAAGCCGAGCGCGCGCTCGGGCTGTTGCAGCAGCGCATCTCCGCTTACGGCGCTTAAGTCGTAAAATTTAGAGCGGATGCGAAGTGGAATTCCCGCACCAGATCCTTGTCGAGTTTCGGACCCATTTTGACAAGAATCTCGTAGGCGTCCTCGCCCGACATCGGCGGCTTGTATGAGCGTCGCTCGATCAGCGCGCCGAAAATATCCGAGATGGTGACGATGCGGACGAGATCGGAAATCTCGCTCGCTTGCAGTCCGTGTGGATAGCCCGAGCCGTCGAGATACTCGTGATGATGAACCACCATGTCGAGCATCGCCTTGTCGATGCCCGGCACTGATGCCAGCGCGTCGTATCCATACTCCGTATGCTTGCGCAGAGCCTCGGTCTCACCCGCGTCGAGCGGCCCGGGCTTTTCGAGGATCGCGACCGGAATGCGCGCTTTTCCGATGTCGTGCAGCATTCCGGCAAAGGACAGGCGCTGGCGGTCTGCCGTTGAAATTCCAAGATGCTGTCCGAAGGCGACAGCAACGCCCGTCACCAGCAGCGAGTGCTGGTAGGTCTGACTGTGATGCTTGCGGACCGTTTCGATCCATGAGCCGAGGCCGTGTGTCTCGATGCGGTCGACGAGGATTCGGCCTGCGGTGTTGACCATTTGCGGATTGAGAGGCGCGCCGAGGCAGGCGGACAAAAAAACATTTTCCAATGCGTCGAAGGCTGGGCCGATGCCGGGAGTGCTGCGCAGCGATGGCTCTGACGTATCACTCACCAGCGCATCGAAATCGCCCCACAGCAGTTTCAGCACTGATTTGCCGTCGATCGGGCGGTGGATGACATCGGTTGCGCCGAGTGCGTGAGCTTGCGTCTGCGCAACCCGAGAGCTCTTGTCGGTGACGAAGATCGCCTTGCCGTTCTTGGGCTTATGCCTCAACCAATCTTTCACCTCGGTGAGATGAGAAGCGTCGCGCATGTTGATGTCGAAGATGAGGTAGGGATCGGGCTTCCGGTTTCTGATGCTCTCGAGAGGGAGGAAGGACAGCTCGAAAACATTGGAGAGCGCGCGCCGCGTGGCGGCGGTGTCGGTGCTTGCGTCGATGAAAACCGAGAGCCGATTCATGGGCGGGTCGCCAGCGCGTCCCGCAATCATCTCTTCGAATTTCTGACCGAGTCGTTAAAACATGGCCGAGTCGGAATCTCGCGGAAAATTTTACGCAATTTGATTGTAACAGCGCCGCGTTGGCCGCGCGCAAACTCAAATGATGCCTGCGCTCGGAATTATTGGGCCTGGCAGCGCGCCGAGGTGAGTGCATTGCGCGCCGCCGCCATCATTCCGGGCTCAGGAGCAAGCGCACGAATGACAATGAGTCCGGTCGGTGTGGGAGACTCGACAATCAGGCGGTCGGCGGCAGTGACGTCTTCCTCTTCCGGCATCTGGGCGCGCTGCGCGCTCGTCATCAGATCAAGTTCGATAACGCGGCGGCCGGCGGCGCGGTCGTTGATCGCATAATAGGCGACGCCCCGTCGCGTGTAGAACGATACGGACGTGTAAGCAGGACTGACCGGTGCGGCAAGTTTGATCGGTCCCTTCGAGAGATCGTAGCGGCACACGGCGGCCGCGAAAGCCGGGTCCATGAACGGAATCACGGCGTCCTGTGGCGTCGGTGCCGGCATGGCGGTAACGGTGTTGACGGCAGTGACCGGCGTGATCCGCGAATAAGCATCCTGCGTCGCGGTGCGCGGAAGCAGCAGCACCGCTACGAGATGAACGATGCCGCCCAGGATCGCGCCGGCCAGCACCCACAGAAACCAGCGCGTCACGGACATGAGCGCACGCTGACCGCTGGCATCGGCGCTTCGCGCGCAGCGCGCGTCGCGACACCGACAGGGGAGTCATAGAGCCGTAACACCAGGACGTAACTGTCGATGCCGCTTGTGGGCAGCCAGTTGCCTATGCGCGCCCGCGGCGCGATCGCGATCTCGAAGCTGCCGTCGGCGCGACGCAGGATTTCCTGACTGGTGAAGCCCTGGCGATCGATCGAATTGGCAACGAGTTTGCCGTTCGGCTCGTAGAGCGTCAGTGTCCAGAAGCGCGCCTGGGGCGTGGTGCCGGTCACCACGACGTCACAGCGGCCGTCCAGCGTTCGGCCGTTGTCGTCGGTCTTCGCGAGGAAGGCGACGCCGTCGCCTGCGCCGACCGGAAGTTCTCCGCTCCGCGCAATGCTCGCGCGTGCATAAGGATCGGCGTCGGAGGTTCCGGTCTTCGGCCATGCGGTCCAGGCGCCGATCGGAAGCGCGCCGAAGGCGATGCCGCGGCTCAGCGTCAGCCATGTGGTGCCGAGGCCGACCACGGTGGCAATGACGAGAGTGACCAGCAATCCAAAAACCAAACGCACGGTCGGTCCGTTCGAAGTCTATGGTCGGAATAGGCGGACGATTCCGCGCGGACTAATTCTTGCTGACCGCCGCGCCGTTCGTCGCGCCATTTGCCGAAGCGAAGGTTTCCGGTTTCTGCGCCGAAGTCTGTTCGCCGATGGGCGTGGTGGGGGCCGGGGACGGTGAGCCCGCGACCGAAAGCGCGCGCGCGGCGTCATCCATCATACGTTCAAGCTTCAACAGGACACCCGCGCCGCGCTGGGTCAGCACAGCCGGGCGCGCCGGTGTGTCGGTCGGCGCGGCAGCGGCTACGGCTTGCGATTGCGGCGTGGTGCCCGGCGGCGGATTCGGCGCGATGCCAGGGATGTTCTTCAACTCGATGCCCTTGTGCGCGTAGGTCATGACCGCGTTCCAGGTCATCGCCGGCAGCGAGCCGCCGGTCATCTTCTGCATCGACTGGTAGTCGTCGTTGCCGAACCAGACGCCGCCGACGAGATTGCCGGTGAAGGCGACGAACCAGGCATCGCGGTGCGCGTTGGTCGTGCCGGTCTTGCCGGCGATGTGGATGCCATCGAGCATTGCGCGGCGGCCGGTGCCTTGCTCCGCGGCGCTGTTGAGCATCGTGTTCATCTCAAGCGCGACTTGGCGCGGGATCGCCTGCCGCGGCTTCGGGCCGTCGCGGTCGAAGCGCCAGACGAGTTCGCCGGTCGCGGTGCGGACCTCGAGAATAGCGTGCGGCGTGACGGCCTTGCCTTCGTTCGGGAAGGTTGCGAAGGCAACGGTGTGTTCGAGCACGGAAACCTCGTCGGCGCCGATCGGCAGCGACGGCGTGTCCGGCAGCGGCGCCTTGATGCCGAAGGCGCGCGCGGTCTTCACGATCATGGCGCGGCCAACCTTCGGATTGCCCTTGCCAAGCGCGATCGAAAGGCGGACCGGAATGGTGTTGATCGACTTGGTGATTGCCGTAAGGAGCGTGACCGAGCCCGCGTAGGAGCGGCCGTAGTTCTGCGGGCACCAGTTGCCAATACAGATCGGGCCATCCTGCAGCACTGACGTTGGCTTGAAGCCGTTCATCAGCGCGGTGGAATAGACGTAAGGCTTGAACGAGGAGCCCGGCTGACGCGCCGCATCGACCGCGCGGTTAAACTGGCTCTGGCCGTAGTCGCGTCCGCCAACCATCGCACGCACGGCGCCGTCGAGATCGGCGACCACCATCGCGGCCTGACTTGCGTGATAATCGCGTCCGTATTGTTTCAGCGAATTCTCGACCGCGCTTTCGGCGGCGCGCTGCAAGCCGACGTCGAGGGCGGTGCGCACCAGGAACACGCGCTCGTTCATCGACTTCGGGAAGGTGTCGACGAGCTTCTTCATCTCGTCGAACGCCCAATCGAGATAGTAGTCCGGCGAGCGGATGTCGCGGCGGTCCATCGCGGTCGCGGGATTACGCCGCGCGCCGAACACTTGGCCTTCCGACATGAAGCCGGCATCGACCAGGTTGTCGAGCACGACGTTCGCGCGTGCACGCGCAGCGGGGAGGTTGACGTGCGGAGCAAAGCGCGCAGGCGCCTTGAACAAGCCGGCGAGCATCGCGGCTTCTGCGAGGTTTACGTCCTTCGCCGACTTGTTGAAATAGAATTGTGCTGCAGCATCAACGCCGAAGGCACCGCCGCCGAGATAGGCGCGGTCGAGGTAGAGTTTGAGGATCTCGTTCTTGGTGAGGCGCGTCTCGAGCCAGAGCGCGAGGAATGCCTCTTTCACCTTGCGTTCAATGGTGCGCTCGTTGGTGAGAAAGAGGTTTTTGGCGAGCTGCTGGCTGATGGAAGAACCGCCTTGCACCACGCCGCCGGCGCGCGCGTTGGTCGCGACCGCGCGGAACAGGCCGGGGATGTCGATGCCGAAATGCTCGTAGAAGCGGCGATCCTCGGTCGCGAGCGTGGCCTTGATCAGGTGATCCGGGAATTCGTCGAGCGGGATCGCGTCGTTGTGCTTGATGCCGCGGCTGCCGACCTCGTTGCCGTAGCGGTCGAGGAAGGTCACCGCGAGTTCGGACTTCTTCAGCCAGTCGTCGTCCGCGGTTTCGCGGAAGGCGGGGATGGCGAGCCCGAGCATGAGCACCAGGCCGGCTGCGCCGAGCGTGGCGCCCTCGGAGAACGGCTCCACGAAAACCCAGCGCCGCCAGCCGGAGACGTGGAAGCGGTCCATGAACGCGGAGAAGCGCTCCCACAGCTCGCGCAGCCAGCGCCCGGCATGAAACACGGTGCTGTCGAAGCGCGCGTCGGATTCCAGCAGGAAACGGCCGAAATTCGGCCTCCAGCGCTTCTTCTTCTTCGGATAGAGGTCGCGCACCGGGCTCCTCAGGGCACAGGTATCCGCCCCCGCCGCCGGGGCCGGTACACCATTCAGTAACTTTTAGCCGAAGGTGGGGCGCTTCACCATCGCGGTTAAGCAACAAGGTAAATCGAAAGCGGGGGAAAACGCGGGCGATTTCAACGATTTTGCCCGCAAAACGGCCTCGGCCCGGCCGCGGCGCTTGCGTTCAGGGGCCTCCACGGGGGTAAAACCGTCCCATGCCGGCCACAAAACGCATCCCACCTGCCGAGGACGTGCCCTTCTGGAAGCGCAAAGCCCTGAAGGACATGACGAATTCCGAGTGGGAAAGCCTCTGCGACGGCTGCGGCCGCTGCTGCCTGAACAAGCTTCAGGAGGAGGGCACCGACCGCACCTTCTATACGGACGTCGGCTGCAAGCTCCTGGACGGCCAGACCTGCCGCTGCACCGACTACAAGAACCGCGCGGCGCAGGTGAGCGATTGCGTGAAGCTCACCCCGCGCAACATCAACCGCATCTCATGGCTGCCGCCGACCTGCGCCTATCGCCTGATCGCCGACGGCTTCGATCTCTACTGGTGGCACCCGCTGGTGTCGGGCGATCCCGACACGGTGCACCAGGCCGGCGTCTCGGTGCGCGGCAAGGTCGGCGCGAGCGAGGTCGATGTGCCGGACGATCAGCTCGAGGATCATCTGGTGAGCTGGCCGCTGAAGTGGCCCAAAGGCGCGCGAAGGCAGCCGTAGCGGTGTCAGTGAGACCGGCATGAGATTCGCCGCGTGACAGCAACAGGCTTGTTTGCCCGCGGCGCTGCCATGGCAAGCGCCTTGCTTTAGGGCTTCGTTTTCGCCGGCGTCCAGTTCTTCTGAAGACGCGCCGTGAAGCCGCTATCCTTGGCCGTTTTATCTTCCGGGCCGGCGCTTTTAAACTCGTCGAAGAGCCATTTGCAGACGGCATCCATCTGTGCGTCGGTTGCTTTCTTCACGTCGAGCTTACAGATGGCGGGTGCCGGCATCGTCTGGCCGCCGTTCAATGCCCAGGCCAAAACCATCAAGGCATGGAATTTGAGGTTGTTGCGATAGACTTGGTCGATTTTACCTGCCTGTCCCCGGAACCACGGTTCGACAATGCCTAGGAGCGCCGTCAAGACGCCGTACATTTCCAGTGGATGCTGGTTTTTGTCGCCAGAGAATATCTTTTTGTAGTTTGGCTCAGACTTAATTGCCGTCGTAGGACGGGCACGAGCGGTGTGAGGCTCTTGCAGCAGGACGGCGAGAACGCCCTGAGCCAAGCGGTCAATGCCGATAATTTTGTCAGCAGGCTTGCCTTCGCGCTTATACGCGTTTTTCCGTCGGTCGTAGAAGTATCCGAGCGTCAGCAAGTAATCTTCGATTTCGCGATGGGTTTGTTCTGTCGCACGGAAGGACGAATTGCTGATGCTAGTCTGGCGGTTGGTTGCGCGGATGATTTCATCGCGCTTTGTTGGGTCCGTTTCGACTACGACGCGAATAAGAATTGCTCGTGCGTCGTCTGCTTTGAGGCTTGCCGAATAGGCATGAACTTCGTGCGAGGTCTGCAAGCCGTTGACGATGAGCGGGTTCGCAATCACGAGCTGGTTGTTGGTGAACGCGGCTTCATCCGCAACGATGGTGACGCCGTTGTTCAGCCACCAGAAGTCTACGCCCGCCGTAGGTGACTTCAGCGAGGCTGCAATCTCTTTGTTGACCTCGACTTCGCCCTGATAAGCTCGAACGTTGGCTTCAAAGATTGGCGTCATCAGGTTTCCGACGCCGTCGGTGATGAACTTCAGGTAATCGGTGAGCTTGCACAGCGCCACGAAGGAATTCGAGCCCGACAGGGGAGAGCCGGCGGTCGTGAGCTTCGCCACCAGCCGCTTTTGCAGGCCCGAGCGGTCATAGAGTTGTTGTGCGCCCAGAAAGACAAACTGGACGTTGCCGAACCCCATTCCCTTTACGGTGCCTTCGACTCCCGTCGCTTTTGCTTTAGTCGTGTCGTTCGGTTCATTGCCTTTGCAGCAATAGAAAAGCCGGATGGTCACTTTCGGGAATTTGTCCGCCAGCGTGGACAGCGTCGTGAGGAATTTCTGGCACACGGCCACGACTTCCTTCTTGAAGAGCGGCTCCAAGTCTGAGGCCTTCTTCGAGGGGTCGAGCAGGAGTGGCAAGGAACTGGCTAGCTTGTCGACAGGGCCTTCCTTGAAGTTGTCTTGGTTTTTCGTCTGGATGATGACGAATTCCAACTCGACGGGCTGGCGGACGATGTTGAAGTCGAAGTCCTCGGTAACGATGATGCCGTTCACCAGCACATATGCAGCATCGATGCCGGCGTCACGCGGCCCGTCGATGATGCCGTCCTGAATTTCCGCGTTATCGAGGTCGTAGTTGACCAGCAAATTGTCGGCGCAATAGAGCTCAAACAAATCGTCGTCGGAAATGCCCGTCGGATACCGGGTTTTTTCCTTCTGCAAAATTCCATTCAACAAAATCGTAGCGGCCATTTGCCCTCCACAGGCGTCTTCAGTTGCGGAGGAATGCCTCAATCCATGCGCGAACAGCTTCAGGATTTTTCGTCTGGCATTCCCAAATCACCAAGCGTTTCCACCCAGCGTTTTTTAGTAGCGTCGCGACTTTTCTATCGCGCTTTCGATTACGTGCAACTTTAGCTGTCCAGTAATCGGTATTTGTCTTGGGTACTCTTGCGCCCCGGGCGCAACCGTGGCCGTGCCAAAAACAGCCATGCACAAAGATGACTTTGCGCTGTCTAATGAACACCAAATCCGGGTTTCCCGGAAGGTCTTTTCTGTGCAGCCGGAATCTGAAGCCAAGCGCGTGCGCCAATCGCCTGACGAATTTCTCAGGTTGGGTATCCCGACTTTTGACCGCCCGCATGATGCGGCTGCGTTCGAACGTCATTCTTCATCCGATTCACCAAGCGAACGCCGGACAGTGCCGGTCTGTCGCAGGAACGCGTCACGGTAGGCTTCCAATCGCTCGAAATGCGCCGCCAGAGAACGGCGCAGTTGGGCTGAGTCCTTGACGCTCAGGATATGGTCCACCAAGCGCCCGATATGTTCAATCTGTCGCGGCAGGCGCAGCATTGGGTCTCGACGCACTTTTATGTCTTCATCAGACATGACCTGCACGGTTTGAGATGGCGCCGGAATCCGCACTATTCTTTTTCCGGCAAGCGCCGGAATAGAACCGTTCATCAGGGCCTTGTGCCGGTCGAAGTGCACAAACAGCGTGGCTTCGAGGGGCGCTATATCGGCAATCCGTTTGACCGGGAACGCCTTAACGTATGCGATTTCCCAGACGTCAATCTGTCTATTCGCAATCACATCGGAACGCGCTGATGTCAGGTGACGACTGACTCGGCCACGGATGCCTTTGACGCTCTGACCGACATATATCGGTACTTCGTCGAGGTCGCACAGCACGTACACGCCGATGGCCGTGGTCAGCGCCTTCATCGCCGTTTTGCGGTACTGAAGGCTGGTCTGTCGCTTTTGAGGCTTTCTGCTCATGACCGCCTAATCGCGGTCATGGTGGATTGCCGCGTGACCTCTCCATTGCGGACGATGGTTGTGGCTCTGACGGTGTCGGCACCGTCATGAGCTACAGTTATCGTCACGTTGTTTATGTCATTTTCATTCGCCTTAAAGCAGGTTGCGAATGCCTTCAGAATTTCCACGTCCTTGAGCGCTTGCGGCGTCGGACTCGGGTTATTCCGTGGACTCGGTATAGTCGCGGGGAACAAGAACACGCAGGGCGGCGGCAGCCGGAACGGCCCAATCTTGGTGTAGCGCGGGTCGTCTGCACCCGAGAGCTTAGGACATGGACGACCGACCGTGCCGCAGACGTAATCCCAGATCAGCAGGCCATCCACCCTCTGTGAGCGCGAAATAATCTCGGCGCTGAGGCGCGTGTGGATTCCGGACCATGCGTTGTGTCGCGGGTCTGCGCCGGGATTTGAACACACGCTCCACACGATGAATTCATGCGCATGCGGCGGTCGCTCAAAAATATTCGTGTTGTTGCCGTCGAGGCAGCCCTTCAATTCGATGACGGCAGTGCGGCCGCTCGGCATGGCGATTGTGTAGTCGTGACGGTTTTCGCTCCCGGATACATTCCATTCGCCGATGAACCCGCCGTCCTGCATGTGATTGAGCACATTCTGAACGAATTCTCGCTTGTCTCGCATCGTGGCTGAGAATTGGCCGCGAATGCGTTCAATCGCGCCACGAAATAGGCCACTGTTGTAGAATTCCTGCTCGTCCAGACCGTGCCCACCGAGCGTGTGGGCTTGAGTTTTTAGAATCTCTGCAAATTCCCGAATCTTGGTTTGAAGCGCTTCGTTAATTTGGCAGGGAAGAACGGTCATGCAGCCCGGCGGGATGGCGTGCCTTTCGCACGAAGCAGCGGTTCAAAAATGTATTCGGCCAGATGGCGAACAACGGGCACGGCCACGCCGTCGCCGGTCAAATGATAGGCCTCGTTATAGTTTTGTGGCAATTCATAAGATTCAGAAAGGCCCATCAATCGTGCCGTCTCTCGCGGCGAAATCAGGCGCGACTTCACACTCTTGCCTTTTACGACGACGATAACCTGACGACTTGAGCCGCCTGCTGGCGTACGAAGACAGCCGGCGATGTCGTCAAAACGAATTTCAGCTCTTTGCACCTTGCGGCCAACTTCATCGCGGCGGGTGCGCTTATAAACGGCGCCAACCATACGCCGACCAGACTTCATTGCTTCCTCAACTTTTTCCCGGTTGAGGTCGCTCATCATCTTCAGCAGCTTTGCTGTCTCAGCTGGCGTATGCCAGACAACGCCCATCGGTTCGTCTTCAACCAAATCAGCAAATGTTGTGTTGCGCTTTGCCGGCGTGGGGAGATTCCACCAGACCCAGTTTTCCTTGACCTGCGGCGATAACCGGTCGTGCGCGTCTTGCAGGCCACGCGTGTGCCACACACCCGCATCGGGCTGCATCATCGTCAGGCCCGGCTGAATGACAACGTCCTCACGAATTCCGACGACGAAGAGGCGCGCGCGCGATTGCGGCACGAAATGAGCCGCATCAACAATGACCGCGCCGAAGCGATAGCCGGCCTTTGAGTAATTGGCGCAAATGGTCGCGAAATCCTTGCCTCCGTGCGAAGTCAGCGTACCGCACACGTTTTCAAGGACGATAAGCTTGGGCGCGCGTCCGCCGTCGATGAGCTTTTCCATCAAACGCCAGAACGGCCAGTACGTGCCGGAGCGGTCACCCTTCAATCCGGCACCGGCACCGGCCAACGACAGGTCCTGACAAGGAAATGACGCCCAGACCAGATCTGCGGTGCCCGGAAGGTCAGACGGGATGAGCTTGCCGACGTCGCCTTCCTTAAGGACGTTCGGAAGCTTCCAGTTCTTTTGGTAGATGACGGTTTTCTTTACGTCGAATTCGTTGGCAAACACGCACTTCCAGTTGTCGCCTAAACCGGCCCTGGCCATTCCGGCGCCTGCAAAGAATTCGTAAAAGTCATGCATTCTTATCTCTCCGAAATTCTTTTCGGCTCGCGGTCATGGTCACGAGCCAACTTCTCTAAAATGGCTTCCGTAATCCACGTGTTACGCGCGACATATCCACTGCGTTGGCCTCGTGCCGCGTCAATGGCAGCCCAAACGTCAGGTTCGAGCCGCACGTTTTGTCGATCTCGCCTGTCGATCTTCTTTCGAATCGTCGTCATGAGACCGGAGGAGGCGCCAATTTGGCGCCAGAATCAAGAACATTTATAGAACAAAATAGCAAATAAAGAGTTACGTCAAGAATTTTTACAACCTATGAGTGTTTTCGCTCGGTACGAGACACAAACGCTAGGAGAATCCTCAGCGGGCAAGGTTGTGTAGGCATGCTGAGGTGCGGTGCCGACCAACAGCTCTGCGCCTGCCTATCTTGTGCTCCGCGATTCCTTCGCTCATTTGCTTCGACGGATTCGCCGGACCATGCATTCGCCCAACCCACCACAGCCCCTCGACCATTCCGCCACCCGCGCGATCATGGTCGGCATTCTCCTCGCCATGTTCCTTTCGGCGCTGAAGCAGACCATCGTCGCGCCGGCGCTCGGCCGTGCTGCATAGTCGCAGCTCACACCCGCTTCCGCTTCGCCTCCACATAACTCTTCAACACCGCGCCCATGCGCGACTGATAACCCTTGCCGGTTCGCTTGAAGAACCGGATCACCTCTGGATCGAGCCGCAGCGTGATCTGCTGCTTGTTCTCCGGTAGCCACACCTTCGCATTGTCCCAGAAGCCGGGCGGGATGATGCCCGCGTCGGGATCGGCCGCGGCGCGGCGCTCGGCCTCTTCGTCGCTCATCTCGATCAGCTTGCGGTTCAGCCGCTTCGGTGGCGGCATATCGTCGAGGCTGGCGTATCTGACAATCTTTCCCCTGCGTTTCTTCGGTTTTGTTTTCATCCTCATCGGGCTCCTGCAAAATCGTAGTTAAAAAAACGGGATTTTTGCCCAGTAGAAATAAGGGAATTAAATCCTTGACATCGTGACGCTCCTCCACTACATTTTGCGCACTCTCCCCAACTTCGCCTTCATCCATGTCCTCCACACGCATTCGCCCTCCGGGCCAAAGCGCGCGGCGTCGTGAGCCGTCGATGCGCGCCGCCGCGCGCGAAAACTATCGCGTAGCGGCCAATGCCGACCCGCAAATGAAGCAGCGGATTGCCGACGTTCCGTCTCAAACAGCCGAGCCACCGCTCCCTCTCACCGAACGCGTGCGCGCGCTCTACGAAGACAGCGTCGTACCCGTGCGCGAGATCGCGCAGCTCGCCGGTATCACCGAACGCACGCTCTACAAATATGTGCAGAAGGGCGGCTGGCGCCGCCGCCACATCTGCATCGCACGCGGCGCGGGTGGGCGCTTCATTCCGCTGGCCGACGCCGACAAGCCGCATGCGAGCGGCATCGGCGCGCTCGATCCGCAAGCGGCGGAGCAGGCGACGGCGCGTTGCCTCCTCGCGCACGCGATCTCGGAGAAGGCGATGATGGAAGCCGTGGCTGTGGCGCAAGCGCGCGCCGATCGCGTCCAGGAGCGGACCGAGCACGCGCAGGCTTTGGCGCTGGAGGCGCAGGCGGCGCGCGAGGCCGAGAAGCGCATACGCGACTACGAACGACTGGGCGACGTGCTGTGTGAAGTCATCCGTTGGCTGGCCGAGCGCGGAGATCAGCCGGTCACGCGGAGCGATCAGTTCGCGGCGCGGCTCGCGGATGTGACCATGCGGCAGATGGGGGCGTTTCTCGCGCCATCGTCCGCACACCAGCCCTGCATCCCGCCCGGTTGAATTCACAAGCCCCACGCGCGAATGTGAGTTCGAAACCCAGCCGGGCGCCGATGCATTCACCCACCGATCCCAACGCCGCGCCGGCCGTACCGCCGCCCGCGCCTCTCTCCCACACCGCCATCCGCGCGATCATGGTCGGCATCCTCCTCGCCATGTTCCTCTCGGCGCTGGAGCAGACCATCGTCGCTCCTGCGCTTCCCACCATCGGCCGCACGCTGCATGACGTCGAGAACCTGAGCTGGGTCGTCACCGCCTATCTCCTCGCCTGCACGGCGATGACGCCGCTGTTTGGGAAGCTTTCAGACATCTACGGCCGGCGCATCACGATGCTCGCCGCCGTCGTCATCTTCCTTCTCGGCTCCGTCGCCTGCGCGCTCGCGCCGAACATGCCCACGCTGATCGCCGCCCGCGCGCTGCAAGGCGTCGGCGGCGGCGGCATCCTGCCGCTCGCGCACACCATCATCGGCGACATGGTCTCCCCACGTGAGCGCGCGCGCTATCAAGCCTACACCTCGGTGATGTTTCTCGCCGCGAGCATCATCGGTCCGGTGCTCGGCGGCGTGCTGACGGACTATGTGCACTGGACGATGATCTTCTGGATCAACGTGCCGGTCGGTCTCGTCGCGCTGGTGATGACCGACCGCGCGCTGCGCAAACTGCCGCGTCACGACCGGCCGCACAGCCTCGACGTGCTCGGCGCTCTCCTGATGGTGCTCGCGGCGTGGTCCTTGATGCTGGCGATGACCTGGGGCGGCACGCGCTTTCCGTGGCTGTCGTGGCAAATCCTCGCGCTGGTGGCGGGCTCCGCCGTGCTGTGGCTCCTCTTCGCGCTCCGGCTCCGCACCGCGGTCGAGCCGTTCATCCCGATGGCCGTGCTGCGCGAGCCGGTCGTCTTGGCGATCAACATCGTCGGCTTTTGCAGCATCGGCGTGGTGATCGGGCTGTCGATCTATCTGCCGGTCTATTTTGAACTGGTGCTCGGGTTCTCGCCGTCCGGCTCCGGCACGGCGCTGATCGTGTTCCTGATGGCGGCGACGATTGGCTCGTTCATCGCGGGCCGGTTGATTGCGAGGATGACGCACTACAAGCGCGTGCCGATGGCGGGCCTCGTGCTCGGCATCGTGATGATGGCGCTTTTCGCGGCGAAGCCCGACGGGCTGTCGCTCCTTCAGGTGGCGGGCTTGTTGTTCATCGGCGGCATCGGCCTCGGCGTGATGTATCCGGTGACGACGACGATCATCCAGAACTCTGTCGCGCCGCATCAGCTCGGCACCGCGACCGGGGTGCTGAATTTCAGCCGGCTGCTCGGCGGCGCGATCATCGTTGCGGCCTTCGGCGCAATTATTTTGGGTGGTGCGAGCGAGGGCGGGAAGGGGCTGACGCTCGAAATGCTGATGGGCGGCGCGGCCAAGAGCGGCGCGGATTTCGCCATGCTGTTCCGTACGGTGTTTACCGCAGGCGCGGTGTTTCTTGCGGTGGGGCTTGTGGCGATGCTGCTGATCGAGGAGCGGCCGCTGCGGGGGCCGTCGCAGCGAAAGCCGAGCGAGTAAGGGACGTCCGTTCTATCCACGTCATGGCCGGGCATAGCCGTCCGAAGGACGGCGTCGCTTCGCTCGCCTATGTCCCGGCCATCCACGTCTTACTTTCTTGGTGTGTGAGAAAAGAAAGACGTGGATGCCCGGCACAAGGCCGGGCATGACGAACTGAGAGAGCGGAGCTAACCACGAGGTTAGCAACCGGTGAACGAAGTTCCCCGCGATTGCCGCACTGCACATGGCTGACCCGCAGCCTTATGCGTTGAAATGTCGCGCCCGCGGCGCGATCTTGTTTCTCGAATCAATTCTCGTCCGAACCCGGATTTTGAAGGCGTTTTTGCCGCAATGAACTTTCCCAGGTCGCGCATTTTGGCGCGGAAAATACGAAGGGACCGCCACCGCGCACGCCGCGCGGCGTTAGGCGGTGCCCCGGCGAGCGCAACGACGCCGCTGCCGCCGCCCTCGCGGATGAGTCACGCCGAGGTCCGCACCATCTTCTTCGGCATCATGCTGGCGGCGTTCCTCGCCGCGCTCAACCAGACCATCATCGCGACCGCGCTGCCGACCATCGGCCGCCATTTCGGCGATCTCGAAAACCTGGCGTGGGTTGTGACCGCCTATCTGCTCACCTCCACGGCGGTCGCGCCGCTCTACGGCAAGCTCTCCGACATCTGGGGCCGCCGCACCATGATGCTGGTCGCGATCGGCCTGTTCATTTTCGGCTCGGTGCTATGCGCGGTGGCGCCGAACATGCTGACGCTCATCGTCGGCCGCGGCCTGCAAGGCGTCGGCGGCGGCGGCATCCTGCCGCTGGCGCAATCGGTGATCGCGGACGTGGTCGCGCCGCGCGAGCGCGGCCGCTATCAGGCCTACATGGGCGTGGTGTGGGTGACGTCCGGCGTCGCGGGCCCGGTGCTCGGCGGCTTGCTCGCGGAGCATTTCCACTGGTCGCTGATCTTCTGGATCAACGTGCCGCTCGGGTTCGCTGCGGCGGCGCTGACTTACATCTATCTCGCGAAGATCCCGCGCCACGACCGGCGGCACCGGCTCGACCTGCTCGGTGCCGTGCTGATGATGGCGTCGGCGATTCCCATTCTGCTGGCGCTGACCTGGGGTGGCACCAGCTATTCGTGGACGTCGCCTGCGATCCTTGCGCTGGTCGCGGCGTCGTCGATCCTCTCGGTGCTGTTCGTGATGCGGCTCTATCGCGCGCCGGAGCCGTTCCTGCCGCTCGCCGTGCTCCACAATCAGGTGATGCGCACCGGCACGACGGCGGCGTCGCTCGCGATGGGCACGTCGATCGGGCTCACCATCTTCGTGCCGCTCTATTTCGAGGTGGTGCATAAATTGAGCGCAACGGAGTCGGGCCTTGCGCTCATTCCGCTCGCGCTGACGACGCCGGGCTCGCTGCTCTCAGGGCAGGCGATGCTGTACTGGCGGCACTACAAGCTCGCGCCGATCATCGGCCTGGTGTTCGGGCTGATCGCGCTGTGCTTCCTGATCTGGATGCCGGACATGCGGCTCGCCTACGTGACGGTGATCATGGCGGTGGTCGGCACGGCCACGGGCCTCGTCTATCCGGTGACGACGGTGTCGATCCAGAACGCGGTGCCGCATCATCAGATGGGCGTCGCGATGGGTGCGATGAACTTCTTCCGCGCCTTGGCGGCCGCGTTCACCGTCGCGGTGATGGGCGCGATCGTGCTGGCGTCGCTCGGCGCCACGACCGGCCGCGGCGGCAACGTCTCGGCGCTGGCGGCTGCGGCAAGTGCGGGCGGCGCGGACGTTGCGGTGGCGTTCCGCTGGGTGTTCGCCTCGGCGCTCATCTTCCTCATCGGAAGCCTGATCGCGCTGCTCGCGATGGAAGAGCGGCCGCTGCGCAGCAGCACGCCGAGCGATACGACAACCTCGACGCCGGCGGAGTAGGGATTACAGAGCAGGCGGCTTACGCCTCGACGACCCACTGGCTCATCGCCGCGTCGTCTTCCGCCGGCTTGTCCTGCCGCCGCAACGTCTCGACCGGCGCTTCCTTGAGATAGCTGTCGCTGCGCGACCAGCCGTGCAGGATTCCGCAATGCGGGCAGCGCGTGAACATGCGCGCGCCTTTGGCGGTCTGCGCTTCGGCTGCGGAAATCTCGATGCCCGTTGCAATCTCGCGGCCCTTGTTCGGGCACTTGATCATCAGCTCAGGCATGGTCGTTTCCCCCAAACCCCAAAATTCTAATTCCCATTCCCGCGCTGTTCTTTATTCGCTAAAATTGTCATTGTCCCGCAAATGCTGGGAGCGGCCCCGCGGGATTGCCCCGACATGGTAAGCAAAGGTTTATTGGTCGCGGCTGTGACGATTGGGTCGGACGATCAGACGCACGATCAGACGTCGGACAGCCAGCCCTGCGCCGAGGCGTAGCGCACCAGATCGGCGCGCGTCTTGAGCCCGAGTTTCTCCAGACCGCGGGCGCGATAGGTCTCGACCGACTTCACGCCGAGATCGAGGCGGCGCGCCGCCTCCTTGTTGGTGAAGCCGAGCGCGGTCAGCTTGAGCACCTCACCTTCGCGGTCGGTGAGTTGCGGCATGGCGCCCGGCACCGCTGAACGGCCGCCGCGCGAGATATTCTTGTCGAACACACGATCGACGATCGCGGGATCGACATAGAGCCCGCCGACCACGACCGCGCGGATCGCCTGCACGAGATTTTCCGCGGCCGAGCGTTTCAGCACATAGCCGCGCACGCCGACGTCGAGCGCCTGACGCAGATACGCGCGGTCCTCGTGCAGCGTCAGCACCATCAGCTTCACCTGAGGCAAGTCCTCGGCGAGCTTGCGCGCGACCATGATGCCGTTCATCTCCGGCATCGAGATGTCGAGGATGGCGACGTCCGGCTTCTGGTCGCGGATGAGCTTCAGCGCGGCGGCGCCGTTGGTGGCCTCGCCGACGAGCTCGAGATCGGGCTCGGCCTCGATCAGGTTGCGGAGGCCCGCGAGCATGATCGGGTGATCGTCGCTCAGGGTGATGCGGGTTTTTGCGATCATCATGGTCGTGGTCACGCGCTCAGCCTTTCCTGTTGCAGCGGGACCCGCGCATAGATCGTGGTCCCAAGGCCGACGGTCGATTCAATTTCCAACTCTCCGCCGATCAATGCAAGCCGCTCGCGCATGCCGGCGTGGCCGAGGCCGGCGCCTTTCTTGCGCTTGCCGGGCTCGGACGCAGCGTTTGGATCGAAGCCGCGGCCGTCGTCCTCGATGGTGAGTTGCAGCGTGGTGTCGGAGCGGTCGAGCACGATGCTGACGGAAGAGGCGTCGGGCGCATGCTTGGCGATATTGGTGAGGGCCTCCTGCACCACGCGATAGAGCGTGGTGCGCACGTCGTCGGGCAGATCGTCGATATGCCGGTCGCGGCAGTGGAAGTCGGCCTCGATGCTGAACTGCGCGCTCCAGTCGGAGATATAGGTGGAGAGCGCGCTGGCAAGGCCCAGCTCGTCGATCGAGGCGGGGCGAAGCTCGTGCGCGACGCGGTGGAGCGCCTTGCCCATCGCCTCGAGCTGGACGCGCAGGCCGCGCAGCCGAGCTCTGCCGCTCTCGCTCGCCTGCGACTCGATGCTCTTGAGATCGAGCATCACCGCGGCAAGGCTCTGGCCGGTCTGATCGTGCAATTCGTGCGCAAGCCGCAGCCGCTCGGCCTCCTGCGCCTGCATCAGTTTGCGGCGCAGATCGTCGCGCTCGCCGACCGCGAGCGCCAATTGCTGCTCTGCGAGCTTTCGCTGCGTGATGTCGGCGACGATCATGATGATGAAGTGGCCGGACCGGGTCTGAACCTGGTTCGCGGCGATCTCGATCGGGAATTCGCTGCCGTCCTTGCGCTCGCCCGTCAGCTCGTTCGACACGCCCATCAGTGACGGCCACGACAGGGCCGCGGTGTGCAGATGCTTCGGGCACAGCATCCGGATCGGCTTTCCGATCAGCTCGTCGTGGCGGTATCCGAATTTCTCCTCGACGCGGCTGTTGGCGAGAACGATGACGCCGCCGCCGCCGAGCACCAGCACGCCGTTGGGGTGCGACTGGAACAGCACGTCGAACTCCTCGCGGGTCGGGGTGCGGTCGACGCCGAGCCGGCCGATCGATTGCGAGATGCGGCCGCCGAAATAGTAGGAGAGGCCCATCGCGATGGCGAGAAGCGCGAGGGCGGCTCCGGTGTATGTGAGCATCGCCCGGTTGATCGGCGCGTTGAGCACGGTTTCCGGGATGCCGACCGAGATGAACCAGCCTGTCGGCTCGGAGCGCCGCCAACTCCAGCGGAACACGCGGCCGTCGCGGCCCCGCGACGTGGCGACGCCGTGCTTCATGTCGGCCGGCGGGGAGAACGCGCCGTAGACGCGAGTGCCGACGAACTCCTGCTGATTTTCCGACCGCGCGACGATGACGTTGCGGCGATCGAAGATGGCGACGACCCAATCCGGCGAGATCTGGTTGGTGGCGAGAATCTCGGCGAACTTCTGCGATGGAATGGCAATCGAGAGAACATAGGGCCCGCTCTCGCGCTTCATCGGCAGCACCAGCGAGACAAAAAACTGTTTCATGTTCGGCGCGAAGAACAGGTCTGAGAGCACGGGCTCATTGGTCTCGAGCGCTTGCCGTTCGGCCTCCATGCGCTCGGGCGGCAGATTGCGCTTCACCGGCGGACCAAGGGGAAGCTCGCTGTGGAGGATCTGAAGATCGAGCTTCGGATCGGCAAGGATGATCCGCATTTCGGTCTGCTTGGCGACCGTCTTGATGTGTTCGTGAAACGCCGCGAGGTCGCCGCTCTGAACGTAGTAAGAGTCGACGAGCGAACGCAGGATGCTCTTGGCGTTGACCATCTCGCGGTCGATGGTGGCGGTGACCTCGCGTGTCTCGCGGTCCGCGATGCGCTCGGCCTGTTCGCGTTGCGAGCGCGCCGACTCGAAAACCAGCCAGCCGCCGAACAGCAGGCCCGGTATGAGGACCACCGCAACGATCCACATGATATAGGCGCGGACCGAATAGCCCTTGCTGCGCAGTGCCGTGAGGTGCCGTGTGAAATTCAAGGGCCGATCCTCGAACGCCCGTGCCGCCGTATCCCGGTGCGGCTCTCCTATAAACCGACGGATTCAATGGCAGAATCGCGGCCGGGGGTCACGGCAAAAAAGAAGCCCCAACCAGGCGGTTGGGGCCTCCCTGCTTTTGCCGAGGCTCAGACAATATCCCGGCCGCCCGTTCTAAGCGGTGGGCCTTTACCCGGAACTGAACGCGTCAGGGGAACCCCGACGCAAAACCAGCCTCGAAAAGCCAGACGGCGTCAGGATTTTTCCCAGTTTCACACGTCAGGCGGGTGTCGCGGCCGGCGCCGGGCGCGTTCGTTCAAGATTGACGATCTTTGCCGCCATCTTGGCATCGATCTTGGCGGCGGCCGCCGAGGCTTCCTTGACCGCGTCGAGATCCTTGACCGTGTGCGGCTCTCCTCCATTTTTGGCGACAGCCTGTTTCTGATGCGCGAGCCTGATCCAGGCGAGCGCGACATTGAGGAGGACGTTCTTCTCCTCGGTCGACTTCGCAGCCTCGGCTTGCCGGACACAGTCGGCGGCGTAGGAGCGGTAGCTTTCTGCGGTTCCCATGACCTTCCCCGCTTGAGTTGCAACGTCCCGAAATCCCCGGGACATAGAGCCAGCCAAAAATGGCGCGTTCCGGGTCAGAAAAAGGCAATCCCAAAGGCAATTTCAAACGGTGTAAGTCCGCGATCCGCTATGGTTCTTCCGAGTTCCCGAATGCAGCAGACGATGAGAAGAGGCCTCGATTGATCGAAATCCGTCCCGAGCGTTCCGATGACGCCGATGCGATCCGCGCCGTGACGCGCGCTGCGTTCGCGGGCGCAGCTCACAGTTCGGGGACGGAAGCCGCGATCGTCGATGCGCTGCGCGCGGCGGGCGCGCTGACCGTCTCGCTCGTCGCGTTGCAGAACGGCGCGATCGTCGGTCACGTCGCTTTCTCGCCGGTCACGATCGACGGCCAGGCGGGCGCATGGTTCGGCCTTGGGCCGGTGTCCGTGCAGCCAGACCGGCAGCGCGCGGGCATCGGCCAGGCGCTGATCCGGCAGGGCCTCGATCGGCTGAAGCATCTCAATGCGGAGGGCTGCGTGGTGCTCGGCGATCCCACGTACTACGGGCGGTTCGGCTTCACGAGCGATCCCGCGCTGCGCTACGCCGATGTGCCGCCGGAATACTTCCAGCGGCTCGCGTTCGCAGGTGCCATGTCTGCAGGCGCCATGTCTGCAGGTGCCATGTCTGCAAGTGCCACGCCGCGGGGCGAGGTCGCCTACCATCCGGGCTTCGCCGCCACATAGCGGACGCGCTCGCAAACGCCGCGACTCAGATAATCTCGATCAGCTTCGGGAACGGAGGTCGCATGTCCGTCATCGGCAATGCCTCCGCGCGGGACGAACGCGCGCCTTCAAGCAACCCCATCGTGCGGTGGTGGACGCGCTGGCGCGCACAGCGCTCCGCGTACCGGCGCGAAATCGCCTACGCGGTGTGGGATCTGCGCGAGCGCCACGGCGCGGGCGCGCGCGAGATCGCACTGAACGCGGCGCGCCAGCCGGTGGGGATCGAGGGGCGTAGGTTTTGGCGGCGCGTGGCGCGGAATTTGAAGCGGGTGAGGTAGCGCCTACAGGCACGCGAGCTCTTCGTCGGACGGGAAATCGAACTCGACGATCGCGATTCCCTTTTTCTTGTAGGATTCCAGATCGCTGTAGAAGCCGACGGTTTTGATCTTCGGCCATTTGCGAACGAGCAGGGCCAATCCTTCGATCAGATCACGAACCAGCCTCGTGTTCCCATCGAACGTGCCGGGCCTGTCTTTCACCACGAACCGAAACGAGCTGATCAACAGCTCCACCGTTCGAACAGGGGCGCCCGGTTTGGCGCCGGCATCGTTTTCAGGCGTGTATCTGATGGAGAAGGACAGCTTCTTCCCGTCGGGACATTGAACATCGACAAAGTCGGTGTCGATCTCGGGCGTGCCCCGGAGCCGCATGGTTGCGCCCGTCTCAGGATCGCGCACATGCCGCATGCGGCCATCTTGCTCGGCGGCTTCCCACACGATCGCTGCTCCGTTCGACATCCTACGCCATGAATTGGCGTCACGAATTGTAGCCAATCGATGGTGCAGCGTCGCGCAGCAGCTTGGCGGCGCGCTGGTCGAAATTTTAAGAGGGCGAGGTCGGGCGTCCGCCGGGAGCGTGCGGCCGGCGCTCGCCGCGTAAAGCACTTATTCCTACATTATTTTAATGTAGGAATTTATTGCTTGACAGCGTGACGCTGCTCGGGTACACATGCGTCACGCTCCACAAATGTGACCGCAGACGCCGCTTCCAACGAAGCGCGGCGGCACACAATCAGACAGCATCAGCCATGATGGAAACGATCCCACCCGAGACGGTGGCGCTCGCGCGCCGCAGCTATGCCGAAGGCGTTTCGGTCTCGCGGATTCTCGCCGAGACCGGCATCAGCCTTGGCACGTTTTACGCCGTCTGTGACGGCAAGTTCGACGACGGCGGTGGCGCGAAGCCTGCGCCGCTGCCGCGCCGTCGCATTGTCATGGGGCGACGCAGAAAAGCGGTGCGCGCCCCGCGCGTGTCGCTTGTCGCGCGGCTGTGGCGCACCGCCGAGCGGCAGGTGCGCGAAATCGAAACGCGGCTCGATGCCGATGCGCAGGAACCGGAGGAGCGCGAACGCGACGCGCGCGTCCTCGCCGTTCTGGTGAAGACGCTGCGCGAGTTGCAGGCCTTCGACGACGCAAAGGGCAAGAGGAAGAGCAAGGAAAAGGCGGCGCAGGAGCCGGTGAGCGATGACAGAGACATCGACGAGTTTCGTCGGGACCTTGCGCGCAAAATTGATCAGCTTGCCGCCCAGTATTCGGCCGAAGGTGATCGCGGCGCTTGATCCGCGTGACGTTCTCGGGCTTCTTCAGGACTTTCCGACCTTCGCGCACCGTCATCAGGTGCCGGATGAGCTTGCACCCACCGGCGTGCCATGGCGCACCTGGCTGCTGATCGGCGGGCGCGGAGCGGGCAAGACGCGCGCCGGGGCCGAATGGGTGAAGGCCCAGGTGGAGGCGGGCGTCTCGCCGATCGCGCTGGTCGGCGAAAGCGAACATGACGCGCGCGAGGTGATGATCGAGGGCGTGTCGGGCCTGATGTCGCTGTATCTGAACCGGAGCGAGCGGCCGGTTTGGATTCCGTCGCGGCACCGGCTGGAGTGGCCGAAGGGGCAGGTGGCTTACGCCTTCTCCGCCGAAGATCCGGAGAGTTTACGCGGGCCGCAATTCGCGGCGGCGTGGTGCGACGAGCTGGCGAAGTGGCGGCATGCGGATAAAGCGTTCGACATGCTTCAGTTTGGATTGCGTCTTGGCGATCGTCCGCGACAGGTGATCACCACCACGCCGCGGCCGATCCCGCTGCTGAAGCGCCTGATGGCCGATCCCGCGACCGTGGTGACGCGCGCGGGCACGAGCGCGAACAAATATCATCTCGCGCCGGACTTTCTCGACGCGGTCATGGCGCGCTACGGCGGCACGCGGCTCGGACGGCAGGAGATCGACGGAGAGGTCGTCGAGGAGCGCGCCGGCGCGATGTGGTCGCGCGCATTGATCGAGCAATGCCGCGTGGCAGGGCATCCGCCGTTGCAGCGGATCGTCGTCGCGGTCGATCCGCCGGCGTCGTCGGGAAAGGGCGCGGATGCGTGCGGGCTTGTCGCCGCGGGCCGCGCTGAGAACGGCACGATCTATGTGATCGCCGACGAGACGATGGGCGGGCTTTCACCCACGGGCTGGGCGCAGCGCGCGATTTCGTTGTGGCGGCGGCTTTCCGCCGACGCGCTGGTGGTCGAGGTGAACCAGGGCGGGGACATGGTGAAGGCGGTCATCAATGGCGTCGATCCGAACGTGCCGGTGACTTCGGCGTACGCGATGAAGGGCAAGTGGCTGCGCGCGGAGCCGGTCGCGTCGATGTATGAGCAGGGCCGCGTGAAGCATGCGGGCGTGTTTCCGGAACTGGAAGACGAGATGTGCGACTTCGGGCTCGGCGGGCTGTCGTCGGGGCGCTCGCCGGACCGGCTGGATGCGCTGGTTTGGGCGGTGACGGCGCTGACGTATGGGGCGAGGACAGGGCCGAGGGTGAGGGCGCTTTGATAAAAAACCTCAGCCCGTGCTGAGCGATATTAGCTTTGGAAGGAAGGAAATGAACATCCACTCGCAGTGATATCTTGTCGCTTGTTCTCGCGGAGGTCGTACCTTTAATATGACAAAAAAGGTCATTAGGTACCGCGGGGGGAATGTTGTCCGTTCAATATATTCACGCGTTTCTAGTGCATCCCGGAAAGGGTGCTGCCAAGGGTGCGCAAATCGTCGGAACAACCGTCCCGCTTGCGGGCGGTATGTTTGATTTGCTTGACGGGATTTACGTCAAATCGGATCGCGAATGCGATGTCGACATTACTTTTAGCCCAACCGTTGATGGTAAGCAGCAGAACGACTGTCGCGATTTGGTCGTTGCCTATTTGGGTAAACCAGACATTCCCAAAGGCAGGAAGATAGCTGAACGACTTGCCGCTCACACGGATGGTCGGTCCGGTCTCGGTTTGCTGTTTCTAATTGCGGGTAAAGTTGGTCGCGAGCGAAAAATTGTGCTCTCACGTTTTCCGACTGACAGCGCTATCTACGTAGATGAGAATCCAAACGCGTTGTCTGTTCAATTTTTAGAGCGCGTTTTTATGAAGAATAAGACCTCCTATAAGGCGGTTGTCTATCAACATGCCTCGCTGCAAGGCGGATTTTGGTCGGGGCGAGCAATCGATAAGCAACTCAATCCCCTTTCGGGAGAGCCTTCGAATTACTGGATATCAGATTTTCTTCGTTCCGATTTTACAACCACGCCAGCAGCCGGAACGCGGCGTTTGGCTCTCGCGCTTCGAGACGCTGCAAAGAAAGCTTCTTTGTCCATCAAGCAAGAGCTCACCGCTGCCGGTACACTGGCGGCTGGGCTTGGCGGTCAACGGCTTACCATCAATGATTTTGGCAATCGCCTTGGGCTTTCGCAGTCTGCAAAGAATGCAATCGCTAATGAGCTTAAGTCATCACAGGCTATGCAAGAGGTTTTTCAGTTCGACGCGGTCACGTACAAAAGCCTCGTTGCTTACAAGTCTGTCGAGCTGAATAACGGCGCTTTGCTCACTGCTGATACAGAAAAATTCGACAGAGTTTTCCAACAAGAACCCGTCGGTGGGAGGGACGGCGAGGTTAAGTTTACAACAAAGGGAAAAGTTGTAGATGAAAAACTCAAAACCGCGCGTTGAGACTCTTGGTCGTTCTTATCAGACTCGTTACGACGAAGCCCTGATACCGATTGCGAAAGCTCTGCATCAATATATTGCTGAGATTTTCAAAGGTGAGCCCAGAATTGATCGTATCGCCGCGCGGGCCAAGGATCCCGAAAGCTTTCTTAAGAAGGCAACTGCACAGATAGACGGTCGAAATAAATACAGCGAGCCGCTCGCGCAGATTCAAGATCAAATAGGCGCAAGAATTATTGCGTTCTATCGATCGGATGTAGATCGCGTCGATGCGATCATCAAAAAGTTTTTTACGCCCATCGAGTTTCGCGACAGGATTCCAGAATCCGAATGGGAATTTGGTTATTTTGGGCGTCACTACGTTCTTGTTTTGCCAACCGACGTGAAGGATGACTCAATCGATAAGAAGCATGTGCCGGATTTTTTTGAGCTTCAAATCAAGACGCTTTTTCAGCATGCTTGGTCGGAAGCGGATCACGATTTGGGTTACAAGCCTGGATCGGCGCCCCTAACTTCAGAAGAAAAGCGCAAACTTGCTTATACTTCCGCTCAGGCTTGGGGCGCTGATCAGATGTTCGACGAACTATTTCGTGCCCGAGCAGAATCGGCGGACTAGGTCCGTTCTCACGTTCGCGGTTTCTCGAACTCAAAATTAGAGAAAGGGCCCGCCATCGAGCGGGCTTTTTTCATGCTCGAACGATTTCGAAAATTCCTTTCCGCCCCCGAAACCAAGGCCTCGCGCACGACGGAGGTCGTCTATCTCCAGTCCGCAGGCCGTGCGCGCTGGACACCACGCGATTACGCGGCGTTGGCGCGCGAGGGCTATGTCACCAACGCGATCGTGCATCGCGCGGTGAAGCTCGTCGCCGAGAGTGCCGCGTCGGTGAGCTTCATCGCCTATGAGGGTGCGGAAGCGCGCGAGCCGCATCCGCTTACTGACCTTTTGAAGCGGCCGAACCCGCGCCAGGAGCAGGCGGCGTTTCTGGAAGCGGTTTGCGCGCATTTGCTGCTCGCCGGCAACGCCTACATCGAGGCGGTGACGGCGGACGGCACTCCGCGCGAGCTTTACGCGCTGCGGCCGGATCGCATGCGCGTCGTGCCGGGCATGGACGGCTGGCCGGAGGCTTATGACTATGCGGTGGCGGGGCGCAGCGTGCGCTTCGAGCAGGGCGCCAAAGAACAAGAGGTGCCGCCGATTTTGCATCTGACGCAATTCCATCCGCTCGACGATCACTACGGGCTCTCGTCCTCGCAAGCCGCGGCGGTCGCGGTGGACACGCACAACAGCGCGGCGAAATGGAACAAGGCGCTGCTCGACAACGCCGCGCGGCCCTCCGGTGCGCTCATCTATACGGGGCCGGAGGGCAGCTTGCTCGCCGACGGGCAGTTCGAGCGGCTCAAGCGCGAGCTCAACGAGGAATACCAGGGCGCGGCGAACGCGGGCCGGCCGCTGCTGCTCGAAGGCGGGCTCGACTGGAAGGCGATGTCGCTCTCGCCGAAGGACATGGATTTCCTGGAGGCGAAGCACACCGCGGCGCGCGAGATCGCGCTCGCCTTCGGGGTGCCGCCGATGCTGCTCGGCGTGCCGGGCGACAACACCTATTCGAATTACCAGGAGGCGAACCGCGTGTTCTGGCGCGGCACGGTGCTGCCGCTTGCCACGCGCATCGGCGCGGCGCTTTCGCAATGGCTGGCGCCCGCGTTCGGCGAGGATGTGCGGCTGGTGGTCGATGCCGATCAGATCCCGGCGCTTGCGGCGGATCGCTCGGCGCTGTGGGAGCAGATCACGAAGGCGCCGTTCCTGACGCTGAACGAGAAACGCGAGCTGACCGGGTTCTCACCGGTCGAAGGCGGGGATCGGTTCGTCTGAAGGCTATGAAGCGGCGCGGTATTTGGCCCAGCGCGACAACGCCACGACGGCCATGAAAAGGAAGACAACACCGAACAGGCCGGCAGACAGCCATGAACGGTGAATCGCCATCAGAAGCGCAATGCAGCCCACGGCGGCGGATGCGCAAACCAGCGCCAGCACATACTTGCGGCGGGCGCTCGCGGGAACAGGACGATCCCAGATGAACGTGTCGAGCGCGTAGCGCGACGCCGGATCGTCCTGAGAACCGGGTGGAAAGAACGGCCGCGCCTCCGTGAGCGTCACTGCGAAAAGATAGATCGCGGCGCAGAAGGCGGTGATGCCACCCAAGAGCAGCAAGGCGAGCAGGTTCATGGCGGGCCGTCTGCGTCCGAGCGTGAATTCAGAGAGTGAATGCCATGGAAGACCTGATCCACATCTTCAGTCAACGCGGCGACCTGGCGCATCTCGCGCTGTTTCTGTGGGCGAGCATGGCGACGACATTTGCCTTGCTGGCGCTCCGCGAATTGATCGCGGCCGCGCGGCGCTTCGACGATTTTGTCCGTGAACTGTCGCATTTCAATGAGCGATTTAAAGGAAGGGATTGATGGACACGCTGCATACTGTGCTTCGCTCGATCCGCGGCGAGACGAAAGCGCCGCCGCGCAACAATCACGTGACGGTGTTTCGTGAATTTCTCGATCACCTTGAGCGTGCCAGCCGCAAGCCGAAACGAAGCGTCAAGGGCAGGGCTCGAAGTGTGAGCCGGCGCGGGAAGTAGTTTGCGTGTCCCGCACGCGGTGCAGCGCCATAAGTGCGTTCACGCGCGTCTTCGACGCGCTATGGCGCTGCTCCGCAGATGCGGGACCCCGATTTCTTAAAAGCACATTCATCCAGTCATCGCTGAAAGCAACGCAGAACCGGGGTCCCGGGTCTGCAGCGCATCACTCCGCGCTGCGCGCTTCGTGCTGCGCCGCGCCCGGGACACGAGACCTTCCATGCTCGTACTCAACGAACCCTCCATCGTTTCCACCTTCCGCCCACGTACCACGATCGACGCCGATGGCACGGTCGAAGGCTATGCCTCGCTGTTCGGCGAGATCGACCAGGCGCGCGACATGGTGATGCCGGGCGCGTTCGAGGCGTCACTTAAAGCCAGGGGCGTGCGGCGCATCCCGATGCTGTTCCAGCACGATCCCGCCGAGCCGATCGGCGTGTGGCTGGAGCTGCGCGAGGACAGCCGAGGCCTGTTCGCGCGCGGGCGGCTCATTCCCGAAGTGGTGCGGGCGCGCGAATTGCTCGCGCTGCTGAAAGCCGGCACGGCGGACGGGCTTTCCATCGGCTTTCGCACCGTGAAGGCGCGCAACGACCGCAAGGCGCGCGTGCGCAAGCTCGACATCGTCGATCTTTGGGAAATCTCCATCGTGACGTTCCCGCTGTTGCCCGGCGCGCGCGTGCGGGCGAAGGGGCTGCGCGCGAAGGATTTTGGCGCCAAGGATTTTCGCGTCAAAGATTCGCGCGTGCTGGATCCCTCGATACGGCGCTTTTCGCCCGAGCGGCTGTTCACGCGGCAGCCGCGCTTCAACTTCGGCGGCACGAAGGAGCGCCTCAACTGGCGCGATCTCGTGCTGCCCGAAAACGCGCTGCACAGCGGCCGGAAATACTGAACCACTCCCATCCAACCCAACCTGCCAACCTGAGAGGATTTCAATTCATGGACATCGACATCCACCACGAGGCGCCGGAGACCAAGGCCGGCATCGCGCGCGAGGCCTACGTCACCCACGACGAGCTGATGCGCACGTTCGAGCAGTTCAAGGCGGCGAACGACGAGGTGATCGAGGCGATGGCGCGGCGCAAACCCGACGTGCTCAACGAAGAGAAGGTCGCGCGCATCGAGCAGCGGCTCGACGCGCTGACGCTGAAGGCCGCGCGGCCTGCACTCGCTCGCGAGAACGCGGCGCATGACGGGCGCGAGCACAAGGCGGCGTTCGAAAGCTATATGCGCACCGGCGAGAGCGTCGGCCTGCGCGAGCTCGAGGTGAAGGCGATGTCCGCGGGCTCGAACGCCGACGGCGGTTACGTCGTGCCGCCCGAGATCGAGCACGAGATCGGCAAGCGGCTCACGGCGATCTCGCCGATCCGCGCCATTGCGGGCGTGCGCGAGATCTCCGGCACCGTCTACAAGAAGCCGTTCATGACCACGGGCCCCGCGACCGGCTGGATCGGCGAGACCGACCCGCGGCCGCAGACCACGTCGCCCGCGCTCGACTCGCTGTCGTTCCCGGCGATGGAGCTTTACGCGATGCCGGCGGCGACGCAGACGCTGCTCGAAGACGCCGCCGTCAACGTCGACGAATGGCTCGCAGCCGAAGTGCAGGACGCCTTCGCGGTGCAGGAGGGCGCGGCGTTCGTCTCCGGCGACGGCGTGAACAAGCCGAAGGGCTTCCTCTCTTACACGAACGTGGCGAACGGCTCCTGGAGCTGGGGCAACATCGGCTACATCGCGACGGGCTCGGCGGGCGCGTTCCCGGCGAGCAATCCGTCCGACGTGCTGATCGATCTCGTCTACGCGATGAAGGCCGGCTACCGGCAGAACGGCACCTTCGCGATGAACCGCAAGACGCAGGCCGAGGTGCGCAAGTTCAAGGACGCGAGCGGCAACTATCTCTGGCAGCCGCCGGCGCAGGCGGGCGGACGCGCCACGCTGATGTCGTTCCCGCTGGTCGAGGTCGAGGACATGCCGAACATCGCGGCGAACTCGGTTTCGGTCGCGTTCGGCGACTTCAACCGCGGCTATCTCGTGGTCGATCGCCAGGGCGTGCGCGTGCTGCGCGATCCGTACAGCGCCAAGCCGTATGTGCTGTTCTACACGACGAAGCGTGTCGGCGGCGGCGTGCAGGATTTCGAAGCGATCAAGCTGTTGAAGTTCGCGGCGTCGTAAGCGAGCGCGTCACCGCACACTCCGCTGTCATCGCCCGGCATAGCCGTCCGAAGGACGGCGTCGCTTCGCTCGCCTATGCCCGGGCGATCCAGCTTTTCACTCACGACAACGCTGGATGCCCCGCCTTCGCGGGGCATGACAGCGGAGCTTTGCTTTTCACATCAGGATTTCGGCGATGGCGCGATTTCAGGACGCCTGGCTGACGCATCAGCGGCAACGCTTCATGCGTCCGGATGCGGCGCGTTATGTGCGGAATGACGCGGGCCGGTATATGCGACCGGATGCATTTCGCTGGTTGCCGCCCGGGAGTGTTGATGCCGGCGCCGCGGAGCGGAAGTACAGAGCGGATCAGGCGCGAGTGCCAGCGGGCGAACCCGATGGAGGCCAGTGGACGGATGAGGACGGAGGAGGCGGAGAGGGAGGTGGTGGAGGCAGCGAAGAAATTTTATCCGAACTGGCTGATCTCACAGACGGGGATCTGGCAAAATTATTTGAGTTCTTGTTTGAGGCTCCCAACCAATCAGAGCCATTTTCCGAGCCGCCCTCTGATGATGCTGAACTTATTCTGGCTGCTGGCAAGGGGGTGGGGCACCATTGGGTTCCTCGAGAGCTTTGGGCTAAAGAAAAGTTTTCCCAAGAAGCTCTGGATGTCTTCAAGAAGGCCGTGACGGGACCACTCAACGATCCGACCAGCAATTTTTATGATGGAATGCATCGGCAATACAGCACGGCAGTGGGACAGTCTTTGAACCAATTTCTTACCCGCAACGGCATAAGTGCCGATCAGATGACGTCTGATCAGGCACGACAGTTCGTTGACGAGGTAAAAAGATCAAACGACCCACGGATTCGCCAGTTCAACATGAGGCTTTGGATGCGCGAATTTCAATATCACATTCGGCGCATGCCGCGTGGTGAGGCCTGATCGGGGCGCACATGAACACCGACAACGACCAACAGGACCGCGATTGGAACGAACTCTACGAAAAAGTCACCGCGTTGCTTCACCGGTATGGCCGTGAGAGCGCGACCGGCGAAGGCGATTTTTCGGTCCTCGGCGACAACTACAACGACCGTTGGTTTCGGCAGATCGTCTATTTGTTCACGTTGAAGCTGCTCGATCTGGGAATTGTTGCGGAGCTTCGCGAACTGCTTCGTGATTTTCCGGGCTGGGAGATCGTGATGGCAATCGACGTCCCTGGAAAGGAAGAGGAGTGGCCGCGGATGGGGCTCAGGATCCGGCATCACGAGGTCATCGACAGTTTGAGCCGTGATCACCTTCCCGAACCCTACAAGTCACTTGTCATTCCGGATAGCAGGCCTGGGACGGGAGACGCTGACCCTGTCTAATGGCCGGCGGTACAAAAGTAGTTGCAGATGGGCATTTTTCGGATATGCTCGCAATAGCTGCAAAAATAACAACAATTCATACAGGTTGTTCTCGGGGGAGACGTCATCGATCGCCATTTGCCCGCGCTTGCGCGGGCTTGATCAGCGCGACCCAGCTCGCACGGCATCAGCCGCGCAAGCGGAAGGTGCTGCGCGGCGGACGAACGATCGGTTTCAGAAGTGATTGCGTTGACCAGTGCGAAAAGGGCCGGCCTCAAAGCCGGCCCTTCATTCGTTCGCGCTTGTCTGTTTGCTTACGGCGCGAGCGACGCGCCCATCTTGCGTGCGGTCTCGACGATCCATCCGCGATAGAGCTCGATCGGCGTGATGCCGGTGGTGCCGCCGCAGCCCGCGGTGTTGCGCGGTCCGGTGGACCAGCTGATGACGCCCATCAGCTCAAGACGGCCGCCGTTGTCCTGAAACGCGGGGCCGCCGGAGTCGCCGGTGCAGGCGCCCTGGCCGGCGCTTTCACCACCTGTCGCGGGATCGATCAGGCGAAGCTGGAGATTGCCGGGCTGGCCGGTGGCGGCGAGCGTCGCGGTGCGAAGCGCGCCGCCGCTCTTGCCGTCGCCGCGCACCGAGAGGCCGTAGCCTTGCACAACGAAGCGCTCGCCGACCGCGATCCGCTCGCGCGGACGCTGGAGAGGAACGGGCGCGGTTGAAAGAGGTGTCGCGAGCTTGAGCAGCGCGACGTCGGCGGTCGCGCGATGCGCATTCAGCGTCTGCAGGCTGAACTGCGGATGGCGCGCGACCTGGGTGACATCGCGCAGCGTCGGCTGGCGCTGGGCGTCGAATTCGATGAGCTTGTAGTTGGCGCCGGGCAGCGCGCAATGCGCCGCGGTCAGCACGAGATCGCGCGCGATCGCGGTGCCGGTGCAGAAGCTGCCGCGGTCGGACGTGATCATCACGATCGGGCGCGAGCCGGCGTTGCCGACCACGGACGCGCCGCCGACCATCGCGAAGGCGGGCGAGCCGGCAAGCAAAGAGATGAGAGCGGCGAGGGCGGGGTGGCGCATGACGCCTCGATGAGCCTTGTTGCGCGTGATCTGTCAACTGTCTCCGCTGTCGTGAGGCCAGAGGCGGAATATGTGGCTGTCGTCCCCGCGAACGCGGGGACCCATAACCACCACCGTTGAGGTTGGGTCCCCACGTTCGCGGGGACGACTCCTGAGTTTTGGATAAGGATTTTTCATGACTTCTATTCTCTTGTCCGGCCCCGCACAGGAGCCGGTGACGCTCGACGACGCCAAGGCGTTCCTGCGTGTCGAGCACGATGCCGATGACGACGTGATCGCGGCGCTGATCGCGGGCGCGCGCATCCATATCGAGGCGCAGACCCGCCGCGCGCTGATGACACAAACATGGCGGATCGTGCGCGACGCCTGGCCGCCGGACGGACGGATTGCCGTGATGCCGGTGCCGCTGCGGCAACTCACGGCGGCGCGGGTCTTCAAAGGGGACGGTTCGGCGCAGGCGATTGCGGCGGAAGAGTTCATGCTTGATAAGGCGAGCGCGCCGGCGGTGATCTCGTTCGGCGCGATCCCGTCGCCGGGGCGTGTGATCGCGGGCATCGAGCTCGACATCGAATGCGGTTACGGCGCGGAGCCGAGCGATGTGCCGGCGCCGCTCCGTCAGGCGATCCGTATGCTGGTCGCGCATTGGTACGAGAACCGCGGCGTGACAGGCGACGTGCGGAGCCTGCTGCCGCAGAGCGTCGCGTCGCTGATCGCGCCGTTCCGGGTGCTGTCGCTATGAGCGCCGTCGAGATCGGCGCGCTGAACCGGCGGCTGGTGCTGGAGGCGCCAGTCGAGACGGCCGACGGCGCGAGCGGTGTGACACGGAGTTACGAAGCCGCTGGGACGCTCTGGGCCTCCGTCGAGCCTGCGTCGACACGCAGTGCGGTTGAAGCGGGCTCCCTCGGTGCGACGATCACGCATCGGATTCGAATTCGCTTCTATCCGGACATCACGGTACGTCACCGTTTTCGCGACGGCGCGCGCATCTTCCGCATCGTGGCGATGCAGGAGAAGGCGAGCCGCCGGTTTCTCGAGATCGCGGCGGAAGAACGCCGCGACTAATTCCTTTCACGAGAGAATTGTTATGCCCTCCGCATCCGCGGCGCTGCGCGCTGCGATCCACGACGTATTGAATTCCGACGGCGCGCTGAGCGCGCTGCTCGGCGGGGCCAAGGTTTACGACGAACCGCCCAGCGCGATTGCGTTTCCCTACGTCACCCTTGGCGAGGCGCGCGTGTCCGATTTCTCGACCGGCACCGAGCCGGGCGAAGAGCATCAGCTCACGCTGCATGCCTGGTCGCGCCAGGGCGGACACCGCGAGGCGCATTTGATCGCGGGTGCGCTCCTTCAGGCGCTCGACGACGCGCCGCTCGCGCTCGCCGACCACCGGCTCGTCAACCTGCGCTTCTCGACCGCCGACGTGAGGCGCGAGGCCGACGGCCGCACCTATCACGCGCTGGTGCGCTTTCGCGCGATGACCGAGCCTGCGTAACGGAGAGAAATATGGCTGCTCAGAAAGGCAAGGACCTGCTCGTCAAAATCCACGACGGCGCGGGCTACACGACCGTCGCGGGGCTGCGCTCGCGGCGCATCGCGTTCAACGCGGAGACGGTCGACGTCACGCACGCGGAATCGACCGACCGCTGGCGCGAGCTGCTTGAGGGCGCGGGCGTCAAGCGCGCCTCGATCGCGGGGCGTGGGCTGTTCAAGGATGCCGCGACCGACGCGCTGATGCGGCAGACGTTCTTCGATGGTGCGGTGAAGACCTATCAGATTGTCATCCCGAATTTCGGCACGGTGCAGGGTGCATTCCAGATCGTGAGTCTTGAGTTCGCCGGCGATCACAACGGCGAGGTGACCTACGAGATGGCGCTGGAGTCGGCCGGTATGCTGACGTTTGCAGCGATGTAGCAAATTCAAGGTTTCGATATCATGGTGTCGGGGGTAATGCGCCATGATCATCGCAAGCCGATTGTTGATCCTGAGGAGTGATCCTCAAGATGTCGAAATTGCCGTTCTCATTCACGCTCCGGAGATGGACAGCGTCGACTGGATCTGTCGCTTAGAGATCGAATGGCCTGAGGGACGCGCCGAACGCTGGGCGGCGGGTGTCGATGCGGTGCAGGCGCTTGCGCTCGCGCTTGAGATGATCGGCACTGAAATCTACGCCAGTCCGCATCATGAAACTGGCCATCTCGAATGGCTGGCCCCAGGGCGCGGTTATGGATTTCCTGTGCCCAACAACATCCGAGACTTGCTGGTCGGTGATGATCGGAAATTTTTTTAATGGAGTCTGGAATGCCGAACCTTCATCGCGGCGAGATCGAGGCCGAGATCGGCGGCGTGCGGCGGCGGCTGGTGCTGACGCTGGGCGCGCTGGCGGAGTTGGAAGCCGCGTTCGGCGCGGATGATTTATCGGCGCTGGCTGAGCGATTCGGGACGGGACGGCTCAAGGCGCGCGATCTGACGCGGATCATCTCTGCTGGCTTGCGTGGCGCGGGTGACGCGGTGACCGACGACGAAGTGGCGCGGATGCCGGTGGCGGATGGCGCGGCGGGCTACGTGCGGATCGCGGTGGATCTGATCGCGGTGACGTTTGGTGGGGAGGAAACGCCAGGCTGCCCTTTAGCCGAATAGCAGGCGAACAGTTGGTTACTCCGTCATGCCCGGGCATAGCCGTCCGGAGGACGGCGTCGCTTCGCTCGCCTATGTCCCGGGCATCCACGACTTCCTTCGTTGAGGCAAAGCAAGACGTGGATGGCCGGGACAAGCCCGGCCATGACCGTGGTGTGGGGGCTCCGTTCCCCTGGCGCGATGCCATAGGCTTCGGGCTCGGCGTTTTGCGCCTGTCGCCGCGCGACTTCTGGTCGATGACGCCGCGCGAGCTGGCCTGCGCGATCGAAGCCGTTACTGGCCACACCGGCGCGCCGTTTGCGCGCGTGGCATTCGACAATCTGATGAGAAGGTTTCCCGATGGCTGAGGACGAAATCGGAAGCAGCGAGAAGCTCGGCAACATTTTCGATCTCAACAACAAGAAGTTGGGCGCGCTCGCTTCGACAGCGGCATCATTCGCCAAGGTGATGACGACGGCGTTCATGCAATCGGCCAATAGCGGAAAGCAGTTCGATGAGGTGCTCAAATCGCTGGCGCTGCGGATGTCCGACAACGCGGTCAATTCGGCGTTCCAGTCGATCACGTCGAAGCTGCCGGGCGGGTTGGGCTCCATGTTCAGCGGCTTCAACGTGGCGAACATGATCAAGCCGTTTGCCGACGGCGGCGTGGTCGGAACGCCGACTTACTTTCCGCTCCCCGGCGGTGCAGGCTTTGCGGGCGAGGCGGGGCCGGAAGCGATCATGCCGCTTGCGCGCGGCTCCGACGGGCGGCTCGGCGTCGCCGCGGGCGGGCCGCGTGCTGGCGCGAGCATCACCGTGAACATTGCGACGCCGGACGCGGAGAGCTTCCGCCGTTCCGAGAGCTACATCACCGGGCAGATCGCGCGCGCAGTCGCGCGCGGGCAACGGAGTCTCTGATGCCTTCGTTTCACGAGGTTCTGTTTCCGCTCGACATTTCGTTGAAGAGTTCGGGCGGGCCAGAGCGGCGCACCGAGATCGTCGCGCTCGGCTCCGGCCGCGAGGAGCGCAACGCGCGCTGGAAACATTCGCGACGGCGGTACGACGCGGGCTATGGGGTGAAGAGCCTCGATGCGCTGGGCGCGGTGGTCGCGTTCTTCGAGGAGCGGCGCGGGCGGCTGCACGGCTTCCGCTGGCGCGACCGGCTGGATCATTCGTCCGCGGAACCGGGCGTTGCGGCGGCCCCGACCGACCAGGTGATCGGCACGGGCGATGGCGAGACAGCGACGTTCCAGCTCATCAAGACCTATGGCGGCGTGCACGCGCCTTACGCGCGGCCGGTGACCAAGCCAGTGCCGGCGAGTGTGCGGATCGCGGTCGCGGGCGTCGAAGTGGAGGAGGGCGTCGCGTTCACGTGCGATGAGACGACAGGCGCCATCACCTTTCTCTCTGGGCATATTCCGGCGGACGGCGCGGCCGTGACCGCAGGCTTCCTGTTCGATGTCCCGGTGCGGTTCGACACCGATTATCTCGAGGTCGATCTTTCGGCTTTCGCGGCCGGCGCGATCCCGAAAATTCCGCTCGTGGAGATCAAACCATGAGAGCCGTGCCCGACGGGTTGCAGGAGAAGCTGAACTCCGGCGTGACGACGCTGTGCCGCTGCTGGCGCATCGTGCGGCGCGACGGCGTGGTGCAGGGCTTCACCGATCACGACGAGGACGTGGTGCTCGGCGGTCTGACCTGCCGCGCGGACACGGGGTTCACCGGATCGGAGGCGACCGACAAGCTGGGGCTTGCGGTGACAGGCGCGGAGATTTCCGGCGCCCTGGAGGATGACTCGCTGACCGAGCTCGATCTTGCCGCCGGGCGCTACGACGCGGCCGAGATAGACGTGTTTCTGGTCGATTGGAGCGAGCCGGCGCTCAATGTGCTGATGTCGAAGGGCACGCTCGGCGAGGTGCGGCGCGAAGGCACGGCCTTCGTCGCCGAGCTGCGCGGGCTTGCCGACAGGCTCAACCAGGAGACCGGGCGACGCTACACCGCGACGTGCTCGGCGGATCTTGGCGATCTGCGCTGCCGTGTGAACCTCGCGTCGGCGACGTATCGCGGCACAGGAACGATTGCGGCGCTTGAAGGCACGTCGGTGTTCCGCGCGTCGGGGCTCGACGGTTTCGACGACGGCTGGTTCACGGCGGGCCGCCTGCAATGGACGAGCGGTCTGAATGCGGGCCTTGCCATCGAGGTGAAGCGGCATCGCAAGGATGACAGCGGCGTGGTGCTCGATCTCTGGCAGGCGATGCCCGAGCCGCTCGCGGCGAGTGATGCGTTCGTGGTCACCGCCGGCTGCGACAAGCGTTTCGACACCTGCCGCAACCGCTTCGGTAACATCGTCAACTTTCGCGGCTTCCCGCACATCCCCGGCAACGACTTCGTCACGCGCTACGCGGTGTCGGGCGAGCCGGGGAATACGGGGAAGAGCTTGCAAGGCTAGAGTCATCCATGCCCATCACCCGAACGGCGATCGTCTCCGAAGCGCGGAGCTGGATCGGCACGCCTTATCGTCATCAGGCCTCGCTGAAACATGTCGGCTGCGACTGCCTTGGGCTGGTGCGCGGCGTGTGGCGCGCGCTGCTCGGCGACGAGCCGGAGATCGCGCCGCCGTACTCGCGCGACTGGGCGGAGGCGTCGGGCGAGGAAGCGCTAGCGAACGCCGCGCGGAAACATCTGATCGAGATCGATCCGGCAGCGTTTCAGCCGGGCGACGTGCTGCTGTTTCGATATGCGCAGTGTTATCCGGCGAAACATGCGGCCATCGTGACGTCGACGGCGATGATGGTGCATGCGCATGACGGTGCTGCTGTCGCGGAGGTCGCCACCGCAGCGTGGTGGCGAAGGCGGCTCGCTTATGCGTTTCGGTTTCCTAACGTGATGGACTGAGTGTTTCTGTCGTCCCGGCCAAGCGAGCGTTAGCGAGCGCGAGCCGGGACCCATAACCATGAGTCGGGGTTATGGGTCCCCGCTTTCGCGGGGACGACAAACTTCTGGACCTTTCATGGCAGCTCTTCTTCTCTCATCCGTCGGTGCTTCCGCCGGCGGCGCGCTGTTCGGCACCGTCGGCCAGCTGGCGGGCCGGCTCATCGGTGCGATTGCTGGCAACGCGATCGACAAGAAGTACCTCGGCAGCGAGCCGGAGGGCATCACCCGCAGCCACGAAGGCCCGCGGCTCTCCGATCTCGGCATCATGGCCTCGACCGAAGGCGCGCCGATCGCGCGGGTTTACGGCCGCGCGCGGATCGGTGGCGAGATGATCTGGGCGACGCAGCTCGAGGAAGTCGTCTCGACGCAAACCGAAACGAGTGGGGGCGGATCGAGCGGCGGCAAAGGTTTTGGAGGCGGCGGTGGTGGCGGAAACACGCCGACTGTCACCACGACGACCAGCACCTACAGCTATTTCGCCAATCTTGCGGTAGGCTTGAGCGAAGGGCCGATCGGCCACGTGACGCGCGTGTGGGCCGACGGCAAGCCGCTCGATCTCTCCGGCATCACGATGCGCGTCTACACCGGCACGGACGAACAGGCGCCCGATCCGCTGATCGTCGCGAAGGAGGGCGCTGGCAATGCGCCGGGCTATCGCGGCACGGCTTACGTGGTGTTCGAGCGGCTGCCGCTCGCGAACTTCGGCAATCGCATTCCGCAACTGACGTTCGAGGTGATGAGGCCCGTCGGCGCACTCGAGAAGATGGTTCGCGCGGTGACGCTGATCCCCGGCACGACCGAGTTCGGCTACGAGCCCGCGACCGTGGTGCAGGTGATGGGGCCGGGCCAATCGGCCCCGGAGAACCGGCATGTCGCTTACGCGGCGTCGGATGTAATTGCCTCGCTCGACGAATTGCAGGCGGCGTGTCCAAACCTCGAGCGGGTCGCAATCGTGGTCGCATGGTTCGGCAGCGATCTGCGCGCCGGACATTGCGTGCTTCAGCCGGGCGTGGACAATCGCGAGAAGACGACGCATGGCGCGACTTGGTCGGTGGCGGGGCTCGACCGTTCGACCGCGCATCTGGTGTCGAATGCGGAGGGGAGACCGGCATTCGGCGGCACGCCGTCCGACGACAGCGTCGTGCATCTGATTGGAGAGTTGCGGTCACGCGGCATCAAGGTGACGCTTTATCCCTTCGTGATGATGGACATTCCGCCGGGCAATATGCAGCCCGATCCGTGGACGGGAGCTGCGTCGCAGCCGGCGTATCCCTGGCGCGGGCGGATCACCTGCGATCCGGCGCCGGGACAGGCGGGCTCGCCGGATGGGACGGCGACCGCGGCGGTGCAGGTCGGCGATTTCTTCGGTGGCGTGGGCGACTGGGGCTATCGCCACATGATCCGGCACTACGCGCAGCTTGCAGCGAGCGCGGGCGGTGTCGGTGCGTTCCTGATCGGATCGGAGTTGAAGAGTCTGACGCGCGTGCGCTCGGCATCAGGCGTCTATCCGATGGTCGGGCATCTCGTCGATCTTGCCGCCGAGGTGAAAGGCATCCTCGGTGGCAGCACGCTCGTCACCTACGGCGCAGACTGGACCGAATACGGCGCGCATGTGGTCGAGCCGGACGCGAGCGAGGTGCGCTTTCCGCTCGATCCGTTGTGGGCCTCGAGCGCGATCGGCGCCATCGGCATCGACTACTATCCGCCGCTCGCGGACTGGCGCGACGGCGCGAACCACCTCGACCGCGCGGTGGCGAGTGCGATCACGGATCGCAATTATCTGACATTCAATCTCAACGGCGGCGAGGCCTACGACTGGTATTACGCCGATGCGGAGGCCCGCGTGGCGCAGGAGCGCAGCGCCATCACTGACGGCTTGGGCAAACCCTGGGTGTTTCGCCAGAAGGATCTCTGGAGCTTTTGGGCGAATGCGCATTACGAGCGTGTCGGCGGAGTCGAGCTTGGCCTGCCCACAGCATTCGTGCCGCAAGGCAAGCCGATCTGGCTCACCGAGGTCGGCTGTCCCGCAGTGGACAAGGGCGCGAACCAGCCGAGCGTGTTTCCCGATGCGAAATCGTCCGAGGGGGCGTTTCCTTATTTCTCCAGCGGGCGGCGCGACGACCTGATCCAGCGCCGCATGCTCGAATGCGTGTTGTCCGCATTCGACCCGGCGCTTGGCGCGGATGAGCTCAATCCGGTGTCATCCGTGTACGGCGGCCGCATGGTCGATCCGTCGGGCATCCATCTTTGGACCTGGGACGCGCGGCCCTATCCGACGTTTCCCGCGGCGACCGACGCCTGGAGCGACGGGCCGAACTGGGAGACCGGGCACTGGCTGACCGGGCGACTCGGTTCATCGCCGCTCGAAGGTTTGGTCTCGACGATCCTGAAAGACGGCGGCTCGGAGGATTTCGACGCCGCGGCGCTCGGTGACGGGCCGGACGGCTACACCATCGACCGCCCGATGGCGGCGCGCGCGGCCATCGAACCGTTGGCTTCTGCTTTCGCCTTCGATGCCTCGGAGCAGGAGGGACAGCTTGCGTTCCGCCCGCGCGGCGGCGACCCTGTGGCGGAGTTGACGGAAGATGATCTCGTCCTGCCGAACGAACGGCCGCCGTTCCGCATCACGCGCGCGCAGGAGACCGAGTTGCCACGCGAAGTGACGCTGAGTTTTTCCGACGGTGCGTCAGACTATCGGCGTGCGACCGCAAGCTCGCGGCGCCTTGTGGTCGGCTCGGCGCGGGTGACCAGCGCCGATGTCGCAATGGTCAGCAACGACACGGCGGCGGAGCGCCGCGCCGAGATCTGGTTGCAGGATCTTTGGGCCGGTCGCGAAACCGCGGAATTTTCGCTACCGCCGAGCGCACTCGCGCTGGTGCCGGGCGATGTGATCGCGCTGACGCTGAACGGGCGGCGCAAGCTGTTCGAAATCCGCGAGGTAACGGACACCGAGCAGCGGCATGTGAAAGCGCGCTCGATCGATCCCGAAGTGTTCGATCTGCCGCTGCTCGTGCCGCGGCGTCTGCCGCCACAGGTTCCACCCGCGATCGGCCCGGTGCATGCGTTGGCGCTCGATTTGCCGGCGCTGAACGCCGAGCAGCCGACGGTGCTGACGCGGCTTGCGGTGTTCGCCGATCCGTGGCCGGGGCCGGTCGCGATCTGGCGTTCCAGCGACGGGTTGTCGTTCCAGCGCGCGGGGACGGCGCTGGCGCCAGCGGTTGCCGGCGAGACGCTCGATGCGCTGGCGAAAGGGCCGACCGCACGGCTCGACCGCGGCGGCAAGGTGAGGGTGAAGCTCTACGGCGGCGCGCTGGCGTCGGTGTCCGATGCGGCGCTGTTGAACGGTGCCAACGCAGCCGCGGTGCGGCATGGCGGCGGCGCGTGGGAGATTCTGCAATTCGGCAACGCAGAGTTGGTGGCTGAACGCAGCTATGAATTGTCGCGCCTCATTCGCGGTCAGATGGGCACCGAACGGGCGATAGACGATCCGCTGCCGGCGGGCGCGGACTTCGTGCTGCTCGACCAGAATGTGGTTGCGGTCGCGAGCGGGCTCGGGGCGTTGGAGCGCACGGTTGAGCTTCGCGTGATTGCAACGAGCCGCGATCATGGCGATCCGTCGGCGGTGACGCTGGATGTGACACCGCAGGCGACGGCGCTGCGGCCGCTGAGCCCAGTGCATCTGCGCGCGAAGCGCGATGGCAGCGGCGTGACGTTCAGTTGGATCCGGCGTTCGCGTTTCGAGGCCGATGGCTGGGTCGGCGAGGTGCCGCTCGGCGAGGACCGCGAGGCTTATACGCTCGACATTCTCGACGGGCCGGATGTGATGCGAACCATTGAGGTGTCCGCGCCGTCCGCGCTCTATGCGGCGGCTGACGAGATCGCCGATTTCGGCGCGGCGCAAACCAGTCTGAGTGTGCGCATCGTGCAGCTTTCTGCAACGGTCGGCCGCGGCTTTGCGGCTGAGGCAGTTTTGATTCCGTAATCGCAATCACCTCCGCTGTCGTCCCCGCGAAAGCCGGGACCCATAACCGCCAGTCGGGGTTATGGGTCCCGGCTCGCGCTCGCTAATGCTCGCTTGGCCGGGACGACAGCGGAGCGTGCTGAAAAGAGAAGCAATGACAGACACTCCAAGACTTGGTCTGCCCGCCATCGAAGCGGCGCAGGCGCAGAAGCACGTCACTCACAATGAAGCGCTCGCGTTGCTCGATACGCTCGTCCAGCTCGCGGTCGAGAGCCGCACGCTGACCACGCCGCCGGGATCGCCCACGGAGGGCGATTGTTACATTCCGGCACCAGGGGCGACTGGTTTGTGGAGCGGATGGGACTTGCAGCTTGCGGCCTTCAGCGGTGGTGCGTGGACGCGCATCGTTCCGAAGTCCGGCATGAAGGCCTGGATCAAGAGCGAGCGGCTGACCGTCACCTATGAGGACGGCATCTGGCGCAATGGCATCGCGCTCACCGCGCACGGCGGCCGCGTCACGATCCGCGCCAAAGAAGAAGAACTGACGCTCACCGGCGCGTTCGTCGAGACGGCGGATGCGGCCTTCATTCCGGACCGCGCCATCGTGCTCGGCGTGTCGTCGCGCACCACGCAGGCGATCGCGGGAGCCACGTCCTACGGCGTCGGCATCAGCGGCGACACCACCAAGTTCGGAAACTTGCTCGGGGTAGCGCTCGGCTCGACCAACGTCGGCGTCATCGGCCCGACCGCGTTCTATGCGGACACGAAAGTCCGCATCACCGCCAACGGCCCGAACTTCACCGCCGGGAAGGTGCGGCTCGCTTGCTACTTCCTCGAGATGAACGCGCCAGCCTCGTGAGCCACGGAGATTGTCATGCAAGCCGTCATTGAAACCGAACCGATCCGCGAGACCCAGGGCGACGACTGGATCTGGCCGTTCGCACTGCTCGACGAGAACGACGACCCGATCGATCTCACCGGTGTGTCGTTCGATGGCGCTGCGATCAAGTGGGATGGTGGTGCGCTGCCGCTTTCCCTCGCGAACGGGCGTCTCGCGGTCGAAGCCGCGGCGGGCGCGATCACCGTTATGGTCGCGCGTGCAGACGCTGTGGCGATCCCGGCCCATCAGCGCTCGCGCATGGTGCTGCCGATCGTCGACACGCAGGACCGCAAATCCACGCTTCTCATCATTCCAGTGCAGATCAGGGTGCCATGACGACAATGACACGGACGATCCGAACGATCCGCATCGCAACGCAAGGTCCGGCCGGTCCCGCGGGGCTCTATCCCGCGCCGGGTTGGGACGCCGGCGATGTGCCTTACCCCGCAAACACGCTGCTGTCGCACAACGGCGCAATCTGGCTCGCGCTGCGCGAGACCTCGGCCGAGCCGTCCGGTGGTATGCCGAACGATTGGCACCAATGGCTTCAGGCGGGTAGCGTCACCTCGGTCGCGGGCCGCGCAGGCGCGGTGACGCTCACGAAATCCGACGTCGGCCTCGGCAATGTGTCCAACGTTGACACGAGCAGCGCCGCCAACATCGCGAGCGGCACGCTGGCGGATGCGCGGCTGTCGTCCAACGTCGCGCTGAAGAGCGCCGCAAACACCTGGACGGCGCCGCAGACATTCAGCGGCCCGCTTGTGCTTCAAGGCGGCGTCGCTGCGTTTCCAACCACGAACGGAACGGTGCTTGGAGTCGGCGCTGCACCGAACAAGGTGAGCGGTTCGCAGGCTTCGGAAGATGTGGTGATCGGCTGGCACGCCGGCGCGGCTCTGACTGACGGCGGCAACACGCAACACACGCTGATCGGTTCGCTGGCCGGCGCCTCGGCAACCGCGGGCGCTGGTGGCGTTGTCGTGGGTCAGAAGGCTCTCAACCAGTCCACGACGATCCAGAACTCGGTAGCAGTGGGTGGCAAGGCCGGCGCGACACTTACGAGCTGCGTGGCCGATACCTTTGTCGGCTACGCGTCCGCGCAATTCTCGTCGGGCACAAACAACGGACGCCGTGTGTTCGTTGGCTACAATGCGGGGCAGTATGACTCCGGCGACTACAACATCCACATCGGCTACAGCGCCGGCCCGCAGAATGCCTCGCCGAACAACAATCCCACGAACGGAGACAAAAACATTGGTCTCGGCGCGTTCACACTCAATGCTCTAAAGGGCGGTGTGAACAATCTCGCCGTTGGGCATCAGGCGTTGGTCTCGGTCACCACTGCTTTCGGCAATGTCGCGGTCGGTCACCAAGCCGGGCAAAACACGACCGGCGTTCTCAACACCTTCATCGGCAACAACGCCGGCACCGCCAACATCTCGGGCAGCCGCAACATCTATCTTGGGAACGGAGCTGGCAGCACTGCGCCGACAAACCAAAGTAACACCTTCATCGCGGGCGCAGCCGCCAACGATTTTATTTCGGACGTCTATTTCGGAAAGGGCGTCGCCGACGCAAGCCCGACCGGCTATACAATCCACGGCACCGGCGGTTCGGGAAACAACATCGCCGGCGGATCTGTTGCGATTACCGGCGGTCTTTCGACCGGTTCGGGCGTGTCCGGCGACATTGTTTTCCAGACGGGTGGCACAGGAGCCGGTGCGGCCACGCCCAACTCCGCCGTGACGGGCCTCACCATCAAAGGCGCCACGCAGCAGATCATCGTTGGCGGATCGACGCCGTTCGTCGCGTGGGGTGGACAGACCTCTAGCTTCCCGGCGCTGAAGCGATCGAACGCCGCAATTCAAGCGAGGCTCGCGGACGACAGTGGGTTCGCGCAAGTTCAAGGCAAGCTGACAACGCATGCGAATGCGGTCGCGGAGACGATCACGCCGGACAGGACTCTCGTTCTCTATGACGCCAGCGGAAATGCGTACAAGGTGCCCTGTGTGGCGGTCTGATCATGGCCGCATCGAGCTACGACGAGGCGCTGCGGCGCTTGCTGGTCCATGAGGGCGGCTACACCAATCACCCGAACGATCCGGGCGGGCCGACCAATTTCGGCATCACGATCGGCGACTACAGGCGATATGTGAAGCCGGATGCGACGGCGGCCGATGTCCGCGCCATGCGGATCGAGGACGCGACGGCGATCTATCGTTCGAAGTACTGGAACGCATTGCGCTGCGATGCGCTGCCGGCCGGTCTCGACTACGCGCTGTTCGACTACGGCGTGAACAGCGGCACGAGCCGCGCGGCGAAGGTGCTCCAGCGTGTTGTGGGCTTCCCGGACGATGGGCGTGTGAGCGATGCGCTGCTCGCGGCGGTGCGCAAGCGTCCGGCGCGGGATCTTATCGCGCAGGTGTGCGATGAGCGGCTTGCCTTCTTGAAGCGGCTCAAAACTTGGCCGGTGTTCGGAGCGGGGTGGGGCCGCCGCGTGTTGGAGGTGAGGGCGGCCGCGCTCGCCATGTCGAAAGGACAAGCGAGCGCCACGCAAAACAGTTCGGCCACAGGCAAAGGCGTTGTGCCCGTCAACAAGTCTGCGCAACGCGGCACGGCCGGAGGCATCACTGCGGGCGGCGCGGCTGCGGCCCAGCAGGCGCATCAAGCGGGGATGAAGCCCGCCATCGTCATCGCGATTCTCGCCATTGCTGTCGCGCTCGCCATCGCAGGATGGCTGTGGTGGCGCGCCCGGCAAAAGTATCAACAGGATTCTTGAAGATGAATCTCGATTGGAGAGACCTCGCGCAGACCGTCATCGGTCTCGGCGCGCCAATGCTCGGCACCGCGCTCGGTGGGCCGCTCGGCGGGCTTGCCGGAAAAATCCTCGCGGATGCGATCGGCGCTCCGGCCGCGACGCCTTCGGCGGTGAACGACACCATCGTGGAGCGTGGCCCCCATTCAGCTTTCGCGATGGATGCAGCGCTAAAAGCCGAGAGCGAGTGGAAACGTGCGCTCGCCGAGATCGGCAAAGCGCAGGTCTCTGAAGTTGGGCAGACGCAGCGTGCGGAAATCGCAAGTGGCGACCTGCTTCAACGATGGTGGCGCCCGCTTTACGCGCTCGAACTCTCTCTCGTCGAATGTCCAGGGTTCGCGCTGGTCCTGCTGCACGCGATCTGGACTGGCCACGACGCCGGTATCAACGGGCTCGCGAATCTGTCGGGCTTACTGATGACATATTTCGGGGCCCGTTTTGGCGTATTGGGCGTCTATGTGTCGGGGCGCACGCGCGAAAAGGAAACCCGCCTGACCGGGGAATTGGCGCCGGGTGTGGTCAACAGAGTGGTAAAGGCGCTCGTCAAAAAGAAGTGATACACCGTTCATCCAGGGTTCAGCGGCTGATTCTTATGACCGGACCCATGCTGAGAGCACTGACGGGCTTGGCCCTGAAAAGCTTGGCCGCCTCCCTTCTGATTGCCTTTGCCGCGACGGCGCAAGCCAGTGCGGACGAGCAGGGTTGCCTAACCCAGGGCGAGCAGCGGGCGGCGATCGCGAACGGTCAGGCGGTGACCCTGTCGACCGCGATTCGCGCGGCGCGCGTCTCCGTGCGCGGCCGGACCGCCAAAGAGGTTGTAAAAGCCCGCCTTTGCCGCGAAGAAGGGGGGCTTCGTTACGTGCTGACAGTTCTGTCCAAGGATGGCAAAGTGACGCGCACCAGCGTCGATGCCAGCAGCGGCAAAGTCGTCGACGCGCGCTGACCGAGAGGAATTCACTTTGCGTCTCCTCGTGATCGAGGACGATCCCGACCTCAACCGCCAACTGGCCACCGCGCTCACTGACGCGGGCTACGTCGTCGACCGCGCGTTCGACGGCGAGGAGGGCCATTACCTTGGCGAGACCGAACCCTACGACGCGGTGATTCTGGACATCGGCTTGCCGAAAATGGACGGCATCTCGGTGCTGGAAAGCTGGCGCCGTGCTGGCCGCGCCATGCCGGTGCTTATGCTCACTGCGCGCGACCGCTGGAGCGACAAGGTCCAGGGCTTCGACGCGGGCGCGGACGATTACGTCGCCAAGCCCTTTCATCTCGAAGAAGTGCTGGCGCGGCTCCGCGCGCTGCTTCGCCGCTCGGCCGGTCACGCCAAGAGTGAGCTGAACTGCGGGCCGGTCCGGCTCGACACCCGCACCGGCCGCGTCACCATCGACGGCAATCCGGTCAAGCTCACCAGCCACGAGTACCGGCTGCTCTCCTATCTGATGCACCACGCCGGTCGCGTGGTCTCGCGCACCGAGCTGGTCGAGCACCTCTACGATCAGGACTTCGACCGCGACAGCAACACCATCGAGGTGTTCGTCGGCCGCATCCGCAAGAAGCTCGGCGTCGACATCATCCAGACCGTCCGCGGACTGGGCTATCTCCTGACGCCGCCCGACGCACGCTGACGCGATGCGCGCCAATTCGCTCGCGCTGCGCCTGTTCTTCTCCGCGACGGCCTGGACTGTCGTCATTCTCCTCGTCACCGGCTTTGTGCTGTCGGGCCTCTACCGCCAAGCGGTGGAGCGTGCCTTCGACCGCCGCCTGAGCGTTTATCTCAAGACGCTGATCGCCGACGTGGCGTCCCCCGAAATTCCGAACGAGAAAGCCGGCCAGACGCTCGGCGAGCCGATGTTCGAGCTGCCGCTGTCCGGCTGGTACTGGCAGGTGACGCGGCTCGACGGCTCGAAGGCCGAGCGGCATTCGTCGCGCTCGCTGTGGGACTCCAACCTGCCGCGGCTCGAGGACATGCATATCGAGACCGGCTCCGACGGATTGCGCCGGAGCTACGTGCAGGGGCCGGAGGACCAGCGGCTGCGGCTCGTCGAGCGAACCATCGATCTCGGCGATGAAGGCAAATTCCTGGTGTCGGTCGGCGGCGACGCCGCGGAAATCGACGACGAGATATTGTCGTTCGACCGCGCGCTGGCCGTGACATTCGCGGTGCTCGCCGCAGTCCTCTTGCTCACGACGATGTTCCAGGTGCGGTTCGGCCTTGCGCCGCTGAAGCGGATTTCGGATTCGTTGGCGGCGATCCGAAGCGGCAGCGCCGAGCGGCTGGAGGGCAACTTCCCGGTGGAGATCGCGTCGCTCGCACGCGAGACCAACGCGCTGATCGACGCCAACCGCGAGATCGTCGAGCGCGCCCGCACGCATGTGGGTAATCTCGCGCACGCGCTGAAAACGCCGATCTCGGTGATGATCAACGAGGCGGCGGCGCGGCCGGACGATCCGCTGGCAGCCAAAGTGAGCGAGCAGACCCACATCATGCGCGATCAGGTGACGCGCCATCTCGAGCGTGCGCGCATCGCGGCGCGCGTCGCGGTGGTTGGCACCATCACCGATGTGGTGCCGGTGGTGCATGCGCTCGCGCGCACCATGGAGAAGACACACCACGGCAAGGACGTCGCGGTGCAGATCGATATGCCGCAGACGGCGCGCTTCCGCGGCGAGCAGCAGGACCTCGAAGAGATGGTCGGCAACCTCGTCGACAATGCCTTCAAATGGGCGAGCGCACGGGTGGCGATCGAGGTGGGGCTCGAGCAGCCGGAGCCGGGCCGGTCGGTGGTGCGCATCGCCGTGGACGACGACGGGCCGGGCCTATCGCCGGCCGAGCGGCAGCAGGTCGCGCATCGCGGGAAGCGGCTGGACGAGAGCAAGCCGGGCTCAGGGTTGGGGCTGTCGATTGTGGTGGAACTCGCCGCGCTCTACGGCGGCGCGCTCAACCTCAGCAATGCGCCCATCGGGGGCTTGCGCGCGGAGCTGGTGCTGCCGGCGGCGTGAGGCCGCGATTTCCCGATTGTGTTGCAGGTTCCTTTCCGGCCTTGGCAGGCCGCCGTTCGACCGGGCGATTGTCGAGGATCGGCAAGGGCTTGGCTTGCTGGGAGAAAGCCCGAGTTTCGCCCAATTCCTCGCCTCTAGCTTGCCGTCACTGGGACGCGGCGCTGGCCGCCGGGCAATGACTCGGATAAGGCGCTGATTGGGTTGTCGCGATTCATGATCGCGCGCTGGGCGAAGGGAAAACCGATGTATTCCAAGATCATGGCTGTCGCGTTGCTTGGCGCGGCCGTCGCTGCATGCTCGTCGGACTCCGGACCGAAAGAGGTCGGCGGAACGCTGGTTGGTGCGGGCGCGGGCGCGCTCATCGGCAACGCGATCGGCGGCGCTGCGGGCAACCGCGTGGCCGGCACGCTCGCGGGCGCGGCGATCGGCGGCCTGATCGGCAACCGCATCGGCGCGGGCCTCGACGACGAGGACAAGCAGCGCGCTTATGCCGCGCAGATGCAGGCGCTCGAGAGCGGGCCTTCGGGCGCGCCGGTCGCCTGGCGCAATCCGGATTCCGGCCGCTACGGCTCGATCGTGCCGGGCCCGGCCTATCAGCAGCAGGGCATGAACTGCCGACAGTACACCCACACAATCTACATTGACGGCCGGCCGCAGACTGCGCGCGGCGCTGCGTGTCGCCAACCGGACGGGACGTGGAGTTCGGTGAGCTGAGATATCGGCTTTAATGAGATTTCGGACGGGCGGCGTAAGCCGCCCGTTCTTTTTCCTGTGGCACCGCACTCTCTTCACCTCTCCCGCTTGCGGGAGAGGTCGACATGCTGGAGCGAAGCGAAAGCGTGTCGGGAGAGGGCCATTTGATTGAAGCCCGATGCTAATAGACGGCCCTCTCCCCAACCCTCTCCCGCAAGCGGGAGAGGGAGCTCACCGCCGCTGACGCTTCTGTCTCTCTCCAATCGTGCGCTGAAAAAAATCGCTTTCCGTTTGACCTCGCTTGGCTCAAAGCTGCTGAGCAAAGGCCGGGGACCATGACGGGGCAGCACGACAACAGAGCGTTTCCGCTCGCGGGTGCGATTGCGATCTACACGATCGCCTTCATCACGCTCGCCTGGCCGTGGCTCATCGGCAGCGTCACGATCCCCTGGGACGCCAAATCGCAGTTCTTCCCCCAGCTTTCCTTCCTCGCGCGCTCATTCGCCGAAGGGCAATCGCCGTTCTGGACGCCAAACATCTACGCCGGCTGGCCGCAGATCGCCGACCCGCAATCCCTCATCTTCTCTCCCTTGCACGTCATACTGGCGCTGTTCGACCCGAATCCGAGCTTTCGCGCGTCCGACGCCATCGTGTTCGCGCACATCTTCCTCGGCGGCTTAGGCGTCATCCTGATTTTCCGCGAATGCGGCTGGCATGTCGGCGGCGCGCTGGTCGCGGCGCTGGCGTTCTCGTTCGGCGGCGCGAATGCGTCGCGCATCCAGCACGTCGGGCAAGTGGAAAGTCTTTGCTGGCTGCCACTCGCGCTGTTCTTCCTGATGCGTGCGCTGGAGCGGCGCTTGTGGGTCGCAGGCGCGGCGTCGGGGTTGTTCGCGGGCCTCATCATGATCGGGCGCGATCAGGTGTCGCTGCTCGCGCTCTATGTGCTGCTTGGGTTTCTGGTTTGGCATTGGTGCGCGGGCGAGGGGCGGGTGGCGCGGATGCGCGCGAGCGTGGTGCCGCTCCTTGCAGGCGCGGTGGTCGGCGCGCTCATCGTCTCAGTGCCGGTGCTGCTGACGCAATGGCTGGCCGACAATTCCAACCGGCCGGAGATCGGCTACGAGTTCGCAGGCCGTGGCTCGCTGCATCCGGTGCATCTGCTGACGCTGCTCTTCGCCGACCTGTTCGGCGCGAACGCTCCGAGCGTGCCGTACTGGGGGCCGCCGAGCTTCGAGTGGCGCGACGCCTGGGGCACCGACAATCTCTATCTCGCGCAGAACATGGGCCAGATGTATGCGGGCGCGCTGGTGACAGTTCCGCTCGTGGTCTTCGGGGTGATGCGCCGGGTCATATGGGCGAAAGAAATCCGCTTCTTTACGGTCGCTGCCGCTGTCGTGCTGCTCTATGCGCTCGGGCGTTACTCCGGCGCGTTTTATCTCATATACGAGTTCATGCCGGGCGTGGCGCTATTCCGCCGGCCGGCGGATGCGACGTTTGTTTTCTGCGCGCTGCTCGCGATCATGGCGGGTTATGTCGTGCACGCGTGGCTGAGCGAGATAGTCGAACAGCTCAATCACCGGGAGCGGCGAGTCGCGCTGCTGATCGCGTTGGCGTTCGTTGCGATGGCCGTCATGATTGCTATTCCGGCAAAGGCCGGCGTCGTTGTCGTCGTTCCGGTGGTGATGGGGCTGATCTTTGCGTTCGGCGCGATGGCTGCGCTCGATGTGGCGCGGCGAATGGTCAGCCCGCTGACTGCTGCGGCGGTGCTGGCCGTGTTCTCGGTGGCCGATCTCGGCTGGAACAACGGGCCGAACGAGTCCACGGGATTGCCGCCGTCGACTTACGACGAGATGCGGCGGGATACGCAGAACGAGACGATCAGGTTGATCAAGGAGCGACTGGCGAATGCAGCGCCGGACCGGCGCGACCGCGTGGAGCTTCTCGGCATCGCCTATCACTGGCCGAACCTCGGTCTCATCCATAATTTCGATCACCTGTTCGCGCAGAACCCGATCCGGTTGTCGGATTTCGAGATGGCGACGGAAGTCGCGGATACGGTCGCAGTGTCGGAGCAGCGCAAGTTCTCGCCGCTGTTGCCGTCGTTTCGCTCGACGCTCGAGGATCTGTTCGGTGTACGCACCATCGCCATCGGCGTGCCGATTGAGAAGGTCGATCCGAAGGCGAAGCCAGAGGACTTTCCGCTGATCGCCCGCACCAAGGACGCCTATGTCTACGAGAACCCGCGTGCGCTGCCGCGCGTGATGCTGGTCGGCGGCTGGCGGCAGGCAGATTTCAAGGCGATGGCGAAGACCGGCTGGCCCGACGTCGATCCGAAGCAAACCGTGTTGCTGGAGGCCCCGCCGCGCTCCGCGGTGTCAGGCACCGGCACAGCCAAGATCGCAAGCTATAAAAACACCGAAGTCATCGTTGAGACTGATGCGAGTGCGCCGTCGCTCCTGTTGCTCAACGATGTGTGGCATCCGTGGTGGCAGGCGTGCGTGGACGGCAATGCCGCCGAAATCCTGAAAGCCAACGTGCTGTTCCGCGCGGTCGAGGTGCCGGCGGGCAAACATACGGTGCGCGTCAGTTTTCATCCGTTCGCGGGATTGAAGAGCTGGCTCGGATTGGGCGCTAGCGCGCCGCGCTGCTGAAATCGCGGAACACCATGTCGGGAGCGCTGGTGTTGTGCTTCGACGGCATCGTGCGGCCGGCCCAGATTTCCGAAGCGGTGGCGCGCATGAAATCCATGATCGGCGTCTGCGTGAAGGTCTTCCCGTCCTTCTTGCGCCAGGCGAGGCGGGAGACGTCGGAGTTGCCTTCGCTGACGTACATCGAGCGGAGTCCGGCGAACGGGCGATCCTTCTCGATGACCGGCGCGGAGAGGTTTACGTCGAGGACAATGCGCTCCTGATCGAGCTTGTCGAGCCGAACGGTGGCGCTGCCGCCGCGCACGAAGTTTGTCTTCAGCGTGCGCGTTGCCGGATCGAATTCGATGTCCTTGATATCGACGAACGGGCGGCCCTCGATCTCGACCGGGCCGACCAGGAACGACGAGCCGTAGGCGCTCCAGCGTAGGTTCTGCGGCGGCAGCGGCCGCGCGCGCCAGTAGCCGTCGGCGGGATAAAGAACGAGGACTTCCTCGGCGCGCTCCTGATAGCGCGTCCACAGTTGCAGCAGATGGAAGCCGGTCTCGACGCGGTTGCCGACGCGCACCGGAACCTGATTGGGCCGCCAGAAGCTCGGGAAGGTGAGGCCGACGAGTTGCCACTCCTCAGTCTCGTAGATCGTCAGCCGCCGCTTCTCGAACTTGAACGACGGGTCCTTCGACATGTCGCAGTGGGTGAAGTCCGGCGCCCAACGGTCGACCACGATGGTGCCCATATAGGCGGGATGAGCGGCTTCGATGGTGAAGCGTTTCGCCTGCGGCGACTCGAACTTCAGATAGACGTTGTCTTCCTCAGCGCAGAGTGTCGGTTTGCTGGCGTTGGTGACCTCGACGGCGAGGTCGTCGGCCGCCTTCACTGCGCCGAGCGTTGCGAGAAGGAATGCGCAGGCAGCGAGCGATGCTTTGCGCATGGTCAGCATCGGGGCGAGTGAACGGCGTTGAGCGCCGGCAGCGACAGTGCGTGCAGGCCGACCGGCGGCGCGGTCTCTTCCGGCAAGCGGCCGAGGCCGATGCGGGCGAGTGTGAGGCCGAGCGAGGGAATGGCGGTGAGAACCGCAAGCGGCACGGCGAGCAGCGGGCCGCCGGCGATCAAGAGCGCATAGGGGATCGCGCTTGGGTGCGTAAAGGCGAGAAGGCCGACGCAGAACACGCCGAGCAGCGTGTGCGGCCAGAACTGCTTGAACGCCTCCGCCCACGAAACCGTGTGATCATCGCGCATCTGGCCGATCCAGCCGACCACCTTGCCGAAGGGGATGCCCGCGAGGAACAGCGAGTGCGACACCCACATGATCGGCGAGAGCAGGATGAAGAAGATCGTCTCGGAGGCGACGCTGGCGAGGAAACGCGCGGTGCCCCCGAAGGCCTGCCGCAATTCGCGGCGTGACAGCACGTCGATCACGGTCGCAATCTTCGGCGCGAACCACATCACCAGAATGATGATCATGAGCGCCGAGCCGATCGTGGGATCGATGAAGTCGGCGGGTGTCGGCGCCGCGGCGACCGCGAGAACACCGACCAGCAGCATGCCGATCCAAGCGGGGGACCCTAAGAACATCAGCATCGCGAAGGCGAGCTGGAAGCGGCTCACGATCTTCATGCGCGGCAGGAACAGGAAGTGGCCGTATTGCAGCGTGCCCTGTTCCCAGCGTTGATCGCGCCGCAGATATTCGAGCAGCGTCGGCGGGTTTTCCTCCCAGCCGAGGTCTTCCTCGGGAAGAACGCGCACGTCGTAACCCGAGCGGCGCATCAGCGCGGCTTCGATCTGGTCGTGGCTCAGCACATGGCCGCCGAGCACGCCGCCTTCCTTCAGCTTCGGGATGTGGCAGTGCGCCTTGAACGGCGCGATGCGGATGACCGCGTTGTGGCCCCAGTACGGGCCGCAGTCGCCCTGCCACCAGGCGCTGCCGATGGTCCACGAGCGCATGCCGAGCCGCATGCCGAACTGGAAGATGCGTGCGAACGCGCTGGTCGAGGGGAGGCCGACGACGAGGCCCTGAAGGATGCCGAGCTTGGGATCGGACTGCGCGAGCCGCACCATCTTCATGATGGCGTTCGCGGTCATGAAGCTGTCGGTGTCGAGGGTAACGGCGAACTCGTGGTCGTCGCCCCAGCGCTGGAGGAAGTCCCAGAAATTTCCGGCCTTGAAGCCGGTGTTCACGTCGCGGCGGCGATAGACGACAGGGATGTGGTTGCGCCATTCGTCGGCGAACCTGCCGAACGCTTCCTCTTCGATCTTGGCGACATCCGCCATGCTGGTGTCGCTCAGCACATAGAGATGGAAGCGGTCAGCGACGCCCGCGGCGACCAGCTCGCGCATCATCGCGTCGAGATTGCGGATGACGCGATCGGGCGGCTCGTTGCGCACGAAGATGGCGATGGCGGTGGAGGCCGTGATCGGCTCGTCGCCGCGCACGTTGCGCGCGGCGGGCAGGACGGTGCCGAGCGGATCGCGGGCGAAGCGCATCACCACGAAGCCGACGGTGGCGTTCCAGAAGCCGATCACGGACCAGGGTAGGGTGCAGCCGAACAGGAAAAGAAGGAGGCCATCGACGGCGGTAAAACCGCCCGCGGAGAGCGCCTTGGCCGCGAGCACCAGAAGGAAAGCGATGGTGGCGACCACCAGAGCCGCGAAAAGCACGCGGCGGCCGGTGATTCCGTTGCCGGAACCGGCATTTAACTCAAGATTGGGAGCGGACCGCTCGAGCACCCCGACTTACATCCTTCCCGTGCCGCTGCATGGTATAGCGGGGAGCGAAGCTCGGGTTCAACGGGGGCGGATTGGTGGCGGGCGAGGATAAGGCGGAGGCGCTCTGGTACGTCGGGCCGGGCCGCGCCGAGATCCGTGAGGAACGGTTGCCGCCGCTTGCGCCGGGGTCCGTGCGAGTGCGGACCTTATACAGCGCGCTGAGCCGGGGGACGGAGTCGCTGGTTGCCGCGGGGCGTGTGCCCGAGAGCGAGTATCAGCGGATGCGCGCGCCGTTTATGGGCGGCCAGTTCCCTTTTCCGGTGAAATACGGATACGCGAATGTCGGGCGCGTCGAGGCGGGCGCTTCGCCGCTGGTCGGCAAGGAGGTGTTCTCGCTGTCGCCGCACCAGACCGGGTTTGATGTGCCGGAAGGTTCCGCTGTGGCGCTGCCGGATGGCGTGCCCGCTGCACGCGCGGTGCTGAGTGCCAACATGGAGACCGCGCTAAATGCAATGTGGGACGCGGAGCCTGCGGATGGCGTCAAGATCGCGGTGGTTGGTGCGGGTGTGCTCGGCGCGCTGGTCGGGTTTCTTGCGGCGAAGGTGAAAGGCGTGGAGGTCACACTCGTCGACATCAATCCGGAGCGGGAGACGGTCGCGAAGGCGTTCGGCATCGGTTTCGCAAAACCGGAGAGCGCGCCGGTCGATCGCGATTTGGTTTTTCACACGAGTGCAAGCGCAGCGGGCCTCACCACGGCTCTTAATCTCTGCGCCGACGAAGCGACCGTGCTGGAACTGAGCTGGTATGGCGCGGGCACCGTTCCGGTGCCGCTCGGCGGCGCGTTCCACAGCCGCCGCCTCAAGCTGATTTCAAGTCAGGTCGGAAAGGTGGCACCTTCGCGGCGTGCGACGTTCAACTATCGCAAACGGCTGGAAGCGGCGATGGCATTGCTCGCCGACGACAGGCTCGACGTGCTGCTCGCGCCGCCGGTTAAATTCCGCGACTTGCCGGCGCGGCTTCCGGATATATTCGCCCCCCAGAGCGGCATTCTCTGCCAGCTCATCACCTATTGAGAGGTTCCCTTGTTCGCCGTCGAAGTTCGCGACCACATCATGATCGCTCACTCGTTTCGCGGGGAGGTGTTCGGCCCGGCGCAGGCGCTACACGGCGCGACCTTCGTGGTCGACGTCGCCTTCATCTCCGATCAACTCGACAAGAACGGCATCGTTGTGGACATCGGCCGCGCGCATGACGTGCTCAAGGCGACCCTGAAGCCGATCAACTACAAGAATCTCGACGATGTGCCCGAGTTCAAGGGCCACAACACCACGACCGAGTTCCTGACCAAACACATCCACGACCAGTTCGCGAAGGCCGCGCGCGAAGGCGGGCTCGGCCGCGATGGCAAGGAGCTGAAGGCGATCCGCGTCACGATCTCGGAGTCGCATGTGGCGCGGGCTTGGTACGAGGCGCCCTTGTGGTGAGGCGGCTGGCCTTCGCAGTACCGGGCGATCTCGCGACGCCGACCGGCGGCTATGCCTATGACCGGCGCATCATCGCGGAGCTGAAAGAGCTGGGCTGGCAGGTCGATGTGGTCGGCCTGGGCGACGGCTTTCCACGCCCGAGCGCGGAGCAGAGGGCTTTCGCGCAGGCGCGGCTTGCCGAGGTGACGAAGGGCACGCCCATCGTGATCGACGGATTGGCGTTCGGCGTGTTGCCGGAAGCGGCGCGGGCGCTGTATCGGGATTACCCGCTGGTTGGCCTTGTGCATCATCCGTTGGCCCTGGAGACTGGGTTGTCGTCGGCAGATGCCGCCGCGATGAAGGCGAGCGAGAAGCACGCGCTCGCGGCGACACAGGCTGTGATCGCGACAAGTGACCTCACCGGCCGCTTGCTGGCGCAGGATTATGACGTGCCGTTCGGGCGCATCACGGTGGCGCCGCCGGGTACGGATCGCGTGACGCCGCGCGCGGCGAAAGCCGGTGAGACCGTGCGGCTCCTGTCCATCGGCTCGATCGTGCCGCGCAAGGGCTACGACGTGCTGGTCGCGGCGCTGGCCACGCTCGCCGATCTGCCGTGGCATCTGTCCATCGCAGGAGACCGGACGCGCAATGTTGACGCGGCGGCCCGACTCGATGCGGATATAGCGCGTTACAATCTGGGAAGCCGTATCGACGTGCTTGGCGCAGTTTCGGACGACAGGATCGCTAAACTCTATTCGCAGTCGGATGCGTTCGTGCTCGCTTCGCGCTTCGAAGGCTACGGCATGGTGTTCACCGAGGCGCTGGCGCACGGCCTGCCGGTGATCGGCACGACCGGCGGCGCGATCCCGGAAACCGTTCCGAAGGATGCGGGAATGCTGGTGCCGCCGGACGATGCGGCCGCGCTGGCGAAGGCGTTGCGCGAAATCATCACGAGTGCGGAGAAGCGGGAGCGTCTCGCAGCGGCAGCGAGGGCGTCGGGGGCCCGACTTCCGACGTGGCGGGACTCCGCCAACCTGTTCGCCAAAGCGATCGAGGCCGTGGCATGAGCTTCTCCGCCGAATGGCTGAAGTTGCGTGAGCCTTTCGATCGCCGAGCGCGCAATCGCGATGTGCTCGATGCGGTCTTCGCGGCTTATGCAAACAAGACGGCTATCACCATTGCCGATCTCGCCTGCGGCACGGGCTCGACACTGCGGACGCTGAGCCCGCATATCAAGGCGCGGCAGCACTGGCGAATGTTCGACAATGATCTCAGCCTGCTCGCACGCGCGCCGGAGTCCGATCCCCCGCGGCTTCTCGTTCAGACCTTGCCGGTTGATCTCAATCGCGATCTCGAGATGGCGCTGGACGGCTTGCTCGATCTCGTCACCACGTCGGCGCTGCTCGATCTCGTTTCCGACGAATGGCTGGAGCGCTTCGCGGTTGAAGCCGCGGTGCGCAGCGTGCCGGTCTATGCGGCGCTGAGCTACGACGGCCGCGCGACGCTCTCTCCGATCGATCCGATGGATGACGCCATCATCGCGGCGGTGAACAAGCACCAGCGCACCAACAAGGGGTTCGGTCCGGCGCTCGGTCCCGATGCGGCGAAAACAGCCGTCACCCGCTTCAAGCGCGTCGGATACACGGTCGTGAGCGGGGAGGCCGATTGGGTGTTCGGCCCGAACGATAAAGAGATTCAGGTCGAGACAATCGCTGGCTGGGCGAGCGCCGCGCGCGAGATCGGCGAGTCCGCGCTCGATGTGGCAGGATGGCTGTCGCGGCGGCACGAACTGATCGAGGCCGGCCGTTCAACCATCCGCGTCGGTCATGTCGATTTATTTGCGAAGCCGACCGGCACGCGCTGAACACTGAGATCGCAGTCGTAGAGCACCTCACCGTCGAGCAGGTGCACGTGCATCGGCACGCGCAACGCTTCGTTGCATGTCTCGATCGGCGGCAACGAGATTCCGGTGCGGCCCGAGCCGAGAATGATCGGCGCAACGACGACATGCAGCCGGTCGAGACATTTTGCAGCGATGAAACGCGACACGGTGTCGGCGCCGCCTTCGATCAGGATGCGCTTGAAGCCGCGTTCGGCAAGCGCTGCGAGGATCGTGGCAGGTTCGATCTGCCCGTTGGTTCGTTGCAGTGCGACCATCTCAACGCCGGGCGCGGGCGCTTTCGCGTCGCGTAAGGTGAGCACGAGGCGGCGCACGCCATCGTCCTTCAGCAAACGCGCGCCGGCCGGAAGCCGCCCGCTCGGATCGAGCACCGCGCGGGCAGGCTGCGGTCCTGCCACGCGCCGCACGGTGAGCTGGGGATCGTCGGCGACCGCGGTGCCGATGCCCACCACCACGACGTCCACCAGCGCCCGGATGCGATGCAGATGGTCGATCCCGGCGGAGCCGTTGATGTAGTGCGAGTGCCCGGTGGGGGTGGCGATCCGGCCGTCCAGGGATTGGCCGAGTTGGCCGATGACCATCAGGCCGTCTGGGCCAAGGCTGCGCAGGGGGCCGAACAGGCCTTCCCAAGGTGCAGGAAGCGGGGAGTTTCCGGCCCGGAACAGGGTAGGAACAAAGCCCCAAGAACCCGCGTCCTGATTGAACTTGGCGGTTTCCGTGGTTTCTTCGGGGTCTTTCGGCGACGGCATGAAAAACGGGGAACCCTTTGGCTATTCCATTATTATGTCATAAGATTTTGGCACCAAACGGTTGCCGACGCGACCAGGGATGGGGCGCACCGTCCGAGGTGTTAGTACTTCGCGACAAATAAGCGCAGCAGGGAGTGGGAAGTCCAAGTATGCGTCAGGGCGGGGGCAACGCCGGTTCCATCCTGTTTGGAACCAGCGACAGGGTTGGCGTTGGACGGGGATTGGCCGAGTTCCGTGCCGGTCGTCCAGTGCTTGTCAAAAATGGCGACACGCTAATTACGCTGCCGGTCGAAGGACTCGACGGGAAGCGCCTCGCTGCATTCCGCGAACTCTGCGCGCCGATGATGCCGCGTCTGGTCATCACCGCGAGCCGTGCGCGTTCCATCGGTATCGATGCCGAGGAGCCGGTCGCGCTCGAACTGACGCCCCAAATCGATGTGCAGACGATTCTCGCGGTTGTTTCCGACGCGAGCGCCGACCACGACTTCCTGCCCGAGCCCGCGGGCAGCGCGGCGAGCGCCGCCATCGACCTCGTGAAGCTCGCCCAGGTTTTGCCGGCGGTGCTTGTGGCCGACACCACGCCGGCACAGGCATCCACGTTCAACCCGCCGATCGTCACCGTGGAAGCCAGCGCTGTCGCGCGTTTCCGCGAGGAGGCGACACAATCGCTGCAAATCGCGGGCGAGGCGCATGTGCCGCTTGGCTCCAACCTTCGTACGCGCTTCGTCGTCTTTCGCGACGCCTTCGGTGACGATCCGGTGGCAGTGATCGTCGGCACGCCAGACTTCTCCAAGCCGGTGCCGGTGCGCATCCATTCCGCATGCCTCACCGGCGACGTGTTCGGTTCGCGCCGCTGCGATTGCGGCGACCAGCTCCAGCTCGCGCTGAAGCGGCTGCAAGAGGCTGGCGGCGGCATCATCCTCTATCTCGCGCAGGAGGGCCGGGGCGTCGGCCTCGCCAACAAAATGCGCACGTACAAGCTTCAAGACGGCGGCCTCGACACGGTCGACGCCAACACCACGCTTGGTTTCGACGACGACGAGCGCGACTATGGTGTCGCGGTACGGATGCTCCAGATGCTCGGGGCGACGCGCGTGGTGCTGCTCACCAACAATCCGGCCAAGCTCGACGGCCTGTCCAAGGCTGGCATCGAGATCGCAGACCGCATGCCGCTCGAAACGCCGATCAACGCCGACAACCGCCGCTATATGACAGCCAAGGCGACGCGCGGCGGACATCAGCTCGGCCATCTGATATCGTCGCTCACGGAAGACGACGAGGAGAACGCGCGGCTCGTCCCGTAAGGATCGGCGGGCCGGCAGACGGGGGCGGTGATGGCTGACGCGAGACCGACGACTTACACGCCTACGGCGCGCCTTCTGCACTGGCTCTTCGCCGCGATCATCCTGACCATCATCCCGATGGGTATCGTGATGGCCAACGTCGATCTCGGTCCGCGGGGCGATACGCTCTTCGACATTCACCGCTCGCTCGGCTTCACGCTGTTGCCGCTCGCGATCTGGCGCCTGTGGCACCGGCTGTCGCATCCGGTGCCGGCGCTGCCCGCCGATCTTCCGGGCTATCAGGTGCTCGCCGCGGAGGCCACGCACTGGGCGCTCTATGCGCTGCTGGTGGTCCAGCCGATCATCGGCTGGATCGCGACGTCGGCCTACGGCGCGCCGTTCAACTTTTTCTGGTTGTTCAACCTGCCGGCGATCTGGCCCCACAACGAGCCGTTCTCCGAAAAGATGTTCGCGCTGCACCGCTGGCTCGGATTCCTGATGGCGGCGATCCTGCTGGCGCACATCGGGGCTGCGTTCTTCCATCACTTCGTGCGCAAGGACAACATCCTGATGCGCATGGTCCGCGGCTGAGCATGCCGTCGCGGCTGATCGGCGGACTGACCTATCAGGACGTCGCGAAGTCGCTCAAGGCGACGTCGATCCTGTGCCTGCCGCTCGGCTCGATGGAGCAGCACGGGCCGCATTTGCCGCTCGATACGGATCTGGTGATCGCGGAAGCGTTCACGAAGGCCATCGTGGCGCGCCACGGCGACGCATTCGATCTCTGGCAATTGCCGGCGCTGCCGTTCGGCTTGTCGCGCGAGCACGAATGGGCGCCCGGCACGATGTCGCTGTCGGTCAACGGCATGACGGCGTTGTTGCGCGATCTCGGCAAGGAGATTGCGCGCTCGTTGCCTGCGAAGAACCTCGTTATCGTCAACGGGCATGGCGGCAACCGCGGTATTCTCGACGCACTGGCGCACGAGTTGCGCGCCGACTTCGGATTGAACCTCTGCACGCTGCATACGGGTGCTCTAATGGGGCCGGTGGCCGAGAACGGCGTGCCGGAAATCCACGGCGGCAAGGATGAGACCTCGGTGATGCTGGCCGTGGCGCCGCAGCTTGTGAGGCGCGAGAAATTCTCCGAATTGAAATTACCTGCTGATGGCCAAGCGGTGCGTGCGACCATCCTCGATCCGGGCGTGTCGTGGCCGTGGTCGAGTGGCGACCAGCGCATCTCCGATCAAGGCATGATCGGCGATCTCACCGGCGCATCTGCCGAGCACGGGCAGGCGGTCATCGCGCGCGTGGTGGATGCCGCGGGGGCGGCGCTGAAACAACTCCTGGAAAACCAGAAGGCGCGCTGACGCTACTCCGTGGGCGTCACCTTGGCATGCGCCGCGATTTTTGATTGCTCCATGTGCAGATCGAAGGCCTTGCGGCCGCCGCGTTCGATCGAGGCCGGGGCCTGATCACGTGCGACAAGCTGTTCTGCGAGGTCGAGGCAGCGCTTGGCGAGTTCCTCTGCGCCTTCGGCTAGTTCCTGCGAGTCGCGCACCACTTCGACGTTGCGCTCCATGTCCTCGTGCGACCAGCCGCGCGAATGCGCGATATAGGGGAATTGCGGGAAGATGAAGCCAAGCTCGGCGAAGAAGCCGAGCATCTGTCCCGCCACACCCTGGATGTTGTCCTGTCCACCGACGATGATGAAGCCCGCGACCTTGTTGCGGATCAAAACCTGATTGCGGATCGTCACCGCGTTCTGCACGCAGTTGAGCCGCTCGGCCATCTTGAAATAAAGCGACGACGCCGCGCCCCAGCGGATCGGGGAGGCGATAATGATGGCGTCGGCCCAATGCACCATCGCCTCGTAGACGCGATCCATCTGATCGGCGGAATCCATCTGCGTGATCGAGCAGGGCCAGGTGCAGGCAAGCGCTGACTTCGAATAGTAACCCTCGCAGGCGCGGAATTTGAGTTCGCTTAGCCGGATCATCCTGGTCTCGGCGCCGCGCTTCTTCGCGGCCTCGAGCGCGTGATTGAGCAGATGATCCGAGCCTGAGAAGCGCGGGTTCGCCTCGTCCATCGCGGTGGTCGAGATGCCGGCCAGCCGGAGCGGACCAGGTTCGCGCACGATCTTGCGCGCGAGCGGATGCGGATCGTGCGGCTTTCGCGTGCGCTTCGTTCCCGCCGCGAGATTGACCAGCACGCGGCCGCCTTCGACTTTCACCGGGTAGGCGGGGACAGCGTCCTCCTCGAAACCCGGTTCGCCAAGGCCAGTGCAGCGGTGGAATTTCCAATTGTGCCAGGGGCAGTTGATGTATTCGCCGTCGAGGCGGCCTTCGCCCAGCGGCCCGCCGACGTGGTTGCAGGCGTTCGATATGACGCCGAACGTGCCGTCCTTGAACGACACTGCAAGCTCGCGGGTTTTAGACAATACTTTCGAAACGGGCTTCTTCGAAAGCTCGTCGGTCGACCCGATATCAACCCAGTCGTCGGTCATCCGTCGTCCCCGGTCAGGCCCAGCATACATCCGGGAGGGGCGGAGTCTCGCGCTTCAGATGAGGTCGCGCGAATGGTGCTTTGACGACGGTCGGCCACGAACTCTGCCCATTTTTCAGAAAGCCGCGTTCTGCGGCCATTCCAGCCGCCTCTGGAGACCTAACGAATCCTTAAGCGCGTTGCGGTAACAAAATCATTGGTTTCCTGTGCGAATGGTGCGGAATGCCCACCCTGGAGCAGCCCGCGGTCGAAAAGCTGCGGGGATACCTTCGTGATCTGAAGCCCGCCGCGCGAGCCCTGTTAATGGGTGAGCTGGAGCGGACGCTTTTGCGCGGCGAGGATCTCGCGGGCGCCGAGGTCATTCTAGCCGAGCTTCGGCGCGAACTCCGCGACGGCGTGTCCGATGCGGAGCGGGTCGGAGAGCCGGCACGGCTGTTCTTCAAGCCGCTCGAGCCGTTCCTGGTCGACGACTCGCCGAACCACAAGCATCGCGGCCGCATCGCGCGAAAGACGCTGGAGCCGTTGTGGTCATGGATTTCGACCACGGTGATCGAGGGCGACGCGCAAGCTTACAGCGCGGGCGTGGAACATGCCTTGCGTACGGGTAAGGCCGATGAGCTCGATCTGCTCGTCCGTGCCTTCCAGGATCGTGCGGTGCAGGCGATGCAGCGCGCGCTGGCGCAGATGGCGCGCGACGAGAAGGAACGCCGCCGTCTCTCCGGCCAGCTCGGCACGACCCGCGCGCTCGAAGACGTGCAGGCGCTGATCAGCATCCTGAATTCACGCGATGCCCTCGCGCAGTTTTCATCGCAGCTCCCCCCGCACATCAAGTCGCTGAGCCACGGCGCGCTGGAAAACACCAAGGTGCTGATCGACGCGACGCTCGGTTCGCGCTCGGACATGTTCGTCTATGTCCTGATCGTGGTGATGAGCCGGCTGTCTTCGCCGTGGCAGCTCATCCGTCTGGCGATCCGGTCGGCGGGCAGCGACGTCGCGGCACGGGTCGCCGAGACACCGTATTCGCTCGCGGTTACTATCGTGGTCGCTGAGATCGAGCGGCTCGTACAGGAGTTGACCATCGACCTCAAGAGCGGGAGGGGCGTTGCGGTCGCGGCGTTGCTGAAGAACGTGCACGATGCGGTGCGCGGCGTGCGTTCCGAGCTGAACCTATCGGGCGACACCGCGTGGGCGCGCCAACTCACGCACGTTCGAGCCGAAGTGTCCGATCTGCTGACCTCCGAGCTCAACCTGATCCCGGGCCGCGTGCGGCGCCTGGTGCGGCCGCGCCCGATGAAGGACATCACGCCAGGCTCGGTGCTCGACGAGGACGACGTGAAGGAGACGGAAGCGCTGCTGGGCTTCGCCGCGGTCTGCCGCACCTACGCGGGCGAGCTTGCGATCAACGAGGTGACGCAGCGGGTGTTCCACGATCTGAACCAGATGCTCGACACGGGCACCCGGTCGCTCATTGATTCGCTGCGGGCCACGGGTGAGGCGGAGCGCCCGTTCCGTCAGTCACAGGTGGACGCCGCCGTGCGGTTCTGCGCCAAGGTGTTCGGCGAGGAATACGCCGCGACGCTCCACAAGGCCGCCGATGTGGCTGGCCACGCCGAGCGCAAGGCCGCCAAGGCCTGAACCTGCAACCCTCCACAGCTTAAAAACAGCCTCATTTACAAGTGATTGTGCCGGTGGCGACAGGCTCGCGACCGTGCTGTAAACCGTTCCCCATGACGATCTGGTTCGTATTGGCGCTGATGACCGTGGCGGCGATGTTCGCCGTGCTCTGGCCGCTGTCGCGGCGCGCGCCCGCGCGTGCCGGCAGCGACGTTGAGGTCTATCGCGACCAGCTCGAGGAGATCGAGCGTGACCGCGCCGCCGGCCGGATCGAGCCGGGCGAGGCGGAGGCTGCGCGCGTCGAGGTGTCGCGCCGGCTGATCGCCGCGGCTGATGCGGCGCCGGTGGCAATCCCGGACAACCTCAAGCGGCGACGGGCGGTGGCGCTCGCGGCGCTGATCCTGCTGCCGGTTGGGGCAGGCGCACTCTATCTTGCCCTCGGCTCGCCGCTGTTGCCCGACCAGCCGCAGATGGCGCGGCGCGATGTCCTTCCGGAGCAGCGCTCCATCGAGGAGCTTGTCGCCCGCGTCGAGGCACATCTCGAGCAGAATCCGAACGACGGCCGTGGCTGGGAGGTGGTGGCGCCGGTCTATCTCCGGCTCAATCGGCTCGACGACGCGGTGCGGGCGCGGCGCAACGCGCTGCGATTGTTGGGAGCGACGGCAGAGCGCGAGGCCGATCTCGGTGAGGCGCTGACCTTCGTCGCCAACGGTATGGTAACGGCGGAGGCGAAGGAGACTTTTGACCGTGCGCTGAAGATCGATCCGCAGGCGTTCAAGGCGCGCTATTTCCTCGGGCTCGCCGCCGAGCAGGACGGACGCCGTGATGATGCTGCGAAAATCTGGCGCGGGTTGATCGAAGGAGCGCCGCCGGGCGTGCCGTGGCTTAGCTTCGTGCGCGAGTCACTCGCGCGCGTCGATCCGAGTGCGACGCCACCCGGACCGAACGCCGCTGATGTGGCAGCGGCGAGTGAAATGGCGCCGGAGCAGCGCAACGAAATGGTCCGCGGCATGGTCGCGCGGCTCGCCGAGCGGCTGAAACAGGAGGGCACCGATGTTGACGGTTGGTCGCGGCTCCTGCGCGCCTATATGGTGCTGGGCGAGCCGGACAAGGCGCGCGCCGCCGCGGGTGATGCCCGCCGCGCGCTGGCAGGCGAGCCGGACAAGGTCCGTCAAATCGACGAGCTGATTAAAGGGTTGGGTCTGGAAGGCTGACGATGACGCGCAAGCAACGGCGGCTGGTGTTGATCGGTTCGAGCCTCGGTGTGCTCGCGCTCGCGGCTGTGCTCGTGCTGACGGCGCTGAAGGATTCGATCGTGTTCTTCAATTCGCCGTCGGATGTGGCGGAGAAGAACATCGCGCCAGGCACCCGCATCCGGCTCGGCGGGCTGGTGAAGCCCGGATCGCTTGAGCGCGGCGACAATCTCGCCGTTCGCTTCGAGGTGACCGACGGTAACCGCGGCATCAAGGTCGCCTATCAGGGTATTCTGCCCGACCTGTTCCGCGAAGGGCAGGGCGTGATCGCGGAGGGGGCGCTGGAGCCCGGCGGCACGTTCAAGGCGGATTCGGTGTTGGCCAAGCACGACGAGAAGTACATGCCGAAAGAGGTGGCCGACGCGCTGAAGAAGCAGGGCCACTGGAAAGACGAATACGAGCAGAAGAAGAAATGACAGCAGAGATTGGCCATTACGCGCTGGTGCTGGCGCTCGGACTGGCGCTCATCCAATCGGTGGTACCGATCCTTGGCACGCGGTTGCGTGACGAGATGCTGATGTCGGTGGCGGGTCCGACGGCGCTGGCGCAGTTGCTGTTCGTCGGCTTGGCGTTCGTGGCGCTTGCCACCTGCTACGTCGTGTCCGACTTCTCCGTCGTCAACGTATTCGAGAACTCGCATTCGGCAAAGCCGCTGATCTACAAGATCTCCGGCGTGTGGGGGAACCACGAGGGCTCGATGCTCCTGTGGGTGCTGATCCTCGCGCTGTTCGGCGCACTGGTCGCACTGTTCGGCAACAACCTGCCGGCGACGCTGAAGGCCAACGTGCTGGCCGTGCAGTCGTGGATCGCGTCGGCCTTCTATCTCTTCATCCTCGTCACCTCGAATCCGTTCCTGCGTTTCGCCGAGGCGCCGTTCGAAGGGCGGGACCTCAACCCGATCTTGCAAGACATTGGCCTCGCGGTGCATCCGCCGCTTCTTTATCTCGGTTATGTCGGCTTCTCGATCTCGTTCTCCTTTGCCATCGCCGCGCTGATCGAGGGACGCATCGACGCGGCCTGGGCGCGCTGGGTGCGGCCGTGGACGCTCGCGGCCTGGATGTTCCTGACGCTCGGAATCGCGATGGGCTCATATTGGGCCTATTACGAGCTCGGCTGGGGCGGTTGGTGGTTCTGGGACCCGGTCGAGAACGCCTCACTGATGCCGTGGATCGCCGGTACCGCGCTTCTTCATTCGGCCGTGGTGATGGAGAAGCGCAACGCGCTCAAGGTCTGGACCATCCTGCTGGCGATCCTGACCTTCTCGCTGTCGCTGATTGGCACGTTCCTTGTCCGCTCCGGCGTGCTCACCTCGGTGCACACCTTCGCCAGCGATCCGACGCGCGGCGTGTTTATCCTCGCCATTCTCGTGCTCTTCATCGGCGGCGGCCTCGCGCTCTACGCTTGGCGCGCTCCGATGCTGAAGCAGGGCGGGCTGTTCGCGCCGGTGTCGCGCGAGGGCGCGCTCGTCTTCAACAATCTGTTCCTGACGGCGGCCTGCGCGACCGTGTTCGTCGGTACGCTCTATCCGCTCGCGCTCGAGGCGCTCACGGCTGAGAAGATTTCGGTCGGCGCGCCGTTCTTCAATCTCACCTTCGGACCGCTGTTCGTTCCGCTGCTGCTTGCGGCGCCGTTCGGGCCGCTGATGGCCTGGAAGCGCGGCGACCTTCTCGGCGTCGCGCAGCGTTTGATGGGCGCGGCAGCCATTGCGGTTATCGGCATCGCAGTGACCTTTGCGATCATGGGTGCAAAGTCGATCCTTGCGCCGTTCATGATCGGTCTCGCCGTCTATGTGATGGCGGGCGCGCTGACTGACATTGTCGAGCGCGTCGGGCTGTTCCGGGCTCCGCTCTCGACCGCCGCGAGTCGTGCGCGCGGGCTGCCGCGCTCTGCATGGGGCACGGCGCTGGCGCATTTCGGTCTCGGCGTGACGCTGCTCGGCATCGTCTGCGAGACGAACTGGTCGTCGGAGCGCATCGTCGTGGTGAAGCCGGACGATGTGGTGTCGATCAGTTCCTACGATCTGACCTTCCAGGGTCTGACGCAGCGCCAGGGACCGAACTACCGCGAGCTTACGGCGCGCTTCGTCGTGAAATCAGGCGGCGATGAGATTGGCCTGCTGGAGCCGTCGAAGCGCACCTTCGCGGCGCGTGCCATGTCCACGACCGAAGCTGCGTTGCTGACGCGCGGCGTGAGCCAGCTCTATCTCTCGCTCGGCGATCTGAACGCCGACGGCTCGATGGCGATCCGCCTCTACTACAAGCCGCTGGTGCTGCTGATCTGGCTCGGTGCGGTGGTGATGATGCTGGGCGGACTGCTCTCGCTTTCGGACCGGCGGTTGCGCGTCGGCGCTCCGAAACCGGCGCGCGCCGCGCTTCAGCCGGCGGAGTGACGTGTGAGTATCCTACGCATTCTCGTTGCCGCGCTTGCGCTGTTTACGGCGACGGCGGCGTATGCGGTGCAGCCCGATGAAATCCTGAAAGACCCTGCGCTCGAAGCGCGCGCGCGTGCGCTTTCGAAAGAGCTGCGCTGCATGGTCTGCCAGAACCAGTCGATCGACGATTCCGACGCTCCGCTCGCGCGCGATCTTCGCATTCTGGTTCGCGAGCGGCTGGTTGCGGGCGACAGCGACGAGAAGGTGCTGGCCTTTCTCACCGACCGCTACGGCGCGTTCGTGTTGTTGAAACCGCAGTTCAATGCGGAGACGGCGGTGCTCTGGCTTGCGCCGCTGATCGTTTTGCTGGCGGGCGGAATCGGACTGACGATGTTTCTGCGCCGGCGGCGAGTCGCGATGCCGACCGCAGCGAGCGAGGGCGATAAACTGACCGCCGCCGAGCAGGCGCGCATTACAGAACTGATGGGACAGGCCGAAAAATAGCCGCCTCTTTCCGCTTAGTGCATTGATTCATCTGTAGAATATCGCTGTCCCCAGATTACGAAAGTTTAATTCGCCCGCCACTGCTCTGTAAGGCGCCGGCTCCCATGTTCTTCCCAACGCAGGGTGCTTCGACACCCCACACACCGATCAGGGACGAACAGAGCCATGAACGCCACTCCCCAGAAACCGCGCAGCCTTTCGGCGCGCCGTATCGCACTCCTCGCCACCACCATTTGCAGCCTGACGGCCGCTTCGATTTTCGTTGCTCCGAGCTTCCTTCCGAACGCACAGATCGCGCACGCGCAGAACCTTTCGCAACAGGCGCAGCAGGTCGCGCGCCCGGTCGGCTTCGCCGACATCGTCGAGAAGGTGAAGCCGGCGGTGATCTCGGTTCGCGTCAAGCTGGAAGCGACGGCGCAGCCGATGGCCAACACCGACGAGCTGCCCTTCCCGAAGGGCTCGCCGATGGAGCAGTTCTTCCGCCGTTTCGGCATGCCGGACGGCCAGCAGGGCACGCCGCGCCGCCAGTTCGGGAGCGCACAGGGCTCGGGCTTCCTTATCTCCTCTGACGGTTATGCCGTCACCAACAACCACGTCGTCGAGAAGGCCACGAACGTCGAGGTGACGTTCGACGATGGCAAGACCTATTCGGCCAAGGTGATCGGCACCGATCCGCGCACCGACCTCGCGCTGATCAAGATCGACGGCAACAATTTCCCCTACGTGCATCTTGCTGACGTGCCGTCGCGCGTCGGCGACTGGGTGCTTGCGGTCGGCAACCCGTTCGGTCTCGGCGGCACCGTGACCGCCGGTATCGTCTCGGCCCGTGGCCGCGACATTGGCGCCGGCCCCTACGACGACTTCATCCAGATCGACGCGCCGGTGAACAAGGGCAACTCCGGTGGTCCGACCTTCAACACTGAAGGCGCCGTGATCGGCGTCAACACCGCGATCTACTCGCCGTCTGGCGGTTCCGTCGGTATCGCCTTCGCGATCCCGGCTGAGACCGTGAAGACGGTCGTCGCCCAGCTCAAGGACAAGGGCACCGTGACGCGCGGTTGGATCGGCGTGCAGATCCAGCCGGTGACGCCGGAGATCGCCGACAGCCTCGGCCTGAAGAACAAGGCCGGCGCACTGGTCGCGGAGCCGCAGAAGGACAGCCCGGCGATGAAGGCCGGTATCGAATCCGGCGACGTGATCGTCTCGGTGGATGGCCAGCAGATCAAGGACGCGCGCGAGCTGTCCCGCCGCATCGGCGGCATGACGCCCAACACGACCGTGAAGCTCGGCGTCATCCGCAAGGGCGCGGAGAAGGACATCAGCCTCACGCTGGGTGAACTCCCAAACGTCCGTGAGGCGCGTGCGGAGCCGCAGCGCGACGCGCGCCCGGACCGCGATCAGGATCGCAACAAGGATCTTGGCCGCGATCGCAATGACCGCCGCGAGCGCCGTGGCGACAACAGCCGCGACCGCGACATGCAGACCACCGACGGTCCGCGTCTCGGTCTGTCGCTCGCACCGGGCGGCAACGAGCCGGGCGTCGTGATCGCGGACGTCGATCCGAGCGGTCCGGCGGCTGACTTTGGGTTCCGTCCGGGCGACGTCATTCTCGACGTCTCCGGCAAGACGGTCGCCACTCCGGCGGACGTGCGCAAGGCGTTGGGCGAGGCCCGCGCCGAAGGCAAGCACAGCGTGCTGATGCGCGTGAAGTCGGAGCAGGGGACCCGCTTCGTTGCTATCCCGCTCGGCCGCGCTTGAGGCTCAGCGTGTCATGGATAACGCCACACCACTGAAATCCGGTGGGGCGCAAGGGTTGAGAGAAGAGTTCGGGGCGCTTCGTCGGCATTCGTCGCCCCCGCCGGCGGAACGAACCCGGGGGACGGGTGAACAACCCGTCCCCACATACACCGCGCCTGGCTTCCGGCATCCGTCGCCCCCCGCCGGAGGTCAGCTCGGTCGAGGGGTGGCGGAGCGATCCGCCACCCCTCGCAGCGGTTCCAGCCAAGTCAGCGCACAAGCAAGCGCGCGCGAGGAAACTCCGCTAGAATTGGCTGCACTCGAACGGACCGCCATGCGCCTCCTCATCATCGAAGACGACAAGGACGCTGCCGATTACATCGCCAGGGCCTTCCGCGAGGTCGGCCATGTGGCCGACCAGGCGGCCGACGGCGAAGAGGGCCTCGCCCTCGGCCTCGACCGGCAATACGACGTCATGATCGTAGACCGCATGCTGCCCAAGAAGGACGGCCTGACGGTGATCGGGGAACTTCGCGCCAAGGGCATCGAAACCCCGGTGCTGATCCTCTCGGCGCTCGGTCAGGTCGACGACCGGGTGAAGGGGTTGCGCGCCGGCGGCGACGACTACCTGCCGAAGCCCTATTCGTTCTCCGAGCTTCTGGCTCGCGTCGAGGTGCTGGCGCGGCGGCGGGGCGGGCGCGAAGATACGGTCTATCGAGTCGCAGACCTGGAGCTGGACCGGCTGTCTCACACCGTCAAGCGTGGGAAGGACGAGATCGTGCTCCAGCCGCGTGAATTCCGGCTGCTGGAATATCTCATGAAGCACGCCGGGCAGGTGGTGACCCGCACGATGCTTTTGGAAAACGTCTGGGACTATCACTTCGACCCGCAGACCAACGTCATCGACGTGCACATCTCGCGTCTGCGTTCCAAGATCGACAAGGGATTTACACAGCCGCTTTTGCATACGGTGCGCGGCGCCGGATACATGATTCGTGACAAATAGCGAGACCGCGCTGGTGCGCGGAGCCACGGTGTCCGAGGGCGAGCAACCTCACAAGTCGCTGGTGCCGCAGCCGTTGCCGCCGGCGCTGCGGTGGAATCCGCTGCATTGGCCGCGTCACGGACGCTTCGCGGCGCTCGGTAAGCTCGTCCGCACCACAGCGTTCAAGCTGACGCTGGTGTACCTGACAGTGTTCGCGCTGTTCGCGATGTGCCTGCTCGGCTACTTCGCCTGGAACACGCGCCGGCTCATCACCGAACAGATCACGCGCACGGTCGACGCCGAGATCACCGGCCTTTCGGAGCAATACAATCAGGGCGGCATCCGCCGGCTGGTGTTCGTCATCGACGCGCGAGCGCGGCGGCCAGGTTCGAGCCTTTACCTTGTCACGACCTTCAGCGGCGACGGCCTCGCTGGCAATGTCGGTTCGCTGGGCGAGGGCGTCCTTGAACATTCCGGCTGGATCGAAACGGTCTACCGCCGCCTCGACGACCCGGAGGGCACCGAGCACCACGCGCTGGTGCGTGTATTCCAACTGCCCGGCGGTTTCAGGCTGCTGGTCGGTCGCGATCTCGAGGAGCGCGAGCGGCTCTATGACATCGTGATCGCCGCGGGGTGGTGGTCGATCGCGGTGGTGATCGTGCTGGGCCTTGTGGGCGGCGCTTTCGTCGCGCGCCGGGTGCTCAAGCGCGTCGATGCCATGACCGAGACGTCGCGCACCATCATGGCGGGCGATCTGTCCGGGCGTTTGCCGGTGCAGGGCACCGACGACGAGTTGGACCGGCTCGCGGTGAACCTCAACGCGATGCTGGAGCGCATCGAAGCCCTGCTGAAGGGCTTCAAGGAGGTCTCCGACAACATCGCGCACGATCTGAAAACGCCGCTGACTCGGCTGCGCAACCGTTCTGAGGAGGCGCTGCATCTCGGCCGGGGCGAGGGTGATTATCGTGCGGCGCTGCAATCGACCATCGACGAGTCCGATTCCCTGATCCGGACCTTCAACGCGCTCTTGATGATTGCGCGTGCGGAGTCGGGCCAGTCATCCACGCCGCTGACGGAGTTCGATGCCGCCGAGGTCGCACATGGCGTCGGTGAACTGTACGAGCCGGTGGCTGATGAAAAAGGCATCACGCTCAAGATTGAAGCGGATAGCCCGCTGCCGATGCGCGGCAGCCAAGAGCTGGTGACCCAGGCGCTCGCCAATCTCGTCGACAATGCCATCAAGTACGCGAACCCCGCACGACCGTCTGCGAACGGTATGCAGGCCGGTCCTGCAAGCGCGGAGATCAGTGTCACGGCGGCGTTGGACGACGATCGAATCCTGCTGTCGGTCGGCGATCACGGCCCGGGCATCGCCGAGGCCGATCGTGCGCATGTGGTCGAGCGCTTCGTACGGCTGGAGCAAAGCCGCTCCGAGCCAGGGTCGGGCCTCGGCCTCAGCCTTGCGTCGGCGGTCGCACGCCTACACGGCGGAGAGCTCAAACTTGAAGACAATCATCCAGGCTTGAAAGTGGTGCTGGCGCTGCCTCGCGGCACCGCACAATTGGCGTTGCCCGCGCCGTAAATACCAAGGCTCCCCTTTCCGCCCCATCTGCGCTAACTCTCGGCCATGAGTCGGCCGGCAAAACCAGCGGCGAAAAAGGCCGCGGTGAAGAAATCTGCGCCCAAAGCCGAGAGCCAGAAGGTTCTCGCGCTCGAGATTTCGGATGCGCCGAAGCTTTCGTCGGCGAAAGCATCGAAGGCGCGCGTTGCTGAATGGCTCGCGGAGATCGGCCGGACCGCGCCGGGCAAGGCGCTGAAAGCGTTGGTCGCGAGCTCTCCCAAGGTCGGGGCGCTGCTGGCCGGGTTGGCCGACGGCTCGCCTTATCTTTGGGGGCTTGCCAGTGCCGAGCCCGCGCGCCTGCTCGGGGTATTGGAAGCCGATCCTGACAAACGCTTCGCCGAGCTGTTGACGGAGACCGCGCAGGAGATCGGTGCGACCAAGGATGAAGGCGAGGCAATGCGGCTGCTCCGCCGTATGAAATCCGAGGCCGCGCTGCTCATTGCCATCGCCGACATCGGTGGGGTTTGGCCGGTGATGCGCACCACGCGCGCGCTAACGGAGCTTGCTGATACGACGGTGCAATCGGCGTTGCGCTTTCTGCTCCGCGACACAGTGAGGCGAGGCAAGCTCAAGCCGCCCAATCCGAAAGCGCCGGAGGAAGGCTCGGGCCACATCGTGCTCGCGATGGGCAAGATGGGCGCCTACGAGTTGAACTACTCCAGCGACATCGATCTCATCGTGTTCTACGACCCGGAGGCGCGCGGACTCGCTGACAAGGACGAGGCCACGGCGTTCCATGTGCGCATCACGCGCGGCATGGTGAAGCTCCTGCAAGAGCGCACCGAGGATGGCTACGTGTTCCGCGTCGATCTGCGGCTGCGTCCGGACCCAGCGTCGACGCAGGCTGCTGTGTCGGTCGAGACTGCGCTCAACTACTACGGCAGCATCGGCCAGAATTGGGAACGCGCCGCCATGATCAAGGCGCGCGTCTGCGCCGGCGACATGCAGGCGGGCGAGGCAATCCTCAAGGAGCTTCAGCCCTTCATCTGGCGCAAGTACCTCGACTTCGCCGCAGTCGCCGATATCGAGGCGATGAAGCGACAGATCCACGCCTACAAGGGACACGAGGAGATCGCGGTCGAGGGGCACAACGTGAAGCTCGGCCGCGGCGGTATCCGCGAGGTCGAGTTCTTCGTGCAGACGCAGCAGTTGATCGCGGGTGGCCGCCATCCCGAGCTGCGCGGGCGCGAGACGCTACCGGTGCTGGAGGCGCTGGTCGAGGGCGGCTGGATCAAGAAGGACGCGCGTGCCGACCTCGAAGCGGCCTACAAGTTCCTGCGTCACGTCGAGCACCGCGTACAAATGGTCGCCGATGACCAGACTCATACTCTGCCGCTTGAACGTGAGGAGATGGAGCGCTTCGCGCGCTTCGCCGGGTTCAAGGACCGTGACGATTTCGCTGAAACCTTGCTCGGCCATATGCGCAAGGTGCAGCGCCACTATGCGCGCCTTTTCGAAGATGCGCCGCGCATCGAGGAGCGCGAGCTGGTGTTCCCGAAGAAGGCGGACGACCGCGAGACGCTCGATCGGCTCGGCGCGATGGGGTTCCGCAAGCCGCTCGAGGTGTCGAGCACGGTGCGTGGTTGGCTCGACGGCACCTATCCGTCGCTGAAAGGCGAATTCGCGCGCGCGCAATTCACCGAATTGGTCCCGACGCTGCTGAACCGCCTGGCGCGAGCGGAGAGCTCCGACGCTGCGGTGATGTCGTTCGACCGCTTCCTTGCCGGTCTCCATGGCGGAGCGCGGCTGTTCTCGCTGCTGAAGCAGAACCCCGATCTCGTCGCGCTCGTGGCGCTGACGCTCGGCACCGCCCCGCGGCTGGCCGACATTCTCGCGCGCTACCCGGAAGCGATGGATGCGCTTCTGGAGCCGAGCTTCTTCGGCGCGCTGCCCGACGAGACCAAGCTCGAAACGGATTTAAAGCGCACGCTCGGCGAGTCTGCATCCTATGAGGATTTGCTGGACCGGCTTCGCATGTTCGGCCAGGAGCAGATGTTCCTGATCGGAGCGCGCATTCTTTCGGGCACGGTCTCGGCAGAGCAGGCGGGTGAGGCCTTTGCACGCCTGGCTGACGTTTTGATCCGTGCCTTGCATCGAATCGTCGAAGACACGTTCGTGCGGAACCATGGCCGCATCAAAGGCCAGAAGACCGCGCTGCTCGCGCTCGGCAAGCTCGGCGGCCGGGAGATGACGGCGACCTCCGATCTCGACCTCATCATCGTCTACGACTTTGACGCCGAGAATCCCCAGTCGGACGGGCCGCGTCCGCTCTACGGCGCGCAATATTTCGCACGGCTGACCCAACGCCTTATTAGCGCGCTGACCTCGCAGACAAACTATGGCGCGCTTTACCAAGTCGATATGCGGTTGCGGCCCTCCGGACGCTCAGGCCCGGTGGCGACACGGCTCGACGCGTTCCAGAGCTATCAGGAAATAGAGGCTTGGACCTGGGAGCACATGGCGCTGACCCGTGCGCGCGTGGTCTCGGCGTCGCCGGGTTTTGGACCGCAGGTTGAAAAGGTCATCAAGGCCGCACTCTGTCGCAAGCGTAATGGCGTGGTGATCGCGCAGGATGTCGCCGATATGCGCGGCGCGATCGCGCAGGAGAAGGGCGACGGCGGGCGCTGGGACCTGAAGTATGCGACTGGCGGGCTGGTCGATCTGGAGTTTATCGCGCAGCATCTGCAACTGATCCACGCCGCTGCGCATCCGGATATTCTCGACACCTCGACAGCGCGCGTGCTCGACAAGGCGTGGCGCCTCGGCTTGTTGCGGGCGGAGGAGGCTGACGTGCTGCGGCCCGCGGCGCGGCTCTATCATAACGTGACGCAAATTCTTCGGTTGTGTTTGCCGGGGCCATTCGATCCGAAGACCGCAGGGCAGGGGCTCCTTCAACTTCTGGCGCGAGCTGCGGATCTGCCGGACTTCGCTTCGCTCAACGCGGATATCATCGAGACGCAACAGAAGGTCCGCGCGAGCTTTACGCGGATCGTCGGCCCGGTGCCGTAGCCTCTATTTCAGTTCGTACTCGACGAACTGGACGCGCGTCGTTCCGGTGTTGCGGATGGTGCGGGTGACGCCTGGCTCCTGCCAGAAGAACTCGCCGGTTTTCGGCGCCATGCCGCGGTCGGGCTGGTCCGGCACGCCTTCGACGATCTCGCCGCCGTCAATGACGATCCGCATGCCCGGCGCGCTTTGCGTGATCGCGGCTGCGGACTGGCCGGGTTCGAGGAGAAGCCGCCAGATGCGGACGCGCTCGTTGTCGACAAGCTGCGTGTAGCCGCCCCCTTCCGGGCGCAAGCCTGCGGTGAAGCGGCCCGGTGCCAGATAGAGGATGCTGGTCACGATGTTGTGGAACGGCGTCGCGCCCATGTTGTGAACACGGTGGATCAGCGTCTTCTTGGAGAAGGCCGTGTAGGTCACGTTGCCACGCGGCGTCCGGCGCGGCGGGTAGGGCTCTTCGCCCAGCACCTGACCGCCCTGATCGGCGTCAGCGACAACGACGCTGATCTGATCCTTATCGTGGATGTGATAGCCCGCCTGACGTCCCGGCGGGATGTGGACGTTCGTCACCGCAACGTATTCATTGCGGAACGCCGGCACGTGAAATGCGGCCTTGTCGACCGGGACAGGCGTCTCGTTCTGGGCGACGGCGGGTGAAGCAACGGCGATCAACGCAAGCAAAGCTGCGGCAGGCAGTCTCATGGCGTTCTCCCCAGCGATCCGCGCCCTCTTTCAGGGACGTTGATATCGGCCAAAGGGATTCTGCCATTGGGCAGGCGCGCCGCAAGGTGCCCTATGGGCCTAGGCAGCGTCGGCGTCGGTGCGTTTCTTGACGCTTTCGAGGAGTGACGCCTTCCGCACATAGGCGCGGTGCGAGGCCGGATCGTCGGCGGTTCTGCGGAGCTGGTCGAAGTCGCGCTGCCGCGCTGCTGGGTCCTTCTCTTCCATGCGCTTCTTGTTGGCGATGGTCTGCTGCTGCACGAATTCGATGTTCAGCGGCCGGCGGTGCTTGTCGTAGAGATCGAGGATATCCGGCGAAGCTTCCTTGCGGATGACGCGGCCGAGCAGGCCGGTGATCTCCATTGCGTCGTGGATGCCGAAATTGAGGCCGAGGCCGCCGAGCGGATTGTTGACGTGCGCGGAGTCGCCCGCAAGGAACACTCGGCCCTTGCGGAAGCTCGCCGCGACGCGCTGGTGCACGTTGTAGAGATTGCGGTGCACGATGTCGTAGGGGCTGGCCTTTGGCAGGAAGCCTTGCAACCGCTTCTCTGTCGCCTCCGGGTTCATCAACTCGTCTTCGGTCTGCTCCAGCTTGGTGGAGGACAGCACGCGCCACAGCGGGCCTTGTCCGTCGCCGCTCACCTTGAAGACGGAGAACCAAGCATCGGGGTCGGTGATGTAGTTGCGCGTGCAGCCCGGATACATCGTGCCGATGTCGTAGGTCGTGGTCAGGATCAGGAAGCGCTCAGGGTGCGTGTAGCCCTCGAACTCGATGCCGAGCGCCTTGCGCACGGTCGAACGGCCGCCGTCGGCGCCGATTAGATAGCTGCCGGCGATCGTCCGTTTGCCGTTCCTGGTCTCGACCTCAATCTCGACGCCATCCGCGTTCTGAGTGAGTGAGGTCACCCGTGCCGAGAATTCGATCTTGGCGTGCGGAAATTTCTTCAGCCGCCCGATCGCCATCTTGGCGATCTTGTGCTGCTCGCATTGCACTGCGTAGGGGTAGGGCGTTTCGTCCTTCAGAATGCCGAAGTCGAATTCGGCCACGATCCTGTTCGCAGCGCGATCCCAGATGCGGAATAGCGGCTCGACAAGCCCGCGTTCGATCACTTCATCGGCCATGCCGAGCCCTGCGAGCATCTCCAGCGTCGCCGCGTGCGTGGTGGCAGCCCGCGGCATTTCCATCACCTGCGCTTCGGCTTCAAAGACATGAACCGGCAGGCCTTGGCGTGCGAGCGCCAGCGCGGTGATGAAACCGACCGGTCCACCGCCGGCGACGAGGATGGGACGTTGCTCTGTCATGATACCTATTGCTGTAGTTTCACACCGGCGATGGCCACGGCTTCGGCCCACATCTTGAGGTCGGTCGCGATCAGGTCGGCGAATTGCGCCGGCGTGATGCCGGACGGATCGGCGCCGAAGCTTGCGAGGCGTTCGACGAATTTCGGGTCTTTGGATGCCTTCGCCATTTCGCCTGCGATCTTGTCCACGATTGGCTTCGGCGTTCCGGCCGGCGCCATCAGACCATTCCAGGTCACGGCCTTGTAACCTGGATAGCCGAGTTCGGCGACGGTCGGAACGTCCGGCAACTGCGCCATGCGCGTGTCGCTCGACACCGCGAGAGCACGGACCGAACCGCTCTGGATATGGGGCAGGGCATCGGACAGATTGGAGAACATGGTGGGTAGATGGCCCGCGATCACGTCGGTCAATGCCGGCGCGTTGCCGCGATAGCTGACGTTGGTCATGTCGAGCCTGGCGCGCTTGAGGAACAGTGCCATTGCCAGATGCGTGACGCTGCCTGCGCTGCCTTCGGCATAGCTGAGCTTCTCAGGGGACGCCTTCACCCAGGCAATGAACTCCGCGACATTCTTCGCGGGGACGTTCTTGTTGACCACCAGCACGAACGGATTGGTGCCGACGATCGTGATCGGAGCGAAGTCCTTCTGGGAGTCGTAAGGCACCTTCGTCATGGCCGGAAAGATCGCGATCGGTGGCTGTACAGCCCAAAGCAGCGTATAGCCGTCTGGCGCCGATCGTGCGACTGCCTCGGCGGCGAGTGCGCCGTTCGCTCCCACGCGATTCTCGACCACAAACTGCTGCCCGAATGCGTCGGTCAGCCGCTGTCCGGACAGACGCGCCATGCTGTCGGAGTTTCCGCCCGCCGCGTAGGGAACCAGGATGCGCACCGGCTTGTTCGGCCAGTCCTGCGCTTGCGCGGTTCCCGTCATCAAGGCGGCGCATGCCGCCAGAGCACCGATCAAACGCCGCGTCCCGCACGAGAGTCTCAGCATGGCTCGCCTTTCGTTGTTCGCATCAGATCATGCTTGCGACCCTATGCGAACCCCGTGCCAAGCCGGTTCTCGTGCGATTCGGTCAGAGCGTGACGCCTGCGCGTTTCACCGCGTCGGCCCAGAGCGGCATTTCCGATGCAATGAACTGTGCGAATTTCTCGGGCCCTTCGGCGATCGAGTCGACGCCCTGCGCGGTAAGCTGTTCGATGAACTTTGGATCTTTGCCGGCCTTGACCATTTCGGTCGAGAGCTTCGCGATGATCTCCTTCGGTAGATTCGCGGGACCCATCAGGCCGGTCCATGAGGCCGCGTTGAAGCCTGGATAACCCGACTCCGCGACGGTGGGTACGTTCGGCAGGCTGTGTGAGCGCGCCGAACCCGTGACCGCGAGCATGCGGAGCTTCGAATTGCTCGCCTGCGCGGTCGCCTCCGACACCGGAATGAACATGCAGGGCACGTGTCCGGCCATGACGTCGGTCAACGCCGGCGCGGTGCCGCGGTAGCTGACGTTCAGCATGTCGAGACCGGTGCGGGCGAGGAACAGCGCCATGATCAGGTTGCTGGCGCTCGCCGGGCCGCCGCCTCCAGCGTAGGTGACCTGGCTCTTCTGGGCCTTCACCCAGACGACGAACTCCTGGAGAGTCTTCGCAGGCACGTCGGCGTTGAGCAGCAGAACCTGGGGGCCCGCGCTGAAGCCGCAGATCGGCACAAAATCCTTCACCGGGTCGTAGGAAACCTTCTTGGTGGCCGCGGCCGGAACGATGGCGATCACCGAGGTGCTGGCCCAGAGCAGGTTGTAGCCATCAGGGGCGGAGCGGGCGATCTGCTCGGCCGCGATGATGCCATTGCCGCCGACGCGGTTCTCCACCACGAACTGGCCGCCGATGGTCTCGCTGAGGCGCTGGGCGCACATGCGGCCCTGGATGTCGATGTTGCCGCCCGCGGCGAAGGGCACGACGATGCGCACCGGCCGGGATGGATAGGCGTCCTGACCATAGGAACGGCCCGCTAGGGCAAGGCTGGAAAGGGCCGCAGCGGAGGCCACGAATGAGCGGCGATTCATCGCCGAAACTGGGTGCTTTTTCATGCGCGCATCTATATTTCGCGCACCTCCCACACTCAACCCACGTCCCTGCGGGTGCGACCATGATGCGAATGCAGAACGCATATCGGCGCCCGCCGGCGGCAAGTTTGTGGCCAAAAATTGCGCCGATCCTCCGACGCCACCCCAGCTTTACGCAGCAGAAACGCTTGTCTCGGTCTTTTCGGCCGGCTGACCATCGAGCGGCAGCCGGAAGATGACGGTGGTTCCGACGCCGGGCGTCGAGCGAATGCGCATGACGCCGCCGTGCAACTGGATCAGCGATTTGGCGATGGCCAGGCCCAAGCCGGAGCCATGCTGGGTCTTGGTGAACTGGCTTTCGACCTGCTCGAATGGTCGCCCGAGCTTCGCCAGCGCGTCGCGGGCGATGCCGATGCCGGTGTCCTGGATCGCAATCACGACGGCCCCGCGCGAGAGGCGGCCCCGCACGGTGACCTTGCCCTTCTCGGGAGTGAACTTCACGGCATTGGAGAGAAGATTGAGCGCGATCTGCTTGAGTGATCGTCGGTCGGCTCTGAACGTGATGCCAGGCGCGACCTTCGAGGACACTATTAGCCGCTTGTCCTGGGCGCGGCTGCTGACCACGCGCAGCGCGTCGGCGAGGATCTTGTCGAGCTCGACCGTTTCCAGCTCGAGCTTGATGCGGCCCGCCTCGATCTTCGACATGTCGAGGATATCGTTGATGACGTCGAGGAGGAATTGGCCGCTGGTGCGAATGTCGCGGCAGTACTCGTGATACTTATCGGCGCCCAGATCGCCGAACATTCCGGATTCCATGATCTCGGAGAAGCCGATGATGGCGTTGAGCGGCGTGCGCAACTCGTGGCTCATGTTGGCGAGGAACTTGGACTTGGCCTGGTTGGCGTCCTCGGCTCGATTCTTTTCGTCAGAATACTTCTGCGCCATCGAGGTGAGCTGCTGGGCCTGGACCTCGAGCTTGTGCTGCGAGTTGCGCAGGTCCGCGACGGTGGCAATCAAGCGCTTCTCGCTCTCGATCAGCTTCTTTTCGTTGAGCTTGAGCGGGGTGATATCGGTGCCGACCGAGACGTAGCCGCCATCCTTGGTGCGGCGCTCGCTGATTTGCAGCCAGTGGCCATCGTCGAGCTGGGTCTCGAAGGTGCGCGCGCCCGGAATGACCGGGCCGTCGCTCGAGACATTGCGGATGACGTGCTTGCGGCCGGCGGCGACGATCTGCTCGTAGGAGGTGCCCGGCGCAATCAACTCGTCAGGCAGGCGGTGCAGCGCCTGGAAGTTGGAGTTGCAGAGCACCAGCCGGTTCTCCTGGTCCCACAGCACGAAGGCTTCCGGGATGGTCTCGATGGCGTCGCGCAGACGGATGTCGGCGGTGGCGGTCTGCTCGACCAGCGACTTCTGTTCGGTGACGTCGACGGCGATCCCGATCAGGTGCTGATTGACGATCTCGCAGCGCGCGCGCAGCCAAACCCAACGGCCGTTGGCGTGCAGCATGCGGAATTCGTGGTCGATGGCGCTGGTTTTCGCGTCGGCCAGTTGGGCCGCGACCTGATAGAGCTCGATATCGTCGGGGTGCACGAGCTTCGAGACTTCGCCGAATGTCATCAGGTCGTCGCGCGGTCGAAGACCGAGGATTGCGAACATCGAGTGCGACCAGAAGATGCGTCCGCGCGCGATGTCCCAATCCCACAGACCGCAACGGCCGCGGTTGAGCGCTGTGTCGATACGGCTGCGTACCGTGTCGTAGATCAAGTCGGCTTCACGGGCGCGCATCGACTGCCAGTGGAAGGCGAAGCCGAGGATCAGGAGCACAAAGCCGGTGGTGGCCGAGAGCGTGACCGTCAGGGTGGTGTCCGAACGCCATGCGGCGAGCGCGTCGCTGCGGAGCTGGAACACGGCAAGCTGACCTTTACCCGAAGTCAGCGTGCGGACGGTGGCAAAGGCGTGCTGGCCGTCGGGTAGCGTAATCTCGATGGCGCCGGCGCTCTGGCCAAGGATGGTCAGGGGCTGGGCGTCGCCCAGCACGTCGTTGAGGCGCTGGCCGATGGGGCCGCCGTTCGGCGCGGTCGCGGTGATGATGCCGTCGGTGTTGGCGATGATGATGCGGCGGCCGAAGTCGGTGGCCCGCGAGGTCAGCGATTGGTCGAGCAGGTCCCGGCGCGAGACGTCGGCTTTTGCAGCGGCGGCGAGGTGATCGAAACGCTCGGCCACGAAGGCTGCGATCGTTTCGACGTTGTCGAGTGCCTCGGCAACCGCCTGACGGCGGTGGTCCAGCACCTGTACGACGGCGCCGACGCCGATGGTCAGAAGGAACGCGACGATGAGGGCGGGGACGGCGCGGCGCAGCGCCGGCTCGGCGGTGAGCAGGCGGCGGTACGCCGGGTTCGCGATTGATTGCGCGAGGCCCTTGATCGAATCTGTGCGTGCGGAAGCACTCGCCAAATCGGCGCGCGCCATACCAGGCCCCCTCGTCGGATTGTACCCCTGAAGCACGCACCCGGAGGACCTGCCACGTCGCTCCGAATCGAGTGCTATTCGAATCGATGCGGAGACTCTTGTCGAGAGTCTCAATTCAATATTTTTCGTTAACTTTTCAACTGGGTTAGCAGCGATGGATTTATGCCACACACCGCGCGAATGCAGACGTCATCTGCGTTCGCGCGAGGCGGCCGGAATCGGGCACCGTTGAATTTTCAATCTGACGTTTCAGCAAGCGCACGATGCGCGATGTCGTGGACGTCGCGCGACAAATTTGGCGTGTCGAATACGCGCTTCAGCGCAGATTCTGCCTTGGCTCTGCGACCGACTTCGAGCGCGCGCCAACTCTTGAAGGCGGAGAGCATCCGCGAGGCAAGCTGCGGGTTCGACGGGTCGATCGTCAGCACGTGATCGGCGACGAAATCGTAGCCCGCGCCGTCGGCGCGGTTGAACTGCGTCGGGTTGCCTTGCGCGAACATGCCGATCAACGCGCGGACGCGATTCGGGTTGCCGAGCGAGAAGGCTGCATGCTTGGTCAGCGCGCGCACGCGATCGAGTGTGTCGGGGTCGCGCGTCGAGGCTTGCAGGTTGAACCACTTGTCGACGATCAGCGGGTCGCCCTGGTAGCGCTGGTAGAAGTCCTCCATCGCGGCGTTACGCGCCGCGCCCTCGTGCTGGTTGAGGGTGGCGAGCGCCGCCATGCGGTCGGTCATGTTGTCGGCTGACTGATATTGCTTGGTCGCCAGCGCAATCATATGCGGCTCGCCGGTCGCGGCGAGGAGGTCGAGGCAGACGTTCTTGAGCGCGCGGCGGCCAGCGCTGTCGGCGTCGGGGCTGTAGGGGCCCGGCGTGATCATGCGTTTGTAGGTGTCGGTCAGCCGCTTGTTGAGATGCAAGCCGATCAGCGTGCGCAGCCCCGTGCGGGCACGGTAGATGGCGTCGGGATCAACGTCGCGGCCGATCTCTCGGGCGGTGTCGGCCTCGCTCGGCGGCACCAGCACTTCGGCGATGAAAGCCGGTTCAAGCGCGTTGTCCGCGAGGACAGTGTCGAGCGCGTCGAGCAGACCTTCGTCGGCCTCCGGGTCCTGTCCGGTGCGGAGCCGCGCGACGTTGCCGACCAGCAGCGTGCTGGCGAGCGTCTGCACCGCCTGCCAGCGGTTGAACGGATCGCTGTCGTGGGCGGCCATCAGGCGCAGATCGTCCGGCGACAGGTTGGCAGTGAGTTTGATTGGCGCGGAGAAGCCGCGGTTGATCGAGAGCGTCGGCTGCTCCTTCATATCCTTGAATATGAAGGTGTCGGCCTGCTTGTCGAGCACGATGACCCCGCGCTCGACGCTGCGGCCATCGGCGAGCGTGAGAGGCATGTCCTTGCCGTCGCGGCTGAGGAGGCCAGTGACGAGCGGGATGACCATCGGCTCTTTCGTGGCCTGGCCCGGCGTCGGCCGCAGGATCTGTGCGAGATCGAGCCGGTAGGTCTTTTCGCGAGAATCGTAGTGTCCCGACGCGACAATCTCCGGCGTTCCGGCCTGCGAGTACCAGCGTCGGAACTGCGTCATGTCGCGCTTGCTGACGTCCGCAAAGCACTGGATGAACTGCTCGATGGTCGCGGCTTCGCCGTCGTGGCGTTCGAAGTAGAGGTCCATGCCCTTCCGGAACAGTTCAGGACCGATGAGCGTCTTGACCATCCGCACGACCTCGGCGCCTTTTTCATAGACCGTCGCCGTGTAGAAGTTGTTGATCTCCCGATAGGCCTCGGGCCGCACCGGATGGGCGAGGGGGCCTGCATCCTCCACGAACTGCGCGACGCGAAGGCCGCGCACGTCGCCGATGCGCGTCACCACGCGTGAGCGTTCGTCGGAGGTGAACTCCTGATCGCGGAAGACGGTGAGGCCTTCCTTCAGACAAAGCTGGAACCAGTCCCGGCAGGTGATGCGGTTGCCGGTCCAGTTGTGGAAGTACTCGTGAGCGATGATCGACTCGATGGCGAGATAGTCATTGTCGGTCGCGGTCTCGGGCGAGGCCAGCACGTACTTATCGTTGAAGACGTTGAGGCCCTTGTTCTCCATCGCTCCCATGTTGAAGTCGGACACCGCAACGACCATGAAGATGTCGAGGTCGTATTCGCGGCCGAACGTCTTCTCGTCCCAGCGCATGGAGCGCTTCAGCGAGTCCATCGCGTAGCCGGCGCGGTCCTCTTTACCGGGCTCGACATAGATGCGGAGCACGACCTTACGGCCGGACATGGTGACGAAGGTGTCCTCGATGTGGCCGAGCTTGCCGCCGACCATCGCGAACAAATAGGCGGGCTTCGGCCAGGGATCGTGCCAGATCGCGTAGTGGCGGCCGCCGGGGAGGTCGCCGCTTTCCGTAGGATTGCCATTGGCGAGCAGGACCGGCGCCTCGGCCTTGTCGGCTTCGACGCGGACGGTGAATACAGCCATCACGTCCGGACGGTCGGGATAGTAGGTGATGCGGCGGAAGCCCTCGGCCTCGCACTGCGTGCAGTAGTTGCCGGACGAGCGATAAAGGCCCGAGAGTTGCGTATTGGCGGACGGGTCCACCAGCGTCTCGATCTCGAGCGTGAACGGGCCGGCGGGCGGCTGCGCGATGGTCAGGCTCTCGGGCGTCGCGACATAGCGGTCAGCGCTGAGCTTTTCTCCGTCGATCTTCAGTGAAACCAAGGTCAGTCCGTCGCCGTCGAGCTGCACCGGTGCGGGTGCCCCTGCCGCGGGATTGGGCTTTAACTTGAGCGTCGTGCGCACCGGCGTCTGCGTCGGATGGAGCTTCACGTCCATATCGACGGTCTCCACCAGCCAATCGGGCGGCCGATATTCGGAAAGACGGATCAGGCGGGGTTCTTCGGTGCGCATCTTGCTCTATGTGGGAATGAATGGGCCCGGCAGCAGTGGGCAGCGATCTATGCGCCGATTGTGAGGCGCTGTCACGTCGCTGGAACATCAGGTTTGGCAAGGATAGCATCCCCGCCGCTTTGAAGCGTCGCGGGTCTACGGCGTCCAGGAGGACGTATGGCATTTCAGCGTTCCGGTTTTGGCTGCGTGTGCTGCGGAGGGATGTCGCGGCGGAGGTTCCTTTGCTCTGCGGCGGCAGGCGTTGTCGCTGCGCCGTCTTTTACAGCAAGCGTAATCGGGGCTGCGCAAGCCGCTCCGAAACCGCCAATGCAGAGCAGCCGGTCGATGCTGCTGAAGGGCGGCTGCGTGCTGACGATGGATAAAGAACTTGGCGATTTCGAAGAGGCTGACGTTCTGATCGAAGGCAAGAAGATCGTTGCGGTGCGCCCGAATATTGAGGCGCCGAACGGGCAGCTTGTTGATTGCTACCGCAACATCGTGATGCCGGGCTTCGTCGATACGCACCGGCATATGTGGCAGGGCTTCCTGCGTAATATCCTGCCGGACGGTTCGCTGAACGATTACGTCAGTCTCGTGCAGCGTAAATTCGGCGCGAATTTTGCGCCGGAAGACGTTTACGCAGCCGAACTCCTGAGTGGCCTCGGTTGCATCGACGCTGGCGTCACGACCGTGCTCGACTGGTCGCACATTCACAATTCGCCGGAGCATACGGACGCTGCTATCAAGGGCTTGCAGGATTCCGGCGTGCGTGCGGTCTTCGCCTACGGCAATCCCCAAACCACGACAGGGAACTGGAAGGACGCGCCGCGCCACAAGTATCCCGGTGATATCGCGCGGCTTCGCAAACAATACTTCAACAGCGACGACCAGTTGCTAACACTGTTCATGGCGTCGCCAGGCGGGGCGCCGGATGAAATCCTTTCGGTCTGGAAGGCAGCGCGCGACGTGGGCGCGCGCATCACCATCCATGTCGGTATCGGCGAGTCTGGGCGGAACGCGTTGATTGAACGCATCCACGCGACCGAGCCACTGCGTTCCGACACGACTTATGTGCACTGTTGCACACTCAACGACATGGAATGGAAGCTCATCAAGGACTCCGGCGGCACGGTGTCGATCGCCGGCTACGTCGAGAAGCTGATGGGGCACGGCAATCCGCCCGTACAGAAGGCGATCGAACTCGGTATCCGCCCAAGCCTGAGCGTGGACGTCGAGACCTCGGTGCCGGGCGATTTCTTCAATCAGATGCGGTCGGTGTTCTCGCAGCAGAAGAACGAAATCTGGACGCGCCAGCTTGCCGGCGAAAAGAACCTGCCGCCGTTCCTGAAAGTCCGCGATGTGCTGAAGTTCGCAACTATCGAAGGCGCGCGCCAATGGCCTGGAGCGCAAGATCGGCGTGCTGAAGCCCGGCATGGAGGCGGATATCATTCTGATGCGCACCGACCGGCCCAATGTGATGCCGATGAACAACGCGGTGGGCGCGGTCGTCACCAGCATGACGCCCGCAAACGTCGATACCGTCATCATCGCCGGAAAGATGGTCAAACGCGACGGCAAGCTGGTCGGCGTCGATATGAACAAGATCTATCAGCTTGGGCGTGCGGCGCAGGACCGCGCTTACAAAGCTGCTGGCGTGCCGCTCAAACGCATCTGAATTCGTCTAAGCTGCGGGTGGCGGTCTTGTAGGAGCGCCGTCTCGAACAAGAACAACAAGTTTAGGGTTGGAAGCATGGCCGATCGTTTCGATATCGTCGTGGCTGGGGCGGGGCACAACAGTCTCGTCGCCGCCGCCTATCTCGCAAAGGCGGGGTACAAGTGCCTGGTGCTGGAAGGCCGACCGGTGCTCGGCGGCAATGTCATCACCGAAGAACTGACGCTACCGGGCTTTCGCCACGACTCCTGCGGCACTGCGCACGTCATTCTGCAAGACTCACCGATGATGATCGACGACGAGCTCGGGCTCGCGAGCGACTATGGACTTGAGTACATCCATCCGGAGATCGTCTGCCACGCGCCGTTTCTCGACGGCAGCTATCTCACGCAGTACCACGACATCGAGCGTACTGTTGAGCAGTTCGCGAAGTTTTCGAAGAAGGACGCCGACGCCTACCGGCGCATGATCGCCGAATACGACGCGATCAAGCCGCTGTTTGACGCGGCGTCCTACACGCCGATCGGCTTCGGCAAGCCGATCAATGACCGCCTCAACGAGCATCCCGACGGCAAGAAGTGGCTGCGCCGTCAGGCACAGTCGGCATGGGAAATCATCCGCGACAATTTCGAGGACGATCATTCGCGCTGCTTCATGCTCTGGATGGCGTTCCAGACCGTGACACCGCCGGAATGGCCGATGACCGGTCGGCTTGCCTATTCGCTGGTGTGGGGCCGTCAGCGCTGGAGCTGGTGCGTCCCGAAGGGCGGTTCGGGCGTGTTGACTGAAAAGCTTGCCAAGATCGTCGAGGACAATGGTGGCGTGACGCTCACCAACAAGATGGTGAAGGCACTCATCGTCGAGAACGGCAAATGCGTCGGCGTCGAATGTGCGGATGGCTCAAGCTATCGCGCCGAGAAGGCGGTGCTCTCGACCATCCATATCAAGCACCTCGTCGAGATGGCGCCGCGCAAGCATTGGGCCGACGACTTCGTCGAAGGCCTAGAGAGCTATCAGGGCGGGCCGACGCTGTTTGTTTCTCACTATGCGACAAAAGAACCGATGACCTTCAAAGGCGACGGCGGCCCAATCACGCCGATCGCCTGCGCGATGCTGTCGGAGCCCACGCGGGCGCTGCGCATGGGGTATGATTTCGCGTGTGGCGTTGCGAACGTCGACGAGCCGGTGCTACTGGCCGTTTCGCCCACAATTGGCGACCCCACCCAGGCGCCGCACGGCCACCACACCATCAAGATCATCGGCATGCAGCCCTACGATCTGAAAGAAGGCCCGGCGCACTGGGACAGCATCAAAGACGAGGTTGCCGAAGCCAATCTCAATTGGCTCCGCAAATTCTCGCCCAATCTGACCGAAGACAATATCCTGGCAAAGGTGGTCGAAAGCCCGCTCGATCTGGAGCGGCGCAACCCGCACAATTGGCGTGGCTCCTGCCATGGCGGCGCGCAGAATGCGGCGCAGGCCGCGGCGCTCCGTCCGGTGCCCGGATGGGCGCAGCACCGCATGCCGATTCCAGGGCTTTATCAGACGGGTTCTACAACCCACCCCGGTGGTTCCATCTCCGGCGGTCCGGGTCGAAATGCCGCCACCGTGATGCTGAAAGATTTTGGTAGAAGTCTTGAGGAAGTCATTGCAAAGAAGGACGCAAAGACAGTCCACCGCGCCGCGGTGCCTGCGCAATAAGCGTCCCGTGGACGGGGGAGGAGATGATCATGAAGCAGATGAAGAAGTTTTGGCTTGGGCTTGCGGCATTGGCCACCGGCGCCGTGCTTGCTGCGCCTGCATCGGCGCAGAACTGGCCGAGCCAGCGCATCACCATCGTGGTGCCGTTCGGCGCCGGCAGCGTGACCGACATCCTGGCGCGCATCGTCGCCGATGATCTCGGCAAGCGTTGGAACCAGCAGGTCGTGGTCGAGAACCGTCCGGGCCTTGCGGGCACCGCCGGTGTCGCGAAGTCTGCGCCCGATGGTTACACGCTGATGGTGACCTCGAACGGCCACACGGTGTCAGGTCTCGTGACGAAAGACCCACCGTTCGATCCGGTGAAGGATTTCTCCGGCATCACGCGTCTGGCTTCCGCGCCGCTCTATCTGATCTCGTATCCTGAGGTGCCGGTGAAAACCGTGAAGGAAGTGATTGATCTTGCCAAGGCGCAGCCGGGCAAGCTCAATTTCTCCTCGCCGGGCCTTGCCTCCACCACGTTCATCGCGGGCGCGTTGTTCCGTAAGGCGGCAAACGTCAACATCGTCCACGTGCCGTTCCGCAGTGCGCCGGATGCCGTCACCGCTGTGATGCGCAACGACGTGCAGTTCTATTTCGCGCCGGTGAACCTCGCGAAGGAACAGTCGGAGGCCGGTAAAGTGCGCGCGATCGCGGCGGCGACGGCGCAGCGTATCCCCGATCTTCCGAATGTGTCGACCTTCACCGAGCAGGGGCTGCCATATGTCTATGACTCCTGGTTCGGCCTGATGGCGCCGGCGAACGTGCCGAAGCCGATCCTCGAAAAGATCGCGAAAGATTGGGGTGATGCGATCAAGGCGCCGGAGATGAAGGCCAAGCTCGACGCGCAATTCGTGATCGCCAAGTCGGACACCCCCGAGCAGTTCGATAAGATCATCAAGGACGAGACTGCCAACTTGACGCAGGTGTTCAAGGAAGCCGGGCTCTAATCTCCATCATCATCCATGTTGTTCCGGGCCGGCAGCGCAAGTTGCCGGCCTTTTGCTTTGCTTGCCGCACGCTGGTTTTCTTTCCGCCGGCCGTTGTAGAGTCGAGAAAACAAAAATCGGACGGCAAGGGAGGGTGCTCGTGGTGAAGCTTTGCAGGATTCTGCTCGGTTTGTTTTTCGGCGCGGTAGCGCTTGCCATCGCGCCTAGTGCGTTTGCACAAACGGCGGGCGACTATCCGAACCAGCGCGTCACCATCGTCGTTCCGTTCTCCGCAGGCAGCATTACCGACGGGCTGGCCCGCGTGTTGGCCGACAAGCTGACCGACATCTGGAAGCAGCAAGTTATCGTCGAGAATCGTCCGGGCATCGCAGGTACAGCGAGCGTCGCACGCGCGGCGCCGGACGGCTACACGCTGATGCTCACGTCGAACGGCCACACCATCGGCGCGGTGGTGAACAAGAACCTGCCGTATGACCCAGCCAAGGATTTCGCAGGCATCACGGAAGTCGCATCCGTGCCGCAGGCGCTGATCGTGCCGCCCGATCTTCCCGCGAAAAATGTCTCGGAATTTGTGGCGCTGGCGAAGGCCAGTCCGGGCAAGATGAACTTTTCGTCGGCTGGCCTCGCCAGCACATCCTATCTCGGCGCGGAGCTTCTCAAGCAGACAGCGAAGATCGACATCATGCACGTGCCGAACAAAGGGGCGCCCGAGGCGGTGACGAGCGTGATGCGCAATGACTCGCAGCTTTTCTTTCTCGGCGTCAACCTTGCGATCGAATTAAGGCAGGCGGGCAAGATCAAGGTCATTGCGGTTTCGACGCCCAAGCGTAGCCCTGCGATGCCGGATGTGCCGACCGTCTCGGAGTCCGGGCTGCCCACCTACGAATATGACGCCTGGTTCGCGGTGATGGCTCCGGCGAACACGCCGAAGCCGGTTCTGGACAAGGTGGCCAGGGATATCGCCGGGATCCTGAAAACACCGGACGTTGCCGAGCGTCTCACCAAGCAGGGCGTCGACATCGTTTTCAACACGCCGGACGTGTTCGACAAGACGCTCAAGACCGATGTCGAGCGCAACAGCGGTATCCTGCGCGCGGCCGGGGTGGGCGCGAACTGAGGTCCGTTACGCTGCACAATCATTGATCAGCGTCGGCGTGGGTGTCCGCGCTAACGCCTGAAGTCGTAGCGATTGCTCATCAGTGCGTCATAGTCGAGCTGCGCCATGTTGGAGAAGCCATTACGGCAATAGGTGCGGGCGCGGCGCAGGCGAAAGACCGCATCGCCGAGTTGCGCATCCGCCATTTGGTTTCGGCTACCGATCAGAGCCGCGAGCATGGCGGTTGCTTCCATGTCCCAGAGTTCACAGCGGGAATCCATGATGGCCGTGGTTCGTGCTTTCGGCCACATGGCGAGGAAGACGATTGCAACGGCGGCCAACGCAACGAACGCGTAGAGGTGCTGCGGCGGCACCGGCGCGCGCAAGGTCTGCATGTCGGAGTTCCTCCCACGCAGATATCATGCAACGGTCATGCCGGGGATCGACCGCCTAGCGGTTAGGCAACGGCGCGGCGTCCGCCCTGGGGTTCGGCGTGGCCGATCACCCGCTTGATCGACGGCGAGCGGTCGCGAAGCGTGCGCTCCACCTCATCGACCTTCTCGTGCACCTCCTGCACGGAGAGGGACGGATCGACGCGGCAGTGGAAATTGACGATCTCGCCCTCGTCGGTTTCTCGGACCCGGACGTTGTGCACGTCGCGGACCACGCGGCCCTCGGCGGCGATCTCAGCGAGCGCCATCTCCACGGACCTTACGCGCTCCGGTGGCGCTTCGCGGCCGGCGAGACTTGGCGGCTGGAGCGGCTCGATGTGGGTCTCGACCTCGACCTTGGGGCCGAGCTCGTCGCGCAGCGCCTTTTCCAGATTGTCGGCAATCTCGTGCGCTGCGCCGAGTGTCATCTTGCGGTCGACCTCGAGGTCGAGAGAGACCGACAGTTGGCCGTGGATGTCGTGAACCGTGACGTGATGTATGGCGAGAGCCTGGTTGCGTGCGATCACCATGACACGCTCCATCACAGTCTCGTTGTCGAGTGCGATCGGGGCAATTGACACGCCGACTTCCGCGCGCGGCATGTCGGCACGCACGGTCTCGGCCACTTGCGCCTTGATCGCCTCGACCCTGTCGAGCGGCAGAGTGCGGCTCACCGCAACGGTCGTCTCGACGAAAATCTTGTCGCCGACGGGACGCACGCGCACGCGATTGACCGCAACGACGCCACGCACGCGCGACGCGGCGCGCGTCACGGTTTCCGTCGAGCCGGGTGGGGCGGTGTCGGTGAGCGTCTCGATGGTGCGGCGGCCCAGCCGCCAGCCCGCGATGCAGACGAACAGCGCAACGACGAGCGCGGCCGCCGAGTCAGCCCACTTGAATCCGAAGAAGACACCGAACAGGCCGATGAGAACCGCGAGCGACGACCACATATCGGAGCTGAAGTGTAGTGCGTCAGCCTCGAGCGCCTCGCTCGCCGTCTCATGCGCCACGCGATAGAGCATCCGTGCCCGGAAAAAATCGACGACGATCGAGATGATGATCACGGCGAAAGCGGCAAGCGTGGCTTCGACCGCATGGCCGTCGTTGAACAGGAGCCGCCGCCCGGCCTCCCAGATCACCACGCCGGAGAGAACGAAGAGCAGGGCGGTTTCCGCAAGCGCCGTGACGCTTTCGACCTTGCCGTGGCCGTAGTGGTGTTCCTCGTCGGCAGGCTTGCCGGAAATCCGCACCGCGAAATAGGTCATGATCGTCGCGAACAGATCGATCAGCGAATGTGCGGCTTCGGAGATCAGCGCGAGCGATCCGGTCATGACACCGACCACACCCTTGCCGATTGTGAGCGCTCCGGACGCGAGGATCGATCCGAACGCGACCTTTTCTTTTTCGTCCTGCATGTCGATTGCGATCCCGTTCGGTCCGTGCCGTGACACGCAGATAATGCGACCTTTGGGTCAACGCAAAGTGCCTTGTTCGCAAGCGAGGCCCCACATAAGGTCGGGGCATAAAAAAACATGCTCTGGGAGGGATAAATGCGCCGGTTTCACAGGCTTTTCGCGCTGTTCGCATTGTCGCTGATTTCGATTGCAACGCATTCGCATTCGCAAGCAAACGCGCAAGGCGCGGGGGACTATCCGAACCGCCCGATCACCATTGTGGTGTCGCTCGCCGCGGGCTCCGGCATGGATGTGCTGGTGCGGCTCTACGCCGACAAGCTTTCCCAATCGCTCGGCAAGCCGGTGGTGGTCGAGAACAAGCCGGGCGCGGCGACGATGCTCGCCGCGGCGCAGGTCGCGAGCGCTCCGGCGGATGGCTATACGCTGGTGGTGCTGACCAGCGCGGCGATGGCGATCAATCCGACGCTCTACAAGCAGATCAACTACAATCCGCAGCAGGATTTCGTACCAATTTCTCTCTATGTGAAATCGCCGTTCATCCTGGTGACGACGCCGTCGCTGCCAGCCAAGACCGTGCCGGAGTTCATCAAGCTCGCGAAGGAATCCAACCCTCCGCTGAACTACGCGTCAGTCGGTGCTGGCGCGCTCCAGCACCTCTCGATGGAATTCGCCAAGAAGCGTTTCGGGTTCGAGGCGACACACGTGCCATACCGCGCCACCGGTCAGTCGGTGAGCGATCTCGCGGCGGGGCATGTCGCGGTCGGTTTCGTGGAGGCAGGCGCTTCCATCCCGCTGATCAAGGACGGCAAGCTCCGCGCTCTGGCGGTGTCGGCCTCGCAGCGGCTGCCGCTGCTGCCCGACGCGCCGCCGTTCTCGGAGGCGTCCGGTGCACCGGACTACGAGGCGGTATCGTGGCACATCCTTGTCGCGCCCTCGAAGACTCCGCAGCCGATCGTGGAGAAGCTACACAACGAGATGAAGCGCATCATGGCGGACAAGGACATGAAGGAGAGGGTCGCCAACATCGGCCTGATCCCGTTCGACACGCCGTCGGTCGCGGACATGCGCGCCTATATCGCGTCGGAGCACGAGAAGTGGGGTTCGCTGGTGAAGAGCCTCGGCCTCGAAGGTTCGCAGTAAGGGAAGCAACTCACTCACATGTCAGGCCGACTTCAGGACAAGGTGGCTCTCATCACCGGCGCGGGCTGCATCGGCCCCGGTTGGGGCAATGGCCGTGCGATGGCTGTGCTGTTCGCGCGAGAAGGGGCGAAGATCTTCGCGGCGGATAAGAATGGCGATGCGATGAAGGAGACGCTGGAGCGCGTCCGCGAATTCGGCGGCGCGATCCAGGCGCACGAGTGCGACGTCACCGAGAACGTGTCATGGGCCGCGATGGTCGAAGCGTGTCTTAAGGCCTAC
>JBFLYS010000006.1:80169-210781 GCA_040756555.1 Pseudomonadota bacterium | reverse complement strand
CGCACAGGGCGCGCAGCAGCCGGCGCCCGCGCCGCAACCGCCCGCGGCTCAGCAACCGCGGCCGGTTCCGACGCCGCCCACGGCGCAGCCTCAGCAGCCGCCGGCGGCCCCACCGCCTCCCGCCGCGCAACAGCAGCGGCCGCCTGGCTTCGGAGGCGCCCCGCCTGCGCCAGCGGCTCAGCCTCAGCAACCGCCGGCGGCACCACCGCCTCCAGCCGCGCAACAGCAGCGCCCGCATCCCCAGCCGGGCGGCGCGCCGCCACCTGCCCCCACGGCCCAGCCGCAACAACCGCCCGCCGCACCGCCTCCGGCCGCGCAGCAGCGTCCGGGCTTCGGCGGCGCTCCGCCTCCCGCACCCGCGGCGCAAAACCCCGCAGCCGTCGCACCGCCGCCGACGCGGACCCGCGATGCCCGCGAATTCATCCGCCGCGACGGCCAGGGCCCGGCAGGCCCGCGCCTCGATCAGCTTCGTCAGGAGCGGCAAGAGACGCGCGAAGGCAACCGCACCTTCATCCGCGAAGGCGACCGCACGATCGTGCGCGAGGACAACCGCGTCTTCATCCGCCACAACGAGTCGGGCCGCTTCGCCATCGGCGCGCGCGACGTGCAGGTGGAGCGCCGCGGCGGCAACCAGGAGGTCATCGTCGACCGGCCGAACGGCGTGCGGATCGTCAGCGTCACCGACCCCGAGGGCCGGTTGCTGCGCCGCTTCCGCCGCGACGCGGGCGGCCGCGAGGTCGTGATCATCGACAACACGATCGCGTTGCGGCGCGCCGCGCCGCTGTTCGTGCAGCTTCCGCCGCCGGTGATCCGCATACCGCGCGAGCGCTACATCGTGGATGCCGGCTACGCGCAGCGTGACGACATCTACCGCGTGTTCGCGGCGCCGCCGGTCGAGCAGATCGCCGAGCCCTACACGCTCGATCAGGTGCGCTTCAGCGCACCGCTGCGCGACCGCATGCCGCGTGTCGATCTCGACATCAACTTCGACACCGGCTCGTGGCAGCTCACGCCGGAACAGATCGACCGTCTCGCGTTCATCGCGGACGGCATCAACCGCGCGATCGAGCGCAATCCGCGCGAGGTCTTCATGATCGAAGGCCACACAGACGCGACCGGCAACGACGTCGACAACCTGTCGCTGTCGGATCGCCGAGCGGAGTCGGTCGCGGTCGCGCTGACCGAGCAGTTCAACGTGCCGGCGGAGAACCTCGTGACGCAAGGTTACGGCGAACAGTATCTCAAGATCCCGACGCCGGGGCCTGAGGCCGCCAATCGCCGCGTCGCGGTGCGCCGCATCACGCCGCTGATCGATCAGCAGGCGCAGAACGTCCCGCCGCCTCCGATGCCGCGGTAAGCCGTTCGCTCTCACCACTAGCTCGAACACCCTCTCCCTTTGTGGGAGAGGGTGGCAGTGCCGATGTCGCGATGTCTGACACAATCACTGCTGTCGTCCCCGCGAAAGCGGGGACCCATAATCACCACCGTGGCAGTTGGGTCCCCGCCTTCGCGGGGACGACAGCGGAAAAATGGGACGACAGTGGAGAGAGCTACGCCTTCCGCAGCAGTGGCCAGAGACCATCAAGCGACGGCTGATCGCCCAGCGTGCGGAGTGTGGCGAGGATTTTGTCTGCCGTCGCCTTGTCCACCGCATGCGTCGCGCAATCCATGAACTTCTCCTCGATCTGCACCTGCGTCAGCGGAAACTCCGCGGTGCCGCTCGCGGCGCGGCGGAGTTCCTCGATGACGCGACCGTCTTTCAAAGTGACGCGGAGCCGCGTCGGATAGTTCTGCCGCGCGTCGGCGAATTCCGGATCGATCGACGCCGTCACCTTCTGCGCCATCGCCTTCACCGCCGGATCGTTAATCGCCGGCGGATCGAACGCCGCGAGCTTCGGCACGCCGTTCACCAGCGAATAGCCGATGACGTATTGCAGATTGAACTTCGCGGCCTCGGTGTTGGTCGGATATTCCGGCTTGGCGCGGTCGGCGGCGTAGTTCGCGATGCCGGCGTGGATGCTCGCGATGTTGGCGACGTCCGCGCCGAGCTTTTCGCGCAAGATCAGCGCTGCGTCGATGGCGGTGTGGATCACGCCGCCGCACGGGTAGCGTTTCGGCTGATAGCCATACACCGCGATATCGTATTGCTTGCCGAGATCGTTGAACGCGTCCTGTTTCCACTCCAACCCGCGCGCGAAGGTCTTGGCGAAGCCGCCGCGGCCTTCGATGGCCTGTGGGTTCGACGAGAAGCCGCGCATGCCGAGCATCGCGGCGAGGATGCCGTTGCTCGCGGCATGCCCCGCATGCAGCGGCTTGGTCATGGTGCCGTAGTTGGCGTTGACACCCGAGGCGAGCGACACGCTGATGCCGACGACGTCGGGGATCGCAGCGGCGGGCGCTTTCAGGAGCCGCGCGGCGGCGACCGCAGCGCCGATGGAGCCGATGGTCGAGGTGGCGTGCCAAAGCCCCGCCGCATTGTGGCTCGGGTTGGCGCGCGAGAGCCGCGACGACACCTCGAAACCGGCGAGGTAGGCGGCGAGCATTTCGGCCTGCGACGCGCCGGTCGTTTCCGCGAGCGGCAGCAGCGCGGGCACGAGCGACGCGGTGAGCTGACCCTGGACATACGTGAGGTCGAAGTCGAGTGCGTGCGAGGCGACGCCGTTTGCGAGCGCCGCGCTCTGCGCCGAGGTGCGGAGCGATGTGCCGACGATGCCGGCCGCGGGCTTTGCGCCTTCGAGCTTGATGATGTCGTGGACGATCTCGGCGGCCTTCTCCTGGCTGCCAACCAGCATCACGCCGACGGTGTCGATGAAGGCTGTGCGTGTGCGCTCGATGGCGAGCGAAGGGACTGTTTTCAGGTCGAGGCCGGTGACGAAGCGGGCGATCACATCGCTGAGCGGCTTTTCCGCAGCCATCGCCTGCGGAGAACACATGGCCGCCGCAACCGCGGCGGAACTCATCAGAAATGCGCGCCGGTCGAGGCCGTGCGCGGCCTTATATGATGCCATTTCAGCCTCCCCAGCACCCGGCCGCCTCTCCGTGCGGCTCTGGGTTGTGTGACAGTCTCGTTGACCGCCCTCACCCGCGAGCCTACATTAAAAGAGTTCCGAGGGGTGCTTCGCAAGAAGCTGAGAGGCCGCGAGAGCGGCGACCCTTTGAACCTGATCCGGTTCGTACCGGCGAAGGGACAGGGACTCGAAATGCTTCCCTCCCCGCGTCTGCGATCCGACAGCAATCGTTGCTCATCCTTCGAGACGGCGCTTTGTGCCTCCTCAGGATGAGGACAGCGGTTGCGGCACAGAGGAATGGAGAGGACACATGAACAAGCCCGTCGCGCCGTCCGAACTCGAAACGCCGAAGGTCACCACCGGCCCTCTCGCGGGATCGCGCAAGATCTATTCCTCGCCGGAGGCCGCGCCTGATGTGCGCGTGCCGCTGCGCGAGATTATCCTCTCCAAGGAGGCCAAGGAGCCGAACCTTCCCGTCTATGACACCTCGGGCCCCTACACCGACAACGACGTCGTCATCGACGTCGAGAAGGGTCTCAAGCGCGCCCGCACCGCATGGGTCAAGGAGCGCGGCGGCGTCGAGGAATACGACGGCCGCGTGATCAAGGCGGTCGACAACGGCAACGTCACCGGCAAGCACCTCGCCCGCGAATTCCCGGTGCAGCACAAGCCGCTGCGCGGCGTCGGCAACGCGCCGGTCACGCAGATCGAGTTCGCCCGCGCCGGCATCATCACCAAGGAGATGATCTACGTCGCCGAGCGCGAGAACCTCGGCCGCAAGAAGCAGCTCGAGCGCGCCGAATGGGCGCAGCAGGATGGCGAGAGCTTCGGCGCCTCGGTGCCGCTGTTCATCACGCCGGAGTTCGTGCGCGACGAGATCGCGCGCGGCCGCGCGATCATCCCGTGCAACATCAACCACGCCGAGTTGGAGCCGATGGCGATCGGCCGCAACTTCCTGACCAAGATCAACGCCAACATCGGCAACTCCGCCGTCACCTCCTCCGTGGAAGAGGAAGTGGACAAGATGGTGTGGGCGATCCGCTGGGGCGCGGACACGGTGATGGACCTCTCCACCGGCCGCAACATTCACAACACGCGCGAATGGATCATCCGCAACTCGCCGGTTCCGATCGGCACCGTGCCGATCTATCAGGCGCTCGAGAAGGTGAACGGCGACCCGGCCAAGCTCGACTGGGAGTGCTACAAGGACACGCTGCTCGAACAGTGCGAACAGGGTGTGGACTATTTCACCATCCACGCGGGTGTGCGCCTCGCCTATGTGCCGCTGACCGCGAACCGCGTGACGGGCATCGTCTCGCGCGGCGGCTCGATCATGGCGAAGTGGTGCCTGTCGAAGCACAAGGAAAGCTTCCTCTACGAGCGCTTCGAGGAAATCTGCGACATCATGCGCAAGTATGACGTGTCGTTCTCGCTCGGCGACGGCCTGCGGCCGGGTTCGATCGCGGACGCCAACGACCGCGCGCAGTTCGCGGAGTTGGAGACCCTCGGTGAGTTGACGCAGATCGCCTGGAAGAAGGGCTGCCAGGTCATGATCGAAGGCCCCGGCCACGTGCCGCTGCACAAGATCAAGATCAACATGGACAAGCAGATCAAGGAGTGCGGCGAAGCGCCGTTCTACACGCTTGGACCGCTGACGACCGACATCGCGCCCGGCTACGACCATATCACGTCGGGCATTGGCGCCGCGATGATCGGCTGGTTCGGCTGCGCGATGCTCTGCTACGTCACGCCGAAGGAACATCTCGGCCTGCCGAACCGCGACGACGTCAAGGAAGGCGTCATCACCTACAAGATCTCGGCGCATGCGTCGGACGTGGCCAAGGGCCATCCGGCGGCGCAGCTCCGCGACGATGCGCTCTCCCGCGCGCGCTTCGACTTCCGCTGGGAGGATCAGTTCAACCTCGGACTCGATCCCGACACCGCGCGCGAATACCACGACGAGACGCTGCCGAAGGACGCGCACAAGGTCGCGCACTTCTGCTCGATGTGCGGCCCGAAGTTCTGCTCGATGAAGATCACGCAGGACGTGCGGGACTACGCGGCGAGCCTCGGCGACAACGAGAAGTCGGCGCTCGGGTTGGACGCGAAGGCCGGCATGAAGGAGATGTCGGACAAGTTCAACGCGATGGGTGGCGAGGTGTATTTGGACGCCGACAAAGTGAAGGTGCAGCACACCACCGCGCTGGATTCAGAGGCTCAGCATGAGGCGAAGAACCGGGCGTTGGTGCAGGAGAGCAATAGGGGGTTGTAGCTGCAGACAGTAGTTGCGCTGCGAGCGTCCACCATGGTTGGATCGCGCAACCATGGTGGAAGCCAATTGTGCCAAAATACAGATACGCCGCCGTGAATTGCTCGTAACGGCGTTGGCCGGAGCGCTTTTTCCGCTCGCAGCAACGAGGCAGAGCATGCCGGCTCCTCTTACCCCGGAAGAAACCAAGCGCAAGCTGGAGGAGTATCAAGCAAAGGCCGCTGAGGCGCGCGCAAAGGCCCTCGCGGCCTTTCCTTTCGAACGGATCGAAGTCCCGGGCGAGATAGCGCTGACCAAATGGGAAGAGCTTAAGGCTGCTGGACGCGGATTTCCGGTCATTGTGGGCAGCGACGACGCGCTCGCCACTTTGGCTGATCCTTTCAGCGACCATTGGCCAAACAAGCGAAGCGTTGTCGATATCCTTAGAGATGCAGAACGACTGCAACATCCGGCAGACTTGTTCGCGCTGCGAGTGCAAGAGCGAGCGAAAGCAGCCGAGTTTCTGAAGCAGCATCTCGAAAAACAGCCGAATGCACCTTTGCCAAAGATGTCGGAGATTGATGCGCAAGGTCGACGACGTGAGTTGACGCCCGAGGAGGCACGTGCCGCTATCTTGCAAGACCTTGACCGAATGCCTCCAACAGGAGACTGGCCGACCGAAGTGGCACCTGCTCCGGGCCTCTCAGTCGTGTTCGACTTCAAAACCAGAGGGCCGCTGCAAAAGGCTTATATTGTTCTGATTCCGACTGACGACTGGACAACAGTTCCGGCTCATTTGCACTGGGGTGGATGGAACGCCTGCCCTTCTCCCGAATACCACGTGGCGGCGCTGCGGTCATGGCGTGATCGCTATGGTGTTGAGCTGGTGGGTTTGAACAACGACACAGTGAACCTCACTGCCGCGCGTGCACCCCAGGCGCGCACGGAAGCAATGGAGTTGGCGCGAGAACAATACGCTTACTGCAACGATATCGTTGATCAGGGCGTCCAGACCATGAGCGCGCTTGCCGCCACCTTGACGATAAGTCCTTGGTGGTACTTCTGGTGGGATTAGGAAGCATAGCGAGCGCAGCCCGGATTGAGCGCAGCAAAATCCGGAACTGCCCCACCGCCCTGCGGACACACCTGCCGCCGCTCACAGACTCGGACGGGTTTCGTTGACCAGCGGCTTGCTCGCGCCGGCGCCGCTCCACTGCTCGCCCTTTTCCTCTTCGAGCGAGAAACAGCTTGGCTTGCGTTCATCCTGCTCCCGTTCGCCGTCCGTCTCGGGCGGCGCACCGCCTATGGACTCCATGTAGAACATTCCATGCGGAGCAATGTTCGGGCCGACGATCACTCTTTCCATGACATCCTCCTGAGATGGCAGAAGGCGACGTAGATAAAATCTAGGATGCCGCCGGCCTCGTTCAATCGCCCCTTTTTCTAAATCCGCGCGAGGGCGTGAGCAGCAAGCGTAGCCGGAGGGAGCGCAGCGAAATCCGGGATTGGTCCGGGAAGGCGGCCCCGGATTGCGCTTCGCTCCATCCGGGCACCGGGCTTAGGATAGACGGCGTCGCCACAAAGGTCTCCCCATGCCCGCCTCGCCCGCCATCGAAATCACCTACTGCCGGCTCTGCAACTGGCAACTCCGCGCGGGATGGATGGCGCAGGAGCTGTTGCAGACCTTCGCCGAGGAGATCGGCTCGGTGACGCTCACGCCCGACGCCACCGGCGGCGTGCTCGAGGTGCGCGTCGAGGGCGCGCTGATCTGGTCGCGCAAGGAACAGAAGCGTTTCCCGGAGATCACCGAGTTGAAGCAGCTCGTACGCGACCGCATCGCGCCGGGGCGGTCGTTGGGGCATTCCGACAAGAAGCAAAGCGCGGAGTGAGGTTTTGATCCCTCCCCTTTAGGGGAGGGTCGGCGTCGAACGAACGAAGTGAGTGAAGACGTCGGGGTGGGGTTTTGTTTCAACGCGCAAAGAACCCCGCCCGGCTCGCCATAGCGCGTCGAAGACGCGCGCGAACGCGCTTTTGGCGCTCGCCACCCTCCCCTTTCAGGGGAGGGATAAACGGAGCAAGCGGAGACGGCGCGCGTGGATTCCGGATGTCACTTCGTTCCATCCGGCTACAGGCTATTGTTTCGGGCCTTCATATCTTTCTATTATCGTGCAGTTGTGATGCAACGCGGTCAGTCGGGAACCACTCACCACGGCGGCGGAGAAAACCGATGTCCAATGGCAGCACCCTGTCTCTTCCCGAAGTCGAAGATCGCATCGCCATCGTGCGCGACAACATCCGCCAGTTGACCGAACAGGCCGCGGCGTCCTCCGGCGCAGCCGACGAGGATCGCAACGCCGACCGCATCGCCGAGCAGGAAGACGAGTTGCAGCAGCTTCTCGCGCAACGCGACGAATTGACGAAGAAGCGGACGTAGCGGACTGGCGGCCCGTTCGACGGGGGCCGCTTGAACCCGTGACGAGTTTCACGCGACCAAACCTTATTGCCTCGCCCTTTGCAGGGGCACGCCACCGTTGGAATGGGGATACCGTCATGAATCCGATCCGCGCATTGATCGTCGCCGCAGGGACCGCGGCGCTCCTCGCCCCTGCCCTCGCGGACACGGCATCCGCGCAGACGCCGTCGCTGACCGAAAAGCTCAACGCCTACGTCGGCTGCATCAACCGGCTCTCGGAGCGGTCCTACGAATCGCGCAAGCGCTATTTCAGTTGGGCGGCGCAGAGCGGCCCGACCGGCCGGGAGCGGATCATCTACGGCACCTACACGATCTACGACACGACCGACTGTAAGAAGAACGTCGAGAAGGCCAACGCCCTCGAACCGCGCGACGCCACGCTCGAAGCCGCGGCCTCGGCCTACGCGGACGCGGTGGGCAAGCTCGAACCGCTGCTGAAGGAGGCCGACGATTACTACAAGCAGGAGGACTACAAGGACGACAAGATGGCCAAGGGCCGGGCGCTGCATCCGCGCCTTGTCGCCGCGTGGGACGCTTTCGCGGCGGCCGATAAGGCGCTGCGCAACGGCGTCGAAGCGATCAACGACCGGCGCGCGGCGGAGCGGCTCGCCGAGGTCGAGCAGAACGAAGGCCGCCAGGCCCGCTACCATGTGCAAGCGCTGATGATCCACGCCAAGCGCGTGCTGCGCGCGGCGACCGCGGACAACCCCGACGCCGGTGCGATCGCCAAGGCGCTCGCCAATTACGAGGAGATGGTCAAGGGCGCCGAACAATTCACCGGCAGCGGCGACGGCAAGATCGGCTCGATGTTCATCGGCAACGCGAAATCGTTCCTCGTCACGGCGAAGCAACTGATGCGCCGCATCCGCGACAAGGTGCCTTACAGCTCCGGCGATCGGATGATGCTCGGCAGCGGTGGCGGCGGCTGGATGGTCGAAGGCTCCCCGCCCCGCCTCCTGCGCGACTACAACCAGATGATCGAGAGCTACAACCGCGGCGCCAACATTTAGAAAGCCGGGCTTGTAGAGGGCCGGGCTTGGCGGAGGCGTTATCCGTGCCTAGCGCGCGAGCGCCGCCTGATCGAGGAACCAGGCCGTCCCTTCCATGCGACCCTTGGTCTTCATCCCGACGTTGACCTGCTGCTTCACGCGATCGACGCCGAGCACCTTCACACTCAGCGTCTTGAGGAATTGCCACGCCTCGCGGGCGCCCAGCACTTCTTTCTCGTAGGCCGCCAGTGCAGTCGCGTCGCCGCCCTTCTTCAACGCCTGCCAGCGCGTGAGCTTCTCCGCGTCCTGAAACCAGATCGCGTTGGGCTTCACATGCGTCGTCGCGCCCTTGCGGATTTCGGCGGCGGACGCCGAGATGCCGAGCGCCAGAAGGACGAACAGCGCGGGAAGCGTTTTCATGACGGTCCCGTGTGAATGCAAGGCGAGCGTAGCATGGTTTCGCTCGCTCGGGGCATGCACACCGGCAGACGCAGCCGCTACTGCTTCATCTCGATCATGATCGCATGCGTCGGCGTATCGCCGATGTTCTCGCCGATGTGGGTCTGCGCGTCCGACCACATCACGTCGCCGGGCTTGAACTCGCGCACGAGATTCTTGCCGTCCGGCAGTGCGAGCTGGCGCTTGAACGGGCTCACCGCGTAGAGCACGAAGGCCGGATGCGTATGCTCGTGCGTCTTCTCGCCGGGCTTGTCCTTGTATTCGAGGACGCGCACGCGATCGTTCTCGAACCGCACCTTGTATTTGTCGCCGTCGGAGTGAATCGGATCGGCGGCATCCGCGGCCGAGCAGAGCAACAGGCCAATCAGGGCAATGGCGCGGGCCGTGATGCGTCCCATGGGAGCGTCTCCATGCGAGGCCGGACAGTCCGGCCGAAATCGTGAGGAGATTGACGCCGCGCGGGGCGTCGCGGGAGCAGCAAGTTTGCCCAGTTCCGCCGCAGAAGTGCATAATGCGGCGGGCGGGCGCCTCTTGCCGGACAGCGCCCGCATCCACACCTCGAATGCATCGCCCATCAGCCGGAGCGCGGGCATGTCGAAGCTCTACATCAAAGGGATCACTTCAACGCTGATCGGCGCCGTGCTGTTTGCGGCTGTCATCTTCGGCTTCGCGGGAACCTTCGATTATTGGCAGGGCTGGCTGTTCTTCGCGATGTTCGAGGCCTGCTCGATCGCGCTCGGGATCTATTTCGCGATCCACGATCCGAAGCTGGTCGAGCGCCGGCTGAATGTGGGGCCGACCGCGGAGAAAGAGACCGCGCAGAAGATCATCATGACGCTCGCGCTCCTGGGCTTCGTCGCGCTGATCGCCATTCCGGCGCTCGACCGCCGCTTCGGCTGGTCGCCAACGCCTGCGGCAGTGACCGTGCTGGCGAGCATCGCCATCGCGGCGAGCTTCGTGGTCTTCTTCCGCGTGATGCAGGTGAACAGCTACAGCGCCGCGACGATCGAGGTGTTCGAGGACCAGAAGGTGATCTCGACCGGCCCCTACGCGCTGGTGCGGCACCCGATGTATTCCGGCGCCGTGATCATGCTGCTCGCGACGCCGCTCGCGCTCGGCTCGTGGTGGGGGCTTGTGCCGGCCGTGCTGTTCCTGCCGGTGCTGGCGTGGCGCCTGCTCGACGAAGAGCGTTATCTCGTGAAGAACCTGCCGGGCTATGCGGAGTACATGCAGAAGGTTCGGTATCACTTGGTTCCGCAGGTTTGGTAGCTTGACCGCTCCATGACCTTCCTATTCCGTCTCTTTCTCTTCGCCAACATCGCAGCTCTGCTCGTCGCCCTGTATTTCTTCGTGACCGGGCTCGGCGACGGCACGGTCTCGTCGTTCAACATCGTGCTGTGGCTGACGATCCTCGCAGGCCTGATCGCAGCTCCGCTCTGTGGCGTCATCCTGAAGACGCGCGGCTATCGCGGCATCGCCGTGCTGGTGCTCGCGATGGTCGCGGTGCCTGCGATCCTCGCTGCGATTGCGATTCTGCTGATGATCGTTCTGAACCCGCGCTGGAACTGACGCCGCGCTGCTGCACCGCCGCGATTCTTTCGCGCTGCAACCTGCACAAACGACGTGCAGCGTGCCTCTCTTCGATTCTTGCCTCGCCTGCGCAAATCACCCTAACGATCAAGACAATCAAGAACACACACGGGTGGAAGCGCTGTCTGGAAGGAGGCCGTCATGCACGGGCTTGTCAGGCTCGGCTTTGCGAAGCTCGCGTTGGTCGCCGTGGGCCTTGGAACGATCGCAGGCGCGCGCGCCATCGACCGCGGCCAGTTCGAGAACGTGCCGCCCGACGTGCGCGCCTGGTTCAAGAGCGTAATCGCGCCGAACGGCGTGCCGTGCTGCGACGAGAGCGACGGCCGCCGCACCGACTACGACATGCGCGGCGGCGCCTATTGGGTGCCGATCGAGGGTGAGTGGATGCGCGTGCCGGAGCGCGCGATCATCCGCGACGCGGGCAATCCGATCGGCGCGGCTGTCGTGTGGTACGTGCGCCACCGCGGGCAGATCATCATTTCCTGCTTCGTGCCGGGGCCGGACGCTTAGGCCCCTCCCCGCTATGGCGCAGGCCCGCCTGCATGGATAACCTTGGCCTCGTTTCAGCCGGGGACATTTCCATGACAAGAATGTTTTATGCCGCAGCCGCGGCGCTGTTCGTCTGTGGCGTGGCCGTTCCTGCCGATGCGGCCAAGAAGAACGCCAGGGGCGGACCGTCCACCAAGTCCGCGACGATCGAATGCATGAAGCAATACGGCGCCTGGTACGATCCGGCGACCAAACGCTGGACGATGCAGGGGCCCACCCACTACATGGCGAGCCGCGCGGACGCGGTCGATAGCTGCGTCGCACAACGCACCAAGCAGCCGGTCCGGGCGGTGATGCAGGAGCGGACGATCCGGTATTAGAGCGTCACCATCACTCCGGCGGACCGCCGGGGCGCATGTTGCGTGCGGCCAAACAGCCATTACTTGTCGAGGGTCGACACTCCAGCCCCAGGTGGACCCATGTCTGAAGTCACGTATGAAATCGTCGAACACGACGGCGGCTGGGCCTATAAGGTCAACGGCGTGTTCTCAGAACCCTACCCGACGCACGCGGGCGCGTTGGCGGCGGCGAAACTCGCGGCGGCCGAGCAGAAAATCCCCGGCGCCACGGCCATCATCCAGTTCGAAGACGCAGAAGGCCGATGGCACACCGAGACCGACCGCGGCGACGACCGGCCTCAGACCTCAGTCAAGGACACCAAACGCTAATCGATACAAAACGCCCGGGCTTTAAGACCCGGGCGTTCGCGATGACGGCTTGTGTATTCGCTCAGCGCAGCGAGAGGACCAGTCCACTCAGGTCGGCGTTGACCATCAGGCCCGCCTGACGGCCGCTCAGCTCGAGGATCGCGCCCTTTTCATTCGTCAGCACGATCACGCCCGCGCCGAGCCCCACCGCCGCTCCGGCGCTGCCCGCGCCATAGACGCCTGCCACATCCGACGGCCGGTTGATGTTGCGCACCCGGCCGACGAGCCGGGTCTCCGCCGCGCCGAACGTGAAGCCAAAACTGAGGCCGCCGACCGAGAGCGGATAGTTGCGGCCGCGGAAGCTCAAAACGCCGGTGCCGCCGGACGCGCCGATCACCCAGCCACCCTTGATGACGGTGATGCGGATGCTGCCGACATCGGCAAGGGCAGCAGACGAAACGCTCGCGCCAACGAGGGCCACGAGCGCGACAAGAGCGGAGCGAAGGAGCATTGGAAGGCGCATGTTGAAGTCCTTCTAAAATGATTGTGGCGGGGGAGGCTCAGAATCGAATGACGCGAATCACAATACCTGAAAGCGTAATAAGTTCCGAGCGCCGCGACCCCTTCAGCCGCCGTTCACGGCTCCGCCTTCATCCCCGTGTCCTCCACCAGCTTGATATAACGCGCGGTGTCGCGCTCGACCGCGGTGCGCAGCGCCTCCGGCGTGCTGGTCTCGATCTGCATTACCGCCTTCAGCTTTTCCTTGGTGCCGGCATCGTTCAGCGCCTCGACCAGCGCACTGCTGAGCCTTTCGAGGATCGGCGCGGGCGTGCCGGCCGGCGCGAAGAACGCCGACCAGGGCTCCGCGGGAAAGCCCGCGATGCCCTTTTCGGCGAGCGTCGGCACGTCGGGCAACTCGGGCGCACGCTTCGGGCCTGTGACGGCGAGCGCACGGAGATGGCCGCTGTTGATCGCGCCGAGCGAGCCCGCGAGCCCCACGATCATGGTCGGGATATGCCCGCCGACCACGTCGTTCATCGCGGGCGTGACGCCGCGATACGGCACGTGGGTGAGCTGTAGCTTGGCGGCCTGCATCAGCATTTCCATCAGCACATGCTGCGCGCTGCCGATGCCGCCGGAGCCGAAGTTGATCTCGCGGCCGCCCTTCTTCGCCCAGGCCAGGAACTCCTCGACGGATTTGACCGGGAGATCCTTGTTCACCACCAGCACCATCGCGAAGCTGCCGGCACGGGTGAGCGGCGCGAAATCCTTCAGTGTGTTGTAGGACAGCTTCGGATAGAGCGCAGTGTTGAGCGCGGAGGCGGCGTCGTTGAGCTGCACGAACGTGTAGCCGTCCGGCGCGGACTTCGCCGCCGCTTCGGTGCCGACGATGCTGTTGGCGCCCGGCCGGCTGTCGATCACCACCGGCACGCCGAGGATCTGCGAAAGCTTGTCGCCGGCGACGCGCCCGAGCGCATCGGCTGCGCTGCCGGAAGCGTAAGGCACGATCTGGCGGATGGTGCGGTTCGGATAGGTCTGCGCTTCCGCCGCGCCGAGCGCGGACAGAATGAGGGCGGCGCAGAGCGCGGCCTTGGCGGCAAACAGCATGAATGGTCGCATGGTTTTTCCTTTGGTGTTTCCTGGGTGCCGCAGGCGCTTCGATTACGCGACGGCTTTTATTTGGCGGATCTTCTCGGTGATCGGCTTGAAGATCTTCACGCGCGGATCGGCCTTGGCGAGCGCGATCGCCTCGGCCGGATCATCGACGATCGCGACGCCGCGGTGCGGCTTGGTGCGATCAAGACCGACGAGATTAAGCCATGTGATCCGCGTGTTGCGCGGCAAAGCGATCTCACGCTCGGCCACTTCGCGCTTCTCGTCGATCAGCAGCAGATAAGAATCCGGCGCGACCTCCGGCGTTTCACCGGTCCAGTCGTAGAGATTGCGGTGCCAGCGGATCATCAACGGCTGCCAATCGCCGTTCGATTGCCGCCCGCCCCTCATCGTGTAGACCTCGCTCTCGAACATATCGGCCGAGGCGATGTCGTGTACCGCGCAGTAATTCGAGGGCGTATCGACGACAGCCTGGAAACGCTGGGACGCCAGAAAGCCCGGTACAGTCTGGAGGTTCGCGATGTTGCGGCGATAGTGCGCGTGCCATTCCTCGAGGCGCGATGGATCGGCGAACGCATTTTCGGTGATGTAGATCAACCAAAACCTCCCTCAGCGCTTTCCCTGCAGTCTTCTTACCCGCGCGGAGATTTGGTCCGACGGGTTTTACCGCTCTGCGAGCGCGAGCTTGACGCCAAGCGCCACGAACGCGGCTGCGAACGTTCGCCGCATCCACGTCAGCGCGCGCGGGCGCGTGATGATGTGCTCGCGGATCGCCGCGGCGAACAGACCATAGACTGCAAACACCGCGAACGTCAGTGCCATAAAAATGGCGCTCAGCAGCAACATCAACGAGAGCGGGTGTGTCTCGTCAGTTGCGACGAACTGCGGAAGAAACGCAAAGAAGAAAATCGACAACTTCGGATTGAGAATGTTGATCAGGACCGCTTCGACCGTCACCTTGATTGCGCCGTGGAGATCGAGCGTATCGTTGGCCGCGGCCTTGTTGCTGTCGATGCGCAACGCGCCGCGCTCCTTCAGCGCGTTCCACGCCATGTAGAGAAGGTATGCGACGCCGAGCCATTTGAAGGTCTGAAACGCCAGCGCGCTGGTGTGCAGCAGCGCCGCAAGACCGAGAACGGCAGCGGCCATGTGCGGCACGATGCCGAGCGTGCAGCCAAAGGCCGCTACCACGCTCGCGCGCGAGCCGCGCGAAAGCCCCGCCGCAAGCGTGTAGAGCACACCGGTGCCCGGCGACGCGACGACGATCAACGAGGTGATGAGGAATTCGATGGTCACGGCTCAGAACCGATAGTCGATGATGTCGCTGCCCGGCTCTCCGACGCCGTCGTTGGTCATGTCGTGGACGATCTGCTGATCGATCGAGAACCCGCCGGCGCCTGGATTGTCCGGCTGCACCAGCTTACGCATGTCGCGATAGGCTTGCAGCGCGCGCTCAGTGCCGACGAAGGCGCATTTGCAGCCTTCGGGATCGGCGTACACATAGTAACGGCCGCTCGGCCCCATGCGCGCGACGAACTTGTGCGGCGGGAGCTGGCGCAGCCGCGCGATATGATCCGGCGTGGTGGCCGCCCGCATGATGAAGCCGGCGTCCTCGAGCTTCATGTCGGTGGCGAGCTGCTGCGCGGCGGCCTCGAGCGCCGCAAATGCCGCCGCAATGGTGCCGAGCATTCGTGCCGCAACGATCATCGTCATTCCTCCATAAACGGGAACGGAGTTTACCCGATCCGGAGGCCCCTTGCTGCATCCGCCTGATGATGGTTGCCTGCCCTCGCAAACCCGCATCCGATCCGGAGTTTCATGATGTCCCCCGACGAACGCGCGATCCGCGATCTGGTCGAGACCTGGATGAAGGCGAGCCAGGCCGGCGACACCGCGACTGTGCTGAGCCTGATGGCCGACGACGTGGTGTTCATGGTTCCGGGCCATGAACCGTTCGGCAAAGAGGCCTTCGCGAAAGCCTCCGACGGCATGAAGGGCCTCAAAATGGAAGGGACCAACGAAATCCGCGAGGTGAACGTGCTGGGCGACTGGGCTTACGCGCGGAACTACATCACGATCGCTATGACGCCGCCCGGCGGCGCGCCGGTGAAGCGCGCGGGGTGGACGCTGACGCTCTTCCGCAAGCAGCCGGATGGCCGCTGGGTGCTGGCGCGCGACGCGAATCTGCTGACGAAGGTGGAGTGAAACCGCTTCTTCGCCGCTATCGCAGGCAGGCAGGCGACCGTTTCAGAAGCTGCTCGGGGTCTTTGACGCCGACATCAAGGACATCGTTCCCCAGAAACTCCCTCGAGATTTCGATCCAATCGTTGCCGTTCTTGACGGCCGCAGCGATCGGCCCCGAGCCGTCCGCCAATCCGATCTTCGCCGCGCGGATGACTGCGAAGTGCAGATGGGCGGTCAAGCCCTTGTCCTTGAGGCAGGTGGCGTTGCCCGTATAGCCCACGGTGCCAACCAGCTTGCCGGCCGTCACGCAGTCGCCGGGCTGAACCGCCAAACTCTTGAGATGGCCATAGACCGAATAATCACCGTCCTCATGATCGATGATGACGACGTTGCCCATCGCGCCCCAATTGGCCGCCGCGACAGCAACCTTTCCGGCTTTCGTTGCCAGCACATTGGTGCCTTCAGCCGCGTTGATGTCGAGCGCATTGTGATAGTGACCGCTGCCACGATTGGAACGGACGCGGCCGCCTTCAGCCGCGCACTGGTCCGGTCCTCTGGACACGCCTCCCCCTGCAACCGGACAGGCGAACGTGTCGCGCCCGGACGGCGACGGCTGCTGCGTGCAACTTTTGGCCTGCTGGGTGCCACTCCGGGTGCACACGCTCGCGCCGGCCGGACATTGCAGGACCGACGCAAAATGCGTGAGCCGCTGGCGCGCGTCATTGTTGGACGCCGCGCACTCGCGGTCGATGTTTCCGCACACAGTGCTGACCTGATCCCGAACGAATTTCGAAACCAGATCCTCGTTGCGGGCGAGGGTTTGACACACCATCACGCGTTCTTCGAAGGTGCCCTGTCTGACTTCGCCGCAGGCCCGCTTGTAGGCCGCGAACAATTGCCTGTCCGCGTCGGACTGGGCCGACGCAGAATCGATCCAACCTGCGATGGCCGGCGCGATCAGCATACCGATCGCGGCCAGCCACAAAGCTCGTGAAGTGTGATGCCAATACATGCGCGCCACGCCGCGTCTAGCGTGGAACGCCGATCCGGGCGAGACAGCTCGACATCGCCGAGGAGCAAGCCGAACCATTCGCGGGTCCGCCTGGATTGGCGTTGAGCGCGCAGCGGTAGGTCATGCTCGCGCAGGCGTAGACGCGCGCACATTGCTCAAGCTGCGTCCACTGATTGGACCGCGCGCTCAACGGCTCCCCACAACGCAACGATGTCGGATTGTTGAGATTGGGCGCCGTCCGCATCATCTGCGCACTGGCGCCGCACGACGACGCATTGCTGTCCATCGTGAGAAGCTGACGCTGCAAGTAATCCGTGCAGCTCTGCGCGCGCGTGTCCGTTACCCCTATGAAAATACCAATTGCCGCAAGAAGTCCGAGCCAAAGTTGCCGCATGCTCCCCTCCCCTACAATCAGAGGGTGCAATCATAGTTCTCTTCTGAATGCCCTGACCAGCCCTGCTCAACCAACAGTTGTCGCTGAAACCATCGGGTGCCGGAACGGCCCGCACTTATCCGGCCGTCACGTCCACGGTCGTCTTTCCGCTCAGCACCTTGTCCGCCGTTTCGCGATCGAGATCGCCCTCCCACGCGGCCACCACGACGGTCGCGACGCAATTGCCGATCAGGTTGCCGACCGCACGCGCCATGCCGATGAACCAATCCACCGAGAGAACGAGCACAAGGCCAATCGCCGGGATGGTCGGCACCGCATTCAAGGTTGCCGCGAGAATCACAATGGCCGAGCCCGGCACACCATGCGCCCCCTTCGATGTGATCAGCGACACGCCGAGCACCAGCAGCAGATCGCCGAGCGACAGCGGCGTGTTGGTGGCCTGCGCGATAAACACGACGGCAAGCGTGAGATAGATCGAGAAGGCGTCGAGGTTGAACGAATAGCCGGTGGGCACGACGAGGCCCACAGTCGAGTCCTTCACACCCATCCGCTCGAGCTTCCGCATAATCTGCGGCAACACCGCGTCGGACGACGCGGTCGCGAGCACGATCATCAGCTCCTCGCGCATGTAGGCAAGGAATTTCAGGATGCTGATGCCGGCGAGCTTCATCACAGCGCCCAGCACCACCAACACGAAGATCGCAACCGACACGTAGAACAGCACCACGAGCGACACGAGCTGCTTCAGCGAGCCCACGCCATAGCGCCCAACGGTGTAGGCGACCGCGCCGAGCACGCCAAGCGGGGCGACCCGCACGATCAAGCCCATCGCCTTGAACAGCACCGCCGCGACCGCATCGATCAGCGACGTCACCTTCTCGCCCTTTTCGCCGCCGACCAGCGCGAGCGCCACGCCAAACAGGACGGCAAAGAACAGCACCTGCAACACGTCGTTGCGCGCGAGCGCATCAATCGAGGTTGTCGGAATGACGTTGAGCATGAAGCTGCCGATGCCGGCGCCCTGCAATTTGTGGGCGTTGTCGGCGGCCGTGCTTATGGCCTTTGCGTCGAGCGAGGCCGGATTGATGTTCATGCCGTGGCCTGGCCCGAAGATGAAGGCGAGCACGATGCCGAGCACCAGCGCGACCGTCGTCATGACCTCGAAGTAGACCAGCGCCTTGACGCCGACCCGCCCGACCTTCTTGAGGTCCCCCGCTCCCGCGATGCCGTGCACGACCACACAGAACACGATCGGCGCGACGATCATCGAGATCAGCTTGAGGAAGGCGTCGCTCAGGATTTTGAGGCTGACCGCGAAATCAGGCGCGGCGACACCGAGCAGGATGCCCAGCAATAGCGCTGCAAGAACCTGAACGAACAACGACTTATAAAGTGGGGCGCGGGCGGCGGGCGCAGCCGCGCTCTCAAGAGCGGCAGTGGTCATGGGTGAATCCCCGTGTGCCGGCAACCCAGGCTAGCATGCCGACGGGCGGCGTCCATGCCGTGTTTGGGGGGCCCGCAACCGCATCAATTTCCGCCAAAACGGCGCTTTCCTCCTTGCACGCAATACGTGTAGCCGCCAGACTGACGGTTGTAGGGATTTGGGGGCGTGCCTTGCGTACGGGTGTTGTTGTGTCGTGCCTGGTCCTGTTGGCCGGGGCGCTGGGAGGCGGCGGCTGCGCGCGCGATCCCTATGTCTATCCCTCCATTGTCGAAGAACACGGGCCCTGGGAGATCGAGCGCCATCTCGACCGCGTGACCGGCCGTGGCATCGCCAGCGCCTTCGTTGCCAACCGCAACGGCTCGCACACGTCGGAATTCTTCACCCAGCCTGTCGGCGTGCAGCTTCTCTGCTTCAAACAGAAACCGATCGTCCGCTTCGCTTTCTCGGCCAAGATCGGCTCCAATCGCAACGCCATGATCGGCTACAGCTTCGACGACAAGCCAGGCCGCGAGATCCAAGGCCGCTTCATCGCCGGCCAGAAAAACGTGATCATTGAAGATCACACCGAAGTAACCCAATTCGTGAAGGAGCTTGCGGAGTCGCAGGTGCTCTACGTCCGCATTCGCGCACTCAACTTCGGCCGTTCGACGGCGGAATTCCCAACCGAGGGCGCGCAAGCCGCGATCGACACCGCTTATGCGGGCTGCCCGTTGACGGCGCCGAAAATCCGCCAAGCAGACGCACGGTCCTGAAACGCATTCGGCGGGCCTTTCGGCCCACCGAAGCTGACGTGTGGTCCCGATCGCGTCGCGATTAGAACAGGCGGAGCACCGCCTGCGAAGCCTGCGAGGCGAGCGACAACGCGGTGGTCGAGAGCTGCTGGCGGGTCTGGAGGGCGAGAAGGTTTGCGCCTTCCTCGTTGGAGTCCGCGAGCGTCAGGCTGTCGGCGCCGCTCTGGAGCGTGTTGATCATCGCCTTGGTGAAGTCCTGGCGGATCTGTACGGTCGAGAGGTTGGAGCCGAAGGCCTGCGACTGCGAGCGGAGCGTGGAAAGCGCGCTCGTCAAGTTGGTCGAGGCCGCCGTGATGTCCGCAGAGGCGGCCCAGGAGTTGGCCGACGCCGCGATGTTCAGACCGGCCGAGGAAAAGTCGACCGCGCTCACGGAGACGGACGAGGTGCCGCCTTCGTTCAGGGTCACCGTCAGGTTCGAGCTGTTGTTGCTGTCCAGCAGATTGATGCCGTTGAAGCCGGCGTCGCCCGCGAGCTGCGTGATCTGGTTGCGGATCGCGTCGAACTGCGTCGCGAGGCCCGAGCGGATCGTGGTGTCGGAGGTCTGCTGCGCCTGCGAAACAAGCGCTTGGCCGGACTGCACCAGCTTGGTGATCGCGGTGATGCCGTTGTTGGCGGCCTGAATGGTGTTGATGCCCGTGGACATCGAGTCGAGCAGGTTGCCAAGGTCACCGGCGCGGTTCGACAGGCCCTGCGCGGTGAAGAAGTTGATCGGATTGTCGAGCGCAGAGTTCACGCGCTTGCCGGTCGCAAGCTTGTTCTGCGTGGAGGTGATGATCTCCGAGGTCTTCTGCAATTGCAGAAGGTTCGCGCGGACGCCCGCGGAAAGAACGATATCAGCAGCCATTGTGGTGTGTCCCTTCTGGTCTGTTTAACCCCACACGGGTTCTTGTTTGTGCCCGTGACGATCCCCTGTGGACCTGCAGCGACGATCCCACATGCGACCCAAGATGCCGTGAAAAAAGCTGGTTAAAAGAATCGGAGTCGCTGCGCGGCTTATGCTTTCTGCGGAATTAAGCGAAAAAAGCGCCCACGCGATTATCCGCATCCCGCCTGCATTCGCGCAGAGCGCGCGATTTCCAAAATATAAAAATTTCAGAACCGCGTTTGAGGTTCGTTCAGCATAGAACGATGCGTCCCGTTAGCAGCGTTTATTCATTCGGCTTCTCTTTTGAGAAACCACGCTTTAAATCCGCGCTGAAAATTTCACGCGCAACAATTCAGCGCCGCTATCTCGTCGGCGATGAATGCGCGCAAGACACAAGACAACAACGCATCGGCAGCGCAAGGCGCGGCACTCAGACGAGACCAGGGAGATGATGATGGTGAAGACAATCTTGCTGGCTGGCGCGATGACGATGAGCGCCACGATGGTGTCGGCTCAGCCCGCAGCGCCGGGGCGGCCGCTCAACGAGGCGCAGCTCTGCGCATCGTTCAAGCAAGCCGGCAACGGCTGCTGGCAGCCGACCTCCACCATCACGATCACCAGCCGCAACGGCCAGGTGGCTTTCCCGCGGGGAAGTATCACCTGCCCCGGCCAGCCGACGGGCGGGGTGGATATCGCGACCGCGCTGAACCGGCGGTGCTTGCGGCAGTAAGATTGCATTGACTGTGATGGGGCGTTTCTCTCCCTGCCAGCTGTCAGAAAAAGCTCGCTAGCGTCATTCCGGAACGGCCCGTAAGCGCGTTCACGCGCGTCTTCGGCGCGCTATGGGGCGGGGCCCGGGATCCAGAAGCACAGCCGTCCCTACATGTCTGGATTCCGGGTCCGCCGCTTTGCGGCGTCCCGGAATGACGCCGGTACTCTTTTTCCAGCGGTTCCTCTGGGCCGTCCCTACCCCCAAAAACATTCGGCGGGCCTTTCGGCCCGCCGAAGCGTCACGTGTAGCCGTTCCTCGCGTTGCCGCGATTAGAACAGTCGGAGCACCGCCTGCGAAGCCTGCGAGGCAAGCGACAGAGCTGTGGTGGACAGCTGCTGACGGGTTTGCAGAGCGAGGAGGTTCGCGCCTTCCTCGTTGGAGTCCGCAAGCGTCAGGCTGTCGGCGCCGCTCTGGAGCGTGTTGATCATCGCCTTGGTGAAGTCCTGGCGGATCTGCACGGTCGAGAGGTTCGAGCCGAAGGCCTGCGACTGCGAACGCAGCGTCGAAAGAGCAGAGGTCAAGTCGGTCGAGGCCGCAGTGATGTCCGAGGCCGTGGCCCACGAGCCGGTCGAAGTACCGATCGAAAGGCCCGTCGAGCTGAAGTCGACCGCGTTGATCGTCACCGACGACGTGCCGCCTTCGTTCAGCGTCACGGTCAAGTTCGAGCTGGAGCCGCTGTCGAGCAGGTTGATGCCGTTGAAGCCGGCGTCGCCCGCAAGCTGGGTGATCTGCGTGCGGATCGCGTCGAACTGGTTCGCGAGACCGGCGCGGATCGTGGTGTCCGAGGTCTGCTGCGCCTGAGAGGCGAGCGCCTGCGCGGACTGCACCAGCTTGGTGATTGAAGTGATGCCGTTGTTGGCAGCCTGGATCGTGTTGATGCCCGTGGACATCGAGTCGAGCAGGTTGCCCAAGTCGCCAGCGCGGTTCTGAAGGCCCGCGGCGGTGAAGAAGTTGATCGGATTGTCGAGCGCAGAGTTCACGCGCTTGCCGGTCGCAAGCTTGCTCTGGGTCGATGTGATGATTTCAGACGTCTTCTGCAATTGCAGCAGGTTCGCGCGGACGCCCGCTGAAAGAACGATATCGCCAGCCATTTTCGTCAGCCCTTCTGGTCTATTACCCCTACACGGGTTGTTTTTGCGCCCGTGACGATCCCCTGTGGACCAAAGCCGACGTTCTCATGCGCGAACCAACGCGCCGTAAAAAAGTGTGGTTAAAAGAAACAGGGTTAAAATCGCAGCAACCATAGCGTTGCAGACGCGCGTCGTTGAATCGTCACGCTTTCCGGGCTTTCGCGCGCTTGAAATTATTACCAAAACGAACGGCGTTAGCGTTCAAGAAACCATGCACCACAGATGTCGAACGGCGGGTGCATTAATGATGCACCCGCCGCAACATTACTCCGATCGTTCAACTTGTCAGTTTTGGCCCGTTGTCAGTTCGGGCCTACCTTGATGTTCAGCTCTTTGACGAGCTTCGCGTACTTCACCGAGTCCGCCTGCGCGAGTTTGCCGATTTCTTCAGGCGCGCCGCCGACGGGCTCGATCGCGCCCTTGGTGAAGGTCTCGACCAGCTTCGGATCTTTCAATGCCGCGTTCATCTCCGCGTTGAGCTTGGCGATGATCGGTGCAGGAGTTCCGGCCGGAACGAACGCGGCGTACCAAGCCTCCAGCACGAGACCCTTGTAGCCAGCCTCCTCGAAGGTCGGCACTTGCGGCAGTGTCGGCGCACGCTTGGCCATCGACTGCGCCAAAAGCTTCACCGTGCCCGCCTGCGCGTGCGGCATCAGCGCGGTCGGACCGAGCGAGGCGAGCTTGACGTGACCCGCGATCAGATCGTTGATCGCCTGCCCCGCGCCGCGATAGGGCACGTGGTCGATCTTGAGACCGGACTCGCGCTTGAACCATTCGCAGAGCACGTGCTGGTTCGAGCCGACGCCCGAGGTCGCAAGACCGATGCCGGGGTTCTTCTTCACATACTCGACCAGCTCCGCCACCGAGTTCACGCCGAGCGAGGAGTGCGCCGCGAGGATCTGCCCGTGCCGGCCGAGGTAGCAGACCGGGAGCAGCTCCTTCGTGTAGTCGTAGGACAGCGACATGATGTGCGGCGCGCTCGCCGCGTTGTCGTTGGTGATCAGCACGGTGTAGCCGTCCGGCGGGCTCTTCATCGCCGTGTCCATGCCGATGGTGCCGCCGGCGCCAGTGCGGTTCTCCACCACAACCTGGTGGCCGACGCTCTGCATGCGCTCGCCGACGGCGCGCGCGATGAAGTCGATCGCACCGCCCGGCGCGAGCGGCACGATGAACTTGATCGGCTTGTTCGGGAAATCTCCGGCGCCTTGCGCGAGCGCGGGGCGCGCGAGCAGGCCGCTTCCGGCGGCAAAGCCCGCGGCTGCGGCCGTCTTGACAAACGTCCGGCGTTGAATGGTCGTCATTTCCTCACCTATCGATTTTTTTGGATTCGTTGTGGCGCGGAGCCTAGCACACCGGCGCGCGTGACAACTCCGCCGAAAGGCTTAGACCGCAGGCCTTCCCGCGCCGATTGCCGCAGGCGTCCGCATAAATTGACCGCTGGAACAGCGGGCCATATCTTCGCAACCGCAGCCGTTCATCGAAAATAACAGGGCTGTTGGGAGGAATAGGATGACGAGACGGCTGTTGACGATGGCTGCTGCCTGCATGCTTGCCGCAGGCTTCACAGGACAGGCGGCCGCGCAGGATTACCCGACACAGCCCATCAAACTGGTCGTGCCGTTCGGCGCCGGCGGCGGAGCCGACATCATCGGCCGCATTGTCGTGCAGCGGATGCAGGAAAAGCTAGGCCAGCCGGTCGTGGTCGAGAACAAGCCGGGCGCAGGAGGGCTGATCGGCAACGAGCAGATCGCGAACTCACCGAAAGACGGATATACGATCGGCATCCAGACCGCCGGGCAGGTGATCGCTTCGACCATCACCAAGAACATGCGCTACGACACGATCGATTCCTTCGAATGGATCGGTCAGATCGCGACCGCGGGCCTGATGATCGTGGTGCGGCCGGACTACGAGTCTCAGGACGTCAAATCGCTGGTCGCCGCCGCCAAGGCGGCGCCGGGCAAGCTCGTTTTCGCGAGCCCTGGTTTCGGCGCGACGCAGCACATGGCGGCCGAGCTGTTCAAGCAAATCGCCAACATCGACATGCTCCACGTGCCGTACCGGACGTCGCCTGAGGCGATCTCGGCGTTGCTGAGCAAGAACGTCGACGTGCTGTTCGACACCGTCACGGCGGTGCGCGGGCAGATCGACTCCGGTCAGCTCAAGGTGCTCGCCGTCACCGGCAAGGATCGCTTCCCGGCGGTGCCAAACGTGCCGACCGCGATCGAATCCGGCGTGGTGCCCGGCTACGACGTGACGACCTGGTACGGCTTCTTCGCCCCGAAGGGCACGCCCAAGCCGATCATCGACAAGCTGAACAAGGTGCTGAACGAGACGATCGCCGAGGACGCCGTGAAGGATCGCCTGACCAAGGCGGGCGTGATCGTGAAGAGCTCGACGCCAGACGAATGGCGGCAGTTCATGATCGCGGAATACAAGAAGTGGAGCACCGTGCGCGAAAAGGCGGGGATTGAGCAGCGCTGAGCGGCTGACGTATTGCGCCTACCACAAGTACGGCTGTCGTCCCCGCGCAGGCGGGGACCCATAACCACCGCTCTCGGTATTTGCGAAAGCCAGACCTGGCGTCGCAACAACAAACATTTAGGAGTATGGGTTCCCGCCTGCGCGGGGACGACAGCAGCACATACTGTGTCCAGTCGCGCCCTCACTCCGGCTTCAAGTTCGCGATCTTCGCAGCCTCCGCGGACGCTGCGTATTCCTTCTTGATGTAGTCGCCGAAGCCTTTCGAGGTTTGCAGCTCCGGCGGCACGAGATCGGCGCCGACCGCGAGGAACTTGTCCTGCACCGCCTTGTCGGCCAGCGCCTTCTTCAGCGCAGCCTCAAGCGGCGCGATGATCTCCGGCGGAGTTTTCGCTGGCGCGAGGATGCCGACATAGCTCGCGGCGGTGAAATCCTTCACGCCGCCCTCGATCATGGTTGCGACCTCCGGCGTCTGCGGCGAGCGCTGCGCCGAGGCGACCGCGACGATGCGCACCTTGCCGGCCTTGTGGTGCGGCAGCACGGTGTTGATCTCGACCATTGCGCCGCTGATGTTGCCGGCCAAGAGATCGGGCACCAGTGCGCCGCCACCGCGATACGGCACGTGCTGGAATTTCGCACCGGTCGCAACCGTGAGACGCGCGAGCGTCATGTGCGTCGCGCTGCCCGCGCCCGCGGTGCCGATGTTGACCTCTTTTTGCTTCGACATCGCGATCAAGTCGGACAGCGACTTGGCCGCCACCGACTCGTGCACCACGACGCAGTGCGGCGCGAGGTTGGCGAGGCCCACCGCGATGAAATCGTTGAGTGGATCGTAAGAGAGCTTCGCCTGCACGAACGGATTGACCGTCAACGGGCCGTTCGAACCGGTGAACAAGGAGTATCCGTCGGGTGCCGAGCGCGCTGCCATTTCCGCGCCGAGGCTGCCGCCCGCGCCGGTGCGGAATTCGACCACCACCGGCTGGCCGAGCGCCTGCGACATGCCCTCGCCGACGAGCCGCGCCACGAAGTCCGCGTTGCCGCCAGCCGCGAACGGCACGATCAGCCGGATCGGACGGTCCGGATAAGCGGCGAAGGCCGCACGTGGCAGGAACGGCGTTGTGGCGAGCGCGGCAACAAGGCTGCGTCGTGAAATCGGCATTGCGTTTCCCCCTGAAGCTTTTGCTTTGCCGCGGAGACTAGCCGGGATCGGCCGCGACGTCAGCCGCGGGGCGCGTCCGGTGGCATAAACCGCCTGCCGAAGCCCCGCCACGGAGATTTGAATTTTCTGTCGGCGGTCCCCGCTTCCGCCGCCTCCGGCCGCGCCTATATCCTCTTTTCCACCATTGGCCCGGAAGGACATCAATGCCCGCCCGTCAGCTTCACCTCGGCGCCTTCATGCGCCCGGCCTCCATTCACACCGGCGCATGGCGCTATCCGGGGGCGTGGCCGGACATGAATTTCAACTTTGCTCATATCAAATACGCCATCCAGACGCTGGAGAAAGCGAAGTTCGATGCCTTCTTCATGGCTGACCACATGGCCGTGCTGAATATGCCGATGGACGCGCTCAAGCGCAGCCACACGGCCACGTCGTTCGAGCCGTTCACGCTGCTCTCGGCGCTGTCGCAGGCGACCGAGCGCATTGGTCTCGTGGCGACGGCTTCCACAACCTTCGACGCGCCCTATCACATTGCCCGCCGCTTCGCCTCGCTCGACCACATCAGCAACGGCCGCGCTGGCTGGAACATCGTCACCACGTCGAACCCAGACGCGGCGCTGAACTTCGGCCTCGACGAGCACATGGAGCACGGCGAGCGCTACGACCGTGCGAAGGAATTCTATGATGTGGTGACGGGCCTGTGGGACTCCTGGGCCGACGACGCCTTCATCCGCGATGTGGAGAGCGGCGTCTTCTTCGAGCCGGAGAAGATGCACGTGCTCGGACACAAAGGCGAGTTCCTGAAGGTGAAAGGTCCGCTCAACATCGCGCGACCGGTGCAGGGCTGGCCGGTGATCGTGCAGGCCGGGGCGTCAGAGGCCGGGCGCAGGCTCGCGTCCGAGACGGCGGAGGCGGTGTTCACCGCGCAGAGCAATATCGAAGCCGGCAAGCAATTCTATGCCGACGTGAAAGGCCGCATGGAGAGGATCGGCCGCAATCGCAGGCACTTGAAGATTTTGCCGGCATGCTTCGTCGTGGTCGGCGATACGGTCGAGGAGGCGAAAGCAAAGCGCGCCAAGCTTGACAGCCTGGTGAACTACGCGAACGCGATCGCGTCTCTCTCGATCGCGCTCGGCACCGACGCGTCGAAGTTCGACCCGGATGGCCCGCTCCCCGAGATTCCGGAAACCAACGCATCGAAGAGCGGGCGCGAGCGCGCCGTCGCGGCGGCGAAGCGCGACAATCTCACCGTGCGCCAGCTCGCCCAACGCATGGGCGGCTATTCGGGGCTCGCCATGGTCGGAACGCCGAAGACCATCGCCGACGAGATGCAGAAGTGGCTCGAGAGCGAAGCGAGCGACGGCTTCACCATCATGTTCCCCTATCTGCCGGCCGGGCTCGATGACTTCTGCCAGAAGGTCGTTCCAGAGTTGCAGGCGCGCGGGCTGTTCCGGAAGGAATACGAAGGCACGACACTCCGCGAACACCTTGGATTGCCGCGGCCGGAAAACCAGTTTTATAGGCGCAGCCAGGCGGCCGAGTGAGCCGGATTGGCCGCTAGGCGGCGAGCAACTTGTGCATCAACTCGGGATCGATGTTGCCGCCCGACAGCACGCCGATCACCACCTTGCCCCTGATGTCGACCTTGCCCGCGAGCATCGCGGCAAGGCCAATGGCGCCACCCGGCTCGACCACGAGCTTCATCTCGCGGAATGCGAAGGCCACCGCGCGGCCGACCTCCTCGTCGCTTGCAGAGACCCCCTCACCCACGAGCTTCTTGTTGATCTCCCAGGTGACGACGCCCGGCGTCTCCGTCATCAGCGCGTCGCAGATCGTGCCGCTCATGCGCGGATTGCGCTCGCGCTTGCCGCTCTTGAACGAGCGGAGCGTGTCGTCGAAGCCCTCCGGCTCCGCCGAGATGATGCGGATGCCCGGTACTTTCGATTTCAAAGCAATCGAGGTGCCCGCGATCAGCCCTCCGCCCGAAGCGCCCACGATGGCAATGTCAGGCTTCACGCCTAGCTTTTCCAACTCCTCCATCACCTCACGGCCAAGCGTCCCCTGCCCCGCGATGATCTTCGGATCATCGAATGGCGGTACCAGCGTCGCGCCGCGCTTCTCGCAAAGCTCGCGCGCGATGCCGGCGCGGTCCTCGGTGTCGCGGTTATAAAGGACGACCTCAGCGCCGAACGCCGCGGTGCGCTGGCGCTTCGGCAGCGGCGCATCCGACGGCATGACGACAACGGACTTCACACCGCACAGCGTAGCCGCGTGCGCCACGCCCTGCGCGTGGTTGCCGGACGAATAGGCCACCACGCCGCCGGCCTTCTTCTCCGGCGGGATCGAGGAAATCTTGTTGTAGGCGCCGCGGAACTTGAACGAGCCGGTGCGCTGGAGCGTCTCGCACTTCAGAAACACCCGCGCGCCGGTGATGGCGTCGAGCACGGGCGAGTTGACCAGCGGCGTGCGGGTCGCGACGCCCGCGATGGCCTTCGCGGCGGCGTCCACGTCGGCGATGGTCGGAAGCGAAATGGTATCTGCGGTTGTCATTGCGAGAACCTATCCCCGCGGGCGGAGTGCGGGCAAGACGCACGATCTAAGGATGCGGCCGCCGGGCATCAAGCTGTTGCGCAAGCCTCGGAATGAGCCAGAACACCAGCGCAAGGGACAGCCCCCAAGCCACAAGAAGGAGCAGCATGCCAGCAATGGTTCCGAGAGTACCCGCAGGAAGGCGCACGACCACATGGGCGAACAGATAGTTGAACGGAATAACGAGCAGCGGCCCGAGCAGAACCGTGTCGCGAAACGGCTTGAGGCCAGTCTTGTCGTTGCGGGTTGATAAAAACGCCAGCGCGAACAACCCGGGCAGCGGCAAGGCGCTGGCCATTCCCGTCCAGCGCGGATCAAGGTCGGATTTTGCGGTGAAAAGCAGACCTGCAAAGACGAGGACGAACAGCACCACTCTGATCGCCCAATTGATCCAGTATTCGAGATCTGACGGCGCCGATGCTGCCCGCACCGGCGCAGGCGGTGCGCGCCACAGAAAATAGATATACGCGGCCGCAAGGCAGAGCACGATAACGAAAAGCGGCGCGCCCGATGGAAGCCACTCCCGATAGCGGGTGAGCAGATATGCAACGGCGCCCCAAATGATCGCCCAGACCGCAAGCCGGGCGAGCAGCCTTAAAATCTCGGGCGCGCGCGGTGGGAGTGGCGGAAGCCATTCGATCCAAGTCACGGCAGCCCAGAACAGCATGGCGTTCAAAATCACCACAGCAAAAATGGTGTTCGCGACCGCAAATGGCGCGCTGCTGGTGAGCAGAGCCACCCCGTTGAGAACGGGAAAGGTCAGCAACACACCGCCGACCCGCTTGTTGCTTCCGCCAATCCAGGCGATGAACACGAACGCGGCAAGGCCGAGGATCAGCTTCAGAAAATCGAGCGTTTCAAAATTCATTGGCAGAATATCCACATAGCTTTATTCCTGTATTTATAGTCGAGCCGGCCCGCCCCATCGAGGGGCCGCCGGCTTCCTTCGCCGATATCAAGGAGAAAATGCGAATGGATCTCGGAATTGCCGGCCGCAAGGCCATCGTCTGCGCGTCGAGCCGTGGGCTCGGCAAGGCCTGCGCCATGCGGCTCGCGGAAGCAGGCGTCGAAGTCGTCATCAACGGAATTGATGCCAAGCGGCTTGAAGCCACCGCCGATGAAATCAAAAAGGCCACCGGCGCCAAGGTTCACCCCGTCGCCGCCAACGTCGGCACGCCGGAAGGCCAGGCCGCCCTGTTCGCCGCCTGCCCCGAGCCGGACATCCTGGTCACCAACAACGCCGGTCCGCCCTTCCGCGATTTCCGCGAGTTGGACCGCCAGAAGATGATCGATGGCGTGGTCGGTAACATGGTCGTGCCGGTCGAACTGATCCAGAAGGCGATCAATCCGATGGTCGCGAAGAAGTTCGGCCGCATCATCAACATCACCTCGGGCTCGGTGAAGATGCCGCTCGTCGGCCTCGACCTGTCGTCCGGCGCACGCGCGGGCCTCACCGCGTTCCTCGCTGGCGTGGCGCGCTCGGTCGCGGCGTCGAACGTCACGATCAACTTCCTGCTACCGGGTCCATTCGATACGGACCGCCTGCGCTCAAACAACGAAGCGACCGCGAAGAAACAGGGCATCACGCTCGAGCAAGCGGTCGCCGCGCGCGTCGCCACGATCCCGGCTAAGCGCCTGGGTCAGCCGGACGAGTTCGGCGCAACCTGCGCGTTCCTGTGCTCGTCCTACGCAGGCTACATCACCGGCCAGAACATTCTGATGGACGGGGGCATCTTCCCCGGCGCGTTCTGAGGAAAGCACTTCAACGCAGAGGCCGGAGCGGCATCCCCGCTCCGGCCTCTTTTCATGTCACCATTTCATATTGCATTGGCCAGCGTAGCGGTCCTGGTGATCCTTGAGCGCGGTCGCGACCGTCTTCAGCGAGTAGGCGCCCTCTGAATCGAGCACCGCCTCCTGCAAATAGAAGTTCTGGATCGGGAACTGGTTGTTTCCGTATTTGTAGCTGCCCCGCACCGAGGCGTAGCTCGCCTTCCGCATCGCATCGCGCATTGTGTCCTTCTTGCTCAGATCGCCGCCTGAACCGCGTACGGCGCTGTCGATCAGCATGGCCGCGTCATAGGCCTGCGCGGCGTAGAAGGTCGGAAGGCGGCTGTACTTCTTCTTGAAGTCGGCGACGAACCTCTTGTTCGCATCGTTGGGCAGATCGACCACCCATTGCTGCGCGCTGAGCGCGCCCAGGGCGAGATCCTTCAGACGCGGGAGCGACAGCGCGTCGACGACAAAGGCGGTGTAGAGCGGAATCTGCTTGCTCAAACCGAACTGGACGTATTGGGTGAAATACTGAATGCCCGCCGCGCCCGGATAGAACGCGAAGATGGCTTCGGGCTTGGCCTCCCTCGCCTGCGACAGCTCGCTCGAAAAGTCGAGCTGGTCCGGCCAGCGCGTGTAGGTCTCGCCGGCGATCTTGCCTTTGAACGTGGATTTGAAACCCGCCATCACGTCCTTGCCCGCTGCGTAGTTCGGGGCCATCAGGAACGCCGATTTCACGTTCTTCGAATTCAGATATTCGCCGAGCGCCTGCGGAATCTGATCGCCCTGCCAGGACGTCGAGAAAAACCACGGCGAACATTGCTCGCCCGCGATCTGCGACGGGCCCGCGTTCGCGCTGATTATGAAGGTCTCGGATTCGACGGCCGGCTTGAGCGAGGCTAGCAGGACGTTCGACCAGATATAGCCGGTGAGGAAATTGACCTTGTCGGACTGGATCAGCTTGTCGGTCTTTTGCTTGCCAACTTCCGGCTTCTGCTGATCGTCTTCGTAGATTGTCTCAACGGGAACTCCCGCCATCTTGCGTCCGAGATGATCGAGCGCGAGATCGAAGGCGTCGCGCATGTCGTTGCCCACGACTGCCGTCGGGCCGCTGAAGGTGCTGACGAAGCCGATCTTGACGCTCTTCTGCTGTGCGGCGGCCGGCGCGCCGAGGCCCGCAATAACGGCCGATGCGAGAATGATCCGCTTAAGCATGCGTGTCTCCCTGGGGTGGCGCGCTTTAAGAGCGCCCTTGTTGTCTTGCCGTTTCCTCTTCGCGACCTTTTCGTATGTCTTGCGCCCCTCATCGCGACCGGGGCTACAATTCATTCCCGCCATCCGTGCAGTCGCGCGTTACGACCAAAGCTTCTTGGAGGCGATATCGGCGCCATGCCGCATCGCCTTGAACTTCTCCCAGACCACGGTGTCGTGGACCTCTGTCTTGTAGAGCGCCTGGGAGGAGAAGCCGCAGTCGGCGCCGGCCATCACGTTGTCGCGGCCGACCAGCTTGGCGAAGCGCAGGATGCGCTCGGCAATCAGCTCCGGATGCTCGACGATGTTGCTGGCGTGGGTGATGACGCCCGGGCACAGCACCTTGCCCTCCGGCACTTTGATGTTCTCGAACAGGTGATATTCGTGCTCGTGCCGAGGATTGGCGCACTCGAAGCTGTACGAGCCCGCGTTGATCATCAGCACGTATTCGATGATATCCGACAGCGCGGCCTCGTAGAGCCTTGGCCCCTCGTTGATGCCGTAGCAGGTGTGGAAGCGGACCTTCTCCGCCGGAATACCCGAAAGCGCGGCGTTGGTCGCCTCGACGTAAATCTCCGCGCGGCGCTTCATCTGCGCCTTGTCGAGCCCTGGCTCGAAAAAGATATCGGGCAGGAATGGGTCGTCCACCTGGAGCAGGATGCCGCCCGCGATGATGGCACGGTATTCCTTGTTCAGTTCGGCGGCCAGCGCGTGGAAGTATTCTTCGTCGGTCTTGTAATACTCGTTGAGGCCGACGCCCGACGGCGCGGTCGCCGGCAGGAACACGTGATGGTCGGGCACACCCGCCGCCTTGGCCGCCGCCTTCACGTTGGCGATGTCGCGCTGAACGAACTTATCGCCGCGATATTTAACCGGCCCGACGCAGACCACCGGCGTGATCGGCACGATGGTGCCGCCCATCATCGCTTCCTTGAAATACTGCGCGTAGTACTCCGGGAAAGCGGCAACCTCTTGCATAAAGAGCTTAAGCTTCTGGTTCGGCCGCGACTCGTAGCCCTCAAGCCGCTCCTGGATGTAGGTGAAGAAGCCGGGCTTCGAGAATTCGCCGTCGCTGACGATGTCGATGCCGCTCTCAACCTGCTTGCGGACGCAGCTCGCGACGGATGAAGCGATCTTCGCTTCGAGCGCGGTCTGATCGAACGCCCCGCCGGTGAACTTCGCCTTCATCAAATCGAGCAGATCGTGCGGGCGCGGCAGGCTCCCAATATGCGTGGTCTGAATACGATCCGTGTTCTGCTGAAGTGTCATCGCTGTCCTCCCACGAGCCCGCTTTTGGATGCAGGCTTCGAATGCCGTTTCGGGAATGGTAAGCGCAATCAGCCACGGAAATCAAATTACAAGGAGCGCTCCTTGTTTTTGCAAGGAGAAATCCTTGTAATTTCAGGTCCGGCGATGAATTGATCGGGTTAGCGCGTCTTGCGCCGGACGCTGGGGTGCGCCGCGTCTTCGAGCCGCAAGGCGGCCGGCGCAAGCTCGCGCCACGCCGCGATCGCCTCTTTGCGATCGACCTTATACGGCAACCAGTTGCTGGCGAGGAAAAGCCCACGCAGGAAATAGTGCGTCAGCTCGATGAACTGCTTCGCGTTCCGGCGCGGATATCCGGCACGGTCGAGCGTGTCGGCCCAGATACCGTTCAGCACCTCGCGCGCGTCCTGCACGATCGGATTGACGATGCGGGCAAGCGCGCGGTCTGTCCGCGCCGCGATCATGATCTCGATCATGGCGCGATAGACCGGCATGAAGAAAAAGTGCTCGGAGTCCACCAGGAACTTCGCGATCGGATCGGACGAATCCTTCGCCGTCTTCGCATAGGACTGCGCGTGCTCCACCGCCTGCTGCATCGTAAATCGGGTGGCGGCTGCGATCAGGTCGTGCTTCTTCGGGAAGTAGTGCTCCTGTGCGCCGCGTGAGACGCCCGCGCGGGCAGCGACGCGGCTTGCGCTGAAGCCGGCGTAGCCGTGCGCGATCAGGATCTGGATGGAGGCCTGAAGGATCGCCGCCTGTGTTTCGCTCCGACGCTCGGCATGCGTTCGTCTTGGCTTTCGGCGGCCACGCTTCATCGCTTTTGCCCAATTCGGGCGGAAACTGGCACGGCGGCCAGTGCGATGCAATCTGCCCACCGGACGCCGATCGCCCGCTAAAACGCCTATGAAAATAAGGCACATCGCAGCGCTGAATGCCGCGCCCGACCGGCTTGCCCGCAACGCGCTGGCGAAGCATGATGCGCGCCATTCGGCGGCCCGTCCGCGTTTTCCAAGGTAAAGGGAGTCACCTATGAAGCTTGTCCGTTACGGCGCCGCCGGCAAGGAAAAGCCCGGAATCATCGATGCCAACGGCAAAATCCGCGACCTCTCCAAGGTCGTGAAGGACATCAACGGTGAGGCGCTGTCGTCCGCCGGCCTCGCCAAGATCAAGAAGGCCAAGATCGAAAAGCTGCCGCTGGTGAAGGGCAATCCTCGCCTCGGCCCGTGCGTCGCGCGGCCGTCGAACTTCATCGCCATCGGCCTGAACTACGCCGACCACGCCAAGGAAGCCGGCATGCAGCTCCCGCCGGAACCGATCATCTTCAACAAGGCCGTCTCCTGCATCTGCGGCCCGAACGACAACACCATCACACCGAAGGACTCGAGCAAGCTCGACTACGAGGTCGAACTCGGCATCGTGATCGGCAAGCGCGCCAGCTACCTGAAGAAGGAGCAGGCGATGAGCGCGGTGGCGGGCTATTTCCTCGCCAACGACGTCTCCGAGCGTGTGTTCCAGATCGAGCGCGCCGGCCAGTGGACCAAGGGCAAGGGCTGCGAGACGTTCGGCCCGATCGGCCCCTGGGTCGCCACCAAGGACGAGATCAAGGACCCGCAGAACCTCAACATCTGGCTCAAGGTGAACGGCGACTACCGCCAGAAGGGCAACACCAAGACGATGATCTTCAATGTTCAGGAGATCGTCTGGTGGTGCTCGCAGTACTTCATCATGGAGCCGGGTGACATCATCGTCACCGGTACGCCGTCGGGCGTCGCGCTCGGCATGAAGCCGCCGAAGTTCCTCAACGTCGGCGACGTCGTCGAACTCGGCTGCGACGGCCTCGGCACGCAGAAGCAGAAGATCGTCAAGGCGCGCGCCTGATCTCCCCTGCTCTCTCCAAAACGAAAGCCCCGGGCTTCTGCCCGGGGCTTTTTAGTTCTGGTGTGTCGCGCGGAGCTTCGCTCCGCTCGGATCATTAGAACCGGCTGAACACCGGGCCGGAGAACTTGTAGTTCAGGCCGGCGCGGACAATGTTCTCCTTGAAGGAGACGGTATTGACGATCGGCGCAGGGCCGGTGTCGAAGTTGCCGAGATCGACGTAAAGATATTCGAGCTTGGCCGACCAGTTGCCGAGGAAGGCGTATTCGAGGCCTGCGCCCGCGGTCCAGCCGAACTTGTCCTTCGACGTGGAGGCGGAAAGGCCGGCGAGGCTCGTCGTCGCCTTGATGTTGCCGAAGGCGCCGCCCGCCGTGATGTACGGCAGCCAGCGGTCAAAGGCGTAGCCGATACGGCCACGGACGGTCCCGAGGTAGGTGTTCGCGGTTTCGCAGGTGAACACGCCGCCGCAGGTGGCGCTGCCCTTCACGTTGGACCAGTCGAGGTCACCCTCGATGCCCCAGACGACCGAGCCGATCTGATAGTTGTAGCCGAGCGTGCCGCCGACCATCGCGCCCTTGGGCTTGTTGCTCGCCGTCGGCACCGCCGACCAATCCGATGAGCCCCACGCGTAACCGCCGTTGATACCGGCGTAGAAACCGGTCCAGTTGTAGTAGGCAACGACCGCACGGGGCGCCGCCTTGTAGACGGGCCGCGGGATGTCCGCCGCTTCCGCCGAGAACGACGTCGCAAGCAACGACAGCGTCGCGATCCCCGCTCCGATCAGTTTGAACTTCATCTCTGGTCTCCCATCCCTTGCGCCGGTGAGTGTTGGCCTCAGCTCGCAGCCGGTGCCCGCAATCGCACCGCGCGTACTCGTGTTCTGAAACTGGAGAGTCGAATCGCACCGCAATGGCGCATCGCCTCGACCGGCAACACGCCACAACGCGAAGGTCACTGCTGATACGGAACGCGGCAGGGGACCGTGCGTAGTCCGCGCCTGTGGGGAACCGCCCCGACCCCCAGGTAATATGGGGATAACGCCCTCAGGCTCGAACGAATCACTTGACTCGTTAACGAGACAGTAGAGAGCCCTCGACACCACGCAACGGTTGAACAGCCTGCAAGCCCGGCCAGAGGAGCCAATTCGGAGCACTGTGTCCGCCCCGCAACAGACCGCAATACGCTGCTAACCATCTGTTAACCAATGAAAAGCCCCGGGCTTTCGCCCGGGGCTCGATGGCGTGGCGGGCCAGGCCCGCCGAATGCCGTCCGAATCAGAACCGGCTAAACACCGGGCCGCTGAACTTATAGTTCAGGCCAGCACGAACGATATTCTCCTTGAAGGAGACGTTGTTCGCGACCGCAGCCGTGCCGAGGTCGACGTTGCCGAGATCGACGTAAAGATACTCGAGCTTCGCAGACCAGTTACCGAGGAAGGCGTATTCGATGCCGGCGCCGGCAGTCCAACCCAGTTGGCTCTTGGACGTGGAAGCCGAGAGGCCCGCCAGGCTCGTGGTCGCCTTCACGTCGCCGTAAGCGCCGCCCGCGGTGATGTAGGGCAGCCAGCGATCGAAGGCGTAGCCGACGCGGCCGCGGAAGGTCGCAAGCCAGCCGTTTGCGGTTTCGCAGGTGGCAACGCCGCCGCAGGTGGAGCTGCCCTTCACGTTCGACCAGTCGAAGTCGCCTTCGAGGCCCCAGACCACCGAGCCGATCTGGTAGTTGTAACCGACTGTGCCGCCCGCGAGGACGCCCTTCGGCTTGTTGCTGGCGGTCGGCACCGCCGACCAGTCGGACTTGGCAAAGCCGTAGCCGACGTTGATACCGGCGTAGAAGCCGGTCCAGTTGTAGTACGACACCACCGAGCGCGGCGGAGCCTTGTAGTAGCCGCCCCTAACGGGCATGTCCGCCGCCTGCGCGGCAAACGGAGTCGCGATCAGCGCAACCGCTGCCGCCACCGCCATGCTCAACTTCGAATTCATCATCTTTTTCCCCTGCGGGTTCAGGTGCACTGAGCTCAGATGAATCGCGCACTCTGCGCGAGCTCTCGCGCCTGCCACGATCCCCCAATCGAAATACGCTGTTACAAAGTCACGTCGGCCAAATGGGCCTTAGGCACACACAGACGCATCGGCGGGCCGAGGCGGCGTGGTTAATGAATTCAATCGAAATATGATTAACGGCGGGTAAAGAGCGGTAACATCGCGCCTGCGCGACGTTTACCCCTCCCGCGCCTCCAGCACCGCCCGCAGCGAGATTCGCGACCATGGCGCGGTTCGTTCGCGGAACGCCGTGTAGGAGGCGTGGACACGCCGCGCCTTGTCACTACGCGCGCCAAGCTCGGCGAGGACGTCGGTGGCCTCTTTGCGTGCGGCCACGATCACGTCGTTGGGGAACGCACGAAGCTGGACGCGGTGCTGGCCGGTGAGCGCGACGAGCGCTTCGGCGTTAAGGCGCTCCATCTCCGACAGCGCGAAATTCGCTTCGACCGCGGTCGCATGCGCAATGATCGCCTTGGTTTCGGAGTCGAGCGTCTCCCACAGTTTCAGCGAGACGATGCATTCGCCGGTGCCGTTCGGCTTGTTGAATCCGGGGCCGTAGTAGAACGGCGCGACGCGATAGAGTCCGAGCGCGATGTCAGAGCCGGGGCCGACGAATTCCGCGCCGTCGATCACGCCGGACTGCAAGCTCGTCAGCATTTCCGCGGGCGGAGTCGTCTGCGGCGTCGCACCCATGCGACGAAACACCTCACCGCCGAGTCCAAGCGAACGGATCTTCAAGCCGCGCAAATCCGCGAGGCCTTTGATTTCACGGCGGAACCAGCCGCCCATGCAGACGCCGGTGTTGCCGCCCATGAACGGCTTCACACCGAACGGCGCGTAGATCTCATCCCACAACGCCTGACCGCCGCCGGCATCGACCCAGGCGACGTGCTCGTTGGGCGTCAGGCCGAACGGGACCGTGGTGTAGAACGCGGCGGCGGGCTCCTTGCCCTGCCAGTAGAACGCGGCGGTGTGGCCCATGTCGGCGACGCCGGAGCCGACCGCGTCCAAAACTTCAAACGCTGGAACGACTTCGCCGGCGGCATGCACGGTGATCTGGATGCGGCCGCCGGACAGCGCGCCGATGCGCTCGGCGACGCGTTCCGCGGACATGCCGGGACCGGGAAGACGCTTCGGCCAGGAGGTGATCATGCGCCAGCGGCGGGTCTGGGCGCGGGCCACAGTAGGTGCTGAAATCGCACCTATAAGCCCCATTCCTCCGGCGCGAACAACGTTTCTACGATTGATATGAGCCATTCCTCGCTCCTTGATCAACGCACGTCCAGGTCAGCTCACCACCAGCGGTAAAAATGATGGACCGGGCCGTGTCCGGACCCGATCTGCAGCTTGCTCGACGCGGCGATCGCGCCGGTGACGTAGTCCTTCGCCTCGCGGACCGCCTCGACCAGATCGAGGCCTTTCGCCAGACCAGCCGCGACGGCGGACGACAGCGTGCAGCCGGTGCCGTGGGTGTTTGCGGTTTCGATACGAGGAGCTGCGAAGCGCGTGATGGTGTCGCGCTCGACGAGAAGATCGACGCTCTCCTCGCCCGTGCCATGGCCGCCCTTGATCAGCACCGCTTGCGCGCCAAGCAGCAGCAGGCGTTCGGCGTGCGCGCGCATCGTGTTCTCGCCTTCAGCGATCGGACGCTCGACCAGCGCGGCGGCTTCGGGAAGGTTCGGCGTGATCACGCGTGCGCGAGGAATAAGGATGCGAATGAGCGTATCGATGGCGTCGGCGTTGAGCAGACGGTCGCCCGAAGTCGCGATCATCACCGGATCGAGAACGACATTGCTCTGGTTGTGCTTCGCAAGTCCATCCGCCACCGCTTCGATGCTCGAAACCTGAGACAGCATGCCGATTTTCACGGCGCTGGGCGAAGCACCAGAGAACACGGTCGACACTGCGATGTCAGAGAACACCGCATCCATCTGCGCGGTGATGAACTCCGGCGGCACGTCGTGAATGCCGGTCACGCCCAGCGTGTTTTGCGCGGTAAGCGCGGTGATCACCGACGCGCCATAGACCCCGAGCGCGGAGAAGGTTTTCAGATCGGCCTGAATGCCGGCGCCGCCACCGGAATCGGAACCCGCGATGGTGACGGCAACCGGCGTCATGCGCGGCCTCGGTGTCTCTCCAGCGTCTTGTCGATGACGGCGCGCAGTTCGCGCGTCGCGGCTTCGGGATCCGGCGCGAGCGACAGTGCAGCGATCACCGAAACGCCGTCGGCACCGGCGTCAATCACGGCGGCCGCGTTCGAGGCATTGATGCCGGCGATGCCGACAACCGGAAAACCGCGCCACCGCTTGCGCAGGATATCGGTGATGGCCTTCAGGCCTTCGGGGCCGATGGGCGAATTCTTTTGCTGCTTCGACGCGGTGCCATAGACGCCGCCAACGCCGGCATAGTCGATGAGGCTGAGCGGAGCTTCTTCGGCCAGATGCAGCTTGTTGACCGTGAGTCCGACGATCGCGCTCGGCGGCAGGAGACGCCGCGCGTCCTCCACCGTCATGTCGGTCTGGCCGATGTGAACGCCGGCAGCGCCAACCGCGAGGGCGACGTCGATGCGATCATTGATGAGAAGCGGCACGCCGAACGGATCGAGCGCGGCCTTTACCGCGCGGGCGTTGTCGACGAACTGGCGCGTCTCGCTGAGCTTGTCGCGCAACTGAATGAGCGTCGCGCCGCCCTTGGCTTCCAGATGCGCAAGCTCCGCCAGCGAACGCCCGCCGGTGTGCTCGGGATCGACAATGCCGTAAACGCGAAGATCGACAGGCATCAATTCACCTTTGCTTTCGACCGCAATGTCGCGCGATCGAGATTGTGCAGGGCGTCCACCATCTCGATGGCGAAGCTACCCGGCCCGCGCGCGCGTTCGGCGGCGACCTCGCCCGCAACGCCGAGCACGAGCAGCGCCGCGACGGTCGCGAGCCATGGATCATTTTCGACAGAGAGACAGGCTGCGAGATAGGCCGAGCCGGCGCAACCCATCGCGGTCACCTTGGCCATCAGCGGATGGCCGTTGTCGATGATCGCATTGCGCTTGGCGTCGCGCACGAAATCGACTTCGCCGGTCATGCCGATCACGGTGCGGTGCTTGACCGCGCATTGCCCGAGCGAGCGCTCGCTGAACTTCGCTCCCGCCAGCGCTTCGAACTCGGCCTGGTTGAGACGGATCGCGCGCGGCGATTTGGCAACGAGCTTCTTCGCGAAGGCAGCGCGCGGCTTCGAGCGGTCGATGAACACCGGATCGAGCACCCACGGCTTCTTCAGCTTGTTGACCGCGGCGATGGCGGCGAGCGAGGCCTTCTGCCGCTCGGCGTCGAAGGTGCCGAGATTGACGAGAAGCGCGTCGGCGCGTTGCGCGAAGGCGGTGACCTCCTTCGGCGCGATCGTCATGGAAGGAATGGCACCGGCGGCAAGCAGGATGTTGGCGGTGTAGGTCTGTGCCACCGCGTTGGTGATGCAGTGGACGCGCGGTCGCTTGGCGCGGACGCGCTCCAGAATGTCGCCAGCAATGTTCGGCAGTTCGCTTCCCAGCGCCTGCATCTCTCCCTCCGCCGGCATGACCCGGATCAGGTTCGATGGGTTGGCGTTTGCCTCTCAGCCCGGCCCTTGGCGATCGAAGAACGGCTTCGTTTCCGCTCGCCTCAGTAAACCAGGCACCCCATGAGATTGCTGCAAAATAGGTAGCCCGCCGCTGCGGCCCGTTCAAGGGCGGCCGTTAACGATGAACGCTAACGCTGACCAGCGGTTTCCCCGCGCGAATCGCCGCTCCCGGCTAAGACAATCAGGAAATGTTTCAGGGGCGACGAATTCCAGCGGCGATTCTGGCCGGTCTCGCGCTATTGAGCGCAGAGACGGCACATGCCGCCACGTCCTGCCCCGGCAACCCGAACGCGCTCGGCACCAGCCGCACCATCGAGGTCGATCCGCGGCAGATGCCGCGCATCGGCTCGCACGACTACGGCCGCTCGCTGCCGCTCGCGCGCGGCGAGGTTGTGCTGACCTTCGACGACGGGCCGAGATCGCCGAACACCCAGCGCGTGCTGCGCGCGCTCGCCGACGAGTGCGTGCAGGCGACGTTCTTCATGGTCGGGCGGCAGGCGGTGCGCGACCCGGCGATGGTCCGGCAGATCTATGCGGCGGGCCACACCATCGGCACGCACACGCACCATCATCCGCTGCACCGGATGTCGCCGCGCGAAGCCGCCTATGAGATCGACACCGGCATCGCCGCCGTGCGGGCCGCAGCGGGCGATCCGCGCGTGGTCGCGCCGTTCTTCCGCTTCCCGGGCCTGTTTACGACGCGGCACGCCGAGCACTACCTGCGCTCGCGCGAGATCGCTGCCTTCAGCATCGATATCGACACCTACGACTGGAAGCGCATCGGCCCGCGGCGGATGCTGTACGACACGCTCGCGCGGCTCGATCGCCGGGGCCGCGGCATCATCCTGATGCATGACGTCCAGGACAAAACCGCAATGATGCTGCCGGCGCTCCTCTCCGAGCTTCGGGCGCGTGGCTATCGCGTGGTGCATGTGGTGGCGGCCGGACAGCGCGGGCCGGAGAACGGCCCGCTCGCACGGTCCGAGCCGGGGGGCTTCTGGCCGTTCTCGTCGTCCGAGCCAGCCGCCGAATCGGACGCCTATGCCCAGGCGCGTCCAGCGACGCCCGCGCCACCGCGCTGGCAGTTCAACAACCCGTTCGAACAGCGCTGAAAACGGCCGATTGGCGGCGCATTCTCCGCCCTCTTTGCACCCTTGCCTCTTGAGCCTGTTTTTGCTGGATTGGCCCCGTCGTCGGCGGCCGGAGGCCCAATGGTCCCCTTTTTCGTTCAGATCAAATGCCAGCTCGGAAAGTCCTACGAGGTGGCGAACCGCCTTGCCGACGCGGAGATCGCCTCGGAAATCTATTCGACCGCGGGCGAGTTCGACCTGCTGGTCAAGGTCTATGTCGAGGCCGGCACCGACATCGGGCACTTCGTGAACGAGAAGGTGCAGACGATCCCGGGCATCCACGACACCCGGACGATCATCACGTTCAAGGCGTTTTGACGCTTCGCTCCGACTTCGTCGTTTGCTCCGTCATGGCGGGACAAGCCCGGGCATGACGGCGGAGATTGGGCGACCAGACGAGAGCAATCATTACGTCTGCGCCGTCCGGTCCTCCACTTCGCGCAAACGGCGCAAGCCGAGCTGACGCTCGCGCAGGATCACGTAGATGCCGGAGCCCGCGACGATAACAGCTCCGACATAGACATAGATCGACGGGACTTCGCCGAATATCCAGTAGCCGAGGATGAAAGCCCAAATCATCGTGGTGTAGTCGAGCGGGGCCACGAGCGAGGCCGGCGCGTGATGATAGCTCTCGGTGAGCACCACATGCGCGAGCCCGCCGAGCAGACCGATGGAGATCAGCGCCACAAGCTGCGCCGTGTTCGGCATGATCCAGCCGAACGGCAGCGTGCAGAGGCCCCCGATCGCACAGATGACGGAGAAGTAGAACACGATCGACGAGGTGGTTTCAGTCGTGGTCAGACGGCGGGTCTGCACCACCGAGCCCGCGTTGGTGAAGGCCGAGGCGACCGCGCAGGCCGCGCCGATCGCGGCGGACGCCGTGCCCGCTGTGAAGTGACCGATGTCGAGATATGGCCACAGCATCACGATGATGCCGACGAAGCCGACGGCGACCGCGGTCCAACGATAGCGGCGCACGTGCTCGCCGAGGAAGATCGCTGCGAGCGCCACGGTGATAAGCGGCGAGGCGAACGAAATCGCCGTGGCGTCCGACAGCGGCAAGCGCTGGAGCGCGGCGAAGTTGAGGAACATACCGCACACGCTGATCGAACCGCGGCCGACATGACCGAGAGGACGCGCGGTGTAGAGGGCAGACCCAAGCTCCCGCCGCCACGCCAGGAGGAGCAACACCGGCACGATGGCGAAGGCGGCGCGGAAGAACACCGTCTGGCCGAGCGGGACGTCCTCGCCGACGAAGCGCACCAGTGACGACATCAACGCAAAGAGCAGCGCCGAGATCAGCTTGAGAACAACGGCCTTGAATACATTCATCTCGGGCGCAAACGCATGGTCGTCAGTATTTATCTCACTTCTTCTCGGGTTGCTTCGGCCCCTCGACCGCTGGCAGCGACTTGATATAGCGCGCCATGGCGGCGCGGTCTTCCTTGCTCAACTTTCCGGTGTTGCCGACAACCTTGCCCATGCCGCCGCCGACCGTGTCATGGTCGCGGTTCTCACCGGTTTCGAGCAGCGTCTCGATCTCCTCGACGGTCCAGGCGCGAAGCCCGTCCTGGGTGATGTTCGGAACCCAGCCCTCGCCTTCCGGGTCCGGGCCACCCGCGAAGCGCTGGCGCTCGACGATGCCGCCGAGAATGTTGCGTGGCGAATGGCATTCGGCGCAGTGGCCTGGGCCGTTGACGAGATAGGCGCCGCGGTTCCACGCCGCGTCCTTCGACGGATCGGGCGTGAACTCCTTGCCGTCGAGGAACAGGAACTTCCAGCCGCCGAGCGTACGGCGGATGTTGAACGGGAACGGCAGATCGTGGTCGCGCACGCGGCCCTGCACGGGGGGAAGCGTCTTCAGATAGGCAAAGATATCGCGCATGTCGTCGATCTTCATGCGCTGGTACGATCCATAAGGAAACGCCGGATAGTAGTGACGGCCGTCAGGCGACGTGCCCATCTTCATCGCGGTGACGAATTGCGCCTCGGTCCAGGAGCCGATGCCGTCCTTCGGATCGGGCGAGATGTTCGGAACATTGAACGTGCCGAACGGCGATTTCATGCCGAGGCCGCCGCCGAGCTTCGTCTTGTCATCCTGGCCGGGCACCGCATGGCACGCGGCGCAGCCGCCCGCGTAGAACATCTCCTTGCCATTCTCGAGGTTCGGCGTGCGCTGTGCGAGCGCGCTCGCCGGGATCGTGGCGGGAATGGTGACGACCCAGAACACGCCGAGGCCGATCACGGCGGCGATGACCGCCAGAATGAAAAGCTTGCGCAACATGGCGTCTCCTCGAACCGATCCTATTGAGATTGAGGCTTTACGAAAAGCGGAAGGGCGGCGCGTCCCCAGGGCACTCGCCCTCGAAGACCCGCCGCCCTCTTGATCGAAACCGGGGTCCGAAAATTCCCGCTGAAGCGACTACGACTGGCGCTTGCGGTACGTCTGGTGACAACCGCCGCAGTTCTTGCCGACCTCACCCATCGCAGCCTTGAAGCTGTCGAGGTCCTTCACCTGCGCCGCGGCGGCCTTGGAGTCGGCGCCGAGCTTGGCGAACTTCGCGGTGAAGTCGGACTTGTTGTCCCAAACCGCCGGGAGCGCCGCGGTGTCGCCCGCCTTCGAATTGTCCGGGAACAGCGCCGGCATCTTGGCGGACGCGTCCTCGAAAGTCGCGAAGACCTTCTTCGCCGCGTCGGCGTTGAACGGCGTCTTGCCGTCGAGCATGTCACGGGCGATGCGGGACTGATCGCCAACGCCCTTCATCAGGGCCTTACGGACGGCGATCGGATCGCTTTGAGCGGCAACCGCGGTGATGCCGGCTGCGACGACTGCGGCGGCAAGCACGAGACGAGTGATCATCGAAAAGTCCCTCTGGTTCTTCGGGAAGCGCCCCGTGTCTGGAAGGAAGCCCCGGGGCTTGTGGGCAGCGGTTTATGAAACACCAGCCTTACTTTGTTATTCCTCCAAACTCACGACAACAGAATGCCAAGCGGCCTCACGTTCCCGTGAGGCCGCTAAAACACATTAACCTACTGATTATTAAGAGATAACAGCCCTACATCCGGTGCAATTGCTGGCCTTCCTCGATCGCCTTCCAGACCCGCTCCGGGGTGGCCGGCATGTCGATATGGCGCACCCTGTAGGCGCGCCAGAGCGCGTCCACGATGGCGTTCATGACCGCCGGGCAGGAGCCGATGGCCCCCGCCTCGCCCGCCCCCTTCACGCCCAGCGGGTTGCTGGTACAGGGCACATTCGAAGTCTCGAAGGCGAAGGACGGCATGTCGCCGGCCTTGGGCAGCGCGTAGTCCATCAGCGAGGCAGTCAACAGTTGGCCGGAGCCCTCGTCATAGACCGCCTGCTCCATCAACGCCTGGCCGATGCCCTGCACCGCGCCGCCGTGGACCTGGCCGGCGAGAAGGAGCGGGTTCAGCGTCACGCCGAAGTCGTCGACGATGATGTAGTTGACGATCTTTGTCGCGCCCGTGGCGGGGTCGATCTCGACCTCGGCCAGGTGCGTGCCGTTCGGATAGGTCGGCTGCTCCGGCACGAACTGATCGTGGGCGGCGAGCTTGTCCTGCGGCACGTTCGGACGCTTGGCGATGTCGGCAAAGGTGATGAGCCGGTCGGTGCCTGCGACGCGCACTGCGCCGTCGGCGATCTCGAGGTCGCCGACGCTGGTTTCGAGCGCATCGGCGGCGAGTTGTTTCAGATTGTCGCCGAGCGTCTTGGTCGCGCGTACGAGCGCGGTGCCGGCGCAGGTGATCGAGCTTGAGCCGCCGGTGCCAGCGCCCTGCGCGATGCGGTCGGTGTCGCCCTGCACGGTGCGCACCATATCGGGCGAGAGGCCGAACTGATCGGCGACGAGCTGCGCGTAGGAGGTCGCGTGCCCCTGCCCGCTCGACTGCGAGCCGACGAGCGCGGTGACGCCGCCGTCCGGATCGAGCTTGATCTCCGCCATGTCGGGGCCGTTGTTGCCGCAGGCTTCGATGTAGGTGGCAAGGCCGATGCCGCGGATCATGCCTTTGCGTTTCGCCTCATTGGCGCGCTTCTTGAAGCCATCCCAATCGCCCAGCTCCTGCGCGCGCGACATGTGCGCGTTGAAGTCGCCGGAGTCGTAAATCTTGCCGACGGCGGTCGTGTACGGCATCGCCTTCGGCTTGATGAAGTTGCGTTTTCGGATCGTGTCGGGCGCGATCTCCAACTCGCGCGCCGCCGCGTCCACGAGACGCTCGATCACGTAGGACGCCTCGGGGCGGCCCGCGCCGCGATAGGCGTCGACCGGCACAGTGTGCGTATAGACGCCGCGCACGCGGACGTGACAGGCCGGAATATCGTAGAGGCCCGGCGTCATGCCCGCGCCGAGGAACGGAATGTACGGCGCATAAGCCGAGAGATACGAGCCCATATCGGCAACGATATCGACATCGAGCGCGAGGAACTTGCCCTTGTCGTCGAGCGCGAGCTTCGCGGTCGTGATGTTGTCGCGGCCGTGCGCGTCGCCCAGGAAGTGCTCGCTGCGGTCGGCGATCCAGCGCACCGGGCGCTTGAGCGTCTTCGCCGCAACCGCAAGCAGCGCATATTCGCGATAGATGAACAGCTTGGTGCCGAAGCCGCCGCCGACGTCCGGCGTGATGACACGGATCTTCTCCGGCGGGAGATTGAGCATCTCGCAGAGCGTGTCGCGCATGTAGTTGGAGCCCTGGCTGCCCATCGTCAGCGTCAGGCGGTCGTTGGCGGCATCGTACTCGGCGATGCAGCCGCGGGTGTCCATATAGTTGGTGACGAGGCGCTGGTTGATCACCGTCACCTCGACGTTGTGCGTCGCAGGCGCAAACGCCGTCTCGGTCGCGGCCTTGTCGCCGAGCGCAACCGTGAACGCGACGTTGCCCGGCCGGTCCTTCCAGACCTGTACAGCGTCCTTCTTCAGCGCGGCGACCGCACCGACCACATGCGGCAGCGGCTCCCACTGCACGGCAATGGCTTCGGCGGCGTCCTTTGCCTGGGCGAGCGTATCGGCCACGACGAAAGCGACCGCGTCGCCGACGTGGTGGACCTCGTCGGCCGCGATCACTGGATAGCGCGGCGTGGGAATGCTCACGCCCGGAATGCCGGCCTGACACGGCATCAGCCCGATGCCGGTGACGTCCGCGCCGGTCAGCACCAGCCGCACGCCCTTCATGCCCTTGGCCTTCCCGGCGTCGAGCTTGAAGCGCGCATGCGGGTGCGGCGAACGAACCAGCGCCGCGTGCAACTGCCCTTCTGGCTGAACGTCCGCGATGTAGCGGCCGCGGCCGCGCAGCAGCGGATCGTCTTCCTTCCGCTTCATCGACTGGCCGACGCCGAACTTGTTGGGTGCCATCGCGAAGCTCCTGAATGCCAGTTGCAGCTAGTTGCCAACTGGGCCCGGATTTGGCAGCCCATCGTCTTGCAACTGAGCTGCTAACAATCCGGCTAGGTATTCTTCCATTTGTGAGAAATCTAGATGGCCTGCTGCCCACGCACGATCCGCCGCTTCTAGCCCAGCCTCGTATCCGACACGGTCCTCTTTGATCCGTTCAGGAACAATTTTTCGACCACCCAGTAACGCGCCATGACGAACGCACAGCAAATAGTAGGAAGCTGCTCGTGCCGTCCTTCCGTTGCCCTCAATAAACGGATGAATCCAGTTCATGCGCCAAAGCGCATAAGCTGCCAGCTCAGTTGGTGAGTAGATGTACCAATTCTCATGCACAAACGAGATGAACCGATCCATTAAGTCCGGCACTTGCTCGAAATGCGGAGGAACGTGATGGCCTACATAAATAGGCTCATTTCGAAAACGCCCTCCAAACTGCGAAATATGGGCCACTGCCACATGATTGAGCGACCAAAGCATATATTTGTCGAAGGCGATGTGGGGCTGCTGTAGCCCAATCTCAATACAGTTGGTCAGCAAGTCGTACTGTCGAATTAGATTCTTTTCTTGGACACGGTCGTAGAGTTCTTGATCTTCCTGTTCCAGTACAAGCATGGTCAAAAAAGAAGCCCGGCGGACCGGGCTTCTCCTCCTAGTTTTATGCGCCTCATGCGTGAGCTAGCCGCAAGCTCTTCGCTGCGCTTCGCGCTGAAGCCTTTGTGATTCTGGATCCTTTCGGGGCATTACCGTAAGCAAAACTTGCGCGCTGTTCTTCCAGCACTGCATCGCTCACGCCGGCCTGCTTATCTCGTTGCATAAGCTGCTCCAACTCAGGCCGTTTAGGGGCACGAGTGATTGAAGGTTTTCTCTCCGCCATGTTGTCCTCCAGAGTTAAGGCCGAGGATAACTCAGCACTTTCTTAATAAGATATAACGACATCCGGAGGGGTGCGATCCCCTCCAGAGGATATTTTTCGCAGCGCAGATGGTACGATTCGCCCATATATAACCCGCAGAATCTAAAGGTAAAAGATGCTCTGCGACAAAAACAGCCCAGACGTTTAGTCATACCCAGCCATAATCACGAAGCAGGGATGCCATAACGGCGTCTCAAGCGCCCTATTCCGCCGGCTGGTGCGCCACCGGCTTACGCTTCCATGCCAGCTTCTCGGCCAGCCAGCGCGACACCACGTAGAACACAGGTGTGAAGATCAGGCCGAACACGGTAACACCGATCATGCCGGAGAACACGGCGGTGCCCAGCGTCTGACGAAGCTCGGCGCCCGCGCCGGTCGCCCAGACCAGCGGCACAACGCCGAAGATGAAGGCGAACGAGGTCATCAGGATCGGGCGAAGACGCAGATGCGCGGCCTCGACCGCCGCATCCCAGCGGCTGCGGCCCTGGTCCTCGAGCTGCTTGGCGAACTCGACGATCAGAATGGCGTTCTTCGCCGCCAGACCGATGAGCACGATGAAGCCGACCTGCGTCAGGATGTTGTTGTCCTGCCCACGCAAGACGACACCCACGATCGACGCGATCAAGCACATCGGCACGATCAGAATGACGGCAATGGGCAGCGTCAGGCTTTCGAACTGCGCCGCGAGCACGAGGAACACGAACACCACCGCGAGCACGAAGGCGAAGATCGCCGTGTTGCCGGCGCGCTGCTGCTGGAAGGCGAGCGTCGTCCATTCGTAGGCGAAGCCGTCCGGCAGCACCTCGGCGGCGAGCTTCTGCATGATCTCGATCGCCTGGCCCTGGCTGAAGCCGGGGGCCGCCGCGCCATCGAGCTCAGCCGCGGGATAGAGATTGTAGCGCGGCACGCGGTACGGGCCCGAAATGTCACGCACGGTCGTGAACGAGCCGAGCGGCACCGTGTCGCCGCTCGAATTGCGCACGCGGATTGCGAGCACGTCCTTGGTGTCCATGCGCGCGCCGTCCTTCGCCTGCGCGGTGACGCGGAAGGTGCGGCCGAACAGGTTGAAGTCGTTGACGTAAGCGGACCCCAGGAAGATCTGCAACGCCGAGAACACGTCCGGCGTGTTGACGCCGAGGAGCTGCGCCTTGTTGCGGTCGATGTCGAGATAGAGCTGCGGCGTCGAGACCTCGAACAGCGAGAACACCTGAGAGAGCCCCGGTGTCTGCGCGGCGCGGCCCATCATGGCGTAGGTGGCGCCGAGCAACGCAGCGGAGCCACGGCCGGCGCGATCCTCCACCATCATGCGGAAGCCGCCGGCGTTGCCGATGCCCGCGACGGGCGGCGGCAGCACGACGAGGATGAGCGCCTCCTGAATCCCGGCAAGCTTCTGGAAGAGCTGCCGCTGGATGCCCGAAGCGGACTGGTTCGGGTCCTTGGCGCGGTTCTCGAACGAGTCGAGCACCAGGAAGGCCGCGCCCGCGTTCGGCGCGTTGGTGAAGGTCGCGCCGGAGAAGCCGACGATGTTCACCGCACCGGTGACGCCTGGAACCTTCAACGCGATGTCGACGACGCGGCGCTGCACCTCGTCGGTGCGCGCGAGCGAGGACCCCGGCGGCAATTGCGCGACGACGATGATGTAGCCGCGGTCGAGCTGCGGGATGAAGCCGACCGGCGTCTTGCGGAATTCATTGAGGCCGAAACCGATGATGCCGGCATAGAGCACCAGCATGATCACGGCGAAGCGCACGGTGCGCGCAGTCAGCCAGCCATAGCCGCGGCTGAGGGCGTCGAAGGCACCGTTGAAGATGCGGAAGAAGCCGTGGAGCGGCCGCGACCACCACCTCGGCTGGCCTTTCTCGTGATGCGGCTTGAGCAGGATCGCGCAAAGCGCCGGCGACAACGTCAGCGACACGATCAGCGAGATGACCGTTGCGCCCGCGATGGTGAGCGCGAACTGCCGGTAGAACTGCCCCGAAATGCCGGTGATGAAGGCCGACGGGATGAACACCGCGCAGAGCACGAGCGCGATGGCGACCAGCGCCGCGCCGACCTCGTCCATCGAGCGATAGGCGGCGTCATGCGGACTGAGGCCTTCGGCGATGTTGCGCTCGACGTTCTCGACCACGACGATCGCGTCGTCGACCACGATGCCGACGGCGAGCACGAGACCGAACAGCGACAGGTTGTTCAGCGAGAAGCCGAACATCGCCATCAGGAAGAAGGTACCGACCAGCGACACCGGGATCGCGACCAGCGGAATGATCGCGGCACGCCAGGTTTGCAGGAACAACACGACGACGATCACGACCAGGAAGATCGCTTCCAGGATCGTCTCCTGCACCGCATCGACCGACTGCTGGATGAAGGTCGTCGGGTCGTAGACGATCTTGTAGACGAGCCCCTGCGGGAACCGTTTGGACAGGTCGTCCATCGTCTTGCGGATCAGTTGCGCGGTCGCAAGCGCGTTCGAGCCCGGCCGCTGGAACACAGCGATCGCCACCGCGGGATCGAGATCGAGATAGGAGTTCGACGAATAATCGAGCGCGGCAAGCTCGACCGTCGCCACGTCCTTGATGCGCACCACCGCGTTCCCGGTCTGCTTCACCACGATGTTGCTGAATTCGGCCGGATCGGCGAGGCGGCCGAGCGTCTGCACGGCGATCTGGAACGCGCCGGGCTTGTCGACCGGCGGCTGGTTCAGGATGCCGGAGGCGACCTGGATGTTCTGCCCTTGCAACGCCAGCGTCACGTCTGCCGCGGTGAGACCGAGCGACTGGAGGCGGTCCGGGTCGAGCCAGATGCGCATGGAATAGTCGCGCGCGCCGAACACGGTGATCGAGCCCACGCCATCGACGCGGGTGAGCACATCCTTGATCTCGAGCGTGGCGTAGTTCGAGATGAAGAGGTCGTTGCGCGATTTGTCCGGCGAGATCAGGTGCACGACCATCATCAGGTCGGGCGAGCTTTTCGCCACCGTCACGCCGATGTTGCGCACGTCGGCGGGCAGGCGCGGCTGCGCGATGGCGACGCGGTTCTGCACCTGCACCTGGGCGATGTCGAGGTTGGTGCCGATGTCGAAGGTGACCTGGATCGAGAAGCGCCCGTCGCCCGAGGAGTTCGAGGACAGGTAGAGCATGTTCTCGACGCCGTTGATCTGCTCCTCGATGGGAGCGACCACGGTGGACGCCACGACCTCGGCGCTCGCGCCCGGATATTGGCCGGACACGTTGATGACCGGCGGCGCGATCTCTGGATATTGCGCGACCGGCAGGCGCGAGAAGGCAACCGCGCCCAGGATCACGAACACGATCGACACCACGGAGGCGAAGATCGGCCGGTCGATGAAGAAATGGGACATCCGCATGGGGCTGACGCCTTACTTGAGGCTCGCTTTACCGAGTCTCGTTACTGTGTCTTGGGCTGCGAGGCGGCAGCGGACGCAGGCGCCGCCGCCGGCTTCTGCTCCTCCGGTGTCACCTTCTGGCCGGCGCGTGCACGCATCTGGCCGTTGACGATGACGCGGTCGTCGGCGGTCAAGCCGTCCTTGATGACGCGCAATCCGTCGGAGAGTTGGCCCAGCGTGACGTATTTGTTGGCGACGACGTTGTCCGGCCCGACCACCATGACGTACTTGCGGATCTGTTCGGTGCCGATGGCGGAATCCGGGACCAGCACCGCGTTATAGGCCGGCGAGCCGGGCACGCGGATGCGCGCGAACATGCCGGGCGTGAACAACGCATTCGGATTGGAGAAGGTCGCGCGGCCGCGGATCGTGCCCGACGAGCGTTCGATCACGTTGTCGACGAAGTCCATGTAACCGCTGTGCTTGAAATCCGGCTCGTCGATCAGACGGAGCGAGACCACGACGTTGCCGTCGCGGCCGGTGACTTCCTTGCCGCCGCCGGAGAAGCGCTCGTAACGGAGGTAGGAGCTCTCGTCCATGGTGAATTCGAAGCGGATCGGATCGAGCGAGACGATGGTGGCGAGCAGTGTCGTGGTGCCCGTGGTGCCGCCGGTCACGAGGTTGCCGATCGAGACGCGGCGGTCGCCGATGCGGCCGGAGACCGGCGCGCGATATTCGGTGAATTGCAGATCGAGCTCGGCCTGACGGACCGCGGCCTCCTGCGCCTGCACGGTCGCGGCCGCGCTCTTCGCGGACTGCACGCGCTGATCGTAGGTTTGCTCCGTGATGGTGCGGTCGCGCACGAGTTGCTGACCGCGCGCGAGGTCGGCCTCGGCGAAGGCAAGGTTGGCGCGTGCTTGCGCGAGATTGGCGCGCGCCTGATCGAGCGCGTTCTGGAACGGCCGCTTGTCGATGGTGAACAGCAGATCACCCGCCTTGACCATCTGGCCGTCGCGGAAATGGATCTGGTCCAAATAGCCTGACACCCGCGCGCGGACCTCGACAGCATCGACCGCGATGAAGCGGCCGACATACTCGTCCTGATCGACGACGCCGCGCTGAACAGGCTTCGCCACCGTCACCGTGGGTGGCGGCGGCGCTGCCTGCTGTTGTTGGCCCTGACCGCACGCGGCGAGCATCGGCGCGAGCAAAAGGAATGTGGCGGCGAGCCGCGTGAACGTGGCGTTGGTCATATGCGTGGTCGTGGGGTCCGTGTGCAGAGATCGCTGATGCTGCAATGCGGCAGGATATAGGCGTGGGTTTCCGAATGCAAAAGTACTCACAATGTAAAGCTCACCGGCACGATGTATTTCGGCAACACATCGCGCGCTCGCCCGCATCCATTATTCATCAAATTAATGGGTCAGCCGGCGGCCCAGCCGGCTGCGTGGGCGCTCCGGCACCCCGCCGGCGGAGCAACGACCGCCATTGACGGCGGAATAGGACAAGAATCGCGCCCCCATAAACGACAAGGCCGACGACAGCGAGCGCGAGCAGCGTCAATTCATCGCGGAACGGCCACGATACCGAGATGCGCGCGAGCAGGAGATTGGCGGCGTAGAGTGCGACGGTGAGTGCGATGCCTGCGATGACGAGCTTGCCGAGCGAGGAGCGCAAGCGCGTGTCGATCACGATGAGCTTCTGGCGCGTGGCGAACCAGTAGAGCAACGCAAGATTGACCCAGCCGCCGATCGAGGTCGCGAACGCAAGACCGACCTGCGCAAAGCGATCCATCAACAGAATTTTCAGCGCGACATTGACGATGACCGCCGCGAACAATGCCTTGACGGGCGTGATCGTGTCGCCGCGCGCCTGGAAGGTCACCGTGGCGCTGCGCATCAGCACGAACGGCAGGAGGCCTATGGCATAGGCCATCAGCGTCGCGCCGGCGGCGGCGGCGTTCGCCGCGGTGAACGCGCCGCGGCCGAACAGCGCACGCATGATGAGATCGGGCACCAGCAGGAAGGCGACGAGGCACGGCACCGTGAGAAGGAGCGTCAGCTCGACGGCGCGGTTTTGTGAGTCCTGCGCGCCGCGTTCATCACCAGCCGCGATCCGCCGCGCCATTTCGGGAAGCAACACGGTGCCGGCAGCGATGCCGATGACGCCGATGGGAAGCTGATTCAGACGGTCGGCGTAATAGAGCGCGGACACCGCGCCGGCCGCGAGGAAACTCGCGATGATGGTGTCGGCGAACAGCGCAATCTGCGTTCCGGCGGAGCCGACGACCGCCGGTCCAAAGCGTTTGAAGAAGGTGACGATCTCGCCATCGAAGGTGGGCCAGCGCAGCTTCGGAAGCACGCCTTGCCTGAGCGCGTCGCCGCCGACCAGAAGCGCTTCGAGAATGCCAGCGATCAGAACGCCCCAGGCCGCGGCATGTCCGGCGCTCGGGAAGAACGCCGCGAGCGCGAGCGTCATCATCATCGAGAGGTTGAGAAAGATCGGCGCTGCGGCGGCCGAAGCGAAACGGCCGAGCGCGTTGAGGATGCCGCCGTAGAGCGTGACGATGCTCACGAGCAAGAGATAGGGAAAGGTGATGCGCGTGAGTTCGACCGCGAGCGTGAACCGGCCGGGGTCCTTGCTGAAGCCCGGCGCGAGCAGTCCGATGACGAACGGCGTGAACGCGAGCGCGACAGCGAGGAGTACGATTTGGCTCGCGAGCAGCAGAACGAACACGCGGTCAGCAAACAGCTTCGCCGCATCCGCCCCGTTGACGCCGCGTACGCGCGTATAGGCCGGAATGAACGCCGCGTTGAACGCGCCTTCGGCGAAGATCGCGCGAAAGTGGTTCGGCAAGCGGAGCGCAACGAAAAAGGCGTCCGCCACCGGTCCGGCGCCGAGGATCGCAGCGAGCATGATGTCGCGCAGAAACCCGGTGACGCGCGAGAGCAGCGTGAAGCCGCCGACGGTGGAGAACTGCCGGATCATGCGTGATTCACCGGCGATCCCGCTCAGCCGGTTTGCGCTCGGGCGGCGCGGTCTTCTGCATCCAGTCGTTGAACAGGGTGTAGGGCTGCCCCTCGCATTGATCGAGCACCACGGCGAGTCGCGACTCGACCACCCTCTCGTTCTGGATGAAGGCCGCGTAGTATCTCGGCAGCGCGTAAATGTTCGACTTCAAGCACACCAGCCAGGCCGGCCCCTTGAAAGCGTCGACGCGGCGCGGGCCGGAAATCTCCATCACGCCGGCCTTGCTCGTATCCCCCACGATCGAGCCGATGGTGTTGCCAACAATGGCGCGATAGTCCGGCTCACGAGACAGATCGTCCGCCGGCGGCAGCGCGGTTTCAAGCGCGCAGCCGGCCAGTGCAAGCGCCATGACGCTCAACAGCAGGCGCATCGGAATTCGATCCCTGGGTCAACGAAGGCCGGTAACGTTCAGCATTCGCAGTCAGGCGTCAAATCAAGACTTTAGTGCGTCGCGGACGGCTTCGATAATGCGGTCCTGGGTCGGCGCATCGAGATAAGAGTGCATCGGGAGGCTGATGACCTCCTCAGACAGCCGATCAGTCACCGGGATGCCGTTATCGACCACCGGATAGGTCTTGTAGGCCTCGAGCCGATGCAGCGGCTTCGGATAGTAGATCGCCGTCGGGACGCCCCGTTCCTTCAAGGCGGCGGCCAGCTTGTCGCGTACACCGGGCTTCAGGCGGATGGTGTATTGCGCCCAGACCGAAGTGAGCCCGTCAGGCACCTGCGGCACGATGACGACGTCATTGAGGGCCTCGTTGTAGCGCTTGGCGACCGTGTCGCGGGCTACGATCTCGTCCGGGAAAATCTTGAGCTTCTCGATCAGCACCGCGGCCTGGATGGTGTCGAGGCGACTGGTGAGGCCAATGCGGATGTTGTCGTATTTGTCGGCGCCCTGCCCGTGCACGCGCAGGCTCTTGAGCACTTCGACGAGCGCTGCATCGTCGGTGACGATCGCGCCGCCGTCGCCGTAGCAACCGAGCGGCTTCGCCGGGAAGAAGCTCGTCGCCGTCGCGTGCGCGATGGTGCCGAGCTTACGGCCTTTGTACGTCGCGCCGAACGACTGCGCCGCATCGTCGAGAACGAACAGATTTTCCGCCTTCGCGATCGGCATGATCGCATCCCAATCGGCCGGCAGACCGAACAGATCGACAGGGATCACGGCCTTGGGCTTCAGGTCCTTGCGCTTCGCGGTCTCGATAGCGCGCTTGAGACTCGCGGCATCAATGTTGAACGTGTCGGGATGCACATCCGCGAACACCGGCGTCGCGCCGGCAAGCACGACGACCTCGGCCGTCGCGCAGAAGGTGAAGGCCGGACAGATCACCGCGTCGCCGGGACCGATGCCCTTCGCCATCAGCACCAGCAGGAGCGCATCGGTGCCGCTCGCGCAGCCAACCGCGTACTTCGCGCCGCAGAACGCCGCGAGGTCGTTCTCGAACTGCGCGACCTCCGGACCATTAATGAACAGGCAGCTATCGGTGACGCGCTTGATCGCATCATCGATCTTCGTGCCGAGACGGCGGCGCTGGGCCCCGACATCGATAAAGGGGATCGGAGCGGAATCGACGCGGGCGCGCTGGTTCATCTAAATCTTCTTGCTGGCGTTGAATTGTGAGCCGTCAGCCGACGACCCGCCGCGGCCCTTTGCGCTGGGGTGCGGCGACGGCGGTGGGCCGCTGCTCCAGGCAGCGGATCGCGATCTCGAGGCTCGCGACAGCCTGCTCGCCGGTGACCGGCGGCGCCTTGGAATCGCGGACGGAATTGATGAACGCGGTGAGCTCCGCGCGCAACGGCTCGTCGTGGCCGACCGAAAGGTGACGCATCGAATAAGAGCCGTCGGGCTGGAAGCCGAAGCATTCGGTGACCTGACGGGTGAGCAGATCGCCCATCACGTACTTGCCGCGCGTCGCGACAGTGACGTTGCGCGCCTTGAACGGCGTCAGCCAGTTCGTGTTGATGTGCGCAAGCACGCCCGAAGCGGTGCGGAATTGCAGCAGCGCGATGTCCTCACGCTCAGCGATCGCGTTCGAAGTCTGCGGCTGCACGTCGACGATGTCAGAGTCGGTGAACCAGCGGATCAGATCGATGTCATGCACGGCGAGATCGATGACGACGCCGACATTCGACATGCGCGGCGGAAACGGACCGACGCGGGTGATTGCGATCGAGAGAATGTCCTCGCCTTCGATCGCTTTCTTGATGGCCTGAACCGCGGGATTGAAGCGCTCGACGTGGCCGACCATCAGCGTGACGCCGGCGCGGCGCGCCGCGGCGATGATCTCATTGCCCTCCTCGACCGACGACGCGATCGGCTTCTCGACCAGCACGTGGATGCCGCGGCCGATGCACTTGAGAGCGATGTCGTGATGCAGATGGGTGGGCGCCGCGACCGTGACCGCATCGACGCCGGCGTTCAGCAATTCATCGAGCGTGGCGAACCCCGCACAACCGGCAACGCGCGTCACCATCTCGCGCGGACCGCGATCCGGATCGACCACACCGACCAGTTGAACGCCCGGCAGGCCCATCAGCACGCGGGCATGGTTCGAGCCCATGATGCCGACGCCAATCACCCCAATCCGCAGCGGTGCCGCGTTGTCCTTCACGGCTTGCACCATGTCCGACGCCAATCCCCGTTCCGAGCGAGCAAATCGCTGACCCCGGGTTCACCTAGCACGGTCTTTTCCGCATTGCGACCGCACCCTGGGGAGAGTGTTAAACACGATTTGCATCAAAGCGTTACAACCCAAAAAATGCCACTGGGAACAATGTTCCAGACGGCCTTCCAGGCTCTTAACCACCCAGGGTCAGACCGGTCGAGAGCGCGTCCGCCCGGAAGGCTTTGACCGCCGCCAGTGACAATTCTTCCGCGCTCTGCGTCCCGATCGCCGGCAACTTTTTGAGCAGATCGGCTGGCGCGGTGATGATGTGGCATCCCATCTCATCGGCCTCGATGACGTTGAAGACCTCTCGCGTGGAGGCCCAGATGATTTCGACGTTGGACGTTTGGCGCGCCTGCTTGACCGCCTGCTTGACCAACGGCCGGTAGTCGATGCCGAGGTCAGCGAGACGTCCTGCGAAAACCGATACACAAGCATTGGCGCCCCCGGCCAGCGCTTCGATGGCTCGGCTGATCTGGTCGGCGGTGAAGATCGCAGTCAGGTTGATCTTGATGCCTTCGCGCGACAGCGCGCGAACCGTGTCAAACAACGGCTCCCCACGCGTGTTGGTTACCGGCAATTTGACGTAGACGTTCCTACCCCACGGGGCGATTTTGTGCGCCTGCGCAACCATTCCCGGAATGTCGTCCGAAAACACCTCGAACGAGATGTGCCGATCGGGCACCGCAGCAACGACCTCGCGGCCGTAGGCCTCATAGTCCGACACGCCGGCCTTTTTCAGCAGGGACGGATTGGTCGTGAATCCCGCGATCCAGGACTGCTTGGCCATCTCCACGATCTGCGCCTTTTCGGCGCCGTCGGTGAAGAGCTTGACCTTGAGATCAGACAACCGAGTCATTTCCGGAGCCCTTATCGCTTGGTGAACTTGGGATGGTTTTAAGGCCGGGATCGGAACAAATCCCCGGCGCGTCCTAAGAGATTCCGCATCGGACCGGCTATAACGCTTTGCTTTTCGGCGTCAATGGTGATTGTTATGGCCGCAAGTTCACGTCATGGGGCGGCTTGAACGGGGCAGCACAGGAATGCGCCAGTTTATTTCGCTTGCGGTGAAGATCGCCGTCACCGCCGCGCTGCTTTATTTCGCCTTGCGCGGAACCGATTTCACAGACTTGGCTCGGCGTCTTAAGGGTTTGCACGTTGCCTGGATGGCCGCGGCCGTGGCTGTGTTGTTTGCACAACTTGCCTTGGTCGTCGTGCGTTGGAGCAAGATCGCCGGGTATTGCGGAGCCGATCTGCCACTCCCGCAAGGAACGCACTACACGCTGATCGCATCATTCTTCAACCAGGTGCTGCCATCGACCGTTGGCGGTGACGCTGCGCGGATCTGGATGTTTGCGCGCGACGGTGCAGGCTGGTCGAAGTCAACCTACTCCGTGTTGCTGGACCGCTTCTTCGGCCTGCTGGGCCTGGCCCTGATGGTCGTCATCAGTCTGCCTTGGTCGCTGACGCTGATCAAAAGCCCCGGTGGGCAGCTCGCGCTGCTGGCGATCGGGATGTGTTGCATCGGCGGCGCCGCCGTGTTTGTCGCACTCGGTTATCTGCGCTGGCACAGGTTGATGGAATGGGCGCCGACGCGGCATTTGATCCAGATGTCGGTGACGACACGCGAGATCATGTTCTCGCCGCGTGCGATTGCGCTGGTGACAATACTGTCGCTCGTCGTCCATACTTTATCGGTCGTCGCCGCGTGGTGCGCCGCTCAATCGGTCGATGCGCCGTTTCAGTTCGGGCAAGCGCTGCTATTGCTGCCGCCTGTGCTTCTGATTGCGAGCGTGCCGATTTCCATCGCCGGCTGGGGCGTCCGCGAAAGCGCGTTCGTCCTGGCGTTCTCTTATGCCGGATTGTCCCAGGCCGACGGCTTGATCGTATCGGTGCTGTTTGGAGCAGCGTTCTTCATCTTGGGGCTTGCCGGCGGCCTCACGTGGCTTCTCAATTCGGAAGCCCTCAGGTTCGCAGGCTTTAAGTCGGAGCCGCCATCGCAGAGCTAGGTGCGGCGATAGTCATCCTCGATCCGGACGATGTCGTCCTCACCGAGATAGCTGCCGGTCTGAACCTCGATCAGCTCAAGGTCGATCTTGCCGGGATTTTCCAGGCGATGCTTGGTGCCGATCGGAATGTAGATCGACTCGTTCTCATGGATAGTGCGGATCTCTTCCCCGACGGTGACACGCGCGGTGCCGCGCACCACCACCCAATGCTCCGAACGATGGTGATGGAGTTGTAAGGATAGACGGCCTGCCGGCTTCACCACGATGCGCTTGACCTGATGGCGCACACCATTGTCGAGCGACTGATACGAACCCCAGGGCCGGTGCACCTTGAGATGGTCCTCGGTGACCTTGGGCGCGACTTCCTTCAGCTTCTGCACCAGCTTGCGCATGCCGTCAGGATCGTTGCGGCGCGCGACCAGAACAGCATCCTGGCTTGAGACGACCACCACGTCGTCCACGCCGAACAGCGACACCAGCGCATTGTCGGATGAGGCATAGGAGTTCTTCGACTCCACAAACACCGCAGGCCCCTGCGCGGCGTTGCCCTGCGCGTCCCGCGAGGACAGTTCCCACACCGCGTTCCAGGAGCCGACATCCGACCAGCCGTAGCTCACCGGGATCACCGTGGCGCGCTTGGTCTTTTCCATAACGGCGTAGTCGATGGACTTCGCCGTCGCCAGACCGAAGGCTTTCGGTTCGAGTGTCACAAAGCCGAGGTCGCGGCCCGCGCCTTCGACGGCAGCAGTGACCGCGACGACACTTTCGGGCTCGAAGCTCTCATATTCGTCGAGCAGCGCGCCCGCACGGAACATGAAGTTTCCGGAGTTCCAGAGGTAACCTTCTTTCACGTACCGCTCGGCGGTCGCGGCGTCGGGCTTCTCGACGAACTTTTCGACGGTGACGATGTCGCCATTCACCGCTGCGCCCGGGCGGATGTAGCCGTATTCAGTCGCGGCGCGCGCCGGCCGCACGCCGAAAGTGACGATGCGGCCGGTCTCTGCAGTCCCCTGCGCGGTGCGACAGACCGCGGCGAAAGCCGCCGCGTCATTCACCACATGGTCCGCAGCGAGCGCGACCACCACCGGATCGCCGCCGCGCGATTTGGCAAACACCGCTCCCGCCGCAATCGCGGGGCCGGAATCTCGGCGAATTGGTTCCAACAGGATGTCTGCCTCTACGTTGATCGCGGCAAGCTGCTCGGCGACCAGGAAGCGATAGTTCCCGTTGGTGATGACGACCGGCCGGCCGAACAGAGCCGGATCGGACACCCGCCGGATCGTATCTTGAAACGTCGAAAGCGGCCCGAACAGCGGCATGAACTGCTTCGGCCGCCCCTCGCGCGACGTCGGCCACAGGCGCGTCCCCGCGCCGCCGCACATGATGAGAGGAACGATGAGATCAGCCATGGCGCTTCCCTGCATTGGCCAAGTACCAGGCATAGGTGCGCCGCAATCCTTCCTCGAGCCCAGTCTTCGGCTTCCAGCCCATGGCGAGCAGTACACTCGAATCGAGAAGCTTTTGAGGCACGCCGTCGGGCTTGCTGATATCAAAATGCAATTCCGCCTCGAGTCCGACAGCCTTCAACACCGCCTCTGCGAGTTCCCGGATGGTTATGTCGTAACCAACGCCGATATTGACGTGCTCCTCATCCGAATAGTTCTGCAGCAGAAAGACCAGCGCGTCGGCTAGGTCATCGACGTACAAAAACTCCCGGCGAGGGGTGCCTGATCCCCAAACAGCAATCTCGTTCTTGCGCTCGATCTTGGCGGTGTGAGCCTTGGCAACGAGTGCGGGGATAACGTGGCTCGACACCAGATCAAAATTGTCCGCGACTCCGTATAGATTGGTCGGCATCGCCGAAATGAAATCGCAGCCATGCTGACGGCGGTAGGCACGACACAACATGAGCCCAGCGATCTTGGCGATTGCGTACCACTGGTTGGTCGGCTCCAGCGGCCCCGTAAGAAGCGCATCCTCGCGCATAGGCTGTGGCGCCAACCGGGGATAGATGCAGGAAGAGCCAAGAAACAGCAACTTCTTCACGCCGGTCCGGCGCGCCGCCTCGATAACGCTGGTCTCGATCGTAAGGTTGTCATAGAGGAACTCGGCGGGGCGGACATCGTTCGCGAAGATGCCGCCTACGGTGGCAGCCGCCAGAATTACCGCATCCGGGCGTTCACGTTCGAAAAAGCGTTCAACAGCCTCTTGGCGCCGCAGGTCAACATCGCTCCGGTTCACCGTGATCACATCGCAAGGCTCGTCCGCGAGCCTTCGGACCACCGCGCTGCCAACCATTCCGCGATGTCCGGCAACGAAGATGCGCTGACCTGCGATGTTATAGACCTGTCGCAAATCGACCAACCTTTCAGCCTTTGGCGGAGATAAGCTTTAAATCGCTTTGCACCATTTCGGTAACAAGATCCTGGAACGACGAACGGTGCTTCCAGCCCAGCTTGGCACGCGCCTTCGTTGAATCGCCCAAAAGATATTCAACTTCGGTTGGACGGAAATACTGCGGATCGACGGCAACCAGCGCCTTGCCGTTTGCAGCGTCCACGCCAATCTCCTCGACGCCTTTGCCCTGCCAGACGATGTGGCGCCCCACCACGGCAAAGGCCGTTTCGATGAACTGACGGACCGTGTGCGCCTCCCCGGTCGCGAGCACATAATCGTCGGGTTGCGGCTGCTGCAAAATCATCCACATGCCTTCAACGTAGTCGCGGGCATGACCCCAGTCGCGTATGGCGTCGAGATTGCCAATGAACAGCTTGTCCTGCTTACCCGCCTCGATTGCTGCGATCGCGCGTGTCACCTTGCGGGTGACGAAGGTTTCACCCCGGATCGGGCTCTCGTGGTTGAACAGAATGCCGTTCGAAGCATGCATTCGGTATGCTTCGCGGTAGTTCACCGTGATCCAATACGCGTAAAGCTTGGCCGCGCCATACGGGCTGCGTGGAGCGAAAGCCGTGGTCTCGCTCTGTGGCCGCTCCTTCGTATTGCCAAAAAGCTCCGATGTGGAGGCTTGATAGAAGCGAACCCGCTCCTCAAGACGCAGAATTCGTATGGCTTCAAGCAATCGGAGCGTCCCGAGCGCGTCGGAGTTGGCAGTGTATTCGGGCGTTTCGAAACTGACCTGAACATGGCTTTGAGCAGCGAGATTGTAGATTTCGGTTGGCTGCGTTTCCTGCATCAGGCGAATGAGATTTGTCGCATCGGTCATATCGCCATAGTGCAAAAAGAAATTGGTCCGTGCAAAATGCGGATCTTCGTAAAGATGATCGAGGCGCTCGGTATTGAGCGAGGACGAGCGGCGTTTCACGCCATGAACGACGTAGCCCTTCTTGAGCAGGAACTCGGCGAGATAGGCGCCGTCCTGCCCCGTGACACCCGTGATCAAGGCAACCTTGCCTGTCATCACTTCCCCCCCGCCCGATAGAGCCGATACCATTCCGCAAAACGGCGCACCCCCTCCTCAATCGGCGTCGAAGGGCGGAAACCGACGTCGCGCATAAGATCATCCACGTCGGCGCAAGTCTCGGGAACATCGCCCGCCTGCATCGGAACAAGCTCCTTGATGGCAGGCTTTCCCAACTCCGATTCAAGCAACGCCACGACGCGCGCCACCTCAACGGAGTTGTTGTTACCGACATTATAGACACGCCACGGCGCGGCGCTGCTCGCCGGGTCCGGCTGTTCGCCCGACCAAGACGGGTCACCCGCCGGCGCACGATCAATGATACGCGTCACCGCCGCCGCCACGTCGTCAACGAAGGTGAAATCGCGCCGCATATTGCCGTAGTTGAAAAGACGGATCGGCCGACCTTCGAGAATCGCCGAGGCAAAAATGAACATCGCCATGTCCGGCCTCCCCCAAGGTCCGTACACGGTGAAAAACCGCAATCCTGTGGTCGGCAATCCAAACAGATGGCTATAGGAATGCGCCATCAGCTCGTTCGCTTTTTTGCTGGCGGCGTAGAGGCTGATGGGGTGATCAACGTTATCGTGTATCGACAACGGAAAGCGCTTGTTCGCGCCGTAAACCGAAGACGACGACGCGTAGACGAGGTGCTTGCAATCGTTATGCCGGCACCCTTCCAGTACGTTCAGAAAGCCTTGAATGTTGGAATCGACGTAAGCATGAGGGTCGACCAGCGAGTGGCGCACACCGGCCTGCGCCGCAAGATGGATAACCAAGGGAAAACGATGCTCTGCAAATAGAGCGCTCATCGCCGCTCGGTCGGCAAGATCGGCTTTGACAAATGCAAAGCGATCAAATTTTGCAAGCTCTTCAAGGCGCTTCTGCTTCAGCGCCGGATCATAATATGCGTTCAAGTTATCAAGACCGACGACCGTTCGCCCCTGTTCGAGCAAACGGCGCGAGACATGGAAGCCGATAAAACCGGCAGCGCCCGTGACGAGGATTTTGTCGGTGGACATCATAATTGCTCTGCCACGCTAGCGCTCACCCCACGCGTCCTAGAGACGCCAAAGCTCGACATCGTTTGGTTTGATGCCACGATCAAGTTTGGACTTCACGTCCAGGACGAAGCCTTTGCCTCCTTTGAGCAACCGCGTGATCAGCGGCCAGCCTTCATCGATGTAATGGCTATGGGCCACGGCAAGAATTACGGCATCAGCCGGGCGCAGCGCTTCGAATGGGCTCAACGCGATGCCATATTCGTGCTCGGCATCGGCCGCTGACACCAGGGGATCATGGACTTGCATCGCGACTCCCGCGGAGGAAAGCTCGCGTATGATATCGACCGCCTTGGAATTTCGGATATCAGGCACGTTCTCTTTAAAGGTCAGCCCCAGCACGGTGACCGTTGGGTTGCTCCGGCCTGCACGCAACAGCCGCCGCATACATTCGCCGGCAATTCGTCCACCGACTGCATCGTTGATGCGACGGCCGGCCAAAATCACCTCCGGATTGTAGCCAGCCTTTTCGGCGCGGTGGGTCAGGTAGTAGGGATCAACGCCGATGCAATGACCGCCAACCAGACCGGGATAGAACGGCAGGAAGTTCCACTTGGTGGAAGCAGCCGCAATCACGTCCGCAGTGTCAATTCCCAGCCTGTCGAAGATCGCGGAGAGTTCATTCATGAATGCGATGTTGAGATCGCGCTGGGCGTTCTCAATCACCTTCGCGGCCTCCGCGACTTTGATCGATGGCGCGCGGTGAATACCAGCGCTCACCACCGACCCATAGACCTCCGCCACGATATCGAGCGTGCGTTCATCCTGTGCAGAGACCACCTTCGTGATCGTCTCGAAACGGTGGACCTTGTCTCCGGGGTTAATCCGCTCAGGCGAATAGCCGACCGTGAAGTCCCGTCCGGCCGTCAATCCAGATGCCTTCTGCAAAACGGGCACGCAGTCGTCCTCGATCGCGCCGGGATAAACCGTCGACTCGTAGACCACGATGCCACCAGGCCGGAGCGCCTTTCCGACCGTCGCGGAAGCCGAAAGCAACGCGGTCAGATCAGGCCGGCGAGCGGCATCGATCGGCGTCGGAACCGTGACGATGAAGAAATCTGCATCGAGAAGCTTTGCTGGATCGCTTTCGACCATAAGCGACGGAAGCGACAGATGTTCGGACTCAATTTCGTTCGTGCGATCAACCCCGCTGCGCAACTCTCGCACGCGCACTGGATCGATATCGAAGCCAATCACCCTGGTCCCGGCTCGGGCGAAGGCAACGGCAACTGGTAATCCGACATAGCCAAGCCCGATTACTGCAATCTTGCGATTATGCCCCACAACCCTTCCTTTTGTAGCAAATAGGCAACATTTCAGGCCTGTTTAACCCTCTTAACCAGCGCTCGCAACCGGCCTCCTCCGAAGCATCGAACGGAGTGGCCCCTCTTTCAAAGTAATATGAATTATCGGGTATGCCGGTGAGACCCGCGATGAATTCCACCTCATGTCCGGCCAATATCGGGTGGGTTAACGCACTCGAGCCGGACCATCGTCACCGCGGCAATCCAGGACGCCGGCATCGTAAGATCTGATCATCCAGGAAGCGTCTTCTCGACGATCATCATCATCCGGAAACCTGCCAGCCAGCCGAAGGCTGGCTCCAGTTTCCGCTCCAGATCAAGCAGCCGCCGGGCCACGCGTTCCGATACCAAACTCCACGACTTGAATCCGCCGCTCAGGGGATAAACCGCGAACGAAAACCAATGCAGCCCGCTTACCCGTAGCGTTGGAAATAGACGGTGGAAGCGATTGAGGTGCGAGGTTGCAATCAGAGTTGGGATCGCTTGATTTGAATCATAGGGATCGCGGTCCTTGCTACGCTCTCCATCGACCAACGGATCGGCCGACGTGACCACAGGCTCCTGATGCAAAAACCGATAGAACAGGGTGCTGCCCCAAGTGATGGCAGGCTCCACCATCACAATACGCCCGCCCGGGCGCAGGATGCGCTCCGCTTCACGAAAAAACGTCGCGGGAGATTCCACATGATGGAGCACATCCACCATCACGATGTTATCTATGGATGCATCCGCAAACGGCAGAATCTGTGCATCGGCCACGCAATTAAGCCAAGGGGCAAATTGGACGTCGGTGGAGATCACATTGCCCAGGCGTTGCTTAAGATTGCCAATGCCGCCCCCGATTTCGAGGGTCATACCTGGCACGCAACTATCAACAATGCGATCGTAGAAATCATCGTAGATCAGCCGCAAGACCGGCTTCTGATCCCAAACCCGCGCATATCCTTCGAGTTGTTCCGCCATCACAGTGCCTTGATGCGCCAAAACGCAAAGACGACCATGCGCAGTAGCATGAAACCATGCCGGAAACGAGAAATCTGAGTTTCGCCGTAAGTCCGCGCGGCGTAGCGGATCGGAATTTCAACGACCCGAAGGTTGAGCTTCACCGAACCAAAGATGAGATCAAAGTCGCCGAACGGATCAAAATCTCCGAAATACGAACGCCCCTTCTTCAAGCGCTCGTAGTTGCTCCGACTGAGCACTTTTGTGCCGCAGAGTGTGTCGGTGAATCGCTGGTTTAGCAGCCAAGAGAAGATGATGGAAAAGCATTTGTTCGCGATGAGATTCAAAAACCGCATCGCATTGTCTTCCAGCGAATATATCAAACGCGATCCGTTGATGAACTCTCCCTCTCCGCTGGCAATGGCATGCCAGAACTTGGGTAACTGCTCGGGCGGCATCGTCAAATCCGCATCAAGGATCATGAGAACGTCGCCACGCGCGGCATCAAAGCCGGCGAACACGGCATCAGCCTTGCCCTTTCCCGGCTGAACCATGACCTTGATGTCCCAATTCGGATAAGCCGCGGCTACGCGCTTCATCTCCTCCAACGTTCCGTCGCGGCTATGTCCTTCGACAAATATAATTTCCATGTCGCCGCTAAATCGCGGCATACGCGTCACCGCTTGCTCGATGTTGCCTCGCTCATTGCGCGCAGGAATAACGATAGAGACCGAGCGCAGATCGTCAGGCGTGCCTCGCACCGCCCGGCATACTGAGTAATGGCGCAGACTTAACTTTTGAATGATCGGCAAGATCGATAGAAAGCGGTTGACCAGTCGGCCAAGTCCCAAAAGGCGCAACGGGGACAGCAGCCGCGCCTCGGACTGAATCGGCTCGAAGCCGGCCAATTCCGCAAGAAGGCGTATATCTGCGGGGGCCAACACGTTCTGTAAGGGTTGATGACTTCGCCACCCGATCAATTCCGCCAATCGGACCAACGGCTGCCAAAGATGGGAATAGTAGGCGACGATCAGCCGGGTTTTGGCTGTGCACAGGCTGCGCAAAGACTCGAGCGCGGCCTGACAGTCATCCAACGCGCCGATGGTGTCGACGATCAGTATGACGTCGAACGGGCCGGGCAAGGACGACACAAAATCCGGATCCTCGACATCGCCAACCTGAAATTGCAAATGCGGATGCAGGCTTTTCGCCTGCTCGATCATTGAGGGACTGATGTCGACTCCCAGCCCAAATGATGGCTTCAACCCCGCGAGGACTTCACCCGTGCCACATCCAATCTCAAGCACGCGCAAACCTTCCGGGATAAGAAAACGCAAATAACGGAGATCTTCTTCATGGAAGAAGGACGCTCTCTCGCGAAACTCCTGACGCCGCGGAGCCAAGTGCTCCGAATTCTCGAGTATCGCTGCTTTACGGGGGGACAATGTGCGCATTACTCTTCTTCAAGTTAATTGATCGGCTGCCGGTGCTCGGCTTGCACGCGATATGACGAGCGCGTGGCCTGTGCGGCCAACCCGCCTGGACGGCGTCAGGCTCGCGAACCAACAGGTCATTTCCAGCTCATGAATTCTGGGCAACGGCCCAACGCGGCTTGATGGCAAGCAATAGAAACACTCCTACAAGGATGAGTTGAGGATACACACCCATCAGAAACCGCGGGGTCGAGACATTAACCAGGCTGATGAGGATCGTATAGCTATGCGCCATCGCAGCAAAGAAACACGACAACATCAGGAAATGTCCTCGCTGGGTGGCGCCAAGCATGCGGCGAGCCATAAACACAATCAGTAACGGGCTGAGCGCGAGACTGATAGCACCCGCCATCAGAAACGCCGGGTAGACCAGGAAGCTGATAAGTTTCTCCGGCGGCTTGAGAATGATTGCATTCACTTTATCCGCCAACGGTATGCTCGGATGTGCCGCCAGATACGCATTGAAGGCACGAGTCGTGGGCGGAAAAGTCAACGCCATGATGGACCACTGACCGAAATAGTGCGTCAGCGTCAGCCGAGCATAATCGGGCAGGTTTGCAAATATCGACTGCTTTCCAAGCTCCGTCCGTAACGTATCCTCTGGAACATTCGATGCCTTTGAGATTTCGGCAATCTCCTGGGGTAAGGCAAGGAACTGTCCCACACCTTCGTAAGCCGCCGTAACAATCGGCCGCGCTAGAAAAGGCACGCCAGCGAGGAAGTCCGGCACCGGCGCGAATTCAACTGCGAGCCTTCCTCCCAACTGATTGAGCTGATCCGCATGCGGCCCGCCAAAGACCGTGTCTTGGCGAACGAGCATCGCCGCCTTCCCGATGAGCGCATAGGGCAATATCGACTCGCGGCGTTCGTGCACAACGCGGTGCGCAATACGCTCTCCTACGATAGCCGCGGCGCTAGGAAGGATAAGAGCGATCGCAAGGATTGCCGGTGAAATGCTCCGATGAGCGCTCTGAAGCCAAACCGAAATGAGCACGAATGGAACGAACGCCCATCCAATTGGACGGATCCCAATCAGCAACCCGACACACAAGCTTAGCCCGGCCAGATAGCCTGCTTTCCCCGATCGAAAATAGTCCAGCCAGAAAGCAATCGCGATCACACCAACTGCAAAGAACAGAGTCTCACTCATAATGGTGAAAGCAAACCCGGAAAAATAGCCGTTCAACCCGAGCGCAACGACAAAAAGCACGACCAAAACCGGCGGGACGCTTGCACGCAGGAGCGATGCCAATAAAAACATCAAAGCGGCCGCAAACCCCAGCAACTGAATGTATGTGATTTGGATCAAATCAAGACCCGTCCAGGTCAATAGACGAAGGACGAGCGGATATACTGCGGTCCGATTGTTGAAAAATGCGATGTAGCCTTCACTGTCCGGCTCAATCAAAGGAAAGTACCGCGGCAGCAGCAAGGCCAACCCAATATAGAGCAGCGCGCACCCACCCAGAAACGGCAATCTAACCTGCGAACTCATCGGGGAGCGGGTGGCCGTTCGAGAAATATTGACACTTTCGTAGCGGACAAAGCATTAGTAGCAACCGTACGCAGCCCCCTGCAAGCAGCACGTTATATATCATGGCAGCACGATCCGCCGCCGCAGTTGTGCTTGAACGGGCCTGCTCGGATCCGCGGGCTGTCGCAAAGGCTATATCCTGTCTCGAAACACGCACATATCTACGGGCCAGGCGCAATACGCGGTGCCACACGCATCATGAGTGAGACGCCAGTCATTCATATTATTCCGACACTGCGTGTTGGCGGCGCCGAGAACATGCTTGCCACACTCGTTACGGCAGCGAGGTCCGAACCGATCGCACCACTCGTGATCAATCTGGGCAACGGCGGCGAGCTTTCGGACGTGATCCGCAAGGCAGGAGTTCCGCTGTACGAACTCGGAATGCAGCGAGCATCCGATTTGCCGTTCACGCTCATGCGCCTGACCCGCCTCATCAGGAAACTGAAACCAGCGGCTATCCAGAGCTGGCTCTATTACGCCGATCTGATCGCGCTTTGGGCACTACAGCTTTCCGGGAGACGGCCGCTGACTCGCCTCTACTGGGGCGTGCGTTGCTCAGACATGGATCAGAGCCGCTACGGAACGTTGCTGAGATGGTCGATCGCAACGTGCGCACGATTGTCGAACGGCCCCGACGCCGTTGTCGCCAATTCATTCGCCGGGCGAACCATCCATCGCAAAATCGGCTATCACCCCCGTGCCTTTCCGATAATTCCAAATGGAATCGACACCGAACGCTTTCGCCCCGATGACAATGCCCGCGCGAGCATGCGGCGCGAACTCGGTATCGAGGACCGCACGCCGATTGTCCTGCACGTCGCACGCGTCGACCCAATGAAAGATCACGACAGCTTAGTGGCTGTTGCCGCGGCGATGCCCGAAGTGCGCTTCGTTTTGGTCGGCCACCGCACGCAGGCGCTTGCAGTCCCGGGGAATGTCACAGCGCTGGGCGTACGCAGGGATACGCCCGCGCTCTATGCAGCGGCCGATTTTCTACTCACCACATCTGCCTTCGGCGAAGGCTTTCCTACGGTCATCGGTGAAGCCATGGCGAGCGGCGTTCCTGTTGTGGCGACAGATGTCGGCGACGCCCGCTGCATCGTCGATGAAACGGGACTGATCGTGCCACCAAGGAATCCAGTTGCTATCGCATCGGCGCTTCGGACGCTCCTTGCCGAGACCGCCACATTGCATCGCGCCCGCGCTGATGCGTGCCGGACCAGGATAGAGAACCATTACTCGCTCAGCCGCGCTGTCGCTGCTTTCGATGCACTCCATTTGCATGGAATATTGCCGGGCGAAGACAGCCACGATATGAGCGAAGGGTGCCCGAGCTAATCATGGCACACGCAAGGGATTGATCGGCCATGTGCGGCATCGCTGGATTCCGGATGGCTTCGGCATCTCGTTCGCAGAACGAGATGATGAGTCTTGCCACCGCCATGAATGACGCCCTGCGCCATCGTGGGCCGGACGACGAAGGCGTCTGGCTCGACGAGGAGGCCGGAATTGCACTTGGCCAGCGGCGGCTTTCGATCATCGACCTTTCGCCCGCGGGGCATCAGCCCATGGTCTCCGCCGATGGCCGCTTCGTGATGAGCTACAACGGCGAGGTCTACAGCCATGAAGAAATGCGGGGGGACCTTGTCGCGCGCGGAATTCAATTTCGCGGGCATTCCGACACCGAGGTGATGCTGGAATCCTTCGCCGCTTTCGGAGTCGAGGCCAGCGTCCAACGCTTCATCGGAATGTTTGCCATTGCATTGTGGGATCGCAAGACTCGCACCCTTACGCTGATCCGAGACCGACTTGGCATTAAACCCCTTTATTGGGCCAAGTTCGGCGGACTGTTCATGTTCGGCTCTGAACTCAAGGCATTACGAGCACATCCGGGCTGGACGCCACGCATCAATCAGGCCGCAGTCGCCTCGTTCATGCGCCACAACTATATTCCGGCCCCTCACACCATCTACGAAGGCGTTCACAAACTCGAACCGGGCTCGATTCTGACCCTGCCTTGGCAGGGCGAGCCGCGCATCACACGCTTCTGGGACGCCCGCGCAGTCACTCGGCACGGCCTTGCATCGCAAATCGATGGGAGCGACGAAGAACTGACCGAGCGCCTCGATGTGCTCCTGTCCGATGCCGTCAAACGGCGGATGATCGCGGACGTTCCTCTGGGCGCTTTCCTGTCTGGCGGCGTGGATTCTTCAACAGTCGTGGCGCTGATGCAAAAGGCGAGCACACGCCCTGTCAAAACCTTCACGATCGGTTTCGACAGCAAGGGCTTCGACGAAGCACCGCACGCTGCGGCCGTCGCAAAACATCTCGGAACCGAGCACACCGAATTGACGGTGACCGCAAAGCAAGCGCTTGAGGTTATTCCGAACCTGTCCGAGTGGTACGATGAGCCGTTCGCGGACTCGTCGCAAATTCCGACCTATCTGGTCTCCGCGATGACACGACGCCATGTCACGGTCGCGCTCTCGGGGGACGGCGGCGACGAGCTTTTCGCCGGGTATACCCGCTACCATCAGGGGCGCAGAGCGTGGCGCAGCCTGTCGATCCTTCCGCGCGCGGTGCGGTCTGGTATTGCAAGCACGCTGACCAGCGTTTCGCCAGACTGCTGGACTCGCCTTTTATCACTTGTGCCGCAACGCCTGAAGCCAAGCCTGCCCGGCGATAAACTTCATAAGCTTGCGTCCGTTCTGGCTCTTCCAGACGGTGACGCCCTCTACCGCCGTCTCGTCACACATTGGGAACCGAGCGAAGTAATGCCAAACGTGGCCGAGACGCGAGGCGTCCTCTGGGACTCCTCGGTACAGGCCGAGATTCCGGGCCTGCTCGAACGTATGCAGTACCTCGATCTCGTCACCTACCTGCCCGACGACATCCTCACCAAAGTCGATCGAGCCAGCATGGCGGTAGCCCTTGAAGCCCGGGTGCCTCTACTGGATCACCGGGTCGTCGAGTTCGCATGGCGGCTCCCTCAATCGGCGAAGGTTCGCGCGGGCAAAGGCAAATATCTCCTGCGTCGGCTCCTTGACCGGTATGTGCCAACCGAGCTCATCGAGCGGCCGAAGATGGGTTTCGGCATCCCGCTGGCAGAATGGCTACGCGGCCCCTTGCGCGACTGGGCTGAGGAGCTGCTGTCCGAACAGCGTCTCCGCGAAGGCAATATGCTCGATCCAACGCGCGTGCGGAAATATTGGGCCGAGCATTTGAGCGGGAGCCGCAACTGGCAATATCTGCTTTGGGACGTGCTGATGCTGGAAGCCTGGCGGGAGCGCTGGGTGCGTGGAGCCTGATCGCCGTTTGCGCGGGCAAATGCCGGACGATAAGGTTTCGCCGCGTGACATTCCTGTGTTGGGTTTAAATCGTCTGCAATGTTCTCGTTATCTCACCTGAGCGTCATCCGCAGTGCCGAAATCGAGGCAATTGCGAGCTTTCTGGAGCGGGACGCACGAATTTTGGAGATCGGAGCCGGCACCGGAGAGCAGGCCTTGACGCTGCAGCGTTGGGGCTTTGATGTCACGGCGATCGAGATTACCGATTCAAACTACGCTAAAAACCGCGTTTTCCCTGTGATCGATTATGACGGCGCTCATTTTCCGCTGCCCGATGCGAGTGTTGACGTCGTGTTCTCTTCCAATGTGCTCGAGCATGTGCGGGATCTCCCGCAGATTTACTCGGAGATCCGCCGCGTACTCAAACCGGGCGGATATTGTGTCCACGTGATGCCAACAACGGCCTGGCGCGTCTGGACCACATTGTCTTCCTACCCCGATGCTTTCGTGTGCCTGTTTGCGGCGATCCCGCGCATCGTTCCGCGCAGCCTGCCGAACCGAGACGAACTGCAACGTTTGGCTGCTGAGTGGTATCGCGCCATCCGCAGCGTGGGCGGCCGCCTCTTCGTTCGCCGTCACGGCGAGCGTGGGAACGCAATCTCAGAGATATGGCTGTTTAACAAGAGATGGTGGCTAAGGAATTTTCGCGAGAATGGATTTTCGATTCTACACGAACAACCTATGGGCTTGTTCTACACCGGAAACATGCTGCTCGGCGCCTATCTCAACATCGAGGCCCGCAAGCGATTGGCTCGCAGACTTGGAAGCGCTTGCCACTTATTTCGGATCGCGCCGCACTGACGGCACTTTGCGCCAACCATTTATCTCGGCTGCAGCAATTTGATCTCCGCAAAGCGCGGAGAACAGCAGCTCGGTGCGGCGAACCATTTCTATAACACTGTAATCGGCGACGATTGCTTCCCGGCCCGTCGCGCCGATTGAACTATCTCGTGCCATACGTTGCCGCAGCTTCGACCAAGCAGCATAGAGGGAGTCGGGCTGGCGCGACGGCACGGCCTCTCCGATGTTGCCGACAATCAGACCGGCGTCCCCGCAGTCCGTCACGACAATCGGAACTCCGCAGGCCATGGCCTCGGCAACGACGTTTGGGAACCCTTCCCCGAACGCCGAAGACAGCGTCGCAATATCAAACGCGTTGTAGGCTCCGAGCACATCTTTCGATTCTCCTACCCATCGGATGTGATCAGCCAATCCAAGCGAGATAGCGCGCTGCTCGAGTTGACGACGATAGTGCTGCGGCCCGTCACCGACACACACAACGATCGCATCAGAATGCTCGACAACAAACCGAGCGGCCGCGCTCAGGAATGTCTCGTGATCCTTCATGGGATCCAGCCGAGCCACCATGCCAACGACAAAGGCCTCTGGAGGGATGTTCCAGGTTTTCCGAAAAGAACGCCCGGCCTGAGCATCAGGTTGCAACCGGTCCGTATCGATACCGTTCGGAATGACAAAAACACGTTCAGCAGCCATACCGCGCTCGACTGCTTCGGCCCCGCCAGCATACGAATTCGATACAATGGCAGCGGCGCGCCGCGACAGCGACGTTTCGAGACGATAGCTCAACCAAGTTGCCCAATCATATGAGGGCGTGTGCATGTAAGCCGCACGAATACCGAACACCAGACGTCCGCACCGACCGCCCGAACCTGCGAACAAGGCAGAAAGCACTGTTTGCGTAGGCTGAAACGAATAGATGATGTCGGGGCGCTCAGCATGCAGCACCTTACGCAGCCGTAGCAACGGGCCCAAGATGTCCCAGCGGCCGGCTTTATCGATCGAGACGAGGCGAACACCGCTTCCAGCCAGCTCCGACTCCATCGGAGCGCCGCCGTACAACACAACCACCGCCACTTCGTGCGAATGATGCGCGAGCTGCTTCGCCAGCGTAACAAGCTGTCGCTGACTGCCGCCGACCGCGAGCGAGCGAATGAACAGCACTATTTTCATGCGACATCGCGACTCATTCGTCGATCGGCTCGGCGCGAGTCACCAGGAACCAGTAGTTGCCATATTTCTTTTTTTGCCATTCAGAAAGCGACAACCGCCAACCCGGGACGTCTCGCCGAAGAACAACTTCAGGAGGGACAATGTATTGAAGGGTGGACAAGGCCCCCTTTTCCAGCCGAGGCGCGGTAATAAAGCCGAATGGTGTCGGGGGCGCGATCGGAGTGACCAGACCTTGATAGATCTCGACACCGCTCAGCCGAACAATGGCAACAAAGTCGGACAAATGAAGCGCCGGAGGCGACACCGGCAGCACTTCATCGTCAGCCACAACCAGGAAACCGGTGACGCGACTGCCACCCGCAATAGCGTGCTGATTGGGAAGAGAAGCAATGTAGTTCGCAGAAGGGACATGAAGCGGCTTGAAAACCGTCGTCGACCAGGGAACTGCAAGGAACAGGAATGCCGCAGAAGTCAAAACCGTCGCACCGACGATGCTCAATCGACGGCTTGAGGCCTGAAACTCCTCCCGTGCGGTGTTGACGGCAGGCGTTGTCATTCCACTCGCCAAAAAAACGGCTACCAATGGATACGTGGCCGCCATAGCGCGCATGCCGTCGTCGAAGAATATCAAAGCCCCAGAAGCTGGAATGCTGGAAAGCACCAGCGTCCAGAACAAAAACTCGCCTTTTTCTCTTCGATAGAGCGCGGCGTAGCAAAGACCAATTCCAATGAGAATCTGCAACCACAACAATTTAAACCAACTGGGTCGAGGGACATGCAAGTAACCTTGAAACATCGTATTGGGCAGCGTCTCGACCGTGAGCCATGCACCGTCCAAAATACGCGCTAGGAAAATGCTTGGATTATCGTGGATGTTCTCCAGAGCCTTCTTATAAAGAAGTGAAGCTCTGTCCGCCTCTCCTCTCAGACGATTGAACTCATCGCTGTATTTGTCGACGCACGCCGAATAGATTTGGCCGATCGACAAGCCGCAGAGCGTGTAGGAGAAATTGCTGCCTGTCAGATCCTGGCCCGAGCCGTTCGTCTTTTGCAGTACCAGGTTGTAGGTCCAGACCGCGCCAACTATGGCTATGGCCGCAGCGCCGATTGCTATCTTCTGCTTCAAACCTTTGCCAAACCGCAAAACTAGCCAGGCCATCAGCGCCGGGATCATGAACATGACGCCCATTCGCGTCACAAGCGCGACGACTGTGATTGCGAATGCGATGAGAGCGTGACCGAGCGAGCCCTTGCGAAGCGCAGAGACGAAGAACGGGATCGAGATCAACGCCCATATCAGGCCCAACGGCTCGGTGAGCGAGGACGGCAGAAAAGTGCGAACCACGATGAACATAAGAGCGAAGAACGTGAGACCGGCCCAAATTCCGCGCCAGCGCGCCACCGCCTGTGCCGCCCACCAGACAACGACACCTGTTATAACCGCTTGAAGTAACAGCATTTTATTGTAAGAATATAGTCCAAGAACGGTCATGACCGACCGGAACGCTGCCGCGAGCGGACGACGCAACGCGGATTCATTCCAAATGCCATCCTTCAACTGGTCGTGTGGCGCGGCGAAATACGAAATTGCGTCGGAGAACGGCACAAGCCCGCCGATACTTGCGGCGCCAAAATCGCCTTGCCGCGGCACGCCGGCCCACGGTCCGCTAATCGAGAAAACGAACAACGCTACTGACAGAACTACGCCCCACCGGCTCCAAAACCGAAGGAGACGCTCTTCATCGTGATGCGCGACCACCGACCAAGCAACTGAAATCCAGGAAGCTATAATACCGAGTGCAGCGAGGCTCAGAATAATGAAAGCAATGTTGTACTCGTACATCGAGAGTACGCGCACCGACGGTAGCCAGCGAAAAATCGCGGTTGACGGCAAAGCAAAGCCGGCGATTGTTCCGGCAACCATCGACGCGAAGTATGCTAGCGCCGCCGCTAATAAAATATAGCCAAGCGCTAGTGTGACAGTACACGGTACGCGCAGCAGCGAATTCGTATACGTGGCGATAGCACCCCGCTCTACAACACAGGTTGCGCCGGCCAAATTTGACTCAGGTTGCCGTTTCATTTGGAGATACGTAGTTCTTCGATACTTTGGGGACCGGCACCGAAAAGAAGAGCCCGGTAGAGCGCGTCGTGTATTTCCACGCATCGGTCGAGCGCGAAATTCTCTCTAACGCGACGAGCGGCGTTCTCGCCAAACCGACGACGCAAGTTTTCGTCCCCACCTAGACTTCCAATAGCTTGCGCGAGACGAACCGGATCTGACACTGGAACGACAAACCCAGTATCACCATTCACGATTGCTTCCGGATTTCCGCCAACATCGGTCGCGATCACGGGCAGCCCGGCAGCCATCGCTTCCAGAACCGCATTGGAAAATCCCTCCTCGAGGGAAGCGAGCACAGCGACGTCGCTGACGCGCAGAAGATCGGGCACATCGGAGCGCGGACCGAGAAACGATACATGCTCGTGAATGCCAAGCGCGACTGCCTGCTGGCGCAGCATCGCTTCCAAATTATAGTCATCGCCAACCAAAAGCAGGCGCCAATCATTTGGTAAGGTCTGACTGGCCTTGCCGAATGCATTCAAGAGATCGCGATGTCCTTTTTGCGGGAGCAGATTAGCAACACTGATGAAAACGAGAGTTGAGTTGCTAACGCCAACAGCAGCCCGCACAGCATTGCGATCGATGGGCGTTAGAAAGCGGGCAGTGTCAACGCCATTGTAAATGAGGCCGATCCGATCCTGAGGCACCCCCTCTTCGAGAAGCTGCCGAGCGACGGTTCTCGAATTTGCAAGAACGGCTGCCATTGCTCTGTGCAGGCGCCGCTCCAAAGCACGAATGAAAGGACGCCCCCGCTGATAGTTATTGAGACAGCGCCGACTCGTCACCCTGACAGGGGAGCGCGTAAGGACAGCGATGGGTCCACCCACGTGATAAGCCGCCGGCAGAAGGAAGTGCACGATCTTTGGTCGACGGGCGATCAATATCCAAAACAGATGTAACGCAACCACGGCCAAACCAGCGGCGCGGCGCGGAACGGATTTCCGGCCCTCACGCCGAACCGGAGTGAGTATCGTCTCGACCCCTGCCCGATTGAACTCCTCGCACAAGGGCCCGTATCCGGCCGTGCTGTAGACGCAGACCTTCCAGCCCGCCTTCTGCAATCCCGGCGCAACGGCGAGCAGCTGACGTTCAGTCCCTCCGATCTGGAGAGGACCAACTACAAAAAATACATCGAGGTCTGAACGAGAAGCTGCCAAAGACCGTGCGCCTAATTACCGCGAGGCAGAACCCCAAGTGTCCGGTTCACCTCGTCGAAAATCTGTCCAACCTTCTCGATCGAGTGGAACTGCTCGACAAAGCTCCGGGACTTCATCCCGAAGTTTACAAGCTCGCGGCGATCCGTCGATGCGAGCCTCCTCAGCACATCTTTTATCGACTCGTGCGATGCACTAAGGATTGGAATATCCTCCCGGCTGACCAAGCCCTGCGCCGCGTAGAAATCAACAAGATCATCGCGCAAATAGCAGATCACTGGCTTTCCGAGCGCCATACCCTCTATAGCGAACATCGCGTACCAGCCGATCACGATCTGGTCCACTACAACATCGGCCTCGCGAATAGCACGATGGACCTCCTCGTTCGGGACTCGCTCAAGAATCCTCAATTCTATTGCGACACCTTCAGATCTGAGCTCTTCGACAGCAGCAACAATGTGTGGCGTCCCCTTGGCATGGCGATGATTGGGAGCATGAATCAGCTTGAGCGGCGAAGGGGCGCTTGCGCTATCGGCCGGCTCCGACCGAACAGCATTCGTGTCAATGGCAAAATGACTTAGAATAAGCTTGTCCCAGAAGTAGAGATAATCAATCCAGTCAGCTCCGGCGATGATATAGCTCGCTCCGCGCGTCCAGGCGTCAATTAGCGCAGCAACGCGCAGCCGCTCGTGGCGAAACCAAGGATAGTCACGCGCCAAAGCTGCAACGAAATTCTTGTTGGGTGTCCGCGTCAGTTCGTTGACATCCATACCGAACGCCATAACGACAGTTCGCATCCCAGCGATCTGATAAAGCAGCGGCTCGAAACGCGACAGGATTGTCGTCGCACGCAGCGGCCCACCCGAAAAATATAGATACAGGCAGCGATAGCGAAAAATTGCGAAAATATAGACGACATACGGTAGCAAAAGACGCAAGCTACCCCGCGCATATCGGGAAAACTGAACATCGAAATCTGTCGTGATATGCCATACGTCATCGGTGTAGGTTTCGCAGCTATAGCCGTAGCTCTGAAAACACTTTTTATGATGGATGCTATTAACAATCGGAAGCGGGCCAAGTCCGATATCGACTGGCCGCCGCGCCAAACGCGATAGCGCAGCAAGCATCACCAGAGGTAGCAACAGCACAAGGTCAACGACGAAATAGAAGCTACGTATCCGCAACGAACGCCAATAGCTGATCTCGTTGCGACGATAAGTTAGGTTCGACATGGATTTACCGAACTGCCACCAAATTCACGCCGATCCGCAACGAAAATTGTCTACGGTTCGTGCGATGCCATCTACAAGCGGTACGAAGCGATGGCTCGGCATCCGCTTCTGCAATCTCTCCAGAGAAGGCAACTGAATTGCAGCAGATGAGCCCGGCATGACCTCGAAGATCGCCCTCCGCTGTAACCTGTCGGCCGCCAACTCTGCGATTTCCTTGATGCCAGCACGATCTGGACCTGCAACATTGATCACACCGGTCCAACTCTCCTGGAGCGCGGTTCGAACGACAAACGACGCATCATCGATATAGGTTGGCTGGGTCACAAGCCCCGACCCCGTTCCTTGGATAAGGATCGATTTTCCATTCGCAATGTTGGAAATGATCCGAGCGATCATACGTTCTTTTTGCCAAGGTCCATAAAGGGCATAGAGTCGTAAAGACGTTGCGGCAATCAGCCCCTCATATTCCGAAACCAAGCGCTCGCCGTGTATTTTCGAAGTCGTGTACGGATCGGATGTCGCCGCTACTGCGTCATCTTCACTGGCCGGAGTATTTTTTGGTCCGTAGACATTCCCGCTCGAGGCATAAACGAACACCTTTGCACCCGCGCGAACGGCAAAACGAAGCAATCGGTCGGTTGCTCGAACATTTATCGCTTCCAGATCAGCGCCATCCGCTATCCCATCGCGCTGCAACCGCGATTGGGCCAGATGCACAACCGCGTCGATGCTCGAAGGCAACAGATCCAGGTCCAGCCGCCGGGACAAGTCTGCCTGAATATTAGATATATATGCCTCAGGTCCTTGTGTGCGCCCGAGACTGATAACCGTGTGATCCCGCGAGAGATCTAACGCGACGGCCCGCCCCAAAAATCCGGACGCACCCGTCAACAAAACGCGGGGAGTTCTGTATGAAGGCATGCTCACCGGAAATCGCCATACGGTGCGACACCAGCTTGTACCGATTGCGGCCGAGCCGCCGGCTTGGACGTCGGATCATACCCCAGAACGTCAGCGTAGGTATCGATCAGGATATCAATAACCCGACGCGAACTGTGATGCCGTTCGAACCACCTTCGACCCTCACGGCCAAGCTCAACCATCTGCCCAGGATTCTGCAAAAGCTCGGTCAGCCGCTGCGTCACTTCAGAATCGCTCCGGGCAGTGACAACTGGAGGCAACACAGGGAAGCACCAATGATGAAGCTCTTCCTTATAGTTCAACATCACAGGTTTAGCGCAGGCAAACGATTCTGGCACCACAGCGCCAAACGTACCAATCCCGTCATTGAACTGGTCGAGCACAAGATCGCAAGCGTTGTAGTACTTCTTTAACATCGGCTTGCTGCAGATCGGCACCCATTTCACGCGATCAGCGAATCCGCACTCTGCGATCAGCGCCTTTGACAACTCTACCTCGCGGCCCCATTCGAACATTATGACGAGCACCCGCAGATTCGGTCTTTCCGAAAACAGGCGGCCGAGGCCGCGGATCATAACGTCATTGCGCTTGGACCAACTGTGTTCGAGCCCCTGTGGAAAGTTCTTCCAGTGATGACGGGCGGGCGCCACCAAGATGAACTCGGCGCCCGTCTGCGCCAAAAGCTCGCGGCGAAGCGGCGAATCGTCCGGCTGGAACAAGTCGTCGTCGATTATATGCGGAATAAACCGATAGTTTGTCAGACCGAGCCGCTCGGCCGAGCGATTACAGTCCGCGTTGGTGATCAGAACCCGAGCAGCCTTCTTCAACGACAGCGCATAAAGCCGGCCCCGCGCGCTGTCTTCAAACGGAAACTCTCTCATTGTGCCGTGCTCGTAAGCGATAAAGGGCGCGGTCGACGCGCCAAGCATGGCGTAAATGGGATCGAGCGAGAGGCAGTGAGCAAGGTCATAGAGCCTCATGACGGCTCCGTAACCGCGCGCTCGATCCAACCATTCGAGGACATCCGCTGTGCACAAGGCCTTCTCGGCGCCGGGATAGGCTGCGCGAAAGTCGTCGCAAATCGACTGGATAAAATGTGCGTCACTGGAACTAATGGCGACCTCACGTGCTTTAGCGCGAAGCCGTGAAATAGCGCGCACTGCCGGCGCCAATGGAGTCGAGAGAACTTTCTCCGCGACCCGGTACCCCATCTCAACCGCAGTTTGAGCAGCACTTTTCGTCCTCGGCGGCGGCGAAGGAGCGCCCGTCAACCGGCTGGCGAGAGAAGCGAGCTCGTTGAAGGCAACATCGAAAAACCAATCAGGGCGTCTAAACCCCTTCAAATCATATTGGCTCCAGTCCGGATTCTCTTCTGCTACCGGCTCGGAAAATTCGACCTCTGCCCACTCCGGCTGCCCCTGGCAGTGCTTGTAGTCGACATTGAGTGAATCCGCCGTGACGCCATATTTGCGCAAATAGCGCGCATGCATATATCCGTTGTTCAAAATATTTCCGGTCAGCAGAATTTTCGGGGGCATTACTGGCCCGCTGTATCCGAAATCCGCCGCGCCACAATATGGATGTTGCGGGTGTTCACAGTTCGTCTGATGTCGCCAAAGCCTTCCTGTAGTAGCCAACCTTCCACTTCATCATAACGATACAGGTCATTGATCCGAGGCGAGATGGCATCGAAGTAGCCCTCGACGTAATCATCGCCGTTATTTTCAAACTCTTCCCGCGTCATGCCTTCGCGGATAGCCGACAACCGCTCCGAGAAGTCCATGTTCGCGGTCTTCTCCCGCCAAACTTCGTATTCGTTGACTGCACGCAAATCGCCGATCTCACCCGGGCGCGGCTCTCCGTAGAGCATAAGGAACAGATATCCGCCCGATTTCACCAATGGAACGAGGCGCTTGAAGGCTCCGTAGGTATCTCCCGTGTGGTGCAGTACGCCAAAGCACCAAACCAGATCGAACTGCTCAACGATGCCAATATCCTTCAGAAGGTCTATTTTTCTGGTGCGGTGGCCCGGGATGTCAGCACACGCGGCCGCGGCACGTTCCAATGCCGCATCGGACTGGTCCGCCGATAGCACCTTCGCGCCGAGTTGCCCCATTGCCCACGAGTATCGACCACTTCCACAGCCCACATCGACCACGCTCTTGCCCGAGAACCATTCCTTTGGAAGCTGCGTGAATTCACAGACGTAGAGCGACGCCTCCTCACGGAAGAGCGGATTGTTGAGGTTCCACCGGCCCGTCGGCAGTTGATCCCACTGAAACTGGAAACTCTCTTTGGTCTGCCGCGAAAGTGGCAGGCTTGTCATTTGGGGGCCAGCCAACAATCGCAGCAAAGACGACATCCGGCTGACCTGAAATTCCAAATACCTGACGCGTTCCGCCAGATACATCGCGTCCACAGATGTACTGCCGGGTTCTTGCCCTCGAAAGCCCGAGGTCACATGAGACAGAGTTCGTTTTAGAAAAGAGCGGATCCATCTCATGCGACAAGAGCCTGATCGTGGGTTTGCAACCATTCATCAAGAAAGAGAAGATTCCAAAGCCGCGGCGAATGATCGATAGCGACTCCGTGACTATCGATATAGCCGCTGATTTCCGACATATCGAAAAGATCGGGAAGCACAGGAGAGCGCAACAGCCTTTCTCTCACGTAACTGCGCAGCTCTTGCGCAAACCACGCACCAAGAGGAACGCCAAAGCCCTGCTTCGGACGCTCGACTAAATCTTTAGGGTAACGTCGCATAGCCAGCTTTTTCAGCACATGCTTCTTGCTCGGCACAGCAAAACCAGGTTCAGGCGCCCAATTAATCTTTAGTTGCGTCGGCATCGTTGCAACGAGCTCCATCACTTCGTGATCGAGCAGCGGGCATCGCACTTCAAGCGAGTTGGCCATCGCGGCGATGTCGACCTTGGTTAGGATGTCATTGCTGAGGTAGGATACGACATCCAACGCTTGCAACCTGCTGACCAGCGGCTGGCTTTCGTCCAACAACAATTGACGTTCGGGGAGATTGTCTTCTACAGCGGCATCTCGCCATGAGGTGCGATATAAGCGACGACGCTGATCGAAACCAAAGTGCTGATAGCTTCTCGAATGGGCAGCCAGAACAGGCGACTCGCGTAGAGCTAGTGAACGCAAAGGCGCGAGAATTTTCGAGAGCAGCCGATGACCTAGGCCTCCGCCTCCCTTCCCTTCCACTTCCGAACAGATTGCGGGATAAGTGTTGTAACCCGCGAAATTCTCATCGCCCCCGTCACCACTGAGCACCATCTTGACCTTGCGGCGAGCGACGCGCGCAACATGATACGTTGGAATAGCCGACGAATCCCCGAAAGGCTGACCAAAATGCCGAACAAGCGTCGGCAAGAGTCCAAGGGAATCGGCTTTAACGATCTCGGTTTCGTGTTCGGTGCGACAAAGCTTGGCTACCGCATCCGCGTACTCAAGCTCTGAGTGGTCCGCCTCCTCGAACCCGATGCTGAAGGAGCGCACTGGTTGGTCAAGCAGCTCCGCCATGTACCCAACAACGAGACTGGAATCGAGCCCTCCGGAAAGGAACGCGCCAAACGGCACATCGCTCATCAGACGGATTTCAACCGCCTCACGCAGTTTCTTATCGAGCGCTTTCTCCCACTCGTCATCAGTCAGCCCCTTCTCTTCACGGAACTGAAGCGACCAATATTTCTTGACTACGCACTCGCCGGTTCTCTGATCAACGCTCAGGACGTGTCCGGCCGGCAGCGCCCATACATCCTGATAGATTGTCCCTGGAGCTGGCACGTATTGCCACGTGAGGTATTGATCGAGTGCCTTTCGATCAAGCTTGAACGGGCCAATCGCTTTCCATAAAGGCTCAAGCTCGCTGGAAAACCACAACACACTGTTGCGGATACAATAGTATAGCGGCTTCTTGCCCACGCGATCGCGGGCGATCACGACGCGCTGATGTTTAAAATCGGCGACGGCGAAGGCAAACATGCCGCGCAGACGTTGAACGCCATCAGCACCCCAATGCAGAATCGCCTGAAGTAGAACTTCTGTGTCCGAATGGTGCGTGTCGAATCGGCGGCCGACGCGCTTCAACTCTTCGCGCAATGCGGCGTGATTGTAGATTTCACCGTTAAAAGTAACAACGCCGTCTCTTTCCGGCGAATGCATTGGCTGGCTGCCTGTTGCCAAGTCGACAATGGTCAGACGGCGATGCCCAAAACACACACGATCTCCAACAAATAGCCCGTCACCATCCGGGCCCCGGTGCCGCAACTGATCCGTTGCTTGCTGCACGACCTTGGCTACCGAAGGATCGAGCTGCCCTTGAAGAGCGACCGCTCCGAATATTCCGCACACGGCTTTGAGTTTTCCGGTAACTAAGTCCGCGATGAACGCACGACAACGCTGTCGGGCTGGCGATTGCCACTCTCGCCGACAGCGCGAGCAAGAAGGTGATTGTAGAACGCAATTAGTTTGCGGGCATGATCGCTGGGATCGTGGTGACGACGAACAAATTCAGGACCTCGACGTCCCAACTCTTTCAACTCTTCCCGGCGCCCCATCCAGTGCTTGAGATTCTGATAAACCGTATCCGGCCGCGTGTTGATGATCGGGCAGTCCGGAATCCGCTCCATAAACTCGGGACGAATGTAAGACATGTTCGGAACGCCCAACATCATCGTCTCTATGTTGGCGTTGTTGTAGTAGCCCATTCGAAGCTTTCCAGCGAAGACATCGGCACTTTTATAGATGGCAAGAGCTTCCCGATATGGCCGTTTGGTCACCTCAATCAGCTCGATGGAATGACCTTCCGAGATGAGGCGCGAGACCGCAGCACGAATATACGGCACTCCGTCCACCCCAGGATGATTTGAACTCGTCACAACACGGAATACGTCACGCGACTTTTCCACTGGCTCAATGGCGTCGAAATCTATGCCGACCGGTGCGATGAATGGAAAATGCTCCGCGGCGGGCACGAAATCCCTGAGGTCTGGAGTCGTTGCGAGGAGGCCGTCGCCATACCTCTGGGTCAGAGCAATGCGCTTGTACTGGGCTTGCGTGTCGCAAGATCCGACCGGGTAGTCACATTCTGCACAGCAATTGAGTTCAGGGTTAATCCGCATATTCGCGCTACGATGCCGTACATCGCAGCCCCGGAAGTGAAAAACCACTACCTTACCCATCCTCTTCAGATAGGTGAGTTCAAGCTCGTCTCGATGAATGAGCAGCGCATTAAAATGATAGTGGATGACATCGTAGCGCGGGCAAAGAAAGAGCAGAAAACAGATGCGCTTCCAACGTGAGCTGGCTGTATCACCCTGCGTGACAAAGTAATCGTATCCGATATTCAGGATATTGTCTGGCATCGCATTGAGCGCAAGCAAGTCGGCGCGAATACCCTGCGCACGCAACGCGCGGGTGACCATATACTGCTTATGCGAGAGCACAGAGACATGCAGGACCGACCGCACTTGCTTATGGGGAGGACGGAGCGCGCGCCAGATATCAGCTGCTGCAGCAAATACAAACGGCGCTACGGTATGCGCCAGTCGCCAGGGCAGACTAAACAAGGCGTTCCATGCGCGCAGCCATCTCGCGTCCAAGCCTCTGGCAAGCCTGACCATCAAAGACATCAGATAAATGTCCTGATACGATCCACGATGCTGTCCTGTTGTACGTCAGTCATGCCTGGAAAAATCGGAAGTGTGATTGTCGTGTCTTCTGCAACGCACGCATTGGGGAACGCCGACGCGTCAATACGATACCTGTCGTAATAATAACCGAGTCGGTGCACAGCATGCGTACCTGGCCGCGTCTGAATGCCCGCCTCTTGCATACGATCCATCAAATGGTTGCGACGAGCCCGTCCACCTTCGCGGACTCGAATTACAAATGATTGGTAAGCGTGCCCCTCATTGTTTCCGGCTTTCGGCAGCGCAAGATCTGGGACATCAGCCAATAGATTGAGGTATCGCTGCGCTCGGCCGCGTCGCTCGACCAGCAACTGATCAAGCCGCGCATATTGAGCAATTCCTACCGCTGCTTGGATATCAGAGAGGCGGAGGTTGTATCCGAGCGCGCCGAACTCCGCCATCGTGTAAGGATGCTTGCCCAGCGGATCTGAGGCGGGCATTGCCGTGGTTCCGTGATTCCGAAACGTTCGCGCGCGATCCGCAAATTGATCGCTGTTGGTCGTAACAAGCCCGCCTTCCCCCGTGGTGATGACCTTGCGCGGATGAAATGAGAAGCACCCGACATCGCCAACTGCCCCTACAGGCAGCCCCTTGTAGGTGGTCCCGATGGCGCAAGCCGCATCTTCGATGATGAAGAGCCCGTGGCGCGCCGCCAGCGCTTTGAGTTCATCGAGCGGCGCAGCAAGGCCGAACAAATGCACTGCGACGATCGCCTTGGTCCGCGGAGTGATTGCTGCCGCGACGGCCGCAGGATCCAGGTTAAAGGTTGTAAGATCAACGTCCGCAAAAACTGCCCGCGCACCAACATACTCAGCGCAATGCGCGGACGTCACCCAAGTGAACGCCGGCACAATGACTTCGTCGCCAGGCTGAAGGCCGAGAGCGAGCGCGGCGAGATGCAGCGCCGCAGTGCAGGAGGTGGTTGCGACTCCGTGTTTTGCACCATGCCGCGAAGCAATAAGGTTTTCGAACTCGCGCGTCGCGGGGCCCTGGGTTACCCATTTCGACTCTAGAACTCGACGGACCGCCTCCACCTCCTCATCGCCGAACTTTGGCGTGGTGAGCGGAATAGATTTCGGAAGCTCGTTCATAGACTCATCCTTGCTCCGCGTCGCCGATGCGGACTTCCTCGCCTGGCCACGTCCAGCCACCAATGCCAACTTGATACGCATCGGCAGCCGCGACATTGATGAAAACTGGACCATCTCCCACAGGTATATCGATGGAACGTTCAAGTTCATCGCGCTCGAATACGCGATTTAAAAGCGAGCCGTCCGGTCGCTGAAGATATCGCTCATCCGGATAGTCCAGATAACTCCAGCCTCGAGACCGGCGCCCGACCCACAGTTCCAGACGCGTGGTGGCGGGATCAATGTCGCTCAGCGCTATGCGTAGTGTTCCTAATGCGCAAGTGGCTGCAACCTGCGGGGGCCGCGGTGGCGATCGGAGGGGGCCACCGAAGTAGATGTAAGATAGATAAGGGCGCTCCCAAGCGAGCCCAGTATCTACATAGCCACCAACCAGCCGACCGAGTTGGTCCCGTGCCCAGGCGCCTTCGCTCGAAAGCTGATGGCCGATTGAAGGCAACCGATCGAGTATGGCTGGATTTGCCCGGACATCATCCAAAGTTGCCCATTTATCATTGCCCGTGCGCGGCCGGATGCCAGCCTTGAACGCGTCGGTATCGACAAGCACCCATCGCCCGTCAACCTGCACCTCGGTGCACAAGTGCCTGTACAATTGAACGGGCCTCGCCAGCCAACCGGCGCTTCGGAACAAGGCAGCAGTGAGGGCCGAGACCTGTCCGCAGCGTCCAATGCCAGACAGCAGAACAGCTTTCGCCTCAACCAGTGAATTAGCGTGATCCAGAGATCTCAACTGGACAGTCGGATGATGGAAAACTGAATCTTGCGCAAACCGGTAGATGCGCGAGAATGCGTCATCCGCACCATTCGCGTCCGATGCCAGTTCGGTGGTGATATCCTTGAAATTGTATCGCCCACCGAACGAACTTGCCAATTCGGTATAGAAGGAGCCGAGGTAGGCGTCGTAGCCGCTATCCAGATTCTCCGTAAGCGGGCTGATGGCATGCAGCGTGACGGTGCGAGAAGCCCAGCGCCCCCGATCGCGCAAAAATTTCATGTCGATCTTGGCATTCGAAACATCAGAGGGCTTCGCGCCGACGATTTCACGAACCCCGAGGCCAACGGGATAGATCGATCTGACGCTGATCTTTTCATCGGCGAGATTGAGTTGCGCTTCCGGCGCATCGCCCAGCACCATTAGCTTGCGATCCCTGAGCGCCTGCATCAACTGCCACGACTCCAGAGAATAGCCACGCCGCGGCTCCGGTTCTCTTTCTGGAGATCTGCCGGTCAACAAACGCCGCAGCTTACGGAATAACGTCCACCACTGCGATGTACTTCCGTAGTTGGCGATACGCCATATCGCAGACCCCAATGTTTCTAGCTTCAACTTAGTATCCTGGGGACGCTGCCCCAAAATATTGAGATAATTCTTGCTAGTGTGCGCGCGCGAATTGACGGCGACAAAAATGGCGTTGGCTGCAAAGAACACGAACCACAGCCACAGTTTCGAGAACATCCAGCGGACGCTACCGGCCGCTCGTTTCTGATTGACGTTCGCGCTCGGTCCGCTTTCCAGAGCGGTTTCTATTAACGTTCTAACCAGCATCCACCGACCATAGTGGCCGAGCATGCTGACATCGATCCCATCTAAAATTTCGACAGCTTGGTTCAGCAGAACCCGCGTTGCATGGTGAATGAGCAAAGGCTCGGCGGCCGAGCGCTCGAATATGAGATGATCCCACCACGCCAGCGTGTCGTAGGTGATATAGATTTTTCCGTTGGGTTTGAGCACGCGGACGAGTTCATCCAGCGACTTACGCCAATCTGTTACGAAAAGAACGCCGTTGCAAAAGACGCAGTCGAATGATGCGTCGGGAAACGGCAATTTCTCAATGCTACCCTTCAGCGGCGTAATATTGGTTGCTCCAGCCACCCTGAGCGCTTCACAAGTAAATGCAAGCCGCCCGGCATCGTATTCGAGCGCAACCACCTCTTCGAACAGGCCAGACAGAGCAAGCGACCAGTTCCCTACCCCGCAGCCTGCATCAAGCGCACGTTTACCAACAAAGTCGAGACGACGCAGGAAATCGGAATGAAATTTAGAACCCCGCGCGTATTCGGGACGCGCATACTTTGCAACCACCGTTGGTGTGGAGGGCGACTCCACTAACTGCATCAGCCGAACGTCCAGTGAATCAGGCTCGAGCAAGACTCTTTGCCTTTTCTAGCTCGTCGAGCATGGCGATCCTGGTCCATGGAATGGTGGCATAGCGTCGACCACCAACTTCAGCGATCGGCAGCTCCCACTCCTCCCCGTCAAACCGCGCAACTACGCGTGTTGCCTCATTCAATGGAAGTGTCCATCCCTGCAAGTCAGCTTTACGCAGATCAAAGGAAACGCCGCAATGCTCAAAACGTCGCGCGAATGTGACTTGAAAGATGTCCTCGTGATGCTCGATGGCCCAAGGACGAGCCTGCATTAACAGAGCGTAGACCAAAAGCCGCTCTGTCGTCGTCACGAGCAAAACGCCGTCTCTTTGCAATGAAGCAAGCCGCTCGAAAGCAGCCATGCCTTTTGGATCGAAGTAGGGCGGCACCACTTGCCGCGCCGGCCCATCACCGTCACGGGTGATCCCAAGATGCTGATAGACCACGCTGTAGCCCTCGACCGGATGCGACAAAACCATATCGAGTTGTGCGGCAAAAGTCCCAGCATGTGGAGCGCGGGTAAATGGTCCGCGGAATCTGCGAAAGCGCAATATTCGTTGACCGTCTCGTGCAGCCTGCGGCGAGAACAGCGGCTTGCCCGCCTTCGGGCCAATACCAAAGAATGAGCGCTCGCTATCTGAATCGATATCCGCCCAGAAAAAGCGAATGCCGAACCCGGTTGTTAGATCGAGGTGATAAGATGGATGTCCTGGTACATCGCCCTTTTGATAGCTCGCCCAGTCGCCACCGACATTCTGGACATCGTGGATGGTACCATGATTGGAATAAACTCGTGTCTCTACACCCGCGTCACGCAACCTTTGCAAGGCCGGAGCAATGCGGGAACGATCGAAGGCCGCACCGCGGCCATCGGTGATCCCCCCAAAGCTATGCAGCGTGTCTAAGATACCGGCACGCGCCAGTGAAAACGCAGCATTGGCCTGTGACGACGGCGTATTGTCGTCTTCCAACAATCGCCACGTAAGCTCCGGATCGCCAAAGCACCAATAGCTGAACGCCATTTCGAGTCCGTGGCGGCCAGCAAGCTCAATCAGTCCGAGTTGCGATTGCCAAGACGTGTATTCGACATCGGAGCTGATCGCGAGCATCGCTTGATAGGGCAGCGGGAACGCGATCGGTTCGGGCAACCGAGGCCCAATCAGCCGACGATGCAACCTGTTAATGAAGCCGTTTCGATGGTTCAAACGAGAGCCTCGAAATAACCGCGCGCAATTCGGAACAGAGTTGCTCCGACCCAAGTCAGAACGATGCCCAGCACGGCAACAGCCGCAAGCCCCCAGAAATTGGGCCAAGCTCCATAGAAGAGGATCTGCCTGTACGCATCGATGAGATAATAGAGCGGATTGATGAGGCTCAGGAATTGCAACCCAGACGGTAGATCCTGGCGCTCATAAAGCACAGGCGTCGCCAACATCAAGAGTTGGAGCAGGATCGGCAGTATTTGCAGAATGTCGCGGAACAAAACCCCGCATACCGACAGTATCAATCCTACGCCAAAAGCCAGCAGGACCTGAGTCACCACCACCACTGGCAAGGCGAGCAAGGCCACACCCGGCCAATGCCCATCTATGCCACGCAGGATCAGCAGCATGCCGTAGCTCGACACCAGCGGAATCAGCGAGCAGAGAACCGCGGAAACTGGAAACAACTGTGGGGGAAAACGCGTGTTCTTTACGATCGCAGCATTGCGGGTGATGCTTGTGGCCGAGGAATTCAAGCCTTCCTGAAACGCCAGCCAGGAGCCAAGCCCAGATAGACAGAACAGCGCGTACTCGAATGGTGTCGATGTGCCTCCCAGCTTAGCGCGAAACACCACGGCGACGACAAAGACGTAGATCAACACCTGCAACAGCGGATTGATTACGGCCCAGTAGGCACCAAGCAGAGATCCAACAAACCGGTTATGGAGGTCGTTCTGGATTTGGTAGCGCAGCGAATGCAGGAGCGTGGTCAATGGCTTATCTCTTCAACGCCGGCCGCTGCATCAACATGCCATTCGACCGGCTGGTAGTATGTGGAAATATAGCTACGGTGATAATCCTGCACCCCGACGACAGCGATACGTTCGCCAAGTTCGGCGCCCGTTGCATCCACAAGAGTGATACGGCACTCATAGGCGAATCGTCCAAGCCGCATCGGTCCGAAATCCGCTATCAGTCGCGTCCTGCCACACTGTAAGGTAATGGCAGGGCTTTCGCAGCTTGTCACCAAAACACCGTCAACACGAAGAAACTGCAACCGAGCGCGGATTTTCTTGGCTTCCTGATCGGACGATATCGTCGCTTCAAGAGAGAACGGTTCTTCCACCTTCAGCGTAGTTACTGCATTGCCGCCGGCGCCAACCACATCGAGCTTTTCGATAGTGAGCCATCCCGCTCGAGAAGCCGATCGAGCGCGCCGCGAGAATCTCTCGTTGAACTCTTTCTCGGCCCGGCCGAGTTGTGACAGCCGATAATTCTCGACCACTACGTCAGGAGCGCCATCTGCCTTCAACTTGCCATCCTGCAACCACAGCGCACGATCACACAGCTCTCGAATGCTAGACATACTGTGAGATACAATGATGGCCGACACGCCCTTGCGACAAAGCTTACGCATACGCTCCCGGCAGCGTTGCACGAAGCCGGGATCGCCCACAGCGAGCGCCTCATCGATCAGCAGAATGTCAGCATCGACGCTCGTGATCATGCTGAATGCCAGCCGCGCGCGCATACCCGTTGAATAGGTCCGAACTGGATAGTCGATGAATCGGTCGAGTTGAGCGAACTCGACGACCTCTTCTTCTTTGTGATCGACTTCGGCTTCGCTCATTCCGTAAAGCGCTCCGAGATAACGGATATTGTCGCGGCCGGTCCGTTCATCTTGAAGACCTGGGGCAACCTCAAGGATCGACAACACCTTTCCGACGCTACGTACACTGCCCCGGGTCGGAACAGCATGACCCGCCACCAGTCGCAGCAGCGTGCTTTTTCCCGCACCATTGGCTCCAATCAGCCCAACCACCTGGCCTTTCGGAATGGAAAAGCTGACATCTTCAAGAACGACCTTACCATTGCGCATACCGCCACTCAGCACATGTGCGGCTACGTTGAACAAGTTCGGATCGCGCGGATACGTCTTCATCAGACCTTCCACCACGATAGCTCCCGGATCGGCGGATTGCGCTGGTTCGTTCACGCCGCTGCAATCTCCCATCGCGGCTCAAACACAATCATCGCGTCCTTTCGGGTGACAGGGCTTACCCCCCTCACTTCAATCTTCGTATCCGGATGCGTCAGTGGACCCCATACATCGTGATATTCGGCCGGAAACGCTCCCTGCTGTGGTGCGGCCAACATGACGTTGAGGTCATAGTATCCGGCGGCAAGCGGAAGCTGAGAGTAAGACATTCGAAAGGAGCCGCGCTCTTTGCCGGCGACACCCACAACAACGTTGTCGTCCATGCTCCACGTCGACAGCAAACTCTCGCCGGTCACCGCTGACATAATACCGAGAATCACTGCGAAGCTATCGACTTCGGGATTTTTAACGTAGTCGACCTCGATACAAACAGGCGCCCCTGTAGAAAATACACGCTGCGGGCCGCCATCATTGCCCAGGACTCGCACAGCTTCAATTCTGACCTGTTTGGTGAACCGAAATGCATTAACGTTCAAAAGAAACGGATAAAGCAGCTTACCTGGCGCGCCGTCATCCCTTACCTGCCCGCCCTCCATCCAAAGGACGCGCGTACAGAGTCGGAAAATCTTGGTCCAGTCGTGAGACACGATAAAGCACGTGGTGCCCTTCTTGGACATTTCTTCAATACGAGAGAAAGACTTTGCAATGAAGAAGTCATCTCCGACTGCCAGTGCTTCGTCGAGGAGAAGGACTTCAGGCTTCATCGCCGTTGCGATGGCAAACGCCAACCTGATGCGCATGCCCGAGGAATAAGTCACCATTGGCCGATCGATGACATCCTCAAGCTCCGAAAACGCAATGATCTGATCGGTTAGCTCCTTTGCGGCCTCATCCGCAACCGCCTGCATGTCGAGGCGATTCCGGATATTGCGAAGACCAGATTGAAAGAAATTCAGGCCTGCATTGAGATCAAGCAACGTCGTAATTTCGCCTTTCACGTCGACGCTGCCGCTGGTTGGCGCGGCAATGCCACCAAGGAGACGCAACAGGCTACTTTTGCCGGCGCCATTCCGGCCGATGACGCCAACAACCTCACCCCGCCTGATATCAAAGCTCACATCCCGAACCGCATACACCCCACTGTTTGAGACTGCGGGTCGCACTCCAAACATAAGAGGCCAATAATCTTGCCGCCGTACCGGATATGACTTCGTCAGCTCCCGCGCCGAGATAACTATGTCCCTATCGCTTTCTGTCATGACGCAGCTTAATTGTGGCGAAGCTCGTATGTTTCCATCGTTTCATTATGGATGCGGACGTAGTCCGGCTCATCCTCGCGTAGATAAGTCGAAGCGGACCAAATCGAACAATCAGCGCACACTTTGAAATCGCGGAACGCGTTCTTTAGCAGCTCCCGACGCACCGCCCGATAGCGATCCGATCGCCAAATTTCAGAAAAGTGTTGCTTCGATGCATTACCGACTGAGACGACGCCGCGCCAACCGACGTCAGTCATCGTCTTACAGCAAAGCGACACTTCTCCATCCGGGAACACGACTGATTGGATCCACGGAGACGCGCATGGATAGCGCTTGCCTTTGTCGTAGTGCTCCTCAGTGCGAATAAAGGCGCCGGTCTTCGGATCATGCGCAGTCAAGACGTAAAACGTAATGTTATCGACGCCGATTTCCTTCCATTTCCGCAGGAATGCTTCGCGCTCGGGCCGCGCTTGCTCCTGCAGAATAAACGAGACCCACGTTTTGATACCCTTCTCTCGCGCACGCGGAACGAAGTAGCGAATATTGTCTTCAAGCTTCTTCAAGTCATCCCCGCGAATCTTGAAATATGTTTCGGGGTTGACGGCATCGACACTGAACATCACGGAGTTGATACCCGTGGCAAGGAGCTCATCAGCGTTCTCCTTATCAAGGAGCGTGCCATTTGTTGTCAGATGAATGTGCGGCACTCCGGCTTTATGAGCGTAATGCAGAAAGTCAAAGAACTTCTTGTGCATCAGAGGCTCTTCGATCTGGCCAAACTGAAGCGAAATTTTCTCGCTTCCGGCATAGTCTGCAATCTTCTGAAACGTTTCGAGCGACATTGCCCGGTACTTATCGAAGTACTGAGAAGTGTGGTTCTCCTTGTATACGGGCGAATGATAAGGGCACATCACACAGGCAAGATTGCACTTGTTTAGGGTGATAACGTGAATGCCACGCGGGTGCGGAAAGAAGTTCTCACCACGCTCGATTAAGTCTCGGAACATCACATCTTGAGCAGGCCCCCATTCTTTCCACTCGGCTGGCAGCATTCCGAGGTTGCCAGGCAGCGATGCTGTCGGACCGTTGCGCACCTGAGTTTCAACCATTGCAGGCGTTGGCGACTGCGAGGGGGGCGTCAGTGAATCGGTCACCATGGTGCCAAGTGCACGCGTCAACGGCTTCAACGAGGGCGGAAGCCGCCGATGCACCCGGCGGGCAAGAGTGAGCGCCTTCTGAATGTATGGCGCCGGAACGTGTCCACTAAGTCTGCCGACGGGATGTATACCAATCAGAGCCGCATTGCTGACATCGAGATACGCGTTGGGGCGGGGCGCGTAGTACCAAAAACCACTGTTGGTCTTGAGATTCGTGATGAACGTATCGATCGTCGAGAGATCCTCCTCCGTTTCGATCGGATAGTCCACCAACACAAACGAAGTGTTGCGGCCGCGAGCATCGTCCGCCGCAGTGCTGCTTACGACACTCCCAAGTTCTTCAGCTGCAATCTCGTGACAAACCTCGCCACGAGCTTTTGCCCACCGCGTGAGCAACGCAACGTCACCGACCTTAGCTGTATAATGAATCATGGGCGTCTTTCGGCTCGCTCCCGTCGAGAGCTTTAGCCAATCCTCTTTTGTCCGGACAACAGGGTTGCTAGTAGCGGGACAGAAGCATCCGGGTCGTGGGTTCTGCTCGCCCATTCCCCGGCGCGGCGACCTTCTGCTTCAAGATCGATATCGCCGCTTACGATACGTCGCAGCACGGAACGGATTTCATGTTCGCTCTGGCAGTTGAGCACGGGCGGAGGCTCCCACCCTTTACTGATGAATGCCGCCTCGTCGATATACATCATCACGGGGACTGAACCTGCCATCGCTTCAGCCAAACTCGTGCCGTATGTACTCAAAGTGAATTGATCAATCACAAAGTCGCTCGCTGCATACATATCGAACAGCACAGGCTTTGACATTGCGACTGGTAGGAAAGTGACCTGCTCCGAGAGGCCAAGCTCGGCCGCCATTGCCAGCGCGCGGTCATAGTCGCCACCCCACCCGGCAAACACAAAATGCACGTCCCGGATACCTGCTGCGCCCCGCAGCAGCCGGTCGTGACCTTTCCATCCGAATTCGACTCGGGACGGCACGAATGCCATGAATCGCGCCTCAGGCGTTGCAGTTTGAATTTCCTCGAACAGACGTTTGCGAAGCTCGTGTCGGTCCACGCCCTGCGGGCGAGCCCTGCGTGCAATCGGAATAGGAAGAAAGGATAGAGATTTATCGAAGAGCGCAGACGTCACGTCGCAGAAACTACCCCCCACCGCAGTGGGATCGTGGCTCCCGATCCAGCTAGCCTCACGAAAGGCCAAAGACAAGCACGATTGCAGTTTCAGCTTGTATCTCCGATCAGGGTCTGTGTCTTGAACCGCAGGATAGTTGCAGACCGATCTTATATCTCCGCCGTGCGGCCAAATTGCGTAAGGCCTGCCGCTGAGATAAGCGAGCTGCTCGCCGATAAAGCCGCACACCATCAGCGCGTTGCAAGACTGCAACCACCCGAGTGCACGCGCCCACATCGGATTCGAGATGAATGTCCGTAAAATCGCTCGATGCGCCGACTGGCCCGGCCGGAATAAGCGCTTTGACGGCCACCGCGCCGGCACTGGTGGATCGTCGACCAACGGGTCCACAAGCCACTTGGGTGTACGCCAGCCAAGTCTGTCTTCCTCTCGAGACCAGTCCTCCGCTGTCTTGGGTTTTTCCGCGGTACTCGGCACCGTAAGCCGAACATCTTCCCAGACGGGCTGACTAAATGGATAGTTATCGTTACGGTCGCGCACAAAGACGATGTCGTAACCCGCACTGCTGAGCGCATGGGCGTAGACATACATGTTGTTCGCCATTCCGCCGTAGAGACCCACACGAAACGGGCGTGCGACACCGGTATCACTGCTCATAGATCAAGCGCCGCACTCAATTCAGCCGCCGCTGCCCGCTGGCCAGAAGCCTCGGCAACTGGTCCACTCCGGCGTCATCAGTAGCGCTCACAATCTCCACCACGCCCATTCCGGCTACGACACACGGACCGCGCGACGGCAAACGAAACAATTGCCCCGGGGCTCCCAGAATCTTCGGCGCGTCGGAGATAGGCACCGCATCCCAAATGACAAGACGCTGATCCCCGAAGGTGCACCAAGCCCCTGCGTACGGCTGCGATGAAGCTCGAACAAGTCGATCGATTTCCGATGCCGACCGTGACCAATCAATCCGGCTGTCGTCAGGCGTGCGCTGGAGGCAATAGGTTGGCGAACCGATCTGCGGTTTGGGCTTGAGCGTACCTGCCGCGAGTTTCGGTATGATCTCATCGAGCATCCCTAGCGCAGCTTCCTGGGCTGCGAGAACAAGCTCGCCAATCTTGGTACGCTGGCCGATCGGTACGGACCGTTGTCCCAGCAGCGGGCCATCATCGACGCCATCGCTCATCAGAAAGATCGAGGTCCCTGCCACGGCCTCATTCGACAGCAACGCCCAATTCAATGGCGCCCCGCCACGAAGCTTTGGCAGCAGCGAATGGTGGATGCCGGCCACTCCTAGAGGAAACAGCGCCCGAGTGGAGGCTGACACGAGGTGATACCAACCGGCCGCCAGCGCGAAATCGGCGCCGATTGTATTCTGCAACGTCGTGATTGACTGCGGCCCGTTGTATTCAACATGCGGAATACTCCGCAGCCGACACCAACCGGCCAGATCAGCGTGGCGCTGGTTTTTTACGCCAGTCGGGCTGTAGGAAATCGAGAACGTCTGTTGCAGGTACACGACACCCGCTGGCGGGTGACCGATATCGCTCAGCCGCTGCGCGACGGCCAACGTCAAATCAGTCCCGCCGAGCAGCATCAGATTCAATGTACATCACCCCGGAAAAACACCCGGCTCATGCTTTCTACATTGATAAGCGACCAGATCAGCAGGCGGCGGTTCTCGCGACCTTCCAGATGCTCGTTGACCAATCGCTGCACTGCATTCTTGTCGAGATAGCGGTAGATCTCCGCACGGTCATCGAACAGCATCCGGCGGACAAATTCGATGCTCTCACCCTTGAACCAGCTCGCGTCCGGCGCTGAAAACCCCTGCTTCTCACGCTCGGTCACATCGACCGGCACGTAGCGCGCCATCATCTGCCGCAACAGAAGCTTGCCGTCATTCGCCTTTTGAAAGTAGCGGGCCGTTTTAGCGCCAGGCTCGTTCTCATTCAGGCGCACGACTTCTTCGAGCTTGCCGAGCTTGAGCCGCGTCGGCAGGCGCTGCGCGAATTCGACCAAGTCGTTGTCGAGGAACGGCACCCGCGTTTCAAGCCCGTGCGCCATCGACAGCTTGTCCTCGATCACCAGCAACCCATGCAGGAAAGTTTTGGCTTCGAGATAAAGCGAATGATTGACGTAGTCCTCTGGACGGGTCAGCCGGTCTGCATGGCTGTTGAATACATCGCGGAAAATGTCCCGCGTCCAGACATCCTTCACATCATCCCAAATCGGAGCGAATACACTGTGGATTTCCCGGTTCGGGATCAATCGCTGCCAGTAAGCGTAGTACTTGTCGATGTAATCTTCGAAATCGGTATTCACCACCGCGCGATAGTAACGCCACGGATACCCACCGAACAGTTCGTCACCGCCGGTGCCAGCCAAGGCTACCTTGTTGAATTTGCTGGCGAGACGAGCGATGTAAAAATTCGGATAGCTTTGGCCGACGCGCGGCTCTTCAATGTGATAGGCAAATTTCGGAAACGCACGTTCTAGATCGCCGGCCTTTAGAACAATTTCGTAGTGCTCGGTCTTGGCCAGATACGACATCCGCTCAGCGGCGCTGCGCTCATCAAAGTCGAGCTCAATTCCAGAGGCAGACGTCAGGTCAAAGCCGCACGTGAAGGTGCGCATAAATGGAAGCTGTTTGGCCGCGATTGCCGTGATCGCGCCCGAGTCCATACCGCCAGAAAGATACGATCCGACCTCAACATCTGCGACGAGCTGCCGTGACACCGCCTGCCGGAACAGGAAATCCAGCTCTTCCAAATAGTCTGCGTCGGACCTCGGATTGGAAGGCTCCTCGAAACTGTAATCCCAGTAGCGTCGTGGCGTTGCGGTCGCCGCTTTTCCCGCTCCAGCCGTGATAAGCAGATGGCTGCCGGCCGGCAAAAGCTGCACACCTTCGAACAGCGTCCTGTCGGTAAAAAAGTTCTGGAATGTGAAATATTCCAACAGAGCGCGCTTATCCATTCGGGCAGACAGGGCGCCGTGAGCCAGCAGCGCTTTGATCTCTGATCCGAACAGCAGCGCACCTTCCGCGAAGGCATAGTAGAGCGGCTTGATGCCGAAACGATCACGTGCGAGCAGCATCGTGCGTTCGACGCGATCCCACAACGCCAGTGCGAACATACCGTTGAAGCGCTCAAGCGCCGCAGTGCCGTGTTCGGCAAGCATGTTGAGCACCACTTCGGTGTCCGACTGGGAGTGGAAGCGGTATCCCTTGGCTTCCAGCTCAGCTCTGAGTTCGCGAAAATTGTAAAGCTCACCGTTGTACGACAGCACGTAGCGGCCACTGCCGCTCAACATCGGCTGATGCGCAAGCGGCGACAGATCGATGATGGCGAGTCGCCGATGGCCGATACCGACCGGCCCATCCATCCACTGCCCTTCCCCATCCGGCCCCCGATGCGCGACTGCGTCCGTCATACGCTTCAACAACGTAGGAGACGCGGGAGCGCCATCGAGGTGAAAGATGCCAGCAATACCGCACATAAAATGCCTGCCGCGATGCCGTCAGATAGCGGACTTTGCTCGCCGCTGCGCGACTTCGTCGATATGAGCTTTCCGCCAAGCAATCAGCCGCCTCAGGCCCTCATCCAACGGAATCTCCGCGTCGAAGCCAATTTCTTTTCTAGCCTTTACCGGCGAGCCGATGCGATTACGAACGAAAGTGGCCTGGCTTCGCGGCGCGTAGTTAATCGGTTGATTTGAACCGGTGAGATGCAGAAGCTTTTCAGCGATCTCTTTGAGCGACGTTCGCTTACCGGTGCCAACATTGTAGAATGAGTCCACCGGATTGGAGGTCATCGCGCAGACATTTGCTCGCGCGCAATCTTCGACTGCAACGAAGTCAAACGCCTCCGAACCATCACCCAGGATCGTTGGCCCCTCCCCACGGTCGATCGCGTCGAGCATCTTCATGATGACCGCGATGTAAGCACCCCGATAATCCTGCCGGGGCCCATAGACGTTCATATATCGAAGGCCGACATAGTTGAGGCCATAGCGATGATAGAATGCGCGCAACATCGCTTCGCCACAGATCTTGGTAGCGCCGTAGAAATTCTTGTTATTGAACGGATGATCTTCGGTCATCGGCTCCTCAACCGCGTCACCGTAAACCGACGCCGACGAGGAATAGACCAAACGCTTGACCCCCTTGGCGACGCAGGCCTCCATTACGTTGAACGTGCCGCGAATGTTCACATCAAATGCCGCGCGCGGGAAGTCGTGGCATTGCAACAGCCACAGCGCCGCAAAGTGGAATACGCCATCGGCACCATCGATCACGGACTGCAGGATGTCGGTTTGGGTGATGTCACCGCCGACTTCATAGATCTTGACGCGAGGATCGCGCAGAGCACCCGCCAAGTTCTCCGGCGTACCGCGGACGAAGTTGTCGTAGATGACGATTTCCTTGACGTCCTGCTTCGTCAGCGCATCAATCGTATGCGAGCCGATCAACCCGGCGCCGCCGATGACGACAACGCGCTTGCCTTTGATATCCATTCTGTTCGTTTCCGCTTTTGAGCTTGTTAGATAAGTCGGTTGCGCAGACTCTTGAGGACACCAACCTTAGCCGTGTCACCCGAGCCAATCCCATCGATCTCAATTTCAATGAGGCGCACCGCGCCTTCACCAGCCGCAACAACTGGATTCCCACAATCGGAATAAAGGACCTGCCCCGGCATCGCCACATAAGGCGACGGCGCTATAGCCTGATCGGCACGCCATATGGTTACCCGTTTGTCGCCTTCGAGTGTGGTGTAAGCACCAGCAAAAGGGCGAGAGGAAGCACGAACGAGCCGCACGATTTCGTCGGCAGGCTTTTGCCAGTCAATGCAACTGTCTTCCGGGCGCCGTGGATAGCAGCGCAACGACTCCCCAGGCACCTCCGACTGCACCTCCCAGCTTGCTCTTCCAGAAGCAATGTCGGATGCGGCCTCCACGAGCAGATCGGGAACGGCCTCCTCAAGCCATCCATAGACATCACCGATGTAGGTCTGCGAATGCAGTGGCAGGCGTTTCCGCTTAAGCACGTCCCCGGAATCTATCGCTTCCGGCACCATGCGATGAACGCAAAGTCCAATATGCGGCTCGTTTAACAAGATCGCCCAATTCGGACATGCGTTTCCGCGAAACCGCGGGAGATCTCCGGCGTGAACATTCAGAATGCCATGACGGAACGCTGAGATTGCCTCAGCTTCGATGCGCACCATCCAATTCCACGACACGCCAAGCTCGGCACCAGATTTCTTGAGCCGCGCAACGATGTCGGCGCTATTGATCCGATGATCGAGAAAGAAATCCGCTCCACACTTCGCGGCAAAGCCCTCAAAATCGGCCTCGTTCGCCTTGTAATAGGCTTCACTGCGGCAGGTGCCAACAAGCACGATCTCGTGTCCAGCGTCCGCCAACCGCTTCGCAGCACCAAGCAGAATCTCGGAACGCCCAAGCACTGCTAAACGCATGCAGAATCCTTGATCGCCAGTTGCGACGGAGCCAACGCGCTGACCGTAACGAAGTCGCGCGCTTGGCCTAGCAACCGGTGGAAGAAGCTGGCGTCGCCGATACCCGATCGACGGAACTCAGTGACTAACTCGCGAGACGCCTCTGTGAGCGGACGACGCCCTAGTCTGGCTTTCAGCCCAGAATATTCCGTCAGATCCTGCACGTTGAGAGCAAGCAGTATCGGGTGGAAATCAAAAATCCTAAGCCCATCGCTCTCGGGAGCGGAATCGGACCAACTCCAGTCGGGATCGGCGGCGGCAAAGTCATCTTCCCAAAAATAAGGTAAGCGCCACAGCGGCTTTGCCGCGCGATCGAGCCGCCAGACGACCGGCTGCAGACCGGAATGGCGATGCAGGTAAAGAGAAACATCGACATCGATTTGCGGCGCCGTCGCGCAAATTTCAGCAATCAGCGGCGACGATTGCACCAATTTATGAGTCCGCAGCGCTCGCGCGTCAGGAACAATGTCGAGCAGAAATGCGAGTGCATCCTGCAGTGTCTTCCCCTGCGTGGAATCAGACCCGAAGTAGGGATGCAGGCCCAGTTCAAAGGATCGCTCGCTCGCCAGCGAACGAATAATGGGGCTGTCGTGAGTAACGAAAAATGTCGCCGGCACTCCGGCACGCGCACACGCGTCCGCGCATTCTGCGATCACCCAGTCGGGCGCCCAGTCTATATCGAAGGTAATGGCTGAACCGGTCAGAGGATTTCCTCCAAACGCCCGGCTACCTCACGGTAACGCGACCCATCACGCGGGCATACAAGATCACGCCCTAGCTTCTCGCCGGATTTGCTCATCCAACCGACGCGTCGCGCCGGCACGCCGATCACCAAAGCGAAGTCGGGCACGTCCATGGAAACCACAGCGCCGGCGCCCACCAGAGCATACGAGCCAATCGTGTGGCCGCAGACGATCGTGGCGTTGGCGCCGATGGTCGCTCCCCGCTTTACCAACGTACGACGGAACTCGGACTTGCGAGAAACATGTGCTCGCGGCGTCGTCACATTGGTGAAAACGCAACTCGGGCCACAGAACACATCATCCTCGAGCTCGACACCCTGATAGAGCGACACATTGTTCTGAATCTTGCAGTTGTCGCCAACGATGACCTTGGGACCAATCATCACATTCTGCCCGATCGAACAATTCTCGCCGATCGAGACATCGGCCAACAGATGACTGAAGTGCCAAACCGTCGTACCCGATCCGATTTTGACAGGATCGTCCACGTAGGAACTTTCGTGCAGTCGGACGCCCGGAAAGCGGGGATCCTCTTTGAGCTGCTGCGCCGTCATTTCAGATATCGCTGCACGAAGGGATGCTGTTCGCCCACCCGTGTCTCGATGGGTTGGCTGCGCAGCTTCGAAACAATCTCAATCGACGGCCGCACTTCGTTGATGCCAAAACCTCGCCCAGCAACGATTTCCTCGTAGCTGCGGGTGTGGAGATCGGTGAACCCTTCCGAAAACTCGAAGTGCTCTCCATCGATGGTAATCGACCGATACGTCGTCTTCGTTCCCGCCTCCTTCGGCAGATCGTTGCGGTCGACCGACAGAAACCAGCGTATGCGCGCACGGCCGCATTCAAGATAGCCAGCCGCCCGCTCAGGCTCACGCAAGTGGACAACGTTGCGGCTCGCCGGTCCAAACACATAAGCCAGCATGTCGAAGAAATGGACGCCGATGTTGGTCGCGACACCACCGGACTTCGCCTCATCACCCTTCCACGAGGTGTAGTACCAGCGTCCGCGCGAAGCGATGTATGTGAGATCGACCGCAAACTCGTTCTGCGTCGAAGCGGAAATTTTCTCTTTCAACGCCGTGATCGATGGATGCAATCGGAGCTGCAGGATCGTTAAAATCTTGCGGCTGGTTTCCAGCTCAATCTCCGCCAGCCCATCGATATTCCAGGGATTGAGCACCAACGGTTTTTCGCAGATTGCGTCGGCATCGGACCGCAGCGCGAAGCGCGAATGCGCGTCATGCATATAATTTGGCGAGCAAATCGACACATAGCCGATCTTCTCACCGCGGCGGCGCATCTTGTCGATGTGCCTGTCGAACCGCTCGAACTCGACAAAAAAGCTCGCATCCGGGAAATAGCTATCGATGACGCCGACGGAGTCCTTGGGATCGAAGGCGACCTTCAGATCTCCACCGATCGCCTTGATGGCTTTCATGTGCCGTGGCGCGATATAGCCGGCGGCACCGATGAGCGCAAAAGAAGACATGGCTTGATCCAATATTGATACGATCCGAAACTTGGCAGGCTACCGCAGACCGGGTGAACAACGGTCACCCAGCCAGTCCGGCTAACGACAAAACGTCGTCTAAGCCGCAGTCACCAAATCCAAGTCCATCACCACCCGAACCTTGCGGCCGAGCAGTTCCAGCAGAACAGCAACACGTTCGCCATCGGTCATCCGATCGAACAGACCGATGTTGTCCGCGAACGCACCATCGACAACACGAATTTTGTCGCCAGGAGCAAATGCAGGCGAGCGATCAACCTGTATAATGCCACGCGCGTCTTCGCGTTCTTTCAATTGCTGAAGAACGCAGTCGGGCACAACAGCGGGATACTCGCCTTGATAGACGAGCCGGCTCACCCCGATCGTCGATTGGATCGATCTCCAGCGTTGCGCAGCGATATCGATCATCACAAACAGGTAGCGCGGGAACAAAGGCGCAATCACAGTTTCGCTTACGCGCGCATGGCGCCTACGCTTCAGGTACCGCGGCAAATAAACCTGAAAACCTTGTCGCCGCAGATGCTCAGATGCCTTGATTTCGGCATGCGCCTTGGTCTGCACGGCGTACCAGTGCGGGGAGGAAGCCATCATCGCACCTGGACTGCCTGAAACTCTTTACCGGTACGCACGCGCAAAGCATCCGGCACAAACACACGCTCGTGGCCAAACCGAGCGATCGCCGTTTCACTGGCTTTACGCCCGGAAACGAGATCCGTGACGATCACGGCGTCAAAGGTAACCGGCACGGCGTCGAAAGACGCAAGCACTTCTACACCGGCCAACCGGCTGGGAGCGATCGCGGTATCAACAACAGCGACAATTTCGATGCCGGTATCAGCCGCACAAATGACGGCGATTTCGGCCAGATCAGAACACCCGATAAGAACGACTTTCTTGAACTTGCGGTTCTCCGCTGCTTTCAAGAGGCCAATGATGTCGCTCTTCGCTTCTCGAAAAAACCCAAGCGAATAAGACAAGTACTCGACCGTAAGCCGGGACTTTTCGGCAAATCCTTGCGGCGTCAGGTAATAAGCATAACGCCGCCTCGGCGCCTGCCTTATTTTCAGCAGACCTTTTTTGACGCAGCGCTTGATGTATGAGTTCGCGAGACCGACAGCGATTCCAACTTCCGCAGCCAAACGTCGTTGCGTTTGACCACCGTCCTTTTCGACAGAATCAAGCAGACTCAGCAAAATCCTGGTTTGCTCGACGTCGCTTTGGTCCGCTCTACCCATTACCTAGCCCGGATTTGCCCCAAGGCTTAGTATGTTCACGGAATGAACGTCAATAGGCACGTTCATCGAACAAACAGCATATGCCTGGGCCTCGCTACATTGAAAAAAGGACGACACCGTAAGGGCTTGAACCGTTAACGCATGCCAGACCACGGCAGATCGGCCACGAGGTCGGAGACGGGAGCCTGTGAGTAGACTGCGCGCACCCCAGAAACCCAGCGTTGGCGCCGCGCGTCCATAGGCTCACCGACAAGTTTCGCCGCGACCCAAGACAGCGCTATCGCGTAACAGTCGGTAGCCCATCCAGGGAACACTGATGTTGCGTCCTGGAGACGATGATAGGACTGCCGCGCCAGTTTCGTTTTCATACGTGCAAGCCAAGGTGTCTGGCACCGCATTTCTGGAATTTGAGCCGCCAGCTCAGTGCCCGCTCGTCACTGGTGTCCCTCCGCTTCATTGTGCACTTGAACACCTTCACCAACCTTTTTGTGATACCTTCCACCAATCACCCCTGCGAGAACAGCGCCGCAATGACCGAAACATCCCACAAGCCCAACAATTCCAATCAGCGGCTGCTGGGGCTCGTCGACTCCGCCGTCCGCACGCTCGAGGCCGAGGCCGGCGGTATCGCGGCGCTGACGGCTGCGATCCGGAACGGACTCGGCGCGCCGTTTGTGGCGGCGGTCGATCTGATCCGCGGCGTGCGCGGCCGCGTCATCGTCACCGGCATGGGCAAGTCGGGCCACGTCAGCCACAAGATCGCGGCGACGCTATCCTCGACTGGCACGCCGGCCTTCTTCGTGCATCCCGGCGAAGCCAGCCACGGCGATCTCGGCATGATCACCAAGGACGACGTGATTCTCGCGTTGTCCTGGTCCGGCGAGACCGCCGAGCTGAAAAGCCTGATCGACTATGCGAAGCGCTTCAAGATTTCGCTGATCGCGATGACCGCCTATCCCGACAGCACACTGGGCAAGGCTGCCGATGTATTGCTTCAGCTTCCCGAGGCCCGCGAGGCATGCCCGCACAATCTCGCGCCGACGACCTCATCGCTGATGCAGCTCGCCCTCGGAGACGCGCTCGCGATCGCCTTGCTTGAGAGTCACGGGTTCACTGCGTTGCATTTCCGCGAATTGCATCCCGGCGGCAAGCTCGGCGCGCTGCTCACCTTCATCCGCGACATCATGCATTCCGGCGATAAGATGCCGCTCGCGCCGATTGGCACCCGCATGTCGGAGGCCATCGTCGAAATGTCTGCCAAAGGTTTCGGCTGTGTCGGCGTCACCGACAAGGCAGGCAAGCTCACCGGCATCGTCACCGACGGAGATCTGCGCCGGCACATGCGCGCCGATCTTCTCAATGCGCGCGTCGAGGATGTGATGACCGCTTCGCCCAAGACAGTGCGGCCGGATCAACTCGCGAGCGAAACGCTCGAGCTTCTGAACAGCTCAAAGATCACCGCGCTGTTCGCAGTTGAGAACGGCAAGCCGGTCGGTATCGTCCATTTCCACGATCTGCTGCGCGCGGGCGTTGCCTAGCGCGAGAGGCTTCACTGTGCAGCCCCCCGCGCCGCGCCTACTCTATGTCGTCACCGAGGATTGGTATTTCCTCTCGCACCGCCTGCCGATGGCGCGGGCGGCGCGCGATTCCGGCCTCGAAGTGCATGTCGCGACGCGCGTGGTGGACTGCCGCGCGAAGATCGAAGCTGAAGGCTTCGTCGTCCACCCCACGCCATTCGCGCGCGGGAAGACCTCGCTCGGCACGTCGCTGCGCACCATCGCGGCATTGCGAGCCATTCAGCACGAGGTGAAACCGGCGGTGACGCATCACGTCTCCGTGCAAGCATCGGTGCTTGGCTCGCTCGCCGCGATCGGCGTGCCCGGCGGACGCGTCAACGCGTTGACCGGGTTCGGCTACGCCTTCATCGCGAATACGCTGAAAGCACGCGTGCTGCGTACCGTCATCGGCGGGCTGCTGCGGTTTCTGATCAATCGCCCGGATGCAGTCGCCCTGGTGCAGAACCCGGATGATCGCGAAGCGCTGACAACGCTCGGAATTGCGCCGAAGCATATCCGGCTCATTCCCGGCTCGGGCGTGGACGCCGAGCGACTCCGCCCCCTGCCCGAACCGCCGGGGCCGCCGGTTGTCGCATTCGTCGGACGTCTTCTCGCCGATAAGGGCATTCACACCCTTGTTGCCGCCCACCGCCTTCTGCGATCCCGCGGCTCGAACGTGGAGCTCCTGATTGCCGGCACGCCGGATCTGGCCAATCCGGCTTCGGTTTCGCAGCAGGAGGCCGAGGCCTGGAACCGCGAACCCGGCATCTCCTGGCTGGGCCACGTTACCGACATTGGCAGCCTGTGGGCACGAGCCTCGATTGCAGTGCTGCCCTCGCGGCGGGAAGGCCTGCCGATGTCGCTGCTCGAGGCCGCAGCCTGCGGGCGGCCCATGGTCGCAACTGACGTGCCCGGCTGCCGCGAGGTCGCCCTACCCAATCAGACCGGCCTGCTGGTGCCTGCGGACGACGCCCCGGCGCTGGCAGACGCCATCGAGACCTTGTCCAAATCGCCGGAGCTGCGCGCACGTTATGGCGCCGCGGCACGCCGGCTGGTGGAAGAGCGGTTCGCGGCGGTTGCGATCGGCGGGCAAACGGTCGAGCTTTACCGCGGTCTCATGAAAGCGGAACGATGACCGCCGGCACGCTTTGTCTGATTGTCATTGCCAGTGCTGTCATCAGCGCGGGATTGATCGTCGTGTTGCTGCCGCTCCTTCGCCGACACACGATCGCGCACGTCAATGCGCGTTCCTCGCACCGCGAGCCCACGCCGCAGGGCGGCGGCGCTGCAGTGATGATCGCGACGATCGGCGTGACGGCCGTCGCACTTGTTGGATTGCAGATCGCACCGATCGACCTGAAGTCCTTATCGCTCGTCTTTGGTGCAGCAGCTCTGCTTGCCGTTGTCGGTTTTGCAGACGACAGCCGCAATATCGGTGTCGTGCCGCGCTTCGTCCTTCAAATCTGTGCTGTGATGATGGTTCTTACGGCATTGCCGTCGGACCTTCGCATTGTCTCCGCGCTGCCGTGGTGGCTCGAACGCGCGTTGCTGCTGTTCGGCTGTCTGTGGCTGGTGAATCTCACCAACTTCATGGATGGGATTGACTGGATCACAGTCTCCGAGGTCGTGCCCGTCACGACCGGGCTCGCTGTTCTTGGGCTGATAGGTGCACTGCCGGCCTACGGCGTCATCGTTGCGCTGGCACTTGCTGGCGCGATGCTCGGCTTTGCGCCGTTCAACAGGCCAGTGGCGAAATTGTTTCTGGGCGACGTCGGCAGCCTGCCGATTGGTTTGCTGCTCGGCTGGCTTCTGATCCTGCTCGCGGGCAACGGTCATCTCGCCGCCGCGTTGCTGCTGCCGCTCTACTACATTGCAGATGCGACGGTCACGCTGTTGCGCCGGCTTATGAACGGCGAGCGCGTGTGGGAAGGACATCGCAGCCATTTCTATCAGCGCGCAACCGCGGGTGGTTTCAAGGTCATTGAAGTCGTCACGCGAGTCTTTGCGGCGAATGTCGCACTTGCCCTGCTCTCGTTCGCCACGGTGCAGTGGCCGTCACCGCTCGCCAGCGTCGTTTCGCTCGTCATCGGTACAACGCTAGTCGGTGCATTGCTGACTTCCTTCTCGAGAGGCCGGTCATGACCGGCCGCGTGCTCGTCACCGGCGCTTCGGGCTTCGTCGGCCGCGCGCTGGTGAACGAGCTTGCGGCGGATGGACGTTCGGTACGCGCGGCAATGCGCCAACCCGCGGATATCTTTGCACGTTCTGTCGAAGTGGTGGCGGTGTCCGATCTGACGCGGCCCGTCGAATGGCGCGCGCTGCTGAAGGGCGTCAACACTGTCATTCATCTCGCCGGTATCGCGCACGCCGGTCCGGGCATCGCCGAAGAGGCTTACGACCGGGTGAACCGGCTTGCGACAGCAGAGCTTGCAGCGACAGCAAGCACGATAGGCATCCAACGCTTGGTGTTTATCTCCTCGATCCGTGCGCAGAGCGGCCCGGTGTCGCCTCGCGTGCTGAGTGAAGCTGACGCCCCGCGACCGACTGACGCCTATGGGCGCTCAAAGCTCGCCGCCGAAGAGGCGGTGCGTGCTTCGAACACGCCGTACACAATCCTGCGTCCCGTTTTGATCTATGGCGAGGGCGTGAAGGGCAATCTCGCGAGCCTGATGCAACTCGCGCAGTCACCCTGGCCGCTGCCGTTCGGGTTGTTCAGGAACCGCCGCTCGGTGCTGGCGCGGCAGAATCTCGTCTCCGCCATTCGCCTGGCGATCGACGCGCCTGTGACGACCAACCAAACCTATGTGGTCGCCGATCCGACGCCTGTGACGCTTGCGGAAATCGTCAAGGCATTGCGGCGTGGCGACGGCCGCGCCTCGGGGCTGCTACCAGTGCCGCCTTTCCTGTTCGGAGCCGCGCTGAAGGCCACAGGTCGCGCCGAGGTCTGGGATCGCCTGGGCGGCGAGCTTGTCGTCGATCCGGGAAAACTTCTGGCCGCCGGCTGGAAGCCCGCCGTCGAGACCCAAACGGGCCTCGCCGCAATGGCTCAGGCCGCCTCGCCGCGGAAATCCGGCACCGCGTCACGCAACACGCCGTAGATCGCCGCACGCTCCTCGCGCGCCAGCCCCTGCTCCAGCGTCGCAAGCCATGCGCGCATGGTGTCGAGCGCCGGACTGACCGGTTGCGCGGCCACGATGCCGGGAATGCCGATCTCGGCGCTCGGCTCCTCGCGCGCGAACAGGATTTCGTTAAGCCGCTCGCCCGGCCGAACGCCGGTGAACGTGATCTGGATGTCCCGTCCAGGCTCGAGACCCGACAAGCGGATGATGCGCTCGGCGAGATCGAGGATTTTGACCGGCTGGCCCATGTTGAGGACATAAACAGCAACGTCGTTGCGCACCTGAGCAAGCGCATGGCTCGCCGCCGTCACGACCAAGTCGCAAGCCTCGCGAATGGTCATGAAGTAACGCACCATGTCCGGATGCGTCACCGTCACCGGGCCACCGGCCTCGATCTGCGCCTTAAATTTCGGAACCACCGAGCCGTTGGAGGCGAGCACGTTGCCGAAGCGCACCGAGATCATTCGCATCTTCGGCTTGCCACCGTTCGCTCGGTGCGTGAAATCGCCGTCGAGGGCCTGACAATACATCTCGGCGAAACGCTTGGTTGCTCCCAGCACCGAGACCGGCTCGATCGCCTTATCGGTCGAGATCATCACCATCGCGTCGGCGCCCGCCGCAACCGATGCATCCGCCACGTTGATCGAGCCGAACACGTTGGTCTTCACGCCCTCGCCCCAGTCGCGCTCGAGGATTGGCACGTGCTTCAGCGCGGCGGCGTGAAACACGATGTCGGGCTTGAACTCGGTGAGCAGGCGGAAGACGCGCTCACGGTCGCGCACGTCGGCGATGCGGCCGTCGACCTGCGCACGCACGCCCTTGGCGGCGAGATTTTCCAGCACTGCATGGAGCGCAGGCTCCGAATTCTCGATCACCAGCAAGCGCGCCGCACCGAAGGTCGCGACGCGGTCGCAAATCTCCGAACCGATCGAGCCGCCGCCCCCCGTCACCACGATCGACTTGCCGCTGACGAAATTCTCCAAACGCTTGTAGTCGATCTTCACGCTCGGCCGCAGCAGGAGGTCCTCGACCGCGACCGGCGCAAGCCGCAGCGCCTCGCCGCCCTCTTCCAGCGATGGCAGACGGCTGGTGTTGAGGCCAAGCCGCCGCGCCCGCATCAGGATCGATTCCGGATGCACGTCAGGATCGAGCGCAGAAGGCGTCATGATCACGCGCGCAACCGGCGTATGGCGTGCGGCAAGTTCCGCGCACACGCCCTCGAGGTCGTCGAAGTTGCCGCGCACCGGTACACCGCGGATCGCTTGAGACCGGTCGGCGGCCGACGGCGACAGGATGCCGGCGGCCCAAATCTTCTTCACCGCACCGCTTTCAATCGCGCGCAGCAGCACATCGGCGTCCGCTGCGCGGCCGAGGATCAGCGTGGCGGCCGAGTCGGCCGAAACCTTGGTCTGCTGGCGCGTGCGCTGGTCACGGAAGTAGCGGTAGGCGATACGCGGGCCACCCAGAAAGGCCACTTGCAACAGCCAGTAGAGGACGATGGTGATCTTGCCGAAATAGAACGTGCCGAAGAAATCCGGCGACAGCAGGATGTAATCCAGCACCAGCAACGTCGCCGCGAGCAAAGTCGAGGCGCGAAAGATATTGTTGAGATCCGGCAGCGACGCGAACCGCCACTTGGCCTTGTAGAGGCCAAACACGGCATAGACCGCTCCTGCGTAGACGACAAAGGCCGGCAGCCATGACGGCAAGTCGGACAGATAGCGGGAGAGCCACGGGTCTTCGAAACGAATATAGAACGTCGCCACAATCGCCGCCGCCGTGACGACGAGATCATGGAGCACAATCAGCCATTGCCGGATCGAAAGCCGCGGCATGCGGGGTCAGGCGTTCGTTGGGGTCAGCGTCATTTCCGAATGAATACCGGCCTTTAGGCCGATATGCCACCCTTCCCCGCAACGCGCTCGTAAAGCACCGTTCCGGCCGCAATTCCGACGCCGACCACGTAAATCCAACCGTGAGTGAAGTCGAACAGATGGCTGTTAAACAGCGAACCGACGATGTTCTGCCCGGCCACGACAAGCCCAACCCACGCGGCAAGCCCCACGCCCCGGAACAGAAGCAGGTGCGCGATCCACATGGCGAACAGCACCGTCACCCCGATCAGGCCAAGTTGGATCGCGACTGCGAGCGTCTGGTTATGCGGGTTGGTCGAGGCAAGCGCCGACATGCCGGTCTGTCCGACCGCCGATTGCCGGAACAGATCGCGGATCGATCCTGTGCCATGTCCGGCAACCGGCGCAGACGCGATGAAGCCGAGAGACTTCTTATAGAACTCGAGGCGCTCCCCCGCCGAGCTGCGAACACTGTCGGTTCGATATGCGCTCACTTCCGTCGTGAAGGTCATGACGCGGCGGCGAAGCGGTTCCGACAACGGCCAAGCGATCGCCACCATCAACAGCGCACCCGCGATGAGCGCAACGGTGCCGCGCCATCCGAACCGGAGCAGACCGAACAGCACGATCAGAATCGGCAGCACCACAATGGCCGTTCGATTGAACGAAACAGTCAACACGTTAAGCAAGAACATCAGCGCCAACAGAGAAAGCGCGATTGCGTCGCGCCGGCGCTCCTGCCGCCACCTCATCAAGGCGAGATCGGCAAGTACAAAAACGCAGACCGTGAATTCGGCACCCTGCGCCAGATAGTCTTTGACCGGTACGCCCGCAGTCGTGTTGCCGCGCCAAATCAAGCCCGGCGTCAGAGCAAAGAACCAGGACGCGACCAACAGCATAACGCATGAGATGAGAAATCCGATCAGCACCCACTGACCGCGATCGGATCTTTGGAATTGCACGATCAGCAGTGGAATGAACAAGAGCTTGGTGAACGATCTCAAACCATCCCACCGTTCGGCCATCGGCACGTTCGCCCACAGCATGCCGAGTGCGCCAAGCACGCAAAGCAGCACCGGGAGCCAACCAGCGGGTATCCGCAGAACAGCACGCCATTCGTCCACACGAGTCGTCGGCAACACCACGATCGCGAGCAGCGCCGCGAAGATGCCTGTGGCGGAGGTTGACCACGGCAGCGACGCCGCAAGCCCGACCGCGAGACAGTCCGCAAAGCGCAGCCAACGCTCGCGATCGCGAAGCTTGTCAGCCAACGTCAGGGGTGCCGCCAGAGCCATGACTTACGCCCGCTCCCCTGCGAGCGCATGTGTCTCTGCGGCCAGTGTGGACATACCGCGCTCGGCGCGCACGTTGCTGCCTCGAACCACCTGGGCCAACTTCTCCTCGTTGAGCGACAGACGCGAGCGATCGGCCGGCGGATGCCAAAGATGCAGAACCGCGGTCGCAAAGGAACCATCCTTGCGACAAACGCCTGCATGGAGGAGGCGCACCAGCAGATCGGAATCCTCCTTGCCCCAGCCGCTGAACGCCTGATCGAAACCGTCGACGCGATCAAGGTCGGCGCGCCAGACCGCAAGATTGCATGAGCGCGCACCTTCCCATTGCTGCGGGCGCAGTTTGCGCAGCGGCCCGAGCGGCAACCGCAATACCGACGCCAGCCGATTGAGCCCGCCATTGAAGCGCTGCCCCAGCCACGCACCGAGCATCCAACGCTCCGGTTCCAGATGCTCGCGCAGCGTCCGCTCGGTGAGCGACGGCGATAGCAACGCACGATTGCCGGTGACAAACCAGCCAGGCTCGGCAAGCCCCCGATGGGTCGCAATGAAGTCCGTCCGCGCCAGGCAATCGCCGTCGAGGAACACGCAATAGCGGCCTTTGCTCGCCAGGATCGCACGATTGCGGATTTCGCCAGCCCGGAAGTCCTGATGCTCATGCCAAACATAGGACAGCGGCACGCCGAGTTGCGGCTTCCACCGCTCCACCAGAGCCTTTGTTCCCGGCCCTGAGCCATCATCCGCGACGACGACCTCAAATCCCCGATCGCTCTGCCGCGACAATGAGCGCAGCACCGCGTCGAGCGCATCTTCGCGCTCGTAGGTGGTGACTATGACGGAGATCAGGTCGGCCAAAGCTCTACGCCTTTCTCGCGATGCTTGTGCCAGAGCGAACAAAAATAGCCAAGCGGAGCAAAGCCGGGTAGATAAAGCGCGAAAAATCGAACCGCGCCGATGCCGAAGATCACCGCCTATATCATCGCCTACAACGAAGCCGCCAAGATCGAGGCCGCCGTCTCAAGCGTGCTTTGGGCCGATGAGGTGTTGGTCGCCGACTCAAACAGCACCGACAACACCGTGGCGCTGGCGGAGGCGCTCGGCGCGCGGGTGGTCCAGGTGCCGTTCCACGGCTTCGGTGACCTGCGAAACCGCACGATCGAGCATTGCAGCCACGAGTGGATCTTCAGCCTCGACTCCGATGAGCGCTGCACGCCCGCGGCACGCGACGAGATCCTCGCCACGATTGCCAACGAGCCCGCGCACGACGCCTATTTGGTGCCGCGCCGCTCTTACATGATGGGGCGTTGGATCACAGGCTCGGGCTGGTATCCGAACTATCGCCAGCCGCAGCTCTTCCGCAAAGGCGGGATGCGCTACAAGCCCGACCCCGTTCACGAAGGCTATGAGCTTCTCACCGGCAAGCCGCTCGGCAAGCTCCAGAACGAAATCCACCAATTCCCGTTCCGCAATCTCGACGAGATCATCCGCAAGATGAACCGTTACTCGTCGCTCGGCGCGGAGAAGCTGACACGCAAGCGCGTGACGATGTGGAGCGCCTTCGGCCACGGGCTCTGGGCTTTCATCAAGCACTACATCTTCAAGGCAGGGTTCAAAGACGGTTGGGCCGGCTTCGTGATCGCCTTCGGCAATTTCGAGGGCACGTTCTACCGCTACGCCAAGCGCTATGAAGAGGTGCAGGGCTGGCAGCCCCCACCAAGCGAAAAGCTGACGCGGCCGGAATAGCGATCAGCGGCCCGCCGCCACGTCCTTGAACGAGCGGCGAATGCGGCGCGAGAGATTGCGTAGCGCGCGGAACGGCAGCGCGAGATGATATTTGCGCAGGATTTCCCAGCGCTCACGCAGGCTGACGTCGATTTTAGCGTCGCGCGGAACGTACCAGCCGTTGTTGCCGACGCGCCGAATCAGGCCGTAGCCGTTCTGCTCCAGCACGCGGTGTTTTTTCAGATTCTCGACGTGATCCTCGAGCATGATGAGCCGCGGCTTCCAATACGCGAAGTCGAACCCGCTCATCACCTCGATCTCATGTCCCTCTACATCGATCGACAGGAGATCGAACCCGCACGGCGCATCAGCCTCCTCCAACACGTCGTCGAGCGTCCGCGTCGGAACCATGATGACGTAGTCGGCCGTTGCCCCTGGCGCCATGCGATCGGCGTTGAGGGATGACAATGGCCCCGCGACGTGAAACGGCAGCGTGTTGCCCGCTGCATTGGGCGACGTGCAGGCGACGGCGAAGACCTTGGCTTTGCGATCGGTCACGAGAAACGCAGCGAGATCGGGTTGCGGCTCGACGAGAACGCCAGTCCAACCAGATTGTTCGAGATGATACGTTTGCGAACGTAGGATCGGATGGTTGGCGCCAACCTCAACAAAAAAACCATTCGTCGCACCGCCGAAAAATTCGCGGACGAGCGCCTCTTCTTCCTGCTGTGAAGGCTGAACGGCCATCGGACCTGTGAACTACCGCGACTTGGTCGCGCGCGATTTCTCGACAATGCGCGTGGTGCTGAAGCCATGCACGAGATCGACGAGGATCACCTCGCCGCCCTGCGCCTCGACGATTTCGCGGCCGACCACCTGATTGGGCTTGTAGTCGCCGCCCTTCACCAGCACGGTCGGCTTCACGCGCTTGATGAGTTCCAGTGGAGTGTCCTGCTCGAACACCGCCACCAGATCGACAGCTTCGAGCGCAGCCAGCACCTCCGCACGCGCATGCTCAGGCTGGATCGGACGATCCTTGCCCTTCAAGCGCTTCACCGAGGCATCGCTATTGAGACCAACCACCAACCGGTCGCAAAGGCTGCGCGCCTGCGCCAGCACTTTTACATGGCCGGGATGCAGCAGGTCGAACACGCCGTTGGTGAAACCGATCCGCAGACCCTGGGCACGCCATGCCGAGAGCGGTTTTTCCAGCTCACGCCAGTCGAATACGATCTTCTCTTCCGGAGCGAGTGTCGCGGACGGCAGGATGCGCGAACGCAATTCAGCGGCCGAAAGCGTCGCCGTCCCCTGCTTGCCGACGACCACCGCAGCAGAAGCGTTGGCCGCGCGCATCGCGGATTCGAAGTCGGCGCCCATCGCAAGCATCGCGGAGAGCACAGCGACGACCGTGTCGCCCGCACCCGACACGTCGAGCACTTTCACCGAGTAAGCCGGAACGTGGACCGGTTCGGCGCGGCGCATCTGGAGCATCATGCCGTCTTCGCTCAGCGTGACGAGCACCGCCTTGCTGCCGACCAGACGCGAGAGCGCATCCGCCGCGGCCGAAAGCTCCTTTGCCGTACCAACCGGCAGGCGCGTGGAGTCCGCGAGCTCTTTGCGGTTCGGCGTGATGAGCGTCGCGCCGCGATAGATCGAATAATCGTGGCCTTTGGGGTCCACAATGACGGGCTTCTTGAGCTTCTTGGCCCGGTCGATGACGGCGCGGATGACGCGCGGCGTCAGCACGCCCTTGGCGTAGTCCGAAATGACGACCGCCCCGACGCGCGGCATGGCCGCAAGCGCGTGCTTGATCAGCGCGGCCTCGACTTTGGGATCGACCGGCTTCGCCCTCTCCCAATCCGCGCGGAGAAGATGTGTCGAGTGATGTTCCGACACAAACCGCAGTTTGCGCGTCGTAGGACGCGAGGAATCGATCACAAGATGCGGAATAATCTTTCCTCTGGCCTCGGAGAACGATGCTTTCAGCACTTTTCCAGCAAGATCGTTGCCGATCACACCGACGAAATGGCAGCGTGCACCAAGGCTTGCGATGTTGCGCGCGACGTTGCCCGCGCCGCCGACGATGACATGCTCGCGCGCGACCGCGATCACCGGCGCCGGCGCCTCAGGAGAAATGCGCGAGACGTCGCCGTAGATGAATTCGTCGAGCATGACGTCGCCGATACACAGGATCGTCTGCTTGCTCAGATCGGACAGCCGCTTCTCGAAATCGAACATGGTGCGGCTCAACGGTAGCGGTCTGCGGTGTCGAGGAACTGCGTGACGTAGCGTTTCACGCCGTCTTCGAGCGGCGTGAAGCCGGCGTTGTAACCGGCGCGGCGCAGATTATCGACCTTCGATTCCGTAAAGTACTGATATTGCCCACGGATTTTTTCCGGCATGTCGGTGTATTCGAGCTTCGGCTCGGTGCCGAGCGCGCGATACACGGCGGAAATCAGATCCTTGAAGCTGCGCGCCTTGCCGGTGCCGACGTTGAAGAGGCCGGAGACCTGCGGCGTCGCGAGCAGCCAGCGAACAACGGCCACGACATCGTCGACGTAGATGAAATCACGGCGTTGATCGCCATCCTCGATGCCGAGCTTATGAGATTTGAAGAGCTTTACGGTGCGGCCGGCCTTCACGTCGTCGAAGCGTTTGGCGACGAGGCTCATCATCTCGCCCTTGTGGTACTCGTTCGGACCGAAAACGTTGAAGAATTTCAGCCCGGCCCATTGCGGCGGGAGCTTTTCCTTCTTCACGACGCGATCGACGAGCGCGAGGTCGAAGAGATGCTTGCTCCAGCCGTAGAGATTGAGCGGCTTGAGTTTTTTCAACGCGTCGGGCGGCCAGTCGTCGTCGAAGCCGGTTTCGCCGTCGCCGTAGGTCGCGGCCGAGGATGCGTAGATGAACGGCACCTTCGCGGCGGTGCACCAGTCCAACAGCCTGAGCGAAAGGCGGAAATTGGTTTCGAGCACCAGATCAGCGTCGGAGGCGGTGGTGTCGGAGATCGCGCCCATGTGGATGACGGCGTCGAGCTTGCGGCCGTCGAGCCAGGCCATCAGATCAGAAGGTGGCACGAAATCGGCGAGTCGGGCCTTGGCGAGGTTGCGCCACTTGCCTTCGGAGCCGACGAAGTCATTGACCGCAATATCGTTTCGACCGGCTTCGTTGAGGGCCGCGACGATGCACGAGCCGATGAATCCGGCCCCGCCGGTGACCAAAATCATGAAAAAACCCGCCGCCGTACCGGTCCGGCCCCTCATTTGCCTGAGACCGGCAGGGGGTGCAACTTCGGGCCCAACACGGGGTAAACAGCCCTGCGGTTGCACGCGCATCAGCGGGCTTCCTACAGGGCTGGACAGCCTTTCCGGGGCGGGTTACCGCCTGCGGGTGAGCCACAAGAAATGAACTCAACTTCAGATATTGGCCAAAACAGAATCGGTCAGGACAGCCCGATCCTGCTGGTCCCGTACATGTGGATCGGCGATTTCGTCCGCTGCCACTCCGTTGTGCGCCTGCTGAAGGAGCGCTATCCCTCTCGTCCGATTGATGTTTTGACGACGACGCTGTGCGCGCCGCTGCTCGATTACATGCCGGGCGTGCGCAAGGGCATCGTGGTCGATCTGCCGCGCAAGATGCTGGCATACGGCCAGCATAAGGCGTTGGCGGAGCGGCTGAAAACGGAGGGCTACGGCTCGGCTCTGGTGATGCCGCGGACCTGGAAGGCGGCGCTGGCGCCGTACCTGGCGGGAATCCCGCAACGCACTGGATTCGTTGGAGAAGCCCGTTTCGGCGTCATCAACGATCTGCGTTGGGGGGAAAAGAAGCTGCCGCGGATGATCGACCGCTGTGGCGCCCTCACCCTGCCGAAAAACGAAGCGATTCCAACGGATTGGCCGAAGCCAAACCTTCACGTACCGATCGAGGCCGCGCAGGAATGGTGCAAGACCAAGGGCCTCGACACCGGCCGGACGGTCGTGGCGTTCGCCCCCGGCGCGGTCGGCCCGAGCAAGCGATGGCCGCACGCAGAATACGCAAAGCTCGGACGCGAGCTGGCCTCGAACGGCGCTTATGCCTGGATCCTCGGAGGCCCCGGAGAGCATGATCTGGCCGAGTCCATCGTCCGAGGAATCGGATCGGACCATGCCCGCAACCTCACCTCGCCGGATCTTCGAAATGCGATCCTCGCGCTGAAGCTCGCGCGAGCAACGGTCTCCAACGACTCCGGCCTGGTCCACGTCTCGGCCGCCATCGGCACGCCGACCATCGGCATCTTCGGACCGACCAGCCCGTGGCACTGGGCGCCGCTCAATCCGCTCGCGGCGACCATCGAAACGCTGACCGACGTGCCGTGCCGGCCGTGCCACAAGCCGACCTGCGCGCTCGGGCACCACCGCTGCATGAACGACATCCCGGCGTCTCAGGTGATGAGCGCAGTCGCAAAGGCGCTGGCCTAGGCGCGCTAACCTAAGCGTGGCGGTGCGCTTGCGCCCCCTCCCCCCGCCCGCTACCAACACTGCGAACCTGGAGCCGCTTGTGGCCGACCCGCGCGAAGACCTCGTTCTCAATCACTTGCGCAAATCGCGCGAGGCGATGGCGCGCGCCGAACAGGACGCAGCGCTCGTCACCACCATCGCAAAGATCGCCGACAAGATTTCGCAATCGCTGAAGAGCGGCGGCAAGGTTCTGCTCGCCGGCAACGGCGGCAGCGCATCCGACGCGCAGCACATCGCCGCCGAATTCGTCGGCCGCTACATCTCCGACCGCGCGCCGCTCGCGGCGATCGCGCTCACCACCGACACCTCGGCGCTCACCGCGATCGGCAACGACTACGGCTTCGATCACGTGTTCGAACGTCAGCTTCGCGCGCTCGGCAAGACGGGCGACGTGTTCATCGGCATCTCGACCTCGGGCCGCTCGCCGAACCTGCTGACGACGTTCAAGGCCGCGCGCGAGATGGGCATCGTTTGCGTCGGCTTTACCCGCGCCACGGACACGCCAATGCACGCGCTGTGCGATCTCACGCTCGGCGTGCCGGCGACCGAAACCGCGCTGATCCAGCAGGTTCACATCACCGCGGCGCACGCGATCTGTGCGCTGGTCGAACGCGATCTGTTCGGCATCACGCACGGCTGAGCAATGGCGGACGCACCCGCTACGCCGCCGAAACGCCGCCCCGCGGTGTTCCTCGACCGCGACGGCGTGATCAACCACGACGACGGCTACATTCATCGGCCCGAGCAGTTCCGCTGGATCGACGGCGCGCCCGCCGCGATCCGCCGCCTCAACGAGCTCGACTATCTCGTCTTCATCGTCTCGAACCAGTCCGGCATCGCACGCGGCCTCTACACCGAGGACGATCTCCTGAAGCTGCACTTCTGGATGACGGACGAACTCGCCAAGCACGGCGCACGCATCGACGACGCGCGCTATTGCCCATTCCATCCCGAGAGCAAGCTCAACGGCTATCGCTGGGACTCGTCTTGGCGCAAGCCGCGGCCCGGCATGCTGCTCGACCTGATCGGCAACTGGCCGGTGGAGAGCAAACGCAGCTTCATGATCGGCGACAAGGACACCGACATGGAGGCCGCGCGCAACGCCGGCATCGAGGGCTATCTGTTTCCGGGCGGCGAATTGGCGGCGTTCGTGGAGCGGTGTCTTCAGTCGCGGAAATGAGCAGCCGCAGCTAGCGTGTCATTGTCCCTAGATCGAGCGGACCAATCCGCGACCGCAGGCCTGATTGATGAAGCAGGCCTTGACCGCGTCGTCGAAGCCGACGCTCCGCTTGCCGTCGACCGCCACGTCCGAAAAGCCGTTCTTCTTCAAATAGAGCTGCATGCGCAGGATCGCGCGCGGGCCGCCAGTGCCGACGATAAAGTCGAGGTCACGGGTCGCGTCGTCCGGCCGCCCCACGTTCATCGACAGGATGGCGCGCTGGATCAGCAGCCGGTTGAATTGCGGAAATGTCGCGCTGATCGCGCCCGGCTGCCCGGGCTTTCCGAGCACGGCTGTGAGATCTTCGATCGCCTCTTCATGGCGTCCGAGCCCGATGTTGGCCAGCGCCCGCACTTCGAACGTCTTGATATCGAAGCGCCGGTCCAGCAACGCCGTCGCGTCCGCGATGGCTTGCGCGAATTCGCCCCGGCGAAGGTGGAACGGCGCCCTGAACAGCCAGATCCGCGTGTCCTCCGGCTCCAGCGCCAGGGCCCGGTCGAAATCCCGCTTGGCGTCCTCATACCGGTCGAGCTCAGCGAAGGCCCGGCCGCGAATGAACAGCATGTCCTGGTCTTCCGCGCGCAGAATCTGCATCGCAGCGGAAACGTCCTGAAGCGCTATCTTTGCATCCTGCGGAAGCATCCACTCGGCGTGGGTGGCCAAGAGATAAGGATCGCGCGGCGCGAGCTGGAATGCGGCGCGGAAGTCCTTGAGGATTTCCTCGCTCGGCATCTGCGACATCGCGAGGCGAATGCGGAACACCCGTGCCGCGATGCTCGAAGGATCGGCAGCGATGGCGGCGGTCGCGTCCTCATAGGCCGCCTCCACCCGCAGCAGCAGAACAAGCTCGCGGGCCCGCTTCATATGCGCGACGGCGCGCTCGGCTGCGGGAAGCTCAGGCAAAACCTTCGGCGGATCGCAGGCGCCTTGCATCTGTTGCTGTGTTGGGACACCGCAATTCTTCGGCACGGTGACGCCGACGCCGCGGAACCGGCCGGCCGTACCGAACGGATCGCCGGCGAGCACGGGCCACGCACTGAAGGATAACCACGCCGCGACTGCGATCAGGCCATAACGAACGCCGGTCATTTGTTCACCGTTATTCGTTTGCCAGCGCGAGCTTCATGTCGCCGGACGCGGCGCTGCACGCCTGCAACGGCGTGTAGTTCTTGCCGTCATCGGCTTTGCGGCTGAACAGCCTGGTCTCGATCGCACAAGCCAACGCCGGCTTTCGCGCCGACATAGCAACCGCTGCCACCGAAGAAACGTGCGAAGGCGGAGCCGACGACGCGCAAAGCGGTTCGGCAAGCACCGCTTGCGTGGACGACAGGAGGATCGCCGTCAGAGCAAAACAAATCCTCTTCATGGTCAGCCTCTCCGGTAACAAGTCACTCAGTTGCACGTCACATCGATCATGCAAGCCCGGATCGCATCCTTCAGCTCGGGCGTAACGCGTTCGGGAGCCTGCGCAGACGTCCAGTAACCCGCATGACGAAGCGCGGGCATGGCCTCGCCAATCGTTGCGGGGTTGGCCTCGATGGCGGCGAGGAAATCCCGCATCGCTTCATCGGTCCGGCCGAAATGCCGGTAGGCTCTCGCCCGCATCTTGTAGGCCAGGTCGAAATTCGGCCGCGCCGCGATCGCCTTGTCGAACGACTCCAAGGCGGGCTCGAAGCGCTCGGCCATCACGAATTCGAGACCGAGCGCATAATGCGCCGAGGCGTTCCCAGGCTCTTTTGCCGTCGCCTCTTGCAGAAGGCGGACCGACTCTTCCGAGGGGCCCGAGCGCGACAGAAACCGCGCGCGGACGATCAGCGCATCGGCGCTGCGCTGTCCCTCAACGAGAGCGGCCTCGAAATCCTTCGCCGCGCGCCCGTCCTGCCCGCTCTCCTGAAACAGCTCGCCGCGGCGGATCAGAGCAACGACGTGAAAGTCGCGAACGTTGTCCTGATAGTCGATATAACCTTGGCTTTTGGCGCCGTTGCGCGGCAGCGCAATCAGCGTGTTGAGGTCGGCAATCGCCTCGTTGAATTTGTTGTGCTGGCGATAGACGTTGGCGCGGGCCATCAGCGCATGCGCATTGGCGGGATCGGCTGCGATAGCCCGCGAGAAAAACTCAACAGCCTTGTCGCTTTCGCCGAAGGTCCAATACAGCACGCCAACGGCGAGCAGCACGCTCGAACTCTCGGGCCGCAAGCGCGCCGCGGTTTGGACCTTCTGAGCGTAGTCATTCCATTCCCGCCGGCGTTGGTCGATGTTCGACCACGCGAGCCAGATCTCTTCGTTGTTCGGATCGAGGGCCGCGGCCGCCTTGTAATCGTTGGCCGCCTCGGTGTACCGCTTCAAGCGATAGTAGCCGCGGCCGCGAACGAAATGCGCCTGTGCGCGTTCGGCGTTGCCGGTGTCGGCGCGAAGCAGCAGCTTCGTGCACGGCTCGATGACGGAGGAGGCCTCGATGAACATCTCGCGCAGCGAGCATTCGGAGGCCTGGGCCGGGCCGGCCATCGCGCACAGCGCTGCGAGAACAACGCCTAAACCGCGTTTTGAACGGTGGATTGGCCGCATCGCTGGGCACCTCCTCAAGGAGGTACATAAGGAGAGCGGCCTAAGGAGTTCTCACGGCAACTTTTAAAAATTTAGGGATCGTCCGCTCACCGCGATCGGCAACGACTACGGCTTCGATCACGTGTTCGAGCGCCAACTCCGCGCGCTCGGCAAGACGGGCGACGTGTTCATCGGCATCTCGACCTCGGGCCGCTCGCCGAACCTGCTGACGACGTTCAAGGCCGCGCGTGAGATGGGCATCGTCTGCGTCGGCTTTACCCGCGTCGCGGACACGCCGATGCACGCGCTGTGCGATCTCACGCTCGGCGTGCCCGCGACCGAAACCGCGCTGATCCAGCAGGTTCACATCACCGCGGCGCATGCGATCTGCGCGCTGGTCGAACGCGACCTGTTCGGCATCACGCACGGCTGAACGATGGCGGACGCCATGGCCCCGCGCTCCGGGGCCTGCGTCCGCACACATTTATAAATTCCCCTCATAAGTCCATTCGGATTTTGTCGGGTAATCGCAAGGCGGGCAGCCCCTTATAAAGCAGGGCATGCAAACCGATCCCGCGAGAGAAGAAGCCGGCACCAATTACTCCATCGCGGCCCTGCTGCCGATCATGGCTGTGGTTTCGGTCGCGTTTCTGATCATCGGCCTCGCCTTGCCGGTGCTGCCGCTGCATGTGCATCAGGGCCTCGGCCTCAGCACCTTCGTGGTCGGCCTCGTGACCGGAAGCCAGTTCGCAGCCTCGATTTTCACCCGGGTCTGGTCGGGCCACTACGCCGACAGCCGCGGCGCCAAGCGCGCGGTCGTCGCCGGCCTGCTGACCGCATCAGCATCCGGGCTGCTCTATCTCGCGTCGCTCAGCTTTGTCGCCACGCCATCGATCTCCGTCACCATCCTGTTGCTCGGCCGCGCGCTGCTCGGCGGCGCCGAGAGCTTCATCATCACGGGCGCGGTGAGCTGGGGAATGGCTCTGGCCGGACCGCAGAACGCAGGGCGCGTCATCGCCTGGGTCGGGATGGCGCTGTTCGCCGCGATGGCGCTCGGAGCGCCATTCGGCACCATGCTTTACGCCACGAGCGGCTTTGCCGCAGTCGCGGCCGCGACGACGCTCATTCCGCTCGTCACCTTGCTGCTCGTCGCTCCGTTGTCTCCCGTTCCACGGCAGACCGGCGCCCGATCCTCGCTGATGACGATGGCCGGCGCGGTCTGGATGCCGGGACTGGGCTCCGCGTTCAGCAGCATCGGTCTCGGCGCGGTGATCGCCTTCAGCTCGCTGCTCTCCGCCCAGCGCGGATGGAGTCCGGTGTGGCTTGTCTTCAGCGCCTTTGCGATTTCATTGGTGATGGCCCGTTTGATCTTCGGTCACCTGCCCGACAGACTCGGCGGAGCCAAGGTCGCGCTGGTCTGCGTGTTGATCGAAACCGCCGGCCTTGCCCTCATCTGGCTGGCGCCGAACCTCGCGCTGGCTGCGACCGGCGCCGCGCTGACCGGCTTCGGCTACGCGCTGGTCTATCCCGGCCTTGGCGTCGAAGCCGTCCGCCGCGCTCCGGCGGCAAGCCGCGGCCTTGCGATGGGCGCCTATTCCGTCTGTCTGGATGTGGCGCTCGGATTTGGCAGCCCGGTGCTCGGGCTCATCGCCGGCTGGACCGGATTGGCGTCGGTGTTCCTCGCCAGCACGCTCGTCGTGTTGTGTGCCACGGCCATTGCCGCACGGCTCCTCGCCACGGCCGCGCCTGCAACGAACCCATCATGAGCACGATTTAATCAGGAGCCCGAATGAAAATGCTTGCCGCTGCCGTCGCCACACTGTCGCTGATGACTGCTTCATCGGCGCGAACGGAAGGAGCGAAAGACGATCTGAGCGCGGTCGCCCCCGCCCTTCAAAAATACACCCAGACACTTCTCGACGATGTCTGGAAACGCCCCGGCCTTTCGGCGCGCGACCGCAGCATCGTCACGCTCGCTGCGCTCATGACACGCAATCAGACGACTGAGATGCCGTTCTATCTGAACCTCGCGCTCGACAACGGCGTGAAGCCGCGCGAGATTTCGGAGATCATCACGCATCTCGCGTTCTACGCCGGCCGGGGCAATGCCTTATCGGCTGCCGCGGCCGTGAAAGATGTCTTTGCCGCACGCAGGATCGGCGCCGATCAGCTTCCCCCGGCGTCGCCCATGCTGCTTCCGCTCAACGAAGCCGCCGAGGCGCAGCGCGAAAAGCGCGTCGGCGAGCTGTTCGGCGCGGTCTTCCCGAGCGTGACGAAATACACCACCGATGTCCTGTTTCGCGATCTGTGGCTTCGCCCCGATCTTGCGCCGCGCGACCGCAGCCTCGTCACCATCAGCGCCCTCGTCGCATCCGGCCAGTTTGCACAACTCACCGGCCATCTGAACATCGGGATGAACAACGGCCTGACGCAGCGCGAGATCGTGGAAGCGATCACGCATCTGGCCTTCTACGTCGGCTGGCCGAACGTCTTCAGCGCGATGCCGGTCGCGAAGGACGTGTTCGAGAAGCGTCCGCGCTAGGTCCGCCGGATCGAGCCGAACAGCGATCCACCGAAAACGAGAAAGCCGTCATGAACATATCCTTTCAAAACAAAGTCGCGCTCGTCACGGGTGCCGCATCCGGACTGGGTCTTGCGACCGCAAAGGCTTTCGCGGAATCAGGCGCGTCCGTGGCACTGGCGGACTGGAACGAGAAGGCCGTGCGCGCGGCCGCCCACGGACTGGCCGGGCAAGGTCACAAGACGCTCGCCATTCGCTGCGACGTCGCGGATGACGCCCAGGTCGAAGCGATGGTGGAGCAAACCGTCGCCGCTTTCGGACGCCTCGATGCGGCCTACAACAATGCCGGCGTTCAAAATATTCTAGCGGAAACCGCCGATGCACCACGAGAGGACTTCGACCGCGTGACGGCCATCAATCTGCGCGGCGTGTGGAGCTGCATGAAGTTCGAGCTGCGCGAGATGCGCAAGCAAGGAAGCGGCGCGATCGTCAATTGCTCCTCCATTGGAGGATTGATCGGCGGCGCCGGACGCGGAACGTATCATGCCGCCAAGCACGGCGTTCTTGGGCTCACGACAAGCGCAGCGCTCGAATATGCCGCAAAGGGCATTCGCATCAATGCCGTCTGTCCGGGCCTCATCCACACGCCGATGTCCGAACAGATGATGGCCGCCGGCCAAGCCGACGCTCTCGCCGCGATGTTAAAGGACGTTCCGATCGGCCGGCTTGGCCGCGCCGAGGAAATTGCCGCCGCCGTTCTTTGGCTTTGCAGCCCTGGCGCAAGCTTCGTGATCGGTCACGCGCTCACGGTGGATGGCGGCTACACGATACGCTGAAGGAACGCTTCACCCCCGATAGCGCAGCGCATCGACGAACAAAGCAAAGGCCGCCGATGGCTGACGCCGACTCGGGTAATAGAGATGGTAGCCCGTGTAGGGCAGACACCAGTCCGCCAGCACGCGCTTGAGGCGGCCCTTGGCGATATGCGGCTCCACCAGTCCCTCAGGCACGTAGGCAAGACCCAATCCCGCCAGCGCCCCGCTCAGCATCTGACTTGTCGTATTGAACGTGAGCTGCCCCTCGACGCGTACGCGCAATTCGCGGCCGGCCTTTTCGAACTCCCAGGCGTAAAGCCCACCACGCGTGGTGAGGCGCAGATTGATGCAGTTGTGCCCGATCAAGTCCTGCGGCTTCTTCGGCTCGGGGCGCTTCTTGAAATACGACGGTGCGCCGACGACCGCCATGCGCTGGTCCGGCGCGATCCGCACGGCGATCATGTCCTTCGCCACCTGTCCCCCGTCTCGCACACCCGCATCGAAACGCTCGGCGACGATATCGGTCAGGCCGTAATCGACGATGATCTCCACCTTGATGTCGGGGTATTCGCGCAACAGCTTCGCGACCTTCGGCATCAGGACCGTTTCGGCTGAAAACTCCGTGGCCGTGACCCGGATGGTTCCGGCGGGCTTTTCGCGAAGCTCGCGCAAGGCCGCGAGCTCCGCTTCGACCTCGTCCAGCCGCGGCCCGATGTTCTGAAGCAGCCGCTCGCCGGCCTCCGTCGGCGAAACGCTGCGTGTGGTGCGGGTCAGCAACCGCACGCCAAGACGGGCTTCAAGTTCGCGGATGGTGTGGCTCAACGCCGATTGCGACACCCCAAGCTTCGCCGCCGCCTTGGTGAAGCTGCGCTCCCGACCCACGGCCAGAAAGGCTTGAAGGTCGTTCAGGTTGCTGCGCTGCATTTATCGCCTCGGCTCATAAGTCCATGCACATTTTACCATCTAATGGCTGATCGGCGAAGCCGCTAAATCATCAGTCGCAGGCAGGGAACGCATCATGCAGCAGCTCCGTTTCATCCGCGGCGTCACGCAGCAACCGCTCATGGCGGTCATCGGCGTGATCGCGGGCGCAGGCGTCGCCAAAAGCGGCTATGGCGTCTGGGCGGTCGGCGGGATCGCCGCCGCCATCCCGATCTACGCCGGCGCGGCGGTCACGATCATGGCCACCCGCAGCTTGGCGGCCTGGGCCGCCCGCATGCAGCGCCGCGAGGCAACAGCGCGATGCTGCTGCCGCGCCTGATACCGGCAACCATGGAGGCGACGCCGATGATCACGCGCAGACACGCTCTCGCCGCCGCAAGCGGCATCGCAGCGCTCGCCGCAGCCAGCGCTGCCGTCGCGCAGACACCCAGGACACAAGGAAGGAACGGAACGATGCAAATCACACGAAGCGGCTCGCAGCCGTCCCGCAAGGGACCGGCGGAATACTTCACCGGCGCGGTCCGCGTCGATCCGATGTTCCAGGCACCGGAGCCGGGCCGCGTGAGCGGCGGCCACGTCACCTTCGAGCCGGGCGCACGCAGCGCGTGGCACACGCATCCGCTCGGCCAGACGCTGATCATCACCTCGGGTCTTGGCTGGGTTCAGCGCGAGGGCGGGCCGATCGAGGAGGTGCGCGCCGGCGACGTGGTCTGGTTTCCGCCCGGCCTCAAGCACTGGCACGGCGCGTCGCCCACGACCGCAATGACGCACATCGCGATCACGGAAATGCTGAACGGAAAGAATGTCGACTGGCTGGAGAAGGTCAGCGACGAGCAATATCGGATCTAAGATCATGAGCAACAACATCGAAGGAAAGGTCGTCGTCATCACCGGCGCGAGCAGCGGGCTCGGCGAGGCGACCGCACGGCTCCTCTCCGCGCAAGGCGCGAGCATCGTGCTCGGTGCACGCCGCAAGGACCGCATTTGGTCGCTGGCGCGTGAGATCACCGAAAACGGCGGCAAGGCCACGGCGGTGACCACCGACGTGACCGACCGCCATCAGGTGAAGGCGCTGGTCGATGCGGCCGTTGAATCCTATGGTCGAATCGACGTGATCATCAACAACGCCGGGCTGATGCCGCAATCGCTTCTTGAGGCTCTCAAGATCGACGAATGGGATCAGATGATCGACGTGAACATCAAGGGCGTGCTCTACGGCATCGCCGCAGTGCTGCCGCACATGAAACGGCAGCAGGCCGGACACATCATCAACGTGTCCTCCGTCGCCGGCCACAAGGTCGGTCCGGGCTCCACGGTCTATGCGGCGACCAAATACGCGGTGCGCGCGCTCTCCGAAGGCCTCCGCCAGGAGGTGAAACCCTACAACATTCGCACAACGGTGATCTCGCCCGGCGCAGTGGCAACGGAACTGCCGAACAGCATCACCGATCCGGCGGTGGCGGAGAGAGTCCACAAGCTCTACGCGGATGTTGCGATCCCGGCCGACTCGTTTGCGCGCGCCGTTGCATTCGCCATGAGCCAGCCGGACGACGTGGACATCAACGAAATCCTGTTCAGGCCTACGCGCCAGGACTGGTAAGGACGCGAAGCTACCTTGCTGGCGGCAATCTCGATGTGTTCGTCGAGCAGTGCCAGAAGGCGCGGAAGCAGGTCAGATGGCAATGCAGAGCGCAGCCGCCCGATTTGCGCCTGGTGCGAACTCGTGTACGGCAAGAAAAAACCGATGTCCCCTTCCGCCCGCGCACAGGCATGATGTAGCGTTTCCCTGGAGCCGCCAGCGGGACGTGCCGAATCCCATTTGTGCAACGGCGGCAAGGGTGCCATCGGCGGGCGTCCACGAAAGGGTTCCTCGCCTATGCCCAAACTCTACGAAGCCCTCGCAGAAGCCTTCCTTGCAGAGGGTGTCGACACGCAGTTCGTCCTGATGGGCGACGGCAACATGCACTGGTCCACCGCGTTTTCCAAACTGCCGGGTGTCCATTCCGTCCACGTCAGGCACGAGCACGCGACGGTCGCCGCGGCCACGGCCTACAACATCGCCACCAACAAGGTCGCCGTCGCCTCCGTGACATGCGGTCCCGGCGTGACCCAGTTGATGACGGCGCTGCCGGCCGCGGTGCGCGCCCGCCTGCCGATGGTGGTGTTCGCGGGCGAGTCGCCGATCAACGCGAAGTTCTACAATCAGGCCATCGACCAGGCGCCGCTCGTGACGGCGACGGGCGCGCGTTACATCGCGGCGCACAGCCTGCCGCGCATGATGGACTACGTGCGCGAGGCCTTTCACATCGCCAAGGTCGAGCGGCAGCCGGTGGTGCTGGGCATTCCCTACGACCTTCAGAAGGTCGAGCACACGGCCAACCATCCCTACGAAACCTCGGCGATGTACGAGCCCAAGGTCGGGCGCATGCATCCCGATCCGGCGATCGTGGCCGAAGCCGTCGAGCGGCTGGCCGCGGCCAAGCGGCCGATCGTTCTCGGCGGCCGCGGCGTGCTGTGGTCCGGTGCGCGCGATGCGGTGATCAAGCTCGCCGATCGTTGCGGCGCGCTCCTCTCCAACACACTGCCCGCGCGCGGCCTGTTCCACGACCATCCGTTCGGGCTCGGCATCACCGGCAGCTATTTCACGACGCTGGGCCGGGAGATGTACGAGTCCGCAGACGTCGTGCTCGCGGTCGGCACCAGCCTGTCCTATTACGTCGGCGGCGGACACTTCTGGCCCAAGGCCTACAAGATCCAGCTCGACGATGCCCCGCGCGGCCTGCGCGATGGACTGAAGGCTGCCGACCTCTACGTCAAAGCGGATGCACTCGCCGGCACCGAGGCGATCCTCGCCGGCCTCGACAAGAAGCTGGGCGCCGGCAAGCCGACCGCAGCGGCGATCCGCACCAAGGAGCTCGCGCATCGCATCGCGACAGAGCCCGCGGACTCGATGCAATTCGAGGTCGCTCCCGGCGTGCTCGATCCGCGCAAGGCCATCGAGGCGATCGACACGGTGGTGCCGAAGGACTGGGACATCGTCGTCGGCGGCGGCCATCAGGCCTATTTCAACGCCCAGATGCGCGGCCGACCGGCGGACCGCTACACGACGGTGCGTGAGTTCGGCGCAGTCGGCAACGGCCTGTCGTATGCGCTCGGCGTCGCCGCCGCGCGCCGGCAGGGAAGCCAAGGCAAGATCGTGCTGTTCGAAGGCGACGGCGGGCTCTTCTTCAACATCCAGGAGCTCGAGACGATCAAGCGTCAGGGCTATCGCATCCTGATCTGCGCGATGAACGACGGCGGCTACGGCTCGGAATTCCACAAGCTGCGCGCCGACGGCCTCGACGACAGCCTCGCCATCTTCGGCCGGCCCGCGTTCGAGAACATCGCGCGCGGTTTCGGCCTGCGCGGAAACGAGGTCCGCGATGTCTCGGTCATTCCGAAGCTGTTCGCCGACTTCGAAAAGCAGGGCGAAACCGAAATCTGGAACATCCAGATTTCCGACAAGATCGTTGCACCGGTGATGCGCCAGACCGTCAAGCGCGGCCACGGCGTGATGTGAGGGTGCCGATCCGGCCGGCCTTGCCGGTCGCCTCAGGAAAGGCGTGACGGCCGCTTGCGGCCGTCACGGACATAAACGGCGCGCGTATCGACAACGCGCGCCGTTTGGAGTCGCGGAAGTAGCGCTCCGCCTTGAGAAGTCCGCAAAGTCCCGATAGCGGACATCCCATCGGTCACCTACACTTCAATCGCCGCGACTCTGATAAGCATTTCAATCGGGAACGACATGGACAATCGAACTGCGACGGCGCAATCCGCCGTGGAAATGCGGCGCTGGAAATCTCCCGTCGTTGTGATGCTCGCGGCCGTGGCCGCCCTGACGGTGCCGGCCGCCAACGCCGCGCCGAAAGCACCGCGCTCCGAGCCCAAGGAGGCGATGGCACAGCGCACGGCCGGCGAGCCGATCATGGCGATCGTATCGATCAAGTCCCAGCAGGTGACATTCTACGACGCCGACGGCTGGATCCTGCGTGCGCCGGTGTCGACCGGGACCAAGACACGCGAGACGCCGGCCGGCGTCTTCGCCGTCGTCGACAAGGAGGTCGATCACCGCTCCAACATGTATGACGACGCCTGGATGCCGCACATGCAGCGCATCACCTGGAACGGCATCGCGCTGCACGGCGGGCCGCTGCCCGGCTACGCGGCCTCGCACGGCTGCGTGCGGATGCCGTTCGGCTTTGCCGACAGGCTCTACCCCAAGACGCGGATCGGCATGCGGGTGATCATCTCGCCGAACGATGCGGAACCGGTCGAGTTTTCCCACCCCGCGTTGTTCATGCCGAAGGCCGACGCCATTGCGGCGGCTCCGGCGCGCGTCGAGACGCTCGCCCGCGAGGCCACGGAGGCCGCCAAGGCCGCCGACGCGGCCAAGAAGGCGGCCGCAGCAGCACCGCGCGAGACCGCATCGCTGACGGCGTCGTTGCGCAAGCTGGAATCGGCCAAGAAGAGCGCCGACGCCGAACTCGCCGCCGCTGACAAGGCCATCGCCGCCGCAAAGACGGACGAGGCCAAGGCGAAAGCCGAGGAGCGGAAGCAGAAGGCCGCGTCGAGGGCCGAGGAAAC
>JBFLYS010000006.1:0-80159 GCA_040756555.1 Pseudomonadota bacterium | reverse complement strand
CAGCTCGACAAGGCCAAGGCCGACGCGAAGCCGAAGCTCGACGCCATCGCCGCCGCCAAGGACAACGCCAAGGCGGCCGAGGCGAAGAAAGCCGCCACCGCAAAGGCCGCGCTCGATGCGAAGCTCGCGACCGTGCCGGTGTCGATCTACATCAGCCGCGCGACGCAGAAGCTTTACGTGCGGCGCAACACGCAGAAGCCGTTTCCGGATGGCGGCCAGGTGTTCGATTTCAGCATCGAGGTCCCGGTCACGATCCGCAATCCCGAGAAGCGGATCGGCACTCACATCTTCACCGCGATGGCGCGCAACGACGCCGGCCTTCGCTGGAGCGCGGTGACGATCGACGAGGGGGACAACGCCAAGGACGCACTCGACCGCGTCACCATCCCGCGGGAGGTGCTCGACCGCATCGCACCGACGGCCTTGCCGCGGTCCTCGATCATCATTTCCGACGAACCGCTCAGCAAAGAGACCAACTACCGCACCGAGTTCGTCGCCGTGCTGAGCAATCAGCCGCAAGGCGGCTTCATCACGCGCGCGCCGACGCCTAAAACCGAAGTCGCCAGCGACGACGACTTCTCGTTTTTCCGTGGTTGGGACTCCCCTTCCGGCGATACGCGCAAGCGCGGCAGCAATCCCCCGTTTCAACCAGGCTGGCGGTCCTGGTAAGACGCGGCAGGAAGCCGAACCGAAAGGCCGTGCGATGCCCGCGCAGATGCCAGAAAAAACTCAAGCCTGGCTCGAATCCAAAGCGCTGGAAATGGCACGTCGCGAGAGCGGCTGCGGGGACCTAGAGGCTGTTCGGATCAAAAGAATCGTTCCCGAAGGAAGCGGGGCCAACTGGCAAGTGGCGGCATTTGCGCCGCCGCTGCCTCCCGCGGCCGAAATCTTCGCGATGGAAGCCATTGCGCTCCTTCGGGGAACATATGCGCTGACACCTGTCGAAACCGACGATCAGGAGGCGCTCAAGCAAGAATATAAACGGCTGCTCGGGAAGCGAGCCGTCTTTCGGGATATTGTCATTCGCGAACAGGCCTCTTGGGATGGTCAAGAGCCGAAGCCCGAAGCGATGGCTGAAGCGGAACGGCAGCGTGACAACGTGGATATCGAGCTGGCTAGGATTGCCGATCGGATCAGCCCCCCCTGAGGCACGAACCAGAGTCCGCTTTGGGTCAAAAGCAGGCATTGCGGATGAGCGGAGTGGTGTCTGCCTGGTGCCGATCGCGCCATTGGGGAAGGCGCGATACCGACGATACAATTCAACGACCGCGCGACATCTGCCTAATACGGCACACCTCTAGGGTCGCTCATGCGCCGCTGGCGCTGACCGGACGCCCGACAGCGCCCACCTTGGGGGAAACCGCCATGAACAACTACGGCCTGACCACCGCGGATCGCCTCACCCACATCAAGATCGTGGCTGTGGCGCTGGTTGCCTGCATCGCGGTCATCGGCACTGGCAAGGCGGCTTACCAAGGGTCGTCCGAACCGAACGCGCGCGTCGAAGCCCGCGTGCAGAAGATCTCCGCAGAGAAGCTCGTGGTCTGGACCAGCGCCGACCGCGTCATTCGCTGATATCCCCGATCAACCCGATACCAACTCGGCCGCCGAACTCGCGGGCCGCGAGCGCTGGGCCGCGTCGCGCGTCCGGCTCTCCTTGCGTTTGAGACTGCCTCACATCCGGCGTTTGACGCTCGCGCAGCCATCTTCACCATGGCCGCGCGAGCGCCTTGTTTCGACCCCAGCCCAGCATCATGATCGGCGCGACGGAGATGACGATTGGCACTCGATAGCGAGGGTGACAAGCGCGACGGCGACCGCGGCGCGAAAGCGACACAGGAAGCGCCGGTCCGCACCTTCGAGCGCCCGACCATCGGGCTTGCGCTCGGCGGCGGCGGCGCGCGCGGCTTCGCGCATATTGGCGTCATCCGTACCCTTCTTGCCCACGGCATCGAGCCGGACATCATCGTCGGCACCTCGATCGGCGCGGTGATCGGCGGCTGCCAGGCCGCCGGCCGCCTCGATCTGTTCGAGGAATGGGCGCGCGGCCTGACGCGGCGCGGCATCCTCTCCTATCTCGACATCAGCCTCTCCGGCGGCGGCCTCATCGGCGGCAGCAGGCTTGCGTCGCGCCTGGAGGAAAAGCTCGGCGACACCCTGATCGAGACGCTGCGCACCCGCTTTGCCACCATCGCAACCGAGGTCGGCACCGGCCACGAAATCTGGCTGACACGCGGCCGCATGGTCGATGCGATGCGCGCCTCCTACGCGCTGCCGGGAATCTTCCCGCCGATCGCGCTCGACGGCCGCTGGCTCGTCGATGGCGCGCTGGTCAATCCGGTGCCGGTGTCGACGGCGCGCGTGCTCGGCGCAAGGCTCGTCATCGCGGTCAACCTCAACTCCGACATCCTCGGCCGCAGCACGATCATGTCCGGCGACGGGGCGGAGCGTGCGGCCGCGCCGCCTCCCGAACATCCGGTGGAGCCGCGGGGCTTGCGCGCCATCTTCGGCGCCGAGCAACAGCTCAAGCGCCAGTTCGCCGGTGCGACGCGCCGGCCCGGCCTTCCCAGCGTGATGGTGGACGCCTTCAACATCATGCAGGACCGCATCGCGCGGGCGCGGCTTGCGGGCGATCCGCCGGACGTGATGATCAATCCGCGGCTCGGCCACATCGGCTGGTTCGATTTCCACCGCGCGCAGGAGGCGATCGACACGGGCGCGCGCGTCGCCGAGCGCGCGCTGGAGGAGATCAACGAAGCGGTCGCAGCGCTGACGCCGCGGCCGGTTCCGGGAACGTCGGCCTGAAGTCCGCGGCTGCTGCGCGACAATTCAGAGTGGTCCGCGCATATTTTGAATGTCGCCCGTCTGCAAAACAGTCATGCCGAATCCCGAAGACCGGCATCTCGTGACGGGACTGGACAACGCTTTGGTTATCCGCGAGCGTCGCCCGCATTCGAAGGCGTCCGTCAACTCGGGATCGCCGCCATAACAACAACGAGAGGGAGAGGAATGCGCCGCCGGGATTTCATTCGACGTGGAGCAGGTTTTATTGGAGCAGGTCTTGCTGTCGCTTATGCGGCGCGACCGACTGACGCATCGGCGCAGAGCTATCCCACCCGGCCGATCAAGCTGGTCGTTCCCTATCCGCCGGGCGGCGTCGTCGATGTCGTCGCACGGCATTGGGCGGAGAAGGCAGGCAGCATCATCGGCGGCACGTTCGTGGTCGAGAACCAGGCCGGCGGCGGCGGCACGCTGGGCGCGGGGTCTGTGAAGCGCGCGAGCGCGGACGGGCATACGCTACTTTTCGGCGAAACAAGCTGCCTGATCATCGCGCCTTATCTCATGGCGGCGAAGCCCTACGACCCGCAGACGGATTTTACCGCGGTGTCGCTGGTGGCGACGTCATCGACATCGATCATCGTGCATCCGAGCCTGCCGGTGAAAAACCTCGCCGAGTTCATCACCTATGCGAAGGCCAATCAGGAGAAGCTGAACTACGGATCGGCCGGGGCTGGCACGGTGACGCATCTCGCTGGAGAGTTGTTCAAGCAACTGATCGGCGCGCCCAAGATCACCCATGTGCCCTATCGTGGCGCGGGCCCCGCCATGGTCGATGCGGTCGCCGGCGTCATTCCGATGTCGACGCCGAACATCAACGGGCAAATTCTGCAAATGCACAACGAGGGAAAGCTGCGCATCCTCGCGGTGTGCGCGCCGGAACGTCTGAAGGCCGCGCCCGACATTCCGACTGCGGCTGAGACCGTGCCCGGCATGGTGTTGCAACTCACGAGCGGTGTGCTCGCGCCGGCCGGCACGCCGGACGACATCGTGTCGAAGCTGTCGGCGGCGACCGCGAAGGTGATCGCCGATCCGGATTTCCAGCGCATCCTCGCAACGTCCGGCCTCGAAGGGCGCGCCGACAGCGCGGCCCCGACCGCGAAGGCGTTCTGGCAAAGCGAGCGCCAGCGGCTCACGCCGGTCATGACGGCCGCGGGCTTGACGCCAAGTTGATGGCGCAGGCAACAACACACCGGAATTCAATAAGGACCGAATGAATGGGTAAGAGCTTCTCCTGGCCAAACGACGCACGCATCGTCGTGGCGATGACCTGCCTGATGGAAAACTGGTCCGGCGACAAAGGCCCGCCGTTTTCCGTGCAGACCACGGGGCTGAAGCCCGGCACGCACGACCGCGCGGCGATGACGTGGGGTCACTACGGCAGCCGCAACGGCGTGTGGCGCCTGCTCAAGATCCTGAACGAGAACAAGGTGCCTTCGACCTTCGTGTCGAACGCCTATTCGATGGAGATCGCGCCCGCCGCCGTCGAGCACATGCTGAAGACGGGCCACGAGATCGCGGCCCACTCGTACACGCAGGATGCGCTGATGGCCTATCTCTCGCCCGACGAAGAGAAGGCGATCATTCAGAAATGCGTCGATGTCTTCAAGAAAATGACCGGCGCGCCGCCGAAGGGCTGGCTCAGCCCCGTGCTCGCGCCGACGGCGGAGACCGAACGCCTGATCGCGGAAGCCGGCTTCCTCTGGTACGGCGACTACAACAACATCGACCTGCCGTTCGTGGTGAACACCAAGGGCGGCCCGCTGGTGGCGTTCCCGCACACCGACTTCGCCGATCATCGCGTGCTGCGTGCCAACCCGCGCGACTGGTTCGAGGTCTACAAGGACACGTTCGACTATCTCTATGCGAACGAGCCGAATTCACTGCTCAACGTCACGGTCCATTGCCACTTCGGCGGCCGTCCGCTGATGGCGGCGCAGGTCGATCGGATTCTCAAATACCTGCGCGGCTTCCCCGGCGTATGGTTCGCCCGCCACGACGAACTGGCGCAGTGGGTGAAGGACAACAAGATCGCCGAATGGACCAACCAGGAACGGCTTGGCCCGCAAAGCGTGCGGTGACGGCGCGTTAGTGACTCGCCGGCAATCGCCGGCGATCATGCGGCGTTGAATAATCGACCGTGGGACCCGCGGGAATAATGCCGTTCGCCCCGATGGGACCGGCCTTGCTGAATGCGCCGCGCTTCATGCCCTCGATGTCGCAAACCTCTGCGATGCCGGGCGTCTGGTAAAGCTCGCGAAGATAGTTCGAGAGGTTCGGGTACTCGGTGAGACGGCGCAGGTTGCACTTGTAGCCGACGTAGTAGCAGGGATCGAAACGCACGAGACTTGGAAACAGCCGCCAGTCCGCCTCGGTCTGCACGCCACCGCACAGATAGCGTTGTTTGGAAAGCCGCTGCTCCAGACCGTCGAGCGTGCCGAACAGCAATTTGATCGAACCGTCGTAGGCCTCCTGCGAGATCGAATAGCCGCAGCCGTTGACGGCGTTATTGATGCCCTTGAGCACCAGCGTGTTCGCAGCATCGATCTCCGGGCGCCGCGCTTCGGGGCAGTAGTCCAGCGAGGCCTCCGCGATGCCCACGAACGCCGTGTTGAACATGCGGATGATCTCGGAGGACTCGTTGTTGATGATGCGGCGGGTCTTGGCGTCCCACAGCGTCGGCACGGTCACACGCGTCGTGCAGCCCGGATCGGCAATTGTATAAAGCTCGTGCAGCCAGCGAACGCGCTTGTCGGTGCCGGGCACGATGTGGCCCTGCTCTCCGAACGACCAGCCCTGCCCGCCGACCTCCTGAAACGTGTTGGTCAGCGTCACGAACGGTTCGAGCCTCTTCAGCGTGCGCATCAGCGTGGCGCGATGCGCCCACGGACAGGCCACCGCGCAGTAGAGATGATAGCGGCCGGGCTCGGCGGGAAACTCGGAGCGCGGATCGCTTTCGATGCGATGGCGGAAGACGGACTCGCGCTTGAAGTAGAGTCCCTTGTCGTCGTGCTGGACCAGGACATTCTCCGTGGTCCATTGGCCGTCGACGAGTTGTCCCATTCGTTCTCTCGCTTGTTCTCTTCTGCGGAATTCCACAGCCATATTACATGCGACCGCACGACCGCCTAAAGTGGCGCGCCCAAGGGAGTTGCCGCTATGCCGTTTTATGAAAAAGGCGCCGTCCGCATCCACTATGAAGACACCGGCTCCGGCTTTCCGCTGCTGATTATCCCCGGCGGCGGACTGAATTCGACCATCGCGGGCCTGAGCGCCAGCCACTCGCCGTTCAACCCGATCGAGACGTTCAAAGGCGAGTACCGCTGCATCACCGCGGACCTGCGCAACGCCAACGCCGGCCAGTCGTCCGGCCCACTCGAAGTTGAGCGGCCGTGGGATGCCTACACCGACGATCATCTGGGCGTGATGGATCATCTCGGCATCGACAGGTTCATGGTGCTGGGCTTCTGCATCGGCGGCCCGTTCATCTGGAATCTTCTCAAGCGCGCGCCCAAACGCATCGTCGCGGGCGTGCTGGCGCAGCCGAGCGGTTCGCGTCCGGAGAAACGCGGCCTGTTCTACGACGGCAACATGAAGGGATGGGGCCCGGAGCTGGTGAAGCGCCGGCCTGACATCAGCATGGAGACGGTCGATCAATTCCTGACCAAGATGTATCGCACCGACGACGATTTCGTTTTCACGGTGACGCGCGACTTCGTGCGCAGCTGTCCGACGCCGGTGCTGATCCTGCCGGACGATATCCCACAGCACCCTTACGCCGTCGCGATGGAAGCGGCGATGCTGGCGCCGAATGCGGAGGTCAGCATGTTTCCGTGGAAGGAGCCGAAGGAGCGGATTCCGCTCGCGGTTCGTCAGATCCGCTCGTTCCTGCGGGCGCATCGGCCTGCATGATCATGACGTGACGCGCGCGACCGCGGCCGACACCTCATCAAGCGACGGCGCCTCACCGTTCGCGCCAAGAACTTTGATCGATCCTGTGCCGAGCGGCCCCGTCAGCCCCGGCTCGCTTCCGACAAAGATCGCGACCAGCGGCACACCGAACGCCGCCGCGAGGTGTAACAGCCCGGTATCCACGCCGACCACGAACGACGCGCCAGCGATCATGCGCGCGACCTCATCGAGCGGTTGGCGATCCGGCACGCGCGCACGCGGCGAAGCTGCCGCGATCCGCAGTGCGCGCTCGCGCTCGGCATCGCTGCCGTAAGGCACCACGAGATCAATGGCGCCGCCTAGCTGCGCGGTGAGCGCGCGCCAGCGATCCTCGGGCCATTGCTTCTCCGCGCGCGCGGTCGCGTGCAGCAGGATGCCGTAAGGCGACGATGCGGATTGCGCGACGCTCGCGCGGTCGAGCCCGTAATTCACCGGGCCTTCGGGCTGATAGCCGAGCGCGACGGCCGTCAGCGCGCGGTTGCGCGCGATGGCGTGCTGATTCCATTCGACCGCGTGGCACACGTCATAGAGCCAGGACGCCGCAGGCTCCTTGATGCTGCTCGTGTCGTAGCCGTAGCTCGGGCCGCGGGCCATGCGCGCGAGGACGGCGGATTTGAGCAGGCCTTGCGTGTCGATCACCGCATCGTATTGGCGCGTCCGCAGCTCGCGGCGAAAGCGCGCGATCTCGGACCAGACCGGCGGCATGAAGCCCCGGTCGCGCCAGCGCCGCATCGTGACCGGGATCACATGATCCACCGCCGGATGCAGCCGGGCGAGCGGCGCGAAGGCCTCCTCAACCACCCAGCCGAAGCGGGTGCCCGGCCAGCGCAGGCGGGCTTCCGTCACGGCCGGCATGTGATGAATCACGTCGCCGAGCGAAGAAGTCTTGATGAAAAGGACGCTTTGCATTCGACCCTTAAAATGCGCGCGCTTTCATATACCCGTCATTAAGCATCACTACCACTTGCCCGCTCCAATTCACCGGAACTAACCGGGTCTATACGCCGCGTCCGGCAAAGTCCCCCCAACAAGAAAGAATAGGGGAACGGCGATGACCGTACTGGTCACAGGCGGCGCAGGCTACATCGGAAGCCATACAGTCCACGAACTCGTGGACGCCGGCGAAAAGGTGGTCGTGCTCGACAACCTTTCGACCGGGTTCGCCTCGGCGTTGCCGAAGCCCATGCTGCCGATCGTCGGCGAGACTGGCGACGAGAAGCTGGTTGCAGAACTGATCCAGGCCCATGAAGTCGATGCGATCATCCACTTCGCCGCCTCGATCGTGGTGCCCGACTCGGTCCGCGATCCGCTCGGCTACTACAAGAACAACACGGCGAACGCCCGCAGCCTGATCGAGACCGCCGTGAAGAACGGCGTGAAGCATTTCATCTTCTCCTCGACCGCGGCGGTGTACGGCAACCCGGCAAAGGTGCCGGTGACGGAAGACACGCCGCCCGCGCCGGTCTCGCCTTATGGTTGGTCGAAGCTGATGACCGAACAGATGCTGCGCGACACGCATGTCGCGCACGGGCTCGGCCACGTCATCCTGCGCTACTTCAACGTCGCCGGCGGCGACCCGCAGCAGCGCACCGGACAATCGACGCCGGATGCGACGCATCTCATCAAGGTCGCCGTGCAAGCCGCGCTCGGACAGCGCGAGCGCCTCGAGGTGTTCGGCACCGACTATCCGACACATGACGGCACCTGCATCCGCGACTACATCCACGTCAGCGATCTCGCCCGCGCGCATCTTGCGGCGCTGCTGCATCTGCGGAGCGGCGGCGACAGCACGACGCTGAACTGCGCCTACGGCCGCGGCTATTCCGTTCTGGAGGTGATTGAAGCAGTGAAGCGCGCCGCGGCCCGCGAGTTCCCGGTTCGCATGTCGCCGCGCCGTCCGGGCGACCCGGCGTCGATTGTGGCGACGGGCGAACGTATCCGCCAGGTGCTCGGCTGGAAGCCGCAATACGACGACCTCGACACCATTGTGAAACACGCGCTCGCCTGGGAACGCCGCCTTGTGGAAAAGGGGCGGCCCATCCGCGAGGCGATTTCGGCCTGATTCCGCTGACATTCCAGCGGCCATAATCGAGGCCATTGTTTTGGCTTGAAAAATCCCGGTGCGACGGGCAATGAACGGGCTCGCTTTGGGCTGCCGGGGGGTCGAGCTCAAACTCACCCACCGAAAGCCATCTGCACCGAGACCGAATGTCCGGACCGAACCAATCTCTGCCTGAGAACAACGACAGCGCATGGGCGCTCGTCCACCGTCTGCTGACCGAGCAGGCGTTCGGCCAATGGAAGCGCTACGCCATCGCCTTCACGCTCATGGGCGTCGCGGCCGGCGCGACCGCGCTCGGCGCCTATCTGATCGGCGACGTCATCAACGCGGCCTATGTCGACAAGAACCTGCCCGGCATCGTCACGCTTGCGATCGTCACCGCGGTGATCTTCGCGCTCAAAGGCGCGGCCACCTACGGCCAGGCGGTGTTGCTGGCGCGGATCGGCAACCACATCGTGGCGCAGAACCAGCGGCGCATGTTCACGTCGCTGATCAACCAGAACATCGGCTTCTTCTCGAACCGGCATTCGTCCGAATTCATGGTGCGCCTCAACACGGGCGCGACCGCGGCGAGCGCGGTGATCAATCTGCTCGTCACCGCGATCGGCCGCGACCTGCTCTCGCTGATCGGCCTCATCATCGTGATGGCGGTGCAGGACCCCATCATGTCGTTCTTCAGCTTCGTGGTGGCGCCGCCGGCATTCATCGTGCTGCGCAAGATGATCCGCCGCATCTACAAGATCGCGCGCAACCAGTTCACTGGCTCGACGAAGATCATGGAGACGCTGCAGGAGACCGTGCACGGCATCCGCATCGTCAAGGCGTTCACGCTGGAAGACACGATGCGTCAGCGGCTCGACGCCAATATCGCCGAGTTCGAGCACGAGTCGAACAAGTGGGCGCGCGTGGCGCACCGCGCGAGCCCGATGATGGAGGCGCTGGGCGGCTTCGCCATCGCCGGCGCGCTGGTGTACGGCGGCTGGCGCGTGATCGAGACCGGCGCAACGCCTGGCCAGTTCTTCTCGTTCCTCGCGGCCTTCATGCTGGCCTATGAACCGGCGAAGCGCCTCGCGCGCCTCAATCTCGATCTGAGCACAGGGCTGGTCGGTGTCCGCATCCTGTTCGAGATCATCGACCATCCGGCGACCGAGCCGAACGACGACGCCAAGCCCGCGCTGAAGCTCACCAACGCGCGCGTCGATTTCAACAACGTGACCTTCGGCTATCGCCCGGACGAGGTCGTGGTGCGCGACATGACGTTCGGCGCGGAGCCTGGAAAGATGACGGCGCTGGTCGGCCCGTCCGGCGGCGGCAAGTCCACGGTGTTCAACCTGCTGCTGCGCTTCTACGAGGTGCAGAAGGGCTCAATCGTCGTCGATGGACAGAACATCGCCGATGTTTCTCGTAATTCCCTACGACATCAGATCGCTTACGTCGGTCAGGATGTGTTCTTGTTCCACGGCACGGTCCGCGACAACATCGCAATCGGAAAGCCGGGCGCGAGCGAGGACGAGATCGTCGCAGCGGCCAAGGCCGCGCACGCACACGAGTTCATCTCAAGCTTCCCGCAGGGCTACGACACGCCGGTCGGCGAGCGCGGCACGCAGCTCTCCGGCGGCGAACGCCAGCGCGTCGCCATAGCGCGCGCGCTGATCAAGAACGCGCCGATCATCCTGCTCGACGAGGCGACAGCGTCGCTCGATTCAGAATCCGAGCGCCTCGTGCAGGACGCCATCAACCATCTGTGCGAAGGCCGCACCACCATCGTCATCGCGCACCGCCTGCACACGATCGCGCACGCGGACCGCATCCTGGTTCTGGAAAACGGCGCGATCGTCGAGTCCGGACGCCACGACGAGCTGCTGCGCAAGGGCGGCCGCTACGCCGCGTTCTACCGGCTCCAGATCAAGGAGCAGGAGCCGATCCCCGTCATCCCGGTGGCTTCGTAAAAACCCGCCACACCCCTCTTTTGACCGACTAAGCCGCTGTGTTAATGCAACGCCCGGGAGCCGCGCCCGGGCGCGGGTTCGTCAATGAAATCAACGAATTCTCCATCTCCAACGGGAAGCAACACGTCCTCATGAGCAAGAACTACGTCATCACCCCGCCGCCGCAGGCCGCTCTCGCGATCCAGGGATCGTCGGACCTGTTCCCCGTGCGCCGCGTCTGGTGCGTCGGCCGCAACTACCTCGAGCACATCAAGGAGATGGGCCAGGACGAGCGCGAGCCGCCATTCTTCTTCTCGAAGTTCCCCGACATGCTGGTTCCGGATGGCGGCGTGTCGCCGTATCCGTCGCTGACCAAGGACATGCACCATGAGGTCGAGCTTGTGGTCGCGCTCAAGAGCGGCGGCCGCAACATCCCGGTCGACAAGGCGCTCGACACCGTGTGGGGCTACGGCGTCGGCATCGATCTGACCCGCCGCGATCTCCAGATCGCCTCGCGCGAGATCAAGCGTCCCTGGGAGGTTGGCAAGTCGTTCGACGCGTCGGCCCCGTGCGGCCCCCTGGTCTCGGCGACCCGCACCGGCCACCCGAAGAAGGGCCGCATCACGCTCAAGTGCAACGGCAAGCTCCGTCAGGACGGCGATCTCGAGCAACTGATCTGGAACGTGCCGGAAATCATCTCGAAGCTGTCGGAGATGGTGGCGCTCGAAGCCGGCGATATCATCTTGACCGGCACGCCGTCGGGCGTTGCCGCGACCGTCGCGGGCGACAAGCTCGAGTGCGAGGTCGAGGGCATCGGCAAGATGTCCGTCACGATCGGCCCGATGCTCAAGTAATCTTAGCCGACAGGTTGAAATCGAAAGCCCGCCGGGAATACCGGCGGGCTTTTTCTTTGTACTAACGGCGATCGTTAATACGACCGTCCGCACCGTTTAATGGTGAAATCCAATCTCCGTTGCGCACCCGTGAAATGAGCATATCGTCAGCATCGGACGCGGACGCAGCTCAACGAGAGAGCGCCACCTTCCAGATCGGAGGCGTGCCCCCCAACCGCCCGCTCCGGATTTTCCGGCGCATATGCGCGGGAAGATCGATGCGGTGGCGGTGGTTCACCATCGTCGCACGCCGCCGATCCTGTCAGACGCCGCACGGTCCCTTCATGGCTCCGATCGGCGGGACCGCCGGCACGACGAGACCCGTGAACCCCTCAACATGGGGAGTTTGCGATGCAGATCCATGACGTTGTACACGGCGCCGAAAACGCGCGGCGCGTGGAGGCGCTCGATCTTCTGCGAATGGTCGCGGTAATCGGCGTAATCGCCTATCACTTCGGCTTCAACGGCCCGACCAGCAACGGCACGCACCATATAGCGCTGCCCGACATCGGCGAAGTGGCGAAGTACGGCTATCTCGGGGTGCAACTGTTCTTCGTGATCAGCGGCTTTGCGATCGCGTTCACCGCCGATGGCCGGTCGGCGTCCGATTTTGTGATCGCACGCGTCTCCCGCATCTATCCTGCCTTCCTGTTCTGCATGTCCGTCACGTTCGTTCTGACGGTCGCGTTCGGCGCTCCGGAGTTCCAGTCCAACCTGCACCAATGGGCGGCAAACCTCATCATCGCGGCGCCCGCGCTCAAACAGCCTTACGTCGACAGCGTGTACTGGACCATCATGCTCGAGCTCACGTTCTATGCGTGGGTGTATCTGCTGATGCTCAGCGGGTTGTTCCAGCGGCATCTCTGCGTGACGGTGCTGGTCTGGATCGCGCTATCCATGGTCAACGAGGCATTCATAGGCTCGCACGTGGTCCGCAAGCTCTTGCTGACGGATCAGAGCGGATTCTTCGCATCAGGCCTCCTGCTCTACGAACTCTATGCCGGGCGGCAGCGCGCAGCGGTGCAATGGACGCTCGCATTCGCCGCGATCTGCGCGGTGCTGTCGGCGGTCCGGAACGTCGCCTGGTTCCGCGAACATCTGGGCGGCGACTACAACAATTGGGTCGTCGCGGCGATCTCGCTCGGCGCCATTATCGTGACGATGCTCGGGATGCGGATCCGACGCATACCGCTACCGCCCTATCTGATCGTTGCGATCGGTGGCTTGACCTATCCGCTGTATTTGCTGCATCAGCAGATCGGCTATCTGGTCTTCCTCCGTCTTAAAGAGCTTGTAGGCCACCCGGCCGTACTTGTCGGAGCGATCGTGAGTCTGATGGTGACGCTGTCCTGGGCGACATGGAAATATGTCGACCGACCCGGCCAGCGGCTGGCGCGGCGGGGCCTGCAAAAACTGACACGGCGTCCCGAGTCAAAAACCCGGTCGCCTGCCTCCGATACGGCAGATGCAACGGTTGGCGCGCTGACGCTCCGCCCTTTGCAAGCCTGACTTGACGACCCGGCGCGACGCGGTGTGACTCCGGAGCATCACGGCACCATCGTCGTCAGCAAACCGTTAATGGAACACTGGCACACTCATCGCGTTGCACTTAGCTTGCAGCTTGATGGTGATTCGCATGAACGCCGTGACGACGCTCTCTTCGCTCGCAGATGCCGCTTTGGTGGGCAGCGCGACTCAAACTTCATCATGTTCTGATGCAGAACTGGCCCGCGCGCTGGTGGCAAAGCTCGCCGCGGCGGGCGGACGTTCCACATCGGAGATGCTGCACGAGCTGCGGCAGGCGTTTCCGGATGCGCCGCTCTCGGTTCGGGTGGCGGCGCTGAACGCGATCCAAGCCAAATAAGCGCAAGGTAGCCGGTTACATTCCGAGATAGGCTTTGCGGACGCGGTCGTCGGCGAGCAATTCATCGCCGGTGCCGGACAATGTGATCCGGCCGTTCTCCAGCACGTAAGCCCTGCTGGCCAGACGCAGCGACACCGCGACGTTCTGCTCGACGAGAACACAGGTAAGACCGTCGCGGTTGAGGTCGCGGATGGTCTGAAGCATCGCCTGCGTCACCGCGGGCGAGAGACCGAGCGAGGGTTCGTCGAACATCACGAGGTCCGGCTGGCCCATCAGGCAACGGCTGATCGCAAGCATCTGCTGCTCGCCGCCGGAGAGCGTGCCCGCCGCCTGCCCGCTGCGCTCCGACAGCACCGGAAACATCGCGAACATCCGCTCGAGGTTCTTTGCCTTGTGCGCCCGCGCACGCGGCAACAGTGCGCCCATCTCCAGATTTTCTTGCACCGTCATGGTCGGAAAGACTTGGCGGCCTTCGGCGACCTGACCGATGCCGAGATCGCAAATCTTGTGCGTCGGCAGTCCCGCGATGTTGGTTCCGCGCAACACGACCCGGCCTGCCGCCGGGCGCACCATGCCGGCGATGGCGCGGATGAGCGAGGTCTTCCCCGCGCCATTGGCGCCGACGATGGCGACGATGCCGCCCTGCTCGACCGTCAGCGACACGCCGTCGAGCGCCTGCGCGTCGCCATAGAACACGTCGAGCTTTTCGATCGTGAGCATCAGCCGAGCGCCTCGGCGCCAAGATAAGACTTCACCACCTCGGGGTTGCGCGTCACATCGGCCGGCAGACCTTCGGCAATCGGCGCGCCGTGATGCAGCACGAGGATGCGCGAGGCGAGCGACATCACCGCACGCATGACGTGCTCGATCAGGAGAATGGTGAGGCCGCTCTCCTTGTTGAGCTTGATAAGAATCTCGACCATGCGGTCGGTCTCGGTCGGGCGCAGGCCCGCCATCACCTCATCGAGCAACAGAAGCTTGGGATCGGTCGCGAGCGCACGCGCCACTTCAAGGCGCTTCCTGTCCGGAAGCGTGAGCGACGCCGCGAGCTGATGCCGCTTGTCGTGGAGATCGAGCCGCGCCAAAACATCGTGCGCGTGGCGCGTCGCCGACGGCACGTCCGGACGGCGCAGCAGCGCACCGACGATCACGTTGTCCTCGACGGTGAGACCGGGGAACGGCCGCACGATCTGGAACGTGCGGCCGATGCCGCGGCGGCAGATCTTGTCGGGCGTGAGCCCGTCGATGCGTTCGCTGGCGAAGATGATGCGACCACCGTCCGGCGGCATTACGCCTGCGATCAAGTTGAACAGCGTGGTCTTGCCCGCGCCGTTCGGGCCGATGACCGCGAAGATCGAGCCCTCCGGCACCGAGAAAGTCACATCGGAGACGGCGCGCAGACCGCCGAAGGATTTGGATAGACCCGCGACGTCGAGGATCGCCATGTCAGGGCTTCCTCTTGCCGGAGTTCTTGTCGATGCCGAGCGCGCGGGCGAGCGGCGGCCAGACGCCATCCGGCAGCACCATCACGACAACCAGCAGACAGATGCCGTAGAACACCTGCCGCGCGCCGGGCGGCGTCCAGCCAAAGGCCGACAGCATTTCAAAGATGCTTTCGGCGAGCCCGGTGAGCAGGAACGCACCGAGGATCGGGCCGAACAGCGTGCCGATGCCGCCGATGATCGGCGCAAGGATCAGTTCGATGGAACGCGAGATGTGGAAGATCTGCTCGGGAAACAGATTGTTGTAATAGAACGCGAAGAACACACCGGCGATCGAGGTCATGCCCGACGACAGCACGACCGCGATCATCTTGTAGCGGAACGTGTCGATGCCGAGCGCACGAGCGGCCTGCTCGTCCTCGCGGATCGCGAGCCAGCAATAACCGATGCGGCTGCGGAGAAGCAGGCGGCAACCGATGAAGGCGAGAACGGTCAACGTCAGGATCAGGTAATAGAACATCACCGGACGGCCGCGCAGATTGAGCAAGTCGCTCTGGCTGTAGCTCTGCACCGGCAGGAACAGACCGCCCGAACCGCCCACGTAAGAGAAGTGGTCAAAGCCGATGCGCGCGAACTCCGCAAAGGCAATCGTCAGAATCGCGAAATAGACGCCGCCGACCCGAAAGCGGAATGCAAGGAAACCGAGGATCGCGCCAACCAGCGACGAGATCGCGACGGCGGCGATCATACCAATCCATGGCGTCACGCCGTAGCGCGTGAACAGCGTGGCCGCGGCATAGGCGCCGAGCCCGACATAGAGCGCGTGACCGAGAGAGAGCTGTCCCGCGAACCCCATCATCACGTTCCACGCCTGCCCGGTGTAGGCGAAGTAGAGGATGAGGATGAGCACGGTAACGAGATAGTCATTGAGCAGAGCAGGCGCGATCAGCAGCGCCGTCAGCAAAACGGCGAGCAAGATCAGCGCGCGGCGCGAGACTCCCTCGAACAACGCGCCCTTCATGACGCCTTCCGTCCGAGAATGCCCTCAGGCCGGAACAGCAGGACCAGCACGAGGATGCCGAAGGCGAACATGCTCTTGGCCGACGGCGTGAAGAACAGACCGGCGAGCGCTTCGGTGAGGCCGATCAGGATGCCGCCGACCAGCGCGCCGGGCATCGAGCCCAGACCGCCGGTGATGACGATGACGAAGGCCAGGAGCGTATAGGCTGGGCCGATCTGCGGCGTCACGTCGATGATGAGAATGAGGATCGAACCTGCCGCTCCGACGCAGGCCGCCCCAATGCCGAAGGTGAGCGCGTAGAGCTGCTTCACGTCGAGCCCGACCACCAGCGCGCCGGTGTAGTTGTCGGCACAGGCGCGGATCGCCTTGCCGACCGGCGCAAACTGAAAGAACGCAAACAGAATGATGGCAACTGCGATGGCTGCCGCTCCCGCGTAGAACTTGGTGGCATCGATGACGAGCGGGCCGAGCAGGAAGCTATCGAGCGAATACGACGTCTGCACACCCTTGGCATCCGGCCCGAAGATCAGCAACAGCACGTTGACCATGATGATGGCCACCGCGACGAGCAGAATGAACTGGCTATGCTCGGGCCGATTGATGAAGGGATTGATCAATCCCGCTTGCATCACATAGCCAAGCGCAAACAGCACGATCGCGATTGGCACGATCATCACCAGCGGATCGACCTGGAACGTGGAGAAAGCCACCACCGCGATGAACATCGCAATCGTCATCATCTCACCATGGGCGAAATTGACGACGCGGATGACGCCATAGATGACCGACAGGCCGAGCGCCATCAGCCCGTAGATCAGGCCGGTCAGGACGCCGCCGACGGCAACATTGAGAATGAGCTCGGTCGGCGGCATGACGCTGGCGGCGCTACTCCTTCGGCGCGTCGATCAGGTGCGCTGGTTCCAGCCCGGCATCGGGAACACCGGGTTGGCTTCGGAAACATCCTTCGGCAGCACCACGGTCGGCACGCCGCCGCGGTTTTGCAGGACGATGGACGCGATGGTGTTGCACTGCCCCTTGGCGTCGAACTCGATCGGACCGCCGGCCATAATGCGCTTCTCGATCTTGGTCGTGCGCATGGCTTCCGCCAGAGCCTGACCGCTGGTCGAGTTCGCGCGCTTGTGTGCGTCGGCGCAGACCATCAGGGCTTCGAAAGTGAAGCCGATGTTGAAGATATGGCCGGGCAGCTTGTCATTCGGCGTCACCTTCTTGAATTCGGCTGCCGCCATCTTGGTCAGATCGGATTTCGGGTTCGCCCACGGGATCGTCGTGATGATGTGGTCGCCGTACTTGCCCATGGTGTCGAGGAATTGCTGCTCGTACATGCCCGGCGCACCGGGGCTGATGACACCCATCGGCTCCCAGCGCTGCTTCACCATCTCGCGGACGAGGATGATGGCGTCGTTGAGCCGCGTCACGGTCATCAGGATGTCGGCGCCGGTCGCCTTGGCCTTAGCAACCTCGACCGAAAGATCGCGCGCGGCCGGATCGTAGGCGATCGAGTCTACGATCTTGAACGGCATGTTCATGGTCGGGAAGATGCGGTCGATGGCGGCCTTGTTGGCCTGACCGAACGTATCGTTGATGTGCATCAGCACTGCGGTCTTCGGCGTCTTTCCAGTTGCTTCGAATATCTGCGGATAGAGCGCGAGGCCGCGGCCGATGATCTGCGGCGCGGTCTGGAAGTTGCGGAAGACGAACTTGTAGCCCTGTTCGGTGATCTGCGGGGCGGCCGCGATGTTGATCATGAAGGGCACGCCCTTCTGCTCGCAGACCTGGGAGATGGCGGCGGCAGCGCCGGAGTCGAACGGACCGGAGAGCATGTGGCAGCCATCGGCGATCAGGCGCTCGGCGCGCGCTCGCGCGACGTCCACGTTGGTCTCGAAGTCGACGACCGTGAATTCGATGTTCTGGGTGTAGCCGAGTTGCTTCAGAAGCGCAGGAGCGATGTCGACGCCGCGCTTGCAGGACTGGCCGATGCCGGCCTGCACGCCGGACAGCGGCAGGATCACGCCGACCTTCAGTGCGCCGCCTTGTGCGCGGACAACCGAAGGCGCCGCGATCAGCGCCGTGGAGGCGGCTGCACCGGCGACGAAGCTGCGGCGGGTGACGTTGTGACGCGAAATGCTGCGGCGCTCTTGGCGGCTCATGGACGTTCTCCCTCTCCCGGCGGGGCTGGTTTGTGCCCCAGAATGCGGCTTGCCGCTATTGTTCTTATGTTGCGGTGCTGGATGCAATGGCCCGGTATTTCACGGTGCGCCTCCCGTCGGCGTCCCGTTGACCGGCCGGACGATCGCAACCCGCCGCCTCCGGATATTGTTGATTAGGACAACAAATGTCGTCAACATCAATGCGGCGTCCGGCGACCGGTTTTCCAGCCGCGCGCCGGGACAAACGCCGGGAGGACCATTGCTGCGATGGGTGACCGCACCGCGACAAGACGGGCGGATTTCGAGGGCAAACCGCGCGCAGGCGGGCGCGGGGACATGCCCTCTCCTGCGCCGAAGCGTCGCAACGGACAGACGCCGAGCCTCGGCGTGCTGGATGGCCATCTTGGCTACTACCTGCGGCGCGCCCAGATCTGGATTTTCCAGGACTTCATCCGGACGCTGGACGGCCTCGACCTGCGGCCGGCGGAATTTTCGGTGCTGGCGGTGATCGGCGGCAACAAGGGGCTGTCACAGGCCGACGTGGCACAGCGGCTCGGGATCGAGCGGGCACGGCTGGTGCGGCTGCTCGACCGGCTGGAGAAGCGTGAGCTGACACAGCGGTTGCCCTCGACCACTGACCGCCGCTCCCATGTGCTGAAGCTGACGCCGGCCGGCCATCAGCTTCTCAAACGCGCCAAGGCGCTGGTGATGGTCCACGAGGAGCGGCTGATCGAGCGGCTTGGGCCCGCGCCGCACAAAATGATGATCGAGGCGCTGCGCGGCTTCGATGTTTAACATCGCAGGGTGGGCTAAGGCGCGAAGCGCCGAGCCCACCGGAGAAAATGGTGTGCACGCTTCGCTTAGCCCACCCTACATTCGTTTCAATCTCTAGGCGGCGAGCGCCTTCTCAACCGCGGCGGCGATGCGGAACAGCCGCGCATCGTGACCGTTGCGGCCGAACAGCATCAAGCCCGTGGCGAGCCCGTTGCGGCCGCGCGGCATCGGCAACGAGACCGCGCAGAGATCGAAGAAGTTTCCGGTCGAGGTGTTGCGCAGCGTCAGCATGTTCTTCGGGCCGAACGTCTCGACGGTCGTGACCTCATCGAGGCGCGGCGCGACGATGGGGCATGTCGGCAGAACGAGCGCATCGAAGTCTGACAGGCGCGCGTCCATCGCCGCGACCAGGCGGCGGCGCATCTGGCTCATGTCGACATAGTCCGCGGCGGAAATCGTCTCGCCACGGGAGACGCGAGCATAGACGTTGGCATCGACGTCCTTGCCGCGGCGCTTCAGCCGCTCGCGATGGATCGCATAGGCCTCAGCGGGCGCGAAGCCGCCGAGCGAATTGGTCTGCACCATCTCGTCGAGCAGCGGGATGGTCTCATCGGACAGCCGCACGCCAGCCTTGGTCAGCGTCTTCAACGCGGCCTGGAAAGCGGCGGTAACCGTTTCATCAAGATTGGCGAGCGGGAAGCCCTGCGGAATGCCGAAGCGCAATCCGGCGAGCGGCGCCGCCTCGACGGGGCGCGGCGTCTCACCCGCCATGATCGCGTCGGTGTTGGCGCAATCGGCGACGCTCATGGCCATCGGACCGATGGAGTCGAGCGAGAACGAGAGCGGGAACGCACCCTCGGTCGAAATGCGCTGGCGGCTCGGCTTCCAGCCAACGATGCCGCAGAACGCCGCCGGCGCGCGGGTCGAGCCGCCGGTGTCGCTGCCGATCGCGATCTCGCACATACCGTCGGCGACGGCGACGGCGCCGCCCGAGGTCGAGCCGCCCGGCGCTCGCGCGCGATCGCACGGATTGCCCGGCGTGCCAAAATGCGGATTGGTGCCGATGCCGTGGAAGGCGAACTCGCTCATGTTGGTCTTGGCGACAATCACCGCGCCGGCGGCACGCAGCCGCTGAATGACCGGCGCATCGGCGGTCGCGGGCTTGCCCTCGTCTGCGAGGATCTTCGAGCCGGCGCGAGTGACCTCACCCTTCACATCGAACAGGTCCTTAATCGAGACGATGGCGCCATCGAGCGGGCCGAGCGAGGTTCCGGACTTGCGGCGCGCATCCGAGGCGTCAGCTGCGGCGCGGGCAGCTTCGGCGTAGACATTGAGGCAGGCTCGGGCGCCCTCGCCTTTGGGATCGGCGATACGGACAAGGGCTTGTTCGAGGCGGTCGCGGGCGGAGGCGTTGTTCGATGAGCTGTTCATGGGCCGATTGTTTCGCAAAGGCGGATCGGTCTGTCGAGAGCCGTCCGCAAATGCGACGGCTGCAAAAACAACAGGGCGGCCCGGAGGCCGCCCTGCGAACGCTTGAGTAACCGGAATCAGTTCGTGGCGGTGCCCTTGGCCTTCTCGAACTCGTCGAGCAGCGCCTTGCCGACGCGGCCTTCGGCATCCTTGTAAACCGGCGTCAGCGCCGTCTTCCACGCGTCCTTCTGGGCAGGCGTGAGCGTAATCAGCTCGGTCTTGCCGGACTTCTTCATCTCGTCCAGCGCCTCGGCGTTTTCCTTCTCGGAGATGTCGTTGGAATAGATCGTCGCCTCCGCCATCGCCTTCTCAAGCTGCGGACGGACATCAGCCGGCAGGCCATCCCAGAACTTCTTGTTCACGACGACCACGTAGCCGATGTAGCCGTGGTTGGAGAGCGTCGTGTACTTCTGCACCTCGTGCATCTTCTGGGTGTACATGTTTGACGGCGTGTTCTCCTGGCCGTCCACGACGCCGGTTTGCAGCGCCTGATAGACCTCCGAGAACGCCATCACCTGCGGGATCACGCCGAGCGAGCGCATCTGAAGTTCCAGCACCTTGGAGGACTGGATGCGCATCTTGAGGCCCTTGAAGTCCTCCGGGTTGCGGAGCGGCTTGTTGGCGCTCATCAGCTTGAAGCCGTTGTCCCAGTAAGCAAGACCGACCATGCCCTTGGGCTCAAGGAGCTTGAGCAGCCGCTTGCCGAGCGGGCCATCGGTGACACGACGAAGCTCCTGCTTGTTCGACAGGATGAGCGGGAGGTCGAACACCTCGAACTCCTTGACGCCGATCGGACCGAACTTGGAGTTCGACGGCGCGAGCATCTGCACCGCACCGAGTTGAAGCGCCTCAAGCTCCTCCTTGTCTTTGTAGAGCGAGGAGTTGTGATAGACCTCAACCTTCACTTTGCCGTTCGTATATTTCTCGGCGAGCTCCTTGAATTTCTCGGAGCCCTTGCCCTTCGGCGTGTCCGGAGCGACGACGTGGCTGAACTTGATGACGATGGGCGACTGCGCGAGCGCGGGCCCGGCGAGCGCGAGCGACAGCGCGGCGGTTGCGGCGAGGAGATGCGATTTCATCAGGGGCGTTCCTCCAGCTTATGGTTGGGCTGGAAACTAGCGTAAATCCCCCTTCCCCGGGAACTAGCAATCCGTCGGGGGCCGACGTATCACGGCAGTGCAGCACGCGGCGAAGCGCCGCCCTTTTTGCTTTCTTTGGGAGCGCCGCATGGACGAAAGCCCCATTCTCACCGAGATGCGCGACGGCTATCGCGTCATCACGCTGAACCGGCCGAAGCGGCTCAATGCTTTCACCACCGAGATGCATCAGGTGCTGTCCAAGGCCGTTGCCGATGCGGAACAGGACAAGAGCTGCCGCGCGCTGCTGCTCACCGGCGCGGGGCGCGCGTTCTGTTCCGGGCAGGACTTGAACGAGCGCATCACGGCGGACGGCAATGTGGTCGTGCCCGGCGAGGCGCTGGAGAAATATTACAATCCTCTCGTTCTGAAATTACGCGCGCTGCCCTTCCCAGTGGTCGCGGCGGTGCCGGGCATTGCGGCCGGCGCGGGCCTCAACATCGCGCTCGCTTGCGACATCGTCCTGGCGGCGCGGAGCGCGACCTTCACGCAGGTGTTCGCACGCATTGGATTGGTGCCGGACGCGGGCGGAACGTGGCTGTTGCCGCGGCTGGTCGGTCAGGCTCGGGCGCGTGGGCTGGCGCTGCTTGCGGAGCCTTTGACGGCTGAGAAGGCCGAGCAATGGGGGCTGATCTGGAAGGCGGTCGATGACGAATTGCTGATGAGCGAGGCGGAAAAGCTTTGCGCGCATTTCGCGACCGCCCCGACGGTTGGATTGGGATTGATCAAGCGCGCGATGGATGCGTCGGAGGACAACGATTTGAAGACGCAGCTCGATCTGGAGAAGAACCTCCAGCGTCAGGCCGGCTCGCACGAGGATTACAAGGAAGGCGTGAAGGCGTTCCTGGCGAAGCGGAAGCCGAATTACACCGGGAAGCGCTGAACGAACTCCGTTGTTGTCCCCGCGGCATTCGCTCTCGGAGATGAGCGTGTGGTTTGACGCGAGACGCTGCCTCGCGTTGTGAATTTCTGATTCACTTGTCAAACAGCCACGGCAAATCGCTCCGGGGATCGCTTCGGCGCCCGGCCGCCGTCTTCCTCTTTTCCCTTCGGACAAAATCCGAGGGGATGGAGCGCTGAGCAGCGCAACCATCAATTCACGCCTCAGCGGCGTGTCGTGTCTTTTCGCTCGAAAGACACGCTCGCCACCCAGCGCCCCATCGCGGCACTTCCGGCAACCTCTTCGGTCGCCTCAGCTCCGGGCCGGGTTTCCTGGGACGTGGGCTTCTGCACCCTGTCCCAGTCCAGCGAGCACCTCGCAGAGCGGTCCTAATGCCACCCGACTCGATGCCCGGAGCCGCCCGGGGGCCGGCTTACGAGACCGGCACGCAGGCTTCCGCCCCCTGCTCCGCCTTCCAAGCGTCCCTAGAAGACGCCCTCGGATGAACAAGGCGACTAGAGAATATAGTCCTTGGGAATAAAGTCAAGGAGCGGGGAGCGATTTTTCGCGCGGGTCGCGTTACGCCCCCAGCCCGCCCTTCTCTTCGATGAACTTCGCGATGTCGGCGATGCCGTCGCCGGTCTTCAGATTGCTCATCACGAACGGCCGCGCGCCACGCATCTTCTTGGCGTCGCGCTGCATCACCTCGAGCGAGGCGCCGACGTAGGGCGCGAGATCAACCTTGTTGATGACGAGCAGGTCCGAACGCGTGATGCCGGGACCACCCTTGGACGGGATCTTCTCTCCCGCCGCGACGTCGATCACATAGATCGTGATGTCGGCCAATTCCGGCGAGAAGGTCGCAGCGAGGTTGTCGCCGCCGGATTCGATCAGAACCAGATCGAGATCGGGAAATTTCTTCCGCATGTCGGCGACCGCGGCAAGATTGATCGAGGCGTCCTCACGGATCGCCGTATGCGGACAGCCGCCGGTCTCGACGCCCGCGATGCGCTCGGGCGCGAGCGCACCGGAGCGCACCAGATATTCGGCGTCCCACTTGGTGTAGATGTCGTTGGTGATCGCCGCGATCTGGAAGCGGTCGCGCAGGCGCTTGCACAGCGCATCCATCAGCGCGGTCTTGCCGGAACCGACTGGGCCGCCGACTCCGACACGCAGGGGGCCGTGGGTGGACGTGCTCATGAACGGAACAACCTCGTGTACTGGGTTTCGTGGTGAAGGCTGGCGAGATCGGCGCGGAGCGCCGCGCTCGATACGTCGTCGAGTTTTGTCGTGAGCGCACGCTGTGCGGTCGCCGCGACGACTGGCTCAAGCGCCGCGAGCACGCGCTGGCCGTCGGTCTGACCGAGCGGGACGAGACGCACGCCTGCCGAGATGAGATTGGCAGTGACTGCATGGAGATAAGCGTGGAGCCCCGCGCCCACCGCGATACCGTGCCCGGCGGTCGCAACGCCAACCGCGACCGGATAAGCCAGATCGCCGTCCCATGCTGCGGCGAGACGATCGAGTGCCGCACATGTCCACGCAGCCTTCGTTGCCTCAAAGAACGCTCGGCCTTGCGCGGTCGTTTCCAGATGACGCTCTTTCGAGGGTGCGAAGGCCGCCGCAAGCTCGGCAACATCGCGCAACACCTTGTCGTTCTCCGCGATAATCGCCGCATGCGCATGAACAAAGAACACTGCGTCGCAGAAGCCACCGCCTTCGCCGATCACCACCGTGAGCCAGCGCTTGAGGCTTTCGGCGTCCTTGATATCGCCGGTCTCGACGGCCCACTCGATGCCGCTGGAATAGGAGAACGCGCCGACCGGATAGGCGGGCGACAGCCAGGCCATCAAACGATAGAGCGCCGTATGCGGAGAGTCCCCCTCACCCGGCTTCCGCGCTTCGCGTGCAAGCCGACCTCGCCCTGCACGCGGGGAGAGGCGACGAGCCTCATCACCCTTCTTCTTCAACGGCACGCTGCGTTTACGGACCATGACGATGCCCGCGATCGTGCTGCGGCGCGCCGGCCTCGGGATCGAACGGTGCGCTGAGCGGGAGCACCGTCGCGCCGAGCCCGGCGACCATCTCCTCCAGAACGTGATCGTAACGGATGCGAAGCCGCTCGCCCGCGATCTGGACGTCGGTGTGACGGTTGCCGAGATGCCAGGCGAGCCGCACCAGGGCGAGCGGGGTCCTCGCGGAAATCTCCAGAAGCGGTTCGGACAAGCCGGCAACGCAGACGATCGCGCCGTCATCCAGCACCAGCCCGTCGCCGTCGCGCAACGTCTCCGGTTTTGGGAGATCAAGCAGGAAACGGGTGCCGCTTTCGCAGTTCAGAACGATACGGCGCCGGTTGCGGTCGTCGGCATCCAGCACGACGCGATCGACCGCCTGGGACTTGTCCCATTCGGCTGCACGTTTGATACTGACAGCCCGTTTCATGCGGAATTCACAATTTTACATCCGCGACAATTGGAGCGTCTATAGGCATTGCGCCAAGTCGCCCTTGTGCGGTACGGCAAGAGCAACCACATCGCTGACCACTGATATTCAAGCGTTTCGAGAATCCCATGCCCGCTCAATTCGGCCGCGCCGCTGTTTTGGCAGCAGCCACCCTCTTTATCAGCTTGCCCGTTGTCAGCTTGCCCGCCTTAGCGGCCGATCCGACCGGATTGTGGCTGACCCAGGACAAGGACGCCAAAATCCGCGTTGCCAAGTGCGGCAAGGACACCGTTTGCGGTGCCGTGACCTGGCTCAAGGAACCGATCGATCCGAAGACCGGCAAGCCGCAGGTGGACGACAAGAACAAGAATCCCGAGTTGCAGAACCGGAAGATCATCGGGCTTCGCATCTTCTCAATGACACTCAGCGAGCCGGAAACCTGGAGCGGCAAGATCTACAACGCCGACGACGGCAACGAATACGACGCCAGGATCAAGGTGCCGGAAAAGGACAAGCTCGAGGTGCGCGGCTGCGCCGGCGCATTCTGCGGCTCCGAGATCTGGACCAAGACCAAGTAGGCGTCTGCGCTTCACTGCCATTTCAGAACAGGAAGTAGCGCTGCGCCATCGGCAGCGTCTCCGCCGGCTCGCAGGTCAGCAATTCGCCGTCGGCGGTGACCTCGTAGGTCTCCGGGTCGATCTTGATGTCCGGCGTCGCGCCGTTGTGGATCATGCTCTTCTTCGAGATATCACGGGTGTGCTCGACCGCGACGAGCTTCTTCTCGACGCCGAGCTTGTCGCCGAGCTTCGCCTTCACCGCGGCCTTTGACACGAACACCAGCGACGACGCGGTGAGCGCCTTGCCGAAGGCGCCGAACATCGGGCGGTAGTGCACCGGCTGCGGCGTCGGGATCGAAGCGTTCGGATCGCCCATCTGCGCGGCAACGATCGAACCACCCTTGATGATGCAATCGGGCTTCACGCCGAAGAACGCCGGCGACCACAGCACGAGATCGGCCAGCTTGCCCTTCTCGATCGAACCAATGTGCTTCGACACGCCATGCGCGATGGCCGGATTGATCGTGTATTTCGCGACGTAGCGCTTGGCGCGGACGTTGTCGTTGTCGCCCTTCTCTTCCTTCAGACGCCCGCGCTGCTTCTTCATCTTGTCCGCGGTCTGCCAAGTGCGGATGATGACCTCGCCGAGACGGCCCATCGCCTGGGAGTCCGACGACATCATCGAGAGCGCGCCAAGATCGTGCAGGATGTCTTCCGCCGCGATGGTTTCCTTGCGGATGCGGCTTTCCGCGAAGGCGAGGTCTTCCGCGATCGACGGGTCGAGGTGGTGGCACACCATCAGCATGTCGAGATGCTCGTCGATGGTGTTGCGGGTGAACGGCCGTGTCGGATTGGTCGATGACGGCAGGACGTTCTTCAGGCCCGCGACCTTCATGATGTCGGGTGCGTGGCCGCCGCCCGCGCCTTCGGTGTGGAAGGCATGGATGGTGCGGCCCTTGAACGCCTTGATGGTGTCCTCGACGAAGCCGGATTCGTTCAGCGTGTCGGTGTGGATCATCACCTGCACGTCGTAGTCATCGGCGACCGAGAGGCAGCAATCGATCGCGGCGGGTGTCGTGCCCCAGTCCTCGTGCAGCTTGAGCGCGCAGGCGCCGCCCTTGACCATTTCCTCCAGCGCGCCGGGCAGCGAGGCGTTGCCCTTGCCCGCGAAGCCGAGGTTCACCGGGAACGCGTCCGCCGCCTGGATCATCCGCGCGATGTGCCAGGGGCCGGGCGTGCAGGTGGTGGCGAAGGTGCCGTGCGCCGGGCCGGTACCGCCGCCAAGCAGCGAGGTGACGCCGGACATCAGCGCGTCGTCGACCTGCTGCGGGCAGATGAAATGGATATGCGTGTCGAAGCCGCCGGCGGTGAGGATCTTGCCCTCGCCCGCGATCACCTCGGTGCCCGGACCGATGATGATGGTGACGCCCGGCTGGATGTCCGGGTTGCCGGCCTTGCCGATGGAATGGATATAACCGCCCTTCAAGCCCACGTCGGCTTTGACGATGCCCCAGTGGTCGAGGATCAGCGCATTGGTGATGACGGTATCGACCGCGCCTTTGGCGTTCGTCACCTGCGACTGACCCATGCCGTCGCGGATCACCTTGCCGCCGCCGAACTTCACCTCCTCGCCATAGATGGTGAAATCCTTCTCGACCTCGATGATGATGTCGGTGTCGGCAAGCCGCACGCGGTCGCCCTTGGTGGGCCCGAACATGTCGGCATAGGCGGAGCGCTTCATCTTGACCGGCATCGGAGCCCCTTAAAGCTTGCCCATCACGTCCTGGCGGAAGCCGTAAACCTTGCGCGCGCCCGCGAGCGCAACGAGCGTCACCTCGCGGCTCTGGCCGGGTTCGAAGCGCACGGCGGTGCCCGCCGCGATGTCGAGCCGCATGCCACGCGCCTTCTTGCGCTCGAACTTCAGCGCCGGATTGGTTTCGAAGAAGTGGTAGTGCGAGCCGACCTGAATGGGGCGGTCGCCGGTGTTCGACACCGTGAGCGTGAGGGTCTTGCGACCCGCGTTGAGCTCGATCTCGCCGTCCTGAATGAACATTTCGCCGGGGATCATTGTGCTTACCTTGGGCTCACCTGATCGGATCGTGGACGGTGACGAGCTTGGTGCCGTCGGGGAACGTGGCCTCGACCTGGATGTCGTGGATCATCTCGGGGATGCCATCCATCACTTGTGCGCGGGTGATAACATGGGCGCCCGCCTCCATGAGCTGCGCCACGGTCCTGCCGTCGCGCGCGCCTTCGAGGATGAAATCGGTGATCAGCGCGACCGCTTCCGGATGGTTCAGCTTCACGCCGCGTTCGAGGCGGCGGCGCGCGACAATGGCGGCCATCGCAATCAGCAGCTTGTCTTTCTCGCGCGGGGTGAGATTCATCGAACGCGCCTCTAGTTGAGCCAGATCCGCGGCAGCGGGGTGCCGAGCGCGGTGAGCACGGCGACGAGATCGCGGCGGAGCGTTAAGCCATCCTTGGCGCAGAGACGGGCCACCGCAAGGCCGTTCCAGCAGGAGATGCCCGTCTCGCCACAGAAAGTTTGCGCGCGCACGCGCTCGACCATCGCGTCGTCGCCCGGCGCAATGAGAACGGTCGCGATAGCGACGCCGCCATTGGCCACGGCGGGTTCTGCAAGCTTCTGCGCGATGGCGCCGTCGAGCCTAATCGTCTCGGCGAAGACGAGCTTGCCGTCGCGGCGCAGACGCCAGCGGTCGGTGAACGAGCCCTGCTGAATCGTCTCACCCATGGCGGTGCGGCCGAAAGTGACGGACTCGGCCACCACCGCCGAGGCATTGCCGGTCATGTCGATGTCGATGGTGCGGTTAAGGCGCGCACGGTCGAACAGGATCGTCTCTTGCGGCACCCAGAGGAGCCGCGCGCCGGGCACTGCGGAGAGCTTCACGGAAATCTCAGCGGCATCATCGAGCGCACGATAGACCTTCTCGGCCGCCGCGGTCGTAACCGTCAGCGCCGCGTCCTCGCCGACCGAAATGTCGAGATCGTGGGTGTCGCCGCCGGCGATGCCGCCCGCAGTGTTGACCATCACGGCTTCAAGCGCCGCGCCGTCATGGTTGGGGAAACGCGCGCGCAGCGGGCCATCCTCATAGACGCGCTTCCTGCGCGTCACGCCATCGGCCGCCGCGACGGTCAAAGCGAGGCGGCCCGCTGAGCGGTTCGCCGCAAAGACCTTGTTGAGGGCTGTCGCCGCACTCATGACACCAAACCAACTCAGATCGCCATCGCCCGCTTGAGCGCGTTCTCGTCCAGTCCGACACGATCCGACGAATAAACAATCGAGCCGCGGTCCATCACGACGAAACGGTCGCCCAATTCGCTCGCGAAGTCGAGATACTGCTCGACCAGCACAACGGCCATCTTACCGAGCCCCCGCAGATACGTGATCGCGCGACCGATGTCCTTGATGATCGAGGGCTGGATGCCCTCGGTCGGCTCGTCGAGCAGAAGGAGCCGCGGGCGCATCACCAAGGCGCGACCGATGGCAAGCTGCTGCTGCTGGCCGCCGGAAAGGTCGCCGCCACGGCGACGGAGCATGTCCTTCAGCACCGGGAACAGGTTGAACACGTCCTCAGGGATATCATGCTGGTCGCGGTGAAGCGGCGCAAAACCGGTCTTGAGGTTTTCCTCGACGGTGAGCAACGGGAAGATCTCGCGGCCCTGGGGCACATAGGCGATGCCGCGCCGCGCGCGTTCGTAAGGCTTGAGCTTGGTGATGTCCTGGTCCTCCCAGACGATACTGCCGTGGCTCACCGGCTGCTGGCCGGCGAGCGCGTCGAGCAGGCTGGTCTTGCCGACGCCGTTCCGCCCGAGCACGCAGGTCACCTGCCCCGGCTCTGCTTTGAGCGAAACGCCGCGCAGGGCCTGCGCCGCGCCGTAGTGAAGATCGATGGCCTTGATGTCCAACATGGTCAACGCCCGAGATAGACTTCAATGACGCGCTCGTTCGACGACACCTGATCGATGGTGCCTTCGGCGATGGCGTGGCCTTCGTGCAGACAGGTGACCTTGACGCCGAGCTCGCGCACGAAGGTCATGTCGTGCTCGACGACGATGATCGTCTTTTCCTTGTTGATCTCCTTCAGAAGCTCGGCAGTCTGCGCCGTCTCGACGTCGGTCATGCCGGCGACCGGCTCGTCGACCAGGAGAAGCTTCGGCTCCTGCGCCAGCAGCATTCCGATCTCGAGCCACTGCTTCTGGCCGTGCGCGAGCGAACCGGCTGGGCGGTTACGCAAAGGCGACAGGCGGATGGTGTCGAGGATCTTGCCGATCCGCGTCATCGCGTCGGGGGTCTCATCCCAGCGAATGGTCGCCAGCGGACGGCGGTCATCCTTGAGCGCGAGGAGAAGATTGTCCTCGACGGTGTGCATTTCGAACACGGTCGGCTTCTGGAATTTGCGGCCGATGCCGAGCATCGCGATCTGGGTCTCGTCGAGCTTGGAGAGATCATGTGCGCCGCCCTCGAAGAACACATCGCCGTTGTCGGGGCGCGTCTTGCCGGTGACGACGTCCATCATGGTGGTCTTGCCGGCGCCGTTCGGGCCGATGATCGCGCGCATCTCGCCGGGCGCGACCGACAGCGACAGATTGTTCAGCGCGCGGAAGCCGTCGAACGACACGTTGATGCCGTTGAGGTAGAGGAGCGCCGTGGTTGTCGCAGTGCGGGCTTCCATCGGTCACTCCGCCGGTTTCGGTGCGGGTTCAGCCGCAGGCTCGGGCCTCTTGCGCAGGCGCGGCCAGTATTCGCGGAACGTGCCGACGATGCCCTTGGGCAGGAACAGCGTCACCAGGATGAACAGGCCGCCGAGCACGAACAGCCAGTACGGCGCGAGGAATCCGCTGGTGAAGGTGGTCTTGCCGTAGTTCACGACCAGCGCACCGATCACCGCGCCGATCAGCGTGCCGCGTCCGCCGACCGCGACCCAGATCACCGCCTCGATGGAGTTGGCCGGCGAGAATTCGCTCGGATTGATGATGCCGACCTGCGGCACGTAAAGCGCACCGGCGACGCCAGCCATGCAGGCCGATAGCGTGAACACGAACAGCTTGTAGGATTCCGCGCGATAGCCGAGGAAGCGCGTGCGCGGCTCGGCGTCGCGAATCGCGACCAGCACCTTGCCGAACTTCGAAGTGACCAATCCGCGGCAGATCAGGAAGCCGACAAGAAGCGCGAGGCACGAGATCGCGAACAGCGACGCGCGCGTGGCCTGCGACTGGATGTTGAAGCCGAGAATGTCCTTGAAGTCTGTCAGGCCGTTGTTGCCGCCGAAGCCGAAGTTGTTGCGGAAGAAGCCAAGCAGCAACGCGTAGGTCAGCGCCTGCGTGATGATCGACAGATAGACGCCGGTGACGCGCGAGCGAAACGCGAACCAGCCGAACACGAAGGCCAATACGCCGGGCACCAACACGATCATCAGCAGCGCATAAGGGAAGTGCTGGAAGCCGTACCAGAAGACCGGAAGCTCCTTCCAGTTCAGGAACACCATGAAGTCCGGTAGGATCGGATCGGCATAGACGCCACGGGTACCGATCTGGCGCATCAGGTACATGCCCATGGCGTAGCCGCCGAGCGCGAAGAACGCGCCGTGGCCGAGCGAGAGAATTCCGCAATAGCCCCAGATCAGATCGATGGAGAGCGCGAGGATCGCGTAGCAAACGTATTTGCCGAGGAGCGGCACGAGATACGTCGGCACGTGGAAGGCCGACGTCTCCGGCAACAGCAGATTCGAGAGCGGAATGAGAATGCCGAGCGCGCACAACGTCGACAGGAACAGCGTCGAGCCGCGGTCGAGTATGCGGGTGAGCGGGGCTGCGCCGGTCATGCTTCAACCGCCCTGCCCTTGAGTGCAAAGAGACCGCGCGGGCGTTTCTGGATGAACAGGATGATCAGCACCAGGATCGCGATCTTGCCGAGAACGGCGCCCGCGTATGGCTCCAAGAACTTGTTGGCGATGCCGAGCGTGAAGGCGCCGACCAGCGTGCCCCAGAGATTGCCGACGCCGCCGAACACAACGACCATGAAACTGTCGATGATATAGCCCTGACCGAGGTTCGGGCTGACGTTGTCGATCTGCGAGAGCGCGACGCCCGCGATGCCGGCGATGCCGGAACCGAGACCGAAGGTCAGCGCATCGACCCGGCTGGTGCGAATGCCCATCGACGCCGCCATCGAGCGGTTTTGCGTCACCGCGCGCATCTCAAGGCCGAGGCGGGTGAAGCGAAGCAGCGCCAGCAGCCCGACGAACACCGCCATCGTGAAGACGATGATCCAGAGGCGGCCGTAGGTGATGTTGATCTGGCCGATCTCAAAGGCGCCTGACATCCACGACGGATTGCCGACCTCGCGGTTGGTCGGGCCGAAGGCGGTTCGCACCGCCTGTTGCAGCACCAGCGAGAGTCCCCAGGTCGCGAGCAAAGTTTCCAGCGGGCGCCCGTAAAGGAAACGGATGATGCTCTGCTCGATCAGGATACCGATGAAGCCCGCAACGACGAAGGCGAGCGGCACGGCGATCAGCAACGAATAGTCGAACAGCGCCGGATTGTAAGTGCGGATCAGCTCCTGCACGACGAAGGTGGTGTAGGCGCCGATCATCACCATCTCGCCGTGCGCCATGTTGATGACGCCCATCACTCCGAAGGTGATGGCAAGGCCGATGGCGGCGAGCAGCAGCACCGAGCCGAGCGAGATGCCGTACCAGGCATTCTGCAGTGCCGACCACACCGCAAGATTGCTCTGCATCGAGGCCATCGCGTCCTTGGAGGCCTTCAGCACCGACCCTGGGCTGTCGCTCGGCAGACCACCGAGCAACGCCATCGAGTCCTGATCGGCGCGCTGGCGGATCACCGCGACGGCGTCCAGCTTGTCGGATTCGGTGGCGTCCTCCTTGTTCAGGATGATCGCGGCGCGGGCCTCGTTCATCGCCTTCTTGATGCTGGCGCTGCTTTCCTTCTCGATCGCGGCTTCCAGCGCTTCGAGCGCGCCGGCATCGCGCGATTTGAACACGGCTTGCGCGGCCGCAAGGCGCTTGCCGGGGTCGGGCGCCATCAGTGTGAGGCTGCCGAGCGCCGCGTCGATGGTGCGGCGAATGCGGTTGTTGATGCGGACCGTTTCGAGATCGCCCGGCGGAGCGCCCGCGGCGGGCTGTCCGGTCGCAGCGTCGATCAGCTTGTCGGCCGTGTCTTTGTAGAAGACCTTTTTGGCTTCGGCGCTGTAGACCAGCTTGCCGTTCTGCAAGGCCTCGATAATCGTTTGGGCGCGCGGATCGCCGCTCGCCGCAACCGCCATGATGCCATCGGCGGTGTCGCTGAAATCGTCCGTCAGAAACTTTTCGAGCGGCTCGACCAGATCTGCGGCACGCGCGGCGGCGCCACTCAGCGCCATCGCGACTGCCAGAAGCAGCACGACGAGGCTATATCTCAACCCATTCATTGCAAAATCCCGGCGAGGATTTGGGAGGCGGCAGCGCAGTGCCGCCTCCCGTTGTCGATTGGGGTTACGTCAAGCACGGAGCGCCGATATCAGGCTCCGCCGCACTTGTTGGTCTTGGTGTTGAAGTTTCCGCACTTCTTGGTGACCCAGTCGCCGACCAGATCCTTGGAGCCTTCGAGGTGCTTGGACCACGCGTCGCCCGGAACGAGGCTCGGCGTCTTCCACACCACGTCGAACTGACCGTCGGCGCGCACTTCGCCGATGAACACCGGCTTGGTGATGTGATGGTTCGGCAGCATCTTGGAGGTGCCGCCGGTCAGGTTCGGAGCCTCGATGCCCGGCAGAGCGTCGATGACCTTGTCCGGATCGGTGGACTTCACCTTCTCAACCGCCTTGACCCACATGGCGAAGCCGATCACGTGGGCTTCCATCGGGTCGTTGGTGACACGCTTCGGATTCTTGGTGAAAGCCTTCCACTTCGCGATGAAGTCGGAGTTGCCCTTGTTCTTGATCGACTCGAAGTAGTTCCAGGCCGCGAGATGGCCGACCAGCGGCTTGGTGTCGATGCCGGCGAGCTCTTCTTCACCGACCGAGAATGCAACGACCGGGATGTCCTTCGCCTTGATGCCCTGGTTTCCAAGTTCCTTATAGAAAGGAACATTGGCATCGCCGTTGATGGTCGAGACCACCGCAGTCTTCTTGCCAGCCGAGCCGAATTTCTTGATGTCGGAGACGATCGTCTGCCAGTCGGAGTGACCGAACGGCGTGTAGTTGATCATGATGTCTTCCTGCGCGACGCCCTTCGACTTCAGGTACGCCTCGAGGATCTTGTTGGTGGTGCGCGGATAGACGTAGTCGGTGCCCGCCAGAACCCAGCGCTTCACCTTCTCGTCCTTCATCAGGTAGTCGACGGCCGGAATGGCCTGCTGGTTCGGCGCGGCGCCGGTGTAGAACACGTTGCGCTCGCTCTCCTCGCCCTCGTACTGCACCGGATAGAACAGGATCGAGTTCAGCTCCTTGAAGACCGGGAGTACGGACTTGCGCGACACCGAGGTCCAGCAGCCGAACACGACCGAGACCTTGTCCTTGGTGATCAGTTCGCGCGCCTTTTCGGCGAACAGCGGCCAGTTGGAGGCCGGATCGACGACGACGGCCTCGAGCTTCTTGCCAAGCACGCCGCCCTTCTTGTTCTGCTCCTCGATGAGCATGAGCATCACGTCTTTCAACGTGGTCTCCGAGATCGCCATCGTGCCTGAGAGCGAGTGCAGGATGCCGACCTTGATCGTCTCTTGCGCCTGGGCCTGCGGCATGGCCGCCACGAGGCCCAGCGAAAGCCCGGTGGCTAATAGCCAGCGCCGGGCGACCGGCCGCGCGGCGGCCGAACGGATTGAATGAAACATGGGTGTCCCTCTGTTAGACGCGAAGCCCGGATCGGAGCTTCACAGAGGGCAATCGCAAGCCACGTGCCAATGTCGCAAAACTCAGTAACCGTATGGATTCGCGAGGGAACAGGATTTGGAGGTATTTTGCTGGCTAGAATTTGGGCAGCATTGATTGATTAATTTATGGGCATGCCACGGCGGGTGCGCACAATGTCGCAGCATGGCGGGAACCCGCTCAGCGCAAAGCCGCCATCGTCAAAAACCATTTGATTGATCCGTCCCGCTCGCGGATTCATGCAGCGGACCAATTTTAAGGAATTCGCTCATGGCCTCGGACCGCCGCAACACGCCCCGCATCTCCTTCATCGGCTTTGGCGAGGCCGGCCAGGCGATCGCCTCGGGGCTCCGCGACGCCGGCATCGAGAGCGTGGCGGCCTGGGACATCCTCTTCCCGGAGGCGGCGGGCCAGAAGCTGAAGGACGCCGGCACGGCGATGGGCGCGCGACTCGCGACCTCGGCGGCGGACGCGGTGCGGGGCGCGGACGTGGTGGTGGCTGCGGTCACTGCCGCATCAAGCCTGGAGGCGGCCCGCTCGGTGCAGCCGCACCTGAAGGGCAATCCGTATTACCTCGACATCAACTCGGTCTCGCCGGGCCGCAAGCAGGAGACAGCGAAGCTGCTTGCAGGCACCGCACGCTACGTGGACGTCGCGATCCTTGCGCCGATCCATCCGAAGCGGCACCAGACCCCGCTCCTTCTCGCCGGCCCGAACGCCGACAGCGTGATGCCGCTCCTGATCGATGAACTCGAAATGCGTGGCGTGATCGCCGGCAACGAGGTCGGCCAAGCGGCGGCGCTGAAGATGATCCGCAGCGTGATGATCAAGGGCATCGAGGCGCTCACCGCCGAGTGCTTCCTCACCGCAGCGCGCTACGGCATCGTCGACGAGGTCGCCGCCTCGCTGCACAACAACTATCCGGCGCTCGATTGGGACAAGACCATCGAATACAACCTCGAGCGCATGGCGAGCCACGGCGTGCGCCGCGCCGACGAGATGGATCAGGTGGTCGAGACTCTGAAAGAGCTCGGCGTCGAGCCGCTGATGGCGGCGGCGACCTCCAAGCGCCAGCGCGAGTTGGGCCTGATCGGCAAGGAGCCGGCCGTGCGCGCGACGCTGACCGAAGGCAAGGCCGCGATGCTGAAAGCAATGAACGCCGCCGCCAAAGACAAGCACTAAGCCGCCACAAAGCTTCGTGAAGCTGCCCGTCCCGCCCCTGTCGGGGGCGCTGGCCGCCGCCTATCTTAGTCCGGGCGCGGCTTTGATCGGGTGTGGCTCGCGATGGCTTTCCGGAAAACGCTTCTCACTGTTCTGATGCTGGCGCTGGTTGCGCCTTTGGCTGTCGCGCAAGAGCGCGGTCCGAGGCCGGAACGGCCACAGCGCCAAGAACAACGACAGGAGCAACGACAGGACGCACAGAACGACAACCAGCGTGAAGCGCAGCGCGATCCGCAAGGCGTGCTGCGTTTGTTGCCCGGCGATTCCGTCACCGAGAAGCAGATCAACGTCGGCGGGCGCACCCTTGCCTACACCGCGACGGCCGGCACGTTCTCTCTCTATGACCAGACCGGCGAGCGCAGCGCCGCGATCTACTACACCGCCTACACGCTGAAGGGCGCGGACCGCGCGACGCGGCCGGTGACGTTTGCCTTCAACGGCGGACCCGGCGCAGCGTCCGTGTTTCTCAATCTCGGCATGGCCGGGCCGCGCATCGCCGACTTCGGACCCGAGGGGCGCGATGGCGCAGCAGCCAAGCTCGTCGACAATCCCGACACCTGGCTCGCATTCACCGATCTCGTGTTCATCGATCCGGTCGGCACTGGCTGGAGCCGCGCGGCGAAGGCCGACGGCGGCAAGGCGTTCTGGAACGTGAACAACGATGCGCAGAGCCTCGCCAAGGTCGTGGCACTTTATGTCGCTCACAACAGCCGCACGCCATCGCCAAAATATCTTCTGGGCGAGAGCTACGGCGGCTTCCGCGCGGCGAAGGTCGCCCGCGCATTGCAGGCCGATCAGGGCATCATTGTTTCGGGCATCGTGATGGTGTCGCCGCTGATCGAAGCATCGTACACGTTTGGCGGCCAACAAAGTCCTTTCGCCGCCGCGCTGACTTTCCCGTCATTCGTCGCGAGCGAACTGGAGCGGACCAAGAAATTCTCGCCGGAGGCGATGGCCGAGGCCGAGCACTTCGCGCTCAACGAATATCTGACGACGCTCGCAGGTCCGCAGCCGAGTGGCGAACGCGCGCAAGCCTTCTACGGAAAAATCGGGCAGATGACCGGATTGCCTGCGGATGTGGTCGCGAAATCGCGCGGCTATGTGCGCGGCGCCTATACGCGGCAGCTTCGCTCGCAGGGATTGCAGATCAGCTCCTACGACGCGACCTTCACCATCCCCGATCTTCATCCGGACGGCGGCGGGCGCGTCGGCGATCCAATGCTCGACGGATTCGTGCGCGCGCTCTCTGGGCTCTATGTCGGTTACGCTCGCGACGAGCTCGGCTTCAAGACCGACATCACCTACATCCTGCTCAACCGCGAACTCAATTGGGACTGGGGCGGCAATCGCGACCGTCAGGGCGTGAGCGACGACCTCAGCGCGCTGCTCGCGGTCGATCCGTCGTTTCGGCTCCTGGTCGCGCACGGTCGTAGCGACCTCGTGACGCCTTATGGCGTGAGCCGTTATCTCGTCGATCAGATCGCGCCGCAGGGCGTCAGCGGCCGCGCCCAGGTGAAGGCCTACCGTGGCGGTCACATGTTCTATTTCGATGCCGATTCACGCCGCGCCTTCACTGAGGAAGCGCGGAATTTCTATCGAATTGCGCCGTGACCAAACACGCGGCCAGCGGGAAATCCACGATACAGCCGGTCGCAATCGCGGGTGTCGCACTCACCCACCCCGACCGCATCTATTGGGACGACGCCGGCGTCACCAAGCGGATGCTCGCCGGATATTACGAAAGCGTGTGGAAGCACATGGCGCCGCACGTCACCGGCCGCGTGATCGCGCTGCTGCGTTGCCCGGATGGCCAAACCGGACAGTGCTTCTACCAGAAGCACGCTTCGGCCGGCATCGACGAAACCAAGCTGCATCTCGTCAAGGAACCCAACGGCGAGACGTCGATATCGGTGGACGATCTCGCTGGTGTCGTGACGCTCGTTCAAGCCGGTGTTCTGGAATTTCACGTTCGCGGCTCGACCATCGATCATCTGGAGGAGGCCGATCGCCTCGTGTTCGATCTCGATCCTGGCCCGGGCATTGAGTGGAAGGACATCACCGCCGCCGCGCGCGACGTACGCGAACGGCTCAAGGCCCTGAAGCTGGAAAGCTTCGTGAAGACCACCGGCGGCAAGGGCCTGCATGTGATGGTGCCGATCCGGCGCATATCTTGGGATGACGCCAAGGAGTTCTGCCGCGCCTTCGCCGAGCAGATGGCAACCGACGAACCGAAGCGTTACACGGCCACCATCAAGAAAGCTGCTCGCGGCAACCGCATCTTCGTCGACTATCTCCGCAACAGCCGCGAGGCGACTGCGGTTGCGCCCTACTCCACCCGCGCACGGCCCGGTGCGACGGTATCCGTGCCTCTCACCTGGGAGGAGCTCGGCAAGCAGAAATCGGCGAACAGCTTCACGGTGCTCAATCTGCCGAAACGTTTGACGAAGATGCGGAAAGACCCGTGGGCCGGGATGGACCGGGTGAAGCAAGCGCTTCCCCGGCTGAAATGAGCGCTACTTGAACGTCCTGAGCGTGCGCACCAGGTCGTCGCTCGCAAAAGGCTTTTGCAGCACGGGATGGGCCCGATACTTCTCCGGCAGGCCGCTCTCGCCGAAGCCGGTGGAAAGCGCGAACGGGATACCGCGATCGATCAGCGCATCGGCGACCGGATAGGCGCTTTGTCCGTTCAGATTGAGGTCGAGGATCGCGAGATCGAAGTCGTCGCGCGAGATCGCCGTCAACGCCTCATTGACGCGCGGCACCACGCCCACGACCTCGTGGCCGAGATCCGCCAGCATGTCTTCAAGCAGCATGGCGATCAGCATCTCGTCCTCGATGACGAGAATCCGCCGTTTGGTGTCCGGAGCTGTCATCTCACCTCCCCGAATGGATGTGGGCAATCCACAGCCGCTCGGCAAGCCAATGTTTCAATGCGCTCTTGGGACCCCCGTCTGTCCGGAGACAACCGGCCGGCGGATGAAAGGTTCCCGTTTTCCAAAAACATCAGCGATATCAGCCAATTCCGGAACATTCCATGCGGCGTAACGTTGGCCCAACATCTTACCCAAACAGGAGGAACTCCCAATGGATTGGAACCGCGTCGAAGGCAATTGGAAGCAGTTCAAGGGCAAGGTGAAGGAAAAATGGGGCCGCCTGACGGACGATGACCTCGATGTGATCGCGGGCCATCGCGAGCAACTCGAGGGCAAAATCCAGGAGCGCTACGGCATTGCCCGAGACCAGGTTCGCAAGGATATCGACGACTGGTACGGCGCGCAGAAGTGGTAAGCGGCGCATAACCCAGCGCGTCATTCCGGACTGCGGAACGGGCCTTTCGGGGCCCGTTTTGCTGCGCCTGCTTTTGCGGTAAGGGCTTCCCGATGAGCGATCCCAAAAGCCCGCCGAAAAATCCGCACACGGTTGCCGACCACGGCCTGGGCCTCGATCTCGCCCATGTTCACGACGGCGAGGCCGATCACGACCACGACGATATTTTCGAAGACGGCCCGCTCGAAGAGAATCCACTCTGGATCGCCGACAATGTAACGCTGACCAGCGTCGGCATCGACATCGGTTCTGCCGGTACGCAGGTGGTGTTCTCCAAGGTGCATCTCCGCCGGCTGAGCGAGGATATGACCAGCCGGTATTATGTGGTCGGACGCGAGACGTTGTTCCGCTCGCCGGTGGCGCTGACGCCCTATCAGAGCGAAGAGCGGATCGATGACGAAAAGCTCCGCGCGATCATCCACGACGCCTACAAGCAAGCTGAGATCGACGCGAAGGACATCGACACCGGCGTCGTGATCCTCACCGGCGAGGCGCTGCGCCGCGACAACGCGCGCGCGATCGGCAGCCTTCTCGCCGAGCAAGGCGGCGACTTTGTCACCGCGACCGCGGGTCATCACATGGAGGCGATGCTCGCGGGCTACGGCTCCGGCGCGGCGCGCGTGTCGTCGGATGAAGGCAAGCGCATCCTGAACATCGACATCGGCGGCGGTACGACGAAGCTCGCGCTGGTCGAGAAGGGCCGCGTGATCGCGACGGCCGCCATCCACATCGGCGGGCGGCTTCAGGTGACGGACGCGCAGGGCAAGATTGTGCGGCTCGATCCGGCGGGGCAGCATCACGCGGGAGAAGCCGGATTCCATTGGCACAAAGGCGACACCATCGACCGCACAATGATGGATAAGGTCGCTGAAACCATGGCCGACGTTTTGGTTGCCGCGATCAGGACACGGCCGCTGCCGCCGAAGCTGGCGCAGCTCTATCTGACCGATCCAATCGCGGAACTGGGACAAATCGACGGCGTGATGATCTCCGGCGGTGTCGCGGAATATGTCTACCAGCGCGAGGACCGCGATTTCGGCGACATGGGCCGAAGGCTCGGCCGCGCATTGCGGAAACGCCTCGACAACGGCGCACTGCCCTGGCCGCTGCTTCCCGCGGGCGAATGCATCCGTGCGACCGCGCTGGGCGCGTCGGAATACAGCGTCCAGCTTTCCGGCAACACCTCGACCATCACCAACGCGGGCGCGCTTCTGCCGCGCCGGAATTTGCAGGTGTTGCAACCGAATTACGTGTGCGAAGAGACCATCGACTCGGACAAGCTCGCGGCCGCGATCCGCAACCATTTCGTTTCGTTCGATCTCGAAGAAGGCGCGGCCGATGTGGCACTCGCGCTGCGCTGGCAGGGCGCGCCGTCGCACGAGCGCATCTTCGCCTTCGGACAAGGCATCGTGCGCGGCATGCCAAAGACAATCGCGCAGAAGAAGCCGCTCTACATCATGCTCGACGGCGATATCGCGCAGACGCTCGGCGCGATCCTGCACGAAGAGCTCGACGTGCAGGGGGAAATCCTCGCCATCGACGGCGTGGTGCTGTGGGATTTCGACTACATCGACCTCGGCCGCATCCGCCTGCCGTCGCGCACCGTACCAGTGACGATCAAATCACTGGTCTTCAGCGAAGACCCGCGCCTGCCGAAGGGGCAGGCGCATTTGCATACACATCACCATCATCATGGCCACAGCCATTCGCATGACCATTCTCACGGTCATGGCCACCACCATCATCACCACGATCACGACCATTGAGCGAACAATGGGACTGCCGGCCTAGACGAAGTCCCGCAACCCCGCCTGCTTCACCAGCGGATAGGTCACGTCGCGGAATTGCATCATGCCTTCCTCGTAACGCGGGAAGGCCACGAGCACGCCATCGAGCCCCGCCTGCGACAGCATCCGAAGCGAATCGACAACCTGCTCCTTGGTGCCGACGATCGGCAGTCCACCCCAGCCCTGAATGAACGCCTCCTGCAACGGCCTGATGCGTTCCGGCGGCACGTTGCGTTTGTTGATCTCGAGCGAGAACGTATCGACCATGTTCTTGGCTGCGGCCCAGTCGCCCTTCTCTTTCACATAGTAGTTGTAGAAGTCGCGCGCCTCTTTCTCCGTCTCGCCCTGCACGATGTTGACGAGCGTCCAGACTTTGATCGAACGGCCATACTGCTCCCGCGCCAGCGTGTGATAGGCCTGAACGTGCGCGCGGCATTCGTCGAGACCGCCGGTGCGAATGACCGTGAAGACCAGATCGCAGTTCTTCACCGCGAAATGGCGGCCGAACTCCGAGGCGCCCGCGCACATGATCGCGGGATACGGCGCCTGGATCGGCTTGGGCTCCAGATAGCCCTTCGCGATTTTGAAATAGCGGCCATCGTGGTCGAACATCGCGTCTTCGGTCCATAGCCGCTTGACGATGTCGAGCCATTCTTCCGCGCAGGCGTAGCGCTCCTCGTGGCTCAACATAGGCTGGCCGAACATCTCGATTTCCGGCTGATTCCAGCCGGTGACGACGTTGAGCGCGTAGCGCCCGCCGGTGATGTGGTCGACCACCGCCGATTGTTTCGCCGCGATCACCGGATGATTGATGGTGATGTGCGAGGTCGCGAACACGCCAGCTTTCCGCGTCGACGCACCGATCCCCGCGGCCCAGGTGTAAGCCTCGAAGCCCGGCCCTTGCGGATTGGTGTCGCCGCCCCAGCCATGCCAGCGCGCCACCGGCACCAGCGCTTCGAACTCCATCTCGTCAGCGAGCTTCGCAAGCGTAACCGTATTCGGCCAGTTGATATCGAGCCGGCCGTCGAGGTCCGACATCACGCAGCCGGAATCGAGATTGGTCTGGAAGGTGCCGAGCTTCAGCCTGCGCGTCGAAAAGGCGGGATTGGTCTCGCGGCGATCCCTTTGAAGTTTCTTCATTTCACGGTCCCGGCGGTGCGGCGAATAGCGCGAGGGAGTGTCATCGCGCTGACATCGAATAGCAACACCGCCGACATGGAACACCAAGACCCTCCCGGGCGCGTCGACTCAAACACAGGAGGCCAACGATGCGCCTTGTGACAGCAACTTTCGTGAGCCTGATCGCTGCGGCAATGCCAGCAGTTGCCGATCAGGCCTTTCCGGCAAAACTCGCCGGGCATGCGATCATTCCGGCTCAGACCTTCTTCGATCCGCCGTCCGATGCGTCGAAAGACCTCGCGATTTCCGGCAAGTTCACCGCGACCGACAAGAAGCGGATCGACGCGGTCGGCAGTGTGATGGGCACGTCGTTCATCTCGGCCGCGGGTGCGCCGCGTGAGACCGGCGTGAAGCTGCCGTTCAAGGGCCAGCCGATGCAGGGGCTGTCCGGCATCAAGTCAAACGGCGACGGCACCTACTGGACGCTGCAAGACAACGGCTACGGCGCCAAGGTGAACTCGGCCGACGCGATGCTGGTGCTGCACCGCCTGAAGCCAGACTGGGCGACAGGCAAGGTCGAGAAACTGCAAACGATCTTCCTGCATGATCCGGACCGCAAGATCCCGTTCCAGATCACGTTCGAGGGCAGCGAGAAGCGCTATCTCACCGGCGCCGACCTCGACGTGGAAAGCTTCCAGCCGATCGCGGGTTCGCTCTGGATCGGCGACGAGTTCGGCCCCTATCTCATCCGCACCGACATGACCGGCAAGGTGACGGGCTTCTTCGAGACCCAGATCGACGGCAAGCCCGCCCGCTCGCCGGATCACTACAGCGTCTCAACGCCGTCGGTGCCCGGCGGCGCGGTCGCCTTCAACGTGCGGCGCTCGCGTGGCTACGAGGGCATGGCTGCCTCCAAGGACGGCAAGTTCCTCTATCCGCTGCTCGAAGGGCCGCTCTGGAACGAAGAGAAGAAGGCCTGGGAAACCGAAGAAGGCCGCGAGTATCTGCGCATCCTCGAATTCGACGTGGCGCAGGAGAAGTGGACCGGCCGGTTCTGGAAATATCGCCTCGAGATCAACAACAACAATATCGGCGACTTCAACATGATCGATGCGACCACCGGTCTCATCATCGAGCGCGACAATGGCGAAGGCGAAGCCTGGCAGGCCTGCACGGGTCCCGCGAAGCCGGACTGCTTCAACGACGCCGCGAAGATGAAGCGCATCTACAAGATCGAGATGAACGACGCCAACGCCGGTGGCTTCGTGCGAAAGATCGGCCACATCGACCTGATGGCGATCAAGGACACCGACAAGAAGGCGCGGCAAGGTTCGAAGGAAGGCATCTTCACCTTCCCGTTCGTTACCATCGAGGACGTGGATGTGGTCGACGACCGCCACATCATCGTCGCGAACGACAACAACCTGCCCTATTCCTCCGGCCGGGCGCTCGGAAAGCAGGACGACAACGAAATGATCCTGCTCGAAGTGGCCGAATTCCTGAAATCGAAATAACGCCCAAGGAAGGCTAAAGCATTCGTGACAGGTTGCTGCGCGGGGAATGGTGGCGGGTGGTGCGAAACAGTACCGCCCGCCACTGCGTTTGTACGTCGATCTGGTGGCTGAACGGCTCTTGTCTCAGAAGGCTAAGCGGAGGCCGCCCTGACCTGCCAGCACGGAGCTGGAATCCGAGAGCGAGCTGTATTCCATCGCAGCAAAGACCGACATGCGGCTTGACGCGCGCAGGTCGAAACCGGTGCCGGCATAAAGGCCCACGACGCTCGACTTTCCCGGCGCGGCAAAGGTCAAATCCTGACCGAGCAGCACTGCGCTGACGTTGGTGCCCGCCAGCCGCTGCACCGCGAGCACGCCGACCTGTGCGTTGGTGCGCAACTGCGCGGCGCCCGGAAGCACCGTTGTCCGGACGAGTTTCAACTCGCCGCGCTCTTCGGCGTTTTGCATGGTGCGCGCGCCGACCGTGAGAGCCGACGCGGAGCCGCTTTCGGTATAGCCGCCGAAAGACGCCGCGACGTAACGCACGTACGCGGCCGGCGTCAGCACCAGCCCTGCACCAAGCGGGATGCGATAGCCGTAACTCAGCGCGGGGCTGACGAACCAGCCATTGGCGTCCGCCTTCGCCGTCTCCATGCCACCGGAAGCCAGATTGTTAGCGATGTTGCGAGTGATGGCATTGCGGCTGATGCCGCCGCTCAGCGCTATGTCGAGGAAGGACACGCCCGGCATCCATCGCCCGTAGACGCCGCCGAACATGATGTCGCTGTCGGTCGAGCCGGAATTGGCATCGATGTCCTGACGCGTGGCGCCAGCGCCCACGAAGGCGCCGAGCCGCAGGTCCGACCGCATCAAGCGATCGTAGCCGATGGCGCCGCCATAGAATCCGGTGACCGACCGTAGCGTCGCGCCGTCCGCCTGCTGGATTCGGCGCCCTCCGAAGCCCTTGGTCCACACGCCATCACCCTCTGCGGTGACGACGCTAGCATTGCGGAAAGAGGCGGTGCTGAGCCCCGCGCCGCCGTGAAGCTGTGCGAACACCTCATCGAATTTTGTCGCCTGCGCGTTGTCGGCGGCATAGGCCATCGCGCCGGGCCCCGATTGCATCTCCTCGCCGCGCTGATCGAGCAGACCGGAGATGGCGCGTGTGAAGTCCATAACGGCACGGTCGGCGCCAGAGATCCCGGTGGCGTCGATGACGGCAACACGATCACCGGCAACAACAAAGGGCGCACCGCCATTGACCTGCAGCGTATACGCGCCGTTGGGCGTAAACGTCGTCAGCGAGGAAATGTCTCTGCTTGCATTGACGGTGACGTTGTCGCCGCTGCCAAGTTTGATCGCGCCGATGATGCGCGAACCGGCCAGCAGGGTCAGCGTATCGTTGGCGGCTGCGCTGAAATCGATCGCCGTACCGCTTGTGCCTTGGATCGTACCGGCGTTGGTCAAACGGAGGCCCGAGAACGCGACGATGCCGGTGCGGCTGGCGATCGTGCCAGTGTTGTTGATGGTGCCGTCGTTGGCGCGGATACCGAAGGTGTTGCCGGTGATGACGCCCGAATTGGTCAAGTATGCCGAACCGACATTTAGGCCGGAATTGTAGCCGGCAATGGTGCCGGAATTGTTGACGATCGCGACCGCCGCACCCTGGATACCGCCCCTCAGCAGGCCGGAATTATCCAGGTTTACACTGCTATTGACGTTGACAGCCGCCCCGCCGGCATTGCGTGCCTCGATCGTGCCGCTGTTCACAATCGTGAGCGTGTTGCCAAAAACGCCGTAGGTGAAGCCGCTGATCGTTCCGGTGTTGTTGATCGTTCCCGTGTTGTTGGCGTTAACGCCGACGCTGCCGCCGCTGATCGTACCGCTGTTGGTGAGGCTGACGTTCGTGCTGCCACTGATGCCGTAGAGATTGGTGCCGGCGATCGCACCGTAGTTCACCACCGTCATGTCGCCGCCGGTGACGCCGCGGCTGGTGGCGGTGATAGTGCCGTAGTTCGTCACCGTCGCCGTGATGGCGCTCACACCGAAATTACTTGCGGTGACGGTGCCATAGTTGGTCACGGTGGCGGTGGAGCTGGTGATGCCGTTAAAGCCGGTAACGGTTCCGTAGTTGGTCACCACTCCGCTCGCGGCTATGCCGGCGCTGCCGGCGCCGCTCACGACGCCGTAGTTCGTCACCGTACCCGTGTCGAGGCGAATGCCCCAGTTGGTGCCGCTCACCGTCGCACCCGGCAATACGTTCACGATGAGCGAATTTTCAGAACCTGTGCCGTAGCCAATCAAGCCGGCACTGGTGCCGGGCGCGCCGCCCGCCTGGTTGGTCGTGGTGCCGCTGCAAACCGCGGTAATTCCGTCGGCCGCCGCGGGCGAGCAGTCGGCAAGAGCGGCTCCGCCCATCGCCAGCCAAATCGCGACTGCCAGCGCGGCCGATAGAGCAGCATGCCATCTTTGTGGGAAAAGGTGCGGCATCAATGTCGGGGAAATCGCTTTGGTGAGAATATCAAATGACAATATGCACGATGACGCCTGCGGGATGAAGACGCGAAGGCGGCCCCGGTTCCTTTATTTATCCACACCCACAATTTGCGTGTTTGAGGACCGTCAATTCTTCCAGGCCGTCGCGACGATCGAAGCCTGGATCGCGATCATTCCGACGATCAGTGCGAGCGCGGCCGGCCAGCCGGCGGATTCATAGGCGATACCCGGCAACCAGCCGCCGAACGTACCGCCGATATAGAAGCACGTCACATAGAGACCCACCGCGGAGGACGTGCCCTCCTTGGCGGTGGTGGCGACGAAGCTGTTGGAGGTCGCTTGCGTAAGAATGCCGCAGGTCGAGACGATAATGAGGCCAATGACGATCACGACCAGCGACGACGACAGCGTGATGAGAATGCCGAACGCCCAAAGGCCCAGCACGCACAGGATAAACTTGCGCCGTCCGAGCCAGGCGATCACCGGCCCAAGCCATAGCGCCACCCCTGAGCCGACGAGATAGACCACAAAGATCGAGCCGAGGAACGCCGGTGTCGCATTGAACGGCGGATCGGAGAGATGGAAACTGAGATACGTGAAGGTCGCGATGAAGTTGAACAGCACGCCGAAGCCGACCGCGTAAGTCCCGAGCAGCCGCGGATTGCGCAAGTGCGCCACCATCTGCTTCAGCGAGGCGGCGAGACTGCTCGCGCGCACGAACTTCTGCTCTGGCTTCAGCAGGATGATAACCGCGATCAGGCAAAGGAATGTGCAAGCCGCGAGCACCAGGAAGCCACCGCGCCAGCCGATGTAGGCCGCGAGCATTCCCGGAATGAAGCGTCCTAGAAACCCGCCGATGGCGGACGCCGAGGCGTAAACCCCGAACACGCCATTCGCCTCGGCCGGCGGCCATTCGTCACCGATATAGGCGAGCGTGACCGCAAAAATCGGCGGCAGCAGCAGGCCATGAACGAAGCGCCAGAAGATCAGCCAGTCGAGGCTCGGCGCCAGCGCGGCCATCGTCGCCGGAATGAGCAGCAGCGCCATCGCGACCACGATGACGCGCTTACGCCCCAGCACGTCCGACAGCGCGCCGGTGAACGGCGCGGTCGCCGCCACCGCCAGCGTGCCCGCCGTGATGATCTTCGAGGCATCGGCGGCGCCGACGCCGTACTCCTGCGCCATCAGCGGCAGCGTCGCCTGCGGGGCATAGAGATGAAGGAAGGCGCTGGTCGCGGAAAAGGCGACGGCAAAGCGGCGCGGATCGATGGCCATGCGCGACCATCGCTTACGAGGACTGCATTGACCAGCCCCCGCTGGCGCAACCCAGCCTTACTGGCTGTCGAGGTAGGACACCTGCTTCACACCGAGCGTCACCGGCCGCGAGTCGGCCGACTGCACGACGAAGCCCGAGGCGCGCGCCGCGGTCTGGATCGGCGCGGCGGGTTTCGCCAGCGTGGCCACCACCGAGCGCGCCGGCGGTTCATCGTGGCCATAGACGTCGTCGCGGAAGTGGATCGCGCCGTCGCGCGTCGCCCAGCCAGTGAAATAGACCCAGGCCACCGGCACCTTGCGCGTCAGCCTCACGTCCACACGTTCGCCGGTCGCGATCTTGGCGTCGAGCTCCTTGCGGCTCCAGCCAGGATTGTCCTCCAGAAGCCATGTCGCGAGATCGCGGACTTCGGCGACGCGCGCGCAGCCCGACGAATGGAAGCGGTAGTCGGCGCTGAAGAATTCCTTGTGGTTGGTGTCGTGCATGTACACCGAATGCGGATTCGGCATGTCGATGCGGAGCGCGCCGAGCGCGTTGCCCGCGCCGGAATCCTGCCGGATGGTGAAGTTTGGCGAGCGGTCGGACTTCCAGTCCACGGTCTTCGGGTCTATCTCCTGGCCCTGCGCGTCGAGCACGCGCATCTTGAGCCGCGACACGTAGTTCGGATCCTTCCGCATCTTGGTGACGATGTCTTTCTTCACGATCGACAACGGCACGGTCCAGGTCGGGTTGAGATTGACCGTCGTGATCATCGTCGTCAGCGTCGGCGACGGGCGATCGACCTTGCCGACCACCACCGTGTAGCGCCGCTTAACGTTGCTGCCTTCGACGGCCTCCGCGACCGCGGCCGGAATGTTCACCACCACATAGCGCTGACCGAAGGTGAAGTTCAGTTCGGCGAGACGGTCGAGCGACGCCGAGAGCTGGCGGATGCGCTTCTTCACCGGCACGTTGAGCGCGGTAAGCGTCTGCGGGCCGACCACGCCGGTCTCGTCGAGGCCGTGCCGCGCCTGGAAGCGCTTCACTGCATCGACGACGTCCGCGTCATAGGCGTCGCCGGCGATCTTGGCCGGGTCGAGGTCATCGCTGACCGCGAGGCGCTGCCGGAGCAGCGCGACCTCCGGACCGGACGAGCCCGGGCCGAGCTTGGTGCCGGCCGGCAGCGTCGGCCAGCCGCCGCGAACCTCGATGCTGGAGTAGGAGAGCATCGCCGCGCTGATGCGCTGGTAGGTGCCCTCGTCGAAGGTCGGATCGGTCGATTTGGAGACTGGATGGATGGCCGGGCGCGCGGCCTGAGGCGCGGGCTTGGCTGGGGGAATCGGCACCGGAGCGGTCTGGGCCAGAGCGGGCCCAACGAAAGCCATTGAAAAGGCGAGAGAAATCGCGGATTTTCGCATCATTTCCACCCTCAGCCCGCTTCCCACCACAAACTACAGCCGCCTGATATGGCGGCATTAGGACGGGTTAGTATCGGAGTATGGCCGGAGCTTCCGAACAGGGAGTTACGCCGGGACAGAAACAGGGACAGAAACGCCAATGACCGTGGTGACGCAAAGCCAGTTCGAATTCCTTCGCTCGGTCGACACGCCGACCGTCTGCAATCTGCTGGAGATCGTAGCGCCCGAGCGGCGCGGCTTCGGCTACACGGTGCGTCACCTGCACTGCCCGTTCCCCAACCTGCCGCCGATGGTCGGATTCGCGAAGACCGTGACGATGCGGGCACAGGACCGCGTGCCGCTCGGCGAGGCGGGCTACATGAACAAGCGGCTGGATTATCTCGACTATATCGCCGCGCAGCCGCAACCGGGCATTGCGGTGATCCAGGACATCGACGAGATCGTCGGTTACGGCGCGTTCTGGGGAGAAGTTCAAACAAACGTGCACAAGGCGCTCGGCTGTCTGGGCACCATCACCAACGGCTCGATCCGCGACATTCCGCAAGTGGCGGAGGGCTTCCAGATGCTGGCGGGTTCGATCGCGCCGTCGCATGCCTTTGTGCACGTTGTGGATTTCGGGCTGAGCGTAAACATCCACGGCATGGCGGTGCGGAGCGGCGATCTCATTCACGCCGACCAGCGCGGCGCGGTCGTGGTGCCGATTGAGACGATCGATCCGATGAAGGCTGCGGCGCCGGGATTGGCTGCGAAGGAAGCCAAGATCATCAACGCGGCGAAGGCGGGCGCGGGGCTCGAAGCCATCAAGGCCGCGATGAAAGGCTAGAAGGGCCGATCCTCGGCTGCGAGCATGACGTTGATCAGGTGATCTGCGCGTTCCTCGCACGCGAGCAAACCCATGAGCTGGCGCGCCGCGGTTCAAACCTCGCGTTCGGCGCTCCGAGGTTGGGCGGACGCGTTTCGGCCGTCCCGCCGCCACGATTGGTTCATCTTTCGCGCGCCGCGCTCGGATGCCAGTGCGGTTCGTATCCGGCGGACAACACCTCCAGGATCGCGGGCGGCGTGAGCACGTCGGCGACACCCCTGCCCGACTTCGATTTGCGTTCCGTGTAGCCCGTCGGCGTCCAGCGCAGCAGCGAGCGGCCGCGCACGGCCCACGCCGCATCGTCGAGCGCGACGAAAGCGCCATCCGGCAGATCGGCGAACTCACGCTTGTGCCGCCGCTTCGCGCGGCCGTTCAACCGTTCGGCTTGCAGCACTTCGTCCATCTCGGGTGCGCGCGGACGAACGTTGAGCTTGAAGGATTGCGCCCACAGATTTGCGAACCGCTCCGCATCCTTGCGGCGGCATTCGAAGCACGGCCGGTGCCCGGCCGCGAGCGCCGTGGGTTCGTCGAGGAAAAACAGCTCGGTGTAGAAGCGGCCCCAGACGTTGCGATGCCGGCCCTTGAACTCAAGCACGCAGCAGATCCACTGCCGCGAGGTCCAGCGCCGTTTGGTCAACGTCTGTTCGTCGGTGTGGAACCGCCCGCCACGATTGCCCATGAACAGGCCGCGCGATTTGTCAGCGAACAATTCGCCGAACGGGTCGACGCGGTTTTGCAGCGGGCGCATCAGCGGGGCACGAACAGCACGTTGCGGGTGATAAGATGCGTGTTGTAGGTCGAGTTCTGCCCAAGCGCGGCGATGGTCGGCAGCGCTGGAAGCTTCTCGCGGCCCTTCAGCACGAACGCCTCGTAGCCGAAATCGTTGCAGATCGCGGCGGTGAGATCGTGCGGGTTCTCGTGCGTGCCGGAGAGCAACTCCAGCACCATCACCGGCTTGTCGCGAGCGATCGTTTCCTTCGCACCGTCGAGCACCTCGCGCTCGGCGCCCTCGACATCGACCTTGAGGAAGCAGACGTCTTTCAATTTGAAACTGTCGAGGCTGCGGATTTCGACATCGTATTTCCTGATCTCCGGAAACTGCGGAAACTCGCCTTTCAGGCTGCCGGCGAGATGCAGCACCATGCCCTCTTTCGAGATCGGTACATGAAACGTCGCCCGGCCTGAGCGGTCCGACAGCGCGTATCGCATCACCTCCGCATGCCCACGCAGCATCCATCGCGCGAACAGGGCGTAGTCCGGGTTGGGCTCGAAGGCGACGACATGGCCGGCGTGCTGCGCCAGCGCAAACGAGAAGAAGCCCTGATTGGCGCCGACATCGACCGCGGTGCCGCCGCGTCGCACCAACTCGGGAAGAAGATCGAGCTCCGGCTCTCCGGCATCGACCTCCTCGGCGATGCGCCGCCGGTAATAGACCGACGGCGGCATCAGCATGGTGAGCAGTTCGCGGAATGGAAGCATGGGCCAACCGGTGTGTGATCTCTCTTGATCCAAGCACGTGGCCGTTCGCTGCCGCGAAAGCGGAACCCGAGCTGGGTTTGCAATCATAAAACCAAGTTGAGATCTAAACCACGGCGGGAAGCAGACATCTATTTTTGTGCTGTCGCCTGGTGCCCCCAGCGGACACGACACGTCAGCAGTCACGAACCGCCTTCGGCCCCCGTGGAAATGACGTCGTGTCCGTGGTCTAAATTCAGCAAGTCGCGCCACCAGCGCGCGGGTGCAGTTGGCCTTCGAGACTCTTCACGTCGCGTTCGAGCTGATCCACTCGTTTTCCAAGCGACAGGATATACTCGTCTTTCGGGTCGTCCATGCCTTCCAGCGCTTCGGCGAAGCGCGCAATTTTGGTCCATAGTTGCTTGAGTCCGTTCATGAATGCCTCAGTGTTTGGGCTCACGGCTTGGTACGCGAGCGCCGCGCGTAGCTTCGCGCGAAGCTAAAACCGATGCCGGATAGAGCCGTCGTGGTTTCGTTGACCTGTTCAGCCGGCGATTTGATGCGGAACCACGCGGCATAGAGCGCAGGAAGGAAGAGCAGGATCAGCACCGTGCCGACCGCCGTGCCGCCGATCAGCGTGTAGGCCATCGATCCCCAGAAGACCGAGTGCGTGAGGGGGATGAAGGCCAGCACGGCGGCAAGTGCGGTCAGGATCACGGGCCGCGTGCGTTGAACAGTGGCCTCGATGACGGCTTGATAGTCGTCAAGGCCGGCCGCACGGTTCTCCTTAATCTGTTCGGTCAGGATCAGCGTGTTGCGCATCAGGATTCCGGCGAGGCCTATGAGGCCCAGGATGGCGTTGAATCCGAACGGCTTGTTGAAAATGAGCAGCGCAGGCACGACACCAACCAAGCCAAGAGGTGCCGTCAGCATGACCATGGCCATCGTCGAGAAGGATCGCACCTGAAGCATGATGACGATCAGCGTGGCGGCGATCATGGCCGGGAAGACCTTACCCAGCGCCGCGTTGGCCTTGGCAGCCTCCTCGATCGATCCACCCATTTCGATGCGGTAGCCAGCCGGAAGCGATGCGATCAGCGGCTGAAGGGCTGTCATGATCTGCTTGGAAACTTCCGGAGGCTGAGTCGTCTCGTTGATGTCCGAACGGATCGTGATGACGGGCGTGCGATCGCGGCGCTTCAAAACTGGTTCCTCCAGACGGACCTCCGAATGCCCGATCTGATCGAGCGGAATCTGATGGCCGTCCCGGCTCATCAGCGAGAAGTCCGCCAGGCGCGTCGGATCCAGCCGCTCACCACCGGCGCTGCGTGCCACGATGGGAACATTGCGGATGTCTTCACGGACCTGCGTGACGGCTACGCCCGTGAGGAGGAATTGGAGTTGCTGGCCTACCTCCGCCGGCGAAAGACCGATGAGGTTCAGTCGATCCTGATCCGGGACGAAGCGGAGCGCGGGTGCGCGATTGCCCCAATCGCGGTTCGCTTGCCGCGCATCGGAAACGCCACGCATGATATCAAGCGCTTTTTCAGAGATGGCGTACAGTTGTGCCGTATCAGGTCCCATGACCCGAAACTCGACCGGGAACGGTGTGTAGGGTCCGAACACAAGCTGGGTGACGCGCACGTAGGCCTCAGGTGCAAGCCCTTGTGACACCGCCTCTCGCAGCCGGTGCTTCAACGCCTCGCGCGCCTCCGCGTCAGGTGTGAGAACGACGATTTTGGCAAAGGCTGGGTCCGGCAGTTCCGGCGCCATTGCGAAGAAAAAGCGAGGTGCGCCCTGACCGATGTAACTCGTGACAATCTTGGCCTCGGACTGATCGTGCAGCCAGTGTTCGAGCTTTCCGACCGTGGCGGTCGTCGTCTCGATACTGGTGCCTTGCGGCAAGCGAAGTTCCACCAGCACTTCCGGACGGTCGGAAGTCGGGAAAAACTGCTGTTTGACGCCGCTCATGCCGATGGCGGAGAGCGCGAAAGCCATGCCAACGATACCGCAGGTCAAGAATTTGTGGCGCACGGCGAAGGCGATGAGCCCTCGCAGACGCCGATAATTCGGTGTGTCGTAGATCGCGTGGTGGCCACCTTCGATGGGCTTGATCGCGGGCAGCATCTTGACGCCGAGATATGGCGTGAAGACCACCGCAACGATCCATGAGACGATGAGCGCAAAACCCACGACCCAGAAGATGTTGCCGGCGTATTCGCCGGCCGTCGAACGCGCGAAGCCCACCGGCAGGAATCCGGCGATGGTCACGAGTGTTCCGGACAGCATCGGCGCCGCGGTGTGGCTCCAGGCATAGGCGGCAGCCTCGAGGCGGTCCATGCCTTCTTCCATTTTCACCACCATCACCTCGATGGCGATGATGGCGTCGTCCACGAGAAGGCCAAGCGCGAGGATAAGCGCGCCGAGTGTGATCCGGTCGAAGAACCTCCCGGTCTCCAGCATGATGAGGAAGACGACGGCAAGCGTCAGGGGGACAGCCGCCGCCACAACGATGCCCACGCGCCAGCCGAGACTGAGCAGGCTGACTAGCAGCACCACGCCGAGCGCCATCGCGAACTTCAGCATGAATTCGTCAACCGCCGAGGTGATGTTGACCGCCTGATCGGTCACCTTTTCAAGTGTCATTCCGAGCGGCAGCGTTTTTGCGATAGCGGCAGCGCGATCCTTCAGCGCCTTGCCGAGTGCGAGACCATCCCAGCCCTCCTGCATAACCGCCGCTAGCACAATGGTGGGCTCGCCTTGATGCCGGATGATGTAAGTGGGCGGATCCTCGTAACCGCGGCGGATTTCCGCGATGTCGGAGAGTTTCAGCGTGCGTCCGGCAGCGACAATAGGCGTGTCGGCGATCGCCTGGACACTGTCATAAGCGCCATCGATCCGGATGAAGACTCGCGGCCCTTGTGTGTCGATCGAGCCTGCCGGTGTGACGGTGTTCTGACGCTGCAAGGCGGTGACGATGTCCCGAGCCGACACGCCGAGGGTTGCCAATTTGGGGTAGGAGAACTCAACGAATATTTGCTCGGGACGCTCGCCGAGAATGTTGATCTTCTTGACGCCCGGCACGTGCAGAAGGTCCTGCCGGATAACTTCCGCTTGCCTTGTCAATTCGCGCATCGGCATGCCCTCGGCCTTGAGCGCATAAAGGGCAAAGCTCACGTCCGAATATTCGTCGTTGACAAAGGGACCGAGGGCGCCGGGCGGCAGGTTGCGTGCTTCGTCCCCCAGTTTCTTACGCGCCTGATAGAATTCCTCCTGCACGGCAGAGGGCGGCGTGCTGTCCTTCAGCGTAACCGTCATGTACGCATAACCCGGCCGCGTGGTCGTTTCGACCCGGTCGTACCAGGTCAGCTCCTGAATGCGTTTCTCCAACGGCTCGGCCACGAGGTCCTGCATTTCGCGTGCCGTCGCGCCCGGCCACACGGTCGTAACCGTCAGCGTCTTGATGGTGAAGTTGGGGTCCTCCGCGCGCCCAAGCATCAGGAATGCGTAGGCTCCCGCAGCCGCCAGCAGGAGAATGAAGAACAAGGTGACGGCGCGTTCGCGAACGGCAAGCGCGGAAAGATTGAATCTCATCGGTTGCCCCTGCTTTCAGAGGCAGTTCTGACGTGAGCGCCTTCTCGCAGGAGATGAGCGCCAAGCGAAACAACCGGATCACCGGAGCTCAGGCCTGAGACCACCGCGGTTTCGCCGCTCACCCGAACAAGCTTGACCGGCCGGAAGCGTACAGTGGAGGTGGCGCTGTCCAGGACCCAAACGCCGGTCTTGCTGCCGTCATCGAGTACGGCTCCCAGGGGGACCTGGACTGCCGGCTGGGCCGCCTCACTTGTAATTCGAATGGTGACGGTCGCGCCAAGCGGCGCCCCGGCGGCATCGCCTTCGAGCACATAGCGCGCTTCGTAAGTCCGGGTTTGAGGATCGGCGGCGTCCGACAATTGTCTGAGCCGCGCGGTCGAGCGCCGCTGACCTTCGCCATAGACGCTTGCCTCGGCCAGCGAACCGATTGCCGGCCGCACTGTTTCAGGCAGCGAAACGACAGCCTCACGAGGCCCGGCATGAGCGAGCCGCACCACGACCTGTCCTGCGGACACGACTTGGCCCGGTTCAGCCAATGTTTCGACCACGGTACCGTCGGCATCGGCTGCCAGCGTCGAATACTTCGCTTCGTTTTCTGCGACATGTGCTTCAGCTTCCGCAGCGGCCAATTGCGCCTCCGCCGTATCCAGCGCAGCCTTGGCCTGCTCGTAGCGCTGCGGCGACACGGAAACGCTTTGAACAAGGACGGCATAGCGCTTTTCATCAGACCGCGCCTGAACGGCAACCGCACGCGCGGCGATGGCTGCATTGCGTTTGGCCGTCAGCGCGAGGCGCAAATCGCTCTCGTCAATTTGCATCAGTGCCTGTCCCTCCTTGACCTGGTGGCCGACGTCGACAAGACGCTTGATGATTTTTCCGGGCACGCGGAAGCCGAGATTGCTCTGCACCCTGGCCGCAACGGCGCCGGTAAGGCGACGTTCGGATTCGGCGGCCTGCGCAGGCACGATCAGCCTGACGAGCGGAGCGTCTTGCCTTGGATCGCTTGCGGCAGAGGCTTGCGGCGAGCGCATGGAAACTGTGGCGAGTGCGGCCGCCGCTGACGCCGCGACGAGGAGGCCTCCCAGTACGAAAACGGGTCTCTTTTTCATGTCGAAGCCCTCCTTGAAATAGATTGCGTTCGAACTCTATATCTGATATAGATTATGAACGCAATCTAAAAAAGAGGAGATCGACGATGCGCGTCAGCCGCATTCAGGCCGAGGAAAACCGGCAAACCGTGATCAATGTGGCGAGCCGCCTGTTTCGGGAGCGCGGCTTTGACGGCATCGGTCTCAAGGACCTGATGGCGGAAGCCGGCCTCACTCAGGGCGCGTTTTACAAGCAGTTCGAGTCAAAGGACGATTTGGCGGCACAGGCCTCCGAGCGGGCGTTGGAAAGCGCCTCTCACCGATGGTCAGCCGCAGCGCAAGCCGATCCGAAGGATCCGCTTGGCGCAGTGGTCGCGTTCTATCTCAGCATGGGGCACCGCGAAGAACGAGGAGATGGCTGTCCGGTCGTCGCGCTCGGCTCAGACGCCGCCCGGCAGGGCGCGGAGGTCAAGGCGCCGTTCGAAGCCGGAATCAAGAAATACCTGGAAATGCTCGGCCGTTGGACCGGCGAGCCCGGCTCAAAAGACGCCACGGACAAAGCCATGGCCATTCTCTCGACCATGGTTGGCGCGGTGCTCCTCTCGCGTACGGTCAACGACAAGCGCCTTTCAAAACGCATTCTAGAAGCCGCCGCTCATTCGATCGGATATTAGATGCGACGGATTGTTGTCACGGGCCTCGGCGCGGTTTCACCTCTCGGGGCAAAGGTCGAGACATCATGGTCGCGTCTCCTCGCGGGCCGTTCGGGTATCCGGAGACTTCCGGATGGGGTCGTAAGGGATCTGCCGGCAAAGATCGGCGGCGTCGTTCCCTCGTTGGAAGAAGACCCTGACGCAGGCTTCGATCCGAACACTGCCCTGGCGCCGAAGGACCAGCGCAGGGCCGACCGCTTCATTCTGTTCGCATTGGCGGCAGCAGACGAGGCGATCACTCAAGCGACTTGGAAGCCGGCCGTGGACCATGAACGCGCCCGCACCGCAACCATCATCGCGTCGGGCATTGGCGGATTTCCCGCCATAACCGACGCGGTGCGAACGGTCGATCAGCGCGGCGTCCGGCGTCTTTCACCGTTCACCGTACCATCGTTCCTGGTGAACCTTGCGGCGGGACACATCTCGATCCGTTACGGCTTCAAAGGCCCGCTCGGCGCGCCGGTCACGGCATGCGCCGCCGGTATCCAGGCGATCGGCGATGCCGCTCGTCTTATCCGCGCGGATGAAGCGGACATCGCCGTGTGCGGCGGAACCGAAGCCTGCATGAACATCGTCAGTCTCGGCGGCTTTGCCGCCGCGCGGTCTCTTTCGACGGGCTTCAATGAGACGCCCGCTCAAGCCTCGCGGCCCTTCGACCGGTCGCGGGACGGCTTCGTCATGGGCGAAGGCGCCGGCATCCTGGTCATCGAGGAATTGCAGCATGCGCTTGCGCGCGGCGCGAAGCCGCTCGCCGAACTGGTCGGCTACGGCACAACAGCAGACTCACATCACATCACGTCCGGTCCTGATGACGGCGACGGTGCGCGCCGGGCCATGGAGATCGCGATTGCGCAAGCCGATATTTCACCCCGCGATATCCGCCACCTCAATGCGCACGCGACCTCTACGCCCGTCGGCGACATGGGCGAGATCGAAGCGATCAAAAGCGTCTTCGGGCGCGATTCCAGCATTGCCGTTAGCGCGACCAAATCAGCGACCGGACATCTGCTTGGCGCGGCCGGCGGACTTGGCGCGATCTTCACGATCCTGGCGCTCAGGGATCAGATCGCTCCCCCGACACTCAATCTCAGCGCTGCCGACCCGGCCGCTGATGGCATTGACTTCGTCGCAAATGAGGCCCGGCCGCTCGCGATGGACTACTCGATCTGCAACGGTTTCGGGTTCGGCGGCGTCAATGCGAGCGCTCTCTTCCGACGCTGGACCGGCGATCCGGCACGTGCAAGCGCGCAGGCGGTCCCGTGACCGCCGGAAGACGCATTTCGAAATCCAACCTGCAGCGAAAGACGTAATTTCATGAACAAGACCAATCCTGAAGTCGCTCTGGTCACGGGCGCATCCTCCGGCATCGGCCATGCAACGGCCAAAGCTCTTCAGAGTGCGGGGTTTCGCGTTTTTGGCACCAGCCGCCGCGCCACGAACGAAAGCGCTGACGGCGTGACCATGCTGACCTGCGACGTGACCGATGATGCCTCCGTCGCAAAACTCGCCAATGACGTGCTCGCCAGGGCTGGGCGGATCGATCTGCTTGTCAATAATGCCGGTATTGGCCTGCTCGGCGGCGCAGAGGAGTCGTCGATCGCCCAGGCCCAAGCACTGTTTGATGTAAACGTCTTCGGTGTTCTTCGCGTGACCAACGCGGTGTTGCCGACAATGCGTCGTCAAGGGAAAGGCAGAATTGTTAATCTGAGTTCAGTGCTGGGTCTAATCCCGGCTCCCTATTCGGCGCTTTATGCATCGACCAAGCATGCCATCGAAGGCTACTCTGAATCACTCGATCATGAACTGCGCTCCTTCGGAATTCGGGTCGTATTGGTTGAGCCCGCCTATACCCGCACCTCATTTGAAGAAAATCTCGCCAAACCAGATCGGGTGCTTGATCTCTATGGCGCTGCACGTGCTGGGATGGAGGTGATTCTGCGGAAAGCAATCGAGACAGGCGACACTCCTGAAGTCGTCGCCGAGACGATCCTGAAGGCAGCGACCGCCTCTCTTCCGAGGAGGAGATATGCGGCGGGGAAAATGGCTCGCCAGGTCAGTTTCTTGCGCCGCTTCGTGCCGGCGTCCGCATTCGACAAGAGCCTGCGAAAGCAGAATGGTTTGCCGGTCTGACCGCCCATTGGCGACACGACATCTGATTCAAAGATAACGAAACAGACTTCTATCGCTCGCGCCCCCGCGAAAGCGGAGCCAGCCAGTAGCATCATGGCGGCTTGATGACGCCGTCGGCCGCGAGCTTGCGCCACAGCTCGACCTCCTTGGCGATGGTCGCCCCAAACTCCTCGGGCGTTCCACCGGCCGGAGAAACCCCATCGCTCGCCAGCTTTTCCGCGGCTTCTTTCAGCTTCAGCGCATCGTTGGCTGCCTTGTTGATCTTGTCGACGATAGCGCGTGGCACGCCCTTCGGCGCAATGAGCCCGTGCCATAGCTCCACCTCGTAGCCGGACACGCCCGCCTCTCGGACCGTCGGGACATCGGGCAACGATGGCAGCCGCTGCGCGCTCGTGACCGCCAAAATCTTCAGCGTGCCGGCCTGGACGTGCGGCATCGCGGATGCGGCGGAGCTGAAGAAGATCTGCGTCTGACCCGACAGCGTATCGGCGAGCGCAGGCGCGGTCCCCCGGTAGGGCACATGCGTCATGCTGATGCCTGCGCGGGTGTTGAACAGCTCGGTGGCCGCATGAATGATGCTGCCCTGGCCGGATGAAGCATAGGTGATCGCGCCGGGCCGGCTTTTCGCGGCCGCAACGAGATCCTTGATCGAGCTGACGCCCAGCGCGGGATTCGCCAGCACCAGCAGAGGGCCCTGAGAAATCTTGATGATCGGCGTGATGTCGTGAACCGGGTCGTAGCCGAGGTTGCGCAGCGCCGGATTGACCGTGTAGCTCGACGCGATCAGCGTCAGCGTATAGCCGTCGGCGGGCGATCTCACGCCCTGATCGGCGCCGAGGTTGCCGCCCGCGCCAGCCTTGTTCTCGATCACGAAGGTGGCGCCGAGCGATTGCTCAAGCCGTTGCGTGATGAAGCGGGCGATGAGGTCGGAGCCGCCGCCGGGCGCGAACGGCACGATGACGCGGATGAACCGCGTGGGGTAGGTCTGGGCCGAGACGGGGGACGCCGCGAGGATGCACACGGCGGCGAGTGCGAGGCTGAGTCCCTGCGTGATTGACCGGAAGTCCATTTCGACGCCTCCAACGGAGTTGCGCTCAAATCACATACAGATCGACGTACTCATGTACCGGCATGCCTTCGAGCGCCTTCTGATCGAGACTGACGGCAAGCACAGCATCCTGCTGCTTGACGGCAAAGCGCCGCGCCAGATTGGTCTTGAACTTCTCCACGAGCAGCGGAATGCCATCGCCACGGCGGCGTTTGTGACCGATGGGATATTCGACAACGACCTCGGGCAACGCCGTACCGTCCTTCAACTCAAGCGTCAGCGCGTTCGCGATCGAGCGCTTGTCCGGGTCGTGATAGTCCTTGGTAAACGCAGGATCTTCCACGCAGACGATCTTTGCGCGTAGCGCATCGATGCGAGGGTCGGAGGCCACGCCATCTTCGTAATCGGCTGCTGTCAGCCGGCCAAAGATCAGCGGCACCGCCACCATGTATTGGATGCAGTGATCGCGGTCGGCCGGATTGTTCAACGGCCCCTGCTTGTCGATAATCCGGATGCAGGCTTCGTGCGTGCGGATCGAGATTTTCTTGATGTCGTCCGTCGTCTTGCCCATCTGTTTGAGCGCCCCATGCAGCTTCATCGCGGCTTCGACGCCGGTTTGCGAATGAAACTCTGCCGGGAAGGAAATCTTGAACAGCACGTTTTCCATGACATACGAGCCATAGGGCCGCTGAAATTCAAACGGACGTCCCTTGAACAGCACGTCGTAGAAACCCCAGGTCTTGGCGCTGAGAGCGGACGGGTAACCCATCTCGCCTGTCCTGGCGATCAGCGCGAGACGCACGCCTCGGCTGGTCGCGTCGCCTGCCGCCCAGGACTTGCGGCTGCCGGTGTTCGGCGCGTGGCGGTAGGTGCGCAGGCTCTGCCCGTCCACCCAGGCCAGCGAAACGGCGTTGACGATCTCATCTCGCGTCAGTCCCAGCATCCGCGCAACCACGGCGGTCGTCGCGACCTTCACGAGGACGACGTGGTCGAGGCCGACCTTGTTGAACGAGTTCTCGAGTGCGATGCAGCCCTGGATTTCGTGCGCCTTGATCATGGCGGTGAGAACGTCGCGCATCAGCAACGGCCGCTTGCCCGCAGCGATGGCGTTGCGGCTCAACCAATCCGCCGTCGCGAGAATGCCGCCGAGATTGTCGGATGGATGGCCCCATTCCGCCGCGAGCCACGTGTCGTTGAAGTCGAGCCATCGGATCATGGTCCCGATGTTGAATGCGGCCTGGACCGGATCGAGCTGAAACTGTGTCCCCGGCACCTTGGCGCCGTTGGGGACGACCGTGCCCTGCACGATCGGACCGAGGAGCTTTGTGCAGGCCGGATATTCCAGCGCCTCAAGACCGCACCCCAGCGTGTCGATCAGGCAAAGGCCTGCCGTGGCACGAGCCTCCTCGCTCGGCGGTTTCTCGCTCAGCACATAGTCGGCGATGTCGACCAGCACCTGATCGGGCTGCGGGCGGCTGGTGTTGGGTTTGTCGTGGCTCATGCGGGGCCTGCCTCATGGACTTGCGTCGTGCGGAACGTCGTTTCTTGCATTTGTTTGCGATCAGGAGCTTCGGACCGGCCCTCCGCTTCCGCCACCACCAGCTCCGGCAACAGATCGAGCTCCGGCTCGCCGGCATCGACCTCCTCGGCGATCCGCCGCCGGTAATGGACCGACGGCGGCATCAGCATGATGAGCATTTCGGGGAACGGCAGCATGGATGCAGCCTAGAGCATTTTCCGTATCCGCTGCACCATCTCCGCTGTCATGCCCGGCCTTGTGCCGGGCATCCACGTCTTACTTTGCCGCAAAGACGTGGATGGCCGGGACATAGGCGAGCGAAACGACGCCGTCCTTTGGACGGCTGTGTCCGGCCATGACGTGGAGAGAGTGGTGCGAACCAATTGAAAGCGCTCTATCCCCCGCACGCCAGAAACGACAATGCCCGCCTCACGGCGGGCATTGTGCAATTTCGACCGGCGCAGTCTTTAAGCCTGCGGCTGCGGCTCCATCGGGCCGGTGTCCGGCCGCGGACGGCTCTTGCCGGCCGGCGGCACCGCCGACGAACGCGGCGTCTGCGGCTCGATCACCGACTCGCGGTTCGGCTTCTTGCCGGCGAGCAGATCGATGATCTCGTCACCCGACAGCGTCTCGAACTCGAGCAGGCCCTTGGCGAGCGTCTCAAGGTCGGCGCGCTTCTCTTCGAGAACGCGGCGCGCCTCGTCGTGGCCTTCCTCGACCAGACGCTTCACCTCGGCGTCGATCTTGCGGGCGGTCTCCTCGGAGATGTTCTGCTGGCGCGCCACCGACATGCCGAGGAACACTTCGTCCTGGTTCTCGCCGTAGGACACGGCGCCGAGCTCCTTGGAGAAGCCCCAGCGCGTGACCATCATGCGGGCAAGCCGCGTGGCCTGCTCGATGTCGGACTGCGCACCGGACGTCACCTTGTCGTGACCGAAGATCATCTCTTCGGCGACGCGGCCGCCCATCATGATGGCAAGACGCGAGGTCATCTGCTCGTAGCTCATCGAGAGCTTGTCGCGCTCGGGAAGCTGCATGACCATGCCGAGCGCACGGCCGCGCGGAATGATCGTCGCCTTGTGCACCGGGTCGGTCGCCTTGACGTTGAGGGCGAGGATCGCGTGGCCACCTTCGTGATAGGCGGTCAGCATCTTCTCTTCCTCGGTCATGACGAGCGACTTGCGCTCGGCGCCCATCATCACCTTGTCCTTGGCGTCCTCGAACTCGGCCTGCGTGACCATGCGCTTGTTGCGGCGCGCGGCCATCAAGGCAGCCTCGTTGATCAGGTTCGCGAGGTCGGCGCCGGAGAAGCCCGGAGTACCGCGCGCGATGGTCTTCAGGTTCACGTCAGGCGCCAGCGGCACCTTGCGAACGTGAACTTTCAGGATCTGCTCGCGGCCGACAACGTCGGGGTTCGGCACGACGACCTGGCGGTCGAAGCGGCCCGGACGCAGCAGCGCGGGGTCCAGCACGTCCGGACGGTTGGTCGCGGCGATCAGGATGATGCCTTCGTTGGTCTCGAAGCCGTCCATCTCGACCAGCAACTGGTTGAGCGTCTGCTCGCGCTCGTCGTTGCCACCGCCGAGGCCCGCGCCGCGATGGCGGCCGACCGCGTCGATTTCGTCGATGAAGATGATGCACGGCGCGTTCTTCTTCGCCTGCTCGAACATGTCGCGCACGCGGCTCGCGCCGACGCCGACGAACATTTCGACGAAGTCGGAGCCCGAGATCGTGAAGAACGGCACGTTGGCTTCACCGGCCACGGCGCGCGCAATCAGCGTCTTGCCGGTGCCGGGCGGGCCGACCAGCAGCACGCCGCGCGGAATCTTGCCGCCGAGGCGCTGGAACTTGCCGGGGTCGCGGAGGAACTCGACGATTTCCGAGAGGTCGGACTTCGCCTCGTCGACGCCCGCGACGTCTTCAAAGGTGATGCGGCCGTGCGCTTCCGTCAGCAGCTTCGCGCGCGACTTGCCGAAACCGAGCGCCTTGCCGCCCGCGCCCTGCATCTGGCGCGACAGGAAGATCCACACGCCGATGAGCGCGATGAACGGCAGCCACGACACGAGCAGCGACACGAACCACGGCACGCTGTCGCCCTGCGGACGCGCGGTGATGGCGACGCCCTTGCCGTAGAGACGCTGCACGAGCGACGGATCGTTCGGCGCGTAGGTCTGGAAGCTCTGGCCGTTGGTGAAGGTGCCGTGGATGTCCGGCCCCTGGATCAGAACGTCGCGGACGCGGCCCTGCTCGACCTCGTTCAGAAGCTGCGAGAACGAAATGTCCTGCGAGGCGGCGCGCTGGCCCGGATTCTGGAACAGCGTGAACAGCGCCAACAGCAGCAGAACGATGATGACCCAGAGCGCGAAATTGCGAAGATTGGCGTTCATTCTAGTCTTTCATGGCGCTCCGGCGTCCCGGAGGCGTTCAGAGCTTTGGCGTGTTCGAAGCGGTTAACTCGCCGGTTAATGTAGGTCCACGGTCGCCCCATGCCAAGGGAACCGACCGGACAGGAATGTCCACGAATCCTCAATATTCTACTCCTGTCAGCCGTCACAGGATGCCTCTGAGGCCGTCACCTGCTCGTTTGGTTAAGAACGGGCCCGGCTACGGCGCTTCGGGGCCCGTTCGATCCGAAGAGCATCGCCGTCCAGTGTCACGACAGATCCGGCCAATGTGCGGCGAAACCGCGCGGGATTTGGGTTTTCGAGCAGCGCTGCGTGCAAAGTCTCGAGCTTTCCGAGCTCGACCGGGCCTTCGTCGCCGGTCTGATCGACAGCCCGGCCGAGGAGACGGAGGCTAACCTCCTGCGGCAGTTCAAAAAATGGGCGCGCCCGAAAAACATACGGCTCGCCGTTGCGCCGGAGTTCCACCGCCGCCCGGGTGACGGCGAATTCCAGCGCTTCGTCGGCACGCCGGGCCCGTTTGGCCAGCAAAGACAGGCGGCTGGGGACCAGACCCTCGCGGGCCAACTCCGGCATCAGGGCGCGGAAGCGGACGCGGGTGAAGCGCGGGTCGCGGTTCGACGGATCGTCCGCGGGCGCGATCCGGGCCGCCAGAAGTGTCTTGATCAGGCGATTCTTCGGCACGGAAAGAAACGGACGAACGACGATCAACGATTCCTCGGATGCCGAAGTGCCGTTCTTCTTCTCCGAGGCGACCGGCAGCGGAGCAATCCTCGCCATCGCGCCGAGACCGCTCACCCCGCTTCCGCGCGCGAGCCGGATGAGCACCGTCTCGGCCTGATCGTCCTGCGTGTGCGCGGTGAGAATGTGCCGCGCGCCGGCCGACTTTGCGGCGGCGGCCAGAAGACCATAGCGGGCGTTGCGCGCGGCCTCCTGTAAACCAGCCGCGGGCTTCTTTCCGATCCAACGCATCGTGCGGTGCTCGACGCCGAGCGAGCGCGCCAACTTTTTCACCGCAGCCGCTTCGCGTTTCGCTTCCGGACGCAGACCGTGATCGACCGTCACCGCGACAAGCTTCGGTCCGCGCTTCAGCGACTTGCGCCAGCGCGCAACGAGCCACAGCAACGCCGTGGAATCTGGGCCGCCGGAAATCGCAAGAACGAGAGAGGGAACGTCAGTCAGATCGGCGAACAGCGATCTCGCTTCGGCAGCGGAGACCGCGGTGTCGTCAGCAGCGGACACGCTTCTGTTCCCGATCGACACTCTGCTTCACGGTGTTCGACGCCTTCGGGAATTTACGGCCCACTTCGGCGAGCGTGGCGCAGGCCATCTCTTTCTGATTGAGCGCGGCAAGCGATTGGCCGAGACGCAGCAGCGCTTCGGGCGCCTTCGGATGCTGCTCGTGCTTGGTCGAGACCGCGAGGAATGCTTCCGCCGCCGCGTCATAACGCTGGCGCTGGAACAGGCTTTCGCCGAGCCAGAACTGCGCGTCGGGAATCCGCGCGTCGTTCGGATACTTGCGGATGAAAGTCTGGAACGCATCCTCCGCGAAGGCGTAATCCCTGCGCAGCACGTAGCCGTAGGCCAGATCGTAATAGCCCTGCGCGCTCTCCGACGGCGGCGCGGTCGAGGCGACAACGGCGCCGGTCGCGCTCATGTTGCGCGGCGGCGGCGGCGGCAACGCGCCGCCTTGCTGCGCCGGATTCTCCATCGGCGCGTTCGCGACATTGGTCGAAGACTGCGCGCCGCCCGGAATGCCGGTCGCAAGCGTGGACAGATCGAGCGGCGCTCCGGCCTGCCGGCCGCCCGGCACACCGACCGGCGGCTCGTTGGCGACGATCGGCGGCTGCGACGCGGAATTCATGCCGCCGAGCGTCTGCGGCACGCCCGGCGCGTTCGGATGCTGCGACGGATCGAAGGCGTCGCCGCGGCGGCCGCCTTGCGGCGCGGATGCTGGACCGGCTGACGGCGGCGGCAGCCCTTGCGAGGGGGCGGACGACACCGGACGCTGCGACTGAGGCTGCTGCGGCATGGGCTGCGGAATGGGCTGCGCCGTCGCCTGCTGCGGCTGTCCGCCACCCATCGCGCGTAACTGCTGCTCGAGCTGCTGATTGCGATACTGCAATTGCTCGTTCGCGCCGGTGAGCTGGCGGATCATCGCCTCGAGCCGCTCGATGCGGACCGTCTGGTCGGCAGGCGACTCGCGTCCGGATTGCGCCGCGCCGTCACCGACGCCCTGCTGCGGACGGTCCTGATTGCCGCCGAACAGCTTGCCGATCGCGGACAGCGGATTCTCCCGCTCCTGCGCAAAAGCGGCGGTCGAAAGGGTCAGCGCACCGGCCAGAAGCGAGGCCGAGAGCGCACGGAACATCGGTTTGGACATGTGAAACATTTGGCTGTCGGCGTTTGACTACCATAGCGGCGTGACTGGGACCAAAGTGTGACTTTGGGCCATTCACAGGGCCGAATGGGCCTTTATTCCCCAAGGACTTACCTGACGCGCCCTACTCCGCCGGCGTCGCCGCGACAGCCTTCCGCGCCTTGCGCTCCTTGAGCCATTCCTCGAAGCCCTGAATGACCACGAAGAACGACGGCACGAACAGCACCGCGAGGCACGTCGAAGCCAGCATGCCGGAGAACACCGTGATGCCGATCGAGGCGCGGGCCGAGGCGCCCGCTCCGCTCGCCACCACCAAGGGAGCCACGCCGAGGATGAAGGCGAAGGATGTCATCAGGATCGGACGGAAGCGCGCGCGTGCGGCCTCCGACGCCGACTCGAAGATCGCCTTGCCATCGGCGCGCAATTCGCGCGCGACCTCGACGATCAGAATGGCGTTCTTCGCGGACAAGGCGATAAGCAGCACCAAGCCGATCTGCACATAGAGGTTGTTGTTGAGGCCGCTGCCCTTCAGCACGGTCATCACGGTTGCGGGCCCGATGAGCGCGAGCGGCACCGCGAGCACGACAGAGATCGGCGCGTACCAGCTTTCGTATTGTCCGGCGAGCACGAGATAGACCAGCAGGATACCGAGCGCGAAGATCAGGTAGGCCTGATTGCCGACGAGCTTCTCCTGATACGACATCGAACTCCACTCGTAGCCCATGCCGGGCGGCAGCGTCTTCGCCGCGATCTCCTCCATCAGCCTCATCACCTCGCCGGACGAGAACCCGGTCGCCGGCAAGCCGATCACCGTCGCCGACGGATAGAGGTTGAACAGGCTGATGAGCGAGGGGCCGACCACCGGCGTGATCTTCGCCAGGGTGCCGATCGGCACCATGTCGCCGTCCTTGTTGCGGACGGTGAGGCGCTGGATGTCCTCGGTGCGCAGCCGGTATTGCGAGTCCGCCTGCGTGTAGATCTGGAACACGCGGCCGAACTTGTTGAACTGATCGACGTAGGACGAGCCGAGATAGCTGCTCAGGGTCTGGAACACCTGATCGGTCGTGACGTGCAGCGCCTGCGTCTTCACACGGTCCACCTCGACGGAATATTGCGGCACGTTGGCGCGGAACGAGGACATGGCCATCTGCAACGCCGACTGCGACCTGGCGTTGGCGACGATCGCGTCGGTCGCGCTCTGGAGCTTGGCGAGATCGAAGCTGCCGTCGCGCAGCTCGATCTGCATGGTGAAGCCGGCGTCGTTGCCGACGCCCTGGATCGGCGGCGGCGGCAGCACCATGATCTGGGCGTCCTCGATGGCGGAGAGCGACTTGTTGAGCCCCTGGTACAGCGGGAGCAGGCCTTGCGCCTTGCCGCGCACGCTCCAGTCCTTGAGGATGATGTAGGCGACACCGGCGTTTGAGAGCGACGACGAATTGTCGAGCGCGGAGACGCCCGCGATGGTGACGACCTGATCCACGCCCGGCGTGGCGCGGCTGATCTCGGAAACCTTGTCGAGAACGCGCTGCGTGCGCGGCAGCGACGCGCCATCCGGCAACTGCACGGCGGCGATCATGTAGCCCTGATCCTCGATCGGGATGAAGCTCGTCGGCACGCGCGAGAACAGGTAGAGCGCGAGGCCCATGACCGCGAGCGAGATCGTAACCATGATCGCGCTGCGCTTCACCATCCGCGCGATAACAGAGATGTAGACGTTCTCGAGCCAGCCATAGGCGCGGTTGAAGAAGCGGTAGAACAGGTTGCGCTGCTCCGGCGGCACCGGCCGCCGCAGCCACATCGCGCTCTGAGTCGGCTTGAGCGTCACGGCGTTGATCGCGGAGAGGAACGCGGTCGCCGCGATCACCAGCGCGAATTGCGCGTACATGCGTCCCGTGATGCCCGGCAGAAACGCCGCCGGAAGGAACACGGCCATCAGCACCAGCGTGATGCCGATGATCGGACCAAAGAGCTGGTCCATCGCCCTGATCGCGGCGTCGTGGCCGGACATGCCCTTCTCGATGTTGTGGGCCGCGCCCTCGACCACGACGATGGCGTCGTCCACCACAATGCCGATGGCGAGCACGATCGCGAACAGGGTCGAGAAATTGACGGTGAAGCCCATCGCCGCCATTCCAGCGAAGGCGCCGATGATGGTGACCGGCACCGTCGTCGCCGGAATGAGCATCGCGCGCCAGTCTTGCAGGAAGACCATGATGACGATCAGGACGAGGATGCCCGCCTCATAGAGCGTCTTGTAGACCTCGTGGATCGAGGCGTTGACGAAGGTCGTGGTGTCGAACGGCACGCCATAGGTCAGCCCTGGCGGAAATTCGCGCGCCAGCGCCACCATCTTCTTCTTGACCTCGTCGCCGACGTTGAGCGCGTTCGCGCCGGGCGAGAGAAAGATCGCGATGCCCGCCGCCGGCTTGCCGTCGAGCGTGAAGATCTGGCTGTAGGTCTGCGCGCCCAGCTCGACGCGGCCGACATCGCTGACGCGCGTGATCTCGCCCGCGTTGCCGGTTTTCACGATGACGTTGGCGAACTCGGCCGGATCGTCGAGCGAGCCGCGGACGTTCAGCGTGTATTGGAACGCCTGGCTGTCCGGCGCCGGCGGCGTGCCGATCTGGCCCGCGGTGACGTGCTCGTTCTGCTGCTGGAGCGCCTGGATGACGTCGGCGGCGTTGAGCCCCCTCGCCTCCAGCTTGTGCGGGTCGAGCCAGACGCGCATCGAATATTGGCCGGCGCCGAACACGGTGACGGTGCCGACGCCGGGAAGGCGCGCGATCTCGTCCTTGAGACGGATCGCGGCGTAGTTGGAGAGATAGAGACTGTCGAAGCGGTTGTCGGGCGACGTGAGCGTGACGATCTGCAAGATCGAGGTCGAGCGCTTCTGCACCGTCACGCCCTGCTTCTGCACCGCGTCGGGCAGTTGGGCCAAGGCGGCGGAGACGCGGTTCTGCACCAGGATCTGCGCGAGGTTGAGATCGACGCCGATCCTGAACGTCACCGTCAGATTGTAGGTGCCGTCGGAGGCGGCGTAGGACTGCATGTAGATCATGCCTTCCACGCCGTTGACCTGCTGCTCGATCGGAAGCGCGACGGCATCGATGACGGTGCGCGCGCTCGCGCCGGGATAGCGCGTCGAGACCTGAACGGTCGGCGGCACGACGTCGGGATACTGCTCGACCGGCAGGTTGAACACCGCGACGGCGCCGATGACGACCATCAGGATCGCCAGCACGTTGGCGAGGACGGGCCGCTCGATGAAGAATTTGGAGATCATGGCGGCACCTTCCCGCCTGCGGCCGCTGGCGCTGCCGCCTGCTCCATCTGCGGATCGACCTTCTGCCCCGGCGTCGCACGCAGGATGCCGGCCACCACCACGCGGTCGTCGGGCTTGAGACCGCTTTCGACGATGCGCATGTCGTCGGAGAGCGGGCCGATCTCGATCTTGCGCTGCTCGACCACGTTGTCCTTGTTCACGACCAGCACATAGCGGCCGATCTGGTCGCTGCCGACCGCGGTCTGCGGCACCAGCAGCGACACGGTCTGCTCCGGCGCCGGCACGCGAACGCGCAGATAGAAGCCGGGCAGGATCGGGTGGCCGCGGTTCTCAAAAATGCCGCGCACCATGAGCGTGCCGGTCGCGGCCGAGACCTGCGGCGCGGCGTAATCGAGCAGACCCTTGTGCGGATAGCCGGTTTCGGTTTGCAGCCCCGCTTCGACTGGAATCTTCTTGATCTGGTCCGGCGTGATGCCGAGCCGCGACAGGGTGCGCATCACACGCTGAAGTTCCTGCTCGTTGATGTTGAAGTTCACATAGATCGGCTCGAGCTGGACGATGGTGGCAAGCACCGTCGGCGACGTCGCGCCGACCATTTCGCCGAGCGAGACCTGACGCGCGGTGACGATGCCGTCGAACGGCGCGGTGACCTGGGTGTAGCTGTAGTTCAGTTCCGCAAGATGCGTGTCGGCCTTGGCCTGCTGCAGCTTGGCCGCCGCGGAATCGCGGCTCCCGGTGGCGTTGTCGAGCGCGGCCTTGGACGAGACCTGGCGGGACTGAAGATCAAGCTGCCGGTCGAATTCGGCTTGCGCCTGCTTCAGCGTGGCGTCGGCCGCGGCCTCGGCGGCTTTCGATTGCTCGACCTTGAGCTGATAGGTCTCGGGCTCGATGGTGAAAAGAAGCTGGCCCTTCTTCACCTCGTCGCCATCCTTGTAGTGGATGCCGCGCACGAAGCCCTGCACGCGCGCGACGAGGTTCGCCGTGTTGACCGCGGCCGCATTACCGGTCGATTCGAGATAGCGCGTCACCGACTTCTGAACGGGCAGCGCGACCGTCACCTTGGGCGGCGGCGGCGCCACGTATTTGTTCTCCTCGCCGCAACCGGCGAGCACAAGCGCGAGAGCGGCAACGGGAAACCAAAATCCGCGGAACGATCGCACGGCGCCCATAATCACCCCTCGAAGTATCCATGAGGCCGCCGACACCAGCGCGGCCTGTTCAAACGCGGTACAGCGTCCTGCGTTCCAGGGGCGTTGGCAAGCTTGGCCGAAAGACCAATGCGGACCGGCCCAACAAGCACCAGTGCAAAAACAAACCGGCGCCCGAAAACAAACCGGCGCCCACTTGGGGCGCCGGTTCATTCAGCCGATACAGTCGGCGGTTAGGATGTCGCGCCGAGCACCGTCACAGCGCGGCGGTTCTGCGACCAGCACGAAATGTCGTTGCAGACCGCAACCGGTCGCTCCTTGCCGTAGGACACCGTGCGCATCCGCGACGCCGGGATACCGCGCGAGGTCAGATAGTCCCGCACCGCCTGGGCGCGCCGAGCGCCAAGAGCGATGTTGTACTCGCGCGTGCCGCGCTCGTCGGCGTGGCCTTCGATGGTGAAGCCGTAGGTCTGGTAGGTTTGCAGCCACTGCGCCTGCTTGTCGAGCGTCGCGCGCGACGCCCCCGTGAGCTCGGACGAGTCGCTTTCGAAGAACACGCGGTCGCCGACGTTGACCACGAAGTCCTGCTCGCTGCCGGGCGTCGCCGCGCCCGCGGACGCCATCGAATTGTCACCCGGCTTGTTCGCGCAGGCGGACACCGCAAGCGCCGCAACCAGCGTGGCGATCATGCCGGCGCTGCGGAAGGTACGCATCATACTTTTCATTCCGGAGCCTCCATTCTCGCCCGAGAGATAACAGGCGCTTGGTTAAACGAATATTTCGTCAACCTTGACGAGGCGTTTCCAGACCCATGAAAAGTGTCACAGATGCCGATACGTCCCCGTATGGTTAATCGGGCGTGAACGCGGCGGTCTTATGGCACCGCGCATCCCTCTTCAGCTACCTGCTCGCTACGTGAGCAGCGGCGACCAGGCCGGGTCCGACGCGAAGCCCGGCGTCGGCACCTTCTGCTCATTGCGTCCGTTGATATCGACCGTGAACAGCGACGGGCCCGGCGCGCCGCCGGCCTCGCGGAAGAACATCAGCACGCGGCCGTTCGGCGCAAACGTCGGGCCTTCATTGTGATAGCCCTCGGTGAGGATGCGCTCGCCGGTGCCGTCGGGTTTCATGATACCGATCGCGAAGCTGCCGCTGCCCTGCTTGGTGAAAGCAATGTAGTCCCCGCGTGGCGACCACACCGGCGTCGAATAGCGGCCTTCGCCGAAGCTGATGCGCTGCGCCTGACCGCCGCCGGCGGCCATGATGTAGATCTGCTGCGTGCCGCCGCGGTCGCTTTCGAAGCAGATGCGCGCGCCGTCCGGCGAATAGGACGGCGCGGTGTCGATCGCCGGCGTGTCGGTGAGGCGCGAGGTCTGCTTCGAGCGCAGGTCCATCACGTAGAGGTTGGAGTTGCCGCCCTGCTGCAAGCTCATGATGACGCGTTGGCCGTCGGGCGAGAAGCGCGGCGCGAAGGTCATGCCGGCGAAGTTTCCGACGATCTCGCGCTGGCCGGTCTCGATGTTGAGCAAGACCACGCGCGGCTCGCGCTGGCCGTAGGACATGTAGGTGATCTCTTGCGTCGACGGCGAGAAGCGCGGCGTGATGACAAGGTCGTCGCCGCGCGTCAGGTAGCGCACGTTGGCGCCGTCCTGATCCATGATCGCGAGGCGCTTGACGCGGCGCTCCTTCGAACCGGACTCGTCGACGAACACCACGCGGCTGTCGAAGTAACCCTTCTCGCCGGTGAGGCGCTCGTAGATCGAATCCGAGATGATGTGCGCGATGCGGCGCCAGTTGTCCGGCACGGTGTCGTACTGCTGGCCGAACAATTGCTGGCCGGCGAACACGTCCCACAGCCGGAACTGCGCTTTGACGCGGCCGTCGGACTGCCGCTGGATGCGGCCGGTCACCAGCGCCTGGGCGTTGAGCGTCTTCCAGTCCTGGAAGCGCGGCACCGCGTCGATGTTGGCAATCTTCTCGATATAGGCCTGCTGATCGATCGGCGCGAACAAGCCCGAGCGGCGCAAGTTGTTGGTAATGACGCCGGTGATGTTGCGGCCGATTTCGCTGTCCTGCGTGCCCGGCGCGCCGACGAAATCCGGCAACGCGATCGGCATCGCCTGCACGGTGCCCGACGTGACGTTGAGCTGCGCCGCGCCGAAGGCGCTGCGCCCGAACATCGCGAGCGCGCTTGCGCCTGCACCGACAATGACACTCCGCCGCGTGACGAGCGACGAAGTTCCGATCAATCCACTGTTCTTCATAAAAGCCGCTTCCAAAACGAAACGATCAGCCGCGATACATGTCGCGCGGATCGAAGGTGATCTCGATTTCTTTCCAAAGGTCATAGGTCGAGGGCGACAGCATCTCGAACGGCTGGCCGCGGAACAGCGCGCGGATCGCATTGTCGCGCGCGGTCTCGAACAGGGTGCCGCGTCCGCTGGTCAGCACGATCGGCGGGCCCGTGAGCTTGCCGTCGCGGCCGAGCTGGATGCGGATCTTCACGATGAGCTGTTCGGGGTTCTGCACGCCCGCCGGCGGATTCCAGAGCTGCATCAGGCGCTGACGCATGGCGTCGAGCTCGCTCTGCGACAGCTTGGGCGCGGAGCCTGAGCGGATGCCGAGCGCGGCCTCTTGCGGCTGGATCGCGGCGCCCGTCAGCGTCTGACGGGTCGGATCGCGCTTGTCGAGCAGCGCCGCGATCTGGTTCGGGTCGAACTTCGGCTGCTGCTGTTGCTTCTTCTCGGCCGCCTTCTGCTTCTGCTCTTCCTGCTTTTTCTTGATCTGCTCTTTCTTCAGAGCCTCGGCGATCTCGTCCTTCGGCGGCGGCTTCTTGTCGGGCTTGGGCGGCTCGACCTTCTGCTGCTCCTGCGGCACGGGCGGTGTCGGCTCGGCGGCCGCGGTCTTGATCTCTTGCTTCTCGGTAATTTTCTTGACCGGAGTTTCCTCGACCGGCTTGGGCTCGGCGACCTTCTCGACCTGCTCCTTGGCTGGAGCGTCCTTCTTGCCGTTCTTCTGACCCTTGGTCAGTTCGGAGAATTGCTTGGTCGAGATGATGTCGACCGGCAACGAGTCGGTGGGCTTTGCTTCCAGCGGCCGCGCCGAGAACGAGACGATGCCCCAGGTGAAAAACGCGGCATGCGCGATCACCGACACGATCAGGCCGGTCTTGTTCTCGGGCATCTGGAAGGGCAGCTTCACGAGCCCTGCTCCACCTCGGTCACGAGCGCCACTTTCTTGAAACCCGCCTGCGACAGCCGGCCCATCACCCGCATCACCGTGCCGTAATCGACGGTCTTATCGCCGCGCACATAGATGCGCTCTTCGGTGCCGCCACGCGCCGCGGTAATCGCCTTCAGCTTGGTGACGAGATCGTCGAGCTTGATTTCGGAGTCCTGCAGGAAGATCTGGCCCTTGGTGTTGACCGAAATCGCCAGCGGCTCCTTGTCGGCCTGATCGAGACTCGCGGCTTGCGACTGCGGCAGGTCGATCGGCACGCCGACGGTGAGCAGCGGTGCGGACACCATGAAGATGATGAGCAGCACGAGCATCACGTCCACCATCGGCGTAACGTTGATCTCGGCCATGACAGGAGCGCGACGATGGCGGCGCTTGCCGAACACACCCGAATGTGCGCCGCCCCCGATCGCCATATCCCGTTCCCCCTAAAGCTTACGAACGCTCGTCGATCTGCCGCGACAGGATCGCGGAGAACTCGTCGGCGAAACCCTCCAGGCGCTGGGCCTGCTTGTTCACCTCGGAGATGAACTTGTTATAGAAAATTGTCGCCGGAATGGCGGCGATCAGGCCGATTGCGGTCGCAAACAGTGCCTCGGCGATGCCCGGCGCCACAACCGCCAACGAGGTATTTTTCGAGGCCGCGATCGACTGGAAGCTCGTCATGATGCCCCAGACCGTGCCGAACAGGCCGATAAAGGGGCCCGCCGAGCCGACCGTCGCGAGCACGAGCAGGCGCCGCTCCAGCCGCTCGATCTCGCGGGCGATGGTGACGTCCATCACCTTCTCGATGCGGGTTTGCAGGCCGGCGAAGGACCGGGTCTGGCTTTCGAACGAGCGCTTCCACTCGCGCATCGCGGCGACAAAGAGCGCCGCCATCGAGTGCGTCGGCCGCGCCGACAGCGTGCGGTAAAGCTCCTCGAGCGACTGGCCGGACCAGAACGCCGTTTCGAACGCGTTCATCGCGTTCCGCGTGCGCGCGAACAGCACGAACTTGTCGACGACGATCGCCCAAACCCAGACGGACGCCAGCAGGAGGCCGAGCATGACCGCTTTGACAAGCCAGTGGGCCTGCCAGAACAGCGCGAACAGCGACAGGTCGGCGGAAGCCATCGGCAGCGCAGACTGCGCCACATCAGCAGGATTCATGGTCTTACCGTCCCTCCGAACGTCGTCGGCTGAGACCGGCGCGGCTTCGCAGATCAAATGGATTAGGACGGATGCGCTGAAGCGCGTTCCGCCGCAAATCCGCAATTTCGCGAAATCGTCCCGCCGTCCACCACCGGCAAAGGCCAGAAAATCCCGCGAAACTTGACCAAACTAGGGCGCATCGCCGGTCAGTCGGGGCCTAGGCAGCGTGATTTTGGTTAATGGCTGGTTACCGGATTCCGGCGCCGCTGTTCCACGGCCATAACACACGGAAGCTGTTGTATTTTTCGGCTCCGGCCGCAACGCCGCAGCGTCACCAGTAGAGATACATCCGGTTCCCGGATCGGACGCCGTGGCCCTGAAGGGTGATGCGGCGCTCGTCTTCGGCCATCACGCGGCCCAGAGCCGCCTGATGCAAAAGATTGCCCGAGTGCATCACCAGTTCGCCAAGCCCATAGGGCTGAAATGTCATCGGCGGATCGATACCGGCCGCCTGCATCCGCTTGAGCTCGGCCTCCTCGACAGGCCAGGTGTTCAAACCTCCACCCGTCTTGGGAAGATCGATCGGCATCGTGAAGGACAACGGCGTCGAAAAGTCGGGGTCGGAGACGCTGCTCCAGTCCACCAGCTCGTATTGCCGGTCGAAGTGAATCTCCGCGACCGACTTAAAGAAGATCTCGTCCGCAAGATAAATATGAAACCCCGGCAGCGCGGCGCCTTCCAGCCATTGCGTTTCGAGGCCCATCGACTCCGAAATCGCGCGGCTGACGCGGTCGAGCAGCCACCCAAATTGCAGACGAAGAAGCGGATTGTACCCTTTCAACAGCTCGCGATAGGGCGCCGGGTTCGGGTCTGCATCCAGATAGGACGCAGCCCCCAGTGTGAAGAACGGCGCAACATTGACGCGCTGAATCCACAAGTGGCGAAGCGCGAGAACGTCCGCGACCGCGCGGGCGCATTCGGACGGATCAAGGACGAACGCCCGTTCGAGCGAGGCGTGCGGCTCGGGAGGCGGCATCGGAATGGGAGAATTTGCGCTCAAAGTTTCGGACATGGGCAGACGATCCTCGCGCGATGATGATAGCGCGGCCGGATATTCTTAAAGTGATAAATAGCACTTCCCGATACCGCTCAGCGCAAACAGCCCAAACGCGACAAAGGCCGCGTCGGGGAACGCGGCCTTCGATCGCTTTCAGAGCCTCGTGATCACGCCGGTTGGTGCGGCGGCTCCGACGGGCGATTTCGGCGTTCGGCCATAAACTGGTCGAACTCGGTCTTGTCCTTGGCGAACCGCAGGCGGTCGAGGAACTCGCGGAATTCCTTCTGCTCGTCCTCAAGACGCTTCAGCGTCTCCACGCGGTATTCGTCGAAGGCGCGGTTGCCGCTGGACGGAGGCGTGAAGCCCCACGGGGTGCGCGCCATGCGATCGCGCATCCAGTCCATCTTGGTCTGCATCCGCTCCATTTTGTGCTGCCAGCGATCTTGGCGGTGATCTTGGCCGTGATAGCCGCATCCCATTCGTCCACTCCCGATTGCGAAAGCGAGGATCGCGAGGCCCAACGGCCACCAGGCCACGAAGCCCAACACCGTCAGAGCGATCCACGCCGGTTTGCCGAATTCATCGATTTTCGCGGTGATAGGCATGATGACCTCGATGATCCTCAAGCGTGAATGTTAATAACATTTACATAGCTAGAAGGAAGGACCGGCTCTGTCAAGGAGCCGGGTGGACAGCAAAACCACTTATTTTCGGGAACCGCCCGGCGGTAGACCCAGGCCGCGGAAATATAAAAGGGTTCCCGCTTCCAGGAGGTCTTCGGGCGGCATCGGAAGGGTGCGCCGCGCGGCGTCGCCGCGGCCGAACAGCGACGCAATGCCGTGCGTCATCGACCAGATGTGAAGCGCGACCATCAGCGCCGGCGGCCGCTCTGCTGCGGGAATCTTTGCGACAAGAATTTCCGCCGCGTTGCGCAGCACAGCGAAGGCGCGGTCGCCGGACGCACGCAGATCCGGCGACGACTCGGGCGGCACGCCTGCCTCGAACATTGCCGAATAGAACGCAGGCTCTTTCTTCGCGAAATCGAGATAGGCGCGGCCCATGCGATCGAATGCGGCGAGCGGGTTGGGACGTCCCTCGTCCCACGCTTTCGCAAGCACGCCTTCGAATTGCTCGAAGCCGCGGCGCGCGACATCGGCGAGCAACTCGTCGCGGTCGCGGAAATGGCGATACGGCGCCGCAGGACTCACACCCGCCGAGCGCGCGGCCTCCGCGAAGGTGAAGCCCGCAGGCCCTTTCTCCTTGATCAGGTCGAGCGCGGCGCGAATCAGCGCTTCTTTCAGATTGCCGTGGTGATAGCCGCGCGGCGGCCCGTCACCCTGTTTTCGCCAGCTCATGTGAATGGCATTTACATCAGACGCGCCGTCGCGTCGATGAAATTCACGATTGGTCCGCGGCCGCCTTGTCCAGATCGGCCTGCATCGCGGTGCGCAAAGGCTTCGGAATCGGCCGTGCCCGGCCGCCCGAGACGAAGGCGACCTGCACCAGAGCGTTGATCAGCTCTTCGTCGCCGCGCATGACGCGCTGGCGGACCGTGAGCGACGCACCCTTCACCTCTTCCGTTTGGCTGATGACTTCGAGCACGTCGTCGATCCGCGCGGGCTTGCGGAAGTTGATCTCCATGTGCCGCACAACGAAGGCGAAGCCCGGCGCTTCCTTCTGCGTCTCCTCGAACAGCGCGCGCTGGTTGGTGCCGAGCAGACGCAGATAGTTGGAACGCCCGCGCTCCATGAAGCGCAGATAGCTCGCGTGATAGACGACGCCGGAGAAATCCGTGTCCTCGTAATAGACGCGCACCGGCATGTGATGCCGGCCATTGCGGATTTCGCCGTCGAGGGCGCTGATCATCGTGTTTCGTGGCTCGTTCCGGAAATGCGGACCCAAGAATTACCTGATAGGACTGTAGCTGATCAATCGAAGCCGGAGCCCTGTCGTGGACTTCGCGTGGACCTGCGCCTGCTGCGGGAAGGATTACAAGACGCTCCCGTTTGCCTATGGATTCGACCAGCCGGACAACTGGCATGGCGTGCCTGAGCAGCAGCGCCAGCACCGCACGACGCTTGGCACCGACACCTGCACGATCGACGAACGAGAGTTCTATATACGCGGATGCATCGTGATTCCGGTGATCGACCATGCCGATCCATTCGTCTGGGGCGCATGGGCATCGGTTTCCGAAAAGAGCTTTGATCGCTTGGGGGAACTTTGGGAGGTTGAGATTCGCGAGCACGAACCGCCGTTCTTCGGCTGGCTCAGCAATCACAACCCGATCTATCCGACGACGACCAATCTCAAGCTGAACGTGGTCTTGAACAATTCGGGCGTGCGCCCGTCGTTCGTACTTGAGCCAACGGACCATCCGCTCGCCATCGAGCAAAGGAACGGGATCACGCTGGACCGCGTAAAGGAGATCGCGTCGAAGATTTTGCAACACAGGAAGGACTAATCGTCCTCGCCCTGCGCGAACAAACCGAACTGCGAAGCGTCGCGCGTGGGCTCGGCAAGCCCGAGATGCTTGAACGCGTGCGAGGTGATCAGCCGCCCGCGCGGCGTGCGCTGAAGAAAACCCTTCTGGATCAGGAACGGCTCGATGATCTCCTCGATGGCGTCGCGCGGCTCGGAGAGCGCCGCGGCCATCGTCTCGACACCGACCGGTCCGCCGCCGTAGTTCTCGGCGATGGTGCGCAGATAACGGCGGTCCATCGAGTCGAGACCGGCGTTGTCCACTTCAAGAGCGAGCAGCGCCTTGTCGGCAAGCTTGCGGTCGATCTTCTCGACGTTGCTGACATGGGCGAAGTCGCGGACGCGGCGCAGCAGGCGCCCGGCGATGCGCGGCGTGCCGCGCGAGCGGCGCGCGATCTCGTTGGCGCCGTCCTTCGTCATACCGATGTTGAGAACGCGCGCGCCGCGCGTCACGATGTCTTCGAGCTCGGCCTCCGTATAAAAATTCAGGCGAATGGGAATGCCGAAGCGGTCACGCAGCGGATTGGTGAGCAGGCCCGCGCGCGTCGTCGCGCCGACGAGCGTAAACTTTGACAGATCGATCTTCACCGAGCGCGCCGCCGGCCCCTCGCCGATGATGAGATCGAGCTGGAAGTCTTCCATCGCGGGATAGAGCACCTCCTCCACCGCCGGATTGAGGCGATGGATCTCGTCGATGAAGAGCACGTCGCGCTCTTCGAGATTGGTGAGCAATGCCGCAAGATCGCCGGCCTTCGCGATCACCGGGCCGGAGGTGGCGCGGAAGCCGACGCCGAGTTCGCGCGAGACGATCTGCGCGAGCGTCGTCTTGCCGAGGCCTGGCGGACCGACGAACAGCACGTGGTCGAGCGCTTCCTTGCGCGAACGCGCGGCCTCGATGAACACGGAGAGATTGGCGCGCGCCTGCTCCTGGCCGATGAATTCGGACAGGCGAAGCGGACGCAGCGATGTTTCCGCGATGTCTTCCTCGCGGCGTTCGGGCGTGATGATACGGCGCGGCGCGTCGGTCATAGGTTGCGCTCGCGATTGTACTTGTTCGGGATGAGTTCACCGATCGGAACGACTTGCGGGCCGTTCTCGCCCGGCACGATGACCCGCGCGTTGCGGTCGTAGTCCCAGATCAGTTCGCGGCACGCGCCGCAGGGAGAAACCACGGTGATCGGCCGGTCCGTCTCATGCGGCGGCGGATGGCGCACCGCGACAATGGTGTCGATGGTAAATTCGCCCGCGACCGTGATCGCCTGTCCGAGCGCGACGGCCTCGGCGCAGACCGCCATGCGGCCGAGATAAGCGTCGAGGCTGACGCCTGCGAAAATCTTTCCAGAACGCAGCCGGATCGCCGCGCCGACCTCCTGCCAGTCGTAGCGATAGCGCGAGCGGATCGCCTGCGCCGCCGCTTCGATCAACTCTCGGTCCTTGTCGGTCAATGCACTCGCTTGAGCACTCACTTGGACAATTCCTTGAGACCCTGGCGGATCAGTTGCGCGGTGTCGGCGCGCTCGCCCGCGTTGCGGCTCGCGGCGGCGACGGCTGCGGCCGCCTGCGGCTGACCATAGCCGAGATTGACGAGCGCGGAGACCGCATCGAGCACCGGCTGCGGCGCACGCTTCTCGTTGACCGCACCGGAGAGATTGATGACGGCGGGGTCGAGCTCGCTATACGCGGGCGCCTTGTCCTTCAATTCGATCACAATGCGCTCGGCGACCTTCGGGCCGACGCCGGGCGAACGGCGGATCGCGGCTTTGTCGGCAATCGCGATGGCGGAGGCGAGTTCGCTCGGCTTGAATGTGCTCAGGATCGACAGCGCGACCTTGGCGCCAACGCCCTGCACGGTTTGCAGCAAGCGGAACCACTCGCGCTCCATGTCGCTGGTGAAACCGAACAGCCGGATCTGATCCTCGCGCACATGCGTCTCAATGGAAAGCGTCGCGGCCTCGCCCGCGGCGGGCAGCGATTGCAGCGTGCGCGCGGAGCAGCTCACCAGGTAGCCGACGCCGTGCACGTCGAGGACGATGAAGTCCTCGCCGTAGCTGTCGATGACGCCTTTGAGCTTGCCGATCATTGCGCGGCCACCTTCAGCTTCAAGATCGTGGCCTGACGATGGTGCGCATGGCAGATCGCGATGGCGAGCGCGTCGGCTGCGTCATGGCTCCCCGGATCGGCCTTCGGGAGCAGCACGCCGAGCAT
>JBFLYS010000005.1:0-273752 GCA_040756555.1 Pseudomonadota bacterium | reverse complement strand
GGGCCGGGTCCTCGCCGTTCACGACCGCTACGGGACAGCTTTTGCCCTTGTCCCAGTATTTCTTCGCGATCACCGCGCCGTGGCGGCCGGGATGATCGAACTGGATCGTCACCTTGTTCTTGCCGTGAACCTGCACGCGATAGATCGAGGCGTTGAACCAGCCGCCGTCGGGATCGCGCATGATGACGAGCGAGCCCGAGCCGATGTAGGGGCCGCCGTCCTTCTTATGCCAATAGGGCGCGGGGAGCGCACCCATATCGACCTTTTTGCCGGTGAAGGAGTTTTCCATGAACGCCGCGTCGCGCACCTCGTTGGGCTTCTGCGGCTTCAAAGTCTTGCGCTTCTCCATCCAGGCCTTCAGCGCGTCGAGCGGTTTCAGCGTCGGATCGATGCCGAGCGCGAGCGCCGCGCGCTGCGGCGTGGTCGTCGCGTTGCTGAACACGCGGAAGCCCGGTTCGAAACCCTTGATGCGGTCGAACAGCATCGCCGGGCATTCCGGCGTGCCAGCCGCGACCTCGGTGATGCCGCCGATCTCGTATTTCTGATCCGCGCCGTTGATGCGCCGCAGCGCGCCAAGCTCGTCCACCTGCTTGATGAAGCCTCGTAAATCCTTGTAGATCACAGCACCCACCTGCTTTCGCGACCCGGCAACTCCCGCGATTTGACCACAGGACATCCGCCATGCGCTACATCGATGCGTTCAATCATTTCAATCCGAAGCGCTATTTCGATGAGCTGCTGCTGTCGCCGTCCGGGCAAAAGGACATCGGCAAGCGTGTGCGCGGCATCCCTGCGTTGTACGACCTCGATTTGCGCAAGAAGGTGGTCGAGCAGTTCCCGGATTACACTCAGGTGCTCTCGCTCGGTCTGCCGATGATCGAGCGGCTGTGGGGTCCGGACAAATCGCCGGAGATGGCGAAGATCGCCAACGACGGGCTCGCCGAGGTGGTCGCCAAGAACCCGAACCATTTCGCGGGCTATTCGGCGACGCTGCCGATGAACAATCCGGAGGCCGCGGCCAAGGAGGCGGAGCGCGCGCTGAAGAACGGCGCCAACGCCATCCAGATCGGCACCAACGCCAACGGCGGACCGATCGACGGCAAGGAGTTCTGGCCGCTCTATGAGGTGATCGAGAAATCCGGCAAGCCGATCCTGCTGCATCCGGCGCGCAGCCGCGAGATGATCGACTACGCGGGCGAGGAGAAGTCGAAGTACGAGATCTGCTCGGTGCTCGGCTGGCCGTTCGAAACCGGCGTCGCGCTATCGCGCTTCATCTTCTCCAAGATCATGGACACGTACCCCAACCTCAAGATCGTGTCGCATCACCTCGGCGGTGTCATCCCGTACCTCGACGGTCGTGTTGCGCACAGTTTCGACCAGATGGGTGTGCGGACGTCAGATGAGGACTACGAGGGGCTGCGCAAGAGCCTGAAGAAACGGCCTTACGATTATTTCAAGGACTTCTACGGCGACACGGCCATCGAAGGCACGCGCGCGCCGATGATCTGCGGCATCGACTTCTTCGGCGCGGACCATGTGCTGTTCGCGTCGGATTGTCCCTTCGATAAGGAGAAGGGGCCGGGCTATATCCGCTCGACCATCGCGGTGCTGGAGTCGCTCGATCTCAAGCCGGAGGATCGCGAGAAGATCTGCCACAAAAACGCGATCAAGATGTTTGGGTTGAAGGGCTGAGGGCAAGCGGCTCGCGCCCGCTCTGCTGTCGTCCCCGCGAAGGCAGGGACCCATAACCACCGTTCTCTCCACGTCATCGCCGGGCATAGCCGTTCGAAGAACGGCGTCGCTTCGCTCGCCTATGTCCCGGCGATCCCGCTTAGGCGGGCGCTGTACCTCCCTAAGCGGGATGCCCGGGCCAAGCCCGGGCATGACAGCGGAATGTGTTGCAGCCTTCGACCCACAAAAAATCTCGCTGCGCCTCTTGACTGAATTCCTACTGTATATAATCCTATACGTATCCGGTCCAACCGAGGGCGCTGTCATGAGGCGTCATTGCAGCGGGATCGGGTGCGGCTCCTGCGGATGGGTCTCGCAAACCCATCTCCGGGCGTACCGGGGCTCCACCTGGGGGATATCAGGATCCCCCCGCCAGGAGCTGGCTGATCGGAACGGCAAAACCGTTCTGGAAAGCGTGGCCCGGGATTGAAAAGTGCCGCGATGGAGCGCCGGGTGGCGAGCGTCCTTCTTCAGGGACGCAACGCCGAAAGGCGTGAGACTAAGATGTGGCGTCATTCGGCGCTCCATCCCTCGGACTTTTTGTCCGAAGGGGAAAGAGGAAGACGGCGACCGGGCGCCGCAACCAGCCCCGGAGCGAATTGGCGTGTCTGAACAAGACCGGGCTGTTTGAAACGTGAATCTGAATTTCTCGATGCGAGGCAAAACCCGTGCACCAACCTCCGCTGTCATCCCCGCGAAAGCGGGGATCCAGCTCTTCCTTGTCGCCAATACAAAGAGTGGTGGTTATGGGTCCCCGCCTTCGCGGGGACGACAGTCGGGCAAGTTTCGAGGCCGGATAATCAATGCGGAATCACATTCCGCATGTCGCTCAGTCGCCCTTCACTATAAGCCGCGAGGTTCGGCTCGAACACCGTCAACGTCTGCTCCACGAACCGGTCGCTGCGCCCGCCGATATTCGGTGTGATGATGACGTTCGGCATTGTCCAGAGCGGATTGTCCTTCGGGAGCGGCTGCGTCGGGAACACGTCGAGGCCTGCGCCGGCGATCTTGCCGGCTTGCAGATGTTCAATGAGCGAGTCCTGGTCGAGCACGCCGCCGCGCGCGAGGTTGATCAGGAAGGCGGTCGGCTTCATCGCGGCGATGACGTCGCGGTTGATGAGATTGTGCGTGGCCGGCGAGTAGGGCACCAGCAGAACCAAAAAGTCTGCGTGTCCGGCCGCCTCGACCAGCCGCTTGCGCGGCATGATCTTGTCGAAATGCGGACCTTGGGTGCGTCCGTCGCTGATGCCGATAGTCGCCATGCCGAACATCTTGCAGCGCTCCGCGAGATGCTCGGCGAGGAGGCCAAGACCGACGATGACGATGGTCTTGCCTTCGAGGATCGGCTGGCCGCGCTGTTCCCAGATCGCCTCGGCCTGATTGCGCTGCATGCGGCGGAAATCGCGCGCCAGCGCAATCATGTTGAGGAAGGCGAGCTCGGTCATCTGCGGACCATGAATGCCGCGCGTCGAGGTGAGGATCACCTCCGGCCGCAGCACGCCCGGCGCGGTCAACGTCTCGGTGCCGGTGGTCAGCGCCTGCACCCATCGCAACGATTTCGCGGCGGTCAGCATCTCGCGCGGCAGGTGATGGCCTAGCCCCGCGATCACATCGACCTCCGCGATCACCTTGTCCGCTTCGGCTGCGTGGTGCACCGCGTGAATTTCGACGTCGGGGAATTTCCGCAACAGGCGCTCGCGGTACTGCTCCGCGTTCATATCCAGGACAAGCAATTTAACCGCCATGCGGTACACCCCGATTGCTTCGTGGGCCGCATTACAGCCGACGCCGTGCGACAACGCCAGACGGGGATTCGCCGTAGAGGTTTAGCGCGAGAGCCAGGCCGAGATCAGGCCGCCACGGGCGGCGACGTATTGCCGGAACCAGACCGTATAGGTCTCTGGTTTGGCCTGCATGTCAGCGACGAGATCGTCGAAGTCGATCCACTTCCACTCGCTGACCTCGTCAGGGTCCGGCTGCACCGCGCCGTCATGCAGGCCGCCGAACACATGCACGATCTCGTGCTCGATCAGGCCGCCCGGAACGTCGGCGCGGTAGTCGAACACGAACATTGGCTCAAGCGTACAGGCGATGCCCATTTCCTGAAGCAGGCGCCGCTTGGCGGCTTCCGCCGCGCTCTCGCCCGGCGCCGGATGGCTGCAACAGGCGTTGGTCCACAACCCGCCGGAGTGATATTTCGCGGTGTGCCGCCGGTGCAGCAGGAATTCGCCGGAAGAGTTCTTCACCAGCGCGGAAATGGCCCGGTGCTTCAGCCCGCGCTGATGCGCGTCGAGCTTGGCCGCGGTGCCGATCTCGTTGTCATTGCTGTCGACCAGGATCAGCAGGTCGTTGGCAGCGGGATCCGTCATCCGTCGGATTTCCCGCCCAGCTTGCCCTTGATCGCATTCCACGCGACTTGGCCCGCAAGCGAGGTCGCGGAGATCGGCTTGGATGCTGCCGCCGCGTTGGGATCGGCGAGCTGCTTCTTCAGGTTGTTGGCGAACTGGTTCATCAGCGCCGACGCGGTCGCCTGGATCATGCCGACGCCACGGCCGTATTGCGCGACCGCGCCGGACAGCGTCAGGTCGGTGCGCACCAGAACCTTCGAGCCGTTGGCGGAAGGCTCCAGCCGGAACGTCGCGGCGGCCTGGGCCGCGCCGCGGCCCTTGGCGTCGTTGCCCTGCGCCTTCACCCTTGCGCTGTGGTTGGCGTTGTCGATCTCCTCGAAGATGACGGTGCCCGCGAAGGTGAGCGCGACCGGCCCGAGCCGCACGCCGATCTCGCCCTTGTAGGTCTTGTCGTCGACCACTTCGGTGAGTTTTGCGCCGGGCATGCAGGGCGCGATGCCCTGAATGTTCATCAGCACGGGCCACGCCTGATCCGGCGGAAGCGGCACTTCGAATGTGTTGTCGAATTCCATTGCGTACTTTTACTCCGCGGCCACCGAAGCGCCGCCGTGGGCTTTCGACCAGCCGGCGGGATCGTGCAGGAACTTCTCGATCTCCTGCAACTTGATCGGGTCGAACTGGCCGCAGGTCTTGGCGAATTCAAGCACGTCCCACCATGTTGCGAGGTGGTGCAGGTTGACGCCGAGATCGGACATGATTTTCGTGCTCTCCGGATAGATGCCGTAGAAGAACACGACGAAGATGTGCTCGACCGTCGCGCCGGCATTGCGCAGCGCGTTGCAGAAGTTCACCTTACTGCGCCCGTCGGTCGTGAGGTCTTCCACCAGCAGCACGCGCTGGCCCGGTTCCAGATGGCCTTCGATCTGCGCGTTGCGGCCGAAGCCCTTCGGCTTCTTGCGGACATACTGCATCGGCAGTTCGAGCTTGTCGGCCATCCAGGCCGCAAACGGAATGCCGGCGGTCTCGCCGCCAACCACGGTGTCGAACTGCTCGAAGCCCGCGTCGCGCAGCACGGTCGCGGCGCCGAAGTCGATCAGCGTCTTGCGCACGCGCGGGAACGAGATCAGCCGGCGGCAGTCGGTGTAGACCGGGCTTGCCCAGCCGGACGTGAAGATGAACGGCTTGTCGTCCATGAAGCGGACGGCTTCCACCTCAAGGAGCATCTTGGCCGTCATCTCGGCCATCACCTTGCGATCGGGAAATCCAATGCCGTTGCTCATGTTCGATCCTCTCCCCGGACCCTGATCAGATCCGGAACTCTTCGCCGCGCTTGCGGCCCTGGAACACGCTGACGAACAGCTCGTCGGGCGTCCATTTCCGTTTTGTCAGGCCTTGTTCATAGGAATAGCCGGCGACGGTTTCCAGTGTGTGCCGGTTCTTGTCCGTCAACCCGTATTCCCATGGATCGGGGCCAAGCATCCGCTCCTGTTCCTCCCAGGCCTCGCGGTACCAGGCGAGCGGCACGATGCGCGGGTTGTTCATCCGCTTCATGGCGATCGCCTTCGACTTCTGGAAGGCCTGGAACATGTTGATCGGGACCCACGGATGCTTGTCCACGATCTCCTGCTTGACCCCCATCACATGCATGATGGGGAAGATGCCGGTCTTCTTGTAAAAGCGCGCCTCTTCGTCCTTGAAGTCCGGCCACAGCCGGCCGACGCGCGGGTCCTTGTTCAGGATCGGCTTGATGATGCTGGAGTGAATCACCGCATCGAGCTCGCCCTCGGCCAGCATCGTTTCGACCGATTTGTTGTGCGGCAGCCGCGTGATGTTGAGATCTTTGTGCGGCGTAAATTCGATGTCCTCGTCGAGCTCGGCGAACCACTGGATCGATTTGTGCGGCACGCCGTATTCGTGCTCGAGGATGCCGCGCATCCAGTGACCGGCGGACACCAGATAGGACTTGATACCGATCTTCTTGCCGATCAGGTCCTTCGGCTCCTTGATGCCCTTGGTCGTGTTGATGAACACGAAGCCGTGGCGGAAGCGGCGGTGCAGGAACACGGGAAGTGCGGTGACCGGAACGCCCTGGTCGCGCGCCACGATGTAGGAGGAACCGGAGGTCTCGGCCATGTCGAAATCGCGGTTGCGGATGAACCGCCAATGCCGCGTGGTCGAGTCCATGTCGGTGAGGATGGTGAGGTCGATCCCGTCCGGCTCGACGATGCCGTCTTTCAGCGCGCGGACGATCTCGTAATCGCCGCAAGCCAGTGTGATGGGGATGTTTTTGGGCAAGTTTCGCTTCCAAGGCCTGCGCTGACCGGAGGGCAGACGTCCGGGCAGATAAGCCCGCTTTGGCCGCAAAATCCAGTCTGGGCCTAACTTATTGCGGGGCTTGTGGATTAAGGCGCGCGCTAGGCCGCGACCTGACCGAGGAACGTCTCCACCTCGTTCCGCAGTCTGGCCACGGCGCTCTCCACCGATTGCGCGGCGGTCAGCACGGTCTCCGCCGAGGTGCGCGTGGCGGTTGCAGCGCCCTCGACCTGGCCGAGCGTGGAGACCGCGGTGACGGCTCCCCGCGCGGCGTTGGCGACGCTCTGGCTGATCTCCCCGGTCGCGGCGTTCTGCTCCTCGACGGCGGCGGCAACCGCGGTGGTGTAGGCGCTGATCTCGTGCATCCTCTCGGCGATGCCGCCGATGGCGCCGACTGCACCGGTGGTGGAGCTTTGCACCGCGGTGATCTGGCTGGCGATCTCCTCGGTGGCCTTCGCGGTCTGCACCGCGAGCGACTTCACCTCCGAGGCGACGACGGCAAAGCCGCGGCCGGCGTCGCCTGCGCGCGCTGCCTCGATGGTGGCGTTGAGCGCCAGCAGATTGGTCTGGGCCGCAATGTCGCTGATGAGCTTCACCACGTCGCCGATCTTTTGCACGGCTTCGGCGAGGCTCGCGATCTGATCGTTGGTCGCGCCCGCCTCATGGGTCGCGCCGCGCACCACCTCGGTCGCGCGGCTCAACTGCTCGGCGATCTCGGCAATCGAGGCCGAGAGCTGGCCCGCCGCGGCCGCGGCGGCTTCCACGTTGGTCGAAGCTTCGTTCGATGCCCGCACCGCGGTCTGCGTGTGCTCAGTGGTTTTTTCCGACGAACCGAGAAGGCCGACCGCGGTCGTCTGCATCTTGCCCGCGCCGTCGCTCACGATCTTGAGCACGCTCTCGATGCGTTCGCGGAATGCAAGGATCGCGTTCTCCAGCACGGCACGCCGCGCGACCTGACCTTCCATCGAGATGCGTTGCAGATCGGCCTGCCGCCGCGCCGTGACATCCTCGTGCGTCGCGACCCAGCCGCCGTCCGGCATCGGCTGATTGACGACGGCGATGTAGCGCCCGTCGTGCTCGCGCATCGCATTGACGACCTTGCCTTTGGCGATGCTGCTCAAGAGATCGGCGACGTATTGATCCGGATCGCCGGAAAAGCTGCCGACCTTGATGCGATGGTCGATCAGGCCGCGCAGCGACGAGCCGGGACGCGCCAGCTCCGGCGAGAGGCCATACATCTTCACGTAGGTCTCGTTGCGCAGGACGAGCTTCGCGCTCGGCGACCACATGCACAGGCCCTGAGTCATGTGATCAGTCGCGGTGCGGAGCTGCGCGATGGCGCGACGCTGCTGGAGATAAAGGGTGGTGGCGCCGCCTGCGATCAGCGTCATGACGACGAGCGCGATGAACTGCCAGCCCAGCAGGCTCGCGAAAGCGGCAGTGGCGTCGGCCATCGTGGTTGGTCCGGCAAATCGGACTGTCAGAATGTCGCGGGCAGGTTGCAGTGCGGTTAATCGTTGCAGCCGCGACGAGAGGGTTAATAATGCGTTATCGTCGTCCAGGCACCCGCGATGAACAGCGGGGCTGAAATGACATACGGGTCTGGGAGGACTTGGCGCATGCAAGGACTGAAACGGGTCGCAGCCACAGCGGTGGCGTTCTTGGCCGTGGTGGCCGCGCCGATGGCGCAGGCGCAGAGCGACTACCCGAACAAGCCCGTCCGTCTGGTGGTCGGTTTCATTCCCGGATCGTCGGCGGACATCACCGCGCGCGTGCTCGGCAACCGCATGGGCCAGATCCTCGGCCAGACCGTGGTCGTCGAAAACAAGGCGGGGGCGGGGTCGAGCCTCGCGGCCGATCAAGTCGCCCGTTCGCCGGCGGATGGGTACACCCTGTTCATCGCATCGTCGGCCAACATCACCAACGAGGCGATTAACCCGAACCTGCCGGTCAAGATCGCGAAGGACTTCACGCCGGTCGCGCTGATCAACAACGCGGCGGTGATCCTGGTCGTTCATCCCTCGCTCGGCGTGAACAGCCTGAAGGAGCTGATAGAACTCGCCAAGAAAAAGCAGGATGAGCTGAGCTACGCCTCCACCGGGGTTGGTACTGCGCCACACCTGTCGGGCGAATTGTTCAACATGCGGAACGGCACCAAGCTCCTGCACGTGCCGTATCAGGGGAGTCCGCAGGCCGCGACCGATCTGATCGCGGGCCGCGTCGGGCTGATGTTCTCGCCGGCTTCGGCGGTGGTTTCGCAGGTGCAGGCCGGCACGCTGAAAGTGCTGGCCTCCGCAACGGGTAAACGGCCGGGTATCCTGCCGGACGTGCCGACGATGGCGGAGGCAGGGATGCCGGACTTCGAGACTTCGATCTGGTTCGGTCTCGTTGCACCGGTCGGCACGCCGAAGGAGATCGTCGACAAGCTCGCGAAGACAGTGGCCGAGGCCTCGACGTCGCCGGATGTGGTGGCGTCGTGGAAGCCCCAAGGCATCGACCCGGTGAGCGCCGGACCGGAGGAGTTCGGCCGCCACATCGCGAACGAGAGCAAGCGCTGGGGCGAGGTGGCCGCCGCGGCGGGCCTCAAGAAGTGATTATGCGAGGGTTCAGTTGATCTGAACCTTCGCGGCCTTCACCAACTCGGCGTTGATGTCGATTTCCTTGCTGACGAAGGCTTCGAACTCGGCGGGCTTCATCGGCAGCGGATCGCCGCCAATGCTCGCGAGTTTTTCCTTCACAGCCGGATTCTGCATCGCCTTGATCGTCTCGGCGTTGAGCCTCTCGACGACGGCCTTGGGTGTGCCGGCAGGCGCGAAGAAGCCGACCCAGAAATTGTAGTCGGAGTTCGGGAAGCCGGCTTCCACCGTCGTCGGCGTGTCGGGCAGCGCGGCGGAGCGTTGAGAGCCCGAGACTGCAAGCACCGCGAGCTTGCCGGCGGACACAAGGCCGCGCGCGGCGGGCAGTGGTATGAAGTAGAAGTCGCAGTCGCCCGCGAGCACGGCGTTCACGCCCTCCGGACCGCCCTTGTACGGAATGTGTTGCATCTCGGTGTTGGTCGCGATGCGGAAGCGCTCACCGTTGAGATGTGCCGCGCTGCCTGCGCCCGCCGAGGCGTAATTCATCTTGCCCGGGTTCGCCTTTGCATAAGCCACCATGTCTTTGACGGTCTTGTGCTTCTTGGGATCGACCACGAGCACATTCGGCAGGCTTACCAGCGCTGTGATGCCGGCGAAATCCTTCTTCGAGTCATAGCCGGGATTGCTGTAGGTCGAGGCCACCACGGCGAACGACGTCGACTGGATCAGCAGCGTGTAACCGTCGGGATCGGCCTTCGCGACCGAGTTGATGCCGATGGTGCCGCCGCCGCCGAGCCGGTTTTCGACCACGATCGGTTGGCCAAGCTGCTGCGAAAGCTGATCCATGATCGTGCGTGCCACGATGTCCGTGCCGCTGCCGGCCGAGAATGGCACCACCACGCGGATCGTCTTGTTTGGATAGTTTTGCGCGGACGCTGCGGTCACTCCGGCCGCGAGCAATCCCAGCGCAACAAGTGCGCCTTTCATTTCGCCCCTCCCTTTGTGCCGACGGTTGGTCCGTCAGTTCACTTTAATGTTCGCCGCTTTCGCGATCTTGCTGTTCGTCTCGATCTCCTTCTTCACCAGCGCGTCGTATTGCGCGGAGGTGATCGGCATCGGATCTGCGCCGAGCCCCTTCAGCTTGCTTGAGACACTCGGGTTGGCGAGCGCCTTGGCAGTCTCGTCATATAACTTCTGCTTGATCGCGGCGGGCGTTTTCGACGGCACGAACACGCCGGCCCAGAAATTGTATTCGGAGTCTGCGAACCCGGCCTGTGTCGTGGTCGGCACGTCCGGCAGCGCCGAGGCGCGTTGCGAGCCTGCGACCGCCAGCGCCACGACCTGGCCATCTTGCAGGAGTGGCGTCGCATTGACGAGCGGCGCGAAATAGAAGTCCGAGCGGCCCGCGATCACCTCGGTCATTGCCTCCGGCGCGCCCTTGAAGGGCAGATGCACCGCGTTGAAACCCGCCGAAAGACGGAACAGTTCACCGTTCAGATGGGACGAATTGCCCGCACCAGCCGACGAATAGTTTGCCTTGTCGGGATTGGCCTTTGCCCACTCGACGTAGTCCCTCAGCGTCTTGAAGCCACGCTTCGGGCTGAAGACCATGACGACCGGCATGTTGCCGAGCGGAATGATCGCGGACAGGTCGTTCACGGTGTCGAGCGGCATCGTCTCACGGACCGCAGGGGATACGGTATGCGACGACGAGTTGGCGAGAATGGTGTAGCCGTCGGGATCGGCCTTCGCGACCGCATTCATGCCGATGGTGTTGCCCGCGCCAGGCCGGTTCTCGATGACGAACGGCTGGCCGAGCTGATGGCTGACCTGATCGAACACGATACGCGCCATCACGTCGGTTGCGCTGCCCGGCGTCAGCGGAATGACAACCTTGACCGGCTTCGTCGGCCAGTTTTGAGCTTGAACATTGTGTGCCGAGCCGACCGCTAGTGCGACCAGCGCAGCCGCCATGACCGGCAGCAAACGCTTCATAAAATTCCTCCCCAGGAACTTGCTTTCAAACCCGCGCGTGTACCGTGCGAGCAATTTTATTTTATTCAGACAGCATAACGGCGGGCCGAGGCCCGCCGCAATGTCGTTTCAGCGCGTCGAAACAGCGCGTCATGCCATCTTGTTGGTCAGCGTGCCGACGTTCTCGACCCAGACCCTGGTGGTGTCGCCGGCCTTCAAGAACTCGGGCCGTGCTGCACCGACACCCGCAGGAGTGCCGGTCAGAATGATGTCGCCGGGATAGAGCGTAATGCGTGCGGACAGTTGTTCGATCTGCTCGGCAAGCGTGAAGATCATGTCCGAGGTGTTGGAGTCCTGCTTGATGACGTCGTTAACCCAGAGCTTGATGCCGAGCTTTTGCGGGTCCTTGATGTCGCTCGCCGGAACAATGCCGGGGCCGATCGGGCAGGCGTCATCAAAGCATTTCTGGCCGACCCAATCGTACTTGAACGGAGAAGCGTCCGGAAGCTGCGGGCGCTTGCCGAGATCGCGTGCCGACAGCTCGTTCGCGACCGTGTAGCCCGCCACATAATCGAGCGCTTTGGCGAGCGGCACGTTCTTCGCGGTCTTGCCGATCACGGCTCCGAGCTCCGCCTCCCAATCGATCGCTTTCGACGCCCGCGGCAGCTTCACAGTGGCGCGGTCGCCGGTCACCGTGCGCGAGGCTTTGATGAAGTGCCAAGGCTTGAGGCCGACCTCGTGCGGGTCCGGCGCCGGCGGTACGCCGGTGGCCTTCGCCATTTCCAGCATGTGGTCGGTGTAGTTCGCGCCCGCGCAGTAGATCGCGGACGGATAGAGCACCGGTGCGAGCAGCTTGGCCTTGGCGAGCGGGCGGCTTTTCAGCTTGCTCTTCTCTGCGGCTTTCGCGGCAGCTTTCAGAACGCCCTTCGCCTTGCTCCAGTCATTGAGGATGTCGAGCGTCGTGGCATAGGCCGCCTTCTTCGTGAGCGCGGCTGCGTCGAACAGCTTGTCGCCGACCGCGATGCCTGCGCGGGGGCCTTTTTCGGACTGATACATTACGAGGAGATAGCTCGCCATCTTTCACCTTTGCCCAATAGAAGCGCCGCCGCGACCGGCTGGCGGCGCGCAGTATTGCGGGAAAGTCAGAGGAGGTCGAGACGCTCTGCGCCGCCGAAACCTAGCTCGCCGCGCGTGTCTTGTGCGGTGCGGTGGTGGTAGCGCCAGTCAGATCGGCATAGTTCTCGATCGGCTTCGGCCGGCCGATCAGATAGCCCTGGATTTCGTCGCAGTGTTCTTGGGCAAGGAAGGCAAGCTGCTCCTCAGTCTCGACGCCTTCGGCCAGCACAGGTAGCTTCAGGCCGCGTGCGAGACCGATGACGGCGCGGATGATGGTCGCCGATTGCTGGTTGCGCTCCAGATTCGAGATGAAGGCTTGGTCGATCTTGATCTTGTCGAATGGGAACGACTGCAAATAGGAGAGCGACGAATAGCCGGTGCCGAAGTCGTCCATCGCGATCCGCACACCCATCGCCTTGAGGCGGCGCAGGATCGACACTGCGCGCGAGAAGTCGCCGATCAGGACGCCCTCGGTGATCTCCACTTCGAGGCGCTTCGGCGCAAGGCCAGTCTCCATCAGGATCGAATGCACGAGGCCCGCGAGATCGCCGTGGCGGAACTGCACCGGCGAGAGATTGATCGCAATCTGCAACGGCTTCGGCCATGACGCCGCCTCGCGGCACGCTTCCCGCATGATCCATTCGCCCATCGGTACGATCAGGCCGTTCTCCTCGGCGAGCGGAATGAAGGTGCCCGGCGAAACCACGCCGCGGGTCGGGTGATGCCAGCGCACCAGCGCCTCGAAGCCGGTGATCTCGCCGTTGATACGCGCCTGCGGCTGATAGTGGAGGCGCAGCTCCCCGCGCTCGATCGCGGTCTGCAAGTCTTGTTGAAGCGCGCGCCGTTCGCGCAGCCGCTTGTCCATGTCGGCTTCAAAGAAGCGATAGATACCCCGCCCATCCATTTTGGCGCGGTAGAGTGCGGCTTCGGCATTGGCGACCAGCGTTTCGGTGTCGGCGCCGTCGGCCGGATAGATTGCGATGCCGACGCTCATGCCGCCGCGCACATGTTGGCCGTCGATGATGTAGTCGTCGGACATCGACGCAAGGATTTTCGCGGCCATTGCTTCGGCCGCGCCGGGGAATTCGCCGTCGGTCGCGATGATGGTGAATTCGTCGCCGCTTAGCCGCGCGAGGAACGCGCCGCCGATTGTCGCCTGGAGCCGCCGCGACATTTCGCAGAGAAGTTTGTCGCCGACGACGTGGCCAAACACGTCGTTGATTTCCTTGAAGCGGTCGAGGTTCAGGGTAAACAGCGCGAATGATGTCTTGTTATTCTTGGCGTCGTCGAACGTGGCGGCGAGGCAAGCGCTGAAAGCGGAGCGGTTCGGCAAGCCCGTCAGCATGTCGTGGTGCGCCATGTGCGCGATCTGCGCCTCCGCGCGCTTGCGGCGCGTGCGGTCCTCGATCACGGTCAACAGGTAATTCGACGTGCCGTTCGGGTCCTGAATCGGAAGCCGTGCGGTCGTGATGATGCGCGGCTCGCCGGCCGGCGTCCTGAAGGGGTGTTCGTCGTAGAATTGCGTCTCGCCGGTGCGTGCAAGCTCGGTATCCTGCGTCGAGATGGTCTCGGCAATATCCTTCGGATAGATGTCATGCACGGTCTTGCCGAGCACTTTGTCGCGCGACATGCCGAGATGTGCCTCGGCGGCGCGGTTGACCATGACATAGCGGAAATCGTGTGCGTCCTTGACGATGATCGTGGTTGGCACGTTTTCCACGATGGTAGCGGCGAAAGCCTGGGTGCGGTCCCGTTCCAGCTCAGCCTTGCGGCGCTCGGTGATGTCTTCGTGGGTGACCACCCAGCCGCCGCCGTCCGTCGTCGGCTGGCTGTGAATCGCAATGGTTCTGCCGTCGGTCAGTTTCGTCGTAAGGCTCTTGGGCTCACGCCGTTTCATCGCGGCGATCAGCGACTCGGTATAGACCGCAGTGTCGATGTCGAAGAAAGTGCCTGCAGCCTTTCGCGCTTCGACAAGCTCGCGGACCGTCGCGCCCGGCTTCACGTCGTCATGCGAGAGGCGATACATCTGCCGGTAGCGCTCGTTGCATACGATCAGGCGCCCGTCTGAATCGAACAGATTGATGCCCTGCGACATGTTGTTGAGCGCGGTGTCGAGCTGGACCTTCTGCTTGCGGAGAAGCTCCTCGGCCTGGCGCTTCTGGGTGATGTCCTCGTGCGTCGAAACCCAGCCGCCGCCGGGCATCGGCTGGTTGGAGATGGCCGTCACATTGCCGTCCTTGCGCTCCACGACCAAGCGCGTGGCGTCGCCTGCGGCCAGCTTCGCTTTCAGGTCGCGGACATAGTCGTCCGGATCGCGCGTAAACGTTCCGTTCTCGCGCCGCATCTGGAGCATGTCGCGCATCGGCATGTCGGGCTTTATCCGGGCCGGATCGAGCCGGTACATCTCCATGAAGCGGCGGTTGCAGATGACCAGGCGGGCATCTGCATCGAACATGATGAGCCCCTGGCTCATGTTGTTCAGGGCGGTGTCGAGCTGAATGGTCTGTTCGCGGACGCGTTCCTCGGCTGCGAGCCTTTCGGTGATGTCCTCGTGGGTGGTGACCCAGCCGCCGCCGGGCATTGGCTGGTTGCAGGCCAGGATCAGACGGCCGTCCGTCGTGTGGATGACGTGAGAGGTGGTTTTGCCCTTGGCGACATTGTTCAGGATGTTCCGGCAGTATTGCTCAGGATCGTCGATATTGAGCAGGCCAACCTCGATGCGGTGGTCGATGAGCTGGCGCAGCGTGCACCCGGCCTTCACCACCTGCGGCGAGAGCGAGTACATCTCGAGGAAGCGCCGGTTGAGCACGACGATCTTCGCATTGGCGTCGAGCATGCAGACGCCCTGCGACATGTTGTTGAGGGCGGCGTCCAGACGCATGTTCTGTTCGCGCAGCTTCTCCTTGGAGTCTTCGATGATCTGCCGGCGGGCATCGTCGAATTGCTGTGTGCGGTCGGACAGGTATCGATCTGCCAATGCGCCGGCGAGGCTGACTCCGAGCACTGCGGCAGCGATGCCGGCAATGGCCAGCGCGAGCGTCGCTTCATCGAGCGCGAATGTCGTGGGGATCATTGTCGGATCGGGAACGATCTGGACCGCTCCCATACCGATGAAATGATGCGCGAGCACCGCGCAGGTTAACAGCGCCGCAGCGCCAAGCGTGCCTATGAGATCCGTACGCCGTACGGCGAGCGAGAGCGCCGCAGCACCAAACACCATGCCAACGATCACTGAGGTGATGACAAGATCGGCGGACCAGCCGATGCGCCCGGGAAGATCGATCGCCGACATGCCGAGATAGTGCATGCACGCGACGCCCGCGCCGACGATGGCGCCGCCGAGCGGAGCGGCGAGCGGCGTCGATGTGTGGGTCGCGACAGCGAGCCCGATGTAGGTCACGACCGCAGCGACGACAAGCGACGTCGTCGTCAGCGTGATGTCATAAGCGACAGCGAAGGGCGGCTCGTAAGCCAGCATGCCGATGAAATGCGTTGCCCAGATGCCGCAGCCCGCGGCAATGCCCGCGAGCGACAGCCATGTCGCGCTCGCGCGACCGTGTGTTGCGCACGTGCGATGAAACAGGCTGATCGCGACCAGGCTTGCAAGCAGACAGACGAAGCCTGCCAAAACCACAAGACGCCAATCGTGTTCGCCGGTCAGACAGGAAAAAACGCGATACATTAGGCCGCCGGTCGGTTCTTCTGAGCCTCCGACAAGTAATGGGAACCCATTTATTTGGGGTTATCCAGGCGTCGTTAAGTGGATGTAAAGCCTCACGGGGCCGCGCGTTTCGGCGCAGCCCCGTGCAATAGAGCCGATCAAATAAGGGTTTTTGCGCGAAAGGGTCCGTTTACTTTGGCGCAATGACGCGGACCGGCTTACCGTCCAGCCACTGCCGGATGTCGTCCACGATGTCCGGGAAATAGCGGGCGTAGTTCTGCTGGCTGACGTATCCCAGGTGTGGGGTGATGACCACGTTGTCCATCTTGCGGAACGGATGATCGAGCGGCAGCGGCTCCACGTCGAATACGTCGAGACCCGCGCCGCCGATGCTCTTTGAGTTCAGCGCGGCGATCAGAGCCTTCTCTTCGACGATCGGCCCGCGCGACGTGTTGATGATGTAGGCCGTCTTCTTCATCAGCCCGAGCTCTTTCGCGGTAATCAGCCCGCGCGTGCGGTCGGAGAGCTGCGTGTGTATGGTCAGGAAATCGGCACGGCGGAACAGATCGTCCTTTGAAACGTATTCCGCGCCGACCGCAGCCGCCTTCTCAGGCGTGAGGTTCTGGCTCCACGCGATAGGCTTCATGCCGAAGGCTTTTGCGACGCCCGCAACGCGGGTGCCGAGCTTGCCGAGGCCAAGGATGCCGAGGGTCTGTCCTTCGATGTCGGCCCCAAGCGTGACCTGCCACGGGTGGCCGGTCTTCATCCGGTTGTTCTCCCAGCCGATGCGGCGGGTAAGTTCGATCATCAGGCCGAAGGTGATGCCGGTGGTCGGATTGCCGTAGCTCGACGTGCCACAGACAGTGATGCCGCGCTCGGCGCAGGCGGCGGCGTCGATCGAGCGGTTCGCCGCGCCGGTGGTGATGAGGAGTTTGAGGTCCGGCAAGCCCTCGATGACCTTGCGGGAGAAGGGGGTGCGCTCGCGCATCATCGAGATGATGTCGAACCCCTTGAGAGCCTTGATCACGTCGTCAGGGTTGTGGCCGAGATGCTCGTTGAAGACCTTGACCTCGACCTCTTTGATCTTCGACCAGTCGGCCAGCGAAAGAGCGACGTTCTGGAAGTCGTCGAGGACCGCGCAACGATGAGCCATTTCCAACCCCTGAAATCCTGTAATGGGGCCGCCCTGATGGCGCGGCCGGCGCTACAAAACCGCAAGGACGGTGCGGAAACAAGGGCGCTGGGGTGTGGAACGGCGGGCGGTGTGCTCAACCGCAAAGGTTGAAACCCCGGGGCGGGCGGTCCGCGCCAGGCAATACCAAGACAGCCAGTTCTGTAATCTGAGACGGGGTCTACGCCTGGCTGAGATGCCCGTGCTTGGCGCGCCACTTCGGGCCCGGACCGCGCATGTAGTGCCGTTCGGGGTGGTAGGTGTCGGTGAAGACCCGTACCAGCTCTTTTCCGAATTGCACGATGCTCAACATGACACGCTTCCAGGCTCGTTTTCGTCAACTTGCCCGTTGGTCGCGCCCTGTCGTGCGGAGGTTCATTCGCGATTGTATCGCTTGTGTCAGGTTTGTTCCGTCCCTTGCTCTTGAGGCCCGCGCTCGCTAAATCAGCAGCAAATCTCCCCGAAAATGGCGCGTTAGAGCGAGCGATCGGATCAACATGAACGGCCGTCAATTTATCTATCACATGCAGGGACTGACCAAGACCTATCCAGGGAACCGGAAGGTTTTGGAGAACATCCATCTCTCGTTCTACCCGGATGCCAAGATCGGCGTGCTCGGCGTCAACGGCTCGGGCAAATCCACACTGCTGCGGATCATGGCCGGCATCGACACCGATTTCGTCGGAGAGGGCTGGGTCGCGGAAGGTGCGCGTGTCGGCTACCTCCAACAAGAACCGCAACTCGACGAGACCAAGAGCGTCCGCGACAACGTGATGGAGGGCGTCGCCGCCAAGAAGGCGCTGCTCGACCGCTACAACGAGATCGCCGCCAACTACTCGGACGAGACCGCCGACGAGATGGCGAAGCTGCAGGACCAGATCGACAGCCAGAACCTGTGGGATCTGGATTCCCAGGTGACGCTGGCGATGGACGCGCTGCGCTGCCCGCCGGATGACGCGGACGTAACCAAGCTTTCGGGCGGCGAGCGCCGCCGTGTCGCGCTGTGCCGTCTGCTGCTCGACCAGCCGGACCTGCTGCTGCTCGACGAGCCGACCAACCATCTCGACGCCGAGAGCGTGCACTGGCTCGAAGGGCATCTCCGCAACTATCCGGGCGCGATCCTGATCGTGACCCACGACCGCTACTTCCTGGACAACGTCACCGGCTGGATTCTCGAGCTCGATCGCGGCAAGGGCATCCCCTACGAGGGCAACTATTCCTCGTGGCTGGTGCAGAAGCAGAAGCGTCTGGAGCAGGAGGGGCGCGAAGACGCCGCGCACCAGAAGACGCTCGCCCGCGAGCAGGAGTGGGTGGCGTCGTCGCCCCGCGCCCGCCAGGCGAAGTCGAAGGCGCGTTATCAGCGCTACGAGGAGCTGCTGGCCAAGGCCAACGAGAAGCAGACCCAGACCGCGCAGATCATCATCCCGGTCGCTGAGCGGCTTGGCCAGAACGTCGTTGACTTCGAAGGCCTGACCAAGGCTTTCGGCGAAAACATGCTGATCGAGGATTTGTCGTTCCGGCTGCCGGCCGGCGGCATCGTCGGCGTGATCGGCCCGAACGGCGCCGGCAAGACCACGCTGTTCCGCATGATCACCGGACAGGAAAAGCCCGACAAGGGCACGATCAAGATCGGCGAGTCTGTACATCTTGGTTACGTCGACCAGTCGCGCGACGCGCTCGATGGCACCAAGAACGTCTGGGAGGAAATCTCCGGCGGCAACGACCAAATCCTGCTCGGCAAGAAGGAAGTGAATTCGCGCGCCTATGTCTCCGCGTTCAACTTCAAGGGCGGCGACCAGCAGAAGAAGGTTGGATCGCTGTCGGGCGGTGAACGTAACCGCGTGCATCTCGCCAAGATGTTGAAGTCTGGCGCGAACCTGCTTCTGCTCGACGAACCAACCAACGATCTCGACGTCGATACATTGCGGGCGCTCGAAGAGGCGCTGGAGGATTTCGCCGGCTGCGCCGTCATCATCAGCCACGATCGCTGGTTCCTTGACCGTATCGCGACCCATATCCTGGCCTTCGAAGGCGATAGTCATGTCGAATGGTTCGAAGGCAACTTCCAGGATTACGAGAAGGACAAGATGCGCCGGCTCGGCACGGATTCCACGATCCCGACCCGCATCAAGTACAAGAAGTTCTCGCGCTGACCTGTTCAAGGCGCCGCGGAACGCTTGAGCGCTCCGCGGCGCTTCTGTGTCTGACGCAAAGCCGGAGGGTCGGTCGTGCACTACCTGATCGCGCCGAAGGCAGAGACCGGCAAGCTTCCGATCGGCTGCCATGTGGTGGCCGACGGAGAATCCATTTCCTTCGAGGAGCCGTGGAGCTTTGGCGACCCGCTGATCGTCCGGGTCAATGACGAAGCGGCGCTTGAAGAAGCGAAGAAGGCGCTTGGGGGATCGGAAGCCTTCGCAACCGAAGGGCTGATCGAGCCGGGTCTCGGCGCGGCTTTTGTGATCGCCGCGCATCTGATGCGCGACATCGAACGCTTCAAGCCTTACGCGGCGGCAATTCCCGGAATTGTGCAGAGTTTCAACGGCCGGTTCATCGCGCGGGCGGGGCGGGTGACGCCCGTTGCGGGCTCTTTCGTGCCGGACCGCGTTGTGTTGATCGAATTTCCGTCCGCCGCAGATGCGGTAGCGTTCTATTTCTCCGATGTCTATGCACCGCTCTTGAAATTGCGGTTGGAGACGACAGACCCGCGCTTCGTACTGGTTGCGCGCTCGGGCGAACTGCCTGAAAGCGTCCGCACCGACATCGAGAAAAGGCTGTCGAATGGCGGCTAAGCGCCGCGCCCGACCACCCTGGGACCGTCACGAATCACATATAAATCGCGGCCATTGAGGCTCGATGGCGGCCCTTCGGCTGCCGCGGCTCTTGAAGGGGCGATCCGATGTCGATGGCAGCCGATGAGCCTGTTGTTCCGAAAGATGCGCGGCGGGGATTGCGCCCGCTGCCGCAACTCATCTTCAGCTCGCGCTGGCTCCAGCTTCCGCTCTATCTCGGCCTGATTGTCGCGCAGTGCGTCTATGTCATCCTGTTTCTGAAGGAGCTGTGGCACCTGGTCCTTGGCTCGTTCAGCTTCACCGAGCAGGAGATCATGCTGGTGGTTCTGGGACTGATCGACGTGGTGATGATCTCCAATCTGCTCATCATGGTTATCGTCGGCGGTTACGAAACCTTCGTGTCGCGCCTTGAGTTGGAGCGCCATCCCGATCAGCCGGAGTGGCTGAGCCACGTCAACGCCAGCGTGCTCAAGATCAAGCTCGCGATGGCGATCATCGGCATTTCCTCGATCCATCTCCTACGCACGTTTATCGAAGCGGGTGGCCTTGGCACGTCGAGGACGAACTACACCGAGACGGGCGTGATGTGGCAGGTGATCATCCACGCTCTGTTCGTTCTGTCGGCGATAGGCATTGCCGCGGTCGACCGGTTGGGCCAGTCGGCCTACGAGAGTAAGGGGCACCATTAGCGGAGTTGGCTTTGCGCGTCCCTGCGTCCATCGCTGGTTGCATCCTGGCCGCGATGACGCTGTTGTCGTCGGAATGTGCGAACGCCGCAGACGCAGCGTTCCAAAGCTTCCTGCAATCGCTGTGGCCGGAAGCGCAGAAGGTCGGCGTTTCCCGCCCCGTGTTCGACGCTGCGATCCTTGGACTTGAGCCGGATCTATCGCTCCCCGATCTCAATGTTCCGGGAAAGGCTGACCGCCCGCCACCCGCTCAAGCCGAGTTTGTGCAGACGCCTGCCGACTATGTGCGCGAAAGCTCGATCGCGCGGCTCGGGGCGCAAGGAAAGAAGCTCTACGATAAGCATCGCGCGACACTTGATGCGATTGAACGCCGTTTCGGCGTGCCTGGCTCGATCATCCTCGCAATCTGGGGCCGTGAAACTGCGTTTGGCAGCCACAAGCTTCCGCATGACGCGATCCGTGTTCTCGCCACGCAGGCCTATGTCGGACGGCGCAAGGATATGTTTCGCGGCGAGTTGCTCGCGGCGTTCAGGATGCTGCAAGACGGCGTACAACGCGAGCGAATGCGCAGCTCGTGGGGCGGGGCGATGGGGCTCACGCAGTTCCTGCCGTCCGAGTTCTACAAACACGCGGTCGATTTCGACAGCGACGGCAAGGTCGATCTCTGGACTTCGATCCCCGATGCGCTTGCCTCAGCCGCGCAGCAACTTGCCAACAAGGGCTGGCAGCGCGGCGAACGCTGGGCCTATGAGGTCCGCACACCACCCGATGTCGACTGTACCATCGCGCAACCGGGCCATGTCATGCCGATCGGCGAATGGCTGAAGCATGGTTATGCGCCCGCTTTTGGACGCAAGCTCTTGGCCGGCGAGCAGAAAAACGACGCCTCGCTGCTGTTGCCGGAAGGCACCTACGGCCCCGCGTTCCTCACGCCGAAGAATTACTTCGTCATCAAGGAATACAATTTCTCCGACCTCTATGTTCTCTTCGTCGGCCATCTCTCCGATCGCATCATGGACGGCCGTCCGTTCGAAAAAGCCTGGAGCAAGAACACGCAGCTTCGCACCGAGCAGGTTGAAGCGATGCAGCGCACGCTCGCAGGGCGCGGCATCTATAAGGACAAGATCGACGGCAAGGCAGGAATGTTGACCCGCGCAGCGCTCGGCCAATATCAGAAGGCCAACGGGCTCAAGCTCGATTGTTGGCCGACTGCAGCGGTGCTTACGCACATGCAGGGCCGCTGAGGCGCAAAAGAAAACCCCGGCGGCGCTTTCGCACCGCCGGGGCTCGAATTCATAAATTCAGATCGGCTTACCGGCAGAAGAAACGCGGACGGCTCCAGCCGACCACGTTGCCCCACTGGTCGCGGACCGGGCGGCGGGCCCAGTAGCCGCCGGGGCAGTCGACAGGAGCGGCGGCGTAGTAGCCGTCGTAAGCGACGTAACCCGGAGCCGGGGCGTAGGCCGGATAGGCATAGGCCGGGCGAGAATTGGCAATTGCGCCGCCGATGATGGCGCCGGCGGCAAGGCCGCCCACGATGCCGAGGCCAACCCCGCAACCGCGGCAGCCTGCATTGGCAGAGGTCGGTGCCAGCGCCGAGACAGCAAGCGTCGCAGCCGTTGCGACAGCAAGAAGAGTCTTCTTCATTTGGGTCGTCTCCTGGATGCGTCCGGCTCGATGCCGATCGCGGGTCAGAATCGGGCGTGAAACTAGCCCCAAAAAACGCCATGCGAATAGGCCGTTCCAATTTGTCGGAAATTGGGTAGCGGCGTGTCAGTCCGTGCCGGACAGCGAAAATCCGGCATACCGCATTGCGAAATGCCGGATTTCCGATCGGTCGTCTGAACGCCGGTTCAGATTCGTGTGCGTTACGCTAATAGCAAACGCGGACGCGGCGGATCACCCAGCCATAACCGTCCCAGAAGCGTTCTCGGCGCCAGCCGCAGCCTGGAGCGGCTGCGTAGTAGCCGCCATCGTAATAGGCGGGGCCGCCGTAATACCCATAACGCGGACCCGCAGCGGCACCGCCGATGATGGCGCCGGCTGCAAGGCCGCCGATCACGCCCGCCGCGATCGCGCCGCCGTTGCGCGCTTCGGCAGGGGCGGGAGCGGCAATGGTTGCCACGGTAATGGCAGCGGCCGCAGCCACGGTGGTCACGATCTTCATCATCACGTCACCTCACGCGCTTGTTTGCACCCGCATAACAACGCGCTCGGAGAGGCGGCGTTCCGCGGTCAAAAAGTGAATTGGCGCGGGTGCGGCGCGGTCCTAGCATTGCTGTGGTTTGCGAAATTTTCCGAACCCAGGGGCGCATCATGTTGAAAATCGTTTTGTCCGGCTTGGCGCTGGCCGCGTTGTGTATGCCTGCGCATGCAAACGACACGGCTTTGATCACAGACATCTCGGCGGCGCAGAAGAAAACTCAGGCTGCTCCAGCGCGGCGCGCTGCCGCCCCACAAGTGCGGCGCTCCGCGCCCCCGCGTGTTTCTGCGCAGCCGCGCGTCAATAAAAGAGTCGTTCAGCCGCATCGCGGCGTGCCGAAATCCGGCAGGAAAGTCAGTGCGCCGCCGTCCGCGCCGAAGATCGCCCCGGCGATCAATCCGAGCGTGGCGCCGAAAATCAGCCCAGCGATGAATCCAAACCTCAATCCGAAGATCAGCCCGTCCAAGCTCAGCCTCGGGCCGGCCAAGGTCGTTCCGCCGAAGCCGCTGCCCGTCAACTTCACGGCGGTGAAGGTGAAGAACAACATCGTCGCCCCGATCATCAAGGGACCGAAGATGATCTGGGTCGGCGGCGGCTGGAAGAAGTTCTTGCCGTACAGCGCGCTCGGCGTCGTGCTGATCGGCGGTGCTTACTTCTACCCCGACGGCTATCTCACGGTCGGCCGTCCGTATTGCGAGGGCATTACCCCGGACGGTTGCCGGCTGAACTGGCAGGTTGTCGGTTTCGATGGCGGCGGGGAGGCGTGGCAGTGTGTGCAGTATTGTCCACGGCCCGGCGCAATTCCGCCGCCGCGGACGGTGGCTTTTGCGGCCGCGCCGCCGATGCCGCAAGGCACCTGTGAACTGACGATCTATTCGGAACCGAACTTCGCGAGCAATCCGGTGACGACCGGCGAGGATCAGCCGCAGCTCAGCCAGAGTGGCTGGCAGGATCAGATCGCCTCGATCCAGGTGAAGTCCGGGTTGTGGGAGATGTTCACCGACGAGCAATACGCCGGCAATGCGATGCGGCTCGCGCCCGGTTCTTATCCGACCCTTGGCCCGGAGTGGACCAAGCGCATCAACTCGTTCCAGTGCGTTCAGCCTGGAGCTTGATCGAATGACGAACGCGCGGTGTGAATGCGCCGCGCGTCTGCTTACTGGATCGGCAGCAGCGGCTTCTTGCCGGGATGAAGCTGCATGTCGAAGGTGGTGAGCAGCGCCGCGGTGCCCGCATAATTGCCCATCAACATGACGAGATCGACGAGCTTGTTCGGCCCGAAGATCGCCTTCGCTTTTGCAAATGTCTCTGACGTCACCTTGTGGTCGCGCCAAATCTGCCGGCCGAGTTCGATGATGGCTGCGTCGGCTTCGTCGAGACCCGCGGTGCTTTTGCGATGCTTGATGACGTCGATGACTTGTTGCGGCACGCCCTCCTTCAGCGCCTCGGGTTCGTGCGCCACCCATTCGAACTGACTGTCCATCTCGCGCGCCGTGGTCAGGATCGCAACCTCGCGGATGTGTGGCGTGAAGCCTGCCTCGAACCGCAAATAGCGGTTGAGCGCCTGAAGATGCGGCGCGGTCTTGCTCGAATAAAGCTGAATGCCGGCGGGGCCTTGCAGGCCCGCGATGGTCGCGCCGGGCGTCGTGCCGCGGTCAAAACTTTTCTTGCCGACCTCGTCGAGGTCTTCCCGTTTGGGCAGGGGCAGGCGGAATCCCGATTGCGGGTCGATGTCCGATGGCATTGTGCGTTCCATGTTCGGCGGCGTGATGCCGGATTGCGCTCCGGCCCGCTGCGGGTGAAGCGCAATGGCCGCTGCTCCGAGCAGTAAAATCGCAAGGGGATGGGTGCGCAAGCCGCGCATGGCGAACCTCCCGGCAAGTGTTGTTGGACCGCGGGGAGCTTAACGCTGCGAGTGGGAGCGCGGCTAGGAGGCTTTGGCGCGGACGGCGTGTTCGGCGAGGGTCTTGCCAAGTGACCAGACGGCGCCCAAGCGGTGCGCGTCGGCAATCACAGTGTCGAACGACTTCAGGATCCAGTCGCAGTCCTCGCCCGAAATGATCGAGGCGGGGAGCAGCTTGATCGTATGGCTCGCGTGGCCCGCGACCTGGCAAAGGACCTTCTCATCCTTGAACAGCGGGATGGTGATCATCTGGCAGAACAGGCCCTTGCTCGCGGCCTCGACCATGCTCCACGAAGCACGGAGCTTCAGCGATTTCGGCTGCCCGAATTCCACGCCGATCATCAGACCTTTACCGCGTACGTCGGCCATCAGCTCGTACTTCGGCATCATTGCGGCGAAGCCTTGCATCAGGCGCTCGCCCTTTTCAGCTGCGTTCTCGGTCAGCCGCTCGGCTTGCATCACGTCGAGCGTGGCGATACCGGCGGCCATTGCGAGATCGTTCTTGGAGAAGGTCGAGCCGTGCACCACCGCGCGATCCATGCGGTTGAACACCTTGTCGAACACGGATTTGCGCGTCAGCACCGCGCCGACAGGGATATGGCCGCCTGACAGCGACTTCGCCAGCAGCACCATGTCGGGCTCGACGCCCCAGTGCTCGACCGCGAGGAATTTGCCGGTGCGGCCCATGCCGGTCTGGATTTCGTCGGCAACGAACAGCGTGCCATGCCGGCGGCAGATCGCGGCGGCGTCCTTGAGATAGTCGCCGGAGGGCATGTTCACACCCTTGCCCTGGATCGGCTCGACGATGAAGGCCGCGATCTTGCGCGTGTGCAGCGCGCGCTCGAGCGCAAGCAGGTCGTTGAACGGGATCTTGACGCAGTCGGGCAGCAGCGGCTCGAAGCCATCGCGGAAGATGCTGTCGCCGTTGAGTGACAGCGCGCCATTGGTCACGCCGTGATAGCCGTGATCGCAGAACACGATGCCGGTGCGGCCGGTCGCCATGCGGCTGAACTTGATCGCGGCCTCGACTGCTTCCGCGCCCGAGTTGCAGTAGAGCGCCTTGTCAAGATAGGGCACCAGCGCCAGCAGCTTTTCGGTCAGCACGCCCGCGAGGGTGGAGACGTCCATCTGCACGAGGTTGGGAAGCTCGCTGTCCAGCACGCTCTTCAGCGCTTCGCGCAGCACCGGATGATTGCGGCCCAGCGCAAACACACCGAAGCCGGAGAGCAGATCGAGATAGCGCGCGCCGTCGCGGTCGTAGAGATACTGGCCTGCGCCACGGGTGAAGCCGACGTCATAGCCGATGGTCTTCAACACGCGCACCATCTGCTCGTTCAGATGGTTTGCATGCATCGAATAGCGGTCACGTTCGCGTTCGGCGAACAGCGCTGCCATGTCGTGCATCATGCGTTTGTTGGTTGGTCTTCCGTGCATCGCAGGTCACTCAGCCCTTTGATAAGCGCGGCGGTCCGCCAACAGGCTGACAGACGGCAGATAGGGAGTAAACCCCATAGCCGGCTCGTTGGTTCGAGACGAATGGTGCAGGCCGAGCTTCTCTGCGAAACCATGCTCGTGATGCTCCGGATGCGCGAAGCGCGGGCCGAGCAGAAGGCGGCCCTTGCGCAGCGTGCTGCGCGCCGCACGCGCATCCATCGCAACGCGAAAAAGACCGGCGAGATCGCTCGGTGTCTTTATCAGCGAGCGCATCATTGCCATCACGTCCACGGTTCCGTCGTGACGCATCGCAGCAATCGCGGTTTTCGGAATGGCGCGCTTCGCGGGATCGGTGATGACGCGGATCGCAATCATCGGCAGTCCGCGTGCCGCAGCGACGCCGGCAACGATGTGGGATTCCATGTCGACGGCGACGGCGCCGGTTTTCACGTAGAGCGCACGTTTTGCGGTAGGGTCGGCGACCGGCTCCGGCACGCCCATGAGCGGCCCGAAGACCGTATTGGGAAGAATGTCGACCAACCGCTTCGACCAAAGACGGTCGGTCGCGTGAGTGCCGGTGCTTGAGATGATCGAAGAGCCGATGACGCAGGCGCCGGGCTCGAGTTCAGGCGCGAGTCCGCCGGATACGCCGAAGCTGATGAGGCCGCGGCAGTCGCGGGTGATCGCGCGCGAAATCTTCGCGGCAAGGTCTTTGCCGTCGCCGCTACAGATCACCCGAAGGCCCGACCCGGCAGCGATCCGGGCCTCAAAGGCCAATCCTGCAATAACGATCACTTGCCCCCCGGTCCCCCGGCCACACCGTGGCCGATCCATCTCCTCGTCTCCCGATCCCGTCTCAGATCGGACGTCGCCACTCGAGGCCTAGCATGCCACGACTGCAGCTAAAATGCGTCATGGTGCCTGAGCGTTAGGTGAACACCTGTGCTGCATCGCGGAACAAGCGCCCTTTTTCACCAGGAAAATCAAATGTCCCACGAATGTAAGGTTTTTCCTGACGGTGTGGCTAGCCGCTTCTAGCCGGATTCCAAGCAGGCTGTGGCGTCGACCTCCACCAAGCATTCCGGGGAACCCAACCCGGCGACAATGCAGGAGACTCGATGCGGCGGGTCCTCCGCAAAATTCGCGAAATAGACCTCGTTCATCGGCTGCCAGTCGGCGCGGTCCGTCACATAGACCGTGCACTTCACGACATCCTTGAGTGTGCCGCCGGCTTCTTCGATCAGTGCGCGGATGTTGTCGATACACTGCTGAGTCTGTGCACGTACATCGCCGACCGCGAACTTTCCGTCGCGGTCGCGGCCGACACAGCAGACAAACATGAAGCCGTTCGCAATCGTCGCCTGCGCAAACGGCAGCGAGCCTTTGAACACGCGATCGGAATAGACGGCACGTTTTGGCATCGGCGCCTCGCAATCGCGCCGACCGTGTTCGGTCGTGCGATCAGTTAAACTTCAATCCGGCAGCCTTTACGAGAGCAATGTTCGTGCCGATCTCTTTCGCGATCAGCGCGTCGAACTCGGCGGGCGACAGCGGCATCGGCTCGATGCCCTGCGGCTTGAATTTCTCGATCACGTTCGGGGTCTTCAGCGCCTTCTCGGTCTCGACGCGCAGCCGCTCGATGAGGTCCTTCGGCGTCTTTGACGGCACCAGAAGTCCCATCCAGTAATTGTAATCGGAATCCGGGAAGCCCGCTTCGATCGTGGTCGGGACATTCGGCAGCGCTTGTGTCCGTTTCGGCGTGGAAACGGCGAGCGCGAGCAGCTTGCCCTCATTGATCAGGGGCAGAGCTGACGAGATGCCCATGCACGCGAAGTCGATGCGGCCGGTCATCACCTCGGTGATCGCCTCCGGCCCGCCGCGGAATGGCACATGGGTCGGCTTGATGCCGGCGCTGAGGCGCAGACGCTCCGCGGCCCAGTGGGTCGCGCTGCCGACGCCGGCTGAGCCGAAGGTAAGCTCGCGCTTCTTGCCTTCCTCCATCAACTCCTTGAGCGTTTTGATGCCTTTCGCCGGCGAGATGATCGTGACGTTCGGCACGGTGCCGAATGGGATCACGGCGGAGAAATCCTTGGCAACGTCGTAGGTGATGCTCGGATAGGCGGCGGGCGCGGCGGAATGCGCCGACGCTTGGATGAGGAGGTTGTATCCATCCGGGTCCGACTTCGCGAGAAGTCCAGAGCCGATCGAGCCGCCGGCGCCGCCGCGGTTCTCGATCACGATCGGCTGTCCAAGCTGCGTCGACAGCGGGTCCATCACGATGCGGCCGACGACGTCCAGCGTGCTGCCCGCAGTGAATGGCACCATCGCGCGGATGGGGCGCGACGGATAGGCTTGCGCGAAAGCGCGACCGCCGATGGCAGGCGCAGCCAACGCAGCGCCAGTGAGGGTGAGGAATTTGCGGCGGGTGGTCATCGTGCACTCCCTAGAAGAGGAATCTTTTGTTGGGCGGATTTAATCACGTTTCGCCAGCGGGCGAAGCGAGAATTCCGCCGTTGCGACGTTTGGCGCAGCGCTACACCTGTTGCGGGATCGGCACCTCGTGCACCTTCATGCCGAGTGCGACGGAGGTGTAGTAGCCAATCAACACAAGAACTTCGGCAATTCCGTTGCGGCCGATCTTCTTTTCAACCTCCGCGAAGTCTGCGTCCGATGGCTTCACGCCGCCGACCAGCGCCGACGCAAACGCGTAAACACCTTGCTCATGCGGATCGGTGAACTTGGGGTCGTTGCCTGCGACGAGCGCATCGACGGTTTCCTGCGAAAGTCCGACGCGCTTGCCTTCGCGGATATGGGCTGCCTGAACGTAGTCGCCCTGCCAGTGCCGCGCGACGATCAGGATGACCGTCTCGACCTCGCGTTTGGACAGCGAGCCGTTGTTGTTCAGATAGGTGCCGATGTGCTCCATGCCGCTTGCGACGGTGGGGCTGTGAATCCAGATCTTGTAAGGGCCGAGAATGCGGCCGCGCCCCGCGACGAGCTGATCGAAAACCTGTTTTTGCTCCGACGTGAGTTTTTCGGGCGGAAGGTCGATGAGACGGTTCATGGCCGCGATGTCCTTGCTGTCGCGATGGCGGGGAGCGCAGGCGACGAAGCGCCGCGTGTGATCGGCTGTTAGCTGAACAGTGCGATCTTCTCTTCGTCGCTCATCGCCTTCAAGGGGGCGAGCGGATCGTGCGGCTTGGCCGAGGCGGGGGGTTCTGCAACTTCCGGCTGGGCAGCTTCGGCTGGCTTCGCAACCTGTGGCAGTGCCATGTCGTGCATCGGGAGCACAGCAGCGGTTGCAGGATCAAGCATGAAGGCGGGCGCCGGGCCGAGCAGGACGGCGTTCGGATCGAGCGCGGCATCGGGCTCGGGCTCGAACAGGTCTGAGAGATCGTCGTCGGCCGCGTCGAATGTTTCGGCGGGCAGCACCGCAACGATAGCTTCCGCTTGGGCAGGCGAGGGCTGTTCAGCCTGCGCTTCGGGTGTCGCAACCGCAGTGGTCTTCGGTTCTGCCGCCGCAGCAGCCGCCATCTCCGCTAGGGCTTGGGCGAAGGCCGTGCGCTCTGCCTCGGATGGGCCTGAGATCGCCGTTTCCGTTTCGACTGTTGAAGTCGTCGTTTCCACGGCGGGGTCGATCGCGACGATTTCGGCTGGAGCTTGAGCGTTCTCGATCTCGGCTTCTGGTCCAGCCGTTTCGATCGCCACGACTGCGGTCGCGGCAGCGGGCTCGACTTCGACATTTGCCACTTCCGGTAGAGTCGCCTCAGGCTCCGGCGTGACAACTGTCGCCTCGGACGCAATCGCTTCGGTGCTCTCGAACGAAGCGGTCAACTCGCCGGCTTCGACAACGGCTTCAGGCGTTGCGGCGGCTTCGGCTTTGGCTTCCGGCTCGCCGACGGTGAAGAACTCAATCTCGGGGGCCATGTCCTCGGCGACGGCCTCAGGCGCTACCGCCTCAACCGGCGCAGCAGTTTCCACGAGGCCCGCGGTTGCCGTCTCTGGCTTCGCCGCACCCGACAATGGGGCTGTTTCGCCAATCGCACCGAGCGACACTGTCGGCATCGATGTGCCGGGATAAGCGACAAGCCTGCTCGACATTTCCGTCTTCGGCGGCTCTTGCGCCGAGACCGCCATCGTCGGGTGATCTTGCAATGTGGCTTCGACGTCGCTCTCGATGTGATTGACCGGCTCAACTTCGACGGTCGCGCTTTCGGCTGTTTCGACCTCGGATTGAAGTGGCGCTGCTTCAAGCTGCGGTTCTTCTGCGGCAGCGTGCGGCTGTGCGGTCGTGTGAACGGGCTCGGTGGACTCTTCGACCGGCTGCGCCGGGATTTCGAACGCCATTTGCTCGGCGGCCGGATCGAACTCCGTCTTCGGTTCGAAGATGACCGCGGTTCCGACCTCGTCGCGCATGAACGGAATCGCTTCCATCGCGGCGAATCTCGTCAGAAGCTCGAACTCGTGGGCGCTGGGTTCATGTGCGGATGTCGAGACAACAGCGGCTTCCTCGACTGCAACGGGTTCGGTCGCGGTCGCTTCTGTTGCCCCTTCAGCAATCACTTTCGGCTCTGTCAGCGCGACTTCAGTGGCGGCTGTTTCGGCTTCCGCTGGTTCGGAAACCAACGCGGCCGCATCCATGCTCGGATCGGCCTCGAGGATGACGGGCTCGCTCACCGCTTCTGTTGCGGGCTCGTCTGCAATGACCGTTTCCGCGACCAAGGCTTCAGGCTGTGTCGGTTCTGCGGCGGCTGCCTCCGGCTCAGGAGTTGCGGACTCCACAGCTCCAAGCTCACCGGCAAACGCCGTAACATCCGGCGCAGGATCGTCCGCGACAATATCCGCAATCAGCGTCTCAGAAGCGTTCGCTTCCGCCGCGGTCGCTTCGGCAATCTCTGCTTCGGGCGCGGTGTCAAAAACGGCGGCCTCCGGCTCGGCCTCTGCTTGTTCGGCCGGCAGCTCGGCTTGCGCAGGTGCTTCGGCCTCCACCTTTGCCTCTGCCGGCCCTGGTGCCGTCAACGCCTCAACCATCGCGCCCAGCATGGAAACGGTCGGCACGTCGTCGGCCGCCGCCGGAGCCGATTGCTCGAGCGCCTGTGCTTCCTTCTCGATTATGTCGCTCGCGCGTCCGAGCCGGGAGACGACATCGGAGACGGTCGGCACGGCATCAGGTTCGGCCGTTGCAACATCGGGTACATCCGCCGCAGCCGGTTCGGAAACCGTCGCTTGAGCAGGCCCGAGATAGCCGCGCATCCCATGGACGCGCGCCTCGAGCCAAGTCAGCAGCACGAGAACGTTGACCGGTTTCCCGCTGGTCGCCGCGTTGCGAACCGAGGTTTTGACATGCGCGATGGCGTCAGCCATCGACGTCAGCTCGGCGCGCAGCCGCTCGTGCGTTGCGCGCCCGCCGCGCACCGCCGCTTCCATGCGCGCGATCGCGGCCAGCACCATCTCGGTATCGGAGGCGAAATCATGCCGCGGTTCGACCGCTGGCGTCTGCTGCGCGGATAGTGCGGGCGACGAAGCCGCGGTAGACATGATGTTGTCGGACATGCGCAGACCGCTGCGAGAGATTCGCTAACCAATTTGCATGTTCGCGGCCGGAGCGCAAACGAGTCGATGACGCAAGAGCAAAAGTTCTCCACCGACCGCTTCGCGCTCAAATTGGGCCTGTTTTACGCGGCTTATTTCCTTTACGGCGGCATCCAATTGCCGTTTTTTCCGCTCTGGCTTGAGTCGCGGGGGCTCAGCGCCCGTGAGATCGGATTCGTCATCGCAGTTCCGATGGTGGTGCGAATCGTTTTTACGCCGTTCATCGGCCACCAGGCTGACCGCCGGAGCGCGTTGAAATCCACGCTGGTGATTGCCTCCGGCGCTGGATGCCTGGCGATGGCCGTGGTGGGGCTCGTGCAGGGCTTCGTCGCGATCATGGCGACGGTGATCATCGCGGCTGTCGCCTATGCGCCACTCCTCTCGCTGTCGGATGCTTACGCGCTCAACGGATTGCGCGTGCGTGGCCGCGCCTACGGCCCGGTGCGTTTGTGGGGGTCCGTTTCCTTCATCGTTGGCAACATTGGCGCCGGCTATCTGCTCGGCTTCATCGAGCCCGGCCAACTGATCTGGCTGGTCGTGTTCGGCCTGTTCGTCACGTTCCTCGCAGCGACTGCGCTGGTTCCGCTCGAGCCCAACGCGCCGCGCTCAGAAACAATCTCGCATTCGCCGCGCAGCCTGTGGCGCAACCCGGCGTTTGTTCTCGTGGTCGCGGCTGTGAGCCTCACCCAATCGAGCCACGCATTCTATTACGGCTTCTCGACACTCGAATGGCGCGCCGCGGGCGTCAGCGGCACGGTGATCGGCGTCCTGTGGGGCATCGGCGTCGTCGCCGAGGTGATCCTGTTCGCGGTGTCGGCGCGATTGCCGAGCGCGTTGGCGCCGACGCTGATGATTGCGCTTGGGGCTGGCGGTGCGGTCGTCCGCTGGACCGCGATGGCTTTCGAGCCGCCATCCGGATGGCTCCTGGCGATCCAGATCCTGCATGCGGCTTCGTTTGCAGCCACGCATATCGGCGCGATGGCGTTTCTTGCGCGCGCTGTTCCCAGGGAACTGTCGGCAACCGCCCAAGGCACGCTCGCGACCGCGGGCGGCATCCTCACCGCGTCGGCGACGGGGCTTTCGGGCCTGATCTATGCGACGTCAGGCAGCCTCACATATCTCGTGATGGCCGCGATGGCATGCGTGGGCGGCACGTGCGCGCTCGTCGCCCACCGAATTCAACGCGATTAACGAACCCAGTCGGTGACGCGGCACTCGGGATACATTGCCGAGAGCTCTTTGCCGCGCAGGAACATCATCTTGGCGGAGAGGCCGCCGCGCGAGCTGATCCAGCGCTTCACGTGCTGCGGATAGAGCTCCCACAGCGCTTGCGTTCCGGCGGAGCTGGGGATCGGTTTGCCCTCAGGACCCGGCATCCATGCGGCATGGAAGCCGAGCATGGCGCGGCGCGTCACGCAGATGCGGTCGCGCGGCACGATGCCCAGAACCAGCGTGCAAGCGGAGAGGCACGCGCCGTCAATGACGACGCGCTCGCCGGTCTGCTTCACCTGAGAGTATTGCTCGACATAGGCGCCGATCCGGCCGCCGACATCATCGCTGATCCGCATCGTTGCGGAGGCGTTCGTTGCTGAAAAAACCAGGAAGGCAGCGCAAGCAACAATTGCTCGACGTCGCATATCCCCCACCCCGTAACCCAGCGCCGCTCTTGTTAACCTTTGTAAACAAGAGCGCGCCGAAGCGGAAGCATAAAGTTAACGGCGGCGACGGAGCTGTGGGAGCGTGGCGAGGGAGGCACAGGTTCCACGGCCGTTTGTCTCTTTTCGGGAAAGCCTCGGAGAATGCAGGTGCTGCCTGCATTCTTCGAGGCCTCGACGTTAATGTTTGCGGCGGCTGGCTGTGCCGATCCGCTCCGTTCGCGCGGGCCGCGAGGGGAGATATGGTTAACAGCGGAACCCGAACTACTCCGCCGTGGCGCCCGAGGTGCGTACCATTTCGGTCCACACCGGCGTTTGCTGGGCAACGAAAGCGGCGAACTCCTCGGTGGAACTCGGACGGAGGAGCACGTTCAGCCTCGCGAGGCTCGCCTTGGTGTCCGGTGAACGCAGGATTTCATTCGTCACCGCATTGAGCTTGGCGACGACCGCCGCGGGCGTGCCGGGCGGAGCCATGATGCCGGCCCAGGGATTGCCGGGGAAATCCTTGAAACCGGTTTCGGCGAGGGTGGGCACGTCCGGCAGGTCCGGCCAGCGGGTGTTGCTGACGACTGCAAGCGCTCGGAGCTTGCCCTCCTTGATCAGCGGCTGAAGCAGAGTCAGCGCGTCGAACTGCATTTGCAACCGGCCTGCCAGAAGGTCCGGGATCGACGGCGCGCCGCCTTTGTAGGGAACGTAGGTCATGCCGAGATCGGCGACCTTGCTGAACATCGCGCCGAGCAACTGCGGCGGCGTGCCGAGCGAGCCGCCGAAATTCATCTTGCCCCGGTTGGCTTTCGCGTAGGCGATGAACTCCGCCATCGTGTTGGCGGGCACGGTCGGCGAGATCACCATGACGTGCGGAAAATCCGCGATGAGCGCGACCGGCACCAGCGCCTTGGGGTCGTAGCCGGGGTCCTTGTAGAGCGCAGGCGCGATCGCGATCATCGAGAGCGTGCCCCAGATCAAGGTCGCGCCATCGGGCGGGGCGGAGATCACAGCCTTGGCGCCGAGCGTGCTGCCGGCGCCGGGGCGGTTCTCGACGATCACCGGCTGGCCGAGCTTCGCCTGCAATTGATCCGCGACCACGCGCGCGATCGTATCCATCGGTCCGCCGGCTGCGACCGCAACGATCAGCTTGATCGGCTTGTCGGGATAGGTCTGCGCGGAGGAGGGGTTGGCGAGGCTGATGGCAGCCGCGATTAGCGCAAACATCATGGTCGTCTTCACCATATCCTCCTAGCGAAAGAGCTAGTCGAGATTCATCGGATTGACCTTCGCGACCGCGGACCACTTTCGATATTCGGAGGAGATCAGCGCGGCAAATTCCTGCGGCGTTGCGATCTTGGTGTCGGCGCCGAACTTCGTAAAGCTCTGCTGCACCTCGGAGGTCTTCAGTGCATCGTTCAGGGCGCTGTTGAGCATCTTCACGATAGCAGGGTCGAGCCCTGCGGGCGCGGCGAGGCCGAAGAAGCTCGTCACCACATAGTCCGGCACGCCGGCTTCGATCATCGTCGGCACTTCGGGGATTTCGGCGCTCCGCGTTTCGCTCGTGACCGCGAGCGCGCGGAAGCTGCCCGCGCGGATGTGCGGCAGCATCACGTTGAGATTGCCGAAGCCGCAGTAGACCTGTCCGCCGAGGATGCCGGTCGCGGCTTCCGCCGCGCTCTTGTAGGGCACGTGGATCATGTCGATGCCGGCGCGGAGCTTAAACAGCTCGCCCGCGAGATGCGTGAGATTGCCGTGTCCGGCTGAGCCGAAGTCGAGCTTCTTCGGGCTCGACTTCGCAAGCGCGATAAATTCCTTCACCGATTTCACCGGAGAGTCCGAGCGCACCACCATCGTGTGGAACGAGTTCGCCATGATGGCGATGGCGGCGAATTGCTTCTCGGGGTCGTACTCGGGGCTCTTGGCAAACGCCGGGATGATTGCGTTGGTGCTCGTGTTGGCGAGAAACAGCGTGTAGCCATCAGGTGGGGCGCCGGCGACCAGTTTTGCGGCGATGGCGCCGCCGGCGCCTGCGCGATTCTCGATGATCACATCGCGGCCGAGCGTTGCCGACATGCGCTGCGCGATCAGCCGGGCGAACACGTCGGTCGGGCCACCAGGCCCCGCCGGTACAACGATGCGGATGACGCGGTTGGGGTATGTGCCTTGCGCCCGCGCGCCAAACGCGACGCTTGTCGCTGCGGCCGCAAGGAGGGCGCGTCGTGTGATCCTCATTCGGCCTTGGCTCCTGCGAGCTTCACCAGCGCTCCCCACTTCGGCACTTCGCCTGCGAGGAATGTTGCGAACTCCTCCGGCGTGCTGATCTTGGCGATGGCGTTCAGCCGCGCGAGCGCTGTCCTCGTCTCCGGCGACTGAAGGCCGTCGTTGATGATCGTGTTCAGCCTCATGACGATCTCTTTGGGCGTGCCTGCGGGTGCGAGCACCGCCGTCCATGCGTCGAGCGTGAAATCCGTCAGGCCGTATTCGGCCATCGTCGGCACGTCGGGCAGGTCGGACCACCGCTCGGCGCGCGCCATCGCGAGCGGACGAAGCTTGCCGTCGCGAATGAGCGGCATCAGCGTAATCAGCCCGTCGATGGTCATGTGGGTCTCGCCGCCGATCATGTCGGTGATCGATTGCGCCGAGCCCTTGTAAGGAATGTAGGTCAACTCGAGTCCGGTCTTGTGCTTGAACAGGAAGCTCAGAAGCTGCGGCGGCGTGCCGAGGCTCGATCCGAAATTCAGCTTTCCGGGGTTGGCTTTCGCGAAGGCAATGAATTCCGGCAGCGTCTTCGCCTGCACATGCTGCGGCACCACGAACACATGCGGCAGCAGCGCGACGGTTGCGACCGGGGCAAACGATTTGATCGGATCGTAGTCGATGTTCGGATAAAGCGCCGGTGCGATGGCGAGCGACCCGGACGAACCGTAAAGGAGGGTGTAGCCGTCAGGGTCCGCGATGGCGGCAGCCTTCACGCCGATGGTTGATCCTGCGCCGGGCCGGTTCTCGATGACGACGGTTTGGCCAAGACCGCTCTGGAGGATTTGCGCGACGACCCGCGCGCTGGTGTCGATCGGTCCGCCCGGTGGGAACGGCACGATCAGCTTGATCGGCTTCGTCGGATAGCTCTGCGCGTGTGCGCTTGGCGCTGCGCATAGCGCAAATGCGGTGATGGCTGCGGCGAGCAGCGCGCGCCTGCCGATCATGACGTCCTCCCGGTGTCGCCCAATTCCGAAGCGGTTCTGCTGCCGCCTGCCGCGATCTTAGCCGGGGAATAAACGGATTGTCAGTCGATCTTGACACCGGAACGCCGCACCACCTCGCTCCACTTTTCGCGTTCCCTTGTCAGGAACGTCCCGAATTCTTCTGGCGAGGACGGACGGGAGTCGATGCCGATCTTGGCCATCGCGGCAACGACGTTGGGCGTCCGTAAGCTCGTGTTGATGGCCGCATTGACCTTGGCGACGATGGCAGGCGATGTGGCTGCGGGCGCGACCACGCCGGTATAGGTCATGACGACATAGTCCCGCACACCGCCCTCGGTCATGGTGGGAACATCGGGCAGATCCGGGCTTCGCGCTTCGCTTGAGATCGCAAGCGCTCGCACACGGCCTTCGCGGATCAGCGGCATCACGCCGCCGACGTCGCCGAAAAACATGTGAACCTGTTCGGCGACGACGCCCATCGCAGCCTCCGCCGCACCCTTATAGGGAACGTGCACGATATCGATCCCAGTGCGGAGCTTGAACAGTTCGGCGGCCAGATGTGTCGTGTTGCCCAGGCCGGCGGAGCTGAAATTGAGCTTGCCGGGATTGGCTCTCGCGTAAGCGATGAACTCCGGCAGCGTTCTGGCGGGGAATGACGGATGAACGATCAGCACTTCGTAGTTCTGCGACGTCTTCGCCACCGGCGTGAACATTTTCACCGGATCGTAATCACGGTTGTTCGTTACGATCGGCAGGACGACAAGCGAGGTGATGTTGCCGAACATCAGCGTATAACCGTCCGGCTCGGCATTCGCTGCGGCCTTTGTGCCGAGTGCACTGGCCGCGCCCGGACGATTTTCGACGATCACGCTCTGTCCCAGAAGCGACGGAAGCTGCGGCGTGATCAGGCGGGCTACGATATCGACGGGGCCGCCCGGCGCAAACGGAACGATGAACTTGATCAGCCGCTCGGGGTAGGACTGCGCCAGGGCTGCGCAACCAAGACCGGATGCCAGAAAGCAAGCGAGCACGCAGCGTCTTGCGATCATGCGTTCCTCCCGTCGCTCGGCGGTCTTTTGCCGCCTGTCGCGATCTTAGCCGGAGGCGCGGGCCGCTGTCAGTCGATCTTCACCCCGCTTGTTTCGACGATCTTCGCCCATTTCGGCTGCTCGTCCGCGATGAAGGCGGCGAAATCCTGCGGTGTACCGATGATCGGCTCCACGCCGAGGTTGTCCATCGCGGCCTTCATTTCCGGCGAGCGCAGCGCCGTATTGATCGCAGCGTTGAGTTTCTCGATGACCGGAGCCGGCGTGGCGGCCGGCGCCCACAGGCCGGTCCAGTAAGAGAGCGATAGGCCGGGGAAACCGCTCTCGATCATGGTCGGTACGTCCGGAAGCTCTGGCAACCGCTTCGGTGCCCAGGTCGAGATCGCGCGGACCTTTCCTTCGCGGATCATCGGCAGCAGCGTGGACGGCGTGCCGATGCTGAGATGGATCGTGCCGCCGGCCATATCGGCCATCGCCTGCGTGCCGCCGCGATACGGCACGCTCGCGATGTTGAGATTGTTGGTGCGCTTGAGCCATTCGCCGACGAGCTGCGGCGCGGTGCCTTGGCCGAAACCGAAGTTGAGCTTGCCCGGATGCGCCTTCGCATAGGCGATGAACTCCGGCACGGTCTTCACCGGCAGCGACGGCGGCACGACGGTCAGCCAATGGCTGCCGGCGATGGAGGCGACCGGCGCAAGCGCCTTCACCGGATCGTAATCGAGGCTTTTGTACATCGCGGGCGCGACCACAAGACTCGAGCTCTGAAACAGCAGCGTGTGTCCGTCAGGCTCCGCGATGACCGCGGCGCGCATGCCGATGGTGGTGCCGGCGCCGGGACGGTTGTCGATCACGACGCTCTGACCGAACAGGACCGACAAATGCTGTCCGACGAGCCGGGCCGCCACATCGACCGGCGAACCCGGCGTGAACGGCGCGATGATGCGGATGATCTTGGCCGGATAGCTTTGCCCCGACGCCGGCCACGCGATTGTGCTTGCGAGCAACCCCGAGACGACGCGGCGCCGCGCGATCATCGCTATCCCCACAAGGCCGCTGTTGGCGGATGCACCAGGCTGCCGTCGTAGCGCAGCCCCTCCGGCCGGTCCTTCGCCAGCAGCAGCGGCCCGTCAAGGTCGACGACAAGCGCGCGCTGCGCGAGCAGCACGGCAGGCGCCATGGAGAGCGAGGTCGCGACCATGCAGCCGACCATGATGTCGAAGCCGAGCCTTTGCGCTTCATCGACCATCGCCAGCGCTTCGGTGAGACCGCCGGTCTTGTCGAGCTTGATGTTCACGGCGTCATAGCGCCCGACGAGATTCTGCAGCGAGGCGCGGTCAAGCACACTCTCGTCAGCGCAGACAGCAATCGGCCGCTTGATTGCGCCGAGCGCGGCATCGTTGTCAGCGGGGAGGGGCTGCTCGATCAGTGTGACGCCAACCGCGGCGCACGCCGCGAGATTGGTTTCGAGGTTCGACGCGGTCCAACCCTCGTTTGCGTCGACGATGAGTTGCGATTGCGGCGCGGCCTTTCGAACCGCGCGAATGCGCTCGGGGTCGCCATCCTTGCCACCGAGCTTGACCTTCAGCAGCGGACGTCCCGCGGCTTTGCCAGCGGCCTCCGCCATCGTCTCCAACGCACCGAGTGAGATTGTGTAGGCGGTGGTCAGCGCGTGCGGGGAGGGCAGACCGGCAAGTTCGGAAACAGGCCTTCCCGCACGTTTGGCTTCGAGGTCCCAGAACGCGCAGTCGAGCGCGTTGCGCGCCGCGCCGGCAGGCATTTCTCTTTGCAACCCGGCGCGGTCGAGACCCTTCGCAAGCGCGTTGCCCATGCCGCCGAGCGCGGCGATCACACTGCCGACCGTTTCCTCATATCGCGCATAAGGGACACATTCGCCGCGTCCGCGGAAGCGCCCATCGCTGATCTCGGCGCAGACCACGACCGCCTCGGTCTTTACGCCGCGGCTGATCGAGAACGATCCTGCAATCGGCCAGCTTTCGGATCGGACGGAGAGCGAGAGCGGCATTTTCATGCTGCAGTATGTGGGCAGTGCCCGAGTCGGCTCAAGGCGCTTCCCGCGTTCCGCAAAAACGAAACGGGCGCGGCCGAAGCCGCGCCCGTCTTTTCGTTGTTGGTTGACGCCTGTTAATCGCCGAAGCGGCCGGCGGCGTGGGCAAGCATGGTGTAGACCTTACCCGTTTCGGACGTGAGGTACGTCCGTGCCATCACCTGACCGCGATCATCGCGCGCGACCTCTTCGAGCAGGCGTTCGAACTCGCCGATGTAGCGGTCGACGGTCTGCTTGAACTCGCGGTCGGCGCGATACTTCTTCTGGATCTCGTCGAACGTCTTCTGACCCTGCATCGTGTAGAGGCGGCGGGTGAAGACGTTGCGCTCGCCGCGCTTGTAGCGGTCCCACAGCTCGGCGGCCGCGTCATGATCAATCATGCGCGCGATGTCCACCGAGAGCGAGTCGAGCGACTCGATCGAATGCCGGGCCGAGCGCTCTTCGTTGCGGGGCGGCGGCGCAGGCATGCGCTCCTGAGACGGGGCATTGTCCTCTGGCCGCGATGCACGGTGCAGGAGATCTGACAACCAGCCCGAGCGGCCGTTGCCGGCCGGCGGCTGCACCGGGGAGAGCGATGGAGATTCGGCGCGGCGCGGCGGCAGCGGCGAAGCGCCGGTGATGTCGGCGCGCGGAGCAGGGGCCGGAGCCGGACGCGGGATGTCCATACGGGGCATCTCCATCCGGGCCGGCTCAATGCGTGCCGGCGGCTCCATGCGCGGCGGTTGCGGTGCTTCCATGCGTGCCGATTCCGCCCGCGCATTGGCCGCAGCCATCACAGGCTGCTGCTGTTCCTCGCGTGCCGTGCGGCGGGCCGGCTCGGCCGTGTCGATGCCGCGGCCATGCCGGGCGACGATGCGGTTGAGCTCGGCGAGCGCTTCGATCTGATCGACGATGACGCGGCGCATCTGCGCGGCGCTTTCGGCGGTCTCCTGCGGCAGTTCGAGGATGCCGCGGCGCAGCTCGGTGCGGGTCTGTTCAAGCTCGCGCTGCATCTCGGCAGCCATCTGCTTCATACCCTGCAACGTGTCGGTGAAGCGCTGCTGCGTTTGCGAGAACGATTCGGCAAAGCGCTGCTGGGTCTGCGTGAACAGCGACTGCGTCTCGCCGGTCGCCTCGTTGTAGAGCTCGCGCATCGCCTCGGCGGTGCGGCGCCGCTCCTGTTCTGATGTCGAGCGTACCGCTTCGAACTGCTCGGTGAGGGCGCGAGTGCCCTCGTTGCTCGACTCCGCGATGATGCGGGCGATGTCGCGGGCGCGGCCCGCGGCGCCTTCGAGCGACTCGTCGAGCAGCCCCGAGAAGCGCTTGAGGCGCTGCTCGATGTCAGCGGTGCGGTCGTCGAGCGTTGAGACCACGGCCTCGAGTGTGCCGCGGCGCTCGGTGAGCTGCTCCTCCGTGCGGCGGTTGCTCTTATCGATCAGCGCGACCGCCTCCGCGAGCGAGCGGCCATGCGTCTCGAACTGACCGGCGAGCTGGCCGAGGTCGCCCAGCACCTTGCTCGTGGTGGTGTGGAACGCCGCGATATGCTGGTCCACCTGACCGCTGGCCGCACCCGAGCGCTCGGCGACTTCGTTCATCGTCGAGACGAAGTCGGAGACGCGGGTGACCAGCGTGTTCTCGAGCGCGCTCATGTTCTCGTGGGCGCCCGAGAGGACCTCCTGGAGCAGGATGTTCGCCTCGCGCAGCCGCTCGAACAGCGTCGTCGTGTCGGCGCGCAGCATGCTGTGCGTTTCCTGCATCTCGGCGACGCTGGCGGACGCGGTCTGCTTGGAGTGCTCGATCGCGTCCTTGGTCTTATCCTGAAGATCCTTGAGCGTCATGTTGACGGTCGAGGTGGCGTTCAGACTCGCCTCGTTGACGAGGCGGGCGATCTGCTCGCTGTTGTCGATCATCGTGCGCGTGAAGGTGAAGCCCTGGGCTTCGATCGCCTTCACGGCGTTTTCGGTGGCCTTGCCAACCTCGATGCCGAACTCCTTGCTCTTGCCGTTCAAGGCCGCGAGCAGCGTGCTGGAATTGGAGTCGAGGATCTTGGTCATTTCGGCCGCGCGGGCGCTGACCTGCGCGCTGATCTCATCGGCCTTGCCAACGAAGCTGCGCGCCACTTCAGCGCTGACGCCGAGGAGGGTGCGTTCCACGTCGGTTGCGTTCTGCTTCAGCACGTTGCTGACACCGGCCGAAACCGACTGCAGCGCGTTGCTGACGCTTGCGGTCGTGGACGCGAGGACGCGTTCAGCTTCTGTGGTGTGTTGCTTGAGCGTGTTGTTGACGCCCGCGGACACGGTGGTGAGCAGGCGTTCGGCATCAGTCGCGTTCTGCTTCAGCATGCCGCTCGCGCTCGCCGAAGCGGTGGTGAGCACACGCTCGGCTTCCGCCGCGCTCTGCTTGACGGAGCCGGTGATTCCGCTGGACGCGGCTGTGAGAATGCGCTCCGCTTCGGAAGCGCTCTGCTTGACCGAACCGGAGATCCCATTGGACGCGGCCATGAGCACGCGCTCCACCTCGCCGGCGGCCTGGGTGAGGGCATTCTCGGCGTCGGACGAGTTCGCTTTGATCGTTTCTGAGAAGTGTTCGATGCGGGCGTTGAGCGCATCGGCGGCCGCACGGGTGCGGGTTTCGATCTGCTCGGTCACGGCCTCGGCGCGGCCCACGAGAAGCTGCTCGAAGCGGCCGATGCGGGTGTCGAGATTGTTGGCGACCTCCATCGCGCGCGCACCAAGTGCGCGATCGATGTCGTCGATCTTGGTGCCAAGCGTGGTCGCAAGCTCCGCGCCGCGGCTATCGATGACGCCGGTGACGTCGCTGATGCGGCGGTCGAGGGCGGTGACGACCTCCTTACCGCCTTCGGCCAGCGTCTTGGCGATGTCCATGACGCGGGAGGAGAGGGCATCGTTGAGTGTCTGGGTGCGGCTGTCGAGCGCTTCCTGGAAGCGCGACAGGCGTTGGTCGAGGGTCGCGGTGACCTCGGTCGCCTTGGTGCCGACCTTGGTGTCGAAGCCGTCCACGTAGGTCCGCATCGCGTCGCTGACCTCGGCCGTGCGAACGCCGAGGCGTTCGACGAGCTCGCCGCCGTAGGTCTTCACAGTGCGGTCGAACTCCGCGAGGTGGCGGGTGATGAGGTTGCCGAGCGTGGAGCTGTCGCGCGAAATCTTGTCGGCGAGCTCCGAGCCGCCGTGCGAGAACATCTCCTCGAACGCCTGGAGGCGGGCAGAGAGCATGTCTTTCACGGTGTCGCCATGAGCAGCGACGCTGCCGACGAGCTGTTCGGCCGAAGCGTGGAACGCCGCGGTGACCTTCTCGCCGCGTTCGACGATGGTCTCGGTCATCTTCGCGCCGGTCTGTTCCAGCTTCGAGATGACGTCGCCGCCGCGCAGGCTGAGGTCGAGCACCAGCGAGTCGCCGGTGGTCTTGAGCGTGGAGTTCACCTCGTCGCCGCGCGTCGCAATGGTCTCGGCGAGACGGCTCGACGTATCGACGAGCGAGTCGGTGATCTGCTGCGCCGAGTCTTCCATCGACTGCACGATCGTGGCGGATTTGCTCGCGAAGCCCTGAGTCACGTCGTCGAGACGGGTCTCCATCAGGTGCGACAGATTGTGGGTGAGTTCCGAGAATTCCTCGGTGATGTGGTCGGTCTTGAAGTTGAGGCTCGAGGTGAGCCGGTCGCTTGCGGTCGCGATCGCGTGCGTGGTCTCGGCGCTCGTGCGCTCGAGGCGTTCGAGCAGGTCGCCGCCGCGCTCGCCGAGCGCGCCGATCATGCTGTCGCCGGCTCGGCCGAGGGCGAGCGTGATGTGCTCGCCCTTCTCGGTGAGGGCCTGCGCGATCTTTTGCGCGCTGTCGTTGACGCGCTCGGCCACGAGATCGCTGACCGAAGCAATGTCCTGCGAAAGATCGAGGTGAACGTTGGTGATCGCGGTGCGGACCTGTTCGCCCTGTGCCATCACGGTGTCGCGCTGCGTGGCGAGCGCTTCGAGCAGGCCGCGAATGCGCACTTCGTTGTCGTGATAGGCGCGTTCAAGCGAGGAGACTTCGTTGGCGACGAGCGTCTCTAGCTCGGCGGCACGCGCGAGCGCACGCTCGACGCCGTCGCCCATCGCCGCGACCTCGCGGCGAATGGCCTGGCCGACGGTGACGATGGATTCGCGCGCCACTTCTTCCGGCTCGGCGAGACGCATCGCGACGCCCGCCATGGACTGTGCGATGAGGCGCAGCTCCTGCGAGCGCCAGACCATGTGCGCCATCAGGTAGAAGAACAGGATCGGCGTCAGCACGAAGGCGGCGAGTCCGAACATCGCCGGAACGCCGGCGCGGCCCTGCGAGATGACGGCTTGCAGTTCGGGCAGGAACAGGCCCGCGAGGATCAGCCCGCCGGCAACCCAGGCGAGCGCGAACAGCGTCGCGACCATGTAAGAGGTCTTGGCCGGCTGGCGCTGAAGAGATTGGAGAATTTGGCCGATCGACTGACGATCGTCATTGGCGGCGCGGCGGAGCGCTGGCGGCTCATCGCCAACGGCGGGGGGGACGGAACCTTCGAACAGGTCTTTGTCGTTGCGGGTCGGGCGGATTTCCGGCTGCGCATCCGCAGGCCGGGCCTGCTCGGTCGCGCTCAGGGCCTCTTGGATCGCCGTCAGCGCCGTCTCTGCCGGGTCCTTCATCTTCTTCGGTTGGTTAGCCATGTCCGCCGTCGCCTCTCAATTACTCGGTACTTAGGATCGCCGGCTGAGCGGGCCTCCCACTCAGTCGGCGTCACGGGCGTGATCGTCGTGTCCTCTAAACAGGGTCCCCTGCCGGCAGGCGGGGCCGCCTCAGCCACAATTTTCCACAGGACACCCGCCAGCTAGCGGCAATCCTATCGGCTTGGCAGATCGAAGAAAACCGGCCCGGTAACGCATTTTTAAACATCGTTAATCGGTCGGAATCCGCGCCCGTCGCCCTGCCCGAAAACCAAGCTGGCATCTGCCAACTCGGCCCTCTCACGCCCGCCCAAATCTGGCGCGGGCATTGCGGCCATCGTGCGACAGAATTGGGACACGGTTACCGGCAGCGGGGGCAGTGTGCAGATGGCTTGTGCATTCGCGGGGAGCGATGGAGCGCGCCGTTAACCAGATGCTCGAAGTCTGAGCCAGTCGATCCGGCTAAGGCCATGTCTTTACCGAGTTTTCGTCGTTCCCAGGTCAAGATGCGCCCATAGAGGGTTCCAAAACCCTGGAGGCTGGAATGCTCGTGTCGCCTGGTTTGGCTGTGGATATGGTCGACGAGGTGTCCTCGTCGGCGCTGCCGTCGGCGAGCGAACCGATCGATCTCGGCCATCTCAGCCGGATGACGCTCGGCGAGCGCAGCTTGGAGCGCGAAGTGCTCGCGCTGTTCGACCGGCAGGCCGATATCCTTCTGAACCGTATGACTTCGGTGGCTCCGTCAGGGGTCGCGACGCTCGCCCACACGCTGAAAGGCTCGGCGGTCGGAATCGGCGCCTGGGGCGTCGCCCGCGCGGCGGAAGCGGTGGAGAAGGCTGGTCCCGCGGCGCTCGCGGGCGCGATTGCGGCGCTCGGCGCTGCGATTGCTGACGCGAAACAGGCCATCGCCGGGCTTTTGCGGGCCCACTAAGCCTCTTCGGTGTCGCATCAAAGTGCTCTGGCGCGGGGCGGCACAAGCCGTTAGATAGGGGCCGCCCGGTCATCCGGCCGGCGCTTCATCCGCGGCTTTTTTCCGAGATCATGGCCAAGATCACGTTTATCGACCCGTCCGGCGCCTCTCGCACGGTGGACGCCGAAACCGGCTCCACGGTGATGGAGAATGCGATCCGGAACGATGTCCCTGGAATCGAAGCAGAATGCGGCGGCGCCTGCGCCTGCGCGACCTGCCATGTGTACGTCGATGAGGCTTGGCGCGAGAAGGTCGGGCCTCCTTCGCCGATGGAAGAGGACATGCTCGATTTCGGGTTCGACGTGAAGGAGAACTCGCGGCTGTCCTGCCAGATCAAGGTGACCGACGAGCTCGACGGCCTCGTGGTGCGCACGCCGGAGCGGCAAGCCTAAGCGGCCACTCGCCTGAAAAGCGCAAGATAAGACGATTCCTCGGCCGAGAACTGGTCGTTGATCACTCAGAAGTGCCGTTGATCGAGACGATCTCGCAATCGTCGGCGTTTTCTTCGCAAAGTTCCAGCGCTTCCTTTTTCGCTTCCTCGATCGTGCTGCGGTTGGTGCGCCAGCCGAACGATCCGTCGGACGCGACGGCGAACGCCTTGTTGTTTTTCGCGGCGAGATAGGACTCGAACGCTTTCTTCCCCCTCGCACTCAGGTGCGACGGCGCAACGCTCGTGGTTTTGGGCGAGGCGGTTTCACGCGCGGGCGGGGATGCAGCAGAGGGCGCGGCTGGCTGCGTGTTGAGCTTCGCGAGGAAGCGATCGACGTAGGGGGCCCATGCCGAAATGCTGTCCGGCGAGAACAGCGAGTGACCGTCGGTCCCGAACGCTGGCGCGGCGATGAACTCGACATTGCCGCCGCCTTCCTTGAACGCGTCGCGCAGCTTGCGCGCGAGGGCAGGGCCGAAGAACTTGTCGTTCTGCGCATAGACCCACAGCATCGGCACACGCGACGTCTGACCGTAGGTGCGGAACGCGGAAACCAATTCGTCCTCCTCGCACACTTCGTTGGAGCTAAGCGATCCGCGGCCGCCGGCGAAATTGATCGCGGCGACAAGACCCGGCGGCGGATTGGCGGTGAGCGCCACAGTCGCGAAGCCGCCGGCGGAAACGCCGATGCTCATGATGCGCGATCTATCGATGGTGGGCTTCGACGACATGAAATTGATCGCGGCGGTAAGATCGGCCGCGGCGGCTCTTCCCGCTTTCGTGTAATCGGGATCCTCGCATTTGCCGTAGGTCTCGGCCCAGTTGCCGCCCGAGCTTCCATAGCCGCGGCGCATCACGATCAGTGCGGCAAAGCCGCGGCGCGCAAACTCGGTGGCGATCGGCGCGTAGGTCGCGGCCTCCATGTCCGGCCGCGCGCTCGCCGAGCGCGGCGAGCCGTGATTGATCAGGATGAGCGGAAAGCGACCCGATCCGCTCGGCCGCACGAGCAGCGCTTCGAGACCGTCGGAGCCCGCGGCCGCCATCGGGATACGCAATTCTTCGCGGGTCAGCGATTGCGCGTTCGCGCCTGAGAGCGCGAGAACGAAGGCGATCAGAAGTGCCGCAGCGCGCAGCATGAGGCGAATCCCCGCGTTCGAAAACCGCGCAACATTAAGCGCTGTTCAAGACCGCCGAAACCGCGCCAGCGCACGATCCGGTCTCGTCTTGAAAGATTTGCTATCATGTAATATAATAAGTTACATGAAACGAGACAGCCGATTGTCGGGCGTGCTCCATGTCCTTCTGCACATGGCCGAGCAGGATGGCCCGGTGACATCCGAAGTGCTCGCGAAGGCGATGAACACCAATCCGGTCGTGATCCGGCGCATCATGGCCGGGCTGCGGGATCGCGGATATGTGCGATCGGAGAAAGGTCACGGCGGCGGATGGAGGCTGGCGCGCGATCTCAGCAAGATATCGCTGCGCGACATCTACAACGCGCTCGATTGTCCATCGCTCCTGGCCATCGGAAACCGAACCGAAGCGCCAGGCTGTCTCGTCGAGAAGGCGGTGAATGCGGCGCTCGATCAGGCATTTCACGATGCCGAAGCGCTGCTGCTTGCACGCTTCGACCAGGTGACGCTTGCGATGTTGAGCGCGGATTTCCACGCGAGTCTCAAGGCGCGTAAGGCGCCTTACAGTGTGGAAGCCGCGCATGCGTCATAACGCAACCGCCAAAACTCTGTTGGAACACTTCTCCAATCCTGAAGCCGCCGCGCGTTATGCAGACGGGCCGCCGCGGTTCGTGCCCGGTTTTTCCGATCTGCATCGCATGACCGGCATTCTGCTCGCCGAACATGCGCCCGAGGATGCGCAGGTGCTCGTCCTCGGTGCTGGCGGCGGCCTGGAGCTGAAAGCGCTCGCGCAGAGTCACGCGGGCTGGACATTCGTGGGCATCGACCCCGCCGTGGAAATGCTGAGGCAGGCCGAGCGCACGCTGGGAGCGCTCGCTTCACGCGTGCGGCTTCAGTCGGGCATTATCGATGACGCGCCCGAAGGGCCGTTCGATGCAGCGACGTGCCTGTTGACGCTGCATTTCCTCGATGCCGTGGAACGGCGCCGCACGGCGAGCGAAATCCGGCGCCGGCTCAAGCCCGGAGCGCCTTTCGTGGCAGCGCATTCCAGCTTTCCGCAAGGGCCGGGCGAGCGGGCGCAATGGCTGTCGCGATACGCGGCCTATGCGATCGCTTCCGGCGTTGACCCCGAACAAGCGGGACATGCACGCGCGGCTGTCGATGCAAATCTACCCCTGCTGAGCCCGGAACAGGATGAAGCGATTTTGCGCGAGGCGGGCTTCTCGAATGTGAAGCAGTTCTACGCCGCCTTCACGTGGCGAGGCTGGGTGGCTTACGCCTGACGCGGTTCTGCGCGGCATCTTCTCCTTTGGTGTCCTTCTTTCGACGCCAACACCTCGCGTTGTGTTGCGGTTCCTTCATTCGGCGGTTCCGGCAAAAATTGCGGAACACCGCATCTCGCCCGGCGTTCTGTTCATGCGGCGTCGTTCGGTGACGCGGCACGGCGACAAACCGGAAACGGTAAAATCGCCGGGATGACCCCATCCGGTGAGGAACCGGATGGGGTTTTCTCATCGGAGATTGCGCCGATGTCGGAACGGCAAATGAGAACTATAAGACCGAACGCAGTGGTCGATCCGCTGATGTTTCCTTCGGACTACATTCAGTCGCGATCCGGCCTTACGATTGCTGCGGTCACCTTCATTCTGTTCTGTGCAACGGGAGGTTTCGCATGGTTCGCCTTGTGATGAAACCGAAGTCGGAGCGTGTCGAGCGTACGACGGAGGACGACGATGCGCTTCGCGAACTCGGCGGCGTGAAAGGCTCGCCGGAACTTCCACCCGCGCCTCTGACCAAACAAGAGGCGGAGCAGACGCCGAAGAAAATCGATCCTGGCCATGTTGCTTAATCGCAAGAAAAATTGGCCTGATCGCGAGCGAAAGAAAAACGCGAGCAGATTTTTAGGGGAGGAACCCTGAGCAGGTCGTTGCGTTAACAACCGCCGGAAACGGGGGCCTGCATGAGTTCCGATTTCACGACTGCCGAAACGGCAAGCACTCCTGCACATGACGTAAGCATCTCGGATGACGAACCTCATCCGAGCATTCCGCGTGTGCTGTGTCCGCGTTGTGGCGAGCGCATGCGGCTCGCCACCGTCGATGCGAAAGCCCGTGACCACGCCACGCTGAAATACGACTGCGGTTGCGGCTTCACCTACAACATGTCGGCGAGGGCGCGACGCGTCACCGCGCTCTAGCGTCAGAGTCGATCAACCCGCAAGATCAAACCGCAAGTGTCGCTTGCGCTTCCATCGCGAGTTGGCCGGCGCTGCCTTGCGCCCAGACCTTGACCTCACGCCCATCCGCCGAGGGGGTTCCATTGACGGAGAATGGCGCGATGTCGAACAACGGCGACACGGCTTTGAAGCGGAACGCTGTCATCGGAGCCTGCGCGTTGCGCCGGACCAGATCCGTCAGCAGTGTCGCGATCAGCGGTCCATGGACAATGAGGCCCGGATAACCTTCGACCTCGGTGACATAGCGGCGATCGTAGTGGATGCGGTGGCCGTTAAACGTCAGCGCGGAATAGCGGAACAGCAACACGTCGTCGGGTTCGATTGCGCGCTTCCACACCGCGCCTTCGGGCGCCTTCGGCGGCAAGGGCGGCACTTCACCCGGAGCGGGGAGGCCGCGATAGACGATGTCGTGCTCCTCGACGATCGCGACGCCGTTTGCATTGCCGATGTGGTGGCGCACGAGCACGAAGACGAGGGCGCCCGTGCGGCCTTCCTTCATCGTGACATCGACGATCTCGGACGTCCGTGTGATGGCGTCGCCGACGCGGAGCGGCTTCAGGAACTGAAACCGTCCCCCGGCCCACATGCGCCGGGGCAGCGGCACCGGCGGCAGGAAGCCGCCACGCTTGGCATGGCCATCAGGCCCGATCTCCGACTGCCGGTGGAGCGGTAGGAAGTAGAGCCAGTGCCAGAGTGGAGGAAGCTCGTCTCCGGTGCGCACCTCCGGATCGTCGCGGTCGAGCGTCGCCGACAGCGCCTTCACCGGAACGGCGGTCACGGTGTCTTCCAGCGTCTCCGTCCGCCCGATCCACGTCTTGAGGTGATTGATATCGACGGTCATCGGGCGGCTTCCTTCCACAATTGCTGGCGGCTCGCAGAATTAGCCGCGAACCGGCCCTCAGTCGAGTTGGAGATTGGAGCTGCCGATGATTTCCTTCCAGCGAGCGTACTCTTCGCCCATGAACGCGCGAAATTCTTCGGGCTTGTTGCCGATCGGGAGCGCGCCGTCGGATGCGAGCCGCGCGCGCACCACTTCGTTTTCCAGCGCTGCGGTCGCCGCGGTGCGCAGTTTGTCGATGACAGGTTCTGGCGTGCCCGCCGGAACCACGAAGCCATACCAGGCGCTCGCGCGATACTCCGGGAAGCCGCTTTCCGCAACCGAAGGAATGTCCTTCAGCAGCGGCGTGCGCTTCTCGCTCGTCACGGCGAGGGCGCGCATCTTGCCGGTCTCGACCAGACCGGAGACAGACGGAATGGTCGTCACCATGAACTGCGTCTGCCCGCCGAGAAGATCGCTGATCGCGGGGCCTGCGCCGCGGTAGGGCACGTGCAGCGTGTTGATCTTCGCCACATGATTCAGCAACAGCGTGGCGACGTGGCTGGCCGAACCATTGCCGGCCGATCCGTAGGTCAGCTTTCCGGGATTGTCGCGCGCCGCCTTGATCAGATCGGCGAATGTCTTGATCGGCGAGCTCTCCGGCACGACGACGAGAAGCGGCGCGGACGCGATCAGCGTCACCGGGCTGAACGCCTGCAAGGTGTCGACCTTGAGGCTCTTCATCATGTGCGGATTGACGGTCATCGGGCCCTGATTGGCCATCAGCACCGTGTAGCCATCCGGCGCGGACGAAGCGGCTTGCGTGGTCGCCACGTTTCCGCCGCCGGTCGCGACGTTTTCAACGACCATCGTTTGTCCGAGCTTTTCGCCCATGGCTTGCGCGACGACGCGCGCGATCGCGTCGGTGCCGCCGCCCGCGGCGTAAGGCACGATCAGTTTGACCGGCCGCGCCGGAAAATTCTGTGCGTGGACCTGAGCCGGAATCGCGGTTGCGAGCAGGGCGGCGAGCAGGAGGGAGCGTCGAGCGATCATAGGAGCGTTTCCTTTCTTGGTTTTGCTTTACTTCAATTGTCTCAGGCGTGCACAGCGTCAAAAGGCGCACGCGCGAAAACGGCGCCTTCGAACAGCCGGCGGGCGGTTCGCACCAGCGATGCAGCGGGTTCCGGTTTGCCGGAGGTATTCTCCAGCCGCACATCGATGGCGCCGGACGGATGCTCGATGACGATGGTCTTCGGCAATTCGAGCGCACCAGCGAGAGTCGAGGCAATCGTGCCCGGCTTGATGCATGCGGTGGCGAGGCCGACTGCGCCGGTGATCGCGAACGCCTTGTGGCATGAGGCGGGCATGAAGTAGCGGCCGGAGATCGTGCCGCCGTGTCGTGGCGCGGCGATCAGCACGGGCTTGGGAATGACGAGGTCGGCCGCGTTGGCGAAGCCCATCCGCTGTCCTGCTTCGACCCGCAGCGCTTCCAAGCGGGTCATGAACGCGCGGTCCGCATCGAGTTCCGCCGGCGTTTCGGAGCCGGACTTTTGCAGATCGCGGGCGCGCACGATCATCAGCGGCATGGCCGCGTCGATGCAGGTGACCTCGATACCTTGAATCGTGTCTGTGGGCTGTCCGGTCGGGAACAGACGTCCGGTCTTCGCGCCGGCGGCGTCTCCGAAGTTGAGATAGACCGGCGCGGCGGTGCCGGGCACGCCGTCGATCTTGGTGTCGCCGTCGTAGGAGACGTGGCCGTTCGGCGTGCAGACGCGCGCCTCGATGATTTTGCCGGTGTTGACGTTGTGAATGCGCACGGTGGTCGTGCCGACCTCGGCGCGAACGAGGCCCGCTTCGATCGCGAACGGTCCGACCGCGGAGAGCATGTTCCCGCAGTTTGGCGAGGTGTCGACGATGCGTTCGACCACCTTCACCTGCGCGAACAGATAGTCCACCTGCGCGCCGGGGACCGAGGAGGGGCCGATGATGGCGACCTTGCTGGTGAGCGGATTGCCGCCGCCGATGCCGTCCACCTGCAACTCGTGGCCGGCACCCATCGCGGAGATCAGGAGCGCGTCGCGCTCGCGCGGGTCGTGCGGCAGATGCGACGCCAGAAAGAACGGCCCCCGTGAGGTGCCGCCGCGCATGAGCGTGCACGGGATGCGGTGCTGGTTCGACATTCTCTCCCTGGACCCGGATCAATCGTTGCGATTGATCCGACACAAGAATAAAACGGGGGGCGTGTGAAATGCAAAAACCGATCCGATTGATCCATTATGAACATCAATTTCGAATTGCTGGATTTACGGGCGTTTCTCGCCGTGCTCGACCTCGGCGGTTTCCACAAGGCGGCCGCCGCGCTGAATTTGTCGCAGCCCGCGCTGTCGCGCCGCATTCAATCGCTCGAGGCCGCGGTCGGCGCGCCGCTCCTTGAGCGCACCACGCGGCATGTCGCGGCCACCGCGATCGGCCGTTCGGTCGAGCCGCTGGCGCGCCGCCTGATCGAGGAGCTGGAAGAGTCGATCGAGTCGCTCACCGGAACCGGCCACCGCCGGTCGGCGCAGGTCACGCTCGCCTGCGTGCCGACGGCGGCGTTCTATTTCCTGCCGCGCGTGATCGAGCGCTTCAACGAGCAATATCCGCACATCCGGTTCCGCATCCTGGATCTGTCCGCCAACGAGGCGCTGGAGAGCGTGGCGCGCGGCGAGGCGGAGTTCGGCATCAATCTGACCGGCAGCTCGCATCCCGAACTGGTGTTCACGCCACTGGTCGACGATCCCTTCGTTCTCGCATGCCGGCGCGATCATCCGCTGTCGAAGCGCCGCCGCCTGACATGGAAGGATCTGGAGGGGCAGGCGGTGATCGGCGTGAGCCGCAACAGCGGCAACCGCACGATCCTCGACGCGGCGCTCGCGCGGGCGAAGGTGCGCCTGGAGTTCTTCTACGAGGTGAACCACCTGACGACATCGCTGGGTCTCGTCGAGCGGGGGCTCGGCATCTCGGTGCTGCCGAAGCTCGCGACGCCGCCCAACGGTCATCCGACCATCGTGACCAAGCCGATCCACGATCCGGAGGTGAAGCGGACCATCGGCATCATCGAACGGCGGGCGGCGCGGCTTTCGCCCGTCGCCCAGCAATTCCGCGACATGCTGATGGAGAGCTGGCGCTCCTGACGCGTGTTACGCGCCAAGATCAAGCACCAAGATACTTCCACTTCGAGAGGCGCTCGATGGCGTCTTCCGGGATCGGGCGGGGCTTGCGCGTGTCGAGATCGATGCAGGCGAGGGTGGCGCGGGCCGCCGCCGCGCACATGTCGTCGCGGAACACGGCTTGGGCGATGGTGAAGGACGTGCGGCCGAAGCCCGCGATGCCGCTCGCGACCACGATGTTCGCCGGCCAGTGCAACTCGCGCATGAAGTTCACCTCCATGCGAACCATGACGAAGGTCGCGTTCGGCACGCCGATGCCAAGGCTCTTGTCGCGGAACATCGCGACGCGGCCGCTCTCGAAATAGGTCGAATAGACCGCCTGGTTGACGTGGCCCTGCGCGTCGATGTCGCCGAAGCGGACGATCTCCGGAACGCGAAAGGGGTAATCGTCGAGCTTGGGGATCACTTTGGCGGGGCGGGGAGCGGTCTGGTCGTTCACGGAAAATCCTTGCGTGGGGCGCATTTCAGGTCCGCCGTCCCATAGCGGGAGAAAACCGCAGCCCGCAAGGGCCTGTTCGGCAAGGGAGCTTCCCGCCAGAAAGCCATGTTTTCGCTTTGCCGGAACCCGCCGGGCCGGTAAAAACCGGCCCAGAATTCCCTCCTGTTCCTTCACCCGAGAAAAGCAGACTGTTTCCGCATGAGCGAGCCTATCAAGACTGACGTGTTGATCATCGGCGCGGGCCCCGTCGGCCTGTTCGGCGTGTTCGAGCTCGGCCTTCTCGACATGAAGTGCCACCTCGTCGACATCCTCGACAAGGTCGGCGGCCAATGCGCCGAGCTCTATCCCGAGAAACCGATCTACGACATTCCGGCGATCCCGAAGATTTCGGCGCAGGGGCTCGTCGATCAGCTCATGGAGCAGATCAAGCCGTTCGGGCCGCAATTCCACCTCGGCGAAATGGTCGAGACCATCACGCGCATCGGCGATCCGCTGTTCCGGGTCACGACCGACGGCGGCAAGACGTTCGAAGCGAAGGTGGTGGTGATCGCGGCCGGCGGCGGCTCGTTCCAGCCGAAGCGTCCGCCGATCCCGGGCATCGAGGCCTATGAAGAGAAGTCCGTGCACTACGCCGTCCGCAAAATGGAGGCGTTCCGCGGCAAGAAGATCCTGATCGTCGGCGGCGGCGACAGCGCGCTCGACTGGACGCTGAACCTCCAGCCGGTCGCCTCGCACGTCACGCTCTTGCATCGCCGCGCGGACTTCCGCGCCGCGCCCGACAGCGTCAACAAGATGATGGCGCTGGTGAACGACAAGAAGGTCGACCTCGTGCTCGGTCAGGTTACCGGCCTCGAAGGCGCAGACGGTCAGCTCTCGGCGGCGGTGGTGAAGCGCACCGACAACACGGTCGGCCCGGTCACCTGCGACGCGATGCTGCCGTTCTTCGGCCTGACGATGAAGCTCGGCCCGGTTGCGAACTGGGGCCTGCGGCTGAATGAAGATGTCATCCCGGTGAACACCGAGGATTTCGAGACCAGCGAGCCCGGCATCTTCGCCATCGGCGACATCAACACCTATCCGGGCAAGCTGAAGCTCATTCTCTCCGGCTTCCACGAGGTCGCGCTGATGTCGCAGAAGGCGCACCGTTACGTGTATCCGGACAAGAAGCTGACGTTCCAGTACACGACGTCATCGTCGAGCTTGCAGAAGAAGCTGGGCGTGTAAGACGCCACGCATTCTGCTCTGAGCGATCATACTCCGCTGTCATTCCGGGGCGCGGGCGATAGCCCGCGAGTCCGGAATCCAGAAAAGCGGGCAGTCCCGATCGGTCTGGATTCCGGGCTCGTCGCGCCTTCGCCCTTCGGGCTTCGGCGGACGCCCCGGAATGACGTGGGATCATATTGCTGGCTTGTGTGTGTTTAGCGGGCAGTCGGAGTCAGTGGCGGCAGCGGCTCGGACGTGATCTCCACTGGCGCCTGCAATCCCAGCACATTGCGCACCGCAGGAAGCGCCGCATCGGCCATCGCGGCGTGGCCCTCGGCGGTGGGATGGATCGCGCCGCCATAGACCGCGCTCATGGCGCCCCAGGTGGCGTCGTGCAGGTTCGCGGGCTGCATCGTCGAGGGCATACCCTGCGGGAAGGTCATCGCGGTGAAGTAGCTGTCGTTCGCGGTGCGCACCCAGCGTGCGCGCGAAGCATAGGGCTTGAACTCGTTCGGCTGGCGATCGCAGACCAGCGGCTGCGTTGCAGCCGACACCGGATCGGGATCGAAGCTCTCGCCCTTCTCGGAGAAACACTCGCGGTCGAACTCCGGGTCCTGATCCGAGCGCGCGCAGAAGCCGTGCTGGCCGAACGCAGTCTGGTGCGAATCCACGAACGTCATGCGGTCGGTCGAAGGATCTCGGCAGATCGTGCCGCCTTCGCAGCGCGCGAGCTGTTTCAGGCGCGGCAGGAACTTGTCGTTCACGAACTCCGACACGTTCTTGAGCCGGGTTGCATCGGCGTTGAACGCCGGGTGCACGTCGAGGCCGTTGCGGCCGCCGGGGCAGGCCTGATCGTTCTGAAGCGCCGGATTGCCGTAGGCGACGTAGACCACGCGACCGAGGTTGCCGCCGACGAACGGCTTGAGCGCGCTGCGGAGCTTGGCGAAGCCGGCGGGCAGGTCGCTTGCGAGCAGCTTCTGCGCCTCGGGCAGGCCGGTGAGCAGGCCGCCCTGGCTGAACAGCGAGCGCTCGACGCCGCTCTGGATGATGACGTCGGCAACGAGACCGGAGAACTTGATGTCGTTCGCGCCGATGGTGAGCAGGATCAGATCGAGACCGCGGTTCGGGTTCTGCTTTTTCGCGGCGTTCAGCATGTCCTGCAATTGCGCGACCTGACCTTGTACGTTGCCAGCGCAACTGCCGGTGAGCGGACAGTCGCTGGCGCGCTGGCCGCCGAGAAGGCCGGAGTCGATGGTCGCGCCGGTGCAGGCAAGCGGCAGAAAGGTCACGGCCATTTGCGGATTCTCGATCGCGATCGTGAGCGCGGTGCGGAGCTGATAGCCATAAAGCGAGCGGTGGCAGGCCGCCGACATCCAGCGCGCGCCGGCGCGCGACCATGCGGTGACAACGTCGCGGCCAGGACCGCCCGGCGTGTCGTCGCAGGCCTTCAACCCTTGGAAGCCCGCGCGGCTCGGACGGAAGTATTCGCTCGCGCCGCTGCCGAGAAAGCGGCGGAAGCAATAGCCGTCGTCGGAGAGCGCGATGGCGCGGTCGGGATTGCCTTCGCCGGCGGCGACGGAGTCGCCGATGCCCGCGATGAGAAAATCGCGCACGCGGATTTCGGTGGTGACGCTGTCGACGCTCTGGTCCGGTTGAACGATGCCGGCCGCAGCGATCGTCGGCTTACCGTAGCGAAGCCGCACGCGGACCTCGTCGGTGCAGGGCGCGCTCACGGCCTGCGGCGGGATGGTGCCGTCGTCAAAACTCCAGTTGCAGGTCGCGCCTGCGGGCACGGGCCCGGTGAGCTTGACCACGACGCGGTGATCTTCCGGCGAAAGATAGTTCTCGCGGTCGCCGTCGCGCTGGCAGGTCTGCGTCAGCTTGCCGGTGCCGTCGACGCAGAGCTTGTCGAACATGTCCTTGGCCCAGCCGCGGCCGCCGGTGTCCTGGGCGAGCTTCTGTTCGGCGGCGAAGATGCTGCCGGTGCGGTAGGCGGCGACATGCCTCTGGAAGTCGGCGTCGTTGCGGAACAGGCGGAAGCGGTTCTTCACCTCCCACACGATCTGCGGGGCGGGGCCGGCAGCGGGCGGCGCCAAGGCAGGCGCATCGACAGGCTGCGCGGATGCCCCGTGTGACAAGCCGGTGAAAATCGGGAGAGCGGTCAGAGCCGCCAGGATGATGGGGCGCATTGTGATCGTGTGAAACGCGAGGTTGAAGTGTTCTAGCATGGGGCTTGCGGCGGAAATGTGAGATGGATTGTCGCCGGAAGTCAGCTTAATTCGGGAGAATTCATGGCTGCGCCTCAGACCATCACCGCTCGCTGCTGCGTCGCCGGCGGCGGCCCGGCCGGGATGATGCTCGGGTTCCTTCTGGCGCGGGCCGGGGTGGATGTCGTGGTGCTGGAGAAGCACGGCGACTTCCTGCGCGATTTCCGCGGCGACACCATCCATCCGTCCACGCTCGAGCTGATGCACGAGCTGGGTTTGCTGGACGAGTTCCTCAAGCTGCCGCACCAGAGGGTGACGGAGCTTTCGGGCCAGGTCGGCGACACGCGAATCCACCTGGCCGACTTCCGTTACTTGCCGACGCGCTGCAAGTTCATCGCGCTGATGCCGCAGTGGGATTTCCTGAACTTCCTCGCCGACCACGGGCTGAAGTACCGCACCTTCGGACTGCGCATGAAGGCGAATGCCGTCGATCTGATCGAAGAGGGCGGCAAGGTTTGCGGCGTGCGCTGCGAGACGCCGGACGGCCCGCTCGAGATCCGCGCCGATCTCGTGGTGGGCGCCGACGGGCGGCACTCGACGGTGCGGGAGCGCGCGGGGCTTGCGGTCGAGGACATCGGCGCGCCGATGGACGTGTTCTGGATGCGCGTGTCGCGCAAGCCGGATGATCCGTCGGAGACGTTCGGGCACATGGAGGCGGGCCGCATGTTCGTGATGCTGAACCGCGGCGACTATTGGCAATGCGCCTTCGTGATTCCGAAAGGCGGCGCGGACGCCGAACGGGCGAAGGGCATCGAGGCGTTCCGCGCGTCGGTGCTGGGACTATCGCCGTGGCTCGGCGAGCGCGTGAAGGAGTTGAAGAGCTTCGATGACGTGAAGCTGCTCACCGTCGCGGTGGATCGCCTGACGCAATGGTACAAGCCGGGCTTGCTCTGCATCGGCGACGCGGCGCACGCGATGTCGCCGATCGGTGGCGTCGGCGTGAACCTCGCGGTGCAGGATGCGGTCGCGGCGGCGAACATTCTCGCGGCGCCGCTGCGCGAGGGGCGTGTGACGCTCGAGCATCTGCGCGCGGTGCAGGAGCGCCGCACGCTGCCGATGCGTGTGATCCAGTGGATTCAGGTCGCGGTGCAGAACAACATCATCAACGCGGTGCTGTCGAACCAAGCGCGGCCCCAGGCGCCGTGGCCGGCAAAACTGTTCAACTGGTTTCCGGTGCTGCGCGGAATTCCGGCGCGCATCCTCGGCGTTGGAATTCGCCCTGAGCACATTCACACGTCCGAAATCCGCTAAGGCAGCATATCCGGTGGGATGCTTTGCGCTTTGAAGCTGCGCGGCCTGCGGCGCTTCGCCGAGAGGGCCGCAATCGCGAGGTAGGCCGCAGCCATCACGATCTTCAGGATGAGCGCCGCGTTCGGAGGCAATCCGCCGAACCGCGCTGCGAGATGCGCGATGACGAGAACGCCGATCAGCCCGAGCGCGTGCCCGCCAAAGAACGACCACGACGTTTGTCCCGCGTAGAACTTGCAGGCGGGGGCCGCGGTGCCGACGCGCTGGATCAGCTCGCGCACGAAGGGCGTATAGCCCGACGAACGATCGTCATAGACGCCGGGCGTCACGAAACTCTTGGACATCAGCGACACGCGATGACCCGCCACGGAATTGAGGTCGCAGCGGAAGCGGTTCGGCGCGGCGCGGGCGGGGTCGTAGAGGAGCCGCAGCTCCTTCACCTCGCCATAGGCCATCTTCTTCGTCAGGCCGTTGCCTTCGGTGCGTTCCAGCGCGTCCGGTCCGAGCGTCCAGGTGGCCGCGACCTCCCGCTCGTTGCGGCGGCAACGCAAGACCAGTGGCGGATCGGCGGATTCGGCCATGTGCGTTTGTAGAACCCGCTGACAAATCTAGGCAAGGCATAGCGCGCGCCACCGCTCTGGCGCTAAAGTGGCGGCCATGTTCGTGACCTTTTTCGGCGAATTGAAAGCGGCGGGCGTCCCGGTGACGCTGCGCGAATACCTGACGCTGATGGAGGCGATGCAGCAGGACCTCGCCGGCCGCCGCGTCGAGGATTTTTACTATCTGTCGCGGGCGGCGCTGATCAAAGACGAACGCAACCTCGACAAGTTCGACCGCGTGTTCGGTCATGTCTTCAAGGGGCTTGCCCTCATGGAAGACGCGCTCACCGCCGAAATCCCAGAGGAATGGCTCAAGAAGCTCGCCGACAAGTTCCTCACCGAGGAAGAGAAGAAGCAGATCGAGGCGCTGGGCGGCCTCGACAAGCTCCTCGAAACGCTGAAGCAGCGCCTGGCCGAGCAGAAGGGCCGCCATCAGGGCGGCAAGAAGTGGATCGGCACCGGCGGCACTTCTCCCTTTGGTAATGGCGGCTACAACCCGGAAGGCATCCGCATCGGCGGCGAAAGCTCGCAGAAGCGCGCGGTGAAGGTCTGGGACAAGCGCGAGTTCAAGGATCTCGCCGACGATGTCGAGCTCGGCACCCGCAACATCAAGGTCGCTTTGCGGCGGCTCCGCAAATTTGCGCGCACCGGCGTGCCGGACGAACTCGACCTCGACGACACCATCAAGGGCACCGCGCACAAGGGCTACCTCGACATCGTGATGCGGCCGGAGCGCCACAACGCGGTGAAGGTGCTGATGTTCTACGACATCGGCGGTTCGATGGACTGGCACATCAAGGCGACGGAGGAGCTGTTCTCGGCCGCGGGTACCGAGTTCAAGCACATGGAGCATTTCTACTTCCACAACTGCCTCTATGAGCGCGTGTGGAAGGAGAACCGGCGGCGCTTCCAGGCGCACACCGATACATGGGACGTGCTGCACACCTATCCGCACGACTACAAGGCGATCTTCGTCGGCGACGCCTCGATGTCGCCGTACGAGATCACCGCAGCGGGTGGTTCGGTGGAGCATTTCAACGACGAGCCGGGGCAGGTGTGGATGGAGCGCATGGTGCGCACCTATCCGGCCTGCGTGTGGCTCAACCCGGTGCCCGAGGCGCACTGGGAGCACACCTATTCGATCAAGATGATGCGTCAGATCATGGGCGGGCGGATGTATCCGCTGACGCTGGATGGGTTGGATCGGGCGATGCGGGAACTGGTGCGGTGACCAATTTAAGGAAATTACATGCTCAGCAGATGGTATCCGCCGGGAGCGCTGCATCAGTGGGTCTTTGAATTTCTACGGCTGTATTGCCAGACTCCCGGCGAGTTTATGGAGTTTGTGCGGAATCTGGAGCAAAAGCGAAACGGCGCGCGCAGCGCTGATCATGGCTTGCTTCAGATGGGATACGTCAACAAACAGCAACTGTTGGATTATTTTCTTTACGTATCAGGCGGTGTTGGAGTCGCGGTAGGCAATCCTCTGGCGCGAATTTATGACGCTTTGATTCATTGGGATGTGTTTTCCGAAATACCGCTCGCATCGAGCGGTATGCGTGCTGATTTCCAGATCAACTTTATCGTTGTTCAGGATTATCAGCGGCGTGGTGTTCTCGAGAACATTGTAAAGGGACCACACTCTCTTTTTCTGAAGTATCGAATGGCAACGGCAGCCATCGTCGTGGAAAAGGACGGGCAGGAATCAATAGGAAGTGGTTCAGTAGTAAGCCACAACGGGCGAACGTTCGTTCTCACGAATAGGCACGTTATCGACCCTCAAGACAAAATCGCAATTAAATATGTGCATCTGGCCGATCAGCGGCACCCTCCGCCCGACACTAGCCTTATAATTTCCAAAACCGATGACCTCGCGGCGTTCGCAACTTCGGTGCCTGAGCACTTTCCAAGTTTTTCCCTCGGTGACGCAGGGCATATATTGCAAGAAGTTATTCTGCTCGGGTTTCCGAAGATACCGCTTACGGTAAAACCGCATCTGACGGCGCATAGTGGTGAGATCAACGCGATTGTTGAAACCCGAACGGGAGAGCGGCTTTATTTAATTTCAAACTATGCTTCGCCAGGATCAAGCGGTGGTCCGTTGATTGACTATCGGGGGCTTTTGGTGGGCGTCGTTTCCGATAGTCTCGAAGCGGAATACGAAAAGCCCCATCTCTTGTTCCAGCACTCTGCTGCTGTGACGCTAGATCGAGTTCGGCAGTTCGTTCAGAATGAAGTAATGGTTGCTATGATGTGATGCATGCGCTGCGGAATTTGTTTTTCTCTACTCCAACTCCACCCGCAAATTCCGCCCCACCGCGTTCGCCGCTCTTCGCAGCGTCGCCAGCGTCACCGACGGATTGTCAGGATCGAGCAGCCGATCCAATTGACGCCGGCTCGTCTTCATCCGTGCCGCCATCTCGGTTTTGCTTAATCCCTGCTTGTCCATCGCGACCTTGATCTGATCGGCGATGATCTCCTTGATCGCCGAGTCTTCGGTTTCAGCAAGCAGGCCATCCTTGGCGAGGAAGTCGTCGAACGTCTCGCTGCGGTCGATGGAGCCTTTCTTCTTTTTCTTCATTCTTCGATCTCCTGTTTGCGCTTGAGCGCAATCTCGATGTCCCGTGCCGGTGTCCTCTGCGTCTTCTTCTCGAAGCCGTGGAGCAGCACCATTTCCCCGGCCACGATACAGAAGACCACGCGGGCGATGCGGCCGCCGGTCAGATCACTGCGGGCTTCCCAAAGTCCGCGCCCGAGCGAACGGCAGTAGGGCATTCCGATCGGCCAGCCGAATTCGATCTTCTGAATGTCGTGTCCGATGATGCGCCGGTCGTCCTTCGACAGCGCCAGAAGCCATTCCCGCACCGGCCTGCGGCCCGTTGCCGACGCATAAAATCGGCCGACGATTTTCTTGGAACGATCAATCATAAAAATACAATTGTGTCAAATTTGGCACGTTTAATGTAGGCCGTCATTTCGCAAAAAATTGCTGTTGTCGGCCTTGCTCATCTGTCTCATCGTGAAGTGGGGGATGGCGAAATGAAAGCCTTGTTGATTGCCGCAGGGGTCGCTGCGGCCTTGCTTGTCGCGCTGTGGCTGTGGGAGCCGCTGGTCGTTTACTCGCTCCTGATTGCGATCTGGGCCGGGATTCTTTCGTTCGTCGCAGCGGTCCTTAATCTCGTCCTGCCTTCGGAAGAAAAGAGCGTCCGCATCGACGCCAAGGTGTTTCTCGACGGTGTGGAGCATCGTGCGACCGGCATCGCGACGTGCCGCCGGCGTTACGAAGCGTATGGCGTCGACGGGACCAAGCTCGCGCGGCGTCTGCGCATCACGGGCGGCTATGTCACGCTCGCGCTGCCGGACCGGCGACAGGTGCAATCGAGCGCTTTTCTTGTTTGTTCGGAAGACGAGTTCGCGAAGAACACGGACCGCGACCGCCTCGCGTTCTACCTGATCGACCGCCGAGCGATCCCGGTGCGCGCGCAATACACCAGCGTCGCGCGTTCCGCGGCCAATCCGGCGGCGCCGTTCCGCGTCGAGATCGCCTCAGTCAAGGCGACCGAAGAGCAGGCCGCGGGCGGGCCGGCGCATCTGCCTGATGATATCGCAGGACCCCGCGCCATCGAGGACATCGCGACCGCGCTGACGAGCTACGTCGCGTTCGCGATTCCGAGAGAGGTGTGGTCCCGCAACGAAAGGCTGCTCGGCGAATACGCGGCGATCAAAGAGTTTCGTGCGGTGCCGAATCCATCAAACGAAGTGCTCGCGCGTCTGGTGACGGAAACAAACGGATGGCCCGCTTCGGGCAAGCTCGCGGCGGATCATACGCGCGTCGATTTGCCGGCGTTTGGTCCGCCGCTGCCGATCGAATATGTCGCGACAACCCGATCACAGCGCGGCACGCCGGTGCCTGAGATCTGCGCCGACGGCCGATGTGTGACACTCCCGGTGAGTCCCACGGAGCGCGAGAGCGTGTATTCGCGCCACGGCGCCTTCTTCGATCCGGCGTCGCAGCGTCTCATTCTGGTGCGCGCGATCTTCGCCGGCATGGTCGATCCCGGCAAAGCCATATTCATGCCGTGATGCGAACCTTCGCGCGCCACATGCGTTGTTGTGCGCATGCGCCGGGTGGCAACCGGCCGCAATGGGGAGCGATGGACGCAGTCGATTTTGCCGGTTTCTAACTGCGGCAACAGCGCATTGGTACGCGCCGACATCTAACCCGTTCCCGGCGCATGGCCTTATTTCTCGATCGGGAGCTGCAATCGCGCGCCAGCCATTGCGAATCTGAAAATCAGGATCATATTTGCGACAGAGGCGTTGGAACTCGTACTTGTACGGGTTTTTTGCACCTCAGCGGGCCTGCGCCTGACGGCAGCGGCCCGTTTGCGTGCCTGATGCACCCTTCATGGCTCGCGTCCGCCGTCGGCGCGAACGCCCAACCGAAAGGAGGTGATCCAGTGTCTCATTGTCTATCGCCGCGGTCGCCGGCATCCCTGAGCTGGATCGTCACCTCATCCGAGGTGCGCGCCGCGTGACGTGATCCGTCACGGTCACGCCCGGGCGCGTGCAAACTGCACGGGCCTGGAGCCGGACCACGGCCTGACAATGGAAGGGCTGTCCGCAAGGGCAGCCCTTCTTCTTTTCGTGTAAGAGAGGCTCATGTCGAAGCCCATCCAGATCTACGTCGATGCCGACGCGTGCCCGGTGAAGAACGAGGTCTATCGTGTCGCCGAGCGGCACGGCCTCAAGGTCTTCGTGGTCAGCAACAGCGTCATCAACGTGCCGCGCGATCCGACGATCGAGCGCGTTGTGGTCGGGCAGGGCATGGATGAGGCCGACAACTGGATCGCCGAGCGTGCGGGGGCTGGCGATGTCGTCATCACCGCCGACGTGCCGCTCGCGAGCCGCGCGTTCAAGGCCGGCGCCGCGGTGGTCGCGCCGAACGGCAAGGCGTTCGACGAGAATTCCATTGGCCTGTCGGTCGCGACACGCAACCTGCTGCACGAGCTGCGCAGCGCGGGCGAGGTGACCGGCGGGCCGCGGCCGTTCTCGCCGCAGGACCGTTCGCAATTCCTTCAGACGCTCGACCGCGCGATCGTGCGGCTGAAGCGCGACGGTTTCGGCTAGCAACAGGCATGAAAAAACCGCCGCCGGTTGCCCGGCGGCGGTTGGCTTGGAGGCAGGCGAATTAGGCCGCGTTGTACATCCGCGCCGCGGCGGCTTGCAGCTCGGTTGCCGCCTGCGTGGCCGCCGGCGGGCGATACTGCATGGCCGAAAGCTCGCGCAGGAGGCGGGCGATGTCCTTGCGGCCGGCTTCGAGCGCGCCTTCCGCCATCGTGCGTTCGAGACGCTCGCGTTGGACCTGCGCCTGCAATTCCTCGACCTGCATGTCGCAGGACTCGCGGGTCGCCTTGAGCTGGTTCTCCAGGAGCGCGATCAGGTCGGTCTGGGCCTGGATCTTCTCCTGGGCGCGGTTATAGGCGCCTTCGCGCACGGTGACGGCGCGCGCGAGCATCTGGTTCTGCTCGGAGAGCGTCATGCGTTGCTGCTCGATCTCCTGAAGCTGGATTTCGCGCTGAGCGATCTCGTCCTCGAGTTGGGCGACGCGTTCGGACACCGCGCTGTTGCTCTGCGCCGATTCCGAAATTCGCTGATCGAAAGCGCGGATCTCGTCGTTGCGGGCGAGCAGCGCCTGCCGCGCCTCTTCGAGCAGATTGTCGGAGAGATCGGCGCGGGCCTGAAGCGCCTCGAAACGGGCGACCTGCACCTGCATCTCGTCGCGATGCTTGTGGTTGGCTTCGTCGAGCGCGGACGAGAGGCGGGAGCGCTCCATCTGCGTTTCGGCGAGCGTGGCTTCCAGCGTCTTGAGGCGGGCGGTCGCCGAGGCAAGCGCCTTGTCGCTCTCGACCAGCCTGCGCGAGGTCTGTGCGTATTCGGCGAGCGCCTTGTCGAGCGCAGTCTGAATGCTGGCACGTTCCTGTTCGGAGAGCATCGCTTTCTGCTTTGCGGCCTGGGCCTCGCCTTCAAGCTGCACGGAGCGCTTGTCGGCGGAGGCCGTGCGCTCGGTCATGCGGCGGTTTTCGTCGCGTGTGATTTGCAGGTCGTTGCCTTGCTCCTGCACGCGGCGTTGCAGGTCGGCGATCTGCGCGCGGCGCGCGGTGAGCTCGGCCAGATGCTCGGTCTTGGTGTGCTCGAGCGATTCCACGCCCTGCTGCGCCACCACGATCATCTCGCGCAGGCGGCCGCACTCGGTCTCGAGCGTCGTCGCGCGCTTCTCGGCATTGTTCAACTCGTCGCGCAGCTTGCTGTTGGTCAGCCGCGTCGAGTTCAGCGTGTTCTGGAGGCTGATCTTTTCGCTCTTGGCCTCTTCGAAGGCGCGCAGCGTCTTGGAGACCGGATCGACCAGCTTGCCGATCGAGCGCTTGATGACATCAAGCTCGGAAATCTTGTGCTCGGCGTCGATCAGGAGGTTACGGACGGTCTCGTTTTCCTGGCCGAGCTGGGTGGCGAGCGGGAAGAACAGTTCGTTGTCGAGGTCGATGTCGGCCTTTTCCGACTGCGGCTTCAGAGGTGGAAGGGCCGGTGCGGGCGGTGCAGCCGTCGCAGTCACGGCCGTCTCCTCCGTCGGCTTCTCCGGCGCGCCCCCAACTTTGCGGCCGAGGAAGTTCACAAGCTTGGTCATAAATTCAATCTCCCCTGCGCCGATGCGCCCGGCGGAGGCGACGCTCGAATCACTGGTATCTGTTAACCCGTGATTAACCCTCCTATGGCGCGGTTAATGGGTCGTTAAGACCCGGTAATATTTGCCGGGTTGCTTGAAATTCCAGTGTTTTGTGGCGGTTTTGCCGGGTCAGTGGGGAGCCAGCCGCGTGGTGTGCCACGCGATCGTTTCCCATGCCTCGCCCACGGCAACGAGGCAGGTCACTCCCTCCGGCGTGGTGGCGATGATCGTCCAGCTTCCGGCCGGCCCGACATAGATCTCGAGGGCGCGGCCATCCGCGGACAGGCCCCGTCCAATCGGGAATTCGACCCAATGATTTTGGATGGCGTCGATCACGCGGGCGCGCTCGCCGCAGGGCGGTGTCGAGGCAGGCTCCGAACGGGCCACCGATGGCAGCAGCGCCACGGCAGCCGCAAGGATCGTGATGAGGAGACGGGCGCGGTTTGTCATAGCCACCTCCATCCTCAGAAACGGCCTAAAGGCCTGATGGAATGTCGGTGGCCGCGAGGCCGCTCTGATCGCCTTGTATGTGGAGGTGCGGCGGTCAGGTTTCAACGCTCACCGGATGCCGGTGTCCGGCGCCCCGGAGGACGTTCGGCGGCATCGCTGCGGTGCGGTCGAGCCGCAACGTCAGACAGAACGCGCTGCCGCCGCTTCGTGCGAACGAGCCGAGCGGTGTCGCCACCACGCGATAGCCGCGCTCTGTGAGTTCGTCGCGAAGCCTGTCGCTGCACGACGACAGGATCACGCAATCGTCGATACAGACTGCGTTGCTCGCAAGGAGAACGGCATCCTCGGGCGCGATCTCGATCCGCTGCCACGGCTGCACCCGTTCGCGGATCGCGCCTTGGCCGGCCGGGGTGAAAGCGCCCGGAAAGAACATCACCTCGCCGACGGAGAGCGGGCAGAGCGCCGTGTCCATGTGATAAAAGCGCGGATCGGCGAGTTCGAGCGCGACGACATCGACGCCGAACTCCCTGGCGACGATCGGCCGGGCCGCCGCATCCGAGCGCGGACCGTATCCCATCCAGAACAGCGACCGCGCGCGATCGAAGACGCAGTCGCCGGCGCCCTCGAGCATGACAGTGCTGGGAAGTTTCACGATTGTTCTGATGAGGCCGCGCGCCTGAAGCGCACGGAACGCCGCTTCGTAGTGCGGCTCTTCCGGCTGGCGCTCCGGATGGCGGAAGCGGGCCAGCAGCGCCTTGCCGTCTAGCACCACCGCGGCATTGGCGGTGAACACCAGATCGGGCAGGCCGGGCACCGGCGGGACCAGATCGATCTCCGCACCGGCCTCGCGCAACGCGCGATAAAGCCCGTTCCACTCCTTGTGTGCCGTCGCGGCCAGAGGGCGTCGCTCGCGAGCCCAGCTTTCTGGGTCCATCCAGGGATTGATCGTGTAGGTGACGGCGAAGTGCTCGGGCCGGCACATCAGCAGGCGGGCCTTGGCGTGGGTCATGGTGCAGCCCTCAAGCCAGCGCGTGTTGTTGCGGCGTCTGCTCCAACGCGTGCAGGACCTCCTCGAAGCGATCGAGCGCCCAGTCGAGATCGCTCTGCGCGATGATCAGCGGCGGCGCGAGGCGGACGACGGTGTCGTGGGTTTCCTTCGATAGCACGCCTTTGGCCAGAAGCCGCTCGCACGCGGTGCGCGCGCTCGCAAAGCGCGGGTCGATCTCGGCGCCGGCCCACAGGCCGAGGCCGCGAACCTCTTTCAGCACGGGGCTGCGGATCGCGCGCAGCCGTCCGAGCATATGCGCGCCGAGCACACGGCTCCGCTCGACCAGGCCTTCCTCGCGAATGACGCGGAGGGCTTCGAGCCCGACCGCGGCCGCGAGCGGATTGCCCCCGAAGGTCGAGCCGTGCGAGCCCGGTGTGAACACGTCCATCAGTTCGTGGCGTCCGGCGAGCGCCGACACCGGCAGCACGCCGCCGCCGAGCGCCTTGCCGAGGATCACGCCATCCGGGCGGGTGCCGTCATGCTCGAACGCGAACCATGCGCCGGTGCGGCCGAGGCCCGATTGCACCTCGTCGACAATCAGCAACACGTGATGCGCGTCGCACAGGCGGCGCAGGCCGGTGAGCCAGCCTTGCGGCGGCACGATGATGCCGGCTTCGCCCTGGATCGGCTCGATAAGCACCGCGGCTGTCTCCGGCGTGATCGCGCGTTCGATCGCCGCGAGATCGCCGAACGGCACGGCGCGGAAGCCCGGCGCGAACGGTCCGAAGCCGTCGCGGTATTCGGGCTCCGACGAGAAGCCGACGATGGTCGTCGTGCGTCCGTGGAAGTTGCCGTTTGCGACGATGATCTCGGCGCGGTCGTGCGGAATGCCCTTGACGCGGTAGCCCCAGCGGCGCGCCGCCTTGATCGCGGTCTCGACCGCTTCCGCGCCGGTGTTCATCGGCAGCGCCGCGTCGAGCTTCGTCACGTGGCAGATCTCGGCGAGGAATGGCCCGAGCCTGTCGTTGTGGTAAGCGCGCGACGGCACGGCGAGGCGCTGCGCCTGCGCGGTCAGGGCCGCGAGGATGCGCGGGTGAGCATGGCCGTGGCTCACCGCCGAATAGGCGCTCATCATGTCGACGTAGCGCCGCCCTGAAACATCCCAGAGGTGGGCGCCCTGTCCGCGTGCGAGGACAACGGGCAGGGGGTGGTAATTGCGTGCCCCGTAACGGTTTTCGAGCTCGATCGGGTTCATGGGCGCTCTCCCAATGAACGTGTCCGTCAGCTGGATATGGTGATGCTTCCGGGCCTTATCCACGCACCTCGGGGCGCCGCTCCATCGTGCGGGGCCGGGCGAAAGCCGCACCGAATCGCTGTGTCATTAACCGTGGGTTAACCCTGCGCCGACCGGCTTAACGGAGCGTTAAAGCCGCCATTTTGTCCGGTTTGGCGGGCGGCGGCGGCAGCGCCGCCGCGGGTTGGGCTCCGGTTTATTCATGCGGCATTCCACCGCTTGCGACACCATCGCGCGCGACATCGCACCGCGAGCGCGGGTCGCATCCCTGTCGCAGTATCGCGCGGTCTAAGGGGAGATAGACACAATGAAAATCCTGCTGACTTACCTGATGTTCCTGATACCGGGGCAGATCGCGTCCGGTCTGATCGGCCTGTTCCTCGATCAGTATTCCAAGGCGGCTGGCATCACGGCGTTCATCGTCTGCTACTACGCGATGTTCTATCTCGCGTGGCGCGGCACGCTACTGATCGTCGACAAGCCGGCGGCGAGCGACACGAAGAGTGGAGGCTCGCGCGCGGCTGCGGCGTCGGTGCTGCTGGCGCCCGCGCTTCTGGCGCTCGATCTCGCTGAATAAGCCCAGGCGGTTTTTCGCAACGGCATTGGCCTGAGCCTGGAATAGGGGCGGGCGCGGCGTGTTAGTCTCCGGTCATAAAGGCCGGGGGCGGCACCGCCGCGTCACGACCTATTCTGGGGAGAGTGCCATGAAAGTCGTTGGGCTGGCCTTCGCGGCCGCTGCCATTTGCTTTGCCGTTTCCGCGCAGTCTGCTTCCGCCGCCGGCGTCGAGCGGCTTTATATCCTCAACTGCGGGGAGGGTGTCGCGGGCGACATCGGGCGCTGGTCGCCGGGCGTCAACGAAGGCAAGCCGATGGACTTCGTCGACAACTGCTATCTCATCAAGCACAGCTCGGGCTGGCTGCTGTGGGACACTGGCATCACCGATGCGGTGGCGAACATGCCGGACGGGCTGAAGCCCTCCGATCCGCGCGCCACGCTGTGGAAGCGGCCGAAGACGCTCGCGGCGCAGCTTGCCGAGCTCAACGTGAAGCCGTCCGATATCAAATACGTCGCGATCTCGCACACGCATCCCGATCACATCGGCAATGTCACCATGTTCCCGCAATCGACATTGCTGGTGCAGCAGGCAGAGTATGACTGGCCGTCGCCGCTCGGCCCGCGTTTCAAGCCGGAGCATCCGGTGAACAAGCTCAACGGCGACCACGACGTGTTCGGTGACGGCAGCCTGACACTCATCGCGACGCCCGGGCATACGCCCGGTCATCAATCGCTGCTGGTGAAGCTGCCGAAAACCGGCGCGATCCTGCTCTCTGGCGACATGGTTCACTTCAAGTCGAATTGGGAGAACCGCGGCGTGCCGGTGAACAACGACAGCCAGGACAAGAGCAAGGCGTCGATGGAGAAGGCGGCCGGCATTCTCGCCAAGGAGAAGGCGCAGCTCTGGATCAATCACGACAAGGCGCAGCGCGACAGCCTGAAGATGTCGCCGCAGTATTTCGAATGAGTTCTTCAGCGGGGCAACTCCGCTGTTGCACCGAGTTTGAATCGGGTGTCCGCGACATCAGCCGGATCGTCTGAGCAACGCGATAAGTGGTTCTGCGTAGCTTCCTCGTGGCGTCGGGCCGCTAAGTCCGCCTCCTGCAAGCGTTTCTAGCTTCCGCTTTTGGTTGCCGCCGCTGCCGCCTCACGCGGGGGCGTGGTGTGGAAAATTATACTCAATCCGGAACCCCCGGCATTTTCAGGCGTTTTTCTGTCGCCATCGCCCGGAAGCACGGCGTTTGCGTTTGGGGACGGTATTGACCGGGTGACCTCTTTTCTTGGGGGTTCAATGACAGGTGTGGCCGGGGCAAAGCAGCTCCAAGTCGGTTTCCGTACAGCGATGCGTGCGCGGAGACTTGGTTCATGAGCGCGATCCGGACCCGCGCACGCGAGGTGGACCACGAGCCGCCTTTATCGATTGATCTTGCGAACACTCCCGATGGCGGCGCCGTGAACTTGCTGGTGGACATAGCGGCGCGCAAAGCCAATACGCTCGTCGCGGAGCGGCTCGCTTCCATCATCGAAAACTCCGACGACGCCATCGTCAGCAAAGACCTCAACGGCACCATCAGAACCTGGAACAAGGGCGCGGAGCGCGTCTTCGGCTACAGCGCGGCGGAGGCGATCGGTCAGTCGATCATGCTGATCATCCCCGAAGATCGCCGTAACGAAGAGGCGCACGTCATCGCGCGTATCCGAGCCGGCGAGCGCATCGATCACTACGAAACCATCCGCCGACGCAAGGACGGCAGCATGGTCGACATTTCGCTGAGCGTTTCGCCGATCGCGGACGGCGACGGCAATATCGTCGGCGCCTCCAAGATCGCGCGCGACATCACCGACCGCCGGAGAGCCGAGCGGCAGCGGCAAGTGCTGGTGGGCGAGCTCAATCATCGCGTCAAGAACACGCTTGCCACCGTGCAGTCGATCGCATCGCAGACATTCCGCGGTCCGGGCGAACCAGGCGAACTGCTGCGATCGTTCGAAGGCCGGCTGTTCGCGTTGAGCCGCGCGCACGATCAGCTTTCCCGCGAATCCTGGGAAGCGGCCGATCTGCACGCGACACTCGAGGGAATTTTTGCGCCCTACGGCACGGGCGAAAAGGAGCGCATCCGGCTCATCGGCGAACCGGTGCGGCTCTCGCCGCAGGCTGTCGTGGCGTTTGCGATGGTGCTGCACGAGCTTGCGACCAACGCCGCGAAATACGGTGCGCTGTCGCGGCCGCGCGGCGCGGTCGAGGTCAAATGGAACGTCAGCAACAGCGGATTACCGCCGTCGCTGGAGATGGTGTGGCAGGAGACCGGCGGGCCGCCGGTGAAGCCACCGAAACGTGCGGGCTTCGGCAGCAGGTTTATTGACCGCGCGGTTTCCCAAGAGCTCAATGGCAAAGCCGAGGTCGCTTATGATTCGGGTGGCCTTCGGTGTCGCATCGAGGTGCCCCTACCGTCGTTGTGATCGCATGAAGCATGCCGAACTCGCTCAGGCCCGATCGCGGTTCGAAGGCCTGAAAGTCCTGGTCGTCGAGGACGAAAGCATCGTGTCCTTCCTGCTGGAGGACATGCTGACCGATATTGGTTGTCATGTGCTCGGTCATGCCGCGTCGCTGAGCGATGCGTTCGCGTTGTTTGACGCGCTCCACCCGCAGGCTGCGGTCCTCGACGTCAATCTGCGCGGCGAGATGGTTTATCCGTTCGCGGAGCGGCTCGAGCATGACCGCGTGCCGTTCCTGTTCGCGACCGGATACGGTGCGGCAGGCATTCCCGAACGCTGGCAGCGCTGGCCGGTGATCCAGAAGCCGTTCCAGTTGAGGACGCTGGTGGGCGCGCTCGACCGCGCGTTGTTCGGCGGGCGTTCGGCGAGTGGATACGATACCCACCGGACCGTGATGCCGGACGCGCCGCCCTGAGGCGAGGGGCTCGGCGTCCGGCCGCTGGAAAACAAAACGCGCGCCGCTCTCGCGACGCGCGTTCTTATTTCGTCAAAGCCGCAGGCTTACGGCGTGATGATCGGCTCCACCGAGGCCGCCGGCTTTTCGCTCGCCTTGGCCTTGGCTTCGCCGTCGTTGGCCACCGCTTCGAGCTTGCCGCCACGGCCCGCGCGCTCGGCGGCGAGCTCGCGCTGCAATTCGGCGTAGTTCTTGCGGGTCGCTTCCAGCGCGCCTTCGGTGACGGAGCGGTCGAGGCGCTCGCGTTGCAGGAGCGCGTTGAGCTCCTCGACGCGCTTCTCGGTCTTGCCGCGGTTCTGCTCGGCGTCGCCCTCCAGGAACTTCACGCGGTCGGTCATCGACGCGATCTTCTCCTCGGCGCGGGCGAGCGAGGTCTCGCGGGCCTTCACCGTCTTGAGCAGCGTGCTCGACCGCTCGACCAGCGTGGCGCGCGAGCCTTCGAGATCGCGAAGCTGACGCTCCTGCTGCTGCAAGGAGGCGAGCATCTGCTCGAGCTTCTTCTCGGTCGCGTTGCGCGCGATGGTCGATTCCACGACCTTGCGCTCGGACACGCGGTTCTCTTCGGTGCGGGTGATGAGGCTCTGCCGCACTTCGGCGAGGAGGCGTTCGGCCGCGGTCGCGCGCGACTGCATGGCTTCGAGCCGCATGGTGAGCGTGTTGCTCTCGGTCTGGCGGCGCTCGTTGCCTTCGTCGATCGCGGAGGTCAGGCGGTTGCGCTCGCTCTCGGAGGTCGCGAGACCCGCTTCAAGGCTGTCGATCTTGCCGCGCGCGCCGGTCAGCGCATTTTCCAGCTCGGTGACCTTGCGCGACAGGCGCGAGTTTTCGGTGACGAGCTGGTCGAGCGAGCCTTGCATCGAGCGCTTCTCGTTCTCGAGCAGCACCAGCCGCTCGCGGGCCAGCGAGGTTTCGCCTTCCAGTTCCACGATGCGCTTGTCGGCCGAGGTGGTGTGATCGGAGAGGGTGTGGTTCTCCTCGGTCAGGAGGCGCGTGCTTGCGACCTCTTGTGCCACCTGGCGCTCGAGGTCGGAGACCTTGGCGCGCGTCGCGGACAGATCGTTGGTCAGTTCGGCCTTGGCGATCTCGCCGCTGCGGGCCTGCTGCTGGACGATGTCGAGCTCGTTGCGGAGCTTCTCGATCTCGGTTTCGCCGGCGGCGCTGCGGCGGCCAAGCTCGTTGAACTCGGTGCGCAGCGTCTCGTAGCTCTGGCGCACCTCGTTGAGCGTGCCGCGCAGGCTGACGTTCTCGGACTTTTCCTGCTCCAGGGTGCGGAGCGTCTTGCTGATCGGATCGACCAGCTTGCCGAAGGCATCCTTCAGGTTGTCGAGCGCGCCGATGTGACGGCCGGTGTCGACCAGGAGGTTGCGGAGAATTTCGTTCTCGCCGCCGATGCGGGCGCCCATATCCGCCCAGCTCTCCGGCCTTTCATTGGCTTGGGACTGCCGTGCCGCGGGAGCGTGCGCGAAGTCTTGCGCCGCCGAGGCCCCGCCTTTACGCCCGAAAAATTCGGAAAACGAACTCATGACTGACCCCCTACTAGACCCGCACCGGACCCGCCAACGCCTTACTCATTAACGCTAGCATCGGCCTCCCACAGCCGCAACGATTCTGAAAGCAATTTGGCGTCCCGGCGGTACGTGGTTGTGCATCAAGTGTGACAGCGATGCAGCGACAACACACTGCTATCGAACTGTCCCACAATGGCGCGAAATTTGTGCAGCGAGATCGAGAAGCGCCTCGTCGCCGCCCGCCCAGCCGATGAATGACAGCCCAACGGGGCAACCCGACACGGTTCCGGCCGGAATGGAGACTTGTGGAAGGCCAGCCAACCCTGCGGTGCAGGTCAAACGCATGACACGAACCCGGAACGATTCCAGCGCATCCGGCGGCGTGTCGATCAGCGGCGCGATGCAAGGCGCGCTCGGCAATGCGACGATCGTGCCCGGTGCGATCAGACCGCGAACGTGCTTGCGCGCCTCGGCCAGGATTGCCCTAGATGCTTCGGCTTGCTCTTTCGTGATGGTCGCGGCGATTTCCATGCGTTCCTTGACGCCGGGACCGAACTTCGGTTTCGCCGCTGTCACAAAGGAACCGAAGCTCTGCCAGGTTTCGTAGGCCTGGACGACGCGGAACGCTTCGCGCCAAATGTCAAAGCCGTTCGGCGCGATCGTCTTGTGCTCGGGGTTTGGTAGTTCGGCGGCGGCGCGCTTGAGCGTTTCATTGAGGGCCATGGCGACGTCGGGATCGGCTTGCGCGAAAGCGTCATCCGCGACGATCAACTGTCGGATCGGCCCATCGACGCGCGCATTGTCCAGCAGCACGCCGCCGACGCGGCGGAATACGCCCGGGCCGCTGGCGAACCAGCCGGGCGTGTCGAACGACGGCGCCATATCGACGACGTTGACGTGATCGACGCGGCCGTGCGTCGGACGCAGCCCATAAAGACCGCAGAAGGAAGCCGGCACGCGGATCGAGCCGCCAGTGTCGGAGCCGAGAGCGAAGTCGCACGTGCCGGCCGCGGTGGCCGCCGCCGAGCCTGACGACGAACCGCCGGGAATGCGTCCCGGCGCGCGGACGTTCGCCGGCGTGCCGTAGTGCGCGTTGACGCCGGCGACGCTGTAGAAGAATTCGTCGCAGATCGTCTTGCCGGTGATGGTCGCGCCGGCGTCGAGCAGCTTCTGGATCGTCGGCGCGTGCGCCGAGGCTGGCTTCTGCGCGGTGAGATAATCCGGGTTGCCGGAGCCGACGCGCTCGCCCGCGATCGCATACATGTCCTTCACCACGGCGGTGAGGCCGGCGAGGGGGCCGGAGCTTGCGCCTTTCAGCGGCGCCTTCAGGTCATGCGGAACGAAAAACCCATTCATTGCGTTGCGTGCCTTACCGTTTCGCGCTCTGGCCTTGCGGCGTCGAATAATACCAGTCGAGGATCTTGTCACCGCTCCAGCAAGCGACGCCGGGCTTCGACAGGATTTCCTCGAACGTGCGTTCGACATGCTTGATGCGGTGCGTCTGTCCCGCGAGGAACGGATGCACGGCGATCGACATGATTTTTGCGCGATCTTTTGACTCTTCGTACAAACAATTGAACGCGTCCATCGAGCGATTGTAGAGCTCCTCCGACGGATGGCTCTGCAACACCATCATCACGATATCATGCAGCTCGAAGTTATAAGGCAGCGCCACCACCGGCTTGTGCGTGGTCTTCAGCGTCACCGGCTCGTCGTCGAGCACCCAGTCGCCGATGTATTCGATGCCGGCCTGTGACAGATAGTCGAGCGTGTCGTAGGTCTGCGTCAGGCCCGGACCGAACCAGCCGCGCGGCGGACGGCCCCAGAATTTTCCGATGATCTCCATCGACTTCTTGATCGCGCCGAGTTGATCCTCGACCTTGTGCATCGGGATCTGATCATAGCCGTGTGCGTTCAACTCCCAGCCCGCGTCCGCCACCGCTTGGATCACTTGCGGATAGGCTTCGCAGGCGCGGCCGTTGACGGTGACCGTCGGCGTCATCTTCAGCCGTTCGAACACTTTCTTCAGCCGCCAGAAGCCGACGCGCATGCCGTACTCGTGCCAGCTCCAATTCGGATGGTCGGGCAGCATCGGCTGGCCCTGCGGCGGTGTGATCACCATGCGCGCCATCGGGCGGGAGATGTCCCACTGCTCGAGCGACATCAGCGGCCAGAGGATGAGCCGCAGCCCGTCGGGTAGTTTCAGCGGCGGGCGGCCTTCCATCGCGGAGTAGGGCAGGCGCTCTTGAGGCAGCATCGGCGTTTCCGTTCCCTGTTGTCGTTGTGGTGTGAAAACGTGTCGCGCCAAACGCTTGCTGTCAAACGCACGGGTGTCGTGGAGCCATCTGGAAAGCGCAGGCTGAGGCAGCTAGTTTGCAGGGAGAATAGGGAGTGTCCGATGAAGCGCGCGGTTTCGGTGTTGGGCTTGGCTCTGGGTGCGACGATTGCGCTGCTCTCGGGCGCGGCCGCGCAGGACTATCCGAACCGCACCGTGAAGATCATCGTGCCGTTCGCGGCGGGCGGCTCCGCCGACGCCGTGCCGCGCGTGGTCGCCGACTGGCTGACGCGCAAGTGGGGCCAGGCCATCATCATCGAGAACCGCACGGGCGCCGCTGGCAACATCGGCGCCGAAGCGGCGTTCAAGGCGGACCCGGACGGCTACACGCTTCTCTCAGCGCCGCCGCCGCCGCTGGTCGTGAACCAGAACCTCTATCCGAACCTGCCGTTCAATCCGGCGGAGTTCGTGCCGGTCGCGATCCTTGCGCGTGTGCCGAACGCGCTCGTGGTCAATCCGAACAAGGTGCCTGAGAAGACGGTTGCCGAATTCATCGCGCGGGCGAAGGCCAATCCGGGCCAGCTCACCACCGCGACCACGGGCAACGGCGGGACGCAGCATCTCACCTCCGAGATGTTCCAGATGATGGCGAACGTGAAGCTTCAGCACGTTCCCTATCGCGGCTCTGCGCCGGCATTGCAGGATCTTGTCGCCGGCAGCGTCGATCTGATGTTCGACAATCTCGGTGTCTCGCTCGCGTTGGTGAAGGGCGGCAAGCTCAAGCTGCTCGCGGTCGCAACGGCGAAGCGCATGGAGGAACTGCCGGACGTGCCGACCATCGCGGAGACAATACCTGGCTTTGAATCCGCAGCCTGGTTCGGCGTCGTCGCGCCTCCGAAGACGCCGCAGGCCATCGTCAACAAGCTCAACGCTGACATCAATGAGGCGCTACGTGATCCCGAGGTGAAGAAAAAGCTCGCGCAGCTTTCCTCGGAGCCTGTCGGTGGCACGCCGCAAGCGACCGCAGCCTATATGAAGGAAGAGGTCGAACGCTGGGGCAAGGTCATCAAGGCCGCGAATATCAAAGTGGATTGAGGGCTTTACGTTCCGCCCGAGGGAACATTCCAAGGAACGGACAGGGAGAACGCAGAAGTTAAGTTGGAACGGGGCGGGTGAGGCGCTATGACACACGCCGCCCATGACCGCAGCCGCCGATAGTTCGCCCGCCCAGACCTCGCTCCTGGGGCATCGTTCCTTCTCTTTCTATTGGTGTGCGCGCACGGCGACCAACGCTGCCTACATGATGCAGGCCGTCGCGGTCGGCTGGCAGATCTACGACCTCACCGGCAGCGCTTTCGACCTGGGCCTCGTCGGTCTCGTGCAATTCTTTCCGGTGGTCGTGCTCGGCGTGGTCGTCGGGCATTTTGCCGACCGCTATGACCGCCGCCGCGTCGTCGGCGCCTGTCAGATCGTGAAGGCGCTCGCCGCAGCGGCCTTCGCCTACGGCTCCTGGCGCGGGTTGCTGACGCGCGATGCGATGCTCGCCATTCTATTCGTGAGTGGTACCGCACGGGCGTTCGAGGCGCCGACCATGCACGCCATGCTGCCCGGCATCGTGCCGAAGGAAATCCTGCCGCGTGCGATTGCGGCATCATCGACCGCGAACCAGACCGCGATCATCGCGGGTCCCGCGATTGGCGGCTTGCTGTACGCTTTCGGCGCATCGACGGTCTATCTGATCTGCACTGTCATCTTCATCCTGGCGAGCATCGCGGTCAGCCTCGTCAATATGCAGCCGACGCCGCCGGACAAGAAGCCGGTCACTTTGGAATCGCTGTTCGCAGGCTTCTCCTTCATCTGGAAGCATCCGGTCGTGCTCGGCGCGATCTCGCTCGACCTGTTCGCCATGCTGCTCGGCGGCGTCACGGCGCTGCTGCCGATTTACGCCAAGGACATTCTGGTGACGGGTCCGTGGGGGCTCGGTCTTCTTCGCTCCGCGCCCGCGATCGGCGCGCTCGCTATGTCGGTCGTGCTCGCGCACGTCCAGATGCAACACCGCGTCGGCCATATCCTGTTCGCCGCCGTCGGCCTCTTCGGCCTGTCGTCGATTGCCTTCGCGTTCTCGACCTCGCTCACGATCTCGATGATCGCGCTTGCGGTCTATGGCGCGTGCGATGCGATCAGCGTCGTGATCCGGCACTCGCTGGTGCAGACCAACACGCCGCACGAGATGCTCGGCCGGGTTCTCGCGGTGAATTTCATGTTCACCGGCACATCGGGCACGCTCGGCGAATTCCGCGCCGGAACGGTGGCAGCGATGTTCGGTGCCTTCACCTCGGTGCTGGTCGGCGGCGTCGGCGCGGTCATCATCGCGCTCCTGTGGATGCGGCTGTTTCCGGACATCCGGCGCATCGACAGTCTTGGTCCCAAACACTGAGTCCAAAGCACTAGACGCGGCCTTCCGCCGCGCCGGTTTCATTTCAATCGCGGCGCAGCTATCGTGCGTGCCGTGATTTGATTGTCCATGCATTGTTGCCGAGAGAAGCCGCAACTCGATAAAACTATTCTAGGAAGAGAGACGCCAAGAGGTTCGTATGCTCCGCGCTTTCGCCGCCGCCGTTCTTGTCGCAACGTTTTCCATTTCCGCCGCGCAGGCGCAGGGCAGTTTCCCGAACCGCAACATCACCCTTGTCGTGCCGCTTCCGGCCGGCGGCACCGCGGATATCCTCGCGCGGATCGCTGCGGAGCAGCTCAAGAACAAGCTTGGCCAGAACGTCATCGTCGAGAACCGCGCGGGTGGGGCGGGTGGCCTCGTTGGCACCGAGAGCGTCTATCGCTCCGCGCCCGACGGGTACACCCTTCTCTGCGCGCCGCAGCTCACCTACAGCATCATGAACGTGCTGAACCCGAAGGTGAGCTTCGATCTTTCGAAGTTCGAGCCGGTCAGCGTGCTCGCCTATTATCCTGCGATCATGCTGGTGAAAGCGGACCTGCCGGTGAACTCGATGAAGGAACTGGTCGAATACGCCAAGGCCAATCCCGGCAAGCTGAACTACGGCTCGCAGGGCAACGGCCAGATCGGCCATCTGGCGATGGAGCAGCTCAAGATGATGACCGGCACGCAGATCGTGCATGTGCCGTTCCGCGGCTCAGCGCCCGCGATCACCGATCTCGTGAGCGGCAACATCGACGTGCTGCCGGACCTTCTGCCCGCGACCAAGCAATTGATCGAAGCGAAAAAGATCAAAGCGATTGCGGTCGCCGGGCCGGCGCGCATTCCTGCGCTACCGAATACACCAACTGTCGCTGAGACGCTGCCGGGCTTTGAGGCTGACACCTGGATGGGCGTCGCGGCTCCTCCCGGCACACCGAGGGAGATCGTGCAGAAGCTGTCGGACGCGATCCGTGAGGCGTATCAGACGCCGGAGGTGAAGGCGCGCATCGCGGCACTCGACGTCGAGCCGCGCGGCACCACGCCCGAGGGCATGGCCGAACTGATCAAGAAAAGCGCCGAGCGCTGGATTCCGGTGATCCACGCCGCGAAAATCACGATACAATAAGCATCCATGACGTCCGCCACAGCCGACGATAATGCGGACGACGGGCCTCGCGATCCGACCTACATTTACAAGCCCGCGCTGATCGGCGCGCACTGGCAGTTGAGTCTCACGCCGGAAGGGCTCGCCTATAGCGTCGGACGTCATTCCGGGGTGGTGCGCTACGACCGCATCAGGCGCGTGCGGCTCGCGTTCCGTCCGGTGACGATGCAGACGCAGCGGTATCTGACCGAAATCTGGTCGCCCGATGCGCCGAAGCTGCAAATCGCGTCGTGCTCGTGGCGCAGCATCGTGGAGCAGGAGCGGCAGGACGCGGCCTATAGCGCCTTCGTCACCGAACTGCACAAGCGCCTTGCGGCGGTGAACTCGCAGGCGCTGTTCCAGAACGGATTGCCGGCGATCCTCTTCGGCATCGGTGCTGTGGTCTATGTCGTGGCGCTTCTTGGCTTCGTCGCACTGGCCTTCCGCGCGTTCCAGACTGGTGACAAGGCGGCGTCCGCCTTTGTCCTCCTATTCTTCGTGCTGTTCGCCTGGCAGGTCGGCACGTATTTCTATCGCAACAAGCCGGGGCGCTATCGCCCCGACGCGTTACCTGAACATTTGTTGCCGAAGGGATGAACGAGCGGCTTGCTCCGCTCTATCTCCGTCACCCTGAGGAGCCCGCCGAAGGCGGGCCTCGAAGGGGCGACGGCCCGGCTGTTGCAACGTTGGGGCCGTTCATCCTTTGAGGCGCGCAAGAGCGCGCACCTCAGGATGACGGATCGACAGCAGCGATCAGATTTACCGCCGAACCACCATCACCGAGCAATGCGCGTAGCGCACCACGTGGCCGGCGTTGGAGCCGAGGAAGTAGGTGCGCACACCGACGCGATGCGAGCTCATCACGATGAGGTCGGCTTTCATCGCCTTCGCCTCTTCGAGGATCTCGTGATAGATGCCGCCTTGCCGCACGATGCTGGAGGTGCGGCTTTTGTCGATGCCGATCTCGCCGATGATCGTGGTGAGTGCTTCCTCCGCCGATTTCCTCTGCTGCACATCGAAATCCGGCGGCACGTATTCTGCGAGCATCACTGGCGTCAGCGGCAGCACGTTGATAACACGGATCGAGCTGTCGTAGGCCTTCGCCATCATCACCGCGGTGTCGAGTGCGGGCTTGGCGAGGTTCGGGTCCGCGAGATCGATCGGCAGTAGGATTTGCTTGTACATCGTCCGCTCCTTGGTCCCGTTCGGAGGCAGGCAAAGAGAGCATTGAGTGCGAACAGTGTGACACACTTTTTCCTGTGCGCCATCTGCCTCAATCGGTCGCGGCCGAAACCGATTTGGGGCTGACGAAGCGTTCGAGCCGTCCCGAATGGGGACGCAGGTGCCAATCACTTCCCTTGAAATCAATCACTGCGACGCCAGCGGTCGGGAATCCGTCGGCGAGTCGCTGACGCGCCGCAGCATCGCCCGATCCGGTGAGCAGGACCGCGAGCTCGTGGAAGCCGGGGTTGTGGCCGACCAACGCAAGCGTTCCGGCCTTCGCATCGGTCTCGGCAATCAACGCCAGGATGTCGTCGGTCTCGGCGTTGTAGATGCGGCCATCGAAGGAGACCGGCGGGGCCGGCACGAAGGCTGCGCCTGCGAAAGCCCATGTCTCGCGCGTCCGCGCGGAGGTCGAAACCGCGGCGAGGTCGGGCACCAGCTTGTGCTTTGCGAGATAGGCGCCCATCGCCTCGGCGTCGTTGCGGCCGCGCGGCTCAAGACGCCGGGAGAGGTCGGAACCGCCGGGTTGCAGACGCTCGGCCTTGGCGTGACGGAAGATGATCAGGCGGCGCATTGGGCGAATTTGGACTGATTCTTCGGCGATGATGTGAAAGTTTCCTGGTGAAGCTCGCGATCACGCGCTGTTGTGGATTGCGTTGCCGCCGGTTTGTGAGGATGACAGTCTAGTGGAAAGACCAGTGCGGCAAAACGCGGCGGCTAAGCCCGCAATGATTGAGCCATGAGCGACATGTCGGTTTACGGCGGGAGCCTCTATGCCGCGCAGGCGGATGTTCCGGCGCGTCCGCCGCTTACCGTTGAGGCCGATGTCGATGTTTGCGTCATCGGTGGCGGCCTTGCTGGGCTGACCACGGCGCGGGAGCTGGCGCGGCGCGGCTGGTCGGTCGTGGTGCTGGAGGCAAAGCGCATCGCGTGGAACGCCTCGGGCCGCAACACCGGCTTCGTGATCCCGGGCTTTGCCGCCGCCGAGCCGGCGATCATCGAGCGTGTCGGCAGCGAGCACGCCAGGGCGCTGTGGGCTCTGTCGGAGCAGGGCGCCGAATATGTCCGCACCACGATCCGCGAAACCAATATGCCGGGTGCAGATCTCGTCGAGAGCGGCTGGCTTCAGGTGTCGAAGCAGGACAACGACGCGGCGGTCGAGCGGGCGGCGGCTTATCTCGCGCGCGAGTTCGGCGCCGAAGTCGAGTATTGGCCGACCGGCAGCGTGCGCGCGGCGTTGCGCAGCCCGCGCTATTTCAGCGCGCTGCATTTCCCGAAGGCCTTTTCGATCAATCCGCTCGCTTACGCGCAGGGTTTGGCTGTTGCGGCGGAAGCAATGGGCGTCCGCATCTTCGAGAACACGCCGGCGCTCGATATCGATCCCGCGGGCGTGCGGAAACGGATCACCACGCCGCAGGCCCGCGTGCGGGCCGGGCAGGTCGTGTTCGCCGGCGGCACGCACATCGGCCCACTGATGCCGAAGCTCGCGGCCACGCTCGTTCCGGTTTCGAGCTATGTGATCGCGACCGCGCCGCTCGGCGACGCCTTGCGCGAAGCGATCGGCTTCGGCGGCTCGGTGAGCGACAGTGCGCTCTTCGACAATCATTACCGCGTCGTCGACGGCGACCGTCTGCTGTGGGCTGGGCGCTGCACCTTGTGGGAGGGCGATCCGGCCAGATTCACGAAGTCGCTCCTTCGCGACATTTGCAGAACCTTCCCGCAGCTCCGCGACGTGAAGGCGGAATATTCCTGGACCGGCACGCTCGGCAACACCGTGCATCTGATGCCGCAGATCGGCGAAACCATGCCGGGCGTCTGGCTGGTGAGCGGGTTCAATGGCCACGGCCTCAACACCACGGCGATGGCGGGCGAGATCGTCGCGCGCGCCATCACCGACGACGACCCGCGCTGGCGGCTGTTCTCGCCGTTCGAATTGGTGTGGGCGGGCGGCACGCTCGGCAAGGCGACGGTGCAGGCGTTCTACTATGCGTCCCGCACGCGCGAGAAGATCGACGGCGCCTTGTCGCGCCGCCGCGAGGCGGAGAAGCGCAAGAAGGAGGGCCTGCCGCCGCTTGAAGTGCCCGCGCCGTCGATGGCGCCGGTCGAGGCCGCGCCGAGCGAGCCGGTTGTGGAGGAGAAGCCGAAGAAGCGTTCGCGAAAGAAGAAAGTGGAAGTGGCGCCGATCGAGAAGTCCTCCGACGCCAGCTAGATTCCTCCGACGTCATTCCGGGGCGCGAGCGCAGCGAGCGAGCCCGGAATCCAGAAAGGCAGGCAGTCCCGGTGGCTCTGGATTCCGGGCTCCGGCCTTCGGCCGGCCCCGGAATGACAGCGGAGCGTTGGTCTCTAACGCCCCTCGCGCCGCGCCATGAACGCCAGCCGCTCGAACAGATGCACGTCCTGCTCGTTCTTGAGCAGCGCGCCGTGCAGCGGCGGAATGAGCTTCTTCGGATCGCGCTCGCGCAGCGTCTCCGGTCCGATGTCCTCGACCATCAGGAGCTTCAGCCAGTCGAGCAACTCCGACGTCGACGGCTTCTTCTTGATGCCCGGCACGTCGCGCACCTCGTAGAACAGCCGCAACGCTTCGGCGACCAGCCGCTGCTTGATGCCGGGGAAGTGCACCTCGACGATTGCCTCCATCGTGTCGGGATCGGGGAAGCGGATGTAGTGGAAGAAGCAGCGGCGCAGGAACGCGTCCGGCAGTTCCTTCTCGTTGTTCGAGGTGATGATGACGACCGGCCGCCGGCGCGCCTTTACGGTCTCGCCGGTCTCGTAGACGAAGAACTCCATGCGATCGAGTTCGAGCAGGAGGTCGTTCGGGAATTCGATGTCGGCCTTGTCGATCTCGTCGATCAGCAGGACAGGGCGCTGGTCCGCGACGAACGCGTCCCATAGCTTGCCGCGCTTGATGTAGTTGCGGATGTCCTGCACGCGCTGGTCGCCGAGCTGGCTGTCGCGCAGCCGCGACACCGCGTCGTATTCGTAGAGGCCTTGCTGCGCTTTCGTCGTGGACTTGATGTGCCACTCGATCAGCGGCGCGTTGATGCTCTTTGCGATTTCGAGCGCCAGCACGGTCTTGCCGGTGCCGGGCTCGCCCTTCACCAGCAGCGGCCGCTCCAGCGTGATGGCGGCGTTGACGGCGACTTTGAGGTCATCGGTGGCGACATAGGCGCCAGTGCCTTCGAAACGCATGAAGTTCCTTTCAGATGTCGAACCGACAGTAGGACAGGGGTCGCGCCAGGGGCAAGAACAAGGAGCAAGCGTAAGGAACACGCAGCAGTCGCGGTTTCGTGAGGCGATGTGACCACAGTTCCGGCGCGGGCGGCGTTATAGAGGCGTTGGTCTAAAGGAGAGCGTCATGGTCAGCCGCCGTCTGCTGCTTGCCGGAGGAGCGGGCGCCGCCGTGCTTGTCGCGTTGCGCGCCATGCATCAGGACGCGGAGGCGGTGACCTTCGAGATCGTCAAGAGCGACGACGAATGGCGGAGCCTGCTCAAGCCCGCCGTCTATAAGGTGATGCGCCAGCATGGCACCGAGCGGCCGTTCACCAGTCCGCTGAACAGCGAAAAGCGCAAAGGCACGTTCGCCTGCGCAGCCTGCGAGCTGCCGCTGTTCGCCTCCGAGACCAAGTTCGAGAGCGGCACCGGCTGGCCGAGTTTCTACAGACCGCTGCCGAACGCGGTGGCTGAGTCCTCCGACCGCTCGTTAATCGTGCCACGCACCGAGGTGCATTGCCGCCGCTGTGGCGGTCATCTCGGGCATGTCTTCAACGACGGCCCACCGCCGACCGGGTTGCGCTATTGCATGAACGGCGTCGCGTTGAACTTCGTACCGGCGAGCGGCGCATAGCGGCATTTGCCGCGCCTGGTTTGGCGCGGTTGGCCGTTCAAGTCGGTACAACGCTCCGGTTTCGTGTTCCGGCGTCCGCGCGCCCCGTTTCGGCCGGACGGGCCGGAAAATTTTGCCGGTTCACGGCCGATCCTGCCCGGCATGGGAACCGGTCGCTGTCCATAACAATCTGAAAAATAACAACATTTTCGTTGGCACGGCGCCTGCAAAGCCTCCCCCGATATTGCCAAGGCGCCTTCGCATCCGAAGGTGAACCGTAAGGGGTAGGAGACGAGTTATGGGAATTTTCGGCGCCCTCACCACCGCCGTCACCGGCATGCGCGCGCAGTCCTATGCGCTTGAGAACATCTCCGGCAACATCGCGAACTCGCAGACGACCGCGTACAAGCGCATCGACTCGACCTTCGTCGACCTGATCCCGGACAACAATCCGAACAAGCAGCTCGCCGGCAACGTGTCGGCGTTCTCGCGCTCCACCAACAACGTGCAAGGAGACGTGCAGAACGCCTCGATCGGCACGTTCATGGCGGTGAACGGGCAGGGCTTCTTCGTGGTGCAGAAGCCGGACAGCTTCACCGACGGCCGCCCGGTGTTCGGCGGCGTCGACATGTACACCCGCCGCGGCGACTTCCAGACCGACAAGAACGGCTATCTGGTCAACGGCGCCGGCTACTACCTGATGGGCATTCCGATCGACGCGACCACGGGCAACCTGGTCGGCTCGGTGCCGCAGCTCCTGCAATTCGCCAACGACTTCCTGCCGGCGCAGGCGACGACCTCGATCCAGTATCGCGCCAACCTCGCGAGCTACCCGCTCACGGCTGGGCACGACACCAGCATTCCGAAATCGGAACTGCTCAATCCGTCGAACTACAGCGCCATTCCGACCGCGGGCGCGCCGACGGCGGCCAGGCTCGTCGGCTCGGGCGCGTCGATCCTCGCGGACAAGGAGGCGCAAAAGGTCGGCACCGTCGACATCACGTCGCTGAGCTCGGCCGGCGGCAATCTCAGAATCAACGGCGTCGACATCGCCATCCCCGGCCCTGTCCCTGGCCCTGCTGCTACCGCCACCGATGTCATTAACCTCATCAACGGTGCCGGCGTCGGCGTGACCGCCTCGCAAGACAGCTCGGGTCGGCTGAAACTCGACACTCCGCCGGGTGACTTCACCAACAGTATCAACATCGACGGCACCAACAGCACGGGCACGCTCCTCACGGAGCTGGGTCTGACCGCCGGCGCCTCGGCGCCGACAAACCTGATGACGCAGGGCAAGGTCTCGCAGGGCCAGACGCTGACCATTCAGGTCCAAGGCAGCGCGATGACGACCATTACGTTCGGCACCGGCCCCGGCCAGGTTTCGACCTTGGCGCAATTGAACACCCAGCTCGCCGCGCTGGCCGGCGGCACGGCCACGCTCGATTCCAGCGGCAACCTCCAGATCACGACGCCCAATCCTCCGGCCGGAAACGACATCGTCATCGGCGGCGACATCACGATGACGAACTTCGGTATCCGCACGCTGCGCGCGGTGGACTCCGACGGCACCGTCCGCGGCAACGACGTGGCCACGTTCATCCGCGAGTCGGTCGGCGGCGGCGCCATCACCGCCTACGACATCTCGGGCTCGCCGGTGAACATCCAGCTTCGCTGGGCCAAGACCGACAGCAAGTCCTACGGAGGCACCGACACCTGGAACCTGTTCTACCAGGTCTCCTCCACGGCCACGGGCAACCAGGTCGCCTGGAAGAACGCCGGCGTGAACTATACGTTCAGCGCCAACGGCCAGATGACACCGGTTGTCTCCTCGACCACGCTTTCCGGTGTCACTGTGGACGGTGTGTCGCTCGGCGACATCAACGTCAACTTCGGCTCGGGCGGCGTCACCCAGTTTGCCGATCCGAACGGCAACGTGCAGGTCAACTTGCTCCAGCAGAACGGCTTCGCCGCCGGCACGCTGCAAACGGTGGCGGTCAACGACAAGGGCCGCGTCGTCGGCACCTATTCGAACGGCCGTTCGCTCGATCTCGCCGAGATCACGCTTGCGAACTTCAGCGGCACCAACGGCCTCAAGCGCATGGACGGCGGCGCGTTCTCCGCGACCGACGAGTCCGGCCCGCCGACCTACAACGCGTCGGGCAAGATCCTCGGCTCCTCGCTCGAAGGCTCCAACACCGATATCGCCGACGAGTTCACCAAGCTCATCGTCACGCAGCAGGCCTATTCGGCCAACACCCGCGTAATCACGACCAGCAATACGATGATGCAGGACATGCTGAACATGCTGCGGTGACGCAGCATGTGTGGGATTGCAGCAGTTAGGAACGCGGTCCGTCCATGAGTATCTCTCAGGCCCTCAACACCTCGCTGTCCGGCTTGCGCGCGACGCAGGCCGGCATGGCGGTCATTGCGGGCAACGTCGCGAACGCGCAGACGCCGGGATACGTCCGCAAGACGCTGCAATTGCAGACCGTCGCTGCGAGCGATCTCGGCGGCAGCGTTCGTGTTGCGGCGGTCACCCGCGAGATCGATCAGTACGTGCAGCGGCAATTGCGCGTCGAAACCGCGGGCGGCGGCTATGCCGATCTGCGTGCGCAGTTTTATTCGCGCATCCAGGGGCTGCTCGGCGCGCCGGGTTCGGATGCGGCGCTCGAAACCGTGTTCAACAATTTCACCAACGCGCTGCAGGCGCTCTCGACCTCGCCGGATTCGGCCGCGGCGCGCAGCAACGTGCTCAGCTCGGCTCAGGTTCTGACGCAGAACTTGAATGGCCTGACCACGGACGTCCAGTCGCTGCGCAGCGATGCCGAAAGCGGCATTTCCGACTCGATCGCGAGCGCCAACGACGCGATGCAGAAGATCGCGATGATCAACACGCAGCTCTCGCACTCGTCGGGCGTGAGCGCCGCGGATGCGTCGTTGATGGATCAACGCGACAACTACGTCGACCAGCTTTCGCAGTTGATGGACATCCGCGTCGTGGTCGGCGATCACGGCGAATACAACGTCTTCACCAATTCGGGCGTCCAACTCGTCGGCGCCACCGCCGCCAAGCTCGAGTTCCAGGCGCAAGGCACGGTCACGGCGAACACCCAGTGGGACGCCGACCCGTCGAAGAGCACGCTCGGCACCATCAAGCTGGTGCAGCCGAACGGCTCCTACGTCGATCTCGTCGCCAACAATTCGATCCGCTCCGGTAAGATCGCCGCCTACCTCGAGATGCGCGACAAGACGCTGCCGCAGTTGCAGTCGCAACTCGACGCGATGGCGGCGGCGATGTCCTCGGCGCTGTCGAACGAGAAAGTGCCGGCGCAGGCTGGCAGCGGTGCCGGCGAGTTCAGCCTGGATACGACGGGCCTCCAGCAAGGCAACACGATCAGCCTGGCCTACACCGACGCGCAGGGCAAGACACACAACCTGACGCTCGTGCGCGCCGACGACCGCAGCACCTGGCCGCTCAGCAATTCGGTGACCGCCGATCCGAATGACGAGGTCCTCGGTGTCGACTTCTCCGGCGGCATGGCCGGCGTCGTCAATCAATTGAACGCCAAGTTCGGCGGCAAGCTCACATTCTCCAATCCGTCGGGCAATGTCCTGAAGGTGGAGGATGCGCCGTCGAGCGGTTTCCACTCGTCGGCGATGTCGATGACGCGCACCGCGTCGTCGCTGACCGGGGCCGGCGCCTCGCTGCCGTTCTTCACCGACGGCGGCGATCTCTACACCGGCGCGATCACCGCGAACGGCTCGCAGTCGGTCGGTCTTGCCGGCCGCATCGCCGTCAATCCGAACCTGCTCGCCGATCCCTCGAAGCTCGTCGCCTATAACAGCTCGATCGCAGCCGGCGACTCGACGCGGCCGGACTTCATCTACCAGCAGCTCACCGGCACCTCGTTCGCCTTCGGAGCGGAGACCGGCCTCGGCAATTCGACGTCGCCGTTCTCCGGCGACATCGGGACCTATCTCCGTCAGGTGCTCTCCCAGCAAGGCGAGGCCGCCTCCAACGCCACCAGCCTGTCGCAGGGCCAGCAGGTGGTGGTGAACGCGCTCAAGCAACGCTTCGCCGACCAGTCCGGGGTCAACGTTGACCAGGAGATGGCCAATCTTCTGACGTTGCAAACCGCGTATGGGGCGAACGCCCGCGTGATGTCGACGGTCAAGGACATGTTCGACATGCTGTTGAAGATGTAGGGCTCATGAGCAGCATTTCCGGAATAGGCACTGCCTCGTCGCTGTCGATCCAGACGCTGGTCGATATGCGCAACCAGTTGATCGACCTGCAACGCCAGCTCGGCACCGGGCAGAGGTCCGACACCTACGCCGGTGTCGGTCTCGATCGTGGCCTCACGGTCGGCCTGCGCGCGCATCTGTCCGCGATCCAGGGCTATCAGTCGACCATCACGCAGGTCGGCGTGCGGCTCGATCTGGCGCAGACCTCGCTGACGCAGCTCAGCAGCCTTTCGCAGACCAGCAAGACCACTGTTCTGACCTCGCAGTTTTCGCTCAATGGTGCCAACCAGACGCGCGATCAGGACACGATACGCATCCAGTTCGACCAGGCGCTGAGCCTGCTCAATGCCAATTCCGGCGGCCGTTATCTGTTCGCCGGCAAATCCTCCGACCAGCCACCAATGTCGTCGAGCAGCAGCATCCTTGATGGCCAAGGCACGCAGGCGGGGCTCAAACAGGTCATCGACGAGCGGCGGCAGGCCGATCTCGGTTCGAACGGGCTTGGCCGGCTGGATGTCACCACCAACGGCGCGAGCGAATTCCAGCTTACCGAACAGGCGGGCGTGTTCGGCTTCAAGATCGCGAGCGCGGTTTCCAATTTGAGCGGCTCCACCGTCACCGGCCCGTCCGGCTCGCCGGCATCGGTTGGCATCGATCTCGGCGCGACCAATCCGACCCCCGGCGAAACCGTCCGCATCACCTTGAAGCTGCCGGACGGCACGACCAAGGATATGACGCTGACGGCGACCAACGCGTCGCCGCCGGGCGACGGTGAATTCACCATCGGTGCGGACACGACTGCGACCGCGACCAATCTTCAGAGCGCGGTCACGACTTCGCTGACCAAGCTTGGCGCGACGACGCTCACCGCGGCGTCTGCGATGGCCGCCGGCAATGATTTCTTCAACGCCGATGCCGCCCATCCGGCGCAGCGCGTCGACGGTCCGCCGTTCGACACCGCGACTGGGCTGAGGCCCGCGACCGCCACCGACACTGTCGCCTGGTACACCGGGGATGCCGGCAGCGATCCTGCGCGCTCGACTGCCGTCGCGCGGGCCGACCAGGCGCTTAGTCTCAACTACGGCATGCGCGCCAACGAGGATGCGCTACGCCGCACCGTGCAGAGCATGGCGGTGTTTGCGGCTGTCAGCTTTTCACCGACCGATACGAATGCCGGCGCTGCCTACGCCGAGCTGCGCAGCCGCGTTGCCAATCAGCTTGCCGGCCCGGTCGGCCAGCAGCAGATCGCCGACATCCAGGGCGAGCTTGCCGGCGTTCAGAGCGCGCTCAAGTCATCGAATGACCGCCACAGTCAGACCAACAGCACGCTCAGCCAGGTGGTGCAGGACGTCGAAGGCGCGCCGACCGAGAAGGTCGCAGCGGAGATCCTGACGTTGCAGACGAGCTTGCAGGCGACGTTGCAGACGACGTCGATGCTGTTGCAAACGAACCTGCTGAAATATCTCTGACGTCCGCTGTCGCGCCGTCGCAAAGCAAAAGCCCCGCGGCGTGCCGCGGGGCTTCGTATTTCGGTCGATCGCCGGAGGCGTGTCAGCCGCGGCCGAGCAGGCCCGCGGCGAGATCGCGGTTGATCTTGATCAGAGAGCCGAGCCGCTCGGGCCGCGGATCGGACATCGCGGTCACCGTCTGGTTCATCACGAAGAGACCGAGGTTGGCGACGTTCTGGCGAACCTCTTTCGGCAGCGGATTGGCGCCATCGACGGCTTCCGTCAGGAAGATCGACCAGAGCTTGCGATTGTAGAGCAGCACTTCGTCGAGGCTGGACTTCTGCTCGTCCCAGGAGTCTTGCACGGTCTGCAAACGCGCCGCCGCTTGCAGCAACAAGTTCGCCTCAAGATCACGCGGGTTAGACGTCTGCCTAGCTACGTTTTTGTACGCTTGGGACGCGCTTTGCATTCTCCAACAGCTCCTGCTCGTACGCTATCAACTTCTTCGCTTCCTTCAGAGCTTTGTACAGATTGCCCGTTAAGATTTCATTATTGATAACCTCGATGTAGCGCCAGGTGCTGGGCGCCGCCTGGGTCAGCTCCCGCACCAGCGCGAAATAGGTCTCGTGCTGAGCGCGCGGGTCGCGCGAGGTGTACATGAGCTGGACCGCCAGATAGATGCGCTTGGCCGGCGTGTTGGCGGTCTTGGCCGTCAGGATGTCCCGCTCGCGCAGGATCGGCATGGTGCCTTCGATCATCAGCCGTGTGCGGCGGTCGGAGTTGGTGATCAGGCACTCGCCGAGGATGATGCGTTCGCCTGGCTTGAGTTCGACTTTGAGCGCCATGGGGTCGTCCTTCCGATACGGTTATGGGGGGCTCAAACGCGAATGGCGTTTGCGGCAGCAAACGCCATTCGAGCGGATGGCAGCGAAGCGGGCGGAAGCGGTCCGGGCGGCCCGCTCAAGCCGATTACTGGAACAGGCGGAGCACCGCCTGCGAGGCTTGAGACGCAAGCGACAGCGCGGTGGTCGAAAGCTGCTGGCGGGTCTGCAACGCGAGGAGGTTGGCGCCTTCTTCGTTGGAGTCCGCGAGCGTCAGGCTGTCGGCGCCGGTCTGCAGCGTGTTGATCATCGCCTTGGTGAAGTCTTGGCGAACCTGCACGGTGGACAGGTTGGAGCCGAAAGCCTGCGACTGCGAGCGCAGCGTGGTCAGCGCAGCCGTGAGGTCGGCCGAGGCCGTGCTGATGTCGGCGGGGGTGGCCCAGGAGTTCGCCGATGCGTTGATATTGAGCCCTGTTGCGCTGAAATCGACGGCGTTGATGGTCACCGAGGAGGAGCCGTTTTCGTTCAGCGTCACGGTCAGGTTGGCGCTGGTCGCGCTGTCGAGCAGGTTGATGCCGTTGAAGCCGGCGTCGTGCGCGAGCTGGTCGATCTGCGAGCGGATCGCATCGAATTGAGTCGCAAGGCTCGCGCGGATCGTGGTGTCCGAGGTCTGCTGCGCCTGAGACGCGAGCGCTTGCGCGGACTGCACCAGCTTGGTGATCGCGGTGATGCCGTTGTTGGCGGCCTGGATCGTATTGACGCCGGTGGACATCGAGTCGAGCAGGTTGCTCAAGTCGCCGGCGCGGTTGGAAAGGCCTTGCGCGGTGAAGTAGTTGATCGGGTTGTCGAGCGCGGTGTTGACCCGCTTGCCGGTGGCGAGCTTGGTCTGCGTCGCGGTGATCAGTTCCGCCGTCTTCTGCAATTGCAGAAGGTTCGAACGCACGCCCGCCGAGAGAACGATTTCACCCATGAGGGACCCCGCCAAACCGTAGATGACACGCCGCAGTCGTGCGGCGAGGGGGGATCATGATCTGTTAACCTTAATAATCCGTCAGCGAGATCTTAACTGCCTCTTAATAGCGCCGGTTGGGGCGCGAAATGGAGCGTTTTGGCGGGAAAAAGCGGGTTCCAAAACGAAACGGCGGCGCCGAAGCGCCGCCGTCCGGAAACCAGAAGACGATCTGACTTGCTTAGCCGAACAGACGGAGCACCGCCTGCGAAGCCTGAGACGCAAGCGACAGAGCGGTGGTCGAGAGCTGCTGGCGGGTCTGCAACGCGAGGAGGTTTGCGCCTTCCTCGTTGGAGTCCGCGAGCGTCAGGCTGTCGGCGCCGGTCTGCAGCGTGTTGATCATCGCCTTGGTGAAGTCCTGGCGGATCTGCACGGTCGAGAGGTTGGAGCCGAAGGCCTGCGACTGCGAACGCAGCGTCGAGAGCGCGCCGGTCAGGTCGGTCGAGGCCGCGGTGATGTCGCCGGACGTCGCCCAAGAGTTGGCGGACGTCGCGATCGACAGGCCGGTGGCGCTGAAGTCAACGGCGTTGATGGTCACCGACGAGGTGCCGCCTTCGTTCAGCGTCACGGTCAGGTTGGCGCTGGTGCCGCTGTCGAGCAGGTTGATGCCGTTGAAGCCGGCGTCGGCGGCGAGCTGGGTGATCTGCGTGCGGATCGCGTCGAACTGCGTCGCGAGGCCGCCGCGGATCGTGGTGTCCGAGGTCTGCATTGCCTGCGAGGCGAGCGCCTGGGCGGATTGCACCAGCTTGGTGATCGCGGTGATGCCGTTGTTGGCGGCCTGAATGGTGTTGATGCCCGTGGACATCGAGTCGAGCAGGTTGCCCAAGTCGCCGGCGCGGTTCTGAAGGCCCGCAGCGGTGAAGTAGTTGATCGGATTGTCGAGCGCGGTGTTGACGCGCTTACCGGTCGCCAGCTTGCTCTGGGTCGAGGTGATGAGCTCCGAGGTCTTCTGCAACTGCAGAAGGTTCGAACGGACGCCCGCTGAAAGAACGATATCGCCAGCCATTAGAGTTACCCTTCTGGTTCCTTATCCCGCATTCGTGGGACTACACACGTGACGATCCCCACCGGATCGAAGGGCTTCATCTCATGTTGACGGTAATGGCCCGTAAAAAAACATGGTTAACGAGTTAATACCGGCTCAACGGTGTGACCGAACTTGTCACAAATCCCGTCATCCGCCGCTAACCATGAGCGCACGCGCAACGCGTGGACAAACAAGGTAAATCACGCGCTCGCGCGAGTCGCGCCGGCGCGTTTTCGGGCGGCTATGGAAGCGTGGAAACGGACATGACGCCGCACCAAAAGATTTTCTGTCGGCGCTTGCTTGCGGCGCGCGTGCAACGTCTCGCGCGGGGGCCTGCGTGAAGTCCAGGCGGGGATGCCGCCGGTTCAGGCCTTGAAGTCGGCGTGAGGATCGCTCGGCTGGACCGGCGCTTCGGCGCTATTCGCGTAGGGCAGGCGGTAGGCGCGCTGGCGCAGCAGCGCGTGGTCCGGATGCTCGCCGTTGTTCGCGCGCACGTCGCGCTCGCGGTAGATCACCTCGCGGCTGGCCGGATCGGCGACGACATCCTGCGGGGTCTGGTCGCGCGCCGGCTCCTTGGCCTGGTCCTGCTGCGGATGGTTCTCGCGCGGGTCGCGCTGCTCCTGGCCGGCCTCGCGGCCGGTCGCGCCCACGGTCTTCGACGTATCCAGTTCGGTCGCGGCTGCGCCGCGTACTGCGACGGGGTCCCGCGGCTTATAAATCGGCCGCGCCGCCCGGATCGAATAGCCACTGTCCATTTCGGCCTCACGGCGGCCGTCATGGCCGCGGTCATTCCGACGTGAACGCTATTTCCAACATCACCTCTAAAGCGCGCTTCAAAACAATTCCTAAAGTTTGACTGATCGCGCTTTAAAGCGACCGGCTGACGGTTAACGGTTGCGATACGCCCTTCGGCGGCGTGACGGCGCGGCCGGTCGCGCCATAACCCGCGGGCTGCGCCTTGCGCGCCAATTCGTCGGCGGCGCCGCGCATGATGCCTTCCGCGACCGCATGGGCGGTTGCGAGCACCGTCAGATTCATCTGCAGCACCGCCTGAAACACGTTGTGGCGTTGGCGCAGGTCTTTCAGCGCCTCCGGCGTGGCCTTCGCAATGAAGGGCTTGCTCGCCTTGATGCGGATGGTGTCGACCGTGTAGAGGCGCGACAGCTCGGCCTTCGTCGGCTCGAGCTGGCTGGCGTCGCGGAGCTTGCCTTCGCGCACCAGCCTGGTTTCCTCCTCGACGGTTTCGAGGAGTGCATCCATCACGTCAAGCAGATGCTTGATGAGGAGCTCTGCTTCGGCCGCGCTCGACACCGCGCGCGGTGCGGGCTGCGCTTCGGCTTGTTGCATTGCGGGGTTCATCGGACCTCCTGCTGCGCCAGCAGCTCGCGCTCGACCACGGCGGCAATGCCGATGCCGCCCTTCTTCACAAACGACTTGGAATATTCGTCGGTGAGGAATGAGCGCCAGACATGGGCGCCGGGGCCGCCGCTGAAGGGGCCTTCGCCGACGCCGTTGAACATGTGCTGGAACATCTGGTTGACGAACACTTGTTCGAAATCCTGCGAGCTCTGCTTCGCCTTCGCCGCGTTGAGAGCTGCGCGCGCATCCTTGTTCGACAGCATCATCGCGTTCGCGGTCTGCGACAACGCCGGCGCCGAGATCGACGCGAGGGTGCTGGTGAGTCCGGCTGCCATCACATCACCTCGATGTCGGCTTGGATCGCGCCCGCGGCCTTGATCGCTTGCAGGATCGCGATCATGTCGCGCGGGCCGATGCCGAGCGCGTTCAGGCCGTCGACGAGCTGTTGCAGCGAGATGCCCTCGCGAACCACAGCGAGCTTCTTGCCGTCCTCCTGCACGCCGACGCGGGTGCGGGGTACGACGCGGGTCTGGCCGTTCGAGAACGGGGCGGGCTGGCTCACCTGCGGCGCCTCGGAGATCGTGACCGTGAGATTGCCCTGCGCGACCGCGACCATCGACACGCGCACGTCGCGGCCCATCACGATGATGCCGGAGCGCTCGTCGACGACGATCTTCGCGGGAAGATCCGGCTCGATCTGAAGCTGCTCGATCTCGGTGAGCAGCGCCACCACGCTGCCGTGGTATTGCTGCGGCACGTTCACCACGACGGTCGCGCTGTCGAGCGGCTCGGCGGTGTTGATGCCGATGAAGTCGTTGATCGCCGCGGCGACGCGCTTGGCGGTCGTGAAGTCGGGGTTGCGCATCGCCAGCCGCACCTGATTGAGCCGGTTCAGCGCGAAGTCGATCTCGCGCTCGATAATGGCGCCGTTGGAGATGCGGCCGACGGTCGGCACGCCGCGCGTGATCTTCGCCGCGTCGCCTTCGGCGGAGAAGCCTGCGATCGCGAGTGAGCCCTGGCTCACCGCATAGACGTTGCCGTCGGCGCCGAGCAGCGGCGTGACCAGCAGTGTGCCGCCGTTGAGGCTCTTGGCGTCGCCGAGGGCGGAGACGGTGACGTCGATGCGGGTGCCCTGCGTGCCGAACGCCGGCAGGTTCGCGGTGACCATCACCGCGGCGACGTTGCCGGTTTTCAGCGTCTGGCCGCGGATGTTGACGCCCAGGCGTTCCAACATCGCTTGCAGCGACTGGCGGGTGAAGGGGATGTTGGTGAGCGAGTCGCCGGTGCCGTTGAGGCCGACCACGAGGCCGTAACCGATCAACTGATTCTGGCGCACGCCCTCGATGTTCGCGAGGTCTTTGATGCGCGAGGTCGCGACGCCCGGACGCGGGTTGTCGGCGCGCGAATACGCGACGTCCGTGCCCGTTGGCACGTCGGCGCCCAGGACCGTCATCTCGGTCCCAATAAGGAATGTTGCCGCGAGGATGGCGGCATACGCGTAGGTCAACGTCCTCGTCATCACTTGCTCCCCAAATGAGCTCGGACCAGCCAACCGTCTTGCGAGAGCCGTGCCAACAATTAAGGATATGAAATCGCTATAGATTTTGATTTTTACCCGGTGGGCAGGGCGACGTTCCTGCCGGTCATTCGGCAGTTTTTGCCGGGCGACATACGGAAATTTACCTAGGATTAACCATACCAAGCCACCTTTGCGGCGATCCGGGCGGTAGTGCGGCACCCCGGTCCCTGGACCCTTCAGCAACGCCAAAGCACCCGCTATGCGCATCGCCGGACCAAACGCCACCGCACGGGTTTCCACCTCTTCGGCCACAGCCAAACGTTCCTCCTCGGGCGGATTCTCCGTGTCCGAGCAGGAGGAATCGCGCGCTTCGGCGCCGGCCGCCTCGCTCCGCACCATTGGCGGCATCGACGCGCTGATGGCGCTTCAGGGCGAGGACCATGTCGGCGAGCAGAGGAAGCGGGCGGTCAAGCGGGGCCGCAACGCCTTGGACGTTCTCGACAGCCTCAAGGCCGAATTGCTGGGCGGGGACATCGGCCCGTCCACTCTGGCCCGCCTGAAGTCGGCCGCCACCGACCTTCAGGACGCCTCCGGCGACCCGGGACTCGATGGCATCATGAGCGAGATCGACCTCCGGTTGCAGGTCGAGATCGCCAAAATGACTCCCAGGGAAGGCGCGAAATAGCGGCCTTTGGCGGCCAAGTCCTGCCCGAAACCGCCCACGGCTAAGTCGCGGTTCCTGGGCGTTTTTTCTCATTTTCCCAACGAGTCACACTGCCTTCATTCCGCGCTTGTAGGTACCCCTTGCTTGCGCCTATAAGCTCGCCCCGCGGGCGGGAGGCTCGCCGTTAGTTTCGGTGGGGTAGCTAATGAAGACTAAGAACGGCAGTAACGGTGTCCATAGCACCGGTGGCGTTACGGTCCTGGAGAGGGCGAAAAAAGACGATAAATATCGTCCCTCCGACAAAGAGCCTTTCATGAATGAGCGCCAGCGGGAGTACTTCCGCGAGCGGCTTCTGACATGGCGGGAAGACATCCTGAAAGAGGCCAAGGAGACCCTGCAGCACCTGCAGGACGAGAATCAGAACCACCCGGATCTGGCCGATCGCGCATCCTCTGAAACCGATCGCGCGATTGAGCTGCGGGCGCGGGATCGCCAGCGCAAGCTGATCAACAAGATCGATGCGGCGCTGACCCGGCTCGACGACGGGACCTACGGCTACTGCGAAGAGACCGGCGAGCCGATCGGGCTCAAGCGGCTCGAAGCGCGGCCAATCGCGACATTGTCGGTCGAGGCGCAGGAGCGCCACGAGCGCCGCGAGCGGGTTTATCGCGACGACTGATCTTCGGTCGCTGGTGTCGCGATTCGGAAGTTCGCTTGAATTCGCAGCGCGCTCTGAAGCGAACTTCGGGTTCGGGACACCAGAAGGCATCGAATTTTCAGAGCGGCGTCCGGAAACGGCGCCGCTCTTTTCATTTCGCCGCACGAGAAAATAAAAGCGGCCTCCGGCGGGGAGCTGCCGGAGGCCGCGGTTAACGCCGTCCGTTCGCGACCGAACGGCGTGGGAGCTCTACGAAACGGCTAGTGTCGCAATTCGGAAGTTCGCTTGAATTCTCAGCAATGATCGAAGCGAACTTCCGAATTAAAGCGACACTAGCAACGCTATGACTCTAGTGTCCCTTTGAACCCGAAGTTCGCAAACCTGTTCGCTGCGCATCCGTGCGAACTTCGGGTTCGGGACACTAGCTAGAACGGGAGCAACACGTCGAGAACCTGCTGGCCGTAACGCGGTTGTTGCACATCGGTGATCTGGCCGCGGCCGCCGTAGGCGATGCGCGCTTCCGCGATCTTGGAGGAGTCGAGCGTGTTGTCGCTGGCGATGTCTTCCGGTCGCACGATGCCGCCGATGATCAGCTCGCGCACCTCGAAGTTGACGCGGATCTCCTGCTTGCCCTCGATCACCATGTTGCCGTTCGGCAGCACCTGAGTGATGACAGCGGCGACGTTGGTGAGCAGTTGTTCGTTGCGATTGATCGAGCCCTTGCCGTCGCTCGATGCGTTCGAGTCGGCGGTGAAGATCCGTGTCGGCACCGCCGCGTTCATGACCGGAACCTTGCTTTTGCCGAAGAAGTTGTCGATGCCGGAGTCTTCCTTGTTCTGGCGGCTACGCTGAGTTTCGTTGGCGATGTTCGCCTTGTCGTTCAGGTTGACCGTGATGGTCAGGATGTCGCCGACCTGATGGGCGCGCTGATCCTTGAAGAAGGCGCGCGAGCCGTTCCGCCACAGCGAGTTGGGGCTGTAGGACGCGGGCTGCGGCGTCGGCATCGGCATCTGCACCGGCTTGTAGCCGGGCTGCGTGGTCGGATTGTCGATCGACGACAGCGCGGGCTTCTCGCCGATCGCGCCGAGCCGTTCGAGCGCAGCGCAGCCCCCCAGCATCGAGGCGCAGACCGTGACCGAGACAAGTGACGAAAGACGGGACAGCTTATTCATGACGCTCACATTCCGACGCTGACGTTCGTTGTTCATAGGCGGCTTACTTCTCGCTCGCGGCCGCATCGGCGACGGCGGTCGGCTGCGGCGCTTGCGCGACGACCGGCTTGATCGTGCCGATGATGACACGGCCGGGGCCTGCGACGGTGGCCTGCACGGTGCGGTTCGACTGCATGTTGAGCACGTTGATGATGTCGCCGACGCCGCCCGGCTCGGTGGCTTTGCCGCGCAGCGTCAGCGCGATGCCGGGCGCGTCGTAGGTGATGGTGACGGATTCGTTGCGGTTCACCACGTCCAGCTTGATGAGATCGCTCGGGCGCAGCACCATGCCGGCGCGCATCGCGCGGCGGGTGGAGAATCCGATCGCTTGCTCGGGCACGACGACGTCGCTCGCGACCTCGGCCTTGGGGCGGCGCTCGACCGCAACGTCGGCGGGCCGGATGATCTCGCCGCGGCCGATGGTGCGCGTCAGCGTCACGGCTTCGACCATCTCCATGATGTGGCCGGTGAAGCGCAGCGGCAGACGGCGCGCGGCAGCGCTGCCGGCGAGATCGAACCAGATGTCGAAACGGCCGGAGCGCGGATCGAGCTGCAATCGTGCGACCGTCAGATCCCACGACACCTGCTGCTCGACATGCATGGTGCGCACGTCGCGGTCGATGGTGACGGAAAGATTGCGTGCCTCGCCGAAGCCGTACTGGCCCGCGACCGCGCGCGCGATGCGCTCCTCGATGTCGCTCCTGGTGATGGTGCGGCTGAGCCGTGTCACCACGACTTCCGAGAGGCTGTTGGTGTTGAGACCTTCGATGTCATGCGGCTGCAGCGCGTTCACGACGGAAACCACCGACACGGTGCCGGTCTGGCCGAGGTCCGGCGCGCGGAACACCGCGACGCCGGCGGCGGGGCCGGCGTTCTCCACCAGATCGCCGATGCGCACGACGTCGCCGGAGACGGTGACGAGCTCCCGGAGCTTCGGCGTGTCGGCGGCTTGCGCCGCGGCGTGACCGGCCGAGGCGAGCAGGAGAGCGAGGGTTGCGAGCTTGCGGATCATGGATAAGCCTCAGCGCATCATCTGCGAGCTGGACTGGAGCATCTGATCGGCCGCGGTGATGACCTTGGCGTTCATCTCGTAGGCGCGCTGCGCCGCGATCAGATCGGTGATTTCGTTGACCGCTTCGACGTTGGCCTGTTCGAGGTTGCCCTGTTGCAGGTTGCCGAAGGCGTCGTTGCCGGGCTGGCCGGTTTGCGGTGTGCCGGAGGCTGGCGTTTCGAGATAGAGGTTGTCACCGAGGGCTTGCAGGCCGGCGCGGTTGACGAAGAGCGAAAGCTCCAATTGCCCCACCTGCGTCGGCGCGGTCTGTCCCGGCTGCATCACCGAAACCTGACCTTGCGCGTTGATCGTGAGACCGCTCGAGTTGTTCGGGACGGTGATGCCCGGCTGCACGACGTAACCCTGTGCCGTGACAATGCGGCCTTGCGAGTCGAGCTCGAACGAGCCGTCACGGGTGTAGGCGGTGCGGCCGTCCGGCAGCAGCACGCGAAAGAAGCCGTCGCCGCGGATCGCAACGTCCAAATCCTTTTGCGTCGGCAGCAGCGTGCCCTGCGTCATGATGCGCGGCGTGCCGACGGTCTTGACGCCCGAGCCGAGCTCGACGCCGGCGGGCAGCACGTTGCCCTGCGCCGAGGTCTGGGTGCCGACGCGGCGGATTTGCTCGTAGAGCATATCCTGGAATTCCGCACGCTGGCGCTTGTAGCCGGTCGTGCGCATGTTCGCGATGTTGTTCGAGATGACCTGAACGTTGAGTTCCTGGGCCATCATTCCTGTCGCTGCGGTGTGTAGCGCGCGCATGACGATGTCTCCTCAGATTACGCCGGCACGTCGGCGAGCTTTTCGATCGCCGAGCGACGCATGTCGGATTGCGTTTGCAGAAGGCCGGCGACTTCGGTGTAGGCGCGGGACAGTTCGATCATGCGCGTCATCTCGATCACGGGACGGACGTTCGATTTCTCGATCGATCCCTGGATGAGGCGCACGTTCTGGGTCGGTGGTTGCGGCTGAACACCCTCGGCTGGCACGAAGGTGCTGGCGCCGTCTTTCCTGAGCGACTGCGGATTGGCGAAGGAGGCGAGACGCAGCCTGCCGCGGCCGCCGTCAACGGCATTCAAGCCCTCTTGCACGCGGATCGTTCCATCCGGATTGATGGTGATGCCGCGGTCGGTGTTGGCGAACACGACCGGGCCGGCGTCGCCGAGCACGACGTCGCCCGCGCTGGTCACGAGCTGGCCCGTGCTGTTGATCTGGAATGAGCCGTTGCGGGTGTAGCGCTCGCCGCGCGCGGTCTGCACCACGAAATAGGCGTCACCGTCGATAGCGACGTCGAGCGGGCTGCCGGTGTTCTGGAGCGCGCCCTGAGTCATGTCGTGCCAGCTCATGCGATCCTGCACGAAGCTCACGCGCTTGTCGGGTGTGTTGAACTGCGCGCCGGTCGCGCCGTTCTGCAAATATTCCGAGAACACGGCGCCATCGGCCTTGAACGCGGTGGTGTTCAAGTTGGCGATGTTGTTGGCGACGATGTCGAGCTCGCGCCGCAGCGCGGTCTGCCGCGACAGGCCAATAAGAAGGGCATTATCCATCGGCTGCTCCCCGGATCGCGATGGGTCGCCGTCCTCCCAGACGGTAACTCACCGGTTGAACCGTTGGCTCTCCCAAGCCTGCGGTTCGGTCCATCCTTTGCAGCGGCCGTGCCAAACTTGAAAATATATTTATATCAATGATTTAAGTGAAAAATGGGGTGCTGGAGGGGGCGGCACAAAGCGCTCTTTGCCGTGCTCAACCGGCAAAAACTTCCGGGTTCGGGCCGTCTGGAAAGGTTCCGTTAACCATACGGACCTACCGTCACTTCAGTGTGCGGCGCCCAGGACCGGCGCCCGCGGCCTGTAGTGTGCTTCCGCCGCTGGCCAGCCCCTGAGCGCCTCGATCTGAGGTCGCAATCGATGGCAAAAGACGACGACAAAGAGCTGGACGCCGAAGCTGGCGCCTCGGCCGAAGGCGAGGGCGGAGCTGCATCGAAAAAGAAGCTGTTCGGCATTCCGCTGCCGTCGACCAAGATTCTGATCATGGCGGTTGGCGGTCTGGTCGCGTTCGGTGGCATCGGTGGCGGCTCCTATTGGTTCTTCGTCGCGCGACACAAGGCCGAGGCGAAGGCGGCTGTTCCCGCGGTGAAGCCCGCCGTGTTCGTCGATCTGCCCGAGGTGCTGGTCAACCTTTCCAGCCCGAACTCGGAGCGCAGCCAGTATCTCAAAGTGAAGGTCGTGCTTGAACTGCCCGACCAGACCATGATCACCCAGATCCAGCCGATCATGCCGCGCGTCATGGACGCGTTTCAGACTTATCTGCGCGAATTGCGTCCGACCGATCTCGATGGCTCCGCCGGCCTCTATCGGCTGCGCGAGGAGCTGACGCGGCGTGTCAATGTCGCGGTCGCCCCGAGCCGCATCAACGCGGTGCTGTTCAAGGAAATCGTCGTTCAGTGACGGCGAGCGGTTCGCTTCAGTCTTCGAATTCAGTCTAGGAATTTCATGGCGCAGAAAGAGCAAGTCGATCAGGCAGCGTTGGCCGCCGAGTGGGGCCTCGCGCTCGACGCCGATGCCGCGGAGAACGGCTCCTCGACCCCGGCCGATCCCGGCGCCTCTGCGGCGCCGGCAGCCGCTCCAGCGCCCGCCGCAGCCCCGACGGACTCCCAATGGGGCGCCCCGATCGAGGAGATGAAGTTCGAGGGTAGCGGCAAGGGCGGCACCGAACGCGTCCTGAGCCAGGAGGAAATCGACAGTCTGTTGGGCTTCAGCCTGACCGACGTGTCGATGACCGACAATTCCGGCATCCGCGCGATCATCGACTCGGCGATGGTCTCCTACGAGCGTCTGCCGATGCTCGAAATCGTCTTCGACCGGCTGGTCCGGCTGATGACGACAAGCTTGCGCAACTTCACCTCCGACAACGTCGAAGTCTCGCTCGACCGCATCACCTCGGTGCGCTTCGGCGACTATCTGAATTCGATCCCGCTGCCTGCCATTCTCTCCGTGTTCAAGGCGGAGGAGTGGGACAACTTCGGTTTGATGACGGTCAATTCGAGCCTGATCTACTCGATCATCGACGTGCTGCTCGGCGGCCGCCGCGGCCAGACCTCGGTGCGCATCGAGGGGCGGCCCTACACGACGATCGAGTCGAACCTCGTCAAGCGCATGGTCGAGGTCGTGCTCGCCGACGCGGAACTGGCCTTCAAGCCGTTGTCGCCGGTGAAGTTCAACATCGACCGGATGGAGACCAATCCGCGCTTCGCCGCGATCTCGCGGCCTGCGAACGCGGCCATTCTCGTTCGTCTGCGCATCGACATGGAGGATCGCGGCGGCGAGATCGAGTTGCTGCTGCCTTACGCGACGATCGAGCCGATCCGCGGCGTTCTTCTCCAGATGTTCATGGGCGAGAAGTTCGGTCGCGACCCGATCTGGGAAGGCCATCTCGCCACCGAAATCGGACAGGCGGAAATCGCCGTCGACGCCGTGCTCTATGAGGCGAAGCTGCCGTTGAAGCGGATGATGAAGCTCGAGGTCGGCGACACGCTGATGCTGGAGCTGAAGCCCGACGCGCTCGTCACCGTGCGTTGCGGTGACGTGAAGCTCAGCGAAGGCCGCATGGGCCGCGTCGGCGACCGCGTGGCGGTTCGGGTGGCGAAGCCGCTCCGCAAGCCGAACACCACCTTCGCGATGTTCGAGCAACGAGAAGAATCCACCAAGCGGATGGAAGCGCCGTAATGAACCTGCTGCCGATCACGATCGAAGGCCTGGTCGCAATTCTTCTTTTGCTGACAATCCTCTACTGCGTGCGGCTCAACAAGCAGCTCAATCGCTTGCGTGCCGACGAGACCTCGATGAAGGCGACGATCGGGGAGTTGATCGCCGCGACCGAGAGTGCCGAGCGCGCGATTGCGGGCCTCAAGAACACGGTGCTCGAAGCCGACGAGACGCTGGGCGAACGGCTCCGCACCGCGGAGAAGTTCTGCACCGAGATCGTCGAGTACACCGAGGCCGGCTCGGAGGTCCTCAACAAGATCACGCAGGTCGTCGGAGCGCGGAACGCGGCCGCGGCGAAGGCGGCGAGGCCCGAGCCCAAGCCGCCGGAGCGTGACGCCAAGGCGATCATGGCCGCCGCCCAAGCCTTCGCCGATCGCGCCCGCGCACGGATGAAGGGCGCGGCGGCATGAACAGGTTCCTGCGTGAGTTCAGGCTCATTCCGATCGTCCTCGTGGCGGTCGGTTGTCTGTTCGCGCTGAAGGCGATGGGGATCGCGTTCGACGGCGGCTACGTGTTCCGTGGCCGCGGTGACATGCCGATCGTGGCGACACTGTCGAGCGGGCCGACGACCACGCTGGCCTCGCCATCCGCGCCGCTCAACCCGGCCGCGGCCGCGTCTTCGCCGATGAAGGGCTGGATGCAGGAGACATTCTTTCCCGAGGTGACGGGCTCGGTGAAGACGCCCACGCCGCGGGTGGCCACGCAGGAGAGAGACAAGGACGCCGCCATCGTCACCGGCTCCGCCGCGCCGCCCCCGAAACCGGCTGAGCCTGCTGCGGAAAAGCCCGGCCCGAAGAATCCGCCGCCCGATCCCGGCGGCACCAAGGTCAATCTCGAGCAGAAGATCGTGTCGCCGTCCGAGCGCGCGATCCTTGAGCGCCTACAGGACCGCCGCAACGAGCTCGACGCCCGCGCGCGTGAGCTGGAGATGCGCGAGAACCTCCTGAAGTCGGCGGAGAAGAAATTGGAGACCCAGTCCGCCGAGCAGAAGGCGGCTGTCGAGGCCAAGGGCAGCGCCAAGAACAAGGACGAGGTCGCCGAGACCCGCTTCAAGAGCGTGGTCACGATGTATGAGACGATGAAGCCGAAGGAAGCGGCCAAGATCTTCGATCGGCTCGATATCCGGGTGCTGATCGAGGTGGCGAGCCAGATGAAGCCGCAGATCATGGCGGCGGTGCTCGCGCAGATGTCGCCGGAGGCCGCCGAGAAGCTCACCGTCGAGATGGCCACCCGCGCCGGCGACAGGCCCTCGAACGAAGCGAACCTGCCGAAAATCGAAGGTAAATCGGCCAACTAGTGTCGCGATTCGGAAGTTCGCCCGCATTCTCAGCGCATTCCGAAGCGAACTTCCGAATCAAAGCGACACTAGTAACTCTATGATTTTAGTGTCCCTTTGAACCCGAAGTTCGCAAAAGTGCCTGCAGCATAAGCTGTGCGAACTTCGGGTTCGGGACACTACCTTTTTTCCTCACGGTTAAGCCGCCGTTAAACGCGCTCGCCTAGGGTCAGGGCGTCGTCTGTCAGCGTGCGCGTAATGTTGAGTTTCACGAGTCCCCTGGAAGCGATCCGCGAGAGCGATCGTCCGCGCGATTTGCCGCCGCCTCCGGCGCGGCTGTCCTGCATTGTCTTGGCTGTTGTGGCGCTGTTCGTGACGGCGCTCATGCTCGTGCTGCCGAAGCATGCGTCGGCGCAGCAGCAGCCGATGCGGCAACAGGCCATCGCACAACAGGCCATGGCACAGCAGGCCATGGCGCCCGTGCGCGGCGAGGCGACCGTATCGACGAACGGCGGCTACGCGCGGCTCGTCATCCGCACCGCCCAGCAGGTCGACTCCCAGATCCGCGTCACCGGCGGCATTCTCGTCGTGCAATTCCGCCAGCCGGTCGCCGTCGCCATCGACCGCATCACCGGCTCCGCGGGCGACTATTTCGGCGCCGCGCGCCGCGATCCGGACGGACGGGCGCTGCGTTTCGCGCTCAAGGGCAAGTTCAAGGTCAACACGCAGACCGCGGCCGAGCGCCTCTTCATCGACGTGATGCCGGAGAGCTGGTCTGCCGATCCGCCGGGCCTGCCGCGCGAGGTCATCGACGAGCTTGAGAGTCGCACGCGCGCGGCCGAGAGCCATCTCAAGCAGCAGCAGGCGATGGCCGCGCTGCAAAAGCGCATTCCGATGGTGAAGGTGAAGGCGGCCACCCATCCGACCTTCACGCGCTACATCTTCGACCTGCCGGAGCTGACCGGCGTCTCGACCGACCGCGGCAAGGACAAGCTGACGCTGACCTTCGCCGCGCCGATGAAGTTCGATCTGGCGGACGCCAAGATCGCGGCGCCGAAGGCTGTCGCTTCGATCGACGCAGGCAACGACGAAGACTCCGCCAAGGTCGTGTTCGCCTTCGCGGGCCCGGTCGATCTGCGCACGTTCCGCGAGGGCAACAACTACACCGTCGACGTGACTCCGATCGATCCGAAGGCGCGTGCCGTTCCGCAAGCGTCCGCACCCGGCACGCTGCCGGCCACGATCCCTGCGCCGCTCGCCGGCATGGAAGCGCCGGCCACCGTGCCCGCCGCCGAACCCAAATCCGCTGAAGCCAAGCTTGTTGAAGCAAAGCCTGCGGAAGCGAAGCCCGAAGAGCCGAAGGTTGCGGAGAAATCCGAGCCTGCGCCGGAAGAGCCCGCGAAGGAAGCCGCGCCTCCGCCGCCCGCGCCGAAGCAGGCCGTGGCCGAACGCCTTCGTGATCCCAAACGCCCGGTCAACGCCGAGGTGCGCCGCCAGGGCGACAATCTGCGCGTGACGTTCCCGTTCCTGGTCGATACGCCCGCAGCCGTGTTCCAGCGCGCAGACACGCTGTGGCTCGTGTTCGACACCCAGGCGCCGGTCGACGCCGCGGTGCTCAACAACGACACCAGCCGCACCGTGAAGAGCATCGCGATCGCTCGCGAGGGCGAAGCGCAGGTGCTGCGCGTCAAGCTCGAGCGGCCGCGCATGATCTCGCTGCTGCCGGAAGGCTCCGGCTGGGTGGTCGTCATCGGCGACTCGGTCCAGGAGCCGATCAAGCCGCTCACCATCGCCCGCCACATCGTCGGCACCGGCCGCACCAGCATCGCGATCCCGTTCGACGATCCGCGCCAGTTGCATAAGGTCGCCGATCCCGATGTCGGCGACACGCTGCTGATCGCGACCGGACTCGGCCCGGCGCGTGGTCTCGTCAAGACGCAGGATTTCGTCGAGCTTCGCGCGCTCGCGACCACGCACGGCATCGTCATCCAGCCGTTCGCGGACGATCTTTCGACCGAGCTTTCCGCGGACAAGATTTTGGTGAGCCGGCCCGCCGGTCTCACGCTCTCCGAAGCCGCGATCAATCCGCGCAAGGTTGGCACCAGCCGTGCGCTGACCTTCAACACCGCGCTCTGGGCGCAGGACCGCGAGGCGAAGTTCGCCGAGCGTCAGTCCGATCTCATCCGCGCCGCCGCCGACGCACCGTTCGTGCGCCGCGGCGCGCATCGCCTCGATCTCGCGCGTTTCTATATGGCGCAGGAGATGTACGCCGAGGCGAAGTCGGTGCTCGACCTCACGGTGATGGAAGATCGTCCGACCGCGGAAGACCCCAGCGCCTTCGTGCTCCGCGCCGTCTGCAACATCATGCTCAACCGCACCGATGTTGCGCTCAAGGACCTGAGCAATCCGCTGCTGGGCAACCAGAACGATGCGATGCTGTGGCGCGCCATGGCGCATGCGCGGCAGGGCAAGTGGGCGGAGGCACGCGACGGCTTCCGCATGGTGGAGGGCGCGCTTGCGACGTTGCCGCTCGAATTGCAGCGTCTGGCGCTTCGCGAGTCGCTGCGCTCTTCGATCGAGACCGGCGATTTCGCTTCCGCCTCGGCGAAGCTCAACGATTTCCAGACCGTCGGCGTCCCGCCGGAGCATGAAGCTGCGGTCGCGGTGCTGACTGGGCGGCTCGCCGAGGGCATGGGCCGCATCGAGGACGCGCAGGCCGCCTATCGCCGCGCCGCCAACGCTGGTTATGGTCCGTGGTCCGCGCAGGGCGAGTTGCGCGGCATTGCGGTCCGCTACAAGCAAGGCGAGGTCAAGAAGGCCGACGCCATCGCCGAGCTTGAAAAGCTCGCGACCGCCTGGCGCGGCGACGAGACCGAGGCCGAAGCGCTCCAGCTTCTCGCGCGTCTCTACACCGAGGAAGACCGCTACCGCGACGCGTTCCAGGTGATGCGCGTGTCGCTCAACGTGCACCCGAATTCCGAGCTGACGCGCAAGATCCAGCAGGATGCGGGCGAGACCTTCGACTCGCTGTTCCTCGCGGGCAAGGGCGACGCCATGCCTGCGGTCGAAGCGCTCGGCCTGTTCTACGATTTCCGCGATCTGACCCCGATCGGACGCCGCGGCGACGAGATGATCCGCCGTCTTGCCGACCGTCTTGTCGCCGTCGATCTGCTCGATCAGGCGGCGGAGCTGCTCCAGCATCAGGTCGACAACCGCTTGCAAGGCGCGGCGCGCGCGCAGGTCGCGACGAGGCTCGCGATCATCTATCTGCTCAACCACAAGCCCGACCGCGCGCAGGCGACGCTGCGCGCCACGCGCACCGCCGACCTCTCGACCGAAGTCCGCAACCAGCGTCTTCTCATCGAAGCGCGCGCCATGTCGGACGTGGGCCGCCACGAACTGGCGCTCGAGGTCATCACCAACGTCCCGGACCGCGAGGCGATCCGGCTGCGCTCCGACATCTACTGGGGCGCGCGGCAGTGGCAGAAGTCTGCCGAGCAGACGGAGCTTCTGCTCGGCGACCGCTGGCGCGGCTTCGAGCCGCTCACCGACATCGACCGCTCCGACATTCTGCGCGCCGCCATCGGCTACGCGCTCGCCGACGACAAGATCGGCATGGCGCGCTTGCGCGAGAAGTTCACCGCCAAGATGGCGCAGACGGCGGACCGCCGCGCCTTCGAGGTCGTCTCCGGCGGCATCAGCGTGAACAGCCCTGAGTTCCGCGAGGTCGCGCGCATGATCGCCTCGATCGACACGCTCGAGGGCTTCCTGCGCGACATGCGAACGCGCTATCCGGAGATCAATTCGTACTCCAGCTCGACGCCGTCTGCGGCGGCGGAGCCCAAGAAGCCGGACGTGAAGGCGAGCGCCAAGCCCGATGCGATGCCGACCGGCTCGGTCAAGCTGCGCGACGCGCCGCTTCGCACCACCGCGCGCTGATTTCTCGGAAACTGCGGCGACGAGCCGCGCCCGCTATCCGGGCCCGTAGCTCTGCACCAGCGAGCCTGCGACGAGGCTCCAGCCGTCCACCAGCACGAAGAAGATCAGCTTGAACGGCAGCGACACCACGACGGGTGGCAGCATCATCATGCCCATCGACATCAGCACCGAAGCCACCACCAGGTCGATGATGAGGAATGGCAAGAACAGCAGGAAGCCGATCTCGAACGCGCGCTTCAATTCCGAGATCATGAAGGCCGGGACCAGGATGCGGAGCGAAATCTGCTCGGGCGAGGCGGGCAAGGGCTCCTTTGACAGGTCGTTGAACAGCTTCAGGTCCTTGTCGCGCACGTTCTTCAGCATGAAGGCACGGAACGGCACCGACGAACGCTCGAACGCCTGCTCGGGCGTGATCTCGTTGGCGATCAGCGGACGGATGCCGCTGTCATACGCGGTCTGGAACGCTGGCCCCATCACGAAGGCGGTGAGGAACAGCGCGAGCGACACGATCACCGCGTTGGGCGGTGCGGTTCCGGTGCCGAGTGCGGTGCGCAGCAGCGAGAGCACGACGACGATCCGGGTGAATGATGTCATCATCACCAGGATCGACGGCGCGAGCGACAGCACCGTGAGCAGCGCGATGAGCTGAAGGACACGCTCCGTCAGGCCAGTGCCCTGGCCGAACGTGATGCTGACGTCTTGTGCGTGCGCGGATGCCGTGACCACCAGGAGCGTTATCACCGCCGCCGTCGTGAGACGGACGCAGGCGGTGATCCCGCCTGCGGTCACGTTTTCCCTGGTCGGCCGAGCAAGCTGGCCATCTCTTGTTCGAGGTTGTCGTATTGCGGTTTCGGCTGCGCGGCGGCCTGCTGAGGTGCGGCCTTGGGGGCTGCGGCGGCACGCTGCTGAGGCGCGGGGCGCTGTGCGGGCTGCGGAGCAGAGGCCTGTGGCGCCGGCGTTTGCGGGGCGGGGTGCGCTGTGGGCTGCGGAGCCGCCGCGACGTGCGGCGTCTGCTGCTGCGCCATCGGGCGGCGAAGGGCTGCTTCAAGCCGTTGCGCCATCTCGGCGAGGTTCTGATCGCCCTGAGCGGCTGGCGCGTCGGCGTGCGTCAGCGCCGCCGGTGCAGGCGCGACGGCCGGTGCGGGCTGCGGAGCGTGACGGACCTCAACGGCGGGCCGTGCGAGATCGGCGGCGAGGCCGGCGAGATGGTCGGCCTGTTGCGCACGCGCCGGTTCAGCCGCGGCCGCGGGCCAATGGGCGGCTTGTTCGGCCGGGGCGACGCGGGGCTCAGGCGCGATGCGCGGCTCCGGCGCCAGCCGCGGTTCAGCGCGCGTTTCGGCAGGGCGGTGTTCGGTCAGGATGCGCGGATCGATTGCGACGCGCACGTTGCGTTCGCGCTCAATCCGCAGCGCGGGAGCGGCGACGGGAGCCGGAGCGGGTGCCGGGGCCGGAACGGGCGGCGGCGCAGGCGCGATGACCGGTTCAGGTTGCAGCGGCCAGAGCGTGGAGTCCGGCAGCGGCATGGCGCGGGGCAGATTGTCGGCGGCGGCACGGGCCGCCGCGGGCTCGCGCGCAGCCACGGCGCCGCCGCGTACGATGTTGGCTTCGACCAGCACGTCGGTCGGACCGCCGATCATCAGAAGGTGTTCGATGTTGTCGCGGCGGACGATGACGAGCTTGCGGCGCCCGTCGACCGCGGCTGAGTCCACCACGGCGAGGCGCGGCTGGCGGCTGCGTGCGGCCTCAAGGCGCGTCGCGCCGAAGCGGCGCACCGCCCAGGCCAGGACGCCGATGAGGACGAGGACGACTACAAATGCGATCGCGAACGTCACAGCGGTCGGTAACTCCAGGCCGAAGAGGTCTCTCATCCGTTACCCACCCCAGGCAGCTTGGCGCGAACGCCACCACCGCAGGCGCAACCGGCGCTTCGGGCTCGCCGATCGGAGGTTGGCCCGATGGTTAACGCCGACGGCAATAATTGCCGATGCGGAGATTACCAAATTCTTAACGCCGACGCCCATCCGGAACCCTCAAACCACGGTTTAAAACGATTCGTTTGGTAAACGGTTTATTGATGGCGATTCCCCACATTTGAGGCCCTTAACCTCGCATTAACCATACGCTCGGCAAAGTCTGCCCACCTGAGGAGGTGGATTCTGCCGCCCTTCGGGCCATCGCGAGGGCCAAAATGTCCATCACCGACATATCGCTCCTGTCCATGTTGCGCACCAAGATGCAGTGGCACCAGGAGCGCCAGCGGCTCCTCGCCGAGAACGTTTCCAACGCCGACACCCCCAAGTTCCGCCCACGGGACCTGGTTCCGCCCGATATCGCCAAAGACCGGCGCAGCGTGACCGCGCCGGGCGATGTCGATCTGGCGCGGACGGAGCCGATGCACATCGCGGCCTCGACCTCCGGCGCGACAAAGTTCCAGTCCTCGCGCATGGGCGGCTACGACGTCCGGCCGACCGGCAACGCGGTCAATCTCGAGGACGAGATGATGAAGGTCGCCAGCAACCAGATGGACTACCAGATGGCGACCTCGATCTATTCGCGCAGCCTCGGCTTGCTGAAGACCGCTGTGGGCAAGCGCTGACGCGGCGTTTGCTTTCTCGCTTCGTTCGATTCCATCAGGAGAACGGCCGTGGATTTCATCAAGTCGATCGCGATCGCTGCGTCCGGGCTTCGGGCCCAGGCCGGCCGCATGCGCGTCATCTCCGAGAACATCGCCAACGCGGACTCGACGGCGCCGACGCCAGGCGCCGATCCGTACCGCCGGAAAATTCCGACCTTTCAGAACGAAGTCGACAAGACGCTCGATGCATCCGTCGTCAAGCTCGGCCGCTTGCGCGCCGACCAGTCGGAATTCCGCCTCAAGCACGAGCCGGGTCATCCGTCCGCCGACGAGAACGGCAACGTCAAATACCCGAACGTGAACACGCTCGTCGAAATGATGGACATGCGCGAGGCGCAGCGGTCCTACGAGGCGAACGTCAATGTCATCGGCGCGTCGCGCCGCATGATCGCGCGCACGCTCGACATCCTCAAATCCTGACCGGAGCTGACCCATGGCCACGCCTGGAATTGCTGCGAACGCCTACGCGAGCCTCGCGCGCCTGACCGATCCCACTGGCGGCGTCGGCGGCGCGGGCATGAAGGGCATCGCCAACATCGGCAAGGGCGGGGAGGGAACCGGCGGCCCGGCCTTCGGCGAAGTGCTCAAGACCGCGGTCGATTCGATCACGAAATCGGCGAAACAGTCCGACTCGCAGACCCAGGCGATGGCGGCCGGCAAGGCCAACATCGTGGATGTGGTGACCGCGGTCGCCGAGACCGAGGTCGCGATCGACGCGCTGGTCGCGGTGCGCGACCGCGTCATCCAGGCCTACGAAGAAATCATGAAGATGCCGATCTGATGTTTCTCATCAGCGTGCAAACAACAAGCGGGGCGTTGGAGGATCGATGACGGGACCGGAAGTGCTCGACGTGGCGCGCGACGCCATCATGACGCTGGTGCTGGTGGCGGCGCCGCTGATGCTGGTGGGGCTGGTCGTCGGCGTCGTGATCTCGCTGTTCCAGGCGCTGACGCAGATCCAGGAGCAGACCATCGTCTTCGTGCCGAAGATCTTAGCCATCTTCGCGGCGATGCTGATCGCATTGCCTTTCATGGCCGATATCCTTCACAGTCACATGGCGCGAGTCGCGGCCCGCATCATCGGCGGGTGACCCTTTCAGAGGCTGCGGGTGCAGATCGACGTCTCCTTCCTGCCGACGTTCGCAGCCGCTTTCATGCTGTGCTTCTCCCGCATCGGCACCATGATCATGCTGCTGCCGGGATTGGGCGAAATGAGCGTGCCGATGCGCGTGCGGCTCACCGTCGCGCTGGTGCTTACGGCGGTCCTTCTGCCGCTGCACCGGCAGAACTATGTGCTCGATCTCCGCGAGCTGGGTCCGGTGATCATCATGCTCGGCCAGGAAATCCTGGTCGGCGTGATCCTGGGCCTCGTGGCGCGGCTCACCATCTCGGCGCTCCAGGTCGCGGGCGCGGTGGTCGCGCAGCAGATGGGGCTCGGCTTCGTCACCGCGGTCGATCCGAGCCAGGGCCAGCAGGGCGTTATCGTCGGCAACTTCCTGAGTGTGCTCGGCATCACGCTGATCTTCGCGACCGATCTGCACTACCTCGTGATCGCGGCGCTGAACGACAGCTACGCGATCTTCAAGCCGGGCGAGATCCCGGTCATGGGCGATGTCGCGAACCTGCTCAGCACCACGGTCGCGGGCGCGTTCCGCGTCGGCGTGCAACTGTCGGCTCCGTTCCTCGTGTTCGGTCTTCTGTTCAACCTCGGGCTTGGCGTGCTCTCGCGGCTGATGCCGCAGATGCAGGTGTTCTTCGTGGGCATGCCGCTCTCGATTTTGGTCGGCTTCCTGATCCTTTTCCTCGTCATCGGCGCGATTATGACGACGTTCCTCAGCTACACCGAAAATGTGCTGCGGATCCTCGCGCCGAATTCGTGAGGTGAGGGCGCCGTGGCCGAATCCGACCAAAACGACTCAGAAAGATCAGAAGACCCAACCCAGAAACGGTTGGACGAAGCCCTCCAGCGCGGCGATGTCGCCAAAAGCCAGGAGGTTTCGACCTGGTTCGTGATGGCGGCGGGCGCGCTGGTGCTCGCCACCTTCTCGTCGCCGATGAGCGGCGGCTTGAGCTCCACCTTCCGCGGCATCATCGCCAACGCCCATCAGATCCCCGTGGACGGCCGCGGGCTGATGAGCCTCGGCATGCGGATGTGCTTCGAGATTCTCGGGAGCATCGCAGCGCCGCTCGGCATTCTCGTGTTCGCCGCCATCGCCGGCAACATGATCCAGCACCGGCTGGTCTGGACGAGTCAGCCGCTGAAGCCGCAGTTCTCCAAAATCTCGCCGCTCGCGGGCCTCAAGCGCCTGTTCTCGACGCAGGCGCTGGTCAACTTCGCCAAGGGCCTCGTCAAGCTGGCGGTAATCGGCACCGTGATGTTCCTGCTGCTGTGGCCGGAGCGCACCAGGCTCGACGGCCTCGTGCGCACCGACGTCCTCGGCTCGCTGCTGATCACGCGCTCGCTTGCCGTCGACATGATGGGCGCGGTGGTGGCGATCCTCGCGCTGGTCGCAGCCGCGGATTTCTTCTTCCAATACCGCCAGTGGTTCGAACGCCAGAAGATGTCGCTTCGGGAAATGAAGGACGAGTACAAGCAGACCGAAGGCGACCCGATGATCAAGAACAAGATCCGGCAGTTGCGCATGTTCCGCATGAAGAAGCGGATGATGACGAAGGTGCCGAAGGCCTCGGTGATCATCACCAACCCGACCCACTACGCCATCGCGCTCCAGTACGAGCGCGACATGAACGCGCCGGTCTGCGTCGCCAAGGGCGTCGATCTCGTCGCGCTGAAGATTCGCGAGATCGGCGAGGAACACAATGTTCCGATCGTCGAAAGCCCGCCGCTCGCCCGCGCGCTCTATGCAACCGTGGAGATCGACGAGGAAATCCCCGAGGAGCACTACAAGGCGGTCGCCGAAATCATCGGCTACGTCATGAAACTGCGCCGCGGCGGGGCCTCGCAATGAGGGTAACCGTCCGCGACCGTGAAACTGGGAACTTTCCGACCGAATCTCTTGCCTTGGGACCCTTCGGTGGGGCACCAAGGGAAGGCTTCGTTGCGTGGCGCGCCCTGAATCGGACCGAACTGACGCCCGTATGGCCACTCAAGACCTGAGCCCGAATCTGAGCCGAGACGTGTCTGAAGACGTCAAAACGTCCGCAGTCGACCGCAGCCAGACTGCGCGCGGCGGCAGCATCGGCATGGTGCTGCTGGTCGCGGTGGCGCTGGTCGGTGCCGCCGTCGGCCTTTTGCTGGTCGGCCGCGGCAATGCCGGTCCTTATATCCTGGCGCTGCTCGCGGCGCTTGCGATGGCTGGCGTGTTCTCGCTGTTCGCGATGGCGACCGGCATCCTGCGCATCTCCAGCAAGGAGACCGGCAATCCGCTCATCCAGGCGGTGGCGGACGAGGCGGTGGACGGCCTCCTGATCACCGATCAGCGCGGCCGCGTCATCTATGCCAACGCCGCCTATCTCGCGCTGGTCGATGCTTCCGGTCCCGAGGACGTGCGCCCGGTCGAGCGGGTGTTCCTCGGCGACCCCGACGTGTCGGAGGCGGTGTACCGCCTCGTCAAGGCCGGCAAGGAGAACCGCCGCCTGCAAGAGGAGGTCCGCGTCGCGGGGCAGAACGGCAAGCCCGCGCGGTGGCTTCGTTTGCGCGTGCGGCCGCTCGGCGAGGGCAGGCGGCTCAGCGGCCACTCGCTCTGGTCCGTCGCCGATGTGACGCGCGACCGCGAGCGGCAGGAGAACATCTTCCAGGAGCTCCAGCACGCGATCGACTATCTCGATCACGCGCCTGCCGGCTTCTTCTCCGTCGATGCCAACGGCGACATCAGCTATCTCAACGCCACGCTTGCGGCCTGGCTCGACCATGATCTCGCTCAGGTCGGCTCCGGCGGTCTCAAGCTCTCCGACATCGTCTCCGGCAACGGCGCGGCGCTCCTCAACACGCTCAACGCCGCGCCGGGCGAAGTCAAAACCGAAGTCCTCGATCTCGACTTCAAGACCCGCAGCGGCCGCTCGCTGCCGGTGCGTCTCTTCCACAAGGTCGCCTACGGTTCCGACGGCACGGCGGGCGCCTCGCGCACGCTGGTGCTCAACCGTGCGCGCGGCGAGGCCGCCGATCCCTCGCGCGCCGCCGAAGTGCGCTTCATGCGCTTCTTCCAGTCCACGCCGATGGCGATTGCGACCGTCGACAGGGCCGGCAAGATCGCGCGCACCAACGCGCTGTTCGTGCGTCTGTTTCCGGGAACGCTGAAAGAGGGCGCCCAAGGAAACATTGAGGACAAGTCCATCCTCTCCGTGGTCTCCGAGCGCGACCGCGAAACGCTCGAAGCCGCGATCAAGAGCGCAAGCGAGGGCCAGAGCGACGTCCCGCCGGTCGATGCCGCGCTCACCGGCGCGGGCGAACGTTACGGCCGCTTCTACGTCTCGCCGGTCGAGGAGGCCGAGCGCGACGGCGAAGCCGCGATCATCTACGTGCTGGAGACCACCGGCCAGCGCACGCTGGAGAACCAGGTCAACCAGCGCGCGCGCATGGAGTCGGTCGGCCAGCTCGCCGGCGGCATCGCGCACGACTTCAACAACGTGCTGTCCGCCATCATGATGGCGACCGACTTCCTGCTGAACGCGCACAAGCCGACCGATCCGTCGTTCCAGGACATCATGCAGATCAAGCAGAACGCGAACCGCGCCGCGAGCCTGGTGCGGCAGTTGCTCGCGTTCTCGCGCCGCCAGACATTGCGCCCGCAGGTGCTCGATCTCGGTGAGGTGCTGAACGAGCTGACGATGCTGCTGCGCCGTCTGATCGGCGAGAAGGTCTCTCTTGAAGTGAAACACGGCCGCGATCTGTGGCCGGTGAAGGCCGACATTTCGCAATTCGAGCAAGTCGTCGTGAACCTCGCGGTCAATGCGCGCGACGCCATGCCCGAGGGCGGCAAGCTTTCGGTCCGCACCAAGAACGTCACCGCCAAGGAAGCCGACGAATACGCCTACAAGGGCATGCCGGCGGCGGACTACGTGCTGATCGAAGTGACCGACACGGGCACCGGCATTCCGCCGGAGATCATCGACAAGATATTCGAGCCGTTCTTCTCGACGAAGGAGGTTGGTAAGGGCACCGGCCTCGGCCTCTCGACCGTCTACGGCATCGTCAAGCAGACCGGCGGCTTCGTCTATCCGGAGAGCTTCACCGGCAAGGGCACGACGTTCCGCATCTTCCTGCCGCGCCATGTGCCGAGCGCGGAAGAAGTCGCCGACGCGATGCCGCACACCGAGGCGCCCGGCATCGCGGCCGCTGCGATCGCGATGGACGAGCCGCCGAAGCCGGCCGCCGACCTCACCGGCCACGGCACCATTCTGTTGGTCGAGGACGAGGAGGGGCTGCGCGCGCTCAATGCGCGCGGGCTTGCGTCGCGCGGCTATACGGTGCTCGAAGCCGGCAACGGCATCGAGGCGCTCGAAGTGTTCGCTGAGCACGAGGGCAAGGTCGATCTCGTGGTGTCGGACGTGGTGATGCCCGAGATGGACGGCCCGACGCTGCTCAAGGAGCTGCGTGCGAAGAACCCGAACCTGAAGATCATCTTCGTCTCGGGCTATGCCGAGGAGGCGTTCTCGAAGAGCCTGCCGGAAGGCCAGCAGTTCTCGTTCCTGCCGAAGCCGTTCACGCTCAAGCAGTTGGTCGGCGCGGTGAAGGAGACGATGCGGGGGTAGGGCGCTGGCGCTTTGACATTCCGCTGTCGCGCCAACCTCCACTGTCGTCCCCGCGAAGGCGGGGACCCATCGCGCAACAATTCCGCTCTTTCTCCGCCTCATCCTGAGGAGCCGCGAAGCGGCGTCTCGAAGGATGTGGCGGCCACATGCTTCGAGACGCATCGCTGCGCGATGCTCCTCAGCATGAGGCCGGGAGAGAGCTTCGCCAAATTGTCACGAACTTATAATGATGGTGGGCCGCTTTGCTCAGCCCGCTCTACGAGTTACCAGCCGTACGAGACGCATTTGTAGACCCGCTCGGTCTTGCAAGACGAGGCGGACCGGAACACATCTTTTCTGCCGTTTCGGGCATAGACGTCGCAACCGTCGGTCCAGGCGCGACAAAGCTTTTCTACAACGAGACCGTCCACCACTTCTGTTTCCAGCGGCGGAATCCAGCGCTTACCAATCCAAAAGCCGGCGCCCAAAACGGCAAGCGTGATCGTCAGCGCAACAAGCGCACGTACAACACCCATAAGGCTTTTGTCGCTTGGGGCGTCGGCAAGGTTCAAAGGTGATCGTGGCCGGTCCGCACCATCCTGTCGGTAAACGCGAATATCCCTCAAATTTCGGTTGCAACCAGTCAAAACGGCGTTGTTAAATTGTGGTGACGGTCATGATTGCCGCGCCCGGTTGAGGGGGCGGCGCTTTTTGTTGGAACGGTGCCGCATGCGGACGTTGCGTCTTGGAATTGCGGTGGTTGCCGCGCTGGCTGTCAGTCCGGCATTGGCGCAGCCGAAGTCATCCGCTCCCGCGGCGTACAATTGGACCGGCGCTTATCTGGGCACCCACGCCGGCGGCGGCTGGGGCGCGTCGTGCTGGAATTTCACGCAGGCCGCCCTCGACCACGGTTGCGGCGACATCAGCGGCGCCTTTGGTGGCGCTCAGCTCGGATACAATTGGCAGACCGGCAATGTCGTGCTCGGCGCCGAAATCTCGGGCAGCTTGGGCAAGATAACCGGGAGTTTCGTCCCCGCCGTTTCCTCCCAAGGCACCGATAGAACGACAATCGAGCAATTTTATTTGGCGACCGCCCGCGTGGGATATGCGTGGGACCGGACTCTCGCATATGCCAAGGGCGGCGCGGCCTCGGTGCACTACGACTACGCCAGAACCTGCAACGGCGTCACTTCAACGGGTGCTTGCGGGCCGATCGGGGCAACGTCGACCCAGGGAAGCGAATGGCGCCTTGGCTGGACGGTCGGCGCCGGCATCGAATACGGACTGCTGCCGAATGTTTCGCTGGCGGTTGAATACAATTACGTCGGTCTCGGCAGCCGCAACGGCAACTTATATGCCGTTGGCGGCTTCACATGTGGCGGCGGCGCGGGACAGCCTTGCGCGAGCGATATCAAGAATGACCTGTCGATCGTGACCGCACGCCTGAACTGGCGGTTCGGCGGGCCGTGGTAACTACGCTGCTCTCGGCCTGATTGCTTTCAGCTTGTCGCCGATCTGGCGCTTGCGCTCCATCAGCTCGTAATCGGTCTGCAAGCCGAGGAAAAAGCCTTCCGACATCTTGAAATAGCGCGCGAGGCGCAGATCGGTGTCCGCGGTCACTGCGCGCTTGCCGAGCACGATCTCGTTGATCCGCCGCGGCGGAACGTCGATGGCGTTCGCGAGCGCCGTCTGCGACAGCCCCATCGGTTTCAGGAATTCCCCCAGCAGGATTTCGCCGGGATGCGGGTTCGGCAGGAGGCGCTTGGCCGTTGATGATTTCGATTTATTTGGCATGGCAGCGACTCTTTCGATCGTCGCCCGGGACTATAGCTGACCGGCCCATACTCTGCTGTCGCTCCGCCTCATCCTGAGGAGCGGGCGAAGCCCGCGTCTCGAAGGATGGGGCGCCCACCGGCCGTGACTCCATGCTTCGAGACGCATCGCCATAGCGCGTCAAGGACGCGCGTAAACGCGCTTATAGCGATGCTCCTCAGCATGAGGCCGGGAGAAGACGCCAAAATTTTCTAGCTTGCTTGCCTTGACTTTATTCCCAAGGATTATATTCTTTAATCACCTTGCTCATCCGAGGGCGTCTTCTAGGGACGCTGGGAAGACGGAGCAGGGTGCGGAAGCCTGCGCTTGGGGCTCGTAACCCCAATCCCGGGCGGCTCCGGGCATCGAGTCGGGCGGCACTAGGACCGTTCTGCGAGGTGCTCGCTGGACTGGGACTGGTGAAAACCTCGTCCCAGGAAACCCGGCCCGGAGCTGAGTTGTGGTCTTCGGATCGCAACGAGCACCGCGGTGGAGCGCTGGGTGGCGAGCGTGTCTTTCGAGCGAAAAGACGCGCCACGCCGCAAGGCGTGACTAGATGGTTGCGCTGCTCAGCGCTCCATCCCTCGGGCTTTGCCCGAAGGGGAACAGGAAGACGGCGACCGGGCGCCGAAACGTTTCCCCGGAGCGATATGACGTGGCTGTTTGACAATTGAATCGGATTACCCGACGCGAGGCGCAACCCGCGCGTCAAACTCCGCTGTCATCCCCGCGAAAGCGGGGATCCAGCTCTTCGCAAATACAAAGCACAGTGGTTACGGGTCCCCGCGTTCGCGGCGACGACAGATGAATGTGTGGCTCGTCCGCGGAAACACCTGCGCTATAGTCCACGCATGTCGGACGTCCCGCCTGAAGAAAAGTCATCACCCGAGCAAGACGAGCGCGACCGCCGCTCGGCCAACATTTTTCTTCTGGTCGCGGCGGTGGCCTTCATCGCCATCGGCCTCTGGATCGGCGACGAGATGCTCAAAGCCAAACGTGCCGACGACTGCATGTCGTCAGGCCGGCGCAACTGCGCGCCCATTCAGACGCCGGTTGAGGCTGATCCGCCGCGCCGCGTGGTCGATCCGCGCCCCTGATCTGGTGTCGCGCGATCTAGTAATAGCGCCGGAGTCCGCGCGGCGGGTCCCACTGGCAGATGTAGTTGATGTAGTTGCCGGGCTGGCGGTTGATGCTCGTGATGCGGGCGTATTTGTTGTACTGGCGGCAGTTCGCTTCGGCGACCGCCTTGGCCGACACTTCAGCCTCCGGCGACCACGGAATGATGCCGCCCGTGTCGTTGCCCTTGTCTCCGATGACGCCGCAAGAGGCGAGGGCGAGGCCCGACGCCAGCAGCACAGCAAGACGCATCATCACTCCACTCTCCTGAACTTCTGGACCCGGCGGCCCCATCCGACTTCAGCAGTATACAACGTCCCTTTGGAGTCGATGGCTATGTTATGCACCCATTTAAATTGCCCCGGCTGGCGGCCGTGGCGGCCCCATTGGGTCAAAACCTGCCCATTTTCCCGCAACAATGTGACGATCTGACCGTTGTTGCCGTCGGCCATGAAGATGAAGCGCTGCTGCGGGTCTTCCGAAAGCACCAGGTCCCAGACCGCGCCGTTGCCGAGCGTTTCCTTCTCGACGACGAACTCTTTCACGAAGGTGCCGTCCTTGCGGAACACCTGGATGCGATTGTTGACGCGGTCGCAGACGTACACGAGCCCGTCGTTGGAGAGCCGCACGCAATGGACTGGATTGCCGAAGCTCTTGGGCGGCTCGGTCTTGGGATCGTAGGCCGCGAGTTTTTCGTCGGTCGGCGTTTTTGTGCCGTAGGCGCCCCAATGACGTTTGTAAGCGCCGGTCTTTGAATCGAACACGATGACACGCCGGTTGCCGTAACCGTCAGCAACATAGATTTCGTTCGCCGCCTCATCGGTCATCATGTGCGCCGGGCGGCCGAGGCGGGTGGTCGAGTTCGAACCCTTGCTGGAGTCGTTCTGTCCGATCTGCTGGAGGAACTTGCCGTCCGGCGTGAACTTCAGGATCTGGTCGCCGTCGTTGTTGCCGCCGACCCAGACGTTGCCGTCCTTGTCGACGTGGATGCCGTGCTCGTTGGCCATCCAGGTGTAGCCGTCGCCCTTGCCGCCCCAATAGGCGAGAAGATTTCCTTCGCTGTCGAACTTCATCACCGGCGGCGCGGCTGTGCAGCACTTGCTCTCGGGCGGATCTTTCTGCGCGCCTTTCTCGTCGTCGAGCAGCGTCGCGGGGCGATGGATGATCCAGATGTGGTCGTTCTTGTCGACCGCGATGCCCGCGACCTGTCCGAGAATCCAGTTGCCCGGCAGCGGCTTCGGCCAGAACGGCTCGGGCTGATATTTTGGCGCGGTTTGCGCGAATGCCGTGGACGAAAGTGCGACGAAAAACGCGAGCGCAGCCAAGACAGCAGCCAAGACATGCGCAGAGCAACGCTTCATGGACGCCTCCCCAGGCAAACGGCACACGCCGCTTGAATTGCGGCTTATGAGGCAATGCTAGTGAAACGCGGGGAGGGGCGAAAGACGGCGGCCGATCAAATCTGCCGCGGCGGCGTGCGGAACGTCATGCCGTCCATCTCGTCGGTGACCTTGATCTGGCAGGAGAGACGCGAGGTCGGCTCGAGATCGTGCGCGGTGTCCAGCATGTCGAGCTCTTCGAGCGAAAGCGGCCCGAGCTTATCGAACCATTCCTGCGTCAGATAAACGTGACAGGTCGCGCAGGAGCACGAGCCGCCGCAGGTCGCGAGGATGCCGGGAACGTCGTTCTGGATCGCGTTCTCCATCACCGTGAGGCCGGTTTCGGCTTCGATGGTGCGGGCGGTTCCGTCGGTGTCGATGAAGGTGAGCTTGGGCATGTCGTCTTGCGTTTTCTTGCGCCCTATAGGCCAAGCGCGCGTCCGTCCGTCAACCCTTTCGCGTATCAGGTTAGCCTCTTGACCCTGGATAGCGCGCGGGAGGAACGTATCGCGCAACGACCGGCCGCCAGAGCCGGCGTCAAACCGGGAGGAAATGATGCGAAAATCGATGCGACACCGGCTGTTCGCCACTTGCAACTGTTGCCCCGAGCCGCAGCAGTTCAGCGCGGCCGGCATCAGCCGCCGCGAATTGCTCGCGGGCGGCACCGCGCTTGGCTTGACGGCGGCGGCCGGCGGTCTTGCCATGCCGGCGCTCGCGCAAGCGAAGCCTCACCGCATCGACGTGCACCACCACATCGTGCCCCCGACCTGGCTCGCCGCCATGGACATCATCGGCCGCACCGACCCCCGCTTGGCGGGATGGTCTGTCCAAAAAACTCTCGAAGACATGGACAAGGGCGGCGTCGCAGTCTCGATGACGTCGCCGACGACGCCTCAAGTGACCGGCATCGGCAAATCCTCCGCCGTCCGCATCGCCCGCGAGTCGAATGAATACGCCAAGAAGCTGGAGAAGGATCATCCGGGCCGCTTCGGCACCTTCGCGATGCTGCCGCTGCCGCATATCGACGAGAGTTTGAAGGAGATCGAATACGCCTTCGACACGCTGAAGGTGGACGGCGTCGGCTGCATGACGAGCTATGGCGACAAGTGGCTCGGCTATGCGCAGTTCGATCCGATCTGGCAGGAGCTGAACCGCCGCAAGGCGACGGTCTACACGCATCCGACCGGCGCGAACTGCTGCGTCAATCTCGTGCAGGGCATCAGCGAAGCGACCGTCGAATTCGGCACCGACACGACGCGCACGATCGCAAGCCTGATCTTCTCCGGGATGTCGCAGAAGTACAAAGACATCAACTGGATCTGGTCGCATGGCGGCGGTGCGCTGACGGCATTCGCGGAGCGCTTCCAGATTCAGATGGTCACGACGCCGCCTTACGCGGGCAAGTTCACGCGCGAGATCGTCGACGGCGAATTGAAGCGCTTCTACTACGACACGGCGCAGATCGCGAATGCGGTGACGCTCGGCGCGCTCGCGCAGCTTGTGCCCATTTCGCAGATCGTGTTCGGCACCGACTTCCCGTATCGGACCGCGTCCGATCACGCCAAGGGCGTCGCATCGCATTTCAAGGGCGACGATCTGATGAAGGTTGATCGCGACAACGCGTTGCGGCTCATCCCGCGCCTCAAGGCCGCTTGACCGTGAAAAACAAGACTGCCTGCGGCGAATGGTTCCGCAGGCGGTCTTTTGCCTTAATTTAATGCGGTATGCGCGCGTCCGGCGTTTGAATTCTTAGGCCCTGGCGGTTACACCTAAAACCGGGAAGGGACGCCTACAGGTTGCAGGCGTTCCAGGGGCTGTTTGCCAAATGCCGGAATTCAAGAATCTGCTGCTGCTCGGCGGCGATGCGCTGCTCTACTTTGCAGTGCTGTCCGCGCTGTTTCGCGCGCGGCATCGGCTTGGCATCGGCGCCTTTTTCTGCGCGCTCGGCGTGATGCACTTCATCGAGACCTATCTCGCGAGCATCTTCTACATCTCGCTTCCGGAAGGCATCGTCACGTCGCCCGGCTCGACCATCTTGTTCGCCGGCAAGCTGATGCTGTTGCTGCTGGTCTACATCCGCGAGGACGCCAAGGTCGTCCGGCAGCCGATCTACGGATTGCTGATCGGCAATCTCCTGATGGTCGCGCTCGCCGCGGTGATGCGCAGCCACGAGCTGGTTGCGCTCGCGCCGGGACGGAATGCGGATTTCGGCTTCCTCAATGAGATGGGCGGGCTGATGGTGTGGGGCACTGCGCTCCTGTTCATCGACTGCATCTTGCTCATTCTGCTCTACGAGCGATCGCGAGTCTGGCTTGGCGACCGCACCTTGGTGCGGCTTGCGCTGAGCGGCGCCGCCGTTCTCACCTTCGATCAAGCCGGCTTCTATATCGGTCTGAATGCGATGACCGGCGCGCCGATTTCGGTGTTGATCGGCGGCTGGACCGCGAAGATGGCGGCGGTCGCGCTCTACAGCGTGCTCGTCTACGTCTATCTGCATTGGGTCGAGCGAAGCATCGGCCAGCCGAGCCGCGCGCCTCGAATTCTGGATGTGTTCGACGCTCTGACCTATCGCGAGCGTTACGAGGACCTTCTGGCGCGCACCGGCCGCGATGCGCTCACCGGCGTGTACGACCGTGGGCGGCTTGAGAGCGATGGACGCAATCGCGTCGAGATCGCTTCGAGCGCATCGCGCTCGATCAGCCTCCTGCTGGTCGACATCGATCACTTCAAGAGCTTCAACGATCGCTTCGGCCACGCGGCAGGCGACCGGGTGCTCAAGCGCATCGCGGGCGACATCATGGCGACCGTGCGCGCGACCGACCACGTATTCCGCTTCGGTGGTGAGGAATTCGTCGTGATTTGCGACGGCCTCGCAAGCGAGCCGGCGCTGCTGCTCGGCGAGCGCATCCGCCGCGTCGTCGCTTCGAAAGACGAAGAGGGGGAGAGCGTCACGGTCAGCATCGGAATCGCGACCTGTTCCGATGAGGCGCTCGACTACGATGCGTTGTTCCTGATCGCCGACAGGAGGCTCTATCAGGCGAAGGCCGCGGGCCGCAATTGCGTGATCGGTTCGCGCGTGGTGTCCACTGACAATCCCGTGCGGCTTGCCGTCCACGGTTGAACGCTACCGCCGTTACATTGTTACATCGTCGGATGTTACAGCGCGTGGTCACAAATATGTGGCCACTGATGGATTACACAGCCTCCTAGAATGTTCTCACTTCACCGGCTCGCGCCGGGTTGCGAGCCATTTTCAGGGAGGCCTTGAATGATGTCCAAGAGCATGCGTGTTTCAATGCTGGCGTCGGTTGCGATTTTGGCGCTCGGAATGGGCGCGCCCGCGCAAGCGCAGCAGAATGCCATGACCTTCTTCGTCACCAGCGAAGGCCCGGGCAAGGGCGGCGATCTCGGGGGCCTTGCCGGCGCCGACGCGCATTGCGCCAAGCTTGCGACCGCGGCGGGCTCCACCGGCAAGACCTGGAAGGCCTATCTGAGCACGCAGGGATCGGGCGCGGTGAATGCTAAGGATCGTATCGGCCGCGGGCCATGGCAGAATGCGAAGGGCGTCGCCGTTGCGAAGGACGTCGCCGACCTGCACAGTGCCAGCAACAACCTGACCAAGCAAACCGCGCTCAACGAGAAGGGCGAGGTCGTCAACGGCCGCGGTGATACGCCGAACCGTCACGACGCGCTGACCGGCTCGCAGCCTGACGGCACCGCTTTCGCCGGCAGCGACGACCGCACCTGCGGCAACTGGACCAGCAGCACGGCGGGCGCCGCGATGGTCGGCCACACCGACCGCACCGGACTCGACGAGAGCGCGCCGGCCAAGTCTTGGAATTCGTCGCATCCCTCGCGCGGGCCGGGCGGTGGCTGCACGCAGGCTGACTTCAAGAGCACGGGCGGTGACGGGCTGTTCTACTGCTTCGCCGCGAACTGAGTTCGCACGGTGTGAAAAGCAAAGCCCCGGCCGAAAGGCCGGGGCTTTCTTATTCGATGTCGGCGGGCGGCTGCGCCTTGCGCGCTTCTCGCCACAGAAGGAACAGCCCTGAGCCGACCACGACCGCGGAGCCGATCAGAAGACTCGCGGTCGGCAGGTCGCCCCAGACCGCAAAGCCGATCAGGAGCGACCAAACCAGCATCATGTAGTAGAACGGTGAGACGGCAGAGGCTGGCGCAACGTGTAGCGCGCGTGTCCACCAGTACTGTCCGATTACGTTGGCGATCCCGAGCCCCAGCATCCAGACCGCATCCATGGCGTGGACCGGGAGCTTCACGCCAAGCGGCAGCATGCAGCCGAACGTGAAAGTGAGCAACGTCATCTGATACATCATCAGTGTGTCGGTCGACTCGGTATTGGTCATGCCGCGCACACCCGCGGTCACGGTGCCGTAAAGGATCGCGTTGCCGAGCGCGAACAGCGCCCCGATCTGGAATGTCTCGGCGCCCGGATTGGTGACGATCAGAACGCCAAGGAATCCGACGATCAGCGCGATCCAGCGCGCGCCGCCGACGCGCTCGCGGAGAAAGAAAGCAGAGGCGAGGGTGGCAAACAGCGGTGCGGCGAAGCTGATCGCCACCACGCTCGCGAATGACATCATGCTGAAGGCCAGGATGATGCAGGTCTGCGAAGCGGTTTGCGACATCGCACGCAGCAGGTGCGAGCCGGGCTTGCTCGTGCGATAGACCGACAACCCTCTGCGCGGAAGAATGAACATCGCGACAACAATCAGCGAGATCGCGGTGCGCACGAACATCACTTCGCCGGGCGGATAGTCGGCCACCAGCCATTTCGAAGCGGCGCTCGACACCGAGAACATGAAGGTCGCGCCGATCATCAGCAGGATGCCGAGCGGCACATGCTCGACGCGGGGCGACGGGGCTGGTTTGGCGTCGGCTTTCACGCTAGGCAGTCTCCGCCGGCTCGATGACACGGCGGGTCTCGTGCCAAAGCAGGAACAACCCGGACGCAATCACGATCGCCGCGCCGATCACGAGGCCGATGGTCGGAATGTCGCCCCAGATCGCGAAGCCGAGAACAAGCGCCCATATCATCGAGAGATATTGATACGGCGCGACGGCCGAGGTCGGCGCGAGATGGAGCGCGCGCGTCCACCAATACTGCCCGATGCCGTTGGCAAGCCCATTCGCCAGCATCAGTCCGGCATCGGCCCATGTCGGCATGACGAAGGCAAAGGGCAGGGTGAGCCCGAAAAACACGGTGAGGAAGATGAGCTGATACATCGTCAGCGTCTCGGCTGATTCGGTCTTGGTCATGCCGCGCACGCCCGCCGTGACGGTGCCGAACAGCATGGCGTTGCCGAGCGCGAACAGCGCGCCGACCTGGAACGTATCGGTGCCGGGGCCGGTGATGATCAGGATGCCGAAGAAGCCGCCGATCAGCGCGAACCAGCGTGCGGCGCCGACGGACTCTTTCAAGAAGTAGAGCGAGGCGAGGGTCGCGAACAGCGGCGCCGAGAAGTTGATGGCCGTGGCGCTCGCGAGAGGCATCAGGCTGAAGGCGATCAGCAGCAAGGTCTGCGAGGTGGTTTGCGACACCGAACGGATCATGTGCGCGCCGGGCCGCCGTGTGTAGAACACGGCGAAGCCCGAAGTCGCGACGATGAACACGCCGACCGAGAGGAGTGAAACAAGCGCGCGAGAGAATAGGACTTCGCCGACTGGATAGGTCGCGACCAGCCACTTGGACGCTGCGCTGGAGCCTGCGAAGACCACGCTCGAGGCCACCATCAGGCCGATGGCGAGCGGGATATGCTCGCGCCGCTCAACCTGGCGCGCCGGCTGGTCCTCTTGCGCGACACTGTCGGCGCTCACGCGTTCGCTCCTTGGTGGGAGCGTGACGCTACCATGCGGCTGTCCGTTGGCCGCAATCCGAAAAGCTCATGGCTCAATAACCGGAGCGCATGGCGCGGTTCGGTGGTCCCACTGTTAGAGTTTTATGCTTCGAGTTGATGGATCGTGCGGTTGGCGCGGCGCAGCCGGTCGCTCAGTTCGCGGCCGAGCGCGGAGAGCAGTTTGATCGCGATGTCCGGCTCATCCTTGCGCAGCGCTTCGAAGCCCGTGAGGCTCAGGCCAAAAGCGGTCACGTCTTCATCCGCGATCACGGTCGCGGAACGTGGGCCGCGATCGAGGATGGCGAGTTCGCCGAATACGGTGCCCGGCGCGAAGGTCACCAAACGGATGTTGCCACCGCCGGACCAGAGATAAACGCTGGCCCGTCCGCGCGTGACAAGGAACAGGTCGGAGCCCGGATCTCCCTCCTTGAAGATGACCTGGCCTGCGTTCCATTTCACGCGGTTGAGATGGCGGCTCAGTCGTGTGATCTGATCAGGCGAGAAATCGCGCAGCGCCGAGACGCGTTCGAGCGTCATTTCCGCGGCGGCGTCCGCTGGTGATGTGGTGGCGAGCAGATCGTCCTCGGCCCATTCGATCGCCCGGTCGATGTCCTGGAAGCCGTAGGTGTTGGCGCCGCCGAGATCGGCGAGGCGGGCGGCGGTCTCGCTGCGCGAGGAGCGGACCAGCGCGAGCTTGATCTTCCTCCGGGCCAGCGCCGCGTTGATGTCGGACAGGATTTGCGCGCCGGTCGCATCGACTTCGGTGACGCGGCGCAGGTCGAGGATCACCGCGCTGGTCGGATTCGCGGTTTCCGTATCGATGATCTGGGCGAGCCGCTCGCCACTGCCGAAGAACAACGCGCCCTGTAGTTCGATCGCCAGAATCGAGCCGCCTTTGACCTCCAGCACCAACATCTCGCCAGTGCCGCGCGATTTGCGCGACCGAACGCTGTCGCAGCGGTAGAGCTTGCGAATGTTGGAGCGGCTCATGCGCAGCACGAACAGGAACACCGCGAGCGCCACCCCGAGAAACACGGCGAGTACGATATTGACTGCGATCGACAGGATCGAGACGACGAGGGCGATGCCGAGATCGAGCGCGATGACGCCGCGCTGAGGAGCTTCGCTCTTGAACAGGCGGGCCCCGAGTTGCTTCGTCCACGGATCGATGTGCTGGATCGCGATGACCATGATCACGGCGGACAGCACGGCGCGAGGCAGATAAGCGACGTAGGGAAACAGGAGCGTGAAGGTTGCAAGCAGCGCCGCGGCATTGACCAGCACAGAAACTGGCGTGCGTCCGCCGAACGCGCGGTTGGTGATGCTTGCGCCGATGTTGATGCCGCTGGTGATGCCTCCAAAGCAGGCTGCGCCGACGTTTGCGAGGCCGAGCCGCATCAGCAGGTTGTTGCCGTCGTCACGCTTTTCGCCCGGCTGTCTCACCAGCTTGGCGCAAAGGAGCGCGTCGATGGAGGCGATGAGCGCGAGCGCCAGCGCGCCGGTCATGATGATCGTCGCGGCATCCCACAACGGACGAAGATGAGCCAGATCGGAGAATTGCGCGATCGGACGAGAGACGGAGACGTTCGCCGGCGGCGTGCCGATGACATGGCCGAGATGCGATCCAAGCCCGAGAACCACGAGGCCGTAGTGAACGATGAGGCCGCAGCCGAGCCCAACCAGCAGCGGTGGGATGTGGCCTGCGAATTTCTTCGCATTCCACATCGCAAGGAATGTGACGAGCGCAACGAGGACATTCAGCGACTTGGCTTCGCCGATATGCTGGGCAACTTGGGTGAAGGAGATCGTGTGGTCGTAGCCCAGCACGTTGGAAAGCTGGACCAGAAACAGCAGCACCGCGGCCATATTCTGGAAGCCGGCCATCACCGGATGCGGCGCGTACTTGATCAATGAGCCAAGCCGCACAAGCCCGAACAGCGCCTGAAATGCGCCACCCAGCAGCATGGTGCTGAAGAAGATCAACAGAACCGTCGCCACGCTTGCGCTCTTCAGCGCCGGGGCTTCGGAGTGCACCAGCGAATAGAGCAGGAGTCCGATGAAGAAAGTCGTGGTGACGCGCGGCGCATAGACCGTGGTGGTGCGGTCCCCGAGCACGGTGCAGACGACGCCCGCGACGAAGGCCGAAACCAGACCTGCGATCGCGCCGTGCGCGAAATATTCGTCGCCCAGCGTGACGAAGGCGAACATGCCGAAGCCGATGGCGAGCGGGATCGCCACGGCGGACGAAACAAGGCCGCCGATGACGTCGTTGCGCAGGCTTTGGAGAGAGGAGTGGGACATACAGACTGGTGACCAACACGCGGACTGGTGGGCAGACTATCTCACGCGGCCTGTTCGGCTTATCGGAAACGACCCGAGATTTCCCCGGATTTCGGCTTGCGCGGATTGGCACTTTGCACCCCGTTTGAACCCAAAGCAGCCAATATCCGACCAAGTTCCGGAGGCGCACCCCTGCGCCCGGAAGAGGAATTGCCGTCATGAACTGGAAGCCGCCGCTGAGTGCGAGCGTTCTCGCGCTCGTTTTATCCATGGGGGTTGCCGCGCCGTCGATGGCCGCGGACGATGAATCCGGCCAGAAGCCTCCAGCGGAGGCGCAGACCGAGCCAAAGCCGGTCGAGGACAACAAGTGCGTTTCGATCGATACCGGCTATGTGAAGGCCGGCAAGGGCGCGACCTACCACGTCACGCTGAAGAACGGTTGCGAGCGCCGGCTCCGCTGTACCGTCCGCGTTTATCATGTGGACTCGGGCGGTCCCCACAAAGGGGAGAGCACCCTGATCCTCGCGCCGAATGCGGCGGGCAATGCGGCGAGTAAGGCCTACGTCCTCAAGGTCCAAGACATGGGCGGCTCGGCGAACATCTCGCACGGCTGCAAGACGATCTGACGAGCACGGCAGAGATGGTTAAGCGCACGGTCGGCGCTAACCATTTCCGCTAATCTCTGTGTCCGACTTAACCAATTGATGCGGAAGCGCGTGCGCGGTGCGCGCGTTCAAATTAATTTTTCGGCGAATCCTCGGGGCGCTAAAGCGCGGAGAATACGCCGATGAAAACGATCCTGACGATCGTCCTTCTGTTTGCCGCCATGCTTATGGTGAAGACGTCGAATGCGAACAGCCAGGAGGCCTGCTCGCAAGGCTACGTCGGTTGCATCGATACCTGCGTCAAGAAGCCGGGCGCGCAGGATCAGTGCATCGCGGTTTGCCAGCAGCGCAACGACGAGTGTGCGTCCAAGGTCTACGGTACGCCGACGCCGGTTGCGGCAGGAGCGCAGCCGCAGAAGGAAACTGGCGAGGCGATGGATGCCCGCGACGACAGCGCCGCCGATCCTGGCGAGAAGCCTGCTGCCAAGGCCCGCACCAAAGCTTCGGCCAGCGCCAAGGCACCGCAGAAGAGCAAGCAGGAAGCCCGCTAAAGCAGCCTGGATTCAGGCTCCGAAATGAAGAAGCGGCGCTAGCGCCGCTTCTTTCGTTTCTGCTTCCGGCTTTTCAGCTTCTTCGCTTTCAGCTTCTTCAGCTTGAGCCTTCGCTCCGCCGCCTCGCGAAGCCTCCGCCGCTTTTCCTTGTTCTTCTTGAGCCAGGGTGGGTTGGTGCGGCCGCTGCCGTTCTTGCAGGCGTCGCAGCGGCACCCGTGCTTCTTGATGAACATGTCCCAGTAGTTCTTGCCGTAGTCGACCAGGAGTTCATCACCCGGATAGATGCCCTTGCAGGCTTCGTAGGTGATCTTGTGCCCGCGGATCTGTGTCTCGACGTTCGGGGCGCAGGAGTGGTTGACGTAGCGGGCGAGATTCGAGCGCGGGGAGCCGTCGCGGGTCCAGCGGCTGTTGATCTCGAAAAGATACTTGTTGCCGCGCGCCTCAAGCTCTTCGGCTTGTGGGTTCGTGAGCTTGCGCCCCTGGTACGTGACCAGGTAGTCGCCCTTGCGGAATTTCTTCAATGCGAACAGGCCGAGCCCGGTTTTCGAGCGGCCGACGCGGAAGTTACTTTTTGCCACGGCGATGGGATTAGTCGGGGATTCGTCGGAAGGCTAGAGGCATAAGACGATGACAGTGGAAATCGCAAGCCTGCCATCCTAGAACGCCGCGATGCCGACTGAGCCCACATCTGCCGGACAGCCGCGCTGGCGTGCGATGGCGGCGCGCGACGTCGAGGCCGTGCACAGAATTTCGGCGCACGTGCACCCGGCCCATCCGGAGCGGGCGGGGGTGCTGGCCGACAAGTACAGGCTGTTCCCGAAGGGCTGTTTCGTGCTGGAGGCGGGGGGCCGGATCGCCGGCTATTGCTTCTCGCATCCCTGGACCGATGGACCGCCGCCGCCGCTTGATACTTTTATGACGGCGCTGCCGGCCGGATTGAGCACTTACTTCGTTCACGACCTGACGGTGGACGAGGCCGTGCGCGGCAAGGGAATGGGCCGCGCCCTGGTGCCCAAGCTGTTCGAGGCGGCGAGGGCCGCTGGCCTCGACCGCCTTGTTCTCGTGGCGGTGAACAACCGAGGGCCGTTCTGGCAGGCGGCCGGGTTTTCGGTGACGCCGGATGAGGCGTTACAGCAGGCCGCGCGGGCGAAGTACGGCGCGGGCGCCGTCCACATGCAGATGCGGCTTCAGAAGCCGTAGCGGATCACGCTGATCGTGAAGATCAGGACGCCGAACCAGTTCACGATCGTCGGAATGGCCGTCAGCACGGCGGCGGTGACAAGCCGCTCGTTGCGGAGCGCGAGCGCCATCGCGGACACCGCCAGGAGCGGGTAGAGGAAACGCTGCGCCGCGACCACCAGCGCGTAGCTGCCGCCGCCCAGCTTCATGCCGTCAATCGCAAAGTCGGGCAGATCGGTGAGCCAGCCAAGCAACATGAGGGTCGCCAGCGCAACGATCGCGTGAGTGATCTTGTTCCTGATCGTGAAGAGTAGCGCTGCGCCTGCGATGAAAGGGGCAAGCGCGAGTTTCACGTTCATCACCCGCTGGGCGAAGACCACGAGGCGATCGGTATAACCGTGGTCGGAGAAGGCGGCCGGAAAGCTCGGCACCGCGTCGAGTAAAATCACACCGGAGAGGACGATGAGGCCGACGCGCAGCCAAGGGGATGACGCGGGGAGCGAGGACGGCGTATCGGCGGTCATGGTCATTCGGCGGGCCTATGGCGACAGTGTTGGAATTGGTCGGCCGAGGCGGCCTTATGGTTCAAAGGCCGTGGGTGTAGGCTGAGCCGATGCAAAACCAAGCCTGGCCGGAACTGCCTTACGCCGCGTGGAAGGACACGCTCGAAACCCTGCACCTGTGGACCCAGATCGTCGGCAAGGTGCGGCTCGCGCTGACGCCCTGGCTCAATCACTCCTGGCACGTCACGCTCTATGTCAACGCGCGCGGGCTCACCACCGGGCCGATGCCGCTCGCTGGCCGTGACCTGCAAATCGACTTCGATTTCATCGATCATGTGCTGTGGCTGCGCACCAGCGACGGGCACTTCCGGCAGGTCATGCTGCGGCCGGTTCCCGTCGCGGAGTTCTACGGCGAGGTGATGCATGCGCTCGCTGAACTCGGTGCCTCCGTCCGTATCAACGAGATGCCGAACGAGATCCCCGGCGCAGTCCCGTTTCCCATGGACAAGACACATCATTCCTACGACCCGGATGCCGCCAACCGGCACTTCCGCGTGCTGCTCGCGGTGCATCGCGTGTTCGCGCATTTCCGCACCGGCTTTCTCGGCAAGGTGAGCCCGGTGCATTTCTTCTGGGGCAGCTTTGATCTGGCCGTGACCCGATTTTCGGGGCGGACCGCGCCCGCGCATCCCGGCGGTGTGCCGAACCTGCCGGACGACGTGGCGCGCGAGGCCTATTCGCACGAGGTGTCGAGCGCGGGTTTCTGGCCCGGTGGCGGACCGATCGACTATCCGGCATTCTATTCCTATGCCTATCCGGCGCCGGAGGGGTTTTCTGCTGCAAAGGTGCAGCCGGCGGAGGCATTCTTCTCCAAGGACCTCGGCGAGTTCCTTCTGCCCTACGATGCGGTGCGCACCGCGCGCGACCCCGAGGCCGCGCTGATGGCGTTTCTGCAAAGCACCTACGAGGCCGCGGCGAACCTCGCGAAATGGGACCGCGCGGCGCTGGAATGCAGCCTGGGCGCGTGCAAAAAGGTGAGGGAAGTCTAGCGCTGCCTCACAACATGTTCATGGGGAACGCGTGCGGCGCAGCGCGGTGCGTTCTTGAAGGTGCGCCGACGCCGTGACCTAATGCGCGCGGTCAAAAAAGCTGGGGGAGAACCAATGAGCATGACCGGCAATCCGAAGCCGATTATTCCGGCGATCGCCAAACATTATCCTTGCGCGGGCGACTGGGCCTACCTGCTGCTGCGGGCCGCCGCCGGCCTGATGCTAATCCCGCATTTCTGGCCGAAGCTGATGATCGGGCCGGCTGCGGTGGCCACCAACATCATGGCGCGCCGCGGCATCGAGCCTGCGCTCGCCGCGGCCTATGTCACCATCGCCTTGGAGGTTGCGGGCGCGATCCTCATCACGCTCGGCCTGCTGACGCGGCCGATGGCGGCGCTGCTGGTCGGCGAGTTCATCGTCATCGTGATCTCGCATTACAAGACCGGCGGCTGGGGCGTCAGCGGCGGCGGCGCGGAATTCGCGTTCCTCTGGCTGATCGTCTACGTCTATATCCTGGCGCGCGGCGGCGGGCGGCTTTCGCTTGATGCGAAGATGGGAAAAGAGTTCTGACGGCTTAGGCCATCACGAATGAAAAGCCCCGGTTCAAGCCGGGGCTTTTTCTTTGAACCTTTGCGGCTCCGCGCGCGACCAAAGCGGGCCAGCCTCTCTCTGACCTCAAGGACAATCCATGACCCGCTTTGCCAAGGCTCTTTCCGGAGCCGCTTTGCTTGCCGCTTTTGTCGCGCCGTCGCTGCCCGCGTCGGCCGAGACGCTGTTCAAGATCGTGACCGTGAAGGACGATGTCGTCGTCGGCCTCAACGACGCGGAGCTCAAGGAATTCGGCGGCGACGCCGGCGGCATCGCGAAGGCGATCGCGGCGAAAGGCTCGCTCGCGCTGTGGCAATACGGCGTGCAGCGCGGCGCGAACGGAGAGAACGAGGTCGCGCCGCGCGCCAAGATCGGCGTGCTGGCGAACAGCTCGCTGCGCGTCGAGCCCTACAAGCAGCCGTACAAAGTTCTGCCGCACGAATGAGCGGCCTCAATGTGGGCACGCACGCTGCGTGCCCACACCGCCCGTTCTTGTCTCAGCCGCCGTCAGCCGGCGTATTCGGCGCGCTTCTGTGCCTCGGCTTCGGCCGCAGTCACCGGCTTCGCCGGCAATTGCAGCACGGTGGCCGCTTGGCCTTCCGCGAGCCGCGTCAACAGCACCATTTCACCATCCGGGAACTCGAGGGTGTCGTGGTGCCGATACGGCTGTTCCTTGTCGACTTGGCGGAAGATGGCTGTCTTGAACGCGACCTTTCTCGGTTCGCTCATCCCCGCCGCTTCGACGACGATGTCCTCGGAAAACGCAAGCTCCGTTCCGGGGAGAACACAGACCGCAACGGATGAATCTTCGGCCGCCGCGAAGCCGCGGGTGCCCGTGCCGAAGTTCCTGCTCGTGAGCTTGTCACCGACTTGGGCCGCACGCGATCTGACGTTTTGCAGGCTATAGTCGCACATTCGAGCCACTCCTCTGCTGTGATGGAGTCGGCCCCCCGCGTCGTAAACGACGCAAGAAGAATGCCAGTTCCTGCGAAGAGCGCGCTTTCCTGCACGCCGCCTGGATTCTGGCGGCCGGCTCGCACTTACGGATATGGGGACGCGGCCGAGAATTAAACAGCAGGTGATGAAAGTTTTTGCGGATACGAAAGACGGCGCCCGGTGTTATCTCACCACGATGTTGAACGTGTGCCGCGCGTAGCCGCCGGTCGGAGTGATGATCTCAAGGGTGACGCGGTCCGTGCCCTGATAGCCGCGTTGCGAGACGTAGGTTGCCTTCACGCCCGACACGCGGCGCGTGTTGCATTGCGAGCGCGGATTCGACGGATGAAATCTCGGGAAGACGCTCGCGCGGCCCGCCGTGACGCGGCCATGCTCCGGCCCTTCGAGCACCTTGATCGTCATCGCGCCCACTGAGCTGCAATCAGGGTTGAGCACACCGCCGTCAAAGAGAATGAGCGGCTTGCCCGACGCCGCGACCTTGTTGACCCAGGCCGCGTGAGCCACGCCGGCCGACAGCGCGAGCGCAAGGCTCGCGACAATGGTCGTTCGCATGATTTTTTGTCCCCCCAAGTCCGACGCGAATTTTAGGGGAGGCTGCGTTCGCGGTCGAGCGGCCGGCGCGCGTTCTTACTCACGTGCGCGCAACGTGAAATGCGCTCCCGGGCGAGAGCGTCGTGTGGTTTCCGATTCACTTGTCAAACAGCCACGCCAAATCGTTCCGGGGATAGCTTCGGCGCCCGGTCGCCGTCTTCCTCTTTCCCCTTCGGACAAAAAAGTCCGAGGGATGGAGCGCCGAACAGCGCTACATCTTTCATCTACGCCTTTCGGCGTCGCGTCCCTGTAGAAGGACGCTCGCCACCCGGCGCTCCATCGCGGCACTTTTCAATCCCGGGCCACGCTTTCCAGAACTGGTTTCCCAGTTCCGATCAGCCAGCTCCTGGCAGGGGGATCCTGATATCCCCCGGGTGGAGCCCCGGTACGCCCGGAGATGGGTTTGCGAGACCCATCCGCAGGAGCCGCATCCGATCCCGCTGAAATGACGCCTCATGACAGCGCCCTCGGTTGGATCGGACTTATATAGGATTATATACAGTAGGAATTCAGTCAAGAGGCGGGATGCAGATTTTTTATTCTGGAGACCGCCACACGCACCGCCGTCATGCCCGGCCTTGTGCCGGGCATCTCGCTTAGGGAGGCACAGTGCCCGCCTAAGCGAGATGGCCGGGACATAGGCGAGCGAAGCGACGCCGTCCTTCGGACGGCTATGCCCGGCCATGACGTGGAGAGAATGGTGCGTTCAACAATGTTCGTAGGGTGGGCTAAGGCGCGAAGCGCCGAGCCCACCGATTATGCCGCGAGAGAGCGGTGGGCCCGCTTCGCTTGGCCCACCCTACGGTCGCGGCCGTCGCCGGATTGCGCTTCGCTCCGCCTTGGCTACGCTGCCGGAAAACCAGCGAGGAGACGCATTGTGATCGACGCATCGACGGCCGTATCGGACCCGGAGCACTTCGCCGTCGTCGAGCCTGTCCAAGGTTCCGACATTCCGGTCCGGCTGATGTACGTCGAACTGCTCGACGGCGTTTATGCGCCGATCGGCCTGCGCGTTCCGGCCGGCGAGGGGCCGTTTCCGATGGTGCTGTTCGCCTCCGGCAACGGCGGCGGCGGCATGCGCTGGATCCGCAACGCCACGCAGAACATGAGCTGGACGCAGGAGCAGTTCCTCGCCGCCGGATACGCGGTGGCGTGGCTGCGCTACCGCACCGAGGTCGATTACGCCTACGACCGGCTCGGCCGTCTCGTCGAGGACAACCGCTCGAGCGGGCAGCTCTTCAACCGCGGGCCGCTCGAATACGAGGACGTCATCGCGATCGTGAAGCACCTCAAGACGCTGCCGTTCGTCGCGGCCGATCGCGTCGGCTTCATGGGCATGAGCCACGGCGGCGAAATGGCGCTCAAGATCGCGTCCGAATACAACGGCTTCGCGGCGATGGTGTCGAACGAGCCCGCGGCGCACGAATTCCTCCGCCTGCGCCCTGACGCGACCGCGCATGTCAGCGCGGCCACGGGTCTCCTGAACGTCGAGAAGATGCAGATGCGCGATGCCGCGTATGTGCGCACGCGCATCACGAAGGAGATCGCGGAGGCGCGCATGGCGCCGATTACGACGCCGATCTTCGTGCAGGGGCGCGACACCGACGAGCTTCAGGGCATCTTCCGGCTTTGCTACGAGTTGCTGGTCGAGATGGGAAAGCCGGCGCAATGGGCGAGCTACGACCACGACGCGCACGGGTTCATCTATGTGAAGCGGAACGCGCGCGGGGTTTATGAGCCGGACGCGGTGCAGAGGCGGGCGGTCGGTGACGCGATTGCGTTTTTTGAGGCGAAGATGAAGCGGTGAGCGGTGGCGATGCCCGAATTTTGCTGTGCTCAATCCGGGTTGTTCTCGCTCGTTTAGCGGTTGACTGTTTGCATTAGCAGCTACAGCCTTAGTTGAGACAATATTACAGCGGGGGAGCGATAAATTGTACGAGTTCATTAAAGGCCAAATTTCAGCAGAGTACTTTCAGCAGCATTTTTCAAACGATGGCCAGAGATTCATCGCTTGGTATTTGCGAAACATACTTTTCCGCGACATGAATGAGACGCGGGATGACATTGTTGATGGAGGGAATGACAAGCAAATAGACGCAATCGTTATCGACGACGACAAAACACTGATCCGAATTATCCAAGGAAAATTCTTTCGTGGCGAGAAGGTTGATGCGGAGCCGCTTCGCGAAACCCTGTCTTCCTGGATGCAAGTAAAAGATTTGGCCCGCCTGCAGACGGTCGCCAACACGAAACTGCAAAGAAAACTTTCAGAAGTCGCATCAGCATTGGATGACGAATACGAAGTGTCATTTGAGCTGATCACGACGGGTAGTCTTACAGATGCTGCCCGCAATGATCTTGAGACGTTTCAGCAAGCGCTCGCAAAAATGAGTGAAAATCAGGAGTTTGCTGCAACGATTTCGGTGATCGATGGCGATGAATTGAAGCGTCGATATGACTATTCGCTCGAAACAGATAATCCGTCGATCAACTACAAACTAGATTTGGCAGGAAGTAAATTTCTATATCATCATATTAGCGGAGCGCCTGTCGTTCTCGCGGCGCTCGCGTTGAAGGAGTGCATTAAACTTCCGGGAATAAAAGACGGCACTCTGTTTCAGAAAAATGTTAGGCAGAGTCTGGGTTCCAGTAATACCGTCAACAAAGGTATTAGGGCGACTATTTTGGGCGACAAACACTCTGACTTCTTTTTCTTTCATAATGGAGTGACGGCGCTGTGCAATAAGCTAGAACTCAAAGAGAATATTCTGGATCTACGTGGATTGAGCGTGGTGAATGGGTGCCAGTCCTTGAATACGATTCTGTCATGCAGCGAAACGGTCAAGAAGCTGGATGACTCATTTATAATGTTTCGTTTCTATGAAATCCCGCAGCGCGACCGCGCGGACAGGATTTCAATATATACCAACTCTCAGAGTGCGGTTAAGGCTCGCGATCTAAGAAGCAACGACAAGCGTGTGCTTTCGATCAAGAAGGCATATGAGCTTAAGTATCCGAATGGTTATTTCATTTCGAAGCGCGGAGAGTCGGCTCCGGCGGATAAAGATACTTCTTATGTTGTTGAGTTGTCCGCGTTCGCAAAGAATATGATCGCTTGGTATTCCCAGCGGCCCAATTTGTCTTATGGCGAAACAAAAATTTTCGATAAGTATTTCGAGACGCTATTCAAGAACAAAGATCACAAGCCAGAGGATGTTTACGCGCTCAATGCGTGGATGGAGCGTGTCCTAGCGACATGGACAAATCAAAATCCACTCAACCTGAATGAGACGCTGCTTGCGATGAAGGCCTATGCGCCGTTTCATCATTTGTATGCGATCGAGATGTTGTTTGCGATTTCTAACAATCAAGCGGAGCGAGTTCCGAGCCCTAGTAGAGCTTTGGAAGCTGCGCGTCGCGCAAATATGGTCGATGAAATCGTAAAGATTGCGGGCATCAGTTTGAACACCGCACTCGATGCGGCGAGGAATGAGCCTCAGCCTGCAAATCGAGTTTTCAGCCCTCAGAATTGGATTAAAGCAAAGAGCTGTCTGGCTGGAATTAATGCCGCTGTCCGAAACTATTTTAACATGCTTGCGATGCTCCCGGGTGGAGCAGAAGTGAAGCAAAAATTGAGCGCGGCGGCTCTTCTGGGTGTTGAAGATTTCGAGTACCGACTGTCTGCGGACTAGGAAACTCTTCGCTCTCTGTGGGCGGTTTTGCTGCTTTGCGTGGTCCTTTTAAAATCGTTCTACAAAGTTTATTACCGGGCTCTAAATCCTGAGGATTGAGAGCCCATGAACGCCCCCATCACCCCGCCGCCCGTCGTCCCGCCCTACAAGCACACCCCGCTGTTCCCGCTGGGCAAGGACTTAACGACCTACCGGAAGATCACGTCCGAGGGCGTGAAGGTCGAAAAGATCATGGGCAAGGACATGCTGGTCGTGTCTCGCGAGGCGATCCGGGCGCTGGCCGAGGCTGCGTTCGTCGACATCTCGCACCTTCTGCGTCCCGCGCATCTGGCTTCGCTGAAGAACATCGTCGAGGACCCGGAGGCGTCCGACAACGACAAGTTCGTCGCCTTCGACTTCCTGAAGAACGCCAACATCGCGGCGGGCGGCGTGCTGCCGATGTGCCAGGACACCGGCACCGCGATCATCATGGGCAAGAAGGGCCGGCTGGTTTTCACCGAGGGAGAGGATGAGGCAGCTCTCGCCGAGGGCGCGCGCGACGCGTATCTGAAAAAGAACCTGCGCTATTCGCAGCTCGCGCCTGTCACGATGTTCGAGGAGAAGAACACCAAGAACAACATGCCGGCGCAGGTCGAGATCTACGCCGAGGGGCAGGGCGGCTATGAGGACGCCTACAAGTTCCTGTTCATGGCGAAGGGCGGTGGCTCGGCCAACAAGTCGTTCCTGTTCCAGGCGACGCCGTCGATCCTCACACACGACCGCATGGTCGCGTTCTTGAAGGAAAAGATTTTGACGCTCGGCACCGCGGCGTGCCCGCCGTATCACCTCGCCATCGTCATCGGCGGCACCTCGGCCGAGATGACGATGAAGACGGTGAAGCTCGCGTCGGCGAAGTATTACGACAGCCTGCCGACGCGGGGCTCCGACGACGGCCACGCCTTCCGCGACCTCGAGATGGAGAAAGAGGTGCTGAAGATGACGCAGTCGCTCGGCGTCGGCGCGCAGTTCGGCGGAAAATATTTCTGCCACGACGTGCGCGTGATCCGGCTGCCGCGCCACGGCGCGTCGCTTCCCATTGGTCTCGGCGTGTCGTGCTCGGCGGACCGTCAGGCGGTCGGCAAGATCACCAAGGACGGCGTGTTCCTCGAGGAGCTCGAGCACAATCCGGCGAAGTACATGCCGGAGGTCGCAACCGACAAGCTCGGCGGCGAGGTCGTGAAGATCGATCTCAATCTGCCGATGAAGGACATCCTCACGCAGCTCACCAAATATCCGATCAAGACGCGGCTCTCGCTCACCGGTCCGCTGGTGGTGGCGCGTGACCTTGCGCATGCGAAGCTGCGCGAACGGCTGGAAAGCGGGAAGGGGCTGCCGGACTACTTCAAGAACCATCCGGTGTACTACGCAGGTCCGGCAAAGACTCCGGCGGGCTACGCCTCGGGCGCGTTCGGCCCGACCACAGCGGGGCGCATGGATTCGTTCGTCGCGGATTTCCAGGCCGCGGGCGGCTCGATGGTGATGCTGGCGAAGGGCAACCGCTCGCCGGCGGTGCGCGAGGCGTGCAAGAAGTTTGGCGGCTTCTATCTCGCCTCGATCGGCGGCGCTGCGGCGAACCTCGCCGAGCACTGCATCAAGAAGGTCGAGGTGATCGAATATCCCGAGCTCGGGATGGAGGCGATCTGGCGCATCGAGGTGGTCGATTTCCCGGCGTTCATCGTGGTGGACGACAAGGGGAATGATTTCTTCAAGGAGTTGAATCTGGGCTGATGCTGCGAGCTCTCGTTTCTCGCATGTGGTCGCGCCGCACACTCAGGTGTCATCGCCCGGCAGAGCTGTCTGAAGGACGGCGTCGCTTCGCTCGCTTATGCCCGGGCGATCCATCTTTCTTCCTGAAAAGAGCTGGATCACCCGGTCACGCGCCTTCGGCGCGGCCGGGCGATGACACCTGAGGATTTGGCCCGATCAAGCCGGGCGATGACAGCGGAGTGTGTGGCGCAGCCCAGCGATGGCAGCAGAGCGGGCGCGCGCGACAGCATTGATGAATGCCGGTTCAGCGAACGGCGCGACATTCGCGTGTGTTGCCGCCGATCTTGCATCGCTGCACTGCATCAACCAGCAGACGTGTGCGTTTTCGCACTTCCGTGCCCCAATACCGCCACAGGATCACGGTCCGCTGCGGGCGGTGTCGCCGCGTTGTCATCGGGAAAGGCCACTTTCCGGATGGGGGCGAATCGGCGTTGATGCCACGTTCAACCCACCGTCTGGAGGATTCATGCTCAAGAAAATTTCGATGATCGCCGCCGCGGGCGCTTTCATGGCTCTCGCTTCGTCGGCTCAGGCGTTCACGCCCGCCCCGCTCAATCTTCCGGCGGATGAATTGGCCGGTATCGAGCATGTCGCCCAAGGCTGCGGCCCCGGCTGGGCCCGCGGTCCGTATGGCCGTTGCCGCCCGATGGCGCGTGGTTACGTCGGCCGTCCGGTGACGGTGTGCCGCAGCGTGCGGACGCCTTACGGCTGGCGCCGAGTCTGCCGCTAAGAGCCTGCCGCTAACAGCGCGACAGGTTTTTCTGCCTTTGTCCCTCTCCCCGCTTTGCGGGGGGAGGGATTTGTTTTGATCGTCGCATGTGCCTTCTTCAGGTTTTCGAACTTCGCTAGTCTCGCCGCGAGACATCAACGGGGTGATTGCCATGCGTTCTCGTGTTTGCGCCGCGGGGCTTCTGGGGCTCGTGCTCGTCTCTGCCGCCCATGTCTCTGCCGTCTATGCAGAGACGAATCTTCCGCCGCTGCCCGATTTGAAGTTCGCCGAGATCGGCGCGCGCGATAAATACCTTGGCGACCGCTGGAGCTATATGGAGGCGGGCCGCGCGGACGCGCCCGCGATCGTGCTCCTGCACGGCGTCGGCGCGAATTCCATGCATTGGCGTTTCCAACTCGCGGGGTTGTCTGACCGCTATCGCGTCGTGGCGTGGAACGCGCCGGGCTACATTCTCTCCGACGCCTTCAAAACCGATTGGCCGACGTGCCAGGATTACGCCGATGCGCTGGCGGATTTCCTCGCCGCAGTGAAGCTCGACCGTGTCAACGTGGTCGGGAATTCCTTGGGCAGCCGCGTTGCGCAGTGCTTTGCGATTCATCATCCCGGCCGCACCATCAAGCTGGCGATGACCGGCACCGGCATCGGCCCCAAGGGCATGGCGGAGGAGGAGAAGCAGAAGATCATCGCGACGCGCGAGGCGCAGATCGCCAAGGGCGGCTTCGGTTTCGGCGCGCGCGTCAACGCGCTCCTGGGCAAGAACGCGTCCGAACAGACGGTCAATCTGGTGCGCGACGTGGTGCGCGCCACATCGCCGCGCGGCTTCATCCACGGCGTCAAGCTCGGGATGGCCGATGGCTACGACCCGCAGACGGTCGCGGCGAAGGTCGACGTTCCGGTGCTCATGATTTCCGGCAGCGAGGATCGCGTGAATCCGATCGACAAGAACGCAGCGATCCTCGCGAAAGCCATGCCGAAGGCGCGGCTCGAGATCATCGAGGGCCTCGGTCACCTGCCGGAGGTCGAGGCGCCCGATCGCATCAATCAAATGCTGCGGGCGTTCTTCGGCGGCTAGTGTCGCGATTCGGAAGTTCGCTTGAATTCTCAGCGCGTTCCGAAGCGAACTTCCGAATCAAAGCGACACTAGCAACACTATGATTCTAGTGTCCCTTTGAACCCGAAGTTCGCATAAGTGCCCGCAGCACAATCTTGCGAACTTCGGGTTCGGGACACTAGAGCATCGCCACCGCGCCGATGAGCAGCGACATCAGGATGTATTTCGCAACGCTCGCCGACGAATAAAGCTGATCGACCAGGCCGAAGAGCCAAAGACCGGCGGCCAGCGCAATCAGGCTGTACTTCACCGCGGGCGACTTCAACGGCGCCCATTTGGTCACGGAAGTCCGCAGATTCATTTTCGTCCCTTTGTGCCGCCAACGCGGCTTTTGTCGTTGCAACTGCTATTGTGCAATGCACAAAGCATGCCACCTGCGGGACTGCGACAAACCGCGAAAGTGCTGGATTTTCAGCGGCCTTGGGCTGCGGGACATTGCCTATTTGGCAAGCAGGGCGAGCCCGCTCGCGATCAGCGCGATGGAGACGGTGCGGCGGAAAACCAGCTCCGACATGCCGTGGTGGAAGCGGTTGCCGATGAAGATGCCGACCGCCATCGACGGAAACAGGAACGCCGTGATGACGAGGACGTCGCGGTTGAACTGGTCGATGCCCCAGTAGCCCACGGCGCGGGTGAGCGTCAGCGTCAGCAGGATCGCGGTCATGGTGGCGCGGTACTGTTCCTTGCCGAGCTTTATGGCGTCGAAATACATCGCGAAGAACACGCTGCCCATGGTGCCGACGATGGTGCCGGTCATGCCGCCGCCGAGGCCGCCGAGCGCGGCCGCGATCTTCGGCGGCAAATGCGCTTTCGGCGCTTCGCGGAACGTGCCCCACAGCGAGTAGAGGCCGTAGAGCAGCACGGCGACGCCGAGCCATTTCGACAGCGTTTCGGAATCGAGCAGCTTGAAGACGTAGAGGCCGATGGCGATCCCGAGCAGCGTGCCGGGCACGAGCTTCACGATCTCGTTCCAGGCGATCTTCTTGCGGTCGCTGCCGAACAGCGCGACGCCCGCGGCGATGCCGATCAGCGTCCACGCCGGAATGAGCAGCTTCAGCGGGATGACGAGGCTGAGCAGCGGCATGGCGACGGCGGCGCCGAAGCCCGACGCGCCGCGCGCGGCATAGGCGGCGACCATGACGACGCAGCAGTAGATGAGCGCGGGGGTGGAGAGGGAAAGGGACGAGAACACGAGAACTCCCGGCGGGCGAGGCTGCGACTCTATTCGCCGCCAACGTGCTTGTCCCGGCCCCTCGGGGGTTTGTAGCCTTGGGTGGTGCGGAGGGCTGTCATGCGGAAACTGGCAGGTGCGTTGGCCGCGATCGTGTTGTTGGCGACGAATTCGGCGCTGGCACAGGACGCTGCGCAATACCCGAACCGGCCGGTGCGCTTCATCCTCGGCTTTGCGGCGGGCGGCGGCACCGATCTCCTGGCGCGCATCATCGGGCCGAAGCTCGCGGACATCCTCGGCCAGCCGGTGATCGTGGAGAACCGCACCGGCGCGGGCGGTCGCATCGCGGTGGACTATGTGCAGAGCCAGCCCGCTGACGGCCACACGGTGGCGATCGGCGCCATCGGCCAGCTCGCGGTCGCGACCGCGATCTATCCGAACCTGTCGTTTCACCCGACCCGCACGCTGATGCCGATTGCGATGATGGGCTCGTATCCGCTGATCCTTGCGGGCCCTGCGAACGGCGACATCAAGACGGCGGCCGATCTTGTGACTTACGCGAAGGCGAACCCCGACAAGGCGAACTATCCGACCTCGTCGCCGGCGTTCACGATTGCATCCGAGCTGTTCAAGCTGAAGACCGGCATGCCCGGCACGGCGATCCCGTATCGTTCGACCAACGAGATGGCGCTGGCGGTGGCGGGCGGTCAGGCGCTGTTCGCTTTCCCGGACTCGAGCTCGGTGGTGACCTTGGCGCAATCCGGCAAGGTGAGCGCGCTTGCGGTCGGCCGCCCGAACCGCATTCCGGAGTTGCCCGATGTGCCGACGCTCGCGGAGGCGGGGCGCGGCGACGTCGATCTCAAGGTGCAATGGATCGGCGCGTTCCTGGTGAACGGCACGCCTGCGCCGATTGCGAAGAAACTGGAAGCCGCGCTCCAGCAGGCGATCGCCGATCCGGGCGTGCGCGAGCGCATCCGCGGCATCACGTATTTTCCGGAAGGCATGGGCGCGGCGGAGTTTCGCGCGCGGATCGATGACGACATCCGGATTTTTCAGGACGTCGTGAAGGCGGCGAACCTGAAGTTCGAACAGTAAGTTAGAAATCGGGTGCATGAATCGGGTGGGAGCCCGCCACCGAAGCGGTCAAATGTCCTCCAGACATTCAAGGAGGACCGCCATGAGCTTCCGCATCATCGGCCTGCCGGCCGAACGCTTCTCCCACCTGTTCGACCTTTCGGACGAGGAACTCGCCACGCGCGGCGCGGTGCGCAAGATCGCGGATGCACGCAATCCGGGCTATCCGTGCCGCATCAGCCTGACGGACTCGCGCGAGGGTGACGAACTGATCCTGGTGAATCACGAACATCATGCGGTCGACTCGCCGTACCGCATGCGCTTCGCGGTCTATGTGCGAAAAGGCGAAGAAACCTACGACGAGGTGGATGAGGTGCCCGAGCAACTCCGCATCCGCACGCTCGCGGTGCGCGGCTTCGACGACAACGCGATGATGACGGGCTGGGAGCTGGTCGAGGGGCGCGATCTGGAAGACGCGATCGGGCGGCAGTTCGCCAATCCGAACACCAAGTATCTGCACGTCCACTACGCCGCGCCGGGCTGCTACGCGGCGCGGGTGGAGCGCGGCTAGGCGCTCACGGCGTCTTGCCGCGCAGCCCGACGGTGATCGGATCGCTCTCGGCGAGATCGGCGGCGGCAGCCGCGCCGTTTCCTTCCAGGACCGGATAGGCCACCGAGCAAATGTGCGAGTGGATGCGCTTGAGGTCGCGCAGCACATCGAGGTGCAGCGACGTGGTTTCGACGGAGGCGGCGCGGCCTTCGCGCAGGCGCTCGAAGTGCCGCTCGGCGGCGGCAAGCTCGGCGTTGCGGACCTGCGCTTTCTCGGCGATCAGCTTGCGCGCCTCCTCGACATTGCCGGACATGAACACGCTGAACGCCAGGCGCAGGCTGTCGAGGATGCGCTTGTGAAACGCGGCAAGCTCGGCGGCGCCTTCGTCGGAAAACTCGATGCGCCGCTTGATCTTCTTTGCGGCCAGTTCGCTCAGGTTCTTGTCGATGATATCGCCGATGTGCTCGAGGTTGATCGCGAAGGACACGATCTCCATCGCGCGCTTGCCCTCCGCATCGTCGAGGCTGCCGCGCGTGAGCTTGGTGACGTAGAGCTTGATCGCCTCTTCGAGCCTGTCGACGGTGTTGTCCATGCGCGAGACCTCGCTCACGAGCGCGCGGTCGCCGTTGAGCAGGGCCTGCATGACGTTGCGCAGCATGACCTCGACGAAGTCGCCGAGCCGGAGCGTCTCGCGGGCGGCGTCGGCGAGCGCCAGCGAAGGTGTCTCCAGCGCGGTCTCGTCGAGATAGCGCGGCTTGGAGACGTCGTCGGGCTGCGCCCTGGCAGGCAGGATTTTCTGCAACAGCGCGGCGAGCGGATCGAGCAGCGGCAGGAACAGGATCGCAAGTCCCACATTGAAGGCGATGTGGAACTGCGCCGTCATCTTCGACAGATCGGGTTGCCATTGCGTCATCGCCTGCGTGGCGGCGGGAAGGAACGGCACGACCAGAGCGATGCCGACGAGCCGGTTGACCAGATTGCCAAAGGGGAGGCGGTAGCTCGCCGGATCGCCGCTGCGGCCGCCCTCGAACAGCGGATTGAGCGCGCTGCCGAGGTTTGCGCCAAGCACCAGCGCGATCGCCGCGGCAGGCGTGACAAAATTCGAATAGGCGAGCGACATGACGAGCAGAACGGTGGCGACGCTCGAATGCGCGATCCAGGTCAGCACCGCGGCGATGACGATGCAGAGAACGGGATCGCCGGTGATGGCCTGGAACACGGCGCGGGCGGCCGGCGCATTCTCAGCGGGCGCAAGGCTGTCGATCAGGATGTGCAACGCGAGGAGGGTGAGGCCGAGGCCGATCGACACGCGGCCGAGATCCTTGATGCGCGTGCGCGCGCCGCCGCGGAAGGCGAGGAGCCCGATGATGAAGAGAACCGGCGCCGCCGCCGTCACGTTGAAGGAGAGCACCTGAACGATCAGCGTCGTGCCGACGTTGGCGCCGAGCATGATCGCAAGCGCGGGCACCAGCGCGACCATGCCTTCGGCTGCGAAGGATGCGGTCATCAGGCCGGTGGCGGTGCTGCTCTGAAGCAGCGCGGTGAGGCCGAGGCCCGCGCCGAAGGCGGCGAGGCGATTGCGCAGCGCTTTGGAAAGCAGCGCGCGGAGATCGGAGCCGAAGGCGCGCGTGATGCCGCTCTGGACCATGTGCAGGCCCCAGAGCAGCAGCGCCGCGCCGCCCATCAAGTCGAGAAGGACAATCGTACCCATCGCGCCTCGCTTGCAAACGAATATAGGGAACTCAGTCGCGAGATGCATCGACGAATTTTGTTCCGGTCGTGAGCGCAAAAATTTATGCGCGGGAACGATCTTTCGCTTCGTGGGGTTGAGAAGTGTCCCACCTCAACGCGTGGGACGATCATCAATCCAGGAGCGTTCGAATGAGAAACAAGATTCTGATGTCAATTGCCATGCTCGCCGCGCTGGCGCTGCCGGTTGTGGCGCAGGCGCAAGGCACAGTGCGTGGTGCGCAGGAAGGCGCCGCAGAGGGCGGCCGCGCGGCGGGCCCGCTCGGCGCGATCGTCGGCGGTACGGTGGGTGCGGCGACCGGTACGGTCGGCGGCATTCTCGGCGTCGATACGCGTCCGCGCTTCCGCGAATACGTCGTTCGCGAGCATCGCCCGTCTTACGCCTATCGCGGCGAGCTTCGCGTCGGCGCTGTGCTGCCGGAACGTGGCGTGACCTATTACGAGGTTCCGGCCGAATACAACGCACCGGGGTATCGCTACACGGTCATCAACGACCGTCCGGTGCTGGTCGAGCCGCGCACGCGGCGCATCGTCGAGGTTATCGACTAAGCTTGGCGGTTGAATCAAAAAGCCCCGCGCTCATCGCAGCGCGGGGCTTTTGATTTGCGTGCGGGGCGTGCGCTTAGGCCGCCTTCCGCCGTTCGTGATGCTTGCCCTGGAAGTGCGGCGCCACCTCGCGCATGAAGCGGTCCATCTCTTCCTTCACCTGATTGTGCGGTTTCATGCCGACGTTGAAGTAGAGGATCACTTCGGAGAAGCCGGCTTCCTCGACCTTCTTCAGCGAGTCGGTGATCTGTTGCGAATTGCCGAGCAGCACCGAGTTGTCGGTGAGCATATGTGGCTCGACCTTGTGCAGCCGCGCGACCATGTCGACGAAGTAGCGGTAGCTCGGCGGCGCAGTGGCGGGATCGCCGGGGAGGGCAGGGATGACGCATTCCTTGTAGTAGCGGATCTGGCGCTCGCGCTGCGTGGCCTCCTCCTGCGGCGTGTCGTAGAAGTGTGTGAAGTAGGAGCACATCAGGCGGCCCGGCTTGCGGCCGTGCTTGATGCAGGTCTCGTTGTAGAGATCGGCGACCTGCTTCAAGCCGCCGTAGCTCATCGCCGCTGCGAACGGCGCGACGATCAGGCCGTAGCCGAGACGCGCGGCAAGCTCGATCGACGGCTTCGAAAACGAGCCGATGTAGGCCGGCATCGGCTTCTGCACCGGCTTCGGCGTGATGCGCACGTCGTCGAAGTGATAGTGCTTGCCGTGATGGGAGATGCGATCCTCCGCGGCCCAGAGCTTCTGGATCACCTCCATGCCTTCTTCGAAGATCGACTGATTGTTGCCGAAGTCGACATGGAACGGCGCGTATTCGCGGCTGTCGTAGCCGCGGCCCGAGGCGAAATCGACGCGGCCGTTGGAGAGCAGATCGAGCGTCGCCCATTGCTCGGCCACTCGAATGGGATGATGCAGCGGCGTCACCGTGACCGCGGGCGCGAGACGAATGTGCTTGGTGCGCGCTGCGATGTAGGACAGCACGAGATCGGGGCAGGACAGCACGCCGAGCGAGTTGAAGTGATGCTCGCCGATCCAGGCGGAGTGCATGCCGATCTGATCGGCATAGAGCGCCTCGTTCGTGATGTCCTCGACGAACTGGTTCGGGGTGCGCGCGTTGTTTTCGTAGTGGTTGTCGCTGAGCGTGAAGTAGCCGAATTCCATGATCGTCTCCTCCTGTCGATGCAGCCTTATGCGGTGCTTTCGAAGCCGAAGGTTAAGTGCAAATGCAATTGTTGTAAATGCAATAGTTTGGATTATGCTGAGACCGATTGGCCGATTAGGTCAGCAATGCTTTCCTAATCCGGAGCCGCTATAGCTGTGATTCATGAAAGACCGCCCGCATCTCGTTCTCGACAACTATCTGCCGTACCTGATCAACCGCGTCGGTTCGGCGGTGGCGGAGACCTATACGGCGGAAGCGCTGACGAAGCGCAATCTGAGCCTGGCGATGTGGCGCGTGTTGGCCGCGCTGTCGAACAACGGCGAGCAGCGGCAGATTGATCTCGTGGCGATGACGTCGATCGACGCTTCGACCATGTCGCGTCTGGTGACGCGGCTCGTTCGCGATGGGCTGGTGACGCGCAGCCGCTCCAAGACCAGCAATCGTGAGGTGGTGATCGAGCTGTCCCCAAAGGGAAGGGCGTCGGTCGAAGGGCTGATCCCGATCGCCAAGGACATGGAGAAGGTCGCGATCGCAGGGATTTCGGCGAAGGAACTCGAGATCGTCAAAAACGCGCTCCGCGCCATGTACGCCAACCTGACGAACGGACGCGGCAAGAAGCGCTAACGGCGTCGCGCTCCGCCATCGTTGCGGCGCACACCTCCAGAATGACAACGCAGCAATGCTCCGGCAGCAGGGGGTGCTTGGCCGGGGTTGCGCGGCTGCGCTAATCTCCCGGCTGAACCGATTTGAAAGAGGAAGTGACGATGCAACAAGGCGCTGCCGCACGCGTGAAGGGCCCACTGGTCTGGCTCGATATGGACCAGAAGGCGCTCGACGACGCCTACGACCAAGCGGTCTACGCGCCGAACCGCGATCAGGTTCACAGCCGCAACCAGTTCAACAGCGACCGCGTCCGCGCGCGGCTCGGTGCCCCGAAACGGATGGCCTACGGCCCGACCGAGCTTGAGAAGCTCGACCTGTTCGCAACCGACAAGCCGAATGCGCCGATCAACATCTTCGTGCACGGCGGCGCGTGGCGAACCCGGACGGTGAAGGACTACGCCTTCCTCGCCGAAATGATGGTGAAGGCCGGCGCGCACTGGATCGGCCTCGATTTCGACGGCGTCGAGAACACCAGGGGCAACCTGCTGCCGATGGCGGATCAGGTGCGCCGCGCGGTGGCGTGGGTCCACAAGAACGCCAAGAGCTTCGGCGGCGACCCGGAGCGCATCTACATCACCAGCCAGTCGTCCGGTGCGCATCTGTCGGGCAACATCGTCACGACAGACTGGAAGGAATACGGCGTCCCCGCCAACGTGGTGAAGGGCGCGCTGCTTTGCTCCGGCATGTACGACCTCAAGCCGGTGCGGCTGTCGAAGCGCTCGGAGTATGTCGCCTTCACCGACGAGGTGGAGGAGAAGCTGTCCTCGATTCGTCATCTCGACCGGCTCAACTGCCCGGTGATCGTCGCCTACGGCACCTACGAGACGCCAGAGTTCCAGCGGCAGAACAAGGAATTCGCCGCGGCGGTGAAGGCGGCCGGCAAGCCGGTCACGTTGCTCGTCGCCGAAGGCTACAACCACTTCGAGATGACCGAGCTGATCGGCAATCCGATGAGCATGCTCGGCAGCGCGGTGCTGGAGCAGATGAAACTCTAGGGAAATGCGGGGGCGGGGATGTCTTCAATCACGCGGCGCTCGGCTCTGGCGGGCGGGGCTGCCCTGGCGATGAGCGGAACGGCATCGGCGCAGCCCGCGCCTGAGCGGACGAAAGGCCCGCTGGTCTGGCTCGACATGGACCAGAAGGCGCTCGACGACGCCTACGACCAAAGCGTCTACGCGCCGAACCAGCGCCAGGTCACCGGCCGCTACGTCACCAACAGCGAAGCGGTGCGCGCCCGCATCGGTGCGCCCAAGCGTTTCAGCTACGGTGCAACGCCGATCGAGGGCTTTGACCTCTACGCCGCCAAGCAGACGAACGCGCCGGTGCAGGTGTTCATCCACGGCGGTGCATGGCGCGCCGGGCTCGCCAAGGACTATGCAACACCCGCGGAGATGTTCATCAACGCCGGCGCGCACTTCGCGGTGCTCGATTTCAACAATGTGATCGAAGCCAAGGGCGACCTGATGGTGATGGCGAAGCAGGTGCGCAACGCCGTCGCCTGGATCTACAAAAACGCCGGGAGCTTCGGTGGCGATCCGAACCGCCTGTTCGTATCCGGTCACTCTTCAGGCGGTCATCTCGCCGGCGTCGTGCTCACCACCGATTGGAAGAACGACTTCGGTTTGCCGGCGAACGTGGTGAAAGGCGGTGTGTGCGGCTCCGGCATGTTCGATCTCAAGCCGGTGCGGCTCTCCAAGCGCTCCGAATACGTCAAATTCACCGACGAAATCGAGCATGCGCTGAGCTCCCAGCGCCATCTCGACAAGCTCAACTGTCCGGTGGCGCTTTGCTATGGCACGCTGGAGACCCCGGAATTCCAGCGCCAGTCACGCGACTTCGCAGCGGCGGTGAAGGCGGCCGGCAAGCCGGTCTCGCTCACAGTCGGACAGGGCTACAACCATTTCGAGATGAACGAGACGCTGGCGAGTCCCTACGGCGTCTTCGGTCGTGCGGTATTGGAACAGATGAAGTTGTCGTCTTGACGCGTTGACTTGCGCGCCGCTCCGCTCTCTCATCCCGATGACGAACGCCAAAAGGCGCATTTGGGAGGATGAGACAGAATGAAGACGCGGACGGCCGTTGCCGGAACACTTTTGGCGTTATTGCTTGTCGCCGCCGGGCCCACTGTGGCGCAGCCGCAAAATTATCCGAACGCTCCGGTGCGGATGATCGTCACGACGGGCGCGGGCGGCGCGCCGGACGTGATCGCGCGCATCGTCGCTGAGGCGCTGTCGAAGCACTGGAACCAGCAGGTGTTCGTGACGAACCATCCGGGCGCGGCGGGTTCGATCGGCATGAAGGTCGCGGGCACGTCGCCGGCGGACGGCTACACGCTGCTGCATGCGCTGTCGTCGAGCTTCGTCGCGCTGCCGGAGGTGGCGTCGAGTTTTCCTTATGACCTCGTGCGCGATTTCGTTTCGATCGGCTTCATCTGCGAGCAGCCGATGGCCTTCGCGGTGCCGCCGGAGCTTGGCGTGAACACGCTTCAGGAGTTCATCGACTACGTGAAGAAGCGGCCGGGGCAGGTGAACGTCGCGGTGCTGAGCCGCGGCGGCATTCCGCATCTGCTGTCCGAGTGGATCAAGTCCGAGGCCGGCCTCGACATGACCTCGATCAATTATCCCGGCACGCCCGCGGGCTTGTCCGACGTGATGGGCGGGCGCGTGCAGGCGATCTCGGACGGGTTGCCGAGCCTTGCGGGGGCAATCGCCGGCGGCAAGCTGAAGCTGATCGCGGTCGGCGCACAGAAGCGGCTGCCGAACATGCCAGACGTGCCGACCGTTTCGGAGACTCTGCCGAACATCAAGCGCGCGCTCGGCTGGTTCGCGCTGATGGCGCCGCCGGGAACGCCCGAGCCGATCGCCAAGAAGATCAGCGACGACCTGCGCGTGGTGCTAAACGACCCGGCGTTGAAGCAGAAGTTTCAGGACATCGCGAGCTACACCAATCCGATGAGCCAGGCTGAGCTGATCGCCTATATCCGCGAGGAGCAGGCGTTGTGGAAGCCGGTGATCGAAAAGATCGGCATGCAGGGGAAGTGATCCGGGTTTGACTCGGCGCCAGCTCCGCCGTCATCCTGAGACGCAGTCCGAACGACCGCGTCTCGAAGGTAGGGCTTCCTCAGGATGAGGACGGTAAGCACCGCTATTGCTGCGATGGTTCTTGCTCTGGTTTCTCCGGCCAGCGCGCAGGACGCCTATCCCAACAAGACCATCACCATGATCGTGCCGTTCGCGGCGGGCGGCTCGACCGACGTGATCGGCCGCGTGGTGGGCGAGGGGTTGGCCCGTGTGCTCGGCCAGCCGGTGGTGATCGACAACCGCGGCGGCGCGGGCGGTTCGATCGGCACAGCGGCGATCGCGAGGGCGCAGGCCGACGGCTATACGATCGGCATGGGCACGGCATCCACGCTCGCGATCAATCCGGCGGTCTACAAGAACCTGACGTTCGACGTGCTGACGGACCTCACGCCCGTCGGAAATATTGCGGCGGTGCCGAATATCATGGCGATCAATCCGAGCGTGAAAGCCACCAACATGATGGACTTCATCGCGCTCGCGCGCACGGAGCCCGATAAACTGTCCTATGCATCGCCCGGCCTCGGCTCTGTCGCGCATCTTCTCGGCGAACAGTTCAAGATCGCGAGCGGCACGGCGATCGTGCACCTGCCATATCGCGGCATGGGGCCCGCATTGAACGACGCGATCGGCGGACAGGTGCAGGTGATCTACGACAATTTGCCGACCACATTGCCGCTGGCGCAGGACGGGCGGTTGCGCGCGCTCGCGGTGTCGGGCGGCAAGCGCACGGAGGCGCTGCCGAACGTGCCGACCTTCGCCGAGGTCGGGCTCGATGATCTCAACTGGATGGCGTTCTTCGGGCTCGTCGCACCGAAGGACACGCCCGCGCCGATCGTGCGGAAGCTGAACGAGGCGCTTGTAAAAGTGTTGGCGATGCCCGATGTGAGGGAGCGCCTGTCGAGCCAGCAGGCGGTGCTGATCGGCAATTCGCCGGAGCAGTTCAGGGCCGAGATCGCGCGCGAACTCGCGCGGATGAAACGCGCCGTTGCCGCAGCGAAAATCGAACTGAACTAGGGTCGGCCCTCGATGAGGATTTCGACGCCGGGGCGATTGCGGTTCAAGATTGACGGATCGTGACTACATCGGGACACAGGTCCGATCGCTCACCGGTCGACAAGCTCCGCCAAGGCAACGTCTTTCTCCTGCCGGGCAATCTCGCGGACGAGTGGGTGGCTGTACGCAGACCCTGACGCCGAACGCCACATTGGGAATCGGATTTCCGCAAGACGAAAGGCCCGACCGTTGTGCGCATACCGAAATTGAAGCCGTGCCATGATTGAGATACGACCCGAGGACCATGCCTATCCCAGGTTCGATATCGGTTACGGCAGCGCCAATATCGCCGCTCCCAGCGATAGCGATCGTGTTTGACGCAGCGAAGGGATCGCAGCTCAAGGTTATGGAGCCGCAGGTGCCGCCTGCACCGACCACTTTGCAATTTGATGGCGCTTGCGGCGGAGTGGCTTCGCTGAGTCCCGACGAAACGGAGCCAGTTGGTGTCCTGGTCGCGTGCCAAATAAAGCCATTGTAGTTGTCCACTTCGCCGCAGCCGAGGGTGGAGACAAATCCCGGTGCTGCAGGGGATTCCGCCAGGCATCCGGCCAGCCGAGGGAACGGCCAGTGGAGTTCGTCCACCTGCGCAAAAGCTGCCTTGTTGTCGCCTTGCGAATACTTCTCCCATATCGTCGACGCCGCACTGCATGGTCGAATGGTGGCCTTTGCGTCATTTCCAATTCCGTACGATAGACACTGGCCTGTCGCCTTATTCTCCAGACGGATTTTGCCAATTGGGCCTGTCGACGGGAAACGCTCTTTCCACATCTGAGAGTCTTTTCCGGGAGTCGGCGCTCTGAGATGGATGAACCCACTCACGCGGCCAGCACTATCATGCACGTCCATCACGAGCGGGGCGTTTGCCGCATCGACCGCCTGCAGAAAGAAAAATCCGGCCGGCAAAGCTTGCGCGGTGGGCATTGTGGCCTCGCGCGGCACAATGAGCAGGCTCATCGCAAAGAAAAGGACCGGGAAGACCACCAGCCGATAAAGCTTCGCCTGACTCTTGGGCGGCGACTGAGAAAGCAAGCGGCGTGGTCGCACGTTGTCCTCCACTCCGAGAGCGTCGGCTCCTGCCCGCCGGAAGCTATCGGCGCGATAGAGCTTTGGCCAGGAGACGCGATCGACAGGCTGTATTAGTCGTTACCAAAATTGCAGAATATGACGACAAGTATTCGAGCTGCGATGACGACCGTTGGAACATCGAGAGCAGCTCGATAAAATCGATCATCCAGGAGAATGGAAATGAAAGCGTCGTATTTCGATCAGCATGGCGGGCCGGATGTTCTCAAGTATGGCGACCGGCCCGATCCGGTGGCCGGCCCCGGCGATGTGGTGGTCGATATCCACGCCTCGACCGTCAACGGCGCCGACTGGCGTGTCCGCGAAGGCGGCTACGGCCCGCAGAAGTTGCCGCACATCTGCGGCCGCGATTTCTCCGGCGTGGTGAGCGCCGTCGGCGAAGGCGTCACCGATCTCAAAGTGGGTGACGCGGTGTTCGCGGTGATGCCCGCCGGGCAGGAGGGCACTTACGCGGAGAAGGTCGCGGTGAAGGCCGCGGTCGTTGCGAAGAAGCCGGATGCGTTGTCGCACGTGGATGCGGCTGCGCTCGCGCTGATCGGACTCACGGCGATTAATTCGGTCGACGATACGCTGAAGCTCAAGAAGGGCGAGACGATCCTGATCCAGGGCGGCGCCGGCGGCGTCGCGAGCTTCGCCATTCAGTTTGCCAAGCACCTCGGCGCGAAGGTCATTTCCACGACGAGCACGGGCAACGTCGATTATGTGAAGAGTGTCGGCGCCGATCAGGTGATCGACTACAAGAAGGACGACTTCACCAAGCTCGGGCAGACTGTCGACGCGGTGTTCGAGACCGTCGGCGGCGAGACCGCGACGAAGTCCTATTCGGTGCTGAAGCCCGGCGGCCGCGCGGCCTTCATCGCATCCGGCCCGAAGGCGCCCGCGACCGACCGCACCGATGTGCAAGGCTTGCGTCCGCCGGTGCCGCGCGGGCGCGCGCAGATGGAACGCATCGCAGACCTTGCGGTGAAGGGCGTGGTGAAGGCGCCGGAGGTCAAGCTGTTCAAGCTGGCGGATGCCGCCGAGGCGCAGCGCATCAGCGAAGGCCGCCACTTCCGCGGCAAGCTGGTGTTCAAGATCCGCTAGTCTCTATCGTGAGGCATGCCCTTCGGAAAACCGGTTTCCGCTTTTCCGGGGCATGCCTAGTTTTTCACCCCACGCAGCAGAAAGTGAGCGACCAGCGCGACGGCGGCGAAGACGCCGACGCGCATGGGATGCTGGCAGAAGCTGTAGGCCCGAGTGCAGATGTCCGTTGCGAGCGGATTGCCGGTCATGTGGTTGGCGCCGGCCCAATAGAGCAGGCCGGCCACGACGGCGAGAACCAGCGCGAGAAACAAAGTGCCCATCGACATGACGCAACCCCGACGGTTTGGCTGCGGTTTGTTCCAGTTCGGAGAGCTTACGCGTGACTTCTTGCCCGTCGGTATGTGGGTACGCTTCGAATTGCATAAAGCTGTCGGCAAATCCGAACATGCCGCGTAATCCGGCCGCCAGATGTGCGCGCTTTAAAATTTGATGTATGCCGGCGCGAAACGAATTGTGCCGTCGGCGATTAAGGGATGGGGGGCGGTAGAGAAGCGTGCGCGCACAAGGGAGCCCCACCATGCGAGCGTCATCGAAACTTCTTGGATCGTGTGCTTTCGGATTGCTGATTGCACTCGCCGCCACCGAAGCCTCGGCCCAGATGGGCAATATTTCCGGGCGGTATATCTGCGTCGAGAACTGCCGCGGCGTGCCGGGCGGCTTGGCCTATGTGACCCAGAGCGGACGAGACTTGAACTTCGTCGATGAGTCCGGCAATGCGTCGCGGGCATGGTTCGACTGGTCCAACCCCAACAAGATTTGGGTGGACGGTTGGGATCAGAACGTTCTGATTTCGCCGAGCGGCACGACGCTCCAGTTCGACCGCGGAACGGTGTGGGAGCGCGCCGTGGAGATGCCGCCGCCGCCCGTGCGCCGCAAGGTCACTCGGACAAAGAGGGTGACGGTGACGTCGCGCTGACGCGAACAGCCGGTGCGTTGAACTCACGATCCGATAGCGAAGTCTCCGTCCGCCCGCTAGCCTGTGAGGGCAGCGGCGGACGGGGCTTTGGATGGATGGTGCAGTTTACGTGATCGCGCTTGGCGCGGTCGCTGCGGGTTTCGTGCAAGGCCTGTCGGGCTTCGCGTTCAGCCTCGTCTCCATGTCGTTCTGGGCCTGGAGCATCGAGCCGACACTCGCGGCTGTGCTCGCGGTGTTCGGCGGATTGAGCGGGCAGTTCCTTGCGGTGTTCTCGGTCCGGCGCGGCTTCGATCTCAAGCGCCTGCTGCCGTTCCTGATCGGTGGGCTTGCCGGCATTCCGTTCGGCACGTGGCTGCTGCCGAAGCTCGACATCGTTCTGTTCAAGGCCGTGCTCGGCACAGTGCTGGTTGTGTGGTGTCCGGTCATGTTGTTTGCGCGGCACCTGCCGAAGATCACGGCGGGCGGACGGGTTGCCGACGGCGCTATCGGCCTGATCGGCGGCGTCTGCGGCGGGCTTGGCGGATTTTCCGGCGTGTTCCCCACGCTGTGGTGCACTCTGCGCGGCATGGAGAAGGACGCGCAGCGCAGCATCATCCAGACGTTCAACCTGGCGATGCTTGCCACCACGATGGCGTCTTATGTCGTCGCCGGCATGGTGACACGCGAGATGCTGCCGATGTTCGGGGTCGTCCTCGTTGCCGCGCTCATCCCCGCGATAATCGGCGCGCGCCTCTACATCGGCATTAGCGAGGCTGCGTTCCGCAGCATCGTGCTGTCGCTTCTCACCGCGTCAGGCGTGGCGATGCTGGCGTCGTCGCTGCCGGCGATTGTCGGCCGGATGTGAGCTACGCGACCGCGCCGGCCTTGTCGCGGCGCAGAACCTTGCCGGGCAGGGCTTCGGTGTGCGTCGCGTTCTCGACCACAAGGGCGCCGTTGACGATCACGCTGGTGCGCGCGCCGGTTGGATATTGATGCGGATCGCGATAGGTGGCGCGGTCGCGGAAATCCTGCGGATCGAAGATGACAACGTCGGCGGCGTAGCCTTCCTTCAGGAGGCCTCGGTCCTTCAGCTTGAGCGCGCGCGCGGTCGCGCCGGTCATCTTGTGAATGGCAAGCTCGAGCGGCAGCACGTTCTTCTCGCGCACATAATGATCGATGATGCGCGGGAAGGTGCCGTAGAAGCGCGGATGCGGCATGCCCTGGCTCACGGTGCCGTAGGTCGCGACGCAATTTCCGTCGGAGCCGACCAGCGCCGTCGGCGAGCGCACGATGTCGGTGATGTCGTCCTCGGAGATCGAAGTGACGAGCACGCGCGTCGCGCCGTTGTCGTCGACCAGATAGCGGCAGACCATGTCGATCGGATCGATGCCCTTGGCCTCGGCGAGCTGGGCGATGGTCTTGCCTTGATGCTCCGGCTGAAACGGCGAGATCGAGATCTGCACGCAGTCCCATGACGGAATGCGGCCCCAGTTGTTGAGGCCGTCGCGTTCGATGTCGGCTGAGATGCGCTCGCGCGTCTCGCTCTTGGTGAGGCGGGCGAGCATGGCGTCGACGCCGCCGGCCTGCACCCATTGCGGCAGGAGGTTCTTCAGCGGGTTCGAGCCCGCGGCATAAGGGTAGGCGTCGCAATCGACGTCGAGGCCGCGCGCCTTCGCCTTGGCGATCATGTCGAGCGCCTGACGCGCTTTCCCCCAGTTGTCCATGCCCGAGCATTTGAAGTGGACGATCTCGACGTGGACGCCGCATTGCTCGGCGATCTGAAGCGCCTCTTCAACGGCCTCGATGACCTTGTTCGACTCGTCGCGCAGATGCGTGAAGTAGGCGGCGTTGTATTTCTTCAGCACATGGCCGAAGGCGATCATCTCTTCGGGTTGCGCGTAGGAGCCGGGCGATGTGAACAGGCCTGACGACATACCGAGGGCGCCCGCTTCGAGCCCGCTTTCAAGGAGCGCGATCATCGCCTTCAACTCGTCCGGCGTCGGCGCGCGGTTCTCCATACCCATGACCATGAGGCGGAGCGTGTTGTGACCGACGAGCATTCCCGCGTTCACGGACGTGGAGGGGAACGTGTCGAGATAATCCGGAAACGTCAATTCGCGGAACGGCAGCCACGGCGCCGACGGCGAGAGATAGTCCTTCAAGAGCGCGACCTTGCCGGGAAGGGCCGGTGCGACCGAGAAGCCGCAATGGCCGATGATCTCGGTGGTGACGCCCTGGCGCACCTTGCTCTCGGCCTTGGGATTGATCGGCAGCGTGAAGTCGGAGTGTGTCTTGATGTCGATGAAGCCGGGTGCCACGGCAAGGCCGGTGGCGTCGATGGTCTTCTTCGCGGGGCCGCCGGCATTCTGCCCGAGCGCGACGATGCGTCCGCCTTCGATGGCGAGATCGCCAGGCACGCCCGGCTTGCCGCTGCCGTCGAACAGAAGGCCGCCGCGGATGAGAATGTCGTGAGGCATGAGGTCAGGTCCCGGAATTGCAAGTCACACGGACCCAAACTGCTACACGATTGGCGCGGCTCAATCGACCTTGATGTTGGCCTCTTTCGTCACGCGCACGTAGTCCGTGTGCTGGCGTTTTACGTGCGCCGCGAAATCGTCGCCGCACACGCCGATGGTATTGTAGCCCTGCGCGGTCAGCTTGGTCTGCACGTCGGAGGCGGCGAGCGCGGTCTTGAACGTCGCGATGTGCTGCGCGACGATGTCCTTCGGCGTCTTCGCGGGGACCATCAGGCCGAACCAGGCCGTCGCCTCGAAGTCCTTGTAACCGGACTCCATGATCGTCGGCGTGTTCGGCAGTTGCGAGAAGCGTTCGCGCGAGGCGACTGCGAGCGCGCGAAGTTTTCCGGCGTTGACCTGCTCCATCACCTCGGACGGATTGGCGAGCACGGCCATCACATGGCCGCCGAGCAGCGCGTTGGTCGCGGGCGCGCCGCCGCCGAACGGTACGTAGGTGAGCTTGATATCGGCGGCGCGCATGAAGGCCTCCACTGCGATGTGCTGCGTGGTGGCAGGGCCGACGGTGGCGTAATTCAGTTCGCCGGGCTTCGCTTTCGCCGCGGCGACGAAATCGGCGAGCGTCTTGAACGGCGCGTTGGCGTTGACCACGAGGATTTGCGGCGAATTCACCAGCAAGCACACCGGCTCGAAGCTCGTCAGCGGATCGTAGGGGAGCGATGAGCGCACCGCGGCGTTGATGACGAACGAGTTGGCCATCATCAGCATGGTGTTTCCGTCGGGCGCTGCGCGCGCGACGATTTCTGTTGCGATGACGGTGCCGCCGCCCGGGCGGTTCTCCACCACGATGGTCGGACCGCCGGTCTTGGCGATCTGCTCGCCAAGGATGCGCGCAAGGATGTCCGCGGTGCCGCCGGCCGGGAACGGCACGACCATGCGGATCTGCCGGGCCGCGGGAGAGGGCGGGGATTGCGCGGTGGCGCGATCGAGCGGCGCGAGAGCGATCAGCGCTGCGGCCAACATCGCCGCGCATTTCCAGCGAGACACCACCGGCATGCGAAAGCTCCCCCGTTTCTCCGCCGTGCATCATGACGGTAGCCGGGGTTGCCGGTGGTTTGAAAGGGGCTGGGAAGCCCTAGCCAGGCGTCCGTTTGGGCTGCACTTGCTGCTGCTGTTGTTGCTGTTGTTGGGGCTGCACAGCCGTCACCGGCTGGAACGGCGGCTCATACACCACGTCGGTGGTGCTGTTGCGCTCGGCCTGGGCTGCCAACAGCAGATAAGAGGCCGCGAGACGCCGGTACTCGGCTTTCAGGTCGAGTCTCGGCTCCTGAAGCGCCTTGGCGCTCAATTCAGCAGCTTTTACGCGATACCGGTCCGCGGAGCTCGCGGATGAAGTCACTGCATTCATGATTTCCCGTCACTGAACGGTTCCTGGTGCCCCGTTCGGAGAAACGCCACGGTGGCTTGTTCGTTCCCGAATCAGGGTTTGGACGGATTGCCGCGGACGGGGGCGGCCCGTACCCCCCGCTTGACCCTGGCGCCTGCGGGCGGGACCATTCGGCGCCGGAGGCAACATCATGGATTCGAAGATCGCAGTATGGCTCCTGTTTCGCGCCCTGCGCTGGGTGTGCTGGATCGCGTTCTTCGCGGTCTGCGCCTATGTCCGCATCAACCGCGCCACCATCGTGACCTCGCTCAACCAGCTGCCGCAGAGCCTCGAGCTTCTGATCTACAGCCTGGGCTGCGCGGCCGTGTTCGCGGGCTTCTTTGAGCTGATCATGCGCGAGAAGACGGGACTTGGGCGGCCGGCATTTGGACAGCTCATTCCGCCGGTGGCGAAGTAAGGCCGATCGCGGCGGCTGAAACGAAAGAAGCCGCCAATCGAAGCCGGAAGAGCGAGCCCCATGCAAAAGGGGCGAGCTATCGGCTCGCCCCTCGCGGTATCTCGACCGTCCCGCAGGTCAGAGCGGGATCTTGCCCTCCTGACAATCCTTGATGGATTGCCACCACTCCTCGAAGTCGTGGTCGAAGCCGCGCTGCCGGGACATGGCGTAGCACGCCTCCCAGGTGGGCTTCCTCACCTCCAGATGCTGCTTCTTCTTTCCGTGCGGCGCGTCTGTCTGCGGCGCGGCGGCTTGAGCAGCTGAGAATGCAAAACAGGCGGCCAGCGTGAGGGCGGCCGCTAAGGTTTTGGCTTGCATGAGTATCCCCAAGATTTTGTCAATTAACATAGTTGCCCCAGGGACAATTTGTCTCAGGCAGCATTTTACCGTCAAGGGATGCCGGTGGATTTCTACCGGTCAAGCGGCGGTGGTTCGGTTCAAATCCTCACATTTTCAGAAAAGAACATATTGCGAACACGGAACAAATAGTGTACATACAAGCTTCAATGGCCGTTGGGCGCAGCACCGGGAGGGGTGCCCGTTTCGGTCTTTCGAATCCCGGCTTATAGGAGCGAGACATGGCGCCTGCGGCACTGCGCGTGGTGGAAGGAGCTTCAATGGACAAGTCGAAGGCGCTGGACGCGGCGCTCTCCCAGATCGAGCGGAACTTCGGCAAGGGCTCGATCATGAAGCTCGGCAAGAAGGACAAGGGCGCCCTCGACATCGAGGTCGTGTCCACCGGCTCGCTCGGGCTCGACATTGCGCTTGGCGTTGGTGGTTTGCCGCGCGGCCGCATCGTTGAAATTTACGGACCGGAGTCGTCCGGCAAGACCACGCTCGCGCTCCACACCGTGGCCGAGGCCCAGAAGAAGGGCGGCATCTGCGCCTTCGTCGACGCCGAGCACGCGCTCGATCCGATCTATGCGAGGAAGCTCGGCGTCAATGTCGACGACCTCCTGATCTCGCAGCCCGACCACGGCGAGCAGGCGCTTGAGATCGCCGACACGCTGGTGCGCTCCGGCGCGGTGGACGTCCTTGTGGTCGACTCGGTCGCGGCGCTCGTGCCGCTGTCCGAACTCGAAGGCGAAATGGGCGACAACCAGCCCGGCACGCAGGCCCGCCTGATGTCGAAGGCGCTCCGCAAGCTCACCGCCTCGATCAACAAGTCCAAGACGATGGTGATCTTCATCAACCAGATCCGCATGAAGATCGGCGTGATGTACGGCTCGCCGGAGACCACGACCGGCGGCAATGCGCTGAAGTTCTACGCCTCAGTCCGTCTCGACATCCGCCGCATTGGCGCGATCAAGGAGCGCGAAGAAGTTGTCGGCAACCAGACCCGCGTGAAGGTGGTCAAGAACAAGCTTGCGCCCCCGTTCAAGCTGGTCGAGTTCGACATCATGTACGGCGAGGGCGTTTCCAAGGTCGGCGAGTTGATCGATCTCGGCGTGAAGGCCGGCGTGGTCGAGAAGTCCGGCGCCTGGTTCTCCTACGACAGCCAGCGCATCGGTCAGGGCCGCGAGAACGCCAAGACGTTCCTCAAGGAGAATGCCGACGTCGCGGCCAAGATCGAGGCTGCGGTGCGCGCCAACTCCGGCATCATCGCCGACAAGATCGACGAAGGTCCGGCCGAGGACGACGGCGACGACGAGGCCGCGGAGGCCTGAGCGCTGTTTTGAAATCTGCCGTTTGAAGGCTGCTGCTTGAAGGAGCCACCCACCTCCTTCTGAGACTGCCCAAGTTGCGACGCGTCGCCCCCGTCGGCACCCGGCTGCGTAAAGCGGCCGCCACCGAGGACGGGGGCGAAAGCGTTTTATGCCTTGCGCGACAGCGCCGCGTAGCCAGCCACCTCTCGTGCAAGAGAGAGCAACAAGGGCCGCAAGCCCGCTGCGTCATCCTGTCCGCCGATCTTGCGCCAAGCGCTGCTCCCACCAACATTTTCCTCGACGCGGCCAATCGGGCACCTGTCCTGAATGCCGCTTGAGAGGAGACAGATGAACTATCTTCGCACCGCCATTCTGCTGGCCGGCCTGACCGGCCTGTTCATGGCTGTCGGTTTCCTGATCGGCGGCCAGAGCGGCATGCTGATCGCGCTGGTCGTCGCCGGCGGCATGAACCTGTTCGCCTACTGGAACGCCGACAAGATGGTCTTGTCGATGCACGGTGCGCAGGAGGTCGACGCGCGTTCCGCGCCCGATCTCTATCGCATGGTGGCGGAGCTTGCGCAGCGCGCCAACCTGCCGATGCCGCGCGTCTACATCATGGACAATCCGCAGCCGAATGCGTTCGCGACCGGCCGCAATCCGCAGAACTCGGCGGTGGCCGTCACCACCGGCATCATGCAGACGCTAAACCGCGACGAGCTCGCAGGCGTCATCGCGCACGAGCTTGCCCATATCGCCAACCGCGACACGCTGATCATGACGGTCACCGCGACGATTGCGGGCGCGATCTCCATGCTCGGCAACTTCGCGATGTTCTCGGGGCTTTCCGGCAACCGCGACAACAACGGCGGCGGCCTCGGCCTGATCGGCACGATCGCCATGATGATCCTCGCGCCGCTCGCCGCCATGCTGGTGCAGATGGCGATCAGCCGGACGCGCGAATATGCCGCCGACAATCTCGGTGCGCAGATCAGCGGCCAGCCGTTGGCGCTCGCGTCCTCGCTCGCGAAGATCGAGCAGATGGCCCACGCGGTGCCGAACGAGACCGCCGAGCGGTCACCCGCGACCGCGCATCTGTTCATCATCAATCCGTTGTCGGGCGCGCGCATGGACAACCTGTTCTCGACCCATCCGGCGACCGAGAACCGCATCGCTGCCCTCCAGCAGCTTGCGGCGGCGATGGGGCACGGCCACGCGCCCGCCCGCCCGGCAGCCCGGGGTAACGGTCCCTGGGGCGGCGGCGCGGCGCGTCGCGGCCCTTGGGGGTAACGCTCGCCCGGCCCCAGGAAACCGAGGCGTTCCACGGCTTCTCTCTGAAAGGAGAGGGGCCGATCGCGCCATCCGCCCCGTGCATGCCTTTCCTAGACTCCGCGCACCCCCACCGCTAAATAAGCGCGGGGAAACCTCAAGCCTGCCCGGCATTTAGGCGGGTTTTGAGGGCGGTTTTGGGGGCTTTGCAGGAACTTCTATGAGCGGCGTGAACGATATCCGGTCGGGCTTCCTCGACTACTTCGCCAAGGCAGGCCATCAGGTCGTGCCGTCGTCGCCGCTCGTGCCGCGCAACGACCCGACGCTGATGTTCACCAACGCCGGCATGGTGCAGTTCAAGAACGTCTTCACCGGCCTCGAGAAGCGTCCCTACCAGCGCGCCGCCACCTCGCAGAAGTGCGTGCGCGCGGGCGGCAAGCACAACGACCTCGACAACGTCGGCTACACCGCGCGGCATCACACCTTCTTCGAGATGCTCGGCAACTTCTCGTTCGGCGACTACTTCAAGGACCGCGCGATCGAACTCGCCTGGAACCTGGTCACCAAGGAATTCGGGCTGCCGAAGGACAAGCTGACGGCGACCGTCTACATCGACGACGATCAGGCCTTCGATCTCTGGAAGAAGATCGCGGGGCTGCCGGAGTCGCGCATCATCCGCATCGCCGGCTCCGACAACTTCTGGCAGATGGGCGATCTCGGTCCGTGCGGCCCGTGCTCGGAAATCTTCTACGACCACGGCGACAAGATTCCGGGCGGTCCGCCCGGCTCGCCCGATCAGGACGGCGACCGCTTCATCGAGATCTGGAATCTCGTGTTCATGCAGTTCGAGCAGCTTCCGGGCGGCGAGCGCGTGCCGCTGCCCAAGCCCTCGATCGACACCGGCATGGGGCTGGAGCGCATCGCGGCGGTGCTTCAGGGCACCCACGACAATTATTCGATCGATCTGTTCCGCGCGCTGATCGGCGCCATCGCCGAACTCACCAAGGTTTCGCCGGACGGCCCGCAGAAGGCCTCGCACCGCGTCATCGCTGATCATCTTCGCGCCTCGTCGTTCCTGATCGCCGACGGCGTGCTGCCCTCGAACGAAGGGCGCGGCTATGTGCTCCGCCGCATCATGCGCCGCGCGATGCGCCATGCCGAACTCCTTGGCGCGCGCGAGCCGCTGATGTGGAAGCTCGTGCCGGTGCTCGTGCGCGAGATGGGGCAGGCGTATCCGGAACTCGTCCGCGCCGAGGCGCTGATCACCGAGACGCTGAAGCTCGAGGAGACGCGCTTCCGCAAGACGCTGGAGCGGGGACTATCGATCCTCGACACCGAGTCGAAGTCGCTCAAGCAGGGCGACAAGCTGAAGGGCGAGACCGCCTTCACGCTCTATGACACCTACGGCTTTCCGCTCGATCTCACGCAGGATGCGCTCCGCGCACGCAGCATCGGCGTCGACGTCGAGGGCTTCAACGCGGCGATGGAGCAGCAGAAGGCCAAGGCGCGCGAGTCCTGGAAGGGCTCGGGCGATGCCGCCGCCGCCGCGATCTGGTTTCCGCTCCGCGAAAAGCTCGGCGCCACCGAGTTCCTCGGCTACGAGACCGAGACCGCCGAAGGCGTCGTCGCCGCACTGGTGCGCGACGGCAAGGAGGTCTCCGAACTGAAGGCGGGCGAGACCGGCGCGGTCATCGTCAACCAGACGCCGTTCTACGGCGAGTCCGGCGGTCAGGTCGGCGACACCGGCGTCATGACCGCGGATGGCGTCCGCTTTGCCGTCTCCGACACGCAGAAGGAGGCCGGCGATCTGTTCGTGCATCACGGCAAGGTCGAGCAGGGCACGCTGAAGGTCGGCGCCGCGCTCGCGCTCGACGTCGATCACGGCCGCCGCGGCGCGATCCGCCAGAACCATTCGGCGACGCATCTGCTGCACGAGGCGCTGCGCCAGGTGCTCGGCGATCACGTCGCGCAGAAGGGCTCGCTGGTTTCGCCTGATCGCCTGCGTTTCGATTTCTCGCATCCCAAGCCGATCTCGGCGGAGGAGCTGGAGAAGGTCGAGGACCTCGCCAACGAATACGTGTTGCAGAACTCGCCCGTCACCACGCGCCTGATGGCGCTCGACGACGCGCGAGCCTCCGGCGCCCGCGCGCTGTTCGGCGAGAAATACGGCGACGAGGTTCGCGTCGTCGCGATGGGTGAGGGGACCGGCAACACGCTCGGCTGGTCGGTCGAGCTTTGCGGCGGCACCCACGTCAAGCGCACCGGCGACATCGGCCTGATCTTCGGCCTTGCCGACTCCGGCGTTGCCGCCGGCGTGCGCCGCCTCGAGGCGCTGACCGGCAAGGCGGCGCGCAAGGCCGCCAACGCCATCGCCAATGTCGCCAAACTGTCATCTGCCGAGCTTAAGACCACGGTCGATGACATGCCCGCCCGCATCGCTGCGCTGCTCGACGAGCGGCGCAAGCTCGAGCGCGATCTCTCCGATGCGAAGAAGAAGCTCGCGATGGGCGGCGGCGGCAAGTCCGGCGGCGCAGCGGACGACGTGCGCAGCGTCGGGGACATCAAGCTGATGGCCCGCTCGCTCTCCGGCATCGACATCAAGGATCTGAAGAGCCTTGCCGACGAGGGCAAGAAGCAACTCGGCTCCGGCGTCGTCGCGCTGGTCGGCGTGTCCGAAGACGGCAAGGCCAGCATCGTGGTCGGCGTGACGTCCGATCTGACCGGCCGTTTCTCGGCGGTCGATCTCGTGCGCAAGGGCTCGGAGGCGCTCGGTGGCAAGGGTGGCGGCGGCCGCCCCGACATGGCGCAGGCCGGCGGCCCGGACGGTTCAAAGGCGGCTGCGGCGCTCGCCGCGGTCGAGGCTGCACTCACCAACTGAAGAGGAAATCGATGATCCGGACTGTCGAGGAGCTTGAGGCGATCTACGGAACCCCAGGCGAGGCCTCGACAGTGAAGGAGATCGACTGGATCAGCCCCGAGTACCGGCGGCTGATCGAGGCCTCGCCTTATGTGGCGCTCGCCACCAGCGGTCCCGAGGGGCTCGACTGCTCGCCGCGCGGCGACGCCAAGGGCTTCGTGCGCATCCACGACGAGCGCACGCTGATGCTGCCGGACCGGCGCGGCAACAATCGTATCGACTCGCTCCGCAACATCGTGCGCGATCCGCGCGTGGCGCTGCTGTTCATGATTCCCGGTGTCGGCAGCACGCTGCGGGTCAACGGCCGCGCGCACCTCACAGCCGACAAGGCGCTGCTCGACACGTTCAAGATGGACGGCAAGCCGCCGCGCACCGTCATGGTGATGACGGTCGAGGCGATCTATTTCCAATGCGCCCGCGCGATCGTGCGCTCGGACCTGTGGAATCCGGCGCATCACGTCGATCCGAAGACGCTGCCGAGCGCGGGCCAGATCCTCGCTTCGCTGTCCCAGCAGCGCGTCGGCGGCGAGACTTACGATCGTGAATGGCCGGAGCGCGCCGCGGCGAGCCTGTGGTGATCGCGCGCCCTTAAAAACCGCCACGTGACTCCCCGGTCAAACGCCGCAACAATGCCGATCCGGGGACGGAAATGCACGTTGAGGGATTCAAGGGGCTTCTGATTTTTCTCCTGGCGGCGGGGGTGATCATCCCGCTGTTTCATCGCGTGCGCGTCAGCGCGGTGCTGGGCTTTCTCATTGTCGGCGTTCTGCTCGGGCCGTACGGCATGGGGCGGCTGGCCGAGAGCCACCCGTGGCTCTGGTACATCACATTCGACGATCCCAAGCGCGCCACGGTCGCGGCCGAACTCGGCATCATCTTCCTCCTGTTCACGCTCGGCCTCGAAATCTCACTCGGCCGTTTGTGGCAGCTTCGCCGCTACGTGCTGGGCGTCGGTCTTGCGCAGGTTGCGCTGACCGCTGTGGCCATCGGGTTTTTCGTGCGCTGGTTCGTCGACGTGCGGCCCGCGGGCATCGTGCTCGGGCTTTGCCTCGCGCTGTCTTCCACAGCAGTGGTCATGCAAATCCTGATTGCGCAACGCCGCGCGGCGACGCCGGTTGGGCGCATCGCGCTCTCGGTGCTGCTGTTCCAGGACCTGATGGTGGTGCCGATCCTATTCGTTATCGGCCTTCTCGGTGGCGGGCCGGAGCGCAGCTTCTGGTCGCTCGTCCTGCCGTTCCTGCTTGCGCTCGCCGCCGTGCCGGTGCTGCTGGTCGTTGGCCGCTACGTTGTGCGCCCGCTGTTCTATTCGGCAGGATTGACCGGCAGCCGCGAGATCGTTCTCGCGCTGGCGTTGCTGATCGTGCTCGGCATCGCGGGCGCGACCGGGGAGGCAGGGCTTTCGATGGCGCTTGGCGCATTCGTCGCCGGCCTGCTGCTCAGCGAAAGCGAATACAAACACCAGATCGAAGTCGACATCGATCCGATCAAGAACCTGCTGCTCGGCATCTTCTTCATCACCGTGGGAATGAGCGTCGATCTCGGCGTTGTCGCCGACTATGCGGGGCAGGTTGCGATTGGCGTCATCGTGCTCATCCTGTTCAAGACCGTCATTTTGTATGCGGTCGCGCGGGTGTTTCGCGTCGCGCAGGGACCGTCGATCGAGGTTGCGCTTCTGCTCGCACAGGCGGGCGAGTTCGCCTTCGTCGTCATCGGCATTGCGCAGACGACAAAGCTGATCTCGCCGCAGCTCGCGAGCTCCACCATCGCGGTCGCAGCGGTCAGCATGATGCTGACGCCGGTGCTCGCCATCGCCGCGCGCCGGCTCGGCGATCAATACGCGCCGAAGGACCACGGCGCGCCGGTGCCGCCGGGCGACGGCTCGGAGTTCGCGGACCATGTCGTGATCGGCGGCTTCGGGCGGGTGGGGCAGACGATTGCGAAGATGCTCGAAGCCGAGGGCGTGCCCTTCGTCGCGCTCGACGCCAGCGCAGAACTCGTTGCGGAGCACAACAGGGCGGGCCGGGCGGTCTATTTCGGCGATGCGAGTCATGGAGAACTGCTGAAGCACGCGGGCGCGCACAACGCGCGCGCGTTCGTCGTCACGCTCGATAGTTCCCACACTGCCGAGCAGATGGTGAAGGAGATCCGCAAGCTGCGTCCCGATGTGCCGGTGTTCGCGCGTGCCAAGGATCACGGCCACGCTGCAAGGCTTTCCGAACACGGCGTCTCGCACGCGATCCCTGAGTTCGAGGAGGCGAGCTTGCAACTCGCCGGCCGCGTGCTCGAAGCGCTCGGCCTTTCGGAAGACGCGGTGGTGGAGCGGCTCGCCAAGGCCCGGCGGGATTCCCTCGCGCGCTTGGCCGCATCCGCAAATTAGCCCCGAAAAGCCTGATTCTACGGCCGTTTTCGCGGTTGACTAACATATAAGCTATAGCTTATGTATTTGTCATGCAAACGGTCGAGCATCTGACCAACGTGATGAAGACGCTCGCCGACCCGACGCGGCGCGCCGTGTTCGAGCGCATCATGTCGGAACGCGAGGTGACGGCGGGCTCGCTGGTCGCGCGCTCGCGCGTGTCGCAGCCCGCGGTGTCGCAGCACCTGCGCGCGTTGCGCGACGCGGGCCTCGTGTCGGAACGAAAAGAAGGCCGGCACATTCACTATCGTGTGCGGCGCGAAGGCTTCGAGCCGCTGGTGAATTGGCTCGATCGCTGGTCGATCTTCTGGAACGAGCGCTTCGACAATCTTGAGCAGTATTTGAAGGAGACGCCGCGTGAGTGAGGTGCGTTCCATCGTCGTCGAGCGAACGATGCCTTACGAGCCGGAGCGCGTGTGGCAGGCGCTCACGGACAAGGCGGCGCTCAATCAATGGCTGATGCCGAACAATTTCGTGGCGGAGGTTGGCCATCGCTTCACGTTCAAGACGAAGCCGATGGGCGACTGGGACGGCACGGTGTTTTGCCATGTGATCGCTTGCGAGCCGCCGCGGCTGCTCAGCTACACATGGGCGGGCGGATCGGAGAACAACGAGGGCTATGGCTCGCTGCTCAATTCGACAGTGACCTGGACGCTGGTGCCGGTTGCCGGCGGCACGCGGCTTCGCATGGAGCATGCGGGCTTCGTCTCGCCGGAGAACGACATCGCCTACAATGCAATGAGCCCCGGCTGGGGCAAGATCATCGATCGGCTCGAGACCGTGGTGGCGGGACAGCCCGCACCGGTCTGAGCGGCGAGGGAATGTTTGGTGCGCCGGACCGTTGTCTGGAGAGACGGCGGATCGGCCAAAAAAGAGTGAGTGCGCATATGGCGCAGGTTCACTTCACGAGCTGGCTGCGGGAGATCGTTCCCGACGGCCCGCTGAGCGCGAACGGTGCGACCGTCGGCGATGTCCTCGCCGATGTGTTCGCGCAACGTCCCGTCGTGCGCGGCTACGTGCTCGACGATCGCGGCGCGATCCGCAAGCACGTGTGCATTTTTTCCGATGGCCGGCGGCTGCCGCGTGAGACGACGCTGGGTCATCCCATCGAACCCCATTCCCAGATCTATGTGATGCAGGCGCTGTCGGGCGGCTGAACGAGGAGAGTTGTCATGAGTGACCGGATGATGGTGGCGACGCGCAAGGGCCTGTTGACGTTCGAGCGCGCGAACGGCGGATGGAAAGCGGGCGAGACGGCGTTCGCAGGATCGCCGGTCGTCAACGTGCTGCACGATCCGCGCGACGGCACGATCTACGCGGCGCTCAAGCTCGGCCACTTCGGCCCGAAGATGCATCGCTCCGACGATGGCGGGAAGACGTGGAAGGAAATCGCGTCGCCCACCTTTCCGGCGGATGCCGCGGGTTCACCTTCCGTGTTTCAAATCTGGTCGCTTGAGACTGGTGGCCCGAATGAGCCGGGGCGCATCTGGGCCGGCGCGATTCCGGCGGGGCTGTTTCGTTCGGACGACCGCGGCGAGAGCTGGCAGTTCATCAGTTCGTTCTGGAACGTGCCGGAGCGCGCCAAGTGGTTCGGCGGCGGCTACGACGATGCCGGCATTCATTCGATTTCGCCCGACCCGCGCGACCCCAAGCGCATGTTTGTCGCGATCTCCTGCGGCGGCGTGTGGGAGACGCTCGACGGCGGCGAAAGCTGGAAATTGCACGGGAAGGGGATGATCGCGGCTTATCTGCCGCCCGATCAGCAGGACTCGCTCGAGAGCCAGGACCCGCATCGCGTCGCGCGCTGTGCGTCAGCGCCGGACACGATGTGGATGCAGCATCACTGCGGCATCTTCCGCTCCGAGGACGCGGGCCGCACGTGGGCCAGCATGAAACTGCCGCACGACGATTTCGGCTTTGCTGTCGTCGCGCATCCGAAAGATCCGAAAACCGCGTGGTTCGTGCCCGCGATCAAGGACGAGATCCGCATGCCGCGCGATGGCGCGTTCGCGGTGACGCGCACGCGCGACGGCGGCAAGACGTGGGAGTCGCTGCGCGACGGCCTGCCGCAGCAGGACGCCTACGATCTGATCTATCGCCACGGGTTCGATGTGGATTCAACCGGCACGCAGCTCGCGATGGGCTCGACCACTGGTGGGCTGTGGGCGAGCGGCGACGGCGGCGAGCGCTGGCGGCTCGTCAACGCACATCTTCCGCCGGTTTATGCGGTGCGGTTCGTTTGACGCGTTTGCTGCCCCGTCGCCCTGCGACGCGGATGTTGGGGATATCTTTTGATAGAGTGAGCGCCGGAATTGCTGCTGCCTCAGCCACATAGGAAAGTTCCACCGGAAGCAGTGAGTGGTCGGGGGCGGCGCGTTTCATGGGAATGGGTGTGTGGGGCAAATCCCGTCAGGGATTTGCTGGCAAAGCGTTCGCGTTCGGACTTGCGGGTTTCGGACTGATTGTCGGGGGGCAGGGCGCGGCGCTCGCGTCGGCAGGCTGTACGGCGCTCAACGGCACGTACATCGGCGGTGCCATTACTGGCAGCACAAGCGGCACGGGCTTCTCGGCTGGTGACATCATCACCCTGACGGTGACCACAGCGGGCGGTGCCGACACGCTGGGACTCTACGACGATACCAACTTCAATGTTCTGCTGCTCAGCGGCAACACCGTCGGAACCAGGACTTTCACGGTCCCGGCCAATACGTCCGCGAAATTCCTCATCAGCGGCACGCGCGCCAACGCCGGCTCGAACTTCTCCTGGACTTGTACAGCCGGCGGGAGCAGCAGCGGCAGCACCCCCAGCCAGATGCTGACTTCGGTGCAGACGACAGGCTCGACCGTGGTGGCGAATACATCGGGAGCGGCCATCACCGGGTCGGTCTCGGATGCAACGAATGCGGCTCTGTCCTCGTCCGGCTCCGGCGGATCAACGAGTCCTGTCGTGTACATGACGGCGGAAGAATTCGTCGCGAACTGGGTCCTGCAGAGGCACGGCGGTACATCGGGTCCTGGGTACGACGCATTGAGGCGGCAGGGATTAGGTTTCTACAATCAGGAGACGGCGAAGGGGAAGTCTTTCATCGCGCGCCCGGGGAGCTGGCCCGGATTTCTCATGGTCACCGCCCCGTCGTCGCAATTTGCTCCCGAGCAACAGTCTGCCGTTGTGCGCCGCGCCGACGAAGCCTTCGCAGCGCTGGCCTCTGTCAACAAGGCCCCGCGCGCGACGCATATTTTCACGCCGCAATGGAGCACCTGGGGCGACGTTCGCGGCTCGGGCTTCGAGCAGAACGACGCCAGCGCGCTCAAGGGCACGCAGATCAACGCCACCGGCGGCGTCACCTACAAGGCCCGCGCCAATCTTGTTGTCGGCGTCTTCGCCGGCTACGAGAATTTCAAATACGACTTCGCCTCGCTGACCGGCAGCCTCAAGGGCCAAGGCGGCTCGATCGGCACCTACGCCGGCTGGGCGATCACGCCGACACTGCGCTGGACCGGCATGGTCGGCTGGACCGGCGTGTCCTACGACGCCTCCGCTGCGACCGCATCGGGCAGCTTCAGCGGCTCGCGCTGGCTGTTCTCGACCGGGCTCACGGGGCGCTATCTGCTAGCTGCCTACGTGCTGGAGCCTTCGGCGACGGTGTTCGCCGTCACCGAGCGGCAGACCGCCTACACCGACAACCTCGGCGTGGCGCACGACGCGCGAAGCTTCACCACCGGCCGCGTCTCGGCCGGCGGCCGTGTGCTCGCGCCGCCGCAGGCGTTCGCCTTCACGCCCTATGTCGGATTCTACGGCGACTGGCGCTTTGCGTCGAACAGCACCCAGGTCGCGGCGGTGCCGTTCACCGGCATCGGTGACGGCTGGTCGGGGCGCGCCACCACCGGCTTCTCGATGCAGGTGCTGCGCACTGGATCGCTTTCGCTCGGCGGCGAATACGGCGGCATCGGCGCGAACTACAAGCTGTGGACCGGCAACGCGCGGCTGAGCATGCCGTTCTGACGATCGGGTGCGCCGGCGGTTCGCTCAGCGGTTCGCAGGCAAGAGCGGCGCGATCCGGTCGACGCGGTTGGTCCAAAGGCCGACGTTTGCACGCAGCGGCACGGACTTAAGCTGCGCCTCCGTGTCGATGCCGCTGCTGCCGTCGCCGGAACTGTACGGCCCCGCGACGATCACAACGGACGAGACGCCCTGCATGCGCGCGAGGAAGCGGTCGGGCCAGCCCCACAGCCAGCCGGCGTAGTTGTCGGGGATCAGCAGCAGGCTGTTGGCGCAGGACGCGGGCGCATAACCGGACCAGCCGGTCGCGAGATAGGTGAGGAGGCAGCGCAGCTCCAGACGGTTGGACATCGTCGGCACCTGCGGCAGCCGCTCGCGCAGGGCGACGACCGGGCGGTTTCCGCCATAGACCATCAGCGCGGCGCGTTGCTCCGGCGGCAGCGCCTTGAGGCGCTCGGCGAGCTTCTCGCCCTCGGCCGGATCGTTGCTCTTGATGTGGATCAGGAAGCGTTTGCCGGGAAACGCCGCGAACACCTCGTCGAGCGTCGGCATCAGGCCGATGCCCTTGCCGCGAAGCGGGAAGGTCTTGCCGCCGTCGGCGGTGTAGCCGTGGCCGACGTCGAGCGCTTTCAGCGCCGTCATTGACTGTTCGCGCGTGACGCCCTTGCCATCGGTCGCGCAATCCAGCGTCCAATCGTGGAAGACCGCGAATTGCCCGTCGGTGGTCGGATGGATGTCGAGTTCGACGATGTCGGCGCCGGCTTTGAACGCGGCCTCCATCGAGGCGATGGTGTTCTCGATGTAAGGGTGCTCGGGCGGATGGATGCGGGCCGCCGTGCAGGTGTCGTTGCCGATGCCTTCGGGGCTGTAGGTCTGCGCGAGGCCGCGGTGCGCGAGCAGCAGCGGGCGGGCGGTCTGTTCGGACGAGAAGAGATTGGTGTTGTTGAGTGCGGCGAAGACGACGAATGCGCCGACGGCGATCAGCGCGATGTGACGTTTTTTCATGAAGCCCCCGTGAGGGCTCATCAGCATCGCAAACGCGGCGCAAAAACGGCGGGCGGTGGATCAGCCGGCGTCGCTGTGGATTGTTCGCTGCGGCGCTCGGCGGCGCCGGCCGTTCTGCAACGCTGCTATCGCTTGCGCTTTTGCTTCGAAGAAGCCTGCGGATAAATCGTCTCGCCGCGCTTGAGCATGGCGACGAAGGTTTCGATCTTCTTCTTGCGACCGGCCTCGGTCTTCATGTTCTGGGTGCGGAATGCGAGCGAGAAGCGGTTTTGCGCGGAGAGCGTGGCGAGCATGGCTTTTGCCTTAGGCTCGGCGTCGATCGCCGCCTGAAGATCGGCCGGAATTTTCATGTCGCGGCCGCTCGCGTAGGCGCGGCCCCATCGGCCGTCCGCCTTCGCAGCGTCGACCTGCCGGAGGCCATGCTCGGTCATGCGGGCTTCCTTGATCAACCGCGCCACATTGCCGACGTTGATCTGGCTCCAGGTGCTCTTTTTTCCCCGCGGCGTGTAGCGTTGCAGATAGCTGGTGTCGTCGAGGCCTTTGCGGATCGCGTCGATCCATCCCCAGCACAGACAGACATCGATGGCCTCGATCGGTGTGATCGATTTGAGGCCCGAACCCACCTTGTGAATCTTGATCCACACCTCGGTTTCGCGCGCATGATTCTTGCCGAGCCAGCGGTAGAACGCATCCGCGCTCTTGAATTCATGGACTTTCGATGGATCGACGGTGACGGACGGCATTCACGAAGCCTGCTGCATGTGGCGCGCGTAGAAGGCGAGCTCGATCGAGATCCAGCGCGCGTAGCTGTCGCGGAGGTATGGGGTCGCTGCCGGAACGGCCGTGCCATCGAGAGCAAAGAAACCCAGCCGCGTGCCGTCTTCAATGATGCTTGCAACCTGGGTCTTCGACAGCCCGAACCGTTTGGCGATCTGGGCCCGGCTGGGCAGCGGCGTGCGGTCGATGTCGGCCAGCATCACGGAGATGATCACGGTGGCGGCGCCTTCGCGAGAGCCGAAGAAGCTGATGAATTCCGGCATCCGGTCGGCCGGCGGTTCGCCCATGCTGTGGTCGCGCCCGCCCGACACCAGGAAGCGCTGCACGAACGTCGGATCATCGCGCAGCATCCGTGCGCGCTGCCCTTCTGGCAAAAGCGCGTCGAGTGCGTTGACCGCGTAGGTCAGCCACTGCTCGACGAAGCCGAACATCCGCGCGGTCGGGCGGTAGTATCTCAAGCGGCGGTCGGCGTCGCTGCGCACCGTTTGGATGAAGCCGGTGAGCTTCAGCATGGCGAGCGTGGTCTTCAGCGCGCGGGGGCTGACCTCGTTCCGCCGCGTGCAAAGCTCGAAGAGGCGGCCGTAGGTCGCCCCGCCGTCCGGCCCGAACCGTTCCTGGTCGGCGTGCAGATAGAGCAGATAGCCGTTCACGCGGAAGCGCGCGTCGTAGGACGTCAGCTTGTTGATCAGGCGCGGCGCTTCGCGAAAGCGCGCGAGCCCGACGGTGTATTCGCGCACGGCGCCGGGAAATGCGGGAAGCGCGCGCAGCCGATCGGCCTCGGCCATCAGCAGGTCTTCGCTACTGTCGCCGCCGCTCGACGTCGTTGCGCTGTCCGGTAGGCGGTTTTGCATTGTCGCTGTGGAAAATCGATCAGGTGCGATTCTGATCGCGCCATCGGGGAGGGAAGCATCTACTTTTAAATTTGACGGATGGCGCCGAAAAATCAACGGCCGAAATGGCCGCGGCCTGTTTCGTTGCAATGCTGGCGTGGTCGGGGGGCTGACAGGTGGGGTTGGGGAATTTGCGTGAGCCGTTGCGGCTTGCGGTGGCGTCGATGTCCTTGCGTGCGGTGCTGTTGGCGTCCCTGGGCGTTTCGGCATTGGCCGGCAAGGCCGGCGCCGGCGGCTTCCAGATGCAGCAGAACGCCAGCGGCCTCGGCAACGCCTATGCCGGTTCGGCCGCGGTGGCGGAGGACGCCAGCACGATTTTCTACAATCCCGCGGGCATGAGCGAACTGAAGAATGTGGAGGTGTCCTTCGGCGGCACCTTCACCCGGCAAAGCTATCAGTTCGCGAACCAGGGCTCGATCGGCACCTACAATTCTGCTGGCGCCACTGGCGGCGATGCAGGCCGGCCGATCGTGGCGCCCAACGCCTATCTCTCGGTGCGGCTGAGCAACGCGCTGACCGCCGGCATCGGCTTTGGTTCTCCCTTTGCGATGCACACGTCCTATGACACGCCCTGGCTCGGCGGCGCGCAGGGCAACGAGCTCAAGATCAGGACCTACAACATCAATCCGTCGCTGGCGTGGAAGATTAACGAAACCGTATCCGTCGGCTTCGGCGTAAACTGGCAGACGATGCAGATGAACTATCAGCGCCAGTTGGCCACGGTCCCGGTCGTGCCGCCAGGGCTTCCCGGCAACACGCCGCTGACGCTTGATCTGGACGACAGCGCCTGGGGCTGGAACGTCGGCGCGCTTTTCAAGCTGACACCGGCCACCAAGCTCGGCGTGTCCTACCGTTCGAGAATCAAGCACAGCCTGAACGGCGCCATGGTCGGCGGCAGCCCCATCCAACTCGTCAACACCGCGGTGGGAGGCAACATCACGACCGGTGTCACCCTGCCGGATCAATTCATCGCCAGCCTGTCGCACCGTTTCAACGAGCGCTGGGAGCTGCTGGGCGACGTGTCCTGGACCGGCTGGAGCAGCTTCCGCGATCTGGACATCTACAAGGTCACCGGCGGGGGGGCGAGCAGCACCACGCCGGCGAGCACGCTGCGCGCCGACTTCCGGAACACCTGGCGCGTCGCACTCGGCGCGACCTACACGGTCAACGACGCCGTGAAGCTGCGGATGGGTGTCGCCAACGACGAAAGCCCGATCAAGGGCGCAGCCACGCGTCCGGTCTGGCTTCCAGAGACCAAGAGCATCTGGCTGTCGGGCGGTGTGCAGTGGAGGTTCAAGGAAACGGCCAAGCTCGATATCGGCGCTGCCTACCTCACCATGAGAGAGACCGACATCGACAACAACCAGACGGCGTCCACCCTCGGGCGCGTGACGGGCACCTATCGCAACAGCACCTGGATCCTCGGCCTGCAGTACTCGGCAGGATTCTGACCGCAACGGCTGCGGCCGCTTCGCCGGTCGCTTTCGGAAGGCACAATGAAAAAAGGCGCGGTGGTGCCGCGCCCTTTCACGTCACTTGCGGGCAGCTTACGCCGCCATCGCCTTCTTGAGGTTCGCGTCGATCTTGTCGAGGAAGCCCGTGGTGGACAGCCACTTCTGGTCGGGGCCGACGAGGAGGGCGAGGTCCTTGGTCATGAAGCCGGCTTCGACGGTGTCGACGCAGACCTTCTCGAGCGTTAAGGCGAACTTCGCCAGATCGGGGGTGCCGTCGAGCTTGGCGCGATGCGCGAGGCCGCGGGTCCAGGCAAAGATCGACGCCATCGAATTGGTCGAGGTCTCGTTGCCCTTCTGATGTTCGCGGTAGTGGCGCGTTACGGTGCCGTGGGCTGCTTCCGCTTCAACCACCTTGCCGTCCGGCGTCATCAGCACCGAGGTCATCAGGCCGAGCGAGCCGAAGCCCTGAGCGACGGTGTCGGACTGCACGTCGCCGTCGTAGTTCTTGCAGGCCCACACATAGCCGCCCGACCACTTCAGCGCCGACGCGACCATGTCGTCGATCAAGCGGTGCTGGTAAATGATGTTCTTCTCGGCAAACTTGTCCTTGAATTCCTTGTCGAAGATCTCCTGGAACAGCTCCATGAAGCGGCCGTCGTACTGCTTCAGGATGGTGTTCTTGGTCGACAGGTAGACCGAATAGCCGCGGTTGAGGCCGTAGTTCATCGAGGCGCGCGCGAAGTCGCGGATCGAGTCGTCGAGATTGTACATCGCCAGCGCGACGCCCGAGGTCGGCGCCTTGAACACTTCGCGCTCGATCACCTTGCCGTCGTTGCCGGTGAACTTGATGGTGAGCGTGCCCGGTCCGGGGAACTTGAAGTCGGTCGCGCGGTACTGATCGCCGAAGGCGTGGCGGCCGATGACGATCGGCTGCGTCCAGCCCGGCACCAGGCGCGGCACGTTCTTGCAGATGATCGGCTCTCGGAAGATCGTGCCGCCGAGGATGTTGCGGATCGTGCCGTTCGGCGAGCGCCACATGTCCTTCAGGCCGAACTCCTTCACGCGGCCTTCGTCCGGCGTGATGGTGGCGCACTTCACGGCGACGCCGACTTCCTTGGTCTTGTTGGCGGCGTCGATGGTGATCTGGTCGCTGGTCTCGTCGCGCTTCTGAACGCTGAGATCGTAATAGAGCAGGTCGATGTCGAGGTAAGGATGGATCAGCTTGTCCTTGATGAACTGCCAGATGATGCGTGTCATCTCGTCGCCATCCATCTCGACGACTGGGTTCTTGACCTTGATCTTCGCCATTTTAAGAAGCCACCTTTTGAGAGCCGGCATCGGGTACGGTCGTCAGACCGACGAAAATTCGGCGTGCGCTCATTGAAGACGCCGCCCCGGGCAGCGGCTCTATAGCATCGGCTTTCTTGCCGTGAAAGCCGCGCTAACTCGTGGTTTTAAGCCGCATCCAGAGGCACGGACCCGAAAATGAGAACCCGCCCGATGAGTGCGTCATCGGGCGGGTCAACGCTTTGGAAACGTCCGCTGCCGGGTATCAGAGCGCGGCGAGTGCGTCGTTGAGCGTCTTGCTCGGCCGCATCGCGGCCGACGTCTTGGCGTCGTTGGGCAGGTAATAGCCGCCCGTATCCACCGGCTTGCCCTGGGCGGCGAGCAACTCGGCGTTGATCTTGGCCTCGTTCGCCGTCAGCGCCTCCGCCAGCGGCTTGAATTTGGCGGCGAGGGTGGAGCTGTTGTCGCGCCGGGCCAGCGCCTTGGCCCAGTAGAGCGCCAGATAGAAATGGCTGCCGCGGTTGTCCAGCTCGCCCACTTTGCGCGCCGGCGAGCGGTTGTGCTCGAGGATCTCGCCGTTGGCCTCGTCGAGTGTCTCGGCCAAGGTCTTCACGTCCTCGTTGCCGCTGACCTGCGCCAGATGCTCCAGCGAGGCGCCCAGCGCCAGGAACTCGCCCAGCGAATCCCAGCGCAGATAGCCTTCGTCCTTGAACTGCTCGACATGCTTGGGCGCCGAGCCGCCGGCGCCGGTTTCGAACAGTCCGCCGCCCTGTAACAGCGGCACGACCGACAGCATCTTGGCCGATGTGCCCAACTCCATGATCGGGAACAGGTCGGTCAGGTAGTCGCGGAGCACGTTGCCGGTGACGGAGATGGTGTCGAGCCCCTTGCGGATGCGCTCGAGCGAGAAGTTGATGGCCGGCACTGGCGCCATGATGCGGATGTCGAGACCTTTGGTATCCTCGTTCTTGAGGTACTTCTCGACCTTCTTGATCAATTCAGCGTCGTGCGCGCGCTTGGGGTCGAGCCAGAACACGGCGGGCGTGTTGGTCAGGCGCGCGCGGCGAACGCCGAGCTTCACCCAGTCCTGAATTGGCGCGTCCTTGACCTGGCACATGCGGAAGATGTCGCCGGTCTCGACCTTCTGCGTCATCAGGACAGTGCCGTCCTCGGCGACCACGCGCACCGTGCCGGCCTTGGGGATGCGGAACGTCTTGTCGTGCGAGCCGTATTCCTCGGCCTGCTGTGCCATCAGCCCGACGTTCGGGACCGTGCCCATGGTCTTCGGATCGAACGCGCCGTTCGCCTTGCAGTCCTCGATGGTGGCCTGGAACAGCGTCGAGTAGCAGCGGTCGGGGATCGCGGCGATGCAGTCGTGCAGCTTGCCGTCCGGACCCCACATCTTGCCCGATTCACGGATCATCGCCGGCATCGACGCGTCGATGATCACGTCGCTCGGGACGTGCAGGTTGGTGATGCCCTTGTCGGAGTTGACCATGGCGAGGGCGGGCCGCTTGGCGTAGGTGGCTTGGATGTCGGCCTTGATCGCCGCCTTTTCCGCGTCCGGCAGCGTCTCGATCTTGGTCATCATCTCGCCCACGCCGGTGTCGGGGTCGACGCCCAGGCGCTTGAGCGTGGCACCATGCTTCTCGAACACGTCGGCGAAGAACACCGAAATGCAATGACCGAAGATCATGGGATCGGAGATCTTCATCATGGTCGTCTTGCAGTGAAGCGAGAACAGGATGCCGTCTTTCTTCGCGGCGTCCATCTGCGCGGCGAAGAAGGCGCGCAGCGCCTTCACGTTCATCACCGAGCAGTCGATGACTTCGCCGGCCTTGAGCGGCGTCTTCTCCTTCAGCACGGTGGTCGTCCCGTCGCTGGCGACCAGCTCGATGCGGGCATTGGTCGGCGCGGCCACGGTTGTCGCGACCTCCGAGCCGTAGAAATCGTTCCCCGACATGTAGGCCACGCGGGTCTTCGAATCCTTGCTCCACACGCCCATCTTGTGCGGATGGCTGCGCGCATACGCCTTCACCGCACCCGCGGCGCGGCGGTCGGAATTGCCTTCGCGCAGCACCGGATTGACGGCGCTGCCCAGCACCTTGCCGTAGCGCGCCTTGATGTCCTTCTCGGCGTCGGTCGTGGGATTCTCCGGATAGTCCGGAACCGCATAGCCCTTGCTCTGCAACTCCTTGATCGCGGCCTTGAGCTGCGGGATCGAGGCGGAAATATTGGGCAGCTTGATGATGTTGGCTTCCGGCTTCATCGCCAGCTTGCCGAGCTCGGCGAGCTCATCGTTGATCTTCTGCTCGGGCTTCAGCTTGTCGGGGAAGTTGGCGATGATGCGCCCCGTGAGCGAAATGTCCTTCAGCTTCATCTTCACGCCGGCCGCGGCGACGAAGGATTGGACGATCGGCAGCAGCGAATACGTCGCCAGCCCGGGCGCTTCATCGACCTTGGTCCATTCGATTTCGAGATTTGACATGCTTATACCTCTGGTCGCGGTGCGTGTTTGGGCCGACCGGAAACTGACCATCGACGGGTGAGGGGAAAGGTTTTTCCCCCGCCCCCCCGAATGAATTGTTCTCGGCGCGGAGGCCGCCAACCGGGGATCCGGCTGACAGCAATTCGGCGCGCGCCCTATAGCATCTGAGAAGTGGGGGTCCAAGGGGAGGTGGTGCCGCGTTTCGGCCCATCTGGAGGCTTTTCCGCAGGGCTGCCGGGCGGCTTCCGGGGATGGCTGTAAACCACCAGCCCGCCAAGGATTTTCCGGTGCTGGTTACACGACAGCGACCAGAATAATCGCCCCGGCGCCGGTCAGGGCGAGCACCGGTACCGCCCAGCACAGGAACACATAGAGCTGCTCCTGGACGTAGCGCCCGAGCCAACGTTCAACCACGCCGAAGCGGAACAGCAGCACGTTGACCAGAAGGCCGACGCCAAGCGTGGTGTAGTTCAGCGCAAACAGCCGACTCACCGGATTGTCGCCCGAGCCGAGCGCCTCGTAGGCCGAGTTCACGGTGAAGTTTAGGGCGATCACCGCAAACAGGCCGCCGATGATGATGTTGACGAGCTCGAAGGTTTCGATCTGGAAGAACCCGTCGTCCACGCGGTTGAGCCAGATCGACAGCATCGGGATCAGCAGCGAGGCGAACAGCGGAATGAAGATCGTCGCCACCACCATTCCAGGCTGCCGCGCGATCTCGAGCGATGCCACGACCTGTGCATGCGTTGTGCCGTACCACCCCGCCAGTGGATCGCTGCGCAAAGCAACAGACTGGATGTCCCAGTTGTCGAGATTGACGCTTGCGGCCGCACGGCTGAAATCGAGATCGTCTTGATCGAACCGCAATGCCACCAGTTCGGCGCTTTCATCGCGGATCGCGACGGAGAGCGGCAACTTCTGCCGGTCGAACGGAAAACGCTCGACGCTCACGGTGCTGGCGAATTCGGCGCGCACGCGCTTCGTCAACTCGACCGTGCCGTCGGGGTAGATCCGCAAACCAATTGCGGAATAGGTTTCGCGGTTGCGCTGATTGACCAGTTCGGTCGCCGGCACCCAGATCTTGTCGAGCTGCGCCTGTGCTTCCGCTCCCCGATATATTTTCGGCGGGGCGGTTGCCTCCTCGGCGGGGCGGCGCAACCGTAGATCCTGCCAGCGCAATCTGACATCGACCGTGGCGGTGTAGATTCCCGTGCTTTCCTTGAAGGCGATCAGGTCGGCGAAGCCAACGCCGATCTTGACCGGGATCGGCAAGCCTTGCTCGACCGGCAGGGTGGTTTGCGCAGATACGGTTGGCGCGAATGCGATCAACAGCGCAGTCAAAGCAGACAGGACGGTGAAGCGCCGCACGGTTCAGGCTCCCTGGCCGCGTTGCGCGCGCAGTTTTTCGGTCAGCGCAGCGAGGGTGGCGATCTCGGCGCAGAATTTTGTCGGCCGCAGCGGCTCGACCGGCTCGCCGGCCGCAAGCGCGGTGAGGCGTGCGTTGACGACATCGAGCGGGCGCAGCACAAAACCGCGGATCACCACCACGATGGCGCCGATCAGGATCACGATCGCAAGGATCGCGAGATAGATCTGCCAAACCAGGATGCGTCCCGCGGCGGCGCGCGAGCCGCTGAAGTCGCTCGCGACCGCGATCACGCCGATCGGCTCCCCGGCGCCATCGCGCAGCGGCACCAGCACGACTCCGTAGGGAGCGCTTTGAGCATCGCGCGTGTAGCGCGCCGGCTCGTTCACCGCCGAGATATCGGAGTCGGTCGCAAGGCTTTGCATCAGGCCGTTGTTGGTGGTGTGAAACCGGATGAAGCGGCCGACGCGGTTCTGGTCGCTCAGCTTCGCGGGATCGAGGCCACGGGCGAATTCGCGCAGCGGCTTTTCTTCGAGGAAAAGCGCAAAGTCGAGATTGTAGGCGGCCTTCAGATTGTCGAGCAGCGGCGCAAACTCGAGGCCGAATTCGAAACTGCCGACATGTTTGCCCTGGGCGTCCTTGACCGGAGCGATGCCGAAGATCGCGGGACCATTGCGCGCGATGGCGAGGCCATTGCGGGCGGTCTGTTCGCGGTTGACCGCCGCCACCATAGGCCGGAAGCGGGTGAGGTCGTCGCCGAAGTCGGCTGGACTTTGGAGGCGGAGCAGCGATTGTGCCGGAGGCACGTGAAACTGCGCTTGCTCGACGCCGCGCCGCTCCTTCTGCGCCGTGAACATATCGGCGAATTCGGCGAGCAGCCGGGCGCGGTCTTTCGCAGCGACGGCCTGCCTTGTGACCGGAAGAGCCGCAATGACGTCGGCGCGTGCCAGCGCATCGAGGCTGGCGTCGCGGATCGCGTTGTCCAGGATCGACTGCATCAGGCGGAATTGGCCGGTCTCGGCCGATGACGTGAGGCCGCTGAACAACCGGTCGGACACGAACGTCAATCCGGCAACGACGATGATCGCAATGAGGATCAGCGCCGCGGGCGCGCTTCGGCGGAATGTCATGAAAGTCCCCAACTGGCGCCAGAACGGGTCTGGAATCGCCGGGCGCCAATGTGCTTTGCCGGGAGACCGCGTGCAACAGAACGCGAATGCCGGAGCGCGCATCTTTTGATCTTGCGGTTGCGCCGCTATACCAGCGGCAAGGAGACAACAGCATGCCGGGCGCAGGCACCGACAAGACCAAGAATTGGGTGCGCGAGCCGGGGCCGGTGGTGGTCCTGGTCGAGACGCAGCTTGGCGACAACATCGGGTCGGCCGCCCGAGCGATGGCGAATTTCGGCCTGTCCCGGCTGCGGCTGGTGAAGCCGCGGGAGCCTTGGCCCAACCCGCGGGCCACAGTGATGGCCTCGGGCGCGGACCGTCTGCTGGAAGAGGCCGAACTGTTCGACACGCTGGAGGCTGCAATTGCCGATTGCACGCTGGTGTTGGCGACCACGGCCCGAGCGCACGATCAGGCGAAGCCCGTGGTGGACGCGCCGGAGGCCATGCGGACGGCGCAGCCCCGGATCGCAGCGGGCGAAAATGTCGCGATCGTGTTCGGCCGCGAGCGCTACGGGCTGGAGAACCAGGAGGTCGCGCTTGCCGACGCGATCCTGACGCTGCCGGTCAACCCGGCTTTCGCCTCGCTCAACATCGCGCAGGCGGTCGTCGTCGTCGCCTACGAGTGGTTCAAGCTTTCGACCTCGGGTGCGCTGCCGTTCGCGATGCCGGAGAAGTCCGAGCCCGCGACGAAGGAGCAGGTGCTCAACTTCTTCAAGGCGCTGGAGCACGAGCTGGAAAAGGCCGAGTTCTTTCGTCCGCCCGACAAGCGCGACACCATGCAGATCAACCTGCGCAACATTTTCACGCGCATGAATCCGACGCGGCAGGACATCCGAACCTTGCACGGTGTCCTCACCGCGATTTCGGAAGGGAAAAAAGGACCGGCGCAAGGCGGCATTCTAGGCGGCGAGGAGGCGGTGATGTTCCGCAATCTGCTGGCCGAGCGCGGCGATCCGCGTCCTGAAGGCGAGAGCGGGGCGGTGCGCGGGCTCGCGCGCTTTCTCCGCCGCAATCCGACCGACGCCGAACGCGCGTTCTGGCAGGCGCTGACGCGCGACCGCCGTTTCGCCGGACGCGGCTTCAAGCGGCACGAGCCTGTGGGGCGGCATATTCCCGACATCGTGTCGTTTCCGCTACGGCTGATCATTGAATTGGTGCCTTCGGACGAGAACGCGACGGCACGCACTGGCCGCGCGGAGCGGCGTGTGTGGATGGAAGAGCGGGAATATCGAGTGCTCGATATCCCGGTGGCGGATATCGAGAAGGATTTGGCGGCGGTGTTGGACCGTTTAGCCGAGGCGATTGCTGGTCTCTCCTCGTCACCCTGAGGTGCGAGCGTAGCGAGCCTCGAAGGATGACGGGACTGGGAGCGTCAGCCCGCCTTCAACGTTTTGAGTTGCGCCGCGACACCCGCGCGCAACATGCCGAGATCGCTGCCGACCGCGAGGAAGCGCATGCCGCGCTTGGCGGTTTGAAGCGCGCGTTCGGCGTTGACGCAGTAGAGGCCCGGAATCTTTCCGGCCTTCTTCGCCGCGGCGATGACCTTCTCGCAGGCGGCATCCACCTTGGCGGAGTGCGGATCGAGCTCGGCGCCGTTGGTAAGCGCGATCGACATGTCTGAGGGGCCGACGAACAGCACGTCGATGCCGGGCACGGCCGCGATGGCATCCACGTTGTCGAGCGCCTGTTGCGTCTCGATCATCGCAAGCGTGACGATGTTGGAATTGGCGTCGCGGAGATAGACCTTCGGGTCGGAAATGCCCGCGAGCGTCATTGCGCGGGTCGGGCCCCAGCTTCGCTCGCCGATCGGCGGATACTTGGTCGCGGACACGAACGCCTTGGCGTCGGCGACGGTGTTGATCATCGGCGCGATGACGCCCTCGGCGCCGAAATCGAGCACGCGGCTCGCGGTGTCGAACGCGGCAAGCGGCACACGCACGATCGGCGAAGCGCCGCCCTGGCGAATCGCGGCGATGCCGTTGACGGTCGCGGCGGTATCCCAGAGCGCATGCTGCTGATCGATGGTGACGGCGACGAAGCCTTCGCGCGCGACCGTCTCAAGGATGATCGGGGCAGGCAGGCCGCACCAGCCCGTGAAAACCGTTTCACCGGCGGCAAGACGTTGGGCGAGCTTGTATCCGGGAAGAGGAGACATCGTGGTCAGACCGTAAGGTTGGCGGGGACACCATCCTACCGCTTCACGATCCCGATTTGGTAGCCGTCGAGAACCATGCGGTATTGGCCATCGATGGCTTTGAGGAACGCGTCGATGCCAGGGCCGGGGTTGTTCATCTTCCCCGGCATCTCGTCCCACTGGTAATCGTCGAAGAGAACGAGCCCGCCGCGCGCCATCAGCGGCCAGGTCAGCATGCCGTCGGAATAAACCTCGCTCGCGCGGTGGCCACCGTCGATATAGGCGACGTCGAAGCGGCGATCCTTCAGGCCGAGCGCGATCAGCGCATCGGTCGAATTCGATTTAATTTTCTCGACGCGCGTTTTGAATGCCTTGGTGTTGGCATCGAAGCGTTTCTCGACGGTGCGAAGGACACGCGTGTCCTTCGCGGAGCGTGCCGCGGCCTCCTGGTGCTCCTGTCCTCCCGCGAAAGAGTCGATGCAGGTGAGCTTCGCGTTCGGCAGGTGATTGAGGAAGAAGAGGGCGGAGCGGCCCTCCCAGGAGCCGATCTCCAGCACGCGCAGCTTTTTCATGCGGCGCGTGCGTAGGAGCTTCACCCAATTGGGGAAATGCCAAGTTGTCCAGTCGAAGGTGAAGTCTTTGCCTTCGTACCAGGTGGCCGCCTTGGCCAGCGAAAAACGCTGCGTTTTAAGCCGCGCCCTGGATATCCGGCGCTTGGCCATCTCGCGCGCGAGCCTATTTGCCCGCCTGGATTTGAGCGATTGCCTGCTCCATCAGGTTGGTCATTTCGACGCGCAATTGCTCGTCAGTGACAGCAACCTTCTTGGCCTCCAGATCCTTCTTCACTTTGCGGAACACGTCGTCATCGCCGGCTTCCTCGAAGTCGGCCATCACCACGTCCTTGGCGTAGGCGTCGGCTTCCGCGCCCGACAGGCCAAGCTTCGCCGCTGCCCAAGCGCCGAGCAGCTTATTCCGCCGCGCATTCGCCTTGAATCGAAGCTCCTCGTCGTGAGCGAACTTCTTTTCGAAGGCTTCCTCACGCTTATCGAACGTCGTCATGTTACGCCTCGTGTTTCGAACGAAAAAGAGTCGATTTTCCGACTTGAATCGTGCGCCTTGCATACCGGGCAGGGAGCGTCAAGGCAATCCACTGGACGTCGCAGGTGTGTGGTTGCGCCGAGGGTGAACTAGGCCTATGTCAATTGTACAACCCAACCCGATCGGATAAGTTTTGAGCGTGAACGGACTGGCGTTCGATTCCTTCGTGTACTGCGCCATCTGACTTCGCCGCCGCGGACCTCGACCACCACACGGAACCACGGCACCCAATGGACTTTAACAAACCACGGTACGTTCCAATGAGCCGCCGCCGCCGCATTTATGAAGGCAAGGCGAAGGTCCTCTATGAGGGCCCGGAGCCTGGGACTCTGATTCAGCATTTCAAGGACGACGCGACCGCCTTCAACGCCAAGAAGCACGAGGTGATCGAGGGCAAGGGCGTCCTGAACAACCGCATCTCGGAATATGTCTTCGCGAAGCTGAATGACATCGGCGTGCCGACCCACTTCATCCGCCGCCTCAACATGCGCGAGCAGCTCATCCGCGAGGTGGAGATCATTCCGCTCGAGGTGGTGGTGCGGAACGTTGCCGCAGGCTCGCTCGCGACCCGTCTCGGCATCGAGGAGGGGACGCAACTCCCGCGTTCGATCATCGAGTTCTATTACAAGAACGATCAGCTCAACGACCCGATGGTGTCGGAAGAGCACATCACCGCGTTCGGCTGGGCGACACCGCAAGAGATCGACGACATCATGGCGCTCGCCATCCGCGTCAACGATTTCCTCTCCGGCCTCTTCCTCGGCGTCGGTATCCGTCTGGTCGATTTCAAAATGGAATGCGGCCGGCTCTGGGAGAACGACCTGATGCGCATCGTCGTGGCGGACGAGATCTCGCCCGATAGCTGCCGGCTGTGGGACATCAAGTCGAGTGAGAAGCTCGACAAGGATCGTTTCCGCCGCGACATGGGCGGGCTCGTCGAGGCCTATACCGAGGTCGCCAAGCGCCTCGGCGTGATGGCCGAAGGCGAGCGCCCGCAGGGCTCGGGCCCGGTGCTCGTGAAGGGCTGACGCTCTCGCGTTTCTTTCACATCGCTATTCAGTGACGTCATGACCGGGCATAGCCGTCCAAAGGACGGCGTGCTTGCACGCCTATGCACCGGCCATTCACGTCTTTAAGCTCTCCCCAAACAACAATGACCTGATCCGGCATCGAACCGGATATGACGGGAGAGAGACGTGCGCCTTCGGACAGGTTTTCTTGTCGCGTGCATGATCGTCGCGAGCGCGTCACACGCGCCTGCGCAAACCTATCCCTCGCATCCCATCAAGATTGTCGTGCCTTACGCTGCCGGCGGCGGCACCGATGCGCTGACACGCTTCGTCGCTCGCGGGCTTGAGCAGCGGCTCGGCCAGCCAGTGATCGTGGAAAACCGCGGCGGCTCGGGCACCACGCTGGGCGGCCTTGCCGTCGCGCGTGCCGATCCCGACGGCTACACGCTTCTGATGGGCACGAGCTCCACGTTCGCGATGGCGCCGAGCTTCTATAAGCAGCTCCCCTACAACCCGGTGAAGGATTTCTCGCCGATCATGCTGGTCGCGACGGTGCCGTTCGTGCTGACGGTGCATCCGTCGCTCGGGGTGAACACCGCGCGCGAGTTGATCGCGCTTGCGAAGAGCAAACCGGGCCAGCTCAGCTTCGCGTCGGGCGGCGTGGGAGCGCCCCACCACATCTACGCCGAACTGCTCAAGAGCATGACGGGTATCGATATCAAGCACGTGCCGTATCGCGGCGGCGGGCCGGCGCTGAACGACGTCGTCGCGGGTCATGTGCCGATCTATTTCGCCGACGTCGGTCCTGCCGCGCCGCTGATCGCGGCCGGCAAGCTCAAGGCGCTCGGCGTCACGACCGCGAAGCGCGTCGATACGATGCCCGATGTGCCGACGCTCGCGGAGGCGGGTGTCACCGGCTACGAGGCGAACTCCTGGCAGATGTTTGTGGGCCCCCCGGATATGCCGGCGCCGATCGTGACAAAGGTGAATGCGGCGATGGTCGACTTCATGCGGACGCCTGAGGCGCAGAAGCACTTCATCTCGCTCGGCATGACACCGAACACCGGCACGCCGGCGGAGGCGGGCGAATACATCCGTGCCGAGGTCGAACGCTGGACCACGATCCTGAAGGGGATAGGCGTCAGCGTCGAGTGACACTAGGATAGCCGAGAGCCGTCAGGGAAGAACACGCAAGGAAACCTCCATGTCCAAGAAGCTCAGGATCGGCCTCGTCGTTCCGTTCGCGACCGACGATATCCCGCTCGAAGGTCCGCTGATGTATCCGGACGTGGAGTTCATCGCGAAGGGCGTCGGCGTGCGCTCGCTCACGCCAGAGGGCTACGACGCCGCGTGGAACGGCATTCTGCCCGCGGCGGAATATCTCGCGAAGCAGGGCGTCGAGGCGATCATGGTGATTGGCACGTCGCTCACCTTCTATCGCGGATACGACGCGCATCAGAAGCTGATGCAACAGCTCCGTGAAAAGACCGGCCTGCCGGTTTCGACCATGAGCGAGGCGGTGGTGCACGGCCTCCGCGCGGTCGGCGCGAAGAAGATCGCGGTCGCGACGGCTTATGGCGACGAGGTGAACGACCGGCTCGCGGACTTCCTGACGAAATCGGGCTTTGAGGTGCTGGCGCTCAAGGGCTTCGGTCTGACCGAGTTCGGCGGGCCGGGCAAGAAGAGCGAGAAGGACATCATCGATCTCTCCAGCACGGCGATCGGTGAGGCCAGAGCCGCCGACGCGGTGCTGATTTCCTGCGGCGGCCTCCTCACGCTCAACTGCGCTGAGCCCATCGAGAAGAAACACGGCATCCCGGTGGTCACCAGCACGCAGTCCTCGTTCTGGAAGGCGATGGGGCTCGCGGGCGACAAGGGAGTCGTCACGGGCAAGGGCCAGATGCTGCAAAAATCGGCGGCTGCAGCGGTCTGATTTTCGCCGGGATAGCCCTGATCCGCCGTTGCGGCGGGGGCCAATCCCCGTTATTCGGACAGTATGAAAGCCCGCGTCACGGTTACCCTCAAGAACGGCGTCCTCGATCCGCAAGGCAAGGCGATCGAAGGCGCGCTGAAGTCGCTCGGCGTGTCGGGTGTCGCGAGCGTCCGTCAGGGCAAGGTGTTCGACATTGAGATCGACGGCAACGATAAGCAGCAGGCCGAGTCGGTGCTGAAGGCCGCGGCCGAGAAGCTTCTCGCCAACACGGTGATCGAGAACTACCGCATCGAGGTTGTGGGCTAGTTCCGCATCTCTGGCCCGGCGAGATGGGCGGTCTGCCGCCAAATCCGCAAAAATTGTCCATCCAGGCCGAAATATCAGGTGCAAATCGGGGGCGCAGAGCTGCCCCGCCGTTGAGTTGACGCCTTTCCAGTCCTAAATCACGGTTGGATTCCTCGAGGGACTCAATGAAAGCCGCCGTCGTCGTTTTCCCGGGCATCAATCGCGAGCGCGACATGGCGCGCACGCTCCGCCTCATATCGGGCCAGGAACCGACGATGGTTTGGCACGCCGACACGGCGCTGCCGGCCGGCACCGACCTCGTGGTAATCCCCGGCGGCTTTTCCTACGGTGACTATCTGCGCTGCGGTGCCATCGCCGCCCGCGCGCCGATCATGGACGCGGTCCGCGCGCATGCCGCCAAGGGCGGCCTCGTGCTCGGCGTCTGCAACGGTTTCCAGATTCTCTGCGAGTCCGGGCTTCTTCCTGGCGTGTTGATGCGCAACGCGCAGCTCAAGTTCATCTGCAAGGACGTCTATCTGCGCGTCGAACGTTCCGACACACCGTTCACGGCGGGCTACAACGCGGGCCAGGTGGTGCGCGTGCCGGTCGCGCACGGCGAGGGCAATTACGTCGCTGACGACGAGACCATCAAGCGGATCGAAAGCGAGGGGCGCGTGCTCTATCGTTACGTCTCGCCGAAGGGCGAGCTCGATCCGGCCTGGAACATCAACGGCGCGATCAACGCCATCGCGGGGATCGTGAGCGACAAGGGCAACGTGCTCGGCATGATGCCCCACCCGGAGAACCACGTTGAGGCGTCGATCGGAATCACCGACGGACGCGGGTTGTTTGCGGGCCTCGCGGACCACCTCAGGCGGGCGGCCTGAGCCGGGTGCCCGTTTCCAGCGTCAAAATCCCCGGATTTGCGAAAAATAAGGCGTGGATGGCCGGGGATAAGCCCGGCCGCCACGGCTGAAATGACACTCCTGCCTGATTAGATAGAGCCCGTGAGCCGAAACGAACCCAAAATCACCCCCGAACTCGTCGCCGAACACGGCCTCAAGCCGGACGAGTATCAGCGCATCCTCGACCTCATCGGCCGGACGCCGAGCTTCACCGAGCTCGGCATCTTCTCGGCGATGTGGAACGAGCACTGTTCGTACAAATCCTCGCGCATCCATCTGCGCGGGCTGCCGACCAAGGCGCCGTGGGTGATCCAGGGGCCGGGCGAGAACGCGGGCGTCATCGACATCGGCGACGGGCAGGCGGTGGTCTTCAAGATGGAGAGCCACAACCACCCGAGCTACATCGAGCCGTATCAGGGGGCTGCGACCGGCGTCGGCGGCATCCTGCGCGACGTGTTCACGATGGGCGCGCGGCCGATCGCGTGCCTCAACGCGCTCTCCTTCGGCGATCCCAAGCATCCGAAGACCCGCCATCTCGTGTCCGGCGTGGTCGCGGGCGTCGGCGGCTACGGCAATTCGTTCGGCGTGCCCACCGTGGGCGGGCAGGTGCGCTTCCACACCCGCTACGACGGCAACAACCTCGTCAATGCGATGGCGGTCGGCCTCGCGGACGCGGACAAGATTTTCTACGCGGCGGCCTCGGGTGTCGGCATGCCGATCGTCTATCTCGGCTCCAAGACCGGCCGCGACGGCATCCACGGCGCCAGCATGGCGTCGGCGGAGTTCGATGCGAACTCCGAGGAGAAGCGTCCGACCGTGCAGGTCGGCGATCCGTTCTCCGAGAAGCTGCTGCTCGAAGCGTGCCTCGAGATCATGGAGAAGGATTGCGTCATCGCGATCCAGGACATGGGCGCGGCGGGCCTCACGTGCTCCGCGGTCGAGATGGGCGCGAAGGGTGACCTCGGCGTCGATCTGGAACTCGACAAGGTGCCGACGCGCGAAGCCGGCATGAGCGGCTATGAGATGATGCTCTCGGAGAGCCAGGAGCGCATGCTCATGGTGCTCAAGCCCGAGAAGGAAAAGGAAGCCGAGGACATCTTCCGCAAGTGGGGCCTCGACTTCGCGATCGTCGGCTACACCACGCCGAGCAAGCGCTTCATCGTCAAGCACGGCGGCGACGTGCTCGCCGATCTGCCGATCAAGGAACTGGGCGACGAAGCGCCGCTATATAATCGGCCGTTCGTCGAGACGCCGAAGAAGCCGGTCATCAAGGCGTCGGATGTAAAGCCGCCGATGTCCGTGTCGGACGCGCTGGAAAAGCTGGTCGGCGCGCCGGATCTTTGCTCGAAGCGTTGGGTGTGGGAGCAGTACGACCACGTCATTCTCGGCAACACCGTGCAGCGCCCGGGTGGCGATGCCGCGGTGGTGCGCGTGCTCGACGGCCCGAAGGCGCTGGCGCTGACCGCCGACGTGACGCCGCGTTACTGCGAGGCCGATCCGTTCGAAGGCGGCAAGCAGGCAGTGGCGGAGGCCTGGCGAAACATCACTGCGGTCGGTGGCAAGCCACTCGCGCTCACCGACAACCTCAACTTCGGCAATCCCGAGAAGCCCGAGATCATGGGCCAGTTCGTCGGCTGCGTGCGCGGCATCGGCGAAGCCTGCAAGGCGCTCGACTTCCCGGTCGTGTCCGGCAACGTCTCGCTCTACAACGAAACGCAGGGCCGCGGCATCCTGCCGACGCCGACCATCGGCGGCGTGGGCGTACTGCCGGACTTCACGCAATCCGCGACGCTCGCGTTCAAGGCGGAAGGCGAAGCGATCCTTCTGATCGGCGAGACGACGGGCTGGCTCGGCCAGTCGGTTTATCTCCGCGACATCTGCGGCCGCGAAGAGGGCGCGCCGCCGCCGGTCGATCTGATCGAGGAGCGCGAGAACGGCGACGTGGTGCGCGCGCTCATTCAGGACCGCAGCGCGACCGCGGTGCACGACGTGTCGGACGGTGGCCTGCTCGTTGCCATCACCGAGATGGCGATGGCTTCGGGCATCGGCGCAAAGCTCGATGCCGCGCCCGAGGACACCGAGGCCCATGCGTTCTGGTTCGGCGAAGACCAGGCGCGCTACGTGATGACCGTGAAGGCCGCGGACGCGGACCGCATCATGCGCAACGTCCAGGGCGCGAGCATTCCGGTGTACCGGCTCGGCACCACTGGCGGCGACACCATCGCGGTCGCGGGCGAACGCCCGGTGACCGTGGCGGCGCTGAACGAGCGGTTCGAAGGCTGGCTGCCCGCCTACATGGCAGGCAAGGCCTGATCGGAGCTACGGCAGTTCAGAGAACACGACCATCAATGCGAGACTGAGTGCGGAAGAGATCAGAAGAGCGGTTTCCATCATTGGCAGTGACCTTTGTGTGAATGGCCGTCTTCCTCCCTGACGAACATTATGCAGGTTGGATGCCAACCTGACTCGCAACACCCTGATCTCTGAAATCGGCGGAAATTGCGGCGCAAAATTTGTGCGCGATCAGGCCGCCGTCTGATCGGCGGCCTGACGCGAAGCCGGAAATCCGAACGCGGGGCTGCTACTGACCGCCCATCATCCGCTCGCGCAATGCGCGGCGCAGCGGGAACGGGCCGCCGCCGGGCAAGCCAGGACGCGCGGCTGGCGCGGCGGCGGTTGTCGCCGCAGGCGCAGCTCCGCTCGGATTGCCTTCGCCGACGGCAGCGAGTGCCGTCTTGCAGTCCGGCGACAGCCTCGACTGATTGCGTTGCAGGCACATAAACGCTTCCGGTCCTCCCGGCTGGACGCCCCGGCAATTCGCCATGAAGTCGCCGCGGCAACTCATCTTGATCGCGCTCTGCTGAGCGGCGCTCGGCATTGCAGCGGGCGCTGTTGCTGCGGGAGCGGCTGGGGGCGCAGCTGCGGTGGAGGCAGCAGGGCCGCCACCGATCGCGGCAACAGCGGAGCGGCAGGCCGGTGCAAGCTGCGCTGAATTGCGCTGCAAGCACTGGAAGGCTTCGGCGCCGCCGGGTTGGATGCCGCGGCACTTGGCCATGAAGTCGGATTGGCAGGCTGCGCGGATCGCATCGCGCTGCGCTTGCGTCGGCGCACCGGCGGGACGTGCCGCGGGAGCGGCAGCCGGTGGTGGCGCAGCGGCCGCGCGCGTCGCAGGTGCTGGTGCACGCGGAGCAGGAGCGGGCTGCGTGGCAGGAGCCGCTGCCGTCGTTGTGGCCGGTGCGGGCGCCGGAGCAGGGGTGGGCGCAGCAGCCGGAGCGGGCGCGGGCTCCGGCGCTTGGCTTGCGGGCTTCGGCGCTGCCGGAGGCGGCGAGATCGCGTTCACTGCGCTCTGGCAGGACGACGAAAGCTTGCTCATGTTGCGCTGGAGGCATTGCAGCGCCTCGGCGCCGCCGGGCGTCACGCCCGAGCAGTTCGCCATGTAATCTGAGCGGCAGTTCGAGCGGATGGCGTCGCGTTGGGCTTGGGTCGGCTGGGCCGAGGCGGGCATCGTGCTCAGGCCCCAACAAAGACCCAACGCGGCGAAGGTCGCGAGCCTGCGGGAATGTGTGGCCGTCATGGTCGTCCCCCGAAATTGGTTGGCCGGGGATTGCATCTCCGGAGGCATGGCCGCGCAAGTGACACAATTTGGTTGGATCGCAAATCGTTACGGACAAACGGCGTTTAGCCGTTCCGGCAGGGATGCGATTCTGCTAATGGCTCGATCAGGAGCCAAGGACCGGCGGTTGGAGGCCGCAATCCATCATGGCCATGAATGCCAATGACATCGAGAAGCTGATCAAGGACGGAATTCCCGACGCCCAAGTGACGATTCGGGACCTTGCCGGCGACGGCGACCACTATGCCGCAACCGTGATCGCCGAATCCTTCCGCGGTAAGTCGCGGGTCCAGCAGCACAAGCTTGTATACGATGCCCTCAAGGGCCAAATGGGAGGGGCGCTCCACGCCCTTGCCTTGCAGACAGGGCTTCCGGAGAGGTAATTTCGTGTCAACGCAGCGCGGCGCAACCCCCGCGCGAAAAGGACAGCAGATGGCCATCGAGCAATTCATCGACAATGAAGTGAAGGGCAACGACGTGGTGCTTTTCATGAAGGGCACCCCGCAGTTCCCGCAGTGCGGCTTCTCCGGGCAGGTGGTGCAGATCCTGGACTACCTCGGCGTGCCGTATAAGGGCCTCAACGTGCTGGAGTCCGACGATCTCCGCAACGGCATCAAGACCTACTCGAACTGGCCGACGATCCCGCAGCTCTATGTGAAGGGCGAGTTCGTGGGCGGCTGCGACATCGTCCGCGAGATGTTCCAGGCGGGCGAGCTTCAGTCGCTGATGAAGGAAAAGGGCCTGCCGGTGAAGGAGACCGCGTAGTCCCGCGCTTCCGGCAGACCAATAGAGCAGGGCCGCTCCGTGTGGGGCGGCCTTCGCATTTGGCGGCTCAGCGCAGCCGCTGCATCACGAGATAGACGATCGCCAAGATCACGCCGATGCCGATCAGGCTCGGGGTGCTCACGCCGTTGGTGAATTTCATTACATTGTCGGCGACAGACTGGACGTACACGCCCGAGTTCTCGCCGAGGATCAGGTAGATCAGGATCATCGAGAGAACGAAAAGGAATCCAAGCTCGACGAACATCCAAAGGAAACGTCGTGCTTTCTCGAGAAGATCCATCATGGCACGCCCCCACTGACCAATCGGGTGGGAAGCGAAGGCTTCCCACCCGGTGATGGCTCATACACTGCCGATCATCCGCGAAATGGATGAGGGCGTTCGAGCCGCCGCCCCTTAAGACAACTGGCGCTTGGAGAACAGCCAGAGGATGACGCCGAGAGCGATCAGGCCGACGATGCCGTTCGAGCCGAGATCCTTCGTCATCGCGACGATGTTGCCGACCACGTTGCCGAGGAAAGGCACTTGCGGGCCGGCGAGCAACGCCAACGCGATACCGAGCGCGAGCAGCATCAGCGCAACTTCCGTCAACGCGCCGATCCAAGACTTTACCGTGTTCAGTCCGTTCATGAGCGATTCTCCCCTAATTGCAGGTACTTTTTAAAACGGCGCCTGCATCGCCAATCTACTATATCTAGCCCGTGATTCGCATTCACATCACAACATGAGCCATTGTGGGTCGCCGGTGAATTCGCGGCAGCGCAGCAGGCGTGTGCTGCTCCGCGCAAAACCATTGCCGCGTAACGAAAAAGGGCCGCCTTCGGGGCGGCCCTTCGGTTTGCGGTTGCTGCGCTGCGCGGCAAGCCGCCGCGCGACCGAGGAAAGATTTCAGAAGCGGCGGGCGTAGTGCGCACTGACGCCGTGATCGTAAGCCGCCCCCGCGATCTGCCCGGCATAGGAGATGCCGAACGTGTCGTGGCGCGAGATGCGGCCATCGAGTCCGAGCTCGAGCGCCGCGGCGTCCTTCGCGATCGGAACGCCTGCGACGGTGAAGCGTGCGGTGTTCGAAAATGAAAGCTGGGAGGTTGGCACGATGGTGCCGAAGGCATGCCGCCATCCGGCCGATCCCTTCGCGATCAGGAGCGCATTGTCCGGCAGCGCGAGCGGCAGCGGCGCCGAGGCGCGGAGACCGAGTGTCGAGAATGTCGTGTTGGCATTGCCGTTCGCGGCGGTGAGAGCCGCAGCGCCGCCAGACTCAGCGAAGCTGTCGGTCCACACGTTGACGTAAGACAGTCCCGCGAACGGTTCGAACGCGAGATTCTGATAGCGGATGCCATAGCCTGCTTCGCCGAACACCTGCGCGGTGCGCCCGCCGTAGCTTGCGCGCGTTGCATCGGAGAAGCCGGGAAAGGCGATGGTGCGGCGGGTCGCGATATCGCTCCAGCCGTAGGACGCTCCCGCGCGCAGCCCGAGCGCGCCGTGCTGCATGCCGGCATAGGCCGCGAGATGACGCGACTCGATGGTGCCGGATGAACTTCGTTCGCCGGCATCGACCGACGTGTTCTGGAACGCGCCCGCGAGTCCCGCCCGCCAAAGTGCGCCGCCCGGGCCCGGAAGCGTGACGTCCACCCCCGATGCGATCCCGCCGGTGTTGCGGTTCAGCATCGCCGCGTTGCCGTCGCCGTTGGTGCGGCCCCAGTTGCCGAATCCCTGCGCCCAGGCGGTGAACGTCCGGCGCTCCTGCGGAGGCGCAGCGTTCGAGGCGAGCGCGCGATCCATCGTGTCGCGGGCGGGTCGCGTCTTGGATGCGTAAGCCATCGCGGTTGCGTCGAACGCCAGCGCATTCGCACCGCCACTCAGGTCCAGCGTCGCGATGCGCGGCGCGAAGAACGCGGAGGGGCTGCCGGCGAACTGCCGCAACCGGCCGCCGATGGCCTCACGCAGGAAGCGGCTGTCCTCGATCAGCGTGCCGCTGACACTGGCGTGAATCTCGCCGGAGAGGAGGTCGAAGGCGCGCCGCGCGTTGGGCGTGTCGAGACTGACCACGCTGTTGAACACCGGATTGCCAGAGCCGAGCGTTTCCGCGCCGTAGGCCGCGGCGCGCTGGTTTGGCGTCTGTGCGATCTGCTGGAACGAAACGGAGCTGCGAGTGACGTCCAGATAGACGTTGTTGGCGTCATAGGCGAGCGCGAGGTCGAGGAACGGCGCGTTGTAGGTGAGGGCGTCGTAGGTGCCGGTGCGCCCGCCGGCCGCCGTCAGGATCGTGTAGCGGTGGCCGAGCGTGTAGAAGCCCGCGGCCGGCACCACATTCACGGTCGCGCCGCTTTGGATCGCGGCGGTGCCGGTGATGTTGATCAGGTCGGAGGCGGGCGTGTTGTTGATCTCGACACGATAGGTCGATCCGGTCGCTTGCGTGTAGTTGCCGGCGACGTTGATCGTGCCGATCGAATTTCCCGGCGCGATGACGCCGTTGACCACGGTGGTGCCGACCGTGCCGGTGCCGCCGAGCGTGCCGCCGGCATTGACCGTGACGGCGCTTCCGGACAGATCGCCATTCACCGCAAGCGTACCGGCGTTCACCGTGGTCGTGCCGGTATAGGCGGCGTTGTTGCCGGTGAGTTCGAGCAAGCCCGAACCCTGCTTGATGAAGGCGCCGCTGCCGGTGAAGCGGCCGGCGAAGGTGCGGTTGTTCGCCGTCCCGGCGGTGAAGGTGCCGGTGCTGATCGCCACGGTTCCGGGCCCGGACAAATCGCCGACCGTCTGATTAAAGCCGGCGAGATCGAAGGTGCCGGTGGAGAATAGGAACAGGCGTCCCGTGGCGGCGATCCGGTCATTGCCGCCAAGCCGTAGGATGCCAGGCCCCACCGAGGTGCCGCCGGTATAGGTGTTGACGCCGGTCAGCGTCAGGGTGCCGGCACCGCTCTTGTCGAGTGAGCCGCTGCCGGAGATGACGCCGTTGTAGCTGACGTTGTCCGAACGATTGAAGGCCAGAATCGAATTGTTGAGCACGTTGTCGGAGATCGTTCCGGCCGTGCCGCCGTTGCCGACCTGCAGCGTGCCGCTCGAGATGATGGTCTGGCCGGAATAGGTGTTGTTGCCGGTGAGTGTCAGCGTGCTGGTGCCGCGCTTCTCAAAGGTGCCGGCGCCGGAGATGACGCCGGCATAAGTGGCGAACGACACGTTGACGACCATCGCGCCGTTGTTGGTGACATTGCCTGTGATCAGGCCAAGGTTGCCGCCGATGCCGAACTGCGCGGTGGCGCCGGCGGAAATGTTCGTCGTTCCGACATAGGTGTTGTTGCCGCTCAGGATCGTGGTGCCGGACAGGAAGTTCACCGTGCCGGGCCCGGTGCCCTGAACGCCTGCAGTGAACGCGTAGTTGGTCGACGTATGGTTGAAATTGATCGTGCTGGTGGCGCCGGTCACGAACACGACCGCAGTAGCGTTCAGCGTGCCGGCCGCGGCCGCGGGACTGAGCGCGTCGGCGCCGATGTTGAGCGCTCCCTGGCTGCCGGCCTGGCCGCCGAGCCTGATCAGGCCGCCGGTCGCAGTGACATTGACGGTGCCGCCGTTGGCGATCGTGAGGCTGCCGACTGACGCTGCTCCACTGCCGATCTGAAGACCCTGCGGTTGGTTCGACGCATTTGGCGTGTCCGAGATGTTCCAGACCGATCCGGCGCCGGTCACGGTGGCGGATCCGGTGCCGCTGAAGCCGATCTGCGCATAGCCGGTGTTGAGTGTGCCGCCTGCGGCGACGGTGAGATTGCCGGTTGTATTGGCGTTGCTGCCGACGGAGATGTTGTAAGGCGTCGTCATCGTCGAATTGGCGCCGGTCACAGTAAGCGTTCCGGTCGAGCCACTGGCGACGCCGATCCGGACTTCCGCAAGACGACCGTCGGTCGCGTTGTTGCGGATCGTCACCGTGCCGCCATTGGAAACCGTGAGCGAACCCGCCGTGTTTGCCTTGCTGCCAATGCCGAGCGTCACCTGCCCGTCGAAGGGAGAGGCGAATTGGCTGCCGTCGATTGACCATTGTGAACCGGTGCCGGTCACCGTGGCGGTGCCGCCGATCGACACCACGGGGGCGACTCCGATGCTGCGGTTCGATGTGACGCTTGCGCCGTTCGAGATCGTCAGCGTACCCGTTCCGACGGTGCCGAGGTTTACACCGCCGTTGGTCCACGTGGTGCCGCTTCCGGCAATGTTGGCGGTGCCGTTTCCGGTTGCGGTGTTGGACCCGATCGCAACCGAACCGCTGGTCGCGGTCGATCCGCCGTTGAGATTGAACGCCCCGGTGCCGGTTTGGCCGATCTGCATCGTGCCCATGCTGGCCGATGAGCCGCCTGTCACTGTCAGCGTGCCATTGGAGGTTGCGTCGGCAGTACCGAGGTTGGTTACACCCGTGACCAACGCGGCGCCGTTCTGGATCGTGACCTGACCGACGACGTTGGCGTCGTTGGCGATCCAGAGTTGCGCGGGCCTGAATTGGGTGCCGCTGCCGGACACCGTGACTGTGCCGCTTGTGTTTCCGTTCTCGCCGATGGAGGCCAAGCCGGTGCTCGTCATCACCGCGCCGCCGGAAATGTTGAGCGTGCCGGTACCGAACCTGCCGATAAAGGCAGTCCCCGAGACCGTGAGACTACCGCCGGTCACATTCAACGTGCCGCTTTGACCGACGGCGCTGCCGAGGGAGAGCGCAGCGGATGTGGCCGCGCCGCTGTTGATGGTCGGGTTGGTGGCGACAGTGTTGATATTGACGGCTGTGCCAGAGCCGGGGACGGCGCCAGGATTCCAGTTTCCGGAAACGAACCAGTCCGACGAGACGGCGCCCTGCCAATCTGCTGCCTCGGCTGGTGCGGCACCGGCGATCGCGGCAGAGGTTAGGAGGAGGTGGCGTAGCCGCCGGCCGGTTATTCCTGCACGCGAACGCCTACGCGGATCGAACTGCCCCGTCACGCCGTCCCCCAAGTCCACCCTGCAATGTGGAAAAGCGTGCCAAAAGTAGTTTCACCGCGTACTATTCAAATGGATAGGATGCGGTCCAAATTGTTGTGGCATGGCTTGATTTCCACAGACTGCGCAGGGGCGGCGTGCAATCGTGAATGATGCCGAGGGGCGTTTTCTGGACGCCCTCTATCGCGGTGTTACGAACAGCGAGGAGTTTGGACACGCCGTCAAGTTGATCCAGGACATGTTCGGATGCCGCGGTGCTGCGCTCGTGATGGTGGACGCGCAGGACCCGACTGCGAACTTCATGGCGACATCGGGCTTGGTTCGCGAGCACCTTCAGCTTTATGTCGAGAAGTATTCGCAGATCGATCCGGTGCCGGCGCTGTATCTGCGCCTGCCTCCGGGGACAGCCTTGACCACTCACCGAATGCTCACGCCCGAACAGCGCGCCGTCGATCCGATCTACAACGAATACTTCCTCCCGATCGGTTTGGTCGAAACGCTCGGTGGCCCTCTTTATTCCGACCAGGGCAACTTCGCGATGATCGCCCTGTTACGCGGCGAGGACCGCAAGCAATTCGACGACGACGACATCGCGCATCTTGAACGGCTGATGCCGCACATCGCCCGCGCGTTGCAGTTGCGGCGCACATTTTTCCGAATTGATGCCAAGAGTCTTGGCTTGCAGGCCACCGTCGACCGCTTGCAGTCAGGGCTCGTTCTGCTCGGGGAGGACGGGGTTGCGCTCTTCGTCAACGCTGCCATGCAGGCCATCGCGCAGCGGGGCGAGGGGTTCGCACTTGATCGCAACGGGCGGCCGCTCCCGGCCAATATCGAAGCACGCCGGCGTTTCGACGCGTTGGTGGGCGAGGTCGCCGAAGGCGGCACCGGCGGAATTCTGGTCGTGCAACGGAGCAGCGGGCGGGACTATGTGGTGCTGGTCGCGCCATCGCCGTCGTCGTCAGCGCAATCGGAGTGGGAGCGCCGCAGTCCAGCCGGCGCCATCGTCGTGGTCCACGACCCCGAGGTCGGGTCGGCTAATACGTCGGATATCCTGTCGGATGTCTTGGGGCGGGGCCTGGGTTTGCCAAACGGCGCGGCCCGGCTGGTTGCCGCTCTCGCGGCCGCTGACGATCTCAAGAGTTTTGCCGCGGCCGAGGGTATCACTATTCACACAGCGCGGTTTCATCTTCGGACTGCGCTGGCGCGCACAGGGGCAAAAACGCAGGTGGAACTTGTGCGGCTGGCGGTGCGGCTGCTTCGCGACTTTGCGTTGGCCGATCCTCCCGCCGCCGAGATCAAACCGGTGGAGCTGCTTGCCGATTCCACGTCTGCCAAACTCAAGCCCGCGAAACTCAAGCCGCCAAGGCATCGGGCATCGCGCAAACGCAAATAAAAAGCCGCCCGAAGGCGGCTTTTCCTTTGTTCGTAGCGCTGGCGGTTAGCGCGAATAATATTCGACGACGAGGTGCGGCTCCATCTGCACCGCGTACGGCACGTCGCTCGGCGCGGGAACGCGCGCGAGCTTCGCGGTGAGCTTACCGTCGTCGACCTCGATGTAGTCCGGCACATCGCGCTCGGCGAGCGCGCGCGCTTCGAGCACGAGCGCCATCTGCTTGGAGGCTTCCTTCACCTCGATCACGTCGCCGACCTTCACGCGGTAGCTCGAGATGTTGACGCGGCGGCCGTTCACCTTGATGTGGCCGTGGTTGACGAACTGACGCGCGGCGAAAACCGTCGGCACGAACTTCGCGCGGAACACGATCGCATCGAGGCGGCATTCGAGCAGGCCGATCATGTTGGCGCCGCTGTCGCCCTTCATGCGGATGGCTTCCGCGTAGATGCCGCGGAACTGCTTCTCGGAAATGTTGCCGTAGTAGCCGCGGAGCTTCTGCTTGGCGCGGAGCTGCACGCCGTAGTCGGAGAGCTTGCCTTTGCGGCGCTGGCCGTGCTGGCCCGGACCGTATTCACGCTTGTTGACGGGGCTCTTTGGGCGGCCCCACACGTTCTCGCCCATACGGCGGTCGATCTTGTACTTCGCCTCGTGGCGCTTGGTCATCGCGTCCTCATGTTGAGTTTAGATTTGAGGATCGCGCCCTCCTTTGTGCCGGACTTGCCGGAACTGACAGGCTTTCCATCATGCGCTGACGAAAAACCACGGGTCGCGAAACACCACGCGGCCCCGGAGGGCCGCGAGATGGGCGGTTTTTAGGGGGAAACCGCAGGAGTGTCAAACGGGTGTCAAACCCCGGCGGCTGCCGCCCGGGGGGCCGCCGGAACGGCTGTTTCAGGGCCTTCGGCTGCTATGCCAAAGCGCCTCAGGGCTGCCTGGAGGGCTGTGGAAGGCGGTTTTCCCGAAGTGAAATGGAGACGGGCCGGTTCCGGCTGGCCGGAGGTGGCGGGACCCAAAAGGTCCGTCACCCGGCGGGCGATGGCGGGGGCAGGGTCGATGAACTGGACCGGCCAGGGGGCCAGCCGGTTCAGCCAATCGAGCAGGAGCGGGTAGTGGGTGCAGGCGAGGACCACGGTGTCGGTGCGTGCGCCATCCTTCTCGACAAAGCACGGCGCGATCTCGTGGGCGATTTCGGAATCGCTGACCGGCTCGTCCTTCAGTGCGCCTTCCGCAATTTCAGCGAGCCGCGGTGAACCAATGAGCGTCACCGCGCAGCCCTGTGCGAAGTCGCGGATCAGCCCGTGGGTGTATTCGCGCTTCACCGTGCCCATGGTGCCGAGCACTGAGACGAGCTTGCTTTGTGAAGCGGCGCAGGCCGGCTTAATCGCCGGGACCGTGCCGACGAACGGCACGCCGAAGCGTGCGCGCAGCTCCGGCAGCACGATCGTAGACGCGGTGTTGCACGCGACCACGACAATGTGCGGCTGATAGATGTCGATCAGTTCGCCCATCACCATGACCACGCGAGCGATGAGCTCGGGTTCGCCGTGCCGGCCGTAGGGAAAAAACGCATCGTCCGCGGCATAGACCAGCCGTGCGTCCGGCCGCGCCTTCGCCACCTCGCGATGGACCGTCAGGCCGCCGAGACCGGAATCGAACACAAGAATGGAGGGCGAAGCCGTCATGGATCAGCGCTTGGATAGCCAGAACCCCAGCCGTGGGAAACGTCAAAAATAAGGGCAGACTTGCCAATCAACCGTAAATGCCGGCGTCACCTCCGCTCAAGGTTAAATTCGTCCGCGCGCCATCGCCGGCTTAAGCCGAGAAAACGCGGATCAAGCTTGTTTTGTGGGGATTTTAACGGTCGTTGCCGGCGAGCACGGCTCGCGTGGTGACGTCCGGACCGAAGTCGTTGAGGCTCTCGATCGAGAGCAATTGGGCAAGGCGCGTGCGCGCGCGATTGACGCGGCTCTTGATGGTGCCGACGGCGCAGCCGCAGATCTCGGCGGCTTCTTCGTAGGAGAAGCCGGACGCACCCACGAGGATCAGCGCCTCGCGCTGGTCCTGCGGAAGCTGATTGAGTGCCTTGCGGAATTCCTCGAACTCCACATGCCCGGTCTGCTCGGGCTGGGACTTCAGCGTCTCGGCATAGCTGCCGTCTGAGTCCTCGACCTCACGCCGGCGTTTCCGATACTCAGACCGGAACAGATTGCGCAGGATCGTGAACAGCCAGGCCGACATGTTGGTGCCGGGCTGGAACGAGTCGATGTTGGCGAGCGCGCGCAGGAGCGTCTCCTGCACGAGATCGTCGGCGCGGTCGACATTGCCGCAAAGCGAGATGGCGAAGGCGCGCAGGCTCGGGACCGCCGCCAGCATCGTGTCGCGAAGGGTGGGGTCGATCGTATTCATTCGGACGACCCCCTTCCGCTCGGCTTGTCGAGCTGCTTCAGCAGATCGACGAAGCGATCAGGCGTGGGTTCGATGAGCCCGTCGTAATAGGACCGCAACTGCTGCCCTATCTTGGCTTGAACCTCGCGGGTCAGGGCCCCTGAGTCTTTGGGTTTTTTCAGCGGTTTGACTTCCATGTTCTCGGGCTTGTCCGGTGGAACTTCGACGTTTTCCGGTGACTTCCGTTCATGCATCTCGTGCTCTCCCGCGCCCGCACAGGCCCGCAGGGTCGTTTCCCCTAGCGAAAACCGCTCGCAACCTCTCGCGGCCAAGGCGGCCCGCAAGAGCCCTCTTACGTTCGTGCCCAACGCGCATCTCGATCCTTTCGTTCCGGGTTGATGGAACTTTTTTTAGCGGGTGGGATTGAAGCGGGGTAGGCTCCATATTCCTTCGAAAGCGGGAGGGTTTTTCGTGACCACATCTCAAGCCGTTGCCCAGCATCTGCCGTTTTTGCGCCGCTATGCGCGCGCGCTGACAGGCAGCCAGCAATCGGGTGATGCCTATGTGGCTGCCGCCTTGGAGGCGCTGATCTCGGACCGGGGCGCGCTCGACAATGCCCGTGGTCCGCGCGTCGCGCTCTACAGCCTGTTCACGCGGATATGGAATTCGGTGGTGATCAACGGCGCGTCCGAGCCGCCCGGCGAGGTCAAGATGCCGGTTGAGCAGCGGCTCGGCCACATCACGCCATTGCCGCGCCAGGCGTTCCTGCTGGTCGCGCTTGAAGGATTCTCGGAGGAGGATGCGGCGTCCATCCTTGGTGTCGATGTGCCGAGACTCCGGGGGCTGGTCGAAGAGTCCGGCCGCGAACTCGCAGCGGAAATCGCAACCGACGTCATGATCATCGAGGACGAGACCTTCATCGCGATGGATCTCGAGGGTCTGGTCGAAAGCCTCGGCCACCGCGTTCTCGGCGTCGCGCGCACGCATTCCGCGGCGGTGACGCTGGCCAAGGCCAAGCGTCCGGGCCTGATCCTCGCCGACATCCAGCTTGCCGATGGCAGCTCGGGTCTCGACGCCGTGAACGAGTTGCTGCGTTCGTTCGAGGTGCCGGTGATCTTCATCACCGCCTATCCGGAGCGCTTCCTCACCGGCGAGCGGCCCGAGCCGGCGTTCCTGATCGCCAAGCCGTTCCAGCCGTCGACTGTGTCGGCGGTGATCAGTCAGGCGCTGTTCTTCGAGCGCAAGGCCCACCGTCCGGAACGCCGCGCGAGCGCATAAGCTGCCGAACGAAAAACCCTCCCGCCGGCGACGGCGGGAGGGTTTTATTTTGATCGCGTTGTCTTTACCGGCGGTCGGATTTGCGCGACAGCGAATAACCCAGCAGCACCGCTTCAACGATCATTGCGATCTGCGCGAATTGCTGGTTGCGGGAGTTGGATTGCGCCAACCCGGCCGATGCCGCCGAAGAGCGCCGAGGCCGTTGTGCGAGCTTAAGCTTGGTCCAGAGCACCGCGATCAAGGCGATCAGCACGAACACGCCGGCCACGATCAGGCGCGCATAGACGGCTCCGACGTGCGGCTCGAGCGCGAGTAGAGACGCCGATGCCGCCATGATGATCGCAGCGATCGCGCAAATCGTACAGAGCCCGTAGACGATGGCATCGCGGCGCAGCCGATCGACTGCGCCGTTGAACATCAGGCCGACGACGTCGTTGAGGCGCATAGGGACACCTTCTAGTGATGACGGCGTCCCGCCATCCCCGCCAGGAAGCCGATCCCTGCCGCGATCGCCAGCGTCAACAAAGGGCGCTGTTCGACCTCTTCCTCGACGCGGCGCAGCGCATCGTTGCCGTAGCGTGCAGCCTCGCCCGACAACGCGTGTGCGCCGTTGCGGAGAGCCTCGGTGGCATTGCTGACGGTCTCCGAGACGTAGTCGCTCGCCTCGGTCGCTGCATGCGACGCGCCATTGCGCGTGAGCGTGTTCAAGCGGCCGATCCGGCTCTCGAGGTCGCGCATCAGAAGCGAGATTTCGCGCTCGATTTCGGTGATGTCGTCAGCACTCGTACGTTTACGGGCCATGATCATTCCTCGCGCATTTTTCAGAGCGGCGATGCCTGCCGCAAATCGCGATTTCAACGCGCGGATTTCAAACGGGTTCCATCGCTGCGACTGCGTAGCCCGGTTCTTAAAGAACAAACAGGCGCAGCCAACCGAAGTCGGCTGCGCCCATTAATCCCGGCCGAGCACGAGGGGAGGGGGAATCGCGGCCGGGTCGGCCAGACAATTCGTAGGATGCGAATTGGTTCCTGTCCGGGGCGCGGCGGTGGCTTGGGATATGTTGCTGCGAGCGAAAGAGACCGCGTCAGCATTTGACCGGCGGCTGAACGGTCATTCAAGATTTCAACGATCTCCTTGAAACTCTTGCGGCATTTGCACGTTCCCATTGAGCTAAACGCGTGCGGCGCATGGCTCGGTTGAGCGATTTGGATTTCGGTGATGTCACTTGGCGATTGGTTTATGCGCCTCATGCGGATGCCGTCTGCACGGCAGCTCGCGGAGGTCAACGAGCGGCTCCGGCGCGAGGCGGAGGCGCACGAAGCCACGTTGCGCGAGCTTGAAGCCGCGCGCAGCGAACTCGAGTCGCGCGTCGAGGAGCGGACCGAGGAGTTGACGTTGGTGAAAGCGCGCTTCGAGACGGCGCTGCATGGCGCGAACGTCTATGTGTTCTCGCAAGATCGCGACCTCCGCTACACCTGGATGTCGAGTCCGCGAGGCGAAGCTGCCGAGGACATGATCGGCAAGACCGACGCCGAGCTGAAGCTGTCATCCGAGCAAGACAAGGTCATGGGCATCAAGCGCAAGGTGCTTGAGACCGGCGAGCCAGCGGATTGCGAGGTGTCTTATGTTCTGCCGAGCCAGCGCGGGATGTTTGCGCTGCATATCGATCCGACCTATGCACCGGACAGCCAGATCGACGGCATCATGTGCGCCGCGATCGACATCGGCAGCATCCGTACTCTGCAAAGCGAACAGCGCCGCCTGACTGAAGAACTGGGCTCGGCGCTGCAACGCTACGAGACGGCGCTACGCGGTTCGAACGTCACGGTTTTCACGCAGGACATGAGCCTCCGCTACACCTCGGTGTCGAGCAAGATGTTCGGCCGCACCATCGAAGAGATCATCGGGCAGACCGACAACGACATTCTGCCCGTTGCGAGCCGCGTGCCGATCGTCGAACTCAAACGCGAAGTGCTCGAAAAAGGTGAGGCGCGCGACGGCGAATTCCGTATTGCGGATGGCGACACCGTCCGCTGGTACGACTTCCATATCGAGCCGCTGCGCAATGTATCCGGCGTGATCATCGGTCTCACCTGCGCCGCAGTGGACATCTCGGGCCGGAAGACGGGCGAGGCCCACTTGCGCGAATTGCTGCGCGAGATCACTCATCGCTCGAAGAACCTGCTCGCGGTGATCCAGTCGATGGCGCGGCAGACCGCGCGGCATTCCGATTCGATGGACAATTTCCTCGAGCATTTCAGCGCACGGCTTCAGGCGCTCTCGGCTTCGCACGATCTTCTGGTGCAGGAGAGTTGGCATGGCGCGTCGCTGTTCGAGCTCGTTCGCTCGCAGCTCGGCCACTACATTGACGGCAAGGCGACGCAGGTTTCGTTGCAGGGGCCCGCGGTGCTGCTCAAGCCGGAGGCCGCGCAAAGCCTCGGCCTTGCCTTACATGAGCTTGCAACAAACGCTGGAAAATATGGAGCGCTCTCGGTGCCGGCGGGTCATGTCGAGATCGACTGGCGGATGCTGCCTCCGGTCGAAGGCGATGGCGTCGAGATCGTATGGTCGGAGAGCGGCGGCCCGCCCGTCGACACGCCGGATCATCGCGGTTTCGGCACGCTGGTTATTGAGCGCAACCTGTCGCGTTCGCTCGATGCCGACGTTGGCCTGACATTTGCGCCGGACGGCTTGCAGTGTCGGATGAGGATACCGCCGACGAATTTGGTCGCCGGGCGCTGATCGCCGGAACTTCGGCCCTCCACCACGCGTTGACGGGCCGAGGGAGACATTCACATGAGACATGTCATTTCGTTTTTGGTCGGCGGTCTGGCGACCTTCGTGGCGCTTGATCTCGTGCCGGCAGCAACCCAGCCCACAAACGGGGCGAAGACAACCGTGGCGCCGGTCCCCGGCATTCAGGTGACTGTGAACCGGGCGCGCAAAGGTGACCGCGCTCCAGCGCCAATCGAGCAGGCGCGCGAGCGCAAGGATGTGCCGACACAAAAGAAGCTGATGGAAGGCTGCGATCCGTCGTTCAGCCCGGTGGCGGCGCCGTCGCTCGCGCATCACACCGGTCGTTGCGTTGTGTAACACGTCAGCGGCTCTGACCTTCTGTCGGATGGTTGTGTAAGCTTCGTTGCATAAGAAAAGGCCCGCAGATCGCGGGCCTTTTCTTTTTTGCTTGCCTCCGGGCTGCGCTAGATGCGGCCGAGGAGAAGCAAGATGAGCACGACGATAAGGATCGTGCCGACGCCACCAACCGGGTAGTAGCCCCAGCCGCTTGAGTACGGCCAAGTCGGCAACGCACCGACAAGAATGAGAATGAGGATGATGAGAAGAATAGTACCAAGGGACATTCGATTACTCCCGGTTATGGAAAAGCAATATTCCAATCACCTGTGCTGAATACGCTCGTCCGTGGTGATCCTTTTGCTCTTTGAGCCAATGCTTGGCCTCAACGCGCCCGCGCAATGCTCAGTTCCTGAGCAGACAGTCTGCAAAAAAGCGAACGGCCGCCCGGGGGAAGGCGGCCGTCTTTACGCTGGGGATGGGAATTAGTGCGCCGGACGGCTTCTGTCGGGGGGAGGGGGGTGAATACCGCCCGGCGCCGGCGCGGCCGACGGGAAGGCGACCGCGTCTGTCTCGATAACCAGCATGCCCGCTGATGGTTCCTGCCTTTTCTTCACGTCTTCATGAGACGCGAAGCAGCATCGCGCCGAATGTCACGACGACGGCTGTGAGGCCAACCATCAGAACGGCCAGCGCGGGCGCGCTGAGGAAGCCCTCGCGGTCTTCGCCGATGCGGACCGGTGTGCGTTCGAAATAATGTTGCGTGGCCACTAGGTCCTCGCTTCCTGACCCGTGCTCCATTCGGGGCGGAAATGCCCGTTCTCGCCCATCAGGCAGACGTCAGCTTCGCCGCCACCGTGCTTTTGCAAATTCTTGGCAGCCTCGACAGCGAAGAGCATCGCCTCCGATTGGGTCCTGTACGGACCATACTCTTCGTCGTCGTACTTGATCACCCACGCATCCTGGTTACGAACGATGAAGTAGCGTGCGTGCGCCATGATTGCTCCCAATGTTGGACATTCGCGACAAATCAACGCGGCGCCCGTTGGCGCCGTTCCAGTTCCATCAAAGGAAAAACTCTGCAGCCCGGTAGCCCGCTGCCGCATTTCTGCCGCGCTTTCACCGAGCGACGCAGATGCCCGCGATTCGAATCAATTGAGATGCAGTGCGTTGGTACATCGAAAACTTCTGAGTCCGTAACGTGGTTCCGGGATGACCGGGAAGGGGCACGCTGGAGGAATGACGATGGGGTGCGTGATGTTTTCGTGCCCGGTCACCGGCAACGCCATCTCGACGGGTATTGAAACGGACGACTTCTCGCTGCGGCAGGCGAGGCGGTTTACCGCCCGCAGTCGATGTCCGGATTGCGGAGGCGAACACGTCTGGTCGGAATCCGACGTGTGGATTTGCGACGCCATCCCGCTTCAGTCGCCGCGCGCGATCTGATCTTCGGATCTGAAACGACAACCGCCGCGCGTGGCTGCGGCCGCACGCGGCGTTCTTCGCAGTCGCAAACCGTGCGAAATCTGCTGTCGCCCACTGGTGCGACATTCTGTCGTCGAATAGAATCAGTCCGATTTGAAACGGCCCACCAGTTGGGCCGTCGAACGTTTGTGACTGGGGAGATGCTCATGGCTAACGAAAAATCCGGATTCACTGTCGATCGCCGTAAATTCCTGACCGGTGCGGCTGTCGCCGGCGCCGCAACTGTCGCCACGCCGGCCGCGAACGCGACGCCCGCGGCCACCGCGCCCGCGCGCCTGCCGTCAGCACTGCCGCCGACTGCGCATCAGATCGCGGCCGAGACTGGCACGCCGAAGGAGCTCTCCCGCGTCGGCGGCAAGCCGGGCTCCGACTTCATGATGGACGTCATCAAGACGCTCGACATCAAGTACTGCCCGTCGAACTGCGCCTCGAGCTTCCGCGCGCTGCATGAGTCGATGATCGACTACGGCGAAAACAAAATGCCGGAGTACATCTCCTGCATGCACGAGGAGTCGGCCGTCGGCATGGCCCACGGCTACTTCAAGATTGCCGGCAAGCCACTGATGACGATGTGCCACGGCACCGTCGGCCTCCAGCACGCCGCGATGGGCATTTACAATGCGTGGTGCGATCGCGTGCCGGTGATCGTGATCGGCGGCAACGACCTCGACGCGGCCTATCGTCCGCCGGGCGTGCCGACCTTCCATTCGGCGCAGGACATCAACGCGCTGGTTCGCGACTTCACCAAGTGGGACGACACGCCGGTGTCGTCGCAGCACTTCGCGCAGTCGTTCGTGCGCGGCTACAAGCTCTGCATGACGCCGCCCTACGGCCCGGTGATGTTCTCGCTCGACGCCGGCTTGCAGCAGGAGCCGGTCCGCGAGCATGGCGAGAAGCTCTACATCCCGAAGTACACGCCGGCCTCGCCGCCGCACGGCGACATGAATGCCGTGCGGGAAGCGGCAAAGCTCCTCGCCAACGCCGCGAACCCGGTGATCGTCGCGGACCGCGCGGCGCGCACCGCGAACGGCGTGAAGCTCCTTGTCGAGCTGGCCGAGACGCTTCAGGCGAAGGTCATCGACCAGCAAGGCCGCATGAACTTCCCGAAGAATCACCATCTGAACACGCAGCCCGGCGCGGTCTCGACCGCCGACGTGATCATCGGCCTCGAGCTGTCAGACTTCTGGGCGACGGTGAACCAGTACACCGACAACGGTGAGCACGGCGGCATCGGCTTCAACCAGTCCCGCATCAAGGCCGGCACCAAGCTGATCAGCATTTCCTCGGTCGATCTCATCACCAAGGCGAATTATCAGGACTTCCAGCGCTTCCAGTCTGTCGATGTTTCGATGGGCGGCGACGCGGAAGCGACGCTCCCGGCGCTGATCGAGGCCGTGAAGTCGGCGATCCCGAACGACAAGAAGGACGCCATCCAGAAGCGCGGTGAAGACGCCAAGAAGGCCTACGCGGCGAACGAAGCCCGCACGCGCGCGGCCGCTGCGATCGCCTGGGATGCGAGCCCGATCTCGACCGCGCGCCTGTGCATGGAGATCTACGCCGCGATCAAGGACATGGATTGGTCGCTCGTGGCCTCCGAAGGCAACGTCAGCAACTGGCCGAACCGCCTGTGGCCGATCAACAAGCATCACCAATGGATTGGCCGCTCGGGCGGTTACGGCGTGGGCTACGGCCTGCCGGCATCCGTCGGTGCTGCTCTCGCCAACCGCGACATCGGCGGCCGCTTCTCGGTCTCGATCCAGTCCGACGGCGACATGATGTATGCGCCGGGCGTGATGTGGACCGCCGCGAAGCACAAGATCCCGCTGCTCTCGGTGATGCACAACAACCGCGGCTGGCACCAGGAGGTGATGCACGTGCAGCGCCTCGCGAACTTCCGCAGCCGCGTCGCCAGCCTTGGCGGCGACATGGGCCCGGTCGGCACCAGCATCCAGAACCCGGACATCGAGTATCACAAGCTCGCTGAGTCCATGGGCTGGTGGGCGAAGGGCCCGATCAAGGACCCGGCGCTGCTCGGCCCGGCGATCAAGGAAGCCATTGAGGTCGTGAAGCGTGGTCAGCCGGCCTTGCTGAACGTCTGGACGCAGCCGCGCTAACGAACAGGTCGGGGAGAATTGGAAATGCGTTTTGTGATCAAGTTGTCGCTGGTGGCGCTGGCTGCCGGCTCGGTGATGAGCGGTGCGGCACACGCGGCGTCCGCCGAGAAGGGCAAGGAAATGTTTGTGCAGCACGGCTGCTGGCAATGCCACGGCTTCGTCGGGCAGGGCGGCATCACGGGTCCGAAGCTCGGCCCCGATCCGCTGCCGCTCGACAGCCTGTCGGCGTTCATCCGCTCGTCGAACGGTCCGATGCCGCCGTATCCGGAGAAGATCCTCTCCAACGAGGACCTCGCCGACATCCACGCCTATCTGGCGAGCGTGCCGAAGCCGAAGGACTACAAGACCATTCCGCTGCTCAACAATCCGTAAGACGAGCACGGATACGAAAAAGGCCCCGGCGAAATCCGGGGCCTTTGTTTTGTGTGGCACAGCTCTCTCAGCCTGCCGCTTGCAGCTTTTCTTTGTCAAAGCCTGCGACGCGCTGATAGCGCTTGAGCAGACTCGCAAGCTCCGACTGGCTGATCACGTCGTCGATGTGCCGGAACGGCTTGTCGCCGCTGCGGCGGTAGACCTCTTCCAATACGGCGTCGGGCGGCGCCGAGCGGTTGGTGAGAACGACCTGGGAGGTCGGCGGCAGCCGGCGGTCCTCGTAGGCTTTCAGTGCCGCGACCGGATCGGAAATGCTGGTGAGGCATTCGGTCAGCGCCGTGCAATCCAGGATCGACTGCGCGCCGCCGTTCGCGCCGCGCGGCTGCATCGGATGCGCGGCGTCGCCAAGGAGCGTGACGCGGCCATGCGACCAGCGCGGCAGCGGGTCCTGATCGACCATCGGATATTCGAGGATCTGGTCGGCGGCGCGGCACATCGCTGGCACATCGAGCCAGGGGAAATTCCAGTCCTCGATCGTGCCAATGAAGTCCTCGAGCTTGCCTTGCTTGTTCCAGTCGCGCTCGCGAACCGGCTGTTCCTGCTCGATGTCGCAGACCCAGTTGATGAGCTGGCGGCCCTCGGCGTCGATCTTGTCGCGGATCGGGTAGATCAGAACCTTGGCCGGCTTGTGCCAGCCGATGCGAACAAAGGTGTTGCCGTCGAGGAACGGCTTCCAGCGCGTCACGCCGCGCCACATGTTGATGCCGGAGTAACGCGGCGGGCCCTCGTCCGGGAAGAACTGCTTGCGGATGACGGAGTGAATGCCCTCGCAGCTCACGACGATGGAGCCTCGCTGCGACGGCAGTTTCTCTTTCGTTGTGATGTGTTCGAAATGAGCGGTCGCGCCGCTTTCGTCCTGCTCGACGCCGGTGCAGCGGTGGCTGGTCATGACGCGGTCGGCGCCGACGCGCTCGACGAATGCCTTGAGCAGCACCATCTGCAAGTCGCCGCGGTGGATGCAGAACTGCGGCCATTGATAGCCGGCGTTGCGGCCAGACGGATCGTCGTAGATGTGCTGGCCGAAGCGGTTGTAATAGGCGATCTTCGACGTCGTGATCGCTACATCGGCCAGCGCGTCGAGCAGGCCAAGCTCGGTCAGCTCTTTCGTCGCGTGCGGCAGCAGCGAGATGCCGACGCCGAGTGGCTTGATCTCGGGCGCTGCTTCATAGACGCGGCAGGGAATGCCGGCGCGGTGCAGCCGCAGGCCAAGTGTCAGCCCGCCGATGCCGGCACCGACGATTACAACTTCCATTGAGTCCTCCCTCGGTGCGGCACGTCAGCACTCTCTACCGGAATTTTTGTTGAGCGTTTCTTATTCGCGAGGGCTGTGTGCACTCACATGCGTCGTTCACGCGAATGAAAAAGCCAAATCATTTGCGCGGTGTACGCGCTGTTTTTTCATTGGTCTAGTTTCAGTCTGAAATTAGTCTAACTACAGATTAGATCGCATCTAAACTATTGATATTGAATGGGTTTTTTCTGTGCTCTAGGACTTGCGCGGGGCGTCAGACGTAACCTTTGTTGTGCGCGTAAGTCCTATGTGCCCGGCAAAGTAAAACTAAAGAGTGGGGCACATGAGGAAGCGCAGCGCGAGCCGGCGTATTCACTGGCTATTGGCAACGACATTCTTGGTCGGCGGTTGTCTCGGGGCGAGCGCGCGTGAACAGGATCAGGCAGCGCCGGGCGCTCAAGTCGCCGGCCGCTATTCGTTCAACATTTCCGCGAAGCCGTTGAGCCAGGCGCTCAGCGAGATAGGACAGATCGCAGGCGTTTCAATTGCTGCGAACGAGCAGCAGTTGTTTGGCATCAACAGCGGATCAGTGCGAGGCGACATGACGCCGCGTCAGGCGATCGCCGCAGCGCTTGCCGGAACGGGCATCCGCTATCGCTTCACGAGTGCGAAGACCGTCACGCTCGACCTCGCGAAGATGAAGGGGCTTAACGCCAACGCGCAGGCGACGGGCGATCTTCCCACAATCGATGTTCAAGGCGGCGGCTCCAAGGGCGCGGTTGGTTATCTCGCGACGCGGACCTCCACAGCGACCAAGACCGATACGCCGCTGATCAATGTGCCGCAGGCGGTCTCGGTCATGACCAGGCAGCAGGTCGAGGACATCGGCGCGCAAAAGCTCGAAGACGTTGTCCGCTACATCCCCGGCGTGAACTGGCACCAGGGCGAAAACAACCGCGATCAGGTCATCATCCGCGGACAATCTTCGACCGCCGATTTCTTCGTGAACGGCATGCGTGACGACGGACAAGTCTTCCGCGACCTCTACAACGCCGAGCGCGTCGAGATCCTCAAGGGTCCGAACGCGATGATCTTCGGCCGCGGCGGCGGCGGCGGCGTGCTCAACCGCGTGCTCAAGGAGGCCGACGGTGTGCCGGTCAACGAGTGGCGATGGCAGACCGGCGCCTACAACAACAAACGCGTCTCGGGTGACGTTGGTGGCAAGATCAACGATCAGTTTGCTGCGCGCATCAACGGTGTGTTCGAGGACACCAACAGCTACCGCGACTTCTTCCACATGCAGCGCGCCGGCATCAATCCGACGTTCACGTGGACGCCGACAGCCCAGACATCGGTCAAGCTCAGCTACGAATATTTCCGCGATTTCCGGACCGCCGACCGCGGCATCCCCTCACAGAACGGCGTTCCTTACGATCGCGCCGCGCCTTCGACGTTTTTCGGCAATCCGGCGCTGAGCTTCACACCTCAGACGCAGAACATCGTGACGGCGACTGTCGAGCACGATTTCGACGATGGGTTGAAGGTCAAGAGCCAGACGCGATTTGCCGACTACAAGCGGTTCTACCAGAACGTCTATGCGGGCAGTGCGGTTGGCGCAGCGGATATCTTGACGTTGTCGGCCTACAACAACAGCAACGACCGCCAGAACATCGGCAACCAGACCGACTGGACAAAGAAGTTTGCGCTCGGTCCGACCCAGCACACATTCGTGTTCGGCACCGAGTTCGGCAATCAGAAGTCGGCGAACGCGCGGTTCAGCGGTATTTTCTCCTCCACGGGCACAGGCACCTCGACCGCAATTCCAGGTTCGAATCCTGTCTCGTACCAGACAGTCAATTTTACCGGCCTCAGTTCAGACGCAAGAAATATCACCAATCTCAATATCGTGTCGGCCTACGTACAGGACCAGATCGAGTTGACGCGCTGGTTGCAGTTGATCGGTGGCGTCCGCTTCGAACAGTTCGGGCTTACTTATACGAATCTGAATCCTGGATTTACGACGACCGGATTCGCGCCGATGCCTGCCGGTGCCAGCTTCAGCCGAACCGACAATCTGGTGTCTCCACGCGGAGGCATTGTCCTCAAGCCGGTCGACAATGTGTCGGTCTACGCGAGCTACGCCGTATCTTACTTGCCGGCCTCAGGCGATCAGTTCAATGGACTGACGCCCGGAACAGCCGCAGCGGCGCCTGAGAAGTTCGTCAACAAGGAAGTCGGCGTGAAGTGGGACGTAACGCCGAGGCTGGCATTCACGACGGCGGTCTACAATCTGGATCGCACCAACAGCCGCTTTGCCGACCCGAACAATCCAGGGTTCTTTATTCAGAATGGCGCGACACAAACCCGCGGCGTTGAGGTGACGATCGCCGGTTACCTGACCGATCAGTGGCAGATGACGGGCGGTTACGCGTACACCGACGCTCGCGTTGTCGGGGCGACATCGACCACGATCACTGCTGGCAATCGCGTTGCGCTCGTGCCCTACAACACGTTCAGTCTCTGGAACCGATACGACTTCACGGAGATGTGGGGAGCCGGTCTCGGCGTCATCTACGCTTCCAATTTCTACGCCGGTTCCGACGACACCGTGCTTCTGCCGTCTTACACCCGCGTCGATGGCGCAGTGTTCTGGAAGCTGAACAAGAACGTGCGCGCTCAGGTTAACGTCGAGAACATCTTCGGCGCGAAGTATTTCCCGACAGCGGACAGCAACAACAACATCACCATTGGATCGCCGCGCGCGGCGCGCTTCGTGCTCACGACAAACTTCGCTGGCGTGGACACGCCTGGCTCGTCGTGGTCGCCCGCAACGCAGCAGCAGTTGGAGCGGTTCGGCAACCGGATGTGATCGTTCCGGAGGAATGAACGGAGACAGCCGGCGTGATGCGCCGGCTGTTGTTCTTGGGCGAGGTTGCTTTGGATGCAGGCGAGCGCGCGATGCGACTAGATTGGAAATCCTCCAAATTGCTTGATCGCGGCGTCTTTTGCCTTGGTCGGGCCAAGCGCGCCGCGATATACGTTTTCATGCGCGCACCGCGATATTGGAACGCTTCCAAAAAAGGCTGACATGTCGGGACCAGCAACCGCCCGGCTTCGCCGGCTGTGGCTCAACATTCATCTGTGGCTGGGTCTCGGGCTCGCGCTTCTGCTGGTGCCGATCGGACTCACAGGTAGTCTTCTCGTCTGGCATGACCACGTCGATGTGCTGATCAATCCAGCGCGTTACGCAACGACATCCGGACCGGCCGCTGCGCCATCCACCTTGCTCGCGAGCGCGACGAGGGCGCTCGGCGGTTTGCAACCGGTGGCGTTGCGGATGCCGGAAGGAGTGGGATGGCCTGCGACCGTGACGGCGCGCGAGTCGCGTGGTGCGAACGCCGGCGGGCGTCCGCGTTTCATGACGGTCTATCTCGATCCGCCGACCGCGAAAGTGCTCGACGTGGTCGAGACTCGTTCGACGCTTATCAATTTCCTTCACCGCTTCCACGAGAACCTGACGGTCCCTGAATACAACGGTCGTTCGATCGTCGGCTGGGTCGGCGTCGCGATGCTGATCCTCTCGCTGAGCGGCATCTATCTCTGGTGGCCGCGCAACGCGGGCTTCGTGAAAGGTCTGCGTTGGACGCGCGGGCCGAGGCTGTCGCTCAATCTGCACCATATGCTCGGCTTTTGGATTTCCATTCCGCTCGCGGTGGTGTCCTTCACCGGCATTTATCTCGGCTTCCCGCAGCAGGGACGCGATCTGCTCTCGAGCGTCGCGCCGATGTCTCAGCGCAGCGGCGGTGGCTTCAATCAACAGCTCGCGCGGCAAACCAGCTTGAACATCGACGCTGCGGTCGCCGCCGCGGTCGCTGCCGAACCGGGCCGCACACCGGCCGCGATCTTCTTCCCGCCGCAGCAGAATCCTGCGTGGCGCATCCAGATGCGGGCCGGCGGCTCCGATGATCTTTCCACCGTGATGGTGGATGACCGCAGCGGGGCCGCGAGCAAGGTGACGCCGCTGTCCGGCGATCGGATCGCGCTCTGGATCCGTTGGGTCCACGAGGGCAGCAATGCTGGCATGCTCTGGCGCGTGCTCGTGTTCCTGTGCGGCGTGTTTCCGACAATTTTCGCTGTCACGGGGTTCTTCATCTGGCTTCGTCGCCGTGAAGGCCGGAACGTCACGCAAGGCTTGAAGGGGGTGCCGCAACTCGACGCGGCCTCGGAAACCGCTTATAGATAGTTGCGAACCATTCGCAGGTAGGTCAAATGCCTTGGAAATTCAGCGCCTCCGCCGTTGCCGCCGCGTTGCTGGGCGGTTTCCTGGTCCTGAGCAGCGTCGGCGCGAGCCACGCGCAGGCACAGAGTCCCGCTCCTGAAGCGGCAGCTCAGCCGGCTAATCCGTCTGCTGCCGCTCCGGTTGCAACGCCCGCTGTTCCGGCTCCTGCTGCGTCTCAATCGCCTCCGGCAACGAACGCTGCACCCGCCACGCCGTCGGCTGTGCCGGGTGAGGCCGGTGGTGTGCCGCCTGCGGCAGCGCCGCGTGGTGAGCCTGCGATCGCTGTGAACCTGCCCAAGGACTTGTCCCCGTGGGGCATGTTCATGGGGGCCGACATCGTCGTGAAGCTCATCATGCTCGGTCTTGTTTTCGCGTCGCTCGTCACCTGGACGGTGTGGCTTGCGAAAACCATCGAGCTCCTGATGGCCAAGCGTCAGGCGCAGAAGAGCATTCGCGTGCTGCAAGAGGTTCGCTCGCTCGCCGAAGCGCATCAGCGTCTCGATGACGATCGTGACGCCGTCTCCAAGCTGGTGCGTACGGCGGTCGCCGAGATCCAACTCTCCGGCCGCTACGACGGCGAGGGCCTAAAGGAGCGCGTGGCTTGGCTGCTTGAGCGGCTGCAAGCCGCCGCCGGCCGCCGCATCGGACGCGGCATGGGCATTCTCGCGAGCATCGGCGCGACCGCGCCGTTCGTGGGCCTGCTCGGCACCGTCTGGGGCATCATGAACAGCTTCATCGGCATCTCGAACGCGCACACCACGAACCTCGCAGTGGTCGCACCGGGCATTGCCGAGGCGCTGCTCGCGACCGCGCTCGGCCTGTTTGCCGCAATTCCCGCGGTGGTGATCTATAACGTGTTCGCACGTTGGGCCGGTGGCTATCGCGCGCAGCTTGCTGACGCAGGAGCGCTGGTGATGCGGCTTGTCAGCCGCGACGCCGAGCGCGGCGTCGCGATTTCGCGCGCGGCGGAGTAGGCCGTGTCGATCAAGCTCGCGAGCGAAGAAGACGATTTCGCGGAAACCCACGAGATCAACGTCACGCCGTTCATCGACGTGATCCTGGTGCTGCTGATCATCTTCATGATCGCGGCGCCGCTTGCGACGGTGGATGTCGCGGTTGATTTGCCGTCCTCGACGGTCGAGCCGCAGCAGCGGCCCGATCAGCCGGTGTTCCTCACCGTGAAGCCGGATCTCACGCTCGCGCTCGGCGAGGAGACGATCTCGCGCGACGGACTTGTATCTGCGCTGGCCACCGCGACCAAGAACAACAAGGACGAGCGCATCTTCCTGCGTGCCGACAAGGTCGTGAGCTACGGCGACGTGATGGAGGTGATGAACGCGCTCCGTACCGCCGGTTATCTCAAGGTGGCGCTGGTCGGATTGGAGGCGCGCGAAGCGAAATGACGTCGCGTGCGATCCATCTGCTGGAGGACGAAAGCGGCCACGAGTTTCGCCGCTGGAGCCTTGCGGCATTGATCGTGCTCGCGGCGCATCTCGGGCTGATGGGAACGTACTTTCTGCTGTACAAGCCGCAGCCTGCGGGAGCGCCGGAAGGACCTGCCATCCTCATCGATCTGTCGCCGCCTGCGGCGCCTGCATCGCCTAAGGATACCGAACTGGGGCCAGTGCAGGAGGAGGCGGTGCCGCCGCCCGAACCTCAGGTGATGGAAATGAAGCCGCCGGAGCCGGTGGTCGAACCGCCGCCGCCAGTGCCGATGGAATCTCCGGTCGTGCTTCAGCCCGAGCCGCCGAAGCCGCAAGAGATCGAGAAGCCGAAAGAGAAACCACCTGAGACCAAGAAGGTCGAGCGCAAGAAGCCGGTGCAGCGCACGACCGCCGGTCCGCGCTCCGAGCGCGACTCCGATCACACTTCCGCGCCGAGCGCCGGTGCGTCGGGGGCCGCGGTTGCGGATTGGCGCAGCATGGTGGTGTCGAAGTTGCAATCGGCCAAGCGCTATCCGAGCGGTGCGGAATCGCGGCGCGAGCAGGGCGTCGTGACGCTGAGCTTCACGCTGAGCCGCAGCGGCGCCGTTCTGTCGCGCAGCATCGCGCGCAGCTCCGGCTATCCCGATCTCGATCAGGAGGTGCTCTCGATGGTGCAGCGCGCGGCACCGTTCCCGCCGTTCCCTGCCGGCATGAACCAGGCGAGCCAGCATCTCACCGCCCCGGTGCGCTTTTCGCTACGCTGATTTTCGCGCCGATACGATTTGTTCAGTCCTGTTGGGGCGGCGCAGAGAATCGGGAATCGGCGTTCGGACGGACTCGAATCCGGATAAAGTTCAAGAATTGAACTTTGCCAGCGTTAGCTTCAGCCTTCTCTTCCAACGGAAGGCGATTCTCATGCATCCAGATCGGAATTTCGGTGAACGTCTGCGGTGGATCGAGCGTGCCGAGCAGGCGCGCCGAATCGCGAGCCTCCTGCCTGAGCAGGATGCGGCGGTTGCCGAGGCTTTCGCGCGCGAATGCGACGACAACGCGACACAAGTCTTCCGGCGCTGGAGACCGGAGCCGGTTGCGGCCTAGCCACGCCGGTTAATTTTTCATTTCCGTGTCCGATTCGTGCCCATGAAACCGATTCCTTCTTCCGGCGTTATCGTGCTGAGGAGATTGGATATGCGTCAGCCAGCGCCCAATGTCAGCGGCGGCGTTACCTTCGATCCGGACGATCTTGAGGGTATCTACGCCTATCTCCAGACCATGGAGGTCGTGCAGGCCAGCGAGGACTTCCGCGCCATCGTGGAGCAGAACTGGCCGGAGTTGATGCACAAGATCAAGCCGCCGCGGTCGCAGATGCATTGAGAGTGCCGTGTCTGAAAACGAAACAGCCCGAGCCTGATCGCTCGGGCTGTTTCGTTTTTGTGGATAGCTCAGGGGCCGTTCGATTTAGACGGACAGTCAATGAATCCAGCCGCGCAGTCATTCGCCTGAGGGCCGCGCCACTCTATCCCACTCACGCGAGCCGCACGGTCTTGGATCGTATCAAGCCGGGGCGGCCGTGTTGAATGGATGAGGGCGACGATATGACTTTGAGTGTGAAACAGTTGATGGCAGCGGCGAATGCTGTCGTTCCGCGCATCACGCCGGAGCAGGCGCGGGATATGATCTCCCAATCTGGAGCGTTGCTGGTCGATGTCCGCGACGCACCGGAGGTCGAGGCAAGCGGCAGGGCGCAAGGCGCCATCCAGGTCTCGCGCGGAATGCTCGAATTCCGCGCCGATCCCGAATCTCCCTATCACGACAAGAATTTCGACAAGGCCAAGCCGGTCATTCTCTACTGCGCATCCGGCGGACGGTCGGCGTTGAGCGGGAAGGTGCTCAAGGACATGGGCTACGACCGCGTTTTCAATCTCGGCGCCTTCAAGGATTGGGCCGAGAGCGGTGCGCCTGTCGAGAAGCCGTCCCGCGGCTGACGGCACGCAATTTTCAAACACGTCGGAGCGAGCCGCGAATCGTCTGCGTGCTCGGTCCGCGGCCGGGCATCCATGCCTGCGCCGAATAAACCCACTCGACAATTGAAGGAGATGATGATGCGTAAGTTGATTGCAGGCGCCGCGGCTTTGGCTGCCGTCTCGATTCCGGTCGCAGCGGTTTTCGCGAGCGATCATCACGTCACGGCGCAACCTGAAGCCATCAAGTGGACCGCGCCGGCGGCCTACGCGAAGGGCGCGCAATTCGCCGTCATCAAGGGCGATCCGAGCAAGGAGGGCGTGTACGTTGTCCGCTTGAAGGTCCCGGCGGGTTTCAAGATTCCGGCGCACACGCATCCGAACGACGAGAACGTGACGGTTCTGCGCGGCACCTTCCACATCGGCACCGGCGACAAGCTCGATGAGAATAAGGGTATGGCGATCAAGGCTGGCGGCTATTCCTTCGTCGCCAAGGGCATGACGCACTACGCCTGGTTCACCGAGGAGACCGAGCTTCAGCTCCACGGCGTCGGACCTCAGGGTATCACCTACGTCAATCCGGCTGATGACCCGCGCAAGAACTAGTGCACTGATCAGTGCGATCTTCGCGGGGCTCGCGGTTGCCGCGGGCTTCGCCTGGATCGGACAAGCGGCGCCCGGTACAGAGTTCGTTCCGACGGTTTGCGAGACCGGGACTTCGTCGGGGCCGCCACCGACTCGCTGACCGCTATCGGCTTGATCGCGCACAAGGCCGCTGCGTGCTTCTCCTCCAGAGCGCGTAGCGGTTTTGCATTGGAGGAGGGACGGTAAAAATAGGTCGGGGGAGGCCCGCCAAAGCCTCCCCCGCAACGTCGACCTCACGAAGACCGACGCCGAACCTCTTGTGTGATCTTAGGCGGCTGCTTTTTTCGACGTCGGCACTTCCGAGATCGTCTTCAGGATCTGCGAAGCGATCTGGTAGGGGCAGCCCTGTGAGTTCGGGCGGCGGTCTTCCAGATAGCCCTTGTAGCCGTTGTTGACGAAGGAGTGCGGCACGCGGATCGAAGCGCCGCGGTCAGCCACGCCGTAGCTGAACTTGTTCCACGGCGCAGTCTCGTGCTTGCCGGTCAGGCGCTTGTCGTTGTCCGGGCCGTAGACCGCGATGTGGTCCTGCAGGTTCTTGTCGAACTGCTTCATCAGCGCTTCGAAATAGTCCTTGCCGCCGACTTCACGCATGTACTTCGTGGAGAAGTTCGAGTGCATGCCTGAGCCGTTCCAGTCGGTGTCGCCGAGCGGCTTGCAGTGCCATTCGATGTCGATGCCGTACTTCTCGGTGAGGCGCATCATCAGGTAGCGGGCCATCCACATCTGGTCAGCCGCGGTCTTGGAGCCCTTGCCGAAAATCTGGAATTCCCACTGGCCCTTCGCGACTTCCGCGTTGATGCCTTCGTGGTTGATACCGGCCGCGAGGCAGAGATCGAGGTGCTCCTCGACGATCTGACGAGCTACCGAGCCGACGTTCTTGAAGCCGACGCCGGTGTAGTAGGGGCCTTGCGGGGCCGGATAGCCTTCCGTCGGGAAGCCGAGCGGACGGCCGTCCTTGTAGAAGAAGTATTCCTGCTCGAAGCCGAACCACGCGCCCTCGTCGTCGAGGATGGTCGCGCGCTTGTTCGACGGGTGCGGCGTCTTGCCGTCCGGCATCATGACTTCGCACATCACGAGCACGCCGTTGGTGCGCGCGCCGTCCGGGAAGACCGCGACGGGCTTCAGCACGCAGTCGGAGCTATGGCCCTCGGCCTGCTGGGTGGACGAGCCGTCGAAGCCCCAGAGCGGGAGCTGTTCGAGGGTCGGGAACGAAGCGAATTCCTTGATCTGGGTTTTGCCACGCAGGCTGGGAACCGGCACGTAGCCATCGAGCCAGATGTACTCGAGTCTGTACTTTGTCATTGGCGGTTGTTTCCTGAGATGATGACTTGAACAACTTAGACGAGAAGCGACGTTGCGCACGCTTCGGCTGCCAACGGCGCCCCGGCCGCCAACTGCTGGCGTCCTCTAAGCATCATCTGTGCCAACAGCGGCGCGACCGCCTGCGCCGCCCTGCGGCAAACTGTTTTTATGACGGAACTTTTGCTTTTCAAAGCAGCAAAACCCGCAATTGCACATAATGTAGTCAAACGCTGATGTGATCGTAAGCATTCTGAATATTAGGGGTGCAAAGCGTTATATTGGCTCCAACGCAGTGACTCGCGCGTTGATCACGCGAACACGAGGAGCCGAACAATGACGACGAATCCTGATCGTGCGTCGGCCAAAATCTACACGTTCCCCGCGCGGGGCCGCTTCGCGGCTGGGCAGCGGGAGGAGACGAAGCCGTCGCTCAATTTCACCTCCCAGGCCATGAAGGCCGTGGTGGGCGAAGCCTGGTACCACGACGAGGCGATCAAAGAAGAGCAGCCGCGCAAGCACTAGCCTCGCGGCTTAGGAATTCGCGGCTCACGCGAAGATCGACCAGCCGAGGCGCTTGGTGAGCGCTTCGAGCGCGATGCGGCCGAGATGGGAATTGCCGGATGCGTCGAGCCCCGGCGACCACACGCAGATCGAGGCCTTGCCGGGCGCGACCGCTAGAATGCCGCCGCCGACGCCGCTCTTGCCCGGCAGACCGACGAGATAGGCGAACTCTCCCGAACCGTCGTAGTGACCGCAGGTCAGCATCAGCGCGTTGATGCGCCGCGCGCGCTCGGCGCTGACAACGGACATTCCCGTTGATGGATTGCGGCCGTGGTGCGCGAGGAAGCGCGCCGCCATCGCAAGCTGCCGGCATGACATCGCGATAGCGCATTGGTGGAAATAGACACCGAGCGTCATCTCCACTGGATTGGTGAGCACGCCGTAGGCCTTCATGTAGTTGGCGAGGGCGAAATTGCGGAAGCCGGTTTGCTGCTCGGAGGCCGCGACCTTCTCGTCGATCGCGATGGAGGGATCGTCGGCGACGAACCGCATGAACCGCAAAATTTCGCCGAGCGCTTCGCGCGGCTGATGGCCGGAGAGGATCAGATCGGTGACCGCGATCGCGCCCGCGTTGATGAACGGGTTGCGCGGGATGCCCTTCTCGTATTCGAGCTGGACGATGGAATTGAACGCGCTGCCTGACGGCTCGCGGCCGACGCGCTGCCACAGCCGGTCGCCGGCCATGCCCAAGGCGAGGGTGAGCGTAAAGACCTTCGAGATGCTCTGGATCGAGAAGTGAACGTCGGCGTCGCCGCCGACCGCGACGCGGCCTTCCGCGTCGATGACCGCAATCCCGAAATGCCCGGGATCGACCGTCGCCAGCTCGGGAATATACGTCGCGACCGCGCCGCGGTCGGGCCGCTGCCGCATCTCCTCGGCGATCTCTTTGACGATGGATTCGAGGTCGGGCACGGCGAGGAATGTCTCGTTGGTCCGGAACCTATGCAGGATTTGAACCAATTATAGCAATGGTGCGCATATCGCCGTGTGGACACCCTTCCATTGGGCGCACGGCGTGGCATAAGAGCGCCGCAATCGTCCCAAATTCCCTCCGCAAATGATCCGCCTCGACAACATCAGCAAGCAGAATGGCCACCAGATCCTGTTCATCGAAGCCTCCGCGGCTTTGAACAGGGGGGAGAAGGTCGGCCTCGTCGGTCCCAATGGCGCGGGCAAGACCACGCTGTTCCGCATGATCACCGGGCAGGAGGGGCCGGACGAAGGGCAGGTCGCCGTCGATCGCGGCGTCACAATTGGCTACTTCAGCCAGGACGTCGGCGAGATGTCGGGGCACAGCGCCGTCGCCGAGGTGATGAACGGCGCCGGGCCGGTGAGTGAGGTCGGCGCCGAGTTGAAAGAGCTCGAGGCCGCGATGGCCGACCCGGACCGCGCGGACGATATGGACAATATCGTCGCGCGCTACGGCGAGGTTCAGGCTCGCTTCGAGGAGCTGGATGGCTACGCACTCGAGGGCCGCGCCCGCGAGGTGCTGGCCGGCTTGAGCTTCAGCCAGGAGATGATGGACGGCGACGTTGGCGCGTTGTCGGGCGGCTGGAAGATGCGCGTCGCGCTCGCGCGCATTCTCTTGATGCGGCCCGATGCCATGCTGCTCGACGAGCCGAGCAACCATCTCGATCTCGAAAGCCTGATCTGGCTCGAGCAGTTCCTGAAGGGCTACGAGGGCATGCTTTTCATGACCTCGCACGATCGCGAGTTCATGAACCGAATCGTCAACAAGATCGTCGAGATCGACGCCGGTTCGCTCACATCCTACACCGGCAACTACGAGTTCTACGCGCAGCAGCGCGCAATGGCCGACAAGCAGCAGCAGGCGCAGTTCGAGCGTCAGCAGGCGATGCTGGCGAAGGAGATCAAGTTCATCGAGCGGTTCAAGGCGCGCGCCTCGCATGCCGCGCAGGTGCAGAGCCGCGTGAAGAAGCTGGAGAAGATCGAGAAGGTCGAGCCGCCGCGCCGCCGACAGACCGTGCAGTTCGACTTTCCGCCTGCGCCGCGTTCGGGTGACGATGTTGTCAGCCTCAAGAATGTTCACAAAGCCTACGGAAGCAAGACGATCTACGATGGCTTCGATCTCACGGTGCGCAGAAAAGAGCGCTGGTGCGTCATGGGCGTCAACGGCGCGGGCAAGTCGACGCTTTTGAAGCTCGTCGCTGGCTCGACGGAGCCGGACACCGGATCGGTGGCGGTCGGCGGCAGCGTGAAGATGGGCTACTTCGCCCAGCACGCGATGGATCTGCTCGACGGCGATCAGACCGTGTTCGAGTCATTGGAGCATTCGTTTCCGCAGGCGGGGCAGGGCTCGCTCCGTGCGCTCGCCGGCGCCTTCGGGTTCTCCGGCGACGACATCGAAAAGCGCTGCCGCGTGCTTTCGGGCGGTGAGAAGGCGCGGCTTGTGATGGCGAAGATGCTGTTCGATCCGCCGAACTTCCTGGTGCTGGACGAGCCGACCAACCATCTCGACATGGCGACGAAGGAAATGTTGATCGCGGCGCTCTCGCAATACGAGGGCACCATGCTGTTCGTTTCGCACGACCGGCATTTCCTCGCTGCGCTGTCGAACCGCCTGCTAGAACTGACGCCGGAGGGGGTCCACCAGTACGGTGGCGGATATACGGAATACGTCGAGCGCACCGGGCATGAGGCGCCAGGCCTGCGCAGCTAGCAAGCCTGCGGAGCTAGGCCCCGCTCACATACTTCAGCGGCAATCGGTTGTTCTGCTTCAGTCGGTCGAGCACGATCGAAGAGCGCACATGGGCAACCGACTCGTGCGGCAGAAATACCTCCGCGAGCAGCCGCGACAAATCCTTCAGTGAAGGCACCGACATCTTCACAAGATAGTCGGACTCACCGGTAAGCGAATAGGCCTCCTGCACCTCGTCGAGACTCTGCACCAGCGCCACGAAGCGCTTCGCGTTGTCCGGCGAATGGGTGGCAAGCGTGACGTGGACGAAGACCAGCACGTCGAAGCCGAGCGCCTCGGGCGACAAGTGCGCGTGATAGCTCGCGATGACTCCGGCCTCTTCGAGCGCCGTGCGGCGACGCGAGCATTGAGACGCGGACAGGCCGGCCTTTTCCGCCAACTCGTTGTTGCCGAGCCGGCCGTCGTCTTGGAGCGCGCGAAGGATTCGGATATCGGCGTCGTCCATGCATGATTCTCGCTAAAAACAGAATAAATTAGCATATTATGTGCGTATTTTAGCGGGAATTCGCAAATATTGCATGAACATTGCGGCGGTCTAGAAATACCGTTCGGGAGCGACCATCAGGAGGATCGATCATGGGTCCGTTCCCGCACGACGCCCCGCCTGCAACGATCAGCGCGCAAAACCCAGCCGGGACCGACGGCTTCGAGTTCGTCGAGTTCGCTCATCCCGATCCGTCGGTGCTGCACGATCTGTTCTTGCGCATGGGTTACGCCGAGGTCGCCCGGCATCGAACGAAGAACATCTCGCTCTACCGCCAGGGCGACATCAACTACCTGATCAACCGCGAGCCGAACGGCCACGCCGCGATGTTCGCGAAGGCGCATGGCCCTTGTGCGTCGGCGATGGCGTGGCGCGTGGTCGATGCCAAGCATGCGCTCAAGCGCGCGCTCGATCTCGGCGCAACCGAATACAAAGGCCCCGGCAAGACGCTCGACGTGCCGGCCGTCATCGGGATCGGCGGCTCGCTGCTGTATTTCGTCGACGCCTACGGCGAGAAGGGCTCGCCCTACAGCACAGAGTTCGAATGGCTCAGCGCGGCCGACCCGAAGCCGTTCGGCGCCGGCTTCTATTATCTTGATCACCTGACGCACAACGTTCGGCGCGGCAACATGGACACCTGGACCAAGTTCTATGCGCAGACGTTCAACTTCCGCGAAATCCGCTTCTTCAACATCGCAGGAAAGTTCACTGGGCTCACGAGCCGGGCGCTGACCTCGCCCTGCGGCAAGATCCGCATTCCGATCAACGAAAGCGTCGACGACAAGAGCCAGATCGAAGAATACCTGCACCAGTATAAAGGTGAGGGCATCCAGCACATCGCCGTCGGCACCGAGGATATCTATCGCGCGACCGACATCGCCGCCGACAACGGCGTTGAGTTCATGCCGGGGCCGCCCGACACGTACTATCGCCGTTCGCACGATCGCGTGGCCGGGCATGCCGAGCCCGTCGACCGCATGAAGAAGCACGGCATCCTCATCGACGGCGAGGGCGTGGTGGACGGCGGCATGACGCGCATCCTGTTGCAGGTCTTTTCCAAGACCGTGATCGGCCCGATCTTCTTCGAGTTCATCCAGCGCAAGGGCGACGACGGATTCGGCGAAGGCAACTTCAAGGCGTTGTTCGAGTCGATCGAGCAGGACCAGATCGAGCGCGGCGTGTTGCGGGCGTCGTAAGCCGGCCTCCGATCTTTGTTGTCCGATGCTGAGCCTGTCTTCCCTCTTTCGGATGCGGAACGGGCCTCAAGCGCCAATTGGCGTGTCAGGTAAAACCGCACCTGGAAAAACTGACAGTGTCCGCCCGTAATCGTATCCACGATGATCGGTGTGGTTCCTCGGCGGTGTGCCATTCCAGGGAATGGATCCGCCAGTCAGCGTTGAAGTCAGTAAGAGAGCTGTCGAGTGGCCACCCCGGACGCATTCGGTCGCTTTGGGTTGGTGGGAAACAAGATGTCGGTCACATGGTCTGCGCGAGTCAAATCATTGGTGCGATTGCGGTCGACAATCGTATTCGGGCTTCTGGGCTTGGCCTCAATGTTGGTCGTCCTAGCCTGGAGGGGCGACCACCAATCCGCCGCCGGTGACGAGAATCTGAGCAGCCAGGCCCGCCGTCAGGCGGGGCTATTTTACCCGACGGCGCCTCAGTTGGCAGCGCTCGCGATACAGCCTGTCGCGGTGCAATCGTTCCGTTCGGAATTCAGAACTGAAGGCAAGATCGCAATCGACGAAGACCGGGCAACCCGCATCTACTCGCCCTATGCGGGTCGGGTAAAGCGGCTTCTTGCCGGCCCCGGTGATGCGGTGCGGCAAGGACAGCTTATTTTTGTCGTCGAGGCTGCCGATTCAGTTGAAACGCAAAAGGATCTCGTTTCCGCAATTTCGGATCTGAACAAGGCGCGCTCTCAGGTCAATCTGACTACGATTGCTGAGCGGCGCATAGCGAACCTGATCAAAGACAAGGCGATGCCTCAGAAAGACTGGGAGGAGGCGCAGGCCAATCTGGTCGCGGCGCAGAACGATCTGCGTTCGGCCGAGATTGCCCTGCAGGCCGTCCGCAACCGCCTGCGTCTGATCGGTAAGACCGACGAAGAGATCGACACGTTCGAGAAATCCGGTGTGATCACCCCCGATGCGCCGGTCTATTCGCCGCTCGCCGGCACCATCCTGCAGCGACGGATCGGTCCAGGCCAGTATATCGACGCGGGCGCCAGCGACGCCGAACCGGTCTATCGCATCGGCGATGTCTCAAAAGTCTGGCTCGTCGCCTATGTGCGTGAGAGCGATGCGTCGCAGGTGAATCTGAATCAGAAGTTGCGGTTCACCGTACTGACCCATCCGGGCCGCGTCTTCGAAGGTCGGATCAACTATGTTGCGTCATCGTTCGATCCTGAGACACGCCGCTTGCTGGTGCGGGCCTCGATCGACAACGCCGATGGCCTGCTCCGGCCGGAAATGTTCGCGAGCGTCAACATCGCCGTCGATGAGGGAGCGCCGACGCTAGCCGTTCCCCGCAATGCGATCGTCTATGAAGGCGATGCGGCTCGTATATGGATTGCGCACGATGGCGGCGCGGTGGAGCTGCGCCACATCAAGACCGGGCTGACAAACGGGTCGATGGTCCAGGTGCTGCATGGTCTCAAGCCCGGCGAGAAGGTGATCACCGGCGGCAGTCTGTTCATCGATCGCGGTGCGACGCTCCGCAGCTAGCCTCCTTCGAACCACACAAAAAACGTCCCACAAGCCGCCACGCGGAGCAGGCCTGTCATGCGCGCCATTGTCGAATCGGTTCTAAGGCTCCGGACGCTGGTTATCGCGCTGTTCGGGATGCTCCTGGTCGCCGGGGCGGTTGCGTTCAGCCATCTGAATATCGAAGCCTATCCCGACCCGGTGCCTCCGTTCGTTCAGATCGTGGCGCAGAACAAGGGCCAATCCGCCGAAGAGATCGAACGTTACATCACGGTTCCGATCGAAACGGCGCTGTCGACGGCGAAGCATCGCACGACGATGCGCTCGATTTCGCTGTTCGGATTGTCGGACGTGCGGGTGCAGTTCACCTACGACGTCACCTACGAAGAGGCGCTGCAATACGTCCTCAATCTGCTCGGGCAGATGGATACGCTGCAGAACGACACGCGGCCGGAAATTTCGCCCTGGAGCCCGATCGGCGAGATCTACCGCTATCGTCTGGTTGGGCCGCCCAACTATAGCGTCATGGATATCAAGACGTTGCAGGACTGGGTGCTGACGCGCCGGTTCCGCGCGATTCCAGGTGTGCTCGACGTGAGTGGTTGGGGCGGCAAGACCAAGACCTTCGAAATCCAGGTCGATTTCAACAAACTGATCGCCTATGGGCTGACGCTGCCGGACGTCGTCGAGACGCTCAACAAGAGCAACGTCAATGTCGGCGGTCACACGGTCGATCTCGGCATGCAGGCCGCCGTCGTGCGTGGCGTTGGCCAGATTCGCACGGTCGACGATGTTCGTAACACCATGCTGACCCAGGTCGGTGGCACGCCGGTGCGCGTGGGCGACATCGGTGAGGTGATCATCGGGCATCAGCCACGTCTCGGCATCGCCGGTCAGGACAAGGACGACGACATCGTACAGGGCATCGTCCTGATGCGGCGCGGGGCGCAGAGCGCGCCGACCATCGAGCGCGTGAAGGCGGAGGTCGAGCTCATCAACAATTCGAACATCCTGCCGCCTGGGGTGAAGATCGAGCGCATCTACGACCGCTCCGAGCTCATCGGTGCAACGACGCTGACGGTGATGTTCAACGTGCTGTTCGGCATCGTCCTGGTGTTCTTCATCCAGTGGCTGTTCCTCGGCGATCTGCGCAGCGCCATCATCGTCTCCTCGGCGATCCCGTTCGCGTTCTGCTTTGCCATCGGCATCATGGTGCTACGCGGGGAATCGGCGAACCTGCTGTCGATCGGCGCTCTGGATTTCGGCCTGATCATCGATGCGACCGTCATCATGGTCGAAAATATCTTCCGCTATCTCTCAAGGCGGGCGGAGGAGGTTGCGCAGCTTGACGATGCGCCGGCGGGTCTTGGTGCCAAGTGCGCGAAGATTTTGCAGGCGGCCTGCGAGGTCAACAAGCCGATCTTCTTCTCGGCGATGATCATCATCGTCGGTTTCATCCCGCTGTTCACGCTGAGCGGCGTTGAAGGCCACATTTTCGGGCCAATGGCCAAGAGCTACGCTTATGCGCTCGCCGGAGGCCTGATCGCGACCTTCACGATCGCGCCCGCGATGAGCGCCTTTCTGCTACCGGACGGTATCGGCCATGCCGAAACCCGGATTATGTCTGCCCTGCGGCGGCTCTATCTGCCTATCCTGGAATTCGCCCTGCGGGCCAGGGGGCGGACCCTCGTCGCCGCCGGCGGTCTCTTGGTGCTCGCCGTCATTGCCAGTCGCTCGCTTGGTATCGAGTTTCTCCCGCATCTGGAGGAAGGCAACCTCTGGATTCGTGCAACCATGCCAGCGTCAGTTTCGCTCGATGCCGGAAACACCGCCGTCAACCGAATGCGCGACATGCTCGGTCGCTTTCCGGAGGTCAAGACCGTGGTGTCGCAGCAGGGGCGCACCGATGACGGCCTCGATTCGAACGGGTTCTTTAACGCCGAGTTCAATATCCCGCTGAAGCCAAGGTCGGAATGGCGCTCGGGGGTGACCAAGGCGGCGCTTATCGACGAGGTCCTTGGAAAATTACGCGCAGAGTTTGTCGGCGTCGAGTTCAACTTCTCGCAATATCTGCAGGACAACGTGCAGGAGGCGATCTCCGGCGTCAAAGGTGAGAACAGCCTGAAACTGTTCGGCCACGACCTGGCGACGCTCACCGAAGCGGCGGAGAAGATCCGCACCGTAATGAGTAAGGTGCCGGGCATTGCCGATCTCGCGGCGAATACAGTGATCGGCCAGCCAACAGTCAGCATCGATGTCGACCGTTTTGCCGCGGGCCGCTACGGGCTTGCACCCGGCGACCTCAATACCGCGATCCGCGCCGCGGTAGGCGGCGAAGAGGCAGGCAACGTCTACGAACCCAACAGCGACCGGTTCTTCCCGATCGTCGTACGCCTCGCGCCCGAATTCCGGCAGAACATCGAGGCGATCAACAATCTTACGATCGGCGTAAAGGATTCGGAGACCAGCAAGGTTATCCAGATCCCGTTGAAGGAGGTCGCGACCGTCAAGCTCGAGTCCGGTCCGCTGTTCATCTATCGCGAAGGGCAGCAGCGCTATCTGCCGATCAAGTTCAGCGTGCGCGGTCGCGATCTGGGCGGCGCGATCTACGAAGCCCAGCGCAGGATCGCCGAGGAGGTACAGCTGCCGCCGGGCTACCGGATCGAGTGGCACGGCGAGTTCGGCCACCTGCAGGACGCCGTCAAGCGTCTGATGGTGATCGTGCCGATCACCATCCTGCTGATGACGCTGCTGCTCTATGTGCAGTTCTCCTGCGTGGTCGACACGTTGCTCAGTCTCACCGCGATTCCGATGGCTGCGATCGGCGGCATCTTCGCGTTGCTCGTCACCGGAACACCGTTCAGCGTGTCGGCCGCAGTCGGATTTGTCGCGCTGTTCGGAATCTCGATCATGGAGAGCATCATTCTCCTGACCTATTTCAACCAACTCGCCGAGGAGGGGCGCGAGCGCCGGGCCGCGCTGGTGGAGGCCTGTCTCGTGCGCCTGCGCCCGCGCCTGATGACCTGTCTGGCGGCCGCCGTCGGTCTGCTGCCAGCCGCGTTCTCGACCGCGATCGGTGCGCAGGTGCAGCGGCCGCTCGCGTTGGTCGTGGTCGGCGGCATGCTGTTTGCGCCGGTGCTCGTGCTGGTGGTGTTCCCGGTCCTGGTCGATCTGTTCTCACGGCGCGCGCGGCCACAGACGAGCACAGAAACAGCGCCTCAGGCGGCGGGATGAGGCTTAGCGACAACGGCGGGTGATCACACCCGCCAAGTGAAAAACAACATACTGCCGAGGGCAGGGGGTGGTCGTGGGGTGTTCGAATAGGCTCGTGAGCCAGGTGTTCGTCGCGTTGCTGCTGTCGGGTTGCGCCGTCGGACCGGATTTCCAGACGCCGACGCCGCCGGACGTCGCGAGTTTCCTGCCGGCGCCGCGCGGCAATCCGGCCAAGGTTGACCGTGTGTCGGGGCAGAAGGACGGGCGCGGTGGCCCAATCCCGGCGCAGTGGTGGGAGCTGTTCCGTTCCGACAGCTTGAACCGGTTGGTGCAGGACGGGATCGTGCACAATGCCGATCTTGCGGCGGCCGAGGCTGCGGTGCGGGTGGCGCGCGCCAATGCGCTGGCGCAGCGTGGTACGCTGTTTCCTGTCATCGGCGCGACACTCGATGCCAACCGGCAAAGGATTGCGGTCGAGCCGGTCGTGGATCCGGAGACCGGTGAATCCTCGACCGGGCCGTCGCGCTACAGCGTCGTCACCCGCCAAGTCACTGTGTCATTCGTGCCGGACGTGTGGGGCGGAGCGCGGCGGCAGATCGAATCGGCGGACGCCCAGGTCGAGTCGCAAGCGTTCCAGCGCGAAGGAGTCTATCTCACGCTCGCGTCCAACATTGCGCTGGCGGCGATCGAGGAGGCTCGGCTGCGCGGCCAGGTCGCGGCGACTAACCGCATCATCCGTTTGCAATCCGACCTTCTTCGTATTCTGCGGCGGCAGCACGAGGAGGGCCAGATTGCCATGACCGATGTCACCGCACAGGAAACTGCGCTTGCTCAAGCAGGGCTACTGCTGCCGCCACTCGAGAAGCAACTCGCCCAGCAACGCAATCTGCTTGCGTTTTTGACTGGCCGGTTTCCGAACTCACCGCACGTGCCGGAATTCCAGTTGGCCTCGTTCGAATTGCCGCGTGAACTGCCGCTTAGCCTACCAGGCGATCTCGTGCGCCAGCGGCCTGATATTCGCACCGCGGAGGCCAACCTGCGCAGTGCGAACGCGGAGATCGGTGTCGCAATCGCAAACCGGTTGCCACAGATTACTCTCAGCGCAAACGCCGGAAAGTCCTCATCCAGCGTGGCAAGCTTGGCGGCACCGGGAGCCTTTTGGTTCGTCGGCAGCAACGTGACGCAGACGATTTTCGACGCGGGTGCGCTAGCGCACAAGCAGCGCGCGGCAGAAGAAAACGTCAATCAGTCCATAGCGCAGTATCGCAGCACGGTGCTCGCGGCGTTTCAGAATGTGGCCGATGTTTTGAGGGCGTTACAAGCGGATGGGCGAGCGATCGAGGCCGCGAGTAAAGCGAGGAGGTCGGCACAACAAAACGTTGACCTCGTGCGCCTGCAGGTGGAGCAAGGGCAGGTCAATATCCCGCTGCTGATCGAGGCGCAGCGCGCCTATTTGGATACGTCGCTCGCGTATGTCGATGCGCGGGCTTCTCGCGTTGCCGATAGCGTCGCCCTTTTTCAGGCTCTCGGTGGGGGCTGGTGGAGTAAGCCAGAGCTCAACGTCGGGCAGACGAGAGGGGCGGGGTTTTGAACACAACCGCGTTGGAGTGGTCTTTCGACGTGACGCATTGAGGGAGTTTCCATATGAACAGCTTTGTGCAAGCTCTTTGCTTGTTCTGCGCGGTGACCAGCAGCGCCCCGCAACCGCAGATGCCCCAAGGCGAGGGCGATATCTGGTTTACGCACGAGAAGATGAGCCGGAGCACTCACCTGCTGCGGCTGAGCACCACTGACTTCATTCTGGATGCGGATTTGGTACGTCACGGGCGTCTTCAGGCATTTGCCCATCGCTTCGCTCGCCAGACGTGTCAAGGCGACTACGAATTGGCAATAGCTGCGCGGGACTCTTGGCCGGACACGCGTCCCCTATATGCGAGGCAGTATACCTTTCGCTGCCGATGAGTGGTTTCTCGGCGCGAAGGCTGATGTTGAATGTGGTGCCAGCACTTGGTGATTGACAAACGACATCAGGAGGATCATGCGAACCGTGGCTGCCGACTGACGGCGGTCATTACCGGATCAAGACAACGTATGGACAGCTACCCTAGTCGCTGTTCGGCGGCTGCGAAGAGCAGTCACCGGGCACGGAAACAGTCAACTGGGATTGCTCTCGGCGCGGCCGCCGGGCGAGCATCGGCTGGGCTCTAGCCCATCTCGCTCACCTCCCGGTCCGTCTGGACCGTCTCGGGAGGTGAGCCATGGCAATGAACTTCAGGACTTTGAACTTCAGAATTTTCGTCGGCAATGCATCCGTGCCCGCGCGCCACGCGCGAGTTGGCGGCTCACAACGCATCGGCCGATTTGACACCGTCGGCAGCGTGCCGCGGTACACCAACGTTCGTGGCGTGTTGACTATGCGCTGGCACACGACCCCGGTCGGTAACCTACTTGAATGCCGGTGGATGATCGAGCCCGACGAGGAAGCTGACGAGAGCGCCAGTAGTAGCTGTGGCGAGCCGCAGCGTCGCGCTGCATAGGCCACGGTTTCCGATGTGGGATTGCCGACGCAAGCCGGCAATCCCGACTTGGCGGATCTGCGGGAATTTCTGTTTGAGTTGATTCTGGGCCATATTTCGATCATCGAGGCAAACAGGCGAAAGCCGATGAAACACGAACGGCGGCTCTGGTCACCAGCCCATCGCTCCGTCCTTCCCATCGCGACGGCTACGTTGGCGGTGGCGATCTTTATCTTCGACACTGTCACCGATCTCGAGATCGCCGGCGCCGTTCTTTATGTTGCGGTCGTTCTCATTTCGATAGCCTTTTGCCGCAGGCGCGGGGTGGTGCTGATCGCCATCGCATGCTCGATTTTGACGTTGCTAAGCTTTGCTTTGACACCCACCGGCTCATGGCAACCGGGCTTGGTCAATGGCCTCCTCAGTTTGATCGCCATCGCGGCCACGACATATCTCGCTTTGAAGATCGAATCCGCGGATGTGGCCGCCCATGAGGCGCGCGCGCAGTTGACCCATATGGCTCGCGTCATGACCTTGGGCGAACTCACGGCTTCGATTGCACATGAAGTGAACCAGCCGCTCGCCGCCGTAGTGACGAGCGGCAACGCGTGCCAACGATGGCTCGCCAGTCAGCCGCCGAATATAGAGAGGGCCAGCCAAGCTCTGGATCGGATCGTCAGCAACGCCAACCGGGCCAGTGAGATCATCGGACGCGTGCGCAATCTGGTGAAAAAAGCGCCGTCGCAATTGGGCCTGCTGAGCATCAACGAAGTGGCTGAGGAAGTCATTGCATTGATGCAAAATGAGGCTGAACAGAAGAGCATTGTGCTCTACACGCGGCTCGCCGCAGGTCTCCCAGCGGTTTCCGGCGATCGCATTCAATTGCAACAAGTTCTTCTCAACCTCATGATGAACGCGATCGAAGCCGTTAACGCTTGCATTGAAGGTCCCCGCGAAATTGTTGTCAGTTCGACATGGGAGCAGACCAATGGCGTGGTGTTGGCTGTCTCAGACACCGGGAAAGGACTTGCGGCAGGAATGGGCGACGAAATCTTCGACGCCTTTCAAACAACCAAGCCGGATGGGATGGGAATGGGACTGGCGGTGAGCCGCTCGATTGCAGAGGCGCATGGAGGGCGTTTGTGGGTGACGCCAAACACGCCTCGCGGGGCGATCTTTCACTTGGCGTTACCTGCCAGCGGAGAACCGGTCTGATGCGACAGGGCGCGCCAAATGCTGCAACTGACAGCGCGATCGTATTCGTGATCGATGACGATCCGGCCATCCGCGAGTCCATTGCGGATCTGTTGGGGTCTGTTGCTATCGCAGTCAAAACATTCGCATCAACGCAGGAGTTTTTGCATAGCGTGCGCCCCGATATTCCCGCATGCCTTGTGCTCGACATTCGAATGCCAGGGCTAGGCGGGCTCGATTTCCAGCGCGAGATGGACAAGTTGGACATTCAATTGCCGGTGATTTTCATCACTGGGCACGGCGATATTCCGATGTCGGTGAAGGCCATGAAAGCTGGAGCCATCGAATTTCTGACCAAGCCGTTTCGCGAGCAGGACCTGCTGGATGCAATTCAGGCGGGGTTGCAGAAAGATAGGATTCGACGCGAAGAGACTGCGGGGCTCACAGAGTTGCGGCGTCGGTACCATGAACTCGGCGTGCGCGAGCGCGATGTCATGGCTCTCGTCGTACAGGGGCTTCTCAACAAACAGGTGGCAGCCGCGCTTGAGGTCAGCGAGATCACTGTCAAGGTGCATCGCAGCCAGGTCATGAAGAAAATGCAGGCGGCTTCATTTGCCGATCTTGTCAGGATGGCAGATAAGCTTGGAATTTCGAGTGCGTCTCAGACGAAACCTGCGACGTGATATACCAAGGTATATTTCTAATACGCCTAGATATAGTCCGTCTCCACCAACGCCTTCGCGCGTAGAGCCTCGTATTTAAGAGTTTTTGGGACACGGCTGCTCTACAACGCCCGTGCTTTGCGCGGAGGCTTGTTGTGTTCTCAATCTATCACTGGAAACGTCTGCCTTTAGCCGCGCGGTTGCTCCGCGACCAGCGAAGGGCGATTGCGATCACCTTCGCGCTGGCCGTTGCGTTATGCGGTCTCCGCCGCATGCTAACAGCATGGCGGTTTGGATGGTGTCATGCGCACGGTGAGGGCTCGCGATGAACGAACGCAGAGGGCAGCCGCGCCAGCGGGTTCTCAAGTCGGGAAAGATTGCGACCAATCAACGCGTGTCGGTGTTCGATTGCACCATTCGGAACCTATCCCTGCGTGGGGCATGCATTGAAATGGGTAGCACCATCGGCGTCCCTCAGTCGTTCGAGCTGACCATTGAACCGGACGGCGTGTCCCGCGCTTGCAAAGTGATTTGGCGCTCCGAGCGCCGGATCGGCGTGGCGTTCCTCTGAACCGCTTCACTGCAAGCCGGCCTATCACAAACCGGTGGCCTATACCTCAGTATAGGTGCCTATCCTCATGCGTTCTTTGATCTGACGCAGTGAATGCGATGATGGCCTCGCATCACGAGGTGCAAGGACGCCGCCAACCCATGAACAGCGACAGTAGCCAGTTGCGCAAGCCGTTGGCGGCAAGAACGAGCGCCTGACCTCTGTTGGTTCGCTCTGATCGCCGCTGCGGCCGATCACGAGACGAACCATGAGTATCCAAACACGCGCCATCGCGAGCTGCATCCTGCCATCCGGGCCGGCGCCTTTGCGCTCGCCTTTTCAACCCTTCGCTTCCGTCGCACGTGTGGCTGGCCTCGCGATCTTTGCGGTCGCTGGGGCATTCCTGCGTGAGGCGGTGTCTTTCTCATTCGCGCAGACAAGGTGTTTGCCATGAACCAACAAATGAAACCTCTGACGAACGGTCGCCGCGAAGGTCTGGCTGACAAAGCGCGTCTGTTGCCGCTGGTGGAGATCTTTGAGTGCCCGCCCGAAGACGTCCTGAAGCGCGTTGATTCGTCGCGAGTCGGGCTGACAGCCGAGCAGGTCGAGCAACGCCGGGAGCGGCATGGCCTCAACGAGGTCACGCACGAACGGCCGCCTCGCTGGTATCAGCAGCTCCTGCATGCGTTCATCACGCCGTTCAACGGCGTTTTACTCGCCGTCAGCATTGTCTCGCTGTTCTCCGACGTCGTCTTCGCCGCACCAGAAGACCGGTCATTTAAAACTATCATCGTGCTGAGCGCGATGGTTTTACTGAGCACCATTCTGCGATTCTGGCAGGAGTTCCGGTCCACCAAAGCGGCGCAAGAGCTGAAAGAACTGGTGACCTCCACGACAGCCGTCCTGCGCACGGAGTTTGACAGGCCGAAGGAGATACGGATCGCCGAGCTTGTTCCCGGCGACATTGTCTATCTTTCGGCAGGCGACATGGTCCCAGCCGATGTGTGCCTGCTGACCGCCAAGGATCTCTTCGTCAGCCAGGCCATTTTGACGGGCGAGTCCATTCCTCTCGAAAAATTTCCAGCTCAACCTCGTCGCGATATGGCCACGCCGGATTTTCGCACGCCGCTTGAGCATGAATCCGCATGCTTCATGGGAACCAACGTCGTGAGCGGAACGGGCACAGCCGTGGTCGTGGCGACGGGGGACGCGACCTATTTCGGCGCGGTGGCAAAAGACATCGTCGGAAGCCGCCCGCTGACAAGCTTCGACAAGGGCATCAACCGGATCAGCTGGATGCTGATCCGCTTCCTGCTGGTGATGACGCCGCTCGTCTTCTTCATCAATGGCATCAGCAAGGGTAATTGGCTCGAAGCCCTGCTTTTCGCCGTGTCGATTGCGGTCGGCCTTACGCCAGAGATGTTGCCGATGGTGGTGACGGCCAACCTCGCCAAGGGCGCGGTGATGATGGCGAAGCGAAAATGCATCGTGAAGCGGCTGAATGCCATCCAGAATTTCGGCGCGATGGACATTCTCTGCACCGACAAGACCGGGACCCTAACCCAGAACAAGGTGATCCTGGAGCGGCATCTCGATATTCACGGCAATGACGACAAACGGGTTCTGGAATACGCCTGGCTCAACAGCTTCCACCAAACAGGCCTCAAGAATCTTCTCGATGTCGCTGTCCTGGAGTACGCACAGCAGCACGCGGCCGCGAACAATCTCGAGCAGTATCGCAAGATAGACGAAATCCCGTTCGATTTCCTGCGTCGCCGGATGTCTGTCGTGGTCCGCAAGGGCGACAGGAGTTTGCTGATCTGCAAGGGCGCGATCGAAGAAGTTGTCGACCTTTGCAAGCATGCCAATGACAGCTGCGTAGCGTCCGGAGACATTGTCCCGCTTACCGCTGAGAGGAGGAATGATGTTCGCAATCTCACGCGGCGCCTGAATGAGGAAGGTCTCCGCGCGCTTGCAGTCGCCTACAAATGGCTGCCTCCTGAAGATCGGACCTACACGATTGCCGATGAATGCGATCTGGTCCTTTCCGGCTGTGTCGCCTTTCTCGATCCGCCCAAGGAGACGGCACGAGCGGCGATCACCGCTCTCAAAGAGCATGGGGTCGGGGTTAAGGTCATCACCGGCGACAACGAGGTGGTCACCCGCAAAATCTGTAAGGAGGTGGGGCTTCCGATCGAGAAAGCCCTCGTCGGCAGGGATATCGAAACTCTGTCAGATGCTCAGCTCGCCGAGGTCGCCGAGCGCACCACGATCTTCACGAAGATGTCGCCGTTGCAGAAATCGCGCGTCATTCGCGCACTGCAGAGTAGGGGGCACGCAGTCGGTTATTTGGGAGACGGAATTAACGATGCCGCGGCCTTAAAGGATGCCGATGTTGGCATCTCCGTCGACACTGCCGTGGATATCGCGAAGGAGTCGGCGGACATCATCCTGCTCGAAAAGAGCCTGCTCGTCCTCGAAGAAGCTGTCATCGAAGGTCGCAAGACGTTCGCCAACATCAACAAGTACATCAAGATGACCGCGAGCTCGAACTTCGGAAACGTATTGAGTGTGCTTGTTGCCAGCATCTTCCTACCGTTCCTGCCGATGCTGCCGATCCAGCTCCTGATTCAGAACCTACTTTACGACATCTCCCAAGTCTCGATTCCCTGGGACGACGTCGATGAAGATTATCTCAAGGAACCCCGCAAATGGGACGCGGCTGGCCTTGCGCGCTTCATGGTGTGCATCGGCCCGATCAGCTCCATCTTCGATATCACAACCTATGTGGTGATGTGGCACGTGTTTTCCGCTAACACGGTCGAGCATCAATCGCTGTTTCAGTCTGGCTGGTTTGTCGTCGGCTTGCTGACGCAGACGTTGATCGTGCACATGATTCGCACGCAGCACATCCCGTTCATTCAGAGCCGTGCCGCGACGCCGGTAATCCTCCTGACCGCCACCATCATGGCGATCGGAATCTATCTGCCTTTCTCATTGCTCGGCTCTCACGTGGGGCTGGAGCCGCTTCCCCCGTCATATTTCGCGTGGCTTGTGGGAATTCTGCTCAGCTACTGCGTGCTCGTTCAACTCGTGAAGCGCTTCTACATCCGCCGTTTCGGTCAATGGCTGTGAGGAGGCTGTCATGAGCCTGCGCAACAATTGGGACCGGTTCTGCGACGTGTCGCAGCTTCGGATTGCCGCGACTTCGCTTCGTCTCGCGACGCTTCTGATGATTCTGACTCATCGTTTGTTCCGGATCGGGCTCCTGAAGCTACCTGGAGCCAGAGCTCTCATGCGCGCGGCCGGAATGTTTCGACGCTTAGGCTGGCGGATTGTGAGATCGAGAAGATCGTCGGCCGCCTGAGGTCTGACGCGGCCGTTCCGGCTGACTGCTCAAGACCGAAACCCAATCTGAAATCAAAGTACAGCAGACGCAGGGAGTTCGTGCGTGAAAGTTCAAGATATTTTTGGAGTCATGGTCCTGTTTGCAGTGGTTGTGCCGGTCGATTCCGTGACCCCGTTGTGGGGTGCGGACGAATCCGTGCGTCTTCCGATCAAGGCGCCACCAAGCAGGCGCCTTGACTGGACAGGCTGGTATGTCGGCGGCCATTTCGGATACGGCACGGGTACCTATGGAGCAGGCACAAATCCAGCCATCAATCAGGCAGTCCTTCTCCCGCCATCGTTGACGGGCTTCATCGGTGGCTTCCAGGCTGGATACAATGTCCACCTTTCGAACAACGTCGTTCTGGGTCTCGAAGCCGATCTGACCGTTCCGAGCCCACCCGACCGGCCGGCAACGGGGATCTTGCCCTACAACACCACGATCGATTATTTCGGGACCGTGCGTTCCCGCATTGGCTACGCGTTCGACGATGTCGTGCCCTATATGACGGCAGGACTCGCATGGGGCCGAACCACCATTCACGCCAACGACGCGGATGGAAATGCGGTCGCATCCCAATCGGCGATGCATGTTGGATGGACCGCTGGCGCCGGTGTCGAGCGGGCATTGATGGGCCGCTGGGCGGCGAAGGCCGAGTACAATTACATCGCTCTCGGGCCGCGGACGTCCGCTTTCGATTTCGCTTCCCCAAACGGAATCGCGGTCGATCCCAGGATTCACGCGTTCAAGCTGGGGCTCAATTACAGGCTATGGGATGGCACGCCCTCGCTTTCCGTCGGCGCCGCGGGCCTCGAAAAGACCTCGGTGCCAGACTCCGACGATTGGAGCATTCACGGACAAACGACGTTCGTTGCGCAGGGGTACGGCCGCATCCGTTCGCCGTATCAGGGTCCTAATAGCCTTCCTGGAAGTGGTCAGGGACGCGAAACCTGGACGGCAACGGCCTTCATCGGCCGGCGGCTTTGGGATGGCGGAGAAATCTACTTCAATCCTGAGCTTGCACAGGGGTTTGGCCTTGCCGGAACGCTGGGCCTCGGCGGCTTCTCCAATGGCGAAGCGCAAAAGGCCGGCGCGACCTATCCCCGCATTCGCGCGCAGCGTTATTTTCTGCGCCAGACCATTGGATTGGGTGGCGAGCAGGAAATCGTCGAAGATGGGCCCAACCAACTCTCAGGTAAACGGGATATCGATCGGATTACGGTCACGGTCGGACGATTTGCGATCGGAGACTTCTTCGACGCCAACACTTATGCTCACGATCCGCGTGCCGATTTCATGAATTGGGCGATCTGGTCGTCCGGCGCTTATGATTTTCCAGCAGACCTTCCCGGCTTCACTCGCGGTGCGGTGGTGGAGTTGAACCGGAAGCAATGGGCGCTGCGCGCAGGCGTCTACCAGGTCCCGGAAGAGCCGAACAGCGACGTGCTCACCTTCAAGACCGGAGGTGTGATCGCCGAGTTCGAAGGCCGTTATTCGATTTTTGGCCAGCCTGGCAAGACTCGCATTGGCGCATTCGCAAATCGCGGCGGTACCGGCAACTACAGGCAGGCGCTGGCCATCTCGACAGCCAATCCCGCTACCGACATCAACGACGCCATAGTGAGCGTTCGTCGGCAGAACTGGAAGAGCGGCTTCTATGTGAACGCCGAGCAAGCACTCACCGAAGATGTCGGTGTTTTTGCTCGCGCAAGCTGGAACGATGGCCAGAACGAAATCTTGTCGTTCACCGATATCGACCGTAGCGTGTCAGGTGGCGTCTCGATCAAAGGCATTCGATGGGGACGCCCCAGCGACACTGTCGGGATCGCAGGCGCGATCAACGGGCTGTCGGTTGCTCACCGCGATTTCCTTGCCGCGGGCGGAATTGGTCTCTTGATTGGAGACGGTGCGCTCAACTATCGCGAGGAAAAGATCTTCGAGACTTATTATGCGTGGGTCATCAACAAATCGACAACGATGACATTCAACTATCAGTTCGTCACCAATCCAGCCTATAACGCCGATCGAGGACCGGTCTCGATTTTTGCGGGGCGCGTCCACGCGGAATTTTGAAAGGTTGATGGCGCCCGAGCGGGGTGCGGCAGACGCTGGATCGCGGGGAGGGGCCGAATGAAGAGAGAATCGCCTCCGGTCTGGACGGTATCGATGTGGCCGTCGATGAAGGTAAAGTTCAAGATTGCCTGCAATTTTTCGAGATTGGGACCCTGACCCACTCGATGTCATGCTCGGCCGGCAGAGGTTACCGGTTTGTGGTCAAGACCGATTGCGTCTCCAACGCGACCCTGACGGGCAACCGCACGATGAACCGCGCGCCTTCACCTTCCTTGCTGTCGACCGTCATCGTGCCTCGGTGCAGATCGATCACCATCTTGACGAGATACAGACCAACGCCGGTGCCGACGATTCCAGACACGTTGCTGCCGCGGTAGTAGCGCTCGAACAGGCGGTCAAGGTCGTCCACCGGAATGCCGATTCCGCGATCCGCAACCACGATGACAACATCATCCGCGTTAACTTCGGCGCCGATCTCGATCGGACCGCCTTCCGGCGAATATTTCACGGCGTTGGACAACAGATTGCTGAACACTTGAAACAGCAATTTTGGATCGCCGCGCATCGGCAACGGCGCCGGACCGAAACGCTCGACGATCCGTGAGCCGGGTGCCATTTCACGGTGGAACTGGCACACTTCGCGCAGCAAGGCACCGAGATCGATATTGGCTGGCTCGAAATAGAGCCCGGCTCCGCCGTCGATCAATCGCGAGAAATTGAGCAGATTGTCCATCAGATGCGTCATTCGCATCACCGCGCTGCGCATCCTGCCGGCGCGCTCGCTGACTTCGCCGGTCGGCATGCGGTCTTTCATCTTGATCAAGCGCTGGGCATGAGCGTCGATGATGGTGAGAGGGGTGCGGAATTCGTGTGAGGCCATTGAAACGAAATTACGCTGCAGCAGCGCGATGCGCTGTTCTTGCTCGAGCTGTTCCTCCAGCTTGATGGCTTGCTGCGCAAGCACACGCTGACTGCGCATCAGCTCGACCGCGTTGTTGCGGAACACCACAGCCGCGCGCGCCATGTCGCCAATTTCGTCTTGCCGTTCTGTATCGGGGATGTCGATCGTGGTGTCGTTGACAGCAAGGTGATGCATGCATGTGGTCAATCGGAGCAACGGTTCCGAAATGAAGCGGCTGATGTACATCACCGCGATAGCTACCATTCCGCCGGCAATTGCGATCGCCACACTGATCAGCCAGAACGCCTGCCAATAAGCGCTCGCTAGACGGTCACGCGCTGCCTCTGCGTTCGTGACGGTACGGCCGGTCAGTTGGCTGAGCGTATCGCCCGCTGCATTGTAGGCTGCGCGAGAGCTCGTCATGTAAATTGCGGTGGCCTCTGGCTTGCGGTTGATGCGTGACAGAGCCAGGATCTGGTTGACGGTTTTTCGATAGTCGTACCATTGCTCCTTGAATTTTGCGTAGAGTTCATTCTCGGCGTTGTCATGCTGGATTCGCTCGAAAGCGCGCTCGGCCTGCGCAATGGAGCGGTCGAGTTCTGCCAGCTCCTGCTCGGTCGCTGCGATTTCGGCTAGGTTCGTCGTTAGCAGATTGCGGCCTTCGGTGGCGCGGAAATCCGAGGTGAAATTGTTTAGGTCGCCGAGCGCGTGGACGTTCGGCAGCCAGACCTGCGCCACGTCGGCGGAAAGGCGGTTAAAGTTGTTCAGGCGCGAAATGCTGAAACTGCCTAACACCACGACCAGCAGGAAGAAGAACAGAAACACCAGCGCGAGATGAAAGCGGATTGAACGCAGCTGCCGCATGGGGTTGATCAGTCGGTTCGTGAAACCTAGGGCCTTGCCCAGAACGATGAACTCCCGGGGCAAAATCTTGCCTGTAAACATATATACTGCGCTATCGTAGGGTTCAATTTGAGCCGCGGTCCCGTTCCATGACCCAAGAGCGCAAGAAAATTCTCTGTATCGAAGACGACCGTGAGACCGCGGCCTTAATCGCCGAAGAGCTGGTGGACCGTGGCTATGAGGTCAGCCTTGCACACGATGGCCGCGAGGGCTTCGCAGCGATCCTGAAATATCGACCGGACTTGGTGTTGTCCGACATCAGCATGCCGGTCATGTCGGGCTTTGAGCTGCTGGAGCGACTCGTCGCGCTCGCGCCGCGGTTTTCCAGAATGCCGTTCGTTTTTCTGACTGCGTTGTCAGATCGCGACAACCAGCTCAAGGGGCGGAGGCTCGGGGCCGACGATTATATTACCAAACCGATCGATTTCGACATGCTGGAGACGATCATCACGGCACGTGTGGCTGGTGTGGCGCGGACTGAGATTTGGCCGAAGTTCGTGGACCTTAACGAGCGCGAAGTAGAGGCACTGACTTGGGTGGCGCGTGGCAAAACCTCGGCCGAGATCGCACAGATACTAGGCCTCACCAAGCGTACGGTCGATTTCCACATCGACAATGCACGGGTCAAGCTTGGCGCAGCGACGCGGACCGAGGCGGTCATCAAGGCGGCGACAGGACGGCTCATCGAGCCGTAGAGAGCGGCCGCCTCACCAGATCGCAATCGCCAGGATCAAAACAAAAGGCACAGCGGCCATGCCGAAATAAAGCCAAGTGCGATATTCTTGTTCGTCTTCTGGTGGCTTGAACACATGGAAGACAATCCAGACACAAATGACAAAACCGAGCCCTAGCCGGATCAAATCGCCTGGCGTCTCGTATACCGACCAGATGCGCTCGCTCTGGGGAATACTGACGCGCGCAGTCACCACCAAGAGGGCTGCGATGAACAACGCTCGAAGGACAAAGCCTGCAATCCGCAGACGTGCGGGGATTTGATGACGCGGCACGTTGCCGCCGGGCTCTGCGGGGGTGGTCCACTGATGGTGCGAATCGGCAGCCATAGCGTCACCGTCTCGATCTGGCCGCCTCGCACTTGAATAGCCGAGAATCGACCTAGACTCTGAAGCTAATATAAGCGGCGAAGGAGCGATAGCCAGTACGGCCGCTCAGGATAGTTGGCGTCTTTAGTCTGAGAAAAACGATTTAGAACGGCCAAATTCAACCCTTCCGTCGCATGGGACGGGTGCAGAGGCTTGGTTGATCGCTGGCTTAATGCTTGGGCCGTAGACTCGTTCCGTTGATTGTCCCGCCTGCCGGTCGAGCCAGACCGCCGACCGTGGCGGGACTTTGGCCGGGGCGGGTCATGCCGGTTCCGGTAACGGCCGAGCGATTGATGGCTCCGGCAGGCGCGCTCGGTCGTTGCTGGGATGGCTGTGGGCTGCCAGCGGGGGAGACAGAGAGCGGCGTGGGTGGTGTCGCTTGCGGCAATGTCGGATTGGCCGCATGCGAACCGCGTCTTTCGATCGCTACGCCAATCGCATTGGTGGCGACACCGTCGCGTCCCGCAGGCGACGAAGACTTTTGAACCACGGACGCGGGCGGAGCGCCTCCGGTTCGTTCAATCGACTTGCGGTCGCCCATGTTGGGCGGCCCTTTGCTTGGCCGGTTCGCCTGCCCAGGCATACTGGTGTCGATGGGGTTGGCTTTTTCGCCGCTGGCGGTTGCAGCCGATGCGGCATCGCCACCTGCCTCCTGGGCAATCGCGGGTGCCGTCGCCAGTCCGATCGCCATCATTGAAGCAAGAAGCACGGAACGCATGTCAGGTCTCGCCTTCAGCCGGTGCTGGGCCGGGCTCTTCCCGCGTCAACAACGTCTGCAGGGCCGGGACGACCACCAGCAGGATGATTGGCCCAATGAACATGCCGCCGACGACGACCGCTGCGAGCGGCCGCTGCACTTGGCTGCCAATACCGCTCGAAACCGCCGCCGGCAGGAGGCCGATACAGGCCGAGAGCGCAGTCATCAGCATCGGTCGCATCCGTTGCGACGCAGCATGGAACATTGCGTCGATCGTGCTTACGCCACTGGCTCGCACCTCGTTGTAATAGGTGGTGATCAAGATGCCGTTCATCACGGAAACCCCGAACAATGAAATGAAGCCAACGGCCGCCGAGATGCTGAATTCCAGGCCGAAGAGATAAAGCGCGATGATGCCGCCGCCTGCTGCAAAGGGAATGCCGGCCAGCGCCATCAGGCTGTCGCGCAAAGAATTGAACAGGCCGTAGAGCAGCACGAGGATCATGAACAGGGTGACCGGCACGATGATCGCGAGCCGGGCCTTGGCTTGCTGCAGCGAATCGAACTCGCCGGCCCAAGCGATCCGATAGCCGGTCGGCAGCTTCACGTTCCGTTCGATCAACCCCTGCGCTTCGGCCACGGTGCTGCCGAGATCGCGGCCGCGCACGCTGAACTTGATCGGGATATAGCGCTCGTTGCGCTCGTGATAGATATAGGACGCGCCGGTATCGAGTGTGATCGTTGCGAGCTCGCTCAACGGCACATAGGCATTGACGCCTGCCGGCGTCTGAAATCCAACCTTGATAAGGCCGACCGAGTCGACTTTATCGCGGTATTCCGGCGCGAGTCTGACCGTGACATTAAATTGCCGTTCCAGCTCAAGCAGGGTCGTGGCGACGGTTCCACCGAGCGCAGCTTGAACGACGTTGTTCACATCGCCCGCGTTGAGGCCGTAACGGGCCGCCCGCTCGCGATCAACCTTGATGTTCAGATAGGGCTGCCCCAGAACCGGGAATATCCCAAGATCAGCCACGCCCCTGACCTTGGCCATTTCCTTCATGACGACATCAGCAAGCCGCTCCAGCTCATTCAGATCACGCCCAATGATTTTGATCGAGTTGGCGCCCTTCACGCCCGAGACCGCCTCCTCGATATTGTCTTGGATGTATTGCGAAAAGTTGAGGCCAATCCCAGTAAACTCGTTAGCGAACTCGGCCTGCAATTGCTCGATCAGCTTCTCTTTGGTCAGCCCGGCCGGCCATTCGTCGAACGGCTTGAGTGGTGCAAACAGCTCGACGTTGTTGAAACCGGCGGCGTCGCTGCCGTCGTCCGGGCGGCCGTGCTGTGAAACCACCGTAATGATCTCGGGGTTACGTTTCAGAATCTCGCGCATCTTGTTGACGATCGGCATGCCCGCTTCGAGCGAGATCGTCGACGGCAGAGTTGCGCGAATCCAGAGATTGCCTTCTTCAAGGTGGGGTAGGAATTCGGTGCCGAGGCGCGGAATCAGAACCGCGATGATGGCCAGAAAGCCCGCACCGACCCCGAGCATGGCCTTGCGATGCGACAGCGACCAATGCAGGACCGGCGTGTAAATTTTGCGGAGCGCACGCACCACAATGGTCTCGGCTTCATGGACGTGCTCGGGAAGAAGGTATGAGGCCAGCACTGGCGTGATTGTGAAGGTCGCGATCAGCGCGCCAACCAGTGCGTACCCGTAGGTCTTCGCCATTGGGTTGAAAATCTGGCCTTCGACGCCTTGCATCGTGAACAACGGTACAAAGGCTGCCACTGTCACCGCGGTAGAGAACAGAACTGCCTTATCGACCTGCAATGCACTGGCAAAAATTACACGGAGGCGATCAGTCCAGGCGCCTGTACCATCGGTCGGGTGGGTCGGATCGCCGCCGAGGCGTCCCTGCGCCAGTTGTTGCAGCATCTGTGCCCGCTCCGCAGGTGACGCCTGAAAATTGCGGAACACGTTTTCGACCAGGATGACGGCAGAGTCGACAATGATGCCGAAGTCGACGGCGCCAATCGACAAGAGGTTGGCGTCCTCGCCGCGCATCACCAGAATGATGATGCTGAAGAACAATGCAAATGGGATATTGACGCCGACGATGATGGCGCTGCGGAGATCACCCAGGAAGAGCCACTGCACAAAGAAGACGAGCAGACAGCCGAAGATCAGATTGTGCAACACGGTGCGGGTGGTGACCGAAACGAGCGCCCCGCGGTCATAATAGGGAACGAGCTTCACCCCCGGCGGCAAACTCCCATCTGTGTTGATCTTCTCGATCTCCGCATGAACCCGATCGATCATGTCGTTGGTCGGCAGCGTCCGATTCTTGACCACAATCGACAGGACAACGTCGTCCTGATCGTCGCGCCCCGCTTTGCCGAGCCTCGGCACGTTGCCCACATAGACTTTTGCGACGTTTCTGATCTGCACAGGCACGCCATTCGACTGAGCCAAAACGATGCTCTCAATGTCGCCAACCTTCCAGCCTTGGGTCAGATCAGTCGTGCCGCCACTGTCCAGCAGGCCGACGCCGCGAATGTTGACGGACTGCTGGCCGAAGTTGATCGTGCGTCCGCCGACGTTGACGTTGGCGTTGCCGATCGCCGCTAGCACTTGCGGCAGGGTGACGCCGTAGGCATCGAGCTTGTGCAGGTCGACCTCGACCTCGAATTCTTTGATCGTGCCGCCCCAGGTCACAACTTGAACCATACCGGGGACCGCCAGCAGGCGGCGCTGCAGCACCCAGTCCTGCAGGGTGCGAAGGTTGGTCAATCCGAAGTTCGGCGGGCCGACCAGCTGATAACGGTAGATCTCGCCGACCAAACTGCCGCCCTGGATTTGCGCCTGCACGTTGTTGGGCAGGCTGACTTGCTGCAGCCGGTTGGAGGTCTGATTGAGGGCAAAGTAATAATCAGTGCCGTATTGGAACACGACGCGAACGAAAGTCAGGCCGTAGAACGAGGTCGAACGTATGACGTCAACGTTTGGCGTGGCTGCAAGCCCGACCTCAAGCGGGATGGTGTAGTAGCGCTCCATCTCTTCGGCCGAAAGGCCGGGGGCCTGCGCAGTGATCTCAAGGATGATCGGCGCTGGATTCGGATAGGCCTCAATGTTGAGCTTGCTGAACGCGATCAGCCCGCCGCCGATGAAGACCAGCAACGCGAGCAGGATGATCGGGCGCCGGGTCAGTACGAAAGCGAGCACGCCTCTCAGCATCGGTTGTCTCTCAATCCGGTCCCAACGATCAGCGGGCAGCGGTGGCGAGCGTATTGCTCAAGAACAGCGCGCCTTCAGTGGCGACCAGTTCGCCTGGCTGCACGCCTTCGAGGATTTGCCGGTATCCATCGCGCTGCTGCCCGATCTTTACCGTTCGCCGCGAGAAGCGGCGGCGATCGGCCGTAACCCATACCGTCATCGTGGCATCGCCTTCGCGCACCACTCCGTCGATCGGAATTGCGGGCGAGCGGACGGGCTCGCCGGTACGGATCACGAAGTTAGCAAACATGCCCGATCGCAACTCGTGCTGCGGATCGCTGATCTCGGAGCGGACGAGCACGCGGCGGGTGCTAGGATCCACCACGGACCCGACAGTGACGATCTTGCCGTCGAACGTGCGGTCGGGGAAAGCGGTGACCTTGACCTTCACCTCCTGACCGACACGAAATGCCGGGCTGTCGGTTTCGGCTACGTTGGCCAGCATCCACATCGTGTTGATATCGGCGAGCGAGTAGGGAGCCGGCGCATTGCCTGGCTGCACATAGAGGCCTGGTGCGGCGTTGCGGGCGGTGATCCTCCCGCTGATTGGGCTCGGCACCACGAGAGTCGGGTCGGCGACCCGCCGGGCGATGATGCTGTCGATTTCAGCATCGGTCTTGCCAAAGAGCCGGACCGAGTCGCGCGCCGCGCGCAGGTTGCCTTCGGCAGTCTGGTGATCAGAAGTCGCCTGCTCCAAATCTTTTTGCGAGACTGCGCGCGTTGCGTAGAGCTCGCGAAGGCGAGCGAGGCTGCGGGTGGTCAGCTCCAACACGCCTGCCGTAGCGATAAGGGTGGATACGGCTTGCAGCAGGTCCGGGCTGTCGATGGTGAAGAGGGTCTGCCCTTTCTGCACGTCATCTCCGACCTTGGCGAACAGCCCGATGATCCTACCGGGATAGGGCGTGAACACCTGGACCGACATCTCTTCGTTGAATGCAATGCTGCCGACTGATTCCCGCTCGGTCGGAAACTCGCGTTCGATCGCGAGCTCGACCTTCACCCAGCTCAGCTGAGTATCCGACAGATCGACCGTGTTCGAGGCGCGAGATACGGATCCCTGGTCGCTCGCCGTGATGGCCTTCGCAGATGTGGGTTCGGCGGACCAATAAATCTGACGCGCGACGAGATAGAGCGCGATTGCGGCAAACGCCGCCAATGCGGTGACCACTCGTAGCCGGCGGTTTGCCCAAGAGAAAGCCATGAATTGACTGCGTTCGAAGGTGTCTAAATCCCAGGAACGATGGCCACCGCCTTACGGCAGGGTCTACTGTTACAAATCACACTGGTGCGACTGTTTTTTGGGAACTAGAGCAAACGGGTCATAGCCAAGAACCGCCGAACTCGAAATAATTGGCCGCGATACCCGCCCAGCAAGACTCACCGGGTCGGTCATAATAGTGTGCCCCGCACGTGTTGAATATGTTTGTAAGGCGTTTTCCCGTAGTTGGGGCCGCGTTGGCGGCCGTGGTGTTATTGACAAGCTGCGCCGTTGGCCCCGATTTCGCCGTCCCGGCGTCTCCACCTGTTGAGGGCTACACCAAGGAGAAACTCGCGCCGGCCACGTCCTCGACCGACGCTCCGACCGGCCAGTCGCAGCGCTTCGTGCAGGGCCGGGACATACCGCAGGAGTGGTGGCGGCTGTTTCGATCGCGCCGGCTCAATACCCTGATCGAGCGATCGTTGCAGGCCAATCCAAATCTACAGGCTACGATGGCTGCGCTGCGCGCTGCGAACGAAGCCGTCTACGCGCAGAAGGGGCAGTTCTTTCCTCAAGTGCAGGCCAATTTTACCCCGCAGCGCCAGCAGGTCCCCAACAACCCGCTGGGTTCACCGCCGACGGTGGGGACCGATGCAGACGGAAATCCGATTACCAAGAACCCGTTCAACGTCGTGACCGCCCAGGTGCAGGTGTCCTACACGTTCGACGTCTGGGGTCGGAACCGGAGGGCGGTTGAGCAGCTCAGGGCGCAGGCGGATTCACAGCGTTTCCAGGTCGAGGCCGGCTATTTGACGCTGACAGCCAATGTAGCGATTGCGGCGATCCAGGAAGCCTCGCTGCGCGCACAGATCGACGCCACGAATGAGCTCATCGCCATCAACACCCGGATGCTCGACATTTTGCGCCGCCAGCTTGAGAGCGGCTATTCCAACCGCAGCGACGTCGCTGTGCAGGAAGCGGCGCTCGCGCAAGTACAGGCGACGCTGCCGCCGCTGCGGCGGGCGCTCGCCCAGCAGCGCAATTTGCTAACGGCGTTGTCCGGTGGCTATCCAAGCCAAGCGCCGCTTGAAATATTCACGCTTGCGGCGCTGCAATTGCCGCGCGACCTGCCGGTCAGTCTGCCGTCCGAGTTGATCCGGCAGCGTCCCGATGTGCGCGCAGCCGAAGAGCAGCTGCACGCGGCGAGCGCTGCTGTTGGTGTTGCCACAGCCAACATGCTGCCGAATTTTACGGTCAACGCCAACGGCGGCTACACCAATTTGGCGCTCGCCGGGCTGATCAATCCAGCCAGCGCCTTTTGGCTCGTGGCTGGCAATGCCACGCAGACGCTGCTTGACGGCGGCACTCTGCTGCATCAGTTGCGGGGAACAGAGGCCGCCTACGATCAGGCGGCTTGGCTCTACAAAGCCGCTGTCGTCGGCGCGCTGCAAAATGTCGCCGACGCTTTGCGCGCGTTGCAGAATGACGCTGACAGCCTGAAAGCGGCGCGCGACTTCGAGCGCGCAGCCAAGGTGAGCTTCGATCTGGCGCGCCAGCAAGTCGAAGCCGGCAACGCAAACATTCTGTTGCTGCTCAACGCGCAACAGACCTATCTGCAGGCAACACTGCAGGTGGTGCAGGCGCGTGCAGCGCGGCTTTCCGATACGGCGGCGCTCTTCCAGGCGCTCGGCGGGGGATGGTGGAATCGGGTCGAGCCTCCAACCGCAAAACTGCTCAACGTCGGCACCGGAGCGACGACCGAACTGGGCGAGGATTGCAAGGCAACGTTCTTCAGCGTCTTCATGCCGCGCAAATGTTTTGCCCGTTGGGACCCCTAGTTTCGCTGAAGTTTTTTTGAGCCATGTGCTGAATCGATCAGATGGCGATGATCGAGCGGAGAATGGCGAGCGCGAACGCCCATGAAAGCACTTTGGACTGAGGCTGCAGGATCGAAGTGTCAAAGCGGCTTGATCACCCGAGCCCTTCCACGCTTACCAAACGCGCAGAGATGCAAGCGTCTCTTACGCTTCTGAGCCCTTGGTGCGTCGCGCCGTAACTCGGTATCGCTCATGGGCCAAAGACTATGTCTGCCCAGAATTACGTGGCGATGGCCGCCGGCCGTTTGGTCGATATCGCATAGGGGAGTTGGCTTGCTTATCTTGGAAATAAATAAGTCTGGCAATTGTTGATATTGGACATGAATGTTTTCGTCCGTAAACGTGGGCTCGTACCGGGCGTAGCCGTTCGCGGCGTTGGTCGGATTGCGGCATCTACGCAAACGATCACAAAAGAGGGCCGAGCATGTCGAAGGATACAAACATTATCTATCGGGACGAGGTCGCCGATCTCCTTGCCAAGTTCACGGTCCTCGTATCGGGCAAACTGAACGAGAAGACGAAGCGTGCGGCCAAACGCGCGCTGAGCGATTCCATCGCCGTAGCCTTGGGTGCGCTCGACCATCCTGCCGCACACGTCGCCCGCAAGTTTGCCGTTCCCTTCGCGACCCAGACAGGAAGCGTCATATGGGGTACATCGGTGCGCGCCAATCCGGATCTGGCCGCCTTTGTGAATGGATCCCTGTTGCGCTGTTTCGACTACAACGACTTCTTTGTCGGTGAGCGCAACAGCGGTCATCCAAGCGACATCGTTGCGGGAGTCGTTGCCGCAGCCGAATGGCACAATGCCTCCGGACACGAATTGCTCGTCGGCCTCGCAGTCGGCTACGAGGTCGTGGCGGCTGTATTCGACGCCTTCTCGACCGCACCCGGTGGCTGGGACTACACCAATCTCACGGCGATCGGCGCTTGCGCTGGCGTGGCCCGCATCCTCGGCTTGAGTGAGGACCAGGCGCGGGAGGCGTTCGGCATGACCGTCACGCCGCATCTTGCCACCGACGAGGTCGAATCTTGCGAGCTCAACCGCCGCGGCGATCTGACGATGTGGAAGCGGTTCAACGGCAGCGATGCGGTGCGCAACGCTCTTCAAGCGTGCTTCCTGGCCAAGGCCGGAGCAGAAGGCGCGGTGCGGCCCTTTACTGGCAAAAACGGTTTCATCGCCAAGCTCGCCAACAAGCACGATCCGCTGCCCGTGCTGCAGAATCGCCTCAGAAAGGAAATCGAGCTGTCGCGTATCGCCGACACGTTTATGAAGCTCTGGCCGGTCGGTTCCGTTGGCCAAAGCGCGATCCGTGCAGCGCTGGAGGCCAGGGAAAAGGTCAGCGACATCTCTCAAATCAAGGAGGTGCGTGTCCGTTCAGAGGAGGGTGCTTTCGAGCATCTGGTCAAGATCCGTCAGGATCCTTACCGGCCGATCTCGCGAGAGACCGCTGATCATTCCATGCCCTATATCGTCGGAGCAGCCGTCCTCGATGGCTTTATCCGCACCGAAAGCTTCGATCTCGAACGGGTGCTTGCGCCGGAACGACGCAAATTTGTCGCTGAGAAGGTGAAGGTCACGCCGGCGCCCGAACTCGGCACGATTGCCGGTGGTAAGCTGGCGCGCGCCAAGGCTGGATATCTCTCGAGCGTGGAGATTGAGTTGAAGGATGGCGCTGTCGTGCGTGGAGAGGCCCGCCCGTTCCCCGGTCATCCCGACGCGCCCTTCTCGGATGCGGAAATTGCAGAGAAGGTGGCAGTCAATGCCCTGCCTTTCGCCGGCCGAGAGACCACCGACAAGATCAACGCGACCCTCAGCGCATTCGAACAGGTGAAAAACGTCCGCGAATTCACCGAGCTCCTGGCCTTCGATTGGGCCGGTCAGCGAGGCGTGGTCGCAGCCTGATCAACGCAACCTGCGTGCTTGAACAACGCGGTCTATAAGGTGGCCATGATACCGAATGCAGATGTGCTGCTGAGGCTTTGCGATGTTTTCGATGTGACCGAGGACGAGCCTTTCCATGCAGCAACTGATGGCTTCGACTACGCCATCTTTCAGGTAGGCACCAACTACTACGTCACGGCCGATCTCTGTTCACACGGGCCCGGCCGCCTCTCCGAAGGATTTGTGACCGGGTGTGAAGTCGAATGTCCCTTTCATCAGGGCAGGTTTGACCTTCGCACCGGCAAGCCGACGGCGCCTCCATGCGAGATGCCTGTCAAGGTATGGACGCCCATCGTTCGCGACGGCGCGATTTTTATCGCAGTCGATTCGTGCGATAGAACATAAGACTTACGGCACTTTGGTTTCCTAGTGCGCCGAGCGAGCCTGCCGATGAACTCGGACGGGAGCGGCGCTTGGAGCCGTCTGCATAAGCCCCGCGATGAACTGATCGCGCAATGGATTGGTGTTTTTCTCGTTGTAGATCAGCAGCACGCGGCTGTCAGTGTCTGCGCCTGCCAACTCCCGCCACGCCACGTTGGTGACTTTGATGGCTTGCAAAGCCTGCGGCGCGATGGTCACGCCTACACCCGAAGCCACGAGGCCGAGGATTGTCGTGGTCTCAGCGGCTTCCTGTACGACGTTGGGAGCGAAGCCGGCTTCCGCGCACATGGCGAAGGCCTGCTCGTAAAATGCCGCTCCCGTTCCCCGCGGCCGCAGCACAAACCGCTCCGACTTGAGGCTGGAGATTGGTATCGGTCCAGTTTTCTTTTCCTTGCTCAATGGGTGATCCAGAGGCAGGACCAACATGAGCCTGTCGCGATGCACCTCGATCGCTTTGATGCTTGTTGGCAATACCGCGTGCTTCGCAGGACGCGTCAATCCAAGATCAATCGCATCGAGGAGGAGATCATCGATAATTTCGAACGAGTGTCTGATCTTGAGTTCGAGGCGCACCTCCGGCATCGATGATCGGAAAGAACGAATGGCTCTCGTAAAAACTTCGATGAGCGGAGCCGATGTGATGAAGCTCAGGCGAAGCGTCCCTATTTCGCCGCGCGCGGCCCGCTTGGCCGTTTCGACGGCGCGCGAAGCCTGCATCAACGCTAACCGGGCTTCCTGCAGGAACAGTTCGCCCGCTGGAGTGAGCTCTACCTTTCGTCGCGTGCGCTTCAGCAGCATGACGCCGAGTTCGCGTTCGATCGTCTGAATTTGAAGGCTGAGCGGGGGCTGCCCAATGTGCAGCCGCTGGGCGGCTCGCGTGAAATGCAGCTCTTCCGCGACCGCGATGAAATAACGGAATTGGCGCAATTCCATTTATATATCTGACCCTATAACTCCGCCCATCTTTCATATTGGACGCGATATTTAAGGGATGTCAACGTCCGCTGCAGAAGCGGCGGGCGCCACTGCACGCCGCTGCGAAAACGGAGTTGCAGAGGAACGATCCTATGATCTCTGCCGAGCAGAACGAATACTTGAGCCGCACGGGACCAGGCACGCCAGTAGGCCAACTGTTCCGGCGCTATTGGCTTCCGGCGCTGCTGGTCTCGGAACTACCCGAGCCCGATTGCCCTCCGGTCCGCGTGTCCTTGCTGTCGGAGCGTCTGATCGCCTTTCGCGATACCAGCGGAAAAATCGGGTTCATGGACGAGTTCTGCGCTCATCGCGGCGTCTCACTCTGGTTCGGACGCAACGAGGAAGGCGGACTGCGCTGCCCCTATCACGGCTGGAAATACGACGTTGCCGGCCAGTGCGTTGAGGTACCATCCGAGCCCGTGTCGAGCGGATTCTGCCAGAAGATCAAACTCAAATCTTATCCCTGCGTGGAGCTTGGCGGCATCATCTGGGTCTACATGGGACCTGAGGCGGAAAAGCCCGCGCTGCCGGCATTCGAATGGACGCAGGTCGCAGCCAACCAACGCTATCTGTCCAAGCGTTGGCAGCAGAGCAACTACCTTCAGGCGATGGAGGGCGGAATCGACTCGAGCCACGTTTCCTTCTTGCACAGCGGCGATCTCAATCGCGATCCGCTGCATCGTGGCACGGAGGGGGCCAAATATGCGCGTGGCACCAACACCACCTTTGACATTCATGAAACCGCGGTCGGCTTGTTGATCGGCGCGCGCCGGAATGCGGAGCCGGGTTTCTACTATTGGCGTGTGACTCAGTGGATGATGCCTTTCTACACGCTGATCCCTCCCTACAAAGGCAATGCGCTCAATGGCCACGCCTGGGTGCCGATGGACGATGAGAATTGCATGGCTTGGACCATGACCTTCCATCCGACGCGCCCCTTAAACCCGCAGGAGCTCGAGGCGATGGAAAACGGCCACGGTGTCCATTGCGAGCTTATCCCCGGCACATTCAGGCCCGTGGCCAATATGGACAACGACTACCTGATGGATCGGTCGGCGCAAAAGTCGAAGATCTATTACAGCGGCATCAAGGGAATCGCGATGCAGGATGCCTCGCTGCAGGAGAGCATGGGACCAATCGCCGATCGGACCAAGGAGAACCTCGTCTCCACCGACAACGCGATCATCATGGCGCGAATGCTTCTCCGCAAGAACGCCAGGGCGCTTGAGGCTGGAATATCTCCACCTGGACTTGATCCTCAATCGCAGCAGGTGCGCTCCGCCTCCTTCATTCTGCCACAGGACGGCCCGTTCAAAGAGACCGCCCTCGAAGCATCAAAGGTGCGCTTGGGGGAACCCTTCGTTGCCGTTTGAGGCAGACGCGTTGGAGACCGACAGCGACACGGTTGTGATCGTCGGCGCGGGTCAAGCCGGAGCGTGGGTTGCGATTACGCTTCGTGCCCTCGATCCGCACCGGCGAATCCTCCTGATCGGTGACGAGGCTCATCCGCCGTATGAGCGTCCACCCCTTTCCAAAGCTGTTCTCGCCGGCAAGGCCGAAATTGAAAGCGCGTATATCAAGCCACGTGACTTTTACGCAGCCGCCAGGATCGAGCTGATACTCGGTCAGCACGTCGAGCGTGTCGAGCGGGCGCGGTGCCAGGTTGAAATCAGCGATGGCAGCCGCCTCGGCTACGGCGTGCTCGTGCTTGCCACCGGAGCCAAGGCGCGGAAGCTTTCTGTGCCCGGAGGGGACCTGCCGCAACTTCATGTGCTGCGCGGTGCGGCTGACGTGGAAAGGATCAGGCCCGAACTGGTCGCCGGCAAACGCGTCCTCGCCATCGGCGCTGGATTTATTGGACTTGAGTTCGCTGCGGTTGCCGTTGGTCTTGGGTGCCGCGTTACGGTGATTGATGCGGCAAGCCACGCAATGGGGCGGGTTGTGGATTCCGAAGTGGCTCGGAGCCTCACGGCCAATCACGAACGCCGCGGCGTGGTGTTTCGCTTCTCAACGGGCGTTTCTGCAATTCGCGAAGCCGGAACCCAAATTGAGATCGAAATTGATTCAGGCGAAACGCTGTCGGCCGATCTGGTGGTTGTTGGGGTGGGGGCCATCCCAAACACAGACCTCGCACGCGAAGCAGGGTTGGAATGCGATGGCGGTGTGATCGTGGATGCCTTTGGGCGCACGAGCGATCCGCGGATTTTTGCGGTGGGCGATGTGTCGCGTCATTTCAATCCGCTGCTCGGTCGCGCGCTACGGCTGGAGAGTTGGCAAAACGCTCAAAACCAAGGAATTGCAATCGGGAAGATCATCGCTGGCAGCCGTGAACCGTATGCTGAAATTCCCTGGTTCTGGACCGATCAATACGAGAGCAATTTTCAGATCGTCGGCGCCCCGGCGGCCTGGGACCGCATCGTTTGGCGTGGCGATCCTGACGGTCGCGCATTTACCGCGGTGTATCTGCACGGAGATCGCGTTGTGGCGGGCAACACCATGAACAATGCGCGCGATATCAGATTCCTGAAGCAGTTGATCCTGAGCGGCAAACCCGTCGAACCAGCCACGCTTGCCGACTCTGCCATCAGTCTTGCCCAACTGGCGAAAGGATAGGATCGTGGTCAACAGTTCAAACCAGCAAAGGCCAGGCATCGGGACGGATCTTTCCGGTCAGCGCGCCGTCGTGATCGGTGCAGGGTATGGCGTCGGCCCAACCGTTGTCGCGGCGCTTCGGGGCGCCGGTGCGCGCGTCATTGCCGATGCCCCGGATCTTGGGGCGGAGTACGTCCCTGAGCATAGCAATGCTTGCGAATACTTCGATCGTTGCGCCAACGAGCTCGGCGGGTTCGATCTGCTCGTGATCTCGTCCCGGCCGGTTAAAAGCAAGCCTGTCCTCGACATGACCAAAGAGGAAATGCAGAGCATCGCTGAAAGTGAGCTGGTGTTGCCCGCGCTACAGATGCAGGAGGCCGCGCGGCGGATGGTCAGAGCAGGCCACGGGCGGATCATTGTGTTTGCCAGCATGTCCGCAAAGACCGGCGTTCATCACAATGTGGCTCCCTATGCCGCGGCAAAGGGCGGTCTCTTGGCTTTTGCGAGGGTGCTGGCGGCGGAGGTTGCCGAGCACGGCGTGACGGTCAACGGCATCGCCACAGCGCTGTTCGAGCCTCAAGTGGCAAGCATGAGCGAGGAAAAGCGCGCCACCTTGAAGAGGGGCATTCCCGTCGGGCGCTTCGGCCGCAGTGAGGAGGCGGCGCACGCCGTTCTGTTCCTGGCGTCTTCGAACGCTGGCTTCGTCACCGGAGAGTGTCTCAATCTCTCTGGCGGCCGCTTTATGGATTGAGATTGGATGTAGGAGGTTCTCCGTGGTCGCAAAAACAGTTCTCGGCGGACACCTAGGCAAGCGAATCGAGGGCTACCGCAATTCGGTTCCGCGCTGCGTAAAGGTTCTTGGAATCGGCGAAAGTGCACGCAGGATCGTCAGTGGCGTCAATCGCGCGCATTTGAAGAATGTCATCACGGCGCAGAAGGCCGCGGGGCCGCGCCTGCATGCGATCGATGAACCGGTCGATGGCTTGCAGCCGAACGCGGTGATCATTGTCTATCGGAAGGGCGAAGACGCATCGTTTCCGTTCCTCATTGATCGCACAGCATCGATGCTTTCGCTCGTCATCATCGACGGCGACACATCAAGCGCGGAAACCAGTCCGAGAATTCGGCAGCTTCAGGCGATTGCGGATCTTTACGTCACCACGTCGGATAACGAGTTCGTCGCCGAGCTTGTCGAGAACCTTGCCAACTAACAACAGCGGACAATGGCACGGTCTCATTCGCTGGGATGAATAACTTTCGCCAAAACTCAAATTGGACGGGGTGCGTTGCCTCCCGTATCCAATGTTGACCTTCAGCTCGACATGCGCGGGATTGATCATGGCATTTGCAGATTCGTTACGTTCGAAATGGCAAAGCGGCGGCGTCGCGTTCGGTGCATGGGCCGCGCTTCCAAGCGCGTTCTCAGCCGAACTCATGTGCGTGAAGAACGTCGATTATGTCTGCGTCGATCAGCAGCACGGATTGATCGACTACGCTGTAGCGGTGGAGATGTTGCGCGCTATTGAAGGCCGCGGGACGGTGCCGCTGACGCGCGTTCCGGCCAACCAGGGATGGATGATCGGCAAGGCGCTCGATGCAGGTTTTCAGGGTGTCGTCGTCCCGATGGTCAACTCTGGAGCGGAGGCCCGCGCGGCGGTTGAGGCCGTTCGCTATTGCCCGAATGGCAATCGATCATTTGGACCGGTGCGCGCATCGATGGTCATGGACACCCGCGACATGACCGTGATGGGTGGCATGCTCTGCTTCGTCATGGTCGAGACACGGGAGGGTGTCGAGCGCATCGACGAAATCGCCGCGACATCAGGCCTCGACGGCATCTATGTCGGTCCGGCCGATTTGGCGCTCGGGCTCGGGTTGCCTCCTAATCTGGATAAAGAAGAGCCTGAGCACGTCGCTGCCGTTGAGAAGATCCTGGCGGCATGCCGTCGCCACGGGGTTATCGCCGGGATTCAGTGCGGATCTGGCAAGTCTGCGCGGAAGTTTGCCGAGAAGGGCTTCCAGCTCGTGACCTTCACCAAGGACAGTTCGCTGCTTCCTGCGAGCACGGAGAAGGAGATCGCCTCCGCCCTCGGGGCAGATGCAGGCAAAGTCAAAGAACGCGGCTATACGTAAGGCAAATTCTGGATGCGGAATTTTACGAGGGGTGGCTCCGATGTGTGCACGCCGGCAGCCGGCGTGCACATCCTTTCTAGCTTTCGTTGGCTACCGCGGTTCAGTCGATCGATACGCCGGCGCTCTTTAACGGCGCGCCGTTTTTCTCGATTTCGGGGCCAAGAAAGCTTCTGAAATATTCCGCAGAGCGCTGCTCCGGCGGTACGACATAGATTCCATTCTTGGCGAGTTGGTTTTGCACTTCAGGTGTTTCCATAGCCGCGACGCTCGCCTCGCTTAGCTTCTTGATAATTTCGCGCGGCGTGCCTTTTGGTGCAAAAAATCCCCACCAGCTCGAAGCTTCAAAGTTGAAACCCTGCTCATTCGCCGTAGGCAGATTGGGCAGTGAAGCCATGCGCTCGCGATCGAAGACCGCAATGCCTTTGACGAGGCCACTCTGTAGCGGAGCCACCGCCGAACCGCTGATCGTGCAGAAGTGATCGAATTGGCCCGTAATCAGATCCTGCATCGCAGGGCCGCTGCCTCGATACGGTATTGGTGGGACATTGACCCCGATCATTGAATTGAAAATGGCGCAGTCGATGCTGCCGGTGGCGCCGAGCCCCGCCGCTCCCATCTTTATGGTCGCTGCGTTCTGCTTCAGATACGCGATGAAGTTCTGCAGGCCGTCGACCGGCAGGTCCTTTCGCGCCACCAAAATCGTCGGCTGGTAACCAACGAGTGCGATAGGCTCCGCATCATCCCTCAGGCTGTAAGGCGGTCTCTTATAGAGTGTCATGGCAATCGCGTCTGACCGGCCGCCAAACACGAATGTATAACCGTCGGGGGCCGCTCTAATGACTCGGGTAAAGCCGACCCGCCCGCCGCCGCCAGGCACGTTCTCGACGATCACCGGCTGGCCCAGAATTTCCGACATGCGGCGAGCCATGATCCGGCCCATCACGTCAGTGCCGCCGCCGGCAGCAAACGGAACAACCATGGTCAGGGTTTGCTTCGGCCAGTCCATCGCGGTGGCCGGTTCACCCAAGTAAGTTCCTGCCAGCAGCGCCCCGATCATCGCACCGAGCATGCGCACCATTCGAACCCGCTTTCTACCGGCAACAGATTTCAAGGCAACCCAGATTGATCCTGCGCAATGCAAGCCAATCTGATTTGTAAGTACGCGAACAGGATGCGGGGAGACCGAATGACGGTCAAATTTGTTTTGCGGTCGGATTTATTACAGGGCCGAATATCTATCAGTACTTCCACGAATGCCGCTTGCGTGAACGCGACCTGCTTCTACTCTCAACATTGCCCGGCCGACATGCTCAAGTTTTAGTCGATCGTGGCGGTGTCTTTGAGTGCGCTGGGTCATAGAAGAACAACGCTGTGCGGACACTTTGAAAGGGGTAGGCATTGTGAGCACCAAGAGGAGCGCAATTGTTCCGTCTGTGCCGGCCTGTTCTAAGATCGGAACCGATAATTTCCAAGCATCGTCTTGGGTCGGCTCTTGTGTGCCCACGAAAACGAACGATGCAATCGTTGAAAAGCTCAATGTGACGATTAGTGAAATTATCGTGGATGCGATTGTTCAGGACCGCCTCGCTGATGCACCACCCGAGCTAGAGAGCTTCGCAAACGCTTCAGCTTGGCGTCGACGTTGGCGCTGCTAAACGGCGCTATCGCTTCGCGATGTCGGCTTGCCGAATGATGGTGCTCCACCGATCGATATCTTTCTGCAGCAGACGTCCCAGTTCATCTGGACTCGATGCCGCCGGAATCAGCGCCAGCGAATTCAAACGTTCCTGGACACTGGGCATTGCAGCGATGGCCTTGATCTCGTCGTTGAGAATTTTCACGATCGCCTGCGGTGTGCCTGCTGGTGCAAAAAGTCCATACCAAAGGTCGACGTTGAAATCCGGATCTCCGATCTGTGTAGCGATGGTCGGAAGATGGGCGATTAAGGGAAGCGGAACCGGGCTCGAAATGCCGAGCGCCCGAATGCGGCCGTCTCCAATGTTGGGAAGTGCGGACTGGGCGGCGGCGAACATCATGTCATTCTCACCGCGGATCATGCCGATCATTGCTTCGCCGGCTCCCTTATAGGGAACATGCATCACGTCGATGCCGCTCGTAGACTTGAACAGCTCCATCGCCAGATGCTGCGGCGTTCCCAGGCCCGGTGATCCGTAGTTCAGCTTGCCTGGCGACGTTTTTGTGAGCGCGATCAGTTCGGCTGTGGTGCTGGCTTTGACGTCGCGGTTGACGACGAGCACCATCGCTCCTTTCAGAAATAGGCCGATCGGAACAAAACTCGTAACCGGGTCATAGGAAAGATCATAGAGGCTCGGACTCATCGCCAAAGTATTTGCGACCAGTAACAGGGTGTATCCGTCGGGTTTTGCCTTCGCCACGAAGGTCGAACCGATATTGCCACCAGCGCCCACTCTATTTTCGATGATCACCGGCTGCTTCAGCCGTTGCTGCATTCTTTCGGCGAGCAGGCGCGCCGCGATGTCGATTCCTGTTCCTGCGCTGTAGGGCAGGACGAGCGTAACGACCTGTGTGGGATAGGGTTCTGCGGCTGCCGTCCGTACGGCCCACGACGCCAATAGAAACAGCGCCGCTGTTGCGAGAGCCTGCAGCACTCGGGCTGTTTTGATTTTCGTCGTCGTCATGGATGCCTTCGCCAAAAATAGCACCAAAGGATATACGAGGCGGTGGCGATGCCCCCGGAGAAGATCTTCAGGGGATTGCAGCGGACGGCAGCAGGAGCGGCCTAGACTGGGAATACCAGCGTTTCCACGCTAGGCGTCATTTCTCCGGCGGGGGCTCGGCGGTGTTCCAGCTTTTGCGCGGCAAACGCGGCGGCAATTCGGCGCCGGATGCGCGTCATGTCGCGATCCGGAGATAGCAACAACTCGTTTGCGCGCGACTCGACGAGGTCTCCACCGACGGATGCCATCATCCGGTCTTCGGCGGACGTCTTGAGCTGACGGGGTCGCACGACCGTTTCGAAATGCCGCTTCAGCTTGGTGCGCTCTTCGTCGGTTTCCGCCCGCCAGGCAGCGTATCGGAACATGCGCGTCTGCTGATAGTTGATTGGAACCTGGAATAGGCGAGATACATAAGGCGCTGCGTTTTCGACCGGCCGCAACGCGTTGGTCACGAGTCCAGGAAGGTTGAAGCGCTCGCCCCGGAGTGGCGCCAGCTTGTGGCCGTGTTCGAGGTGATTGCCTTCGAGATCGACGGAAATGCCGCGCAGGCCATGACCGTCGGTTTCCACGATCCGGACCCGCCGGTCGGCCAACGGAATCGATGAAGGTGCGGTCTGTTCCTTCTTGCCGTCAAGTTGCGTGAGCGCGTCGTGGTCGAGATATTTCAGGACGGCATCATGTTGCTGTGATTCAACATGCAAGGTGACCGCGTGATAGGCGTCGCTTCCGTCGATGACGAGAAGCCAGTTCGCGTCCCAGACTTCGGTCGGGAGCAGAAAGTGTACGAACTTATCTGGCTGGAACAGCTCCTCGGGCAGGCAGTGTTCGATCGGCGGCGCGGGAAACTGCTTTTCGTCGCCGAGGTAAGCCCACACGACGCCGCCGACCTCCGCTGCCTTATAGGCCCGCACGCAGAGCTTCTGCTGCAGCGCGGGGGTCGACTCCTGTTCCCAGGGAATCAAGGTGCAGTTGCCGGTGCCCTTGAAGCGCAGCCCGTGATAGGAGCACTGCAATTCGTCGCCGAACACCCGTCCGACTGACAGCTTGACGTAACGATGCGGGCACCGGTCGAACAGAACCTGCGGATTGCCCTTGGAGTCGCGGAACACAACCAAATCTTCGCCGAGGCAGGTGAGGGCGACGGGAGATCCCGTCGGCAACTCGTTGCTCTGGATGATGGGATACCAGTAATTCCGCAGGCCCATTTCGAGACCGGCAGGCACGCCGCGAACGATCTCGGGCAATGTCTTGGTTTCGCGTTGCGTATTGGCTGCGTCGGGCATTTGTAACTCCGGAAGTGTATTGATGTGCGGGCGGCAATCGCCGGCTGCCCGTTTAGAACGAGAACAAGCCTAATCGTCGCTGCGCGGAAACCTCAAATCGGTGGCCTGCATAATTATTATGTTGGGCGCTCATGACCCGAGCGGCTCGTGCGCGTGGCAAGTTGTCGCTCGAACAACTCGACGGTCAATGAGGCAGGCGTTAACGGCTTCGCGAACGAGAGAAGGTGATGCGGCAAGTTTACCCACTCGCGAGAGCAGGAGGCGGAATGCGAGCGATCGCCTGATGGCGATCAGCGAGGTTTGGCGCGCGTGCTTTTTCGGCGGCTGCTGAAGCCCGAAGTCCAGACTTTGGCGGCATCATTGCTGCGGAACAGTCGCACAAAGGCTTGCCGGAACCACCTATTCGCAGGATCACGATGAAAGCGCTCATGCCAATAGACTTTCAGATCGTATTTCGGCAGCGGCGTCGGCGGCGGCAAAACCTTGAGAGGCAGGCGCGTGGCGAAGGCGTTGGCAAGACCCGCCGGCATGATGACGAGCAGGTCGGACTCCGCAATCAACATGGGTAGCACCACGAAATCCGGCACGTTGAGCTGCACCGTGCGCTGGATGGAATTCTTCAGCAGTGCGCGCTCCACCACGGCATGTGCCATGCCACTCGGGTCGGCGACAGCGTGCGAGGCTTTCAAGAAGCCTTCCATCGTCATGCCATCGCGAAACAGGGGATGGTTCTTGCGGACGACGCACACATATTGCGCGCGATAGAGCAGGCTCTGATGGAATCCGGATGTCAGATTTGTAAAGAACCCGACTGCCAGATCGACCTCGCCGGAGGCAAGTGCGTCGCGGGTATGTTCCATCGGGATCTGATGGACCTCGAGGGTCGTTTGCGGCGCCTCGCGTTTCAACAGCGCGACGAGCTGCGGCAGGAATGCAAGCTGGCCGATATTGTTCAGATAGATGTTGAAGCGCCGCGTGGCGCTCGCAGGGTCGAACTGGTGGTCGGTGGCGAGGCCATCCCGCAGCGTATTCAGAGCCGTATGGGCCGCCTGGCAGAGGCGGGTGCCGTAGGGCGTCGGCGTCACGCCGCTTGCGCTCCGCACGAACAATGCATCGCCGACCTGCTGTCGGAGCTTGGCCAGCGCGTGGCTTGCGGCCGATTGGGTGATGCCGATCTTCGCCGCCGCCGCGGAAAGACTGTTGGTCTCCGCCAGAGAAGCGAGCAATTTCCATTGCGTCATGTCGATGCCGTCGGGCCGCATGGCGATGAAGTTATACCGCAATGCCTTCCCCCGCAAAGCAGCCGACGAGGCCGGAGACCATGACGCAACCGGATCTGTGGCGGTTCAGCGCACGCGAACTCGGAAAGATGCTGACGCGGGGCGACATTTCGGCGGCTGCGCTGCTGGAGTCATGTCTGCGACAAATTGATCGGTTGAACCCTGCGGTGAACGCGGTGGTGACGCTCGATGTGGACGGTGCGCGTGAGGCGGCGCGACGGGCGGATCAGCGCCGCCACCGCGGCGAGCGGCTCGGTCCGTTGGACGGCTTGCCAGTCACGATCAAGGACAACATCTTCGTCGGCGGAATGCGGACGACGTGGGGCAGCTTGCTCTATGAAGATTTTATTCCATCGGACGACGACAATTCCGTCGCTCGGTTGCGTGCAGCCGGCGCGGTGATCGTCGGAAAGACCAATACACCGGAGCTTGCCCTGAGCGCGGTGACCGACAACCGGATATTCGGACCGACGCGCAATCCTTGGAATTTGCAACTCACGCCGGGCGGTTCGAGTGGGGGAGCCGTCGCCGCGGTGGCGACCGGAATGGCGCCGTTGGCGCTCGCGACGGATGCCGGCGGCTCGATCCGGCGGCCGTGCGCGTACGCGGGCACTGTCGGGCTGAAGCCGAGCAACGGGAGAATTCCCAAGATCGGTGGCTTCCCCCGTACCGCGTTCGATTTCCAGTGCGTCGGCCCCATCGCGCGATCGGTGGATGATGTCGCGATGATGTTTGACGTGATCGCAGGGCGTGCCGAGCATCGGGACCCGCCGCCGGGAGTACGGCTGCGGATTCGCAGCGTCCTCCGGTTGCCCGGTCAGCCGATCGATCCCGCCGTGGTCGAGAGCGTAACGCGTGTTGCCGTCCGCCTTGCTGGGCTCGGCCACGAGGTGGAAGAGGGACCGTTGCCGGTCGACCTTGTCGAGGTGGACGAGCTGTGGTCGGTCTTCACCACCGCAGGCGTTGCGCATGCGGTTGTACAGCATGACGGCTGGATGGATCGTGTCGGCGATGGAATTCGGAACATGGCGCAGGCTGGCCAAACGCTCTCCGCCAGCGCGTATGTTCGGGCGCTCGAACGCCTCGTTTCGCTGCGAGCGCGGATGGCCGAGGCAATGGCGGAAATCGATCTCCTGCTGCTGCCCTGTTCCCCCGCACTTCCGTGGATCATCGGCGATCCGTTCCCGAAGTTGATAGGCGGCGAAACCGCTGGCCCGCGTGCCGCCGCGGCGTTTGTGACCTTCGTTAATGCAACCGGCCAGCCCGCGATCGCGCTTCCGGCCGATCCGACGCCCGACGGCCTGCCGGTCGGATTCCAACTGGTCGGACGTGCTGGCGCCGACGAACTCCTGTTGGTGGTCGCCAAGGAATATGAAAGCGCTCATCCATTCAGCGACCGGTGGCCGACTCTGAGGGGGCCGAATGGCGACATGGCTGTTTGAGCAGCATGAACGACCTGCATGTCGAATATGATGTACGCCAATTTGCTGGCATTCCGCCGCGCTCATAGAGTCGCGCTGCTTGGAACGCGCCGATTTCGCCGGTTGCGTGGCAGCAGAACCTGAAGGCGCCTCAGAGTCAGCGCGCTTCTGATGTTCGATCAGCGCGCGGAGTCCCACACGGATGAGCATTTTCGGCACACAGAAGTTCATCTTCCAACTCAAGAAGGACAAGGCGCTGCAGAGTCAGTTCCGCAGCGATGCTGACAATGCGCTGGCTGTCTTTCCGCTTTCCGACGATGAAAGACAGGCGTTGAAAGCCGGCGATTTGGCATCGCTCTATCGCATGGGCGTTCATCCCCTTTTGCTTGCGCCTTATGCGCGCTTCATGGGGATTTCGCGCCCCAGCTATCAAGAGACGTTGAGCCCGTTTCGCGGTCAGTTCGTCTTGCGCAGTTGAAGACACCGCGCCGGCCGGCCACGGCGGCGCCGACGCAGCCTTGCAGAGATTACAGAGGGACTAGGATTATGGGTGATCTTGTCTTCGCGGGCGCCATCAGTCATGCGCCGGGTATCGCAGCGTTCGAGCACGCGGCAAACGATAAGCAACGTCGGATGTTTTTCGCAGCCGCCGATGTTCTCAAGCTGCGTCTTGAGGAAGCCAAGCCAGATGTCCTCGTCGTCATTGCACCTGACCATTTCTCGAATTTCTTCATCGAGAACATGCCGGCGGCGTGTGTCACGTTGAACCAGGTCTACACGGGCCCGGTCGAAGACTGGCTGGGAATTCCGAAAGTGTCGGTCGACGGCAATCCTGAGTTTGCCCGCTCCATTCTCGCGCGAGCATTCGAAGATGATATCGAACCCTCTTTTTCCGAAGGTATGGCGTTGGAGCATGGCGTTGTGGTCGCGCTGAAACTCGTGACGCCGGAATTCAACGTACCCATCGTCTGGATCATGCAGAACTGCCAAGTCCCGCCGATGCTTTCGCTGCGCCGCTGCTACGCATTCGGCCGCTCGATCCGTCATGCCATCGATAGAAGCGATCTTCGCGTAGGCGTATTGGGAACTGGCGGATTGTCCCACTCTCCGGGCGCGCCGGAGGCGGACGAGCTTGATCCGGAGTTCGACCGCCATTTCATGGCGTTGCTCGACCGCAATGCGATCGACGAAATCGTCAATCTTCCGAACGACCGCATCGATGCGGCGGGTTTCGGAACCTGGGAAATCCGGCAATGGATCACCGCGCTCGGCATCGCTCATGACCGCAAGCCGCGCGCGCTGGCCTACGAGCCCATTGTTGAGTGGGATACTGGCTGCGGTGCGGCCATCTACGAGTAGGCATCCGCACGATCGAATGGCTGGAGGCGCCATGGTGAAGGCAACGCTGGCTCTTGGTCTCCGGTCGACGCCGCAAAGCCTCGGCGTCATCGGCCGCGCGCTGGGCGCTTTCGCCGAGCAAGGTGTCGATCTGTTGATCGTTCGTGAGGAGACCGCCGGTCCGGAAGGCATTCGTGGGCTCCTTGCGGGCGAATACGATTTTGCCGAGTTCGGCGCTGTTCCGGTGGTGCAGGCGGCGCTGGAGGGGCACGATCCGCTAATCCTTCTCGCGGCCGAACCGGTTTCGGCGCTCTATGTGCTCGGCCGCAAGGAAATTCTGGAGCCGTCGAAGCTTGCAGGCGGCCGGATTGGCGTTCTCTCCGAGACTGGGCAGACTGGGTACTCCGCGCGTTGCATGATTTCGCGCTGGGGCCTTGAGGGCTCTACGCAACTCGTGCCGCTCGGCACCTATCCCGCCATTTATCGCGCGCTCGCCTCCAGCAACATCGCGGCTGGTGTGTTGACCGCAGATTACAAGCTGGCAGGAGAGATCGCCTTTGGCTTCCGCGAGTTGGCCGATCTCGGACGGGAGTTCGGTTTCCAGGGACCGGTGGTCGCCACCACCCGTCGCTTCAAGCAGCGGCATGCGGACATCGTCGCCGGCGTGGTGAAAGGCTATGTCCGCGCGATTCAACTGTTCCGCCAGCAATCGGACGAGGTGGTGTCGATCCTGCGTCGGCATCTGGGTTTTGTTGATGACCCACAGGCGCGCGCAATCTGCGCCTTCTACGCAGAGCGGTTTCGAAGTGAGCCGTTTGCCTCGGAGGCCGGCGTGCAGAACGTGATCCGCTCGCTGCAGGGGGACAAAACCGGCTTGACGGCAGCGTGCGTGTTGGATCGGGCCACTTTGGCTGCGGCACTGAAGGTGTGAGGCAATATGGAATTGGGGATTCGCGGCAAGACCGCTCTTGTTACGGCGTCGAGCAGCGGCATAGGCAAGCAGTGCGCGCTGATGCTTGCGGGCGAGGGCGCGCGCGTTGTGATGTGCGCTCGTGGCGCAGATCGTCTGGAGAGTGCGGCGGCCGAAGTGGCTGCGGTCGGTGGCGCGGACCAGGTCCTGGCTGTTCCAACGGACCTGTCAAAATCGGATCAGATCGCCGCGCTTTGCCGGCAGGCGCGCGATCGCTTCGGCGGGGCCGATATCCTCATCTTCATCGGAGGTTCGCCGAAGCGGGTCGGCTTTGAAGCGTTGACGGAAGCGGATTTGCAGGACGCGTTCGAGATCACGGTCATGGCCGCCTTTCGTCTGTTGAAGGACGTGCTTCCCGGAATGAAAGAGAGAAAGTGGGGACGCGTTGTCACAGTTCAATCGCGCGCAGTGCGCGAGCCGATTCAGGATCTGGTCACGTCAGTGGCGACGCGACCCGGCGTCGCCGGATTGTTCAAGTATCTTGCCAATGAAGCCGCGCCGTATGGCGTGAACATCAACACCATCGTGCCGGGGCGGATCGATACCGACCGTTTCCAGCAAGGCGTCAACCGCGAACAAGAGGGCGCAGGCCAGTATCTGGCTGGAAAGATTTCCGGCATTCCGGTCGGCCGGCTCGGCTACGCACACGAAATCGCCAGCGCAGCGTGCTTTCTCGCTTCGGAGCGCGCGTCCTACATCACTGGTGCTGCACTCCAGGTCGATGGCGGCGTCATCAGAGCGATATGACTGTTCAAACCATGGCTGGATTCGATTCAAGCTTGCCGGACGGCGCCGACGAAGCGCGGCGGCTGATCGACGTACGGCTAGCCGCGGCGCGTGTCGCGGCGCGGGACATCAATATCTTCGAATTCGCACGCGTGGATGGCGGTAATCTCCCGCCAGCCGAGGCGGGTGCTCATATCGATCTGCATCTGCCGAACGGCCTCGTGCGTCAGTACTCCTTGATTCCCTCCAATTCCGCGCCATCCACCTATTGCATCGGCGTGAAGCATGACCGCAGTGGGCGCGGCGGCTCCCGTTTCATGCATCAGGCGTTGGCGGTTGGCACGCAGCTCAGGATCGGTGGCCCACGCAATCATTTTCCCTTGGTCGAAACAGCCGGCCCAGTGGTGCTGATCGCGGGCGGCATCGGCATCACGCCGATCTGGGCCATGGTTCAAAGTCTCCGCCTTACCCGGAGACCGTGGCAGATGTTCTACAGCGTCCGGGCGCGGCTCGACGCATTGTTCGCCCCTGAGCTTTCAGAACTCGAACAGGTCCACCTGCACATCGATGAAGACAACGGCAACCGGCTGATGGATATTGCAGCCCTTGTCGCCTGCGCTCCGAAGACGGCCCATTTGTACTGCTGTGGGCCGGTTCCGATGCTGGACGCGTTTGCTGCTGCGACCCGCGGATGGCCTCCCGGCCAAATCCACGTGGAGCATTTTTCGGGGGCATCGCCGGAGATTGCGCACGACGCGTTCGTCGTCGAGCTGTCACGCTCCGGTCGTGAGGTGAGCATTCCGTCAGGAGTGACGATCTTGCAGGCGTTGCGCGCCGCCGGACTGGATGTCGAGTCCTCCTGCGAGGCAGGTGTCTGCGGCGCTTGCGAAACACGCGTTCTTTTGGGGATTCCCGACCATCGCGATGTCGTTCTTACCGATGCCGAGCACGCCGCCAACGATCGGATGATGATCTGCTGCTCCGGCAGTAAATCCAGCCGGCTTGTGCTCGACCTTTGAAAGCTGTGCCGGCTCACCGGACCTGTCCAGAAATATTGATCCTCCGAATGCAGAATGAAGGAAGGTATTGGGGTCAGATATTCGCCCACCCCGGCGGGGGCTTCTTGCCGGGGTGGATGGCGCCGCACTTCTTGCAGGTGCGGGCCTTCTCGTCGTTGAAGAAGGCTTCGTAGATCGGCGGCAGGTCGCGCACGAGGTGCTCGACCTTCAGCTCGACGCGGTGCACGAGGTTGCCGCACTCGAAGCAGTACCACTCGAAGGCGTCGTTCGGATCGTCGTCGTAGCGCTTCGGCTCGACCACGAGGCCGATCGAGCCGGCCGGCCGCTGCGGCGCGTGCCGCACGTGCGGCGGCAGCAGGAACACCTCGCCCTCCTTGATCGGCACGTCGTAGAAGTTGCCGTTGTCGCCGACCTTCAGAACCATGTTGCCCTTGAGCTGGTAGAAGAACTCTTCCACCGGATCGTCATGGTAGTCCGCGCGCTCGTTCGGACCGCCGACGATCTGCACCGTCATCTCGCCGTCCTCGAACACCTTCTTGTTGCCGACCGGCGGCTTCAGGAGATGCTCGTTCTCGCTGATCCATTTCTGGAAGTTGAAGGCCTTCAGGCGCCCGGTTTTCATGGTCGCATCCTCACGCCGCCGACGGCTTCGCAGCCGCGCCCGGCAGCTTCAGGCCGCAGGTCTCGAACGCCTTGCGCGTCGCTTCCTTCTCGGCCTCGGTCAGTTCCAGCATCGGCGGGCGCACGCGGCCGCCGACCTGTCCCATCAGCTCCTGCCAGTACTTGGAGTGCGCCGGCGGCTTCTCGGCCGGACGCGAGCGGCGGAACGCTTCGCGCACCGGGTTGAGGCTGTCGCGGATCACCTTGGCCTTGGCAACCTCGCCCTTGAACGCCAGATCGGTGTACTCGCGCATGCGGCGGTCGACCTTGGTCTGGAACAGGTACGGCGGCGACGAACACAGATAGAGCCGCCAGTTCAATTCGACGATGTTGTCGAACCATTCCACCTCGGAGGCGGTCGAGACCTGGATCTTGTCGCCGACCATGCGGGTCAGCTTGACGTACATCTCGCGCGGCACGCTGTACTTGATCGCGACGATGTTCGGGAGTTCCGCAATGCGCGCGCACAGCTCCGGGCTCATCAGATAGCCGGAGTCCTCGTGGCTCCACATCGCAATGCCGATGTCGACCTGCTCGCTGATGGTCTTGTAGTACTGGTAGAGCGTCTCGTCGCGGCTGTGCAGGAAGTGCAGCACCGGCGCGTGCACCACGATATAGGGCGCGCCGATCGCCTGCGCGTGCTTCGCAAGCTCGATCACCGTGTCCATGTTCTGGTCGGAGCACGACGCGATCACGCCCGAGGTCTTGCCACCTGAAGTCTTGCCGATCTCGTCGACCACGATCTCCATCGAGCGCTTGCGCTCGGCAATCGACATCGAGAAGAACTCGCTCTGCTTGCCGGCGATGAACACCCCGTCGACGCCGAGGTCGTCGACCCAGTGCCGCAGGTTCTTCCGGAACCCCTTCTCGTTGATCGAGAGGTCCTCGTTGAACGGCATCAGCGCCGCCGCCCAGATCCCCTTCATGTGCTCACGCGCGAAGGCCTTGGCGTCTTTCTTGGTGTAGGTCATGTTTCACCTGATCGCTGCGTGCTGCGGATTGGGCCGGCAAAGTTCGAGCCTCTCACCATAATTTACGGCCGCCGCTGCCATCGGCACAATTCAGCTAATGCGTATCGATTTATATGAATTCCGAATGGCCGGAGACGACAGGTCAACGGCCGCTCTGACGAAGCCCGCGCGGCAACGCGGCGCGCGCGCGTTTGCGCAGATACCGCATGAATGCTTCCGCGGCCGGCGACAGCGTTCTGCCGTTCGCGTGGACGATGGCCACTTCGCGTCGGACCTCGGGGTCCGTCAAGACCTTCGAAACCACATTGAAAGCGCGAGCGAAGCCCCACACATAA
>JBFLYS010000004.1:0-285508 GCA_040756555.1 Pseudomonadota bacterium | reverse complement strand
CCCACGTCCCAGGAAACCCGGCCCGGAGCTGAGTTGTGGTCCACGGATCGCAACGAGCACCGCGATGGAGCGCTGGGTGGCGAGCGTGTCTTTCGAGCGAAAAGACGCGCCACGCCGCAAGGCGTGACTAGATGGTTGCGCTGCTCAGCGCTCCATCCCCTCGACTATTCCGAGGGGGAAACAGGAAGACGGCGGCCGGGCGCCGGAACCAGCCCCGGTGCGAATTGGCGTGGCTGTTTGACAAGTGAATCGGAAAAGACCCGCAAAGCAGGTGGAACCCAATCCAACGGCTCTTTTTTCATCAACCTTCGGGGCTTATATTGAGAGGTGCCGGCGCAAGCCGGCTATAGCGATAAACGGGCGTCGTAATAAACCTATCGGACGCGGGGGCAGTACCCGCCGCCTCCACCAAAACCCAGCAAAAGATGGGTTTTGGCGGGGGCGAAATAGGATCGACGAGGGCGTAAAAGGCGTGCTTTCGCTCGGAAGATGCAGAACGTCATCTGCTAAACCATAGTTGCCAACGACAACTATGCTCCGGTTGCTCAGGCCGCTTAAGCGGTTCTGAAAAACCAAGCCTAAAGCCCTAGCGGGTTAAGCTCCGTTAGGCGGGGTTCGGAGGCACCTGGCAACAGAAGCCTCCACTTTCCTTCAAATTTCCCCCGAAATTGGACCTTATGAGCGTATCCGCCCGGGTCCGGCGGGTGTTATTTCGCGTGTCGCGCGTTACATTTCTCGAGTCTGGATTCCATTTGAAAGCCATGCCCGTAGACCACATCCGATACGACATCCTCGCCCAGGACGCCCTCCGCGGCCTTGTCCGCCGTGTCCTGACGGACGCCGGCAAAAAAGGCCTGCCCGGCGACCACCATTTCTTCATCACCTTTAACACCCAGCACGACGCGGTGCGGCTGTCCCCGCGCTTGCGCGAGCAGTACCCGGAGGAGATGACGATCGTCCTCCAGCACCAGTTCTGGGACCTGAAGATCACCGACGAGGCGTTCGAGGTCGGGCTGTCGTTCTCGGGCGTCGCCGAGCGGCTCTATATTCCGTTCGAGGCGATCACCGCCTTCGCCGATCCGTCCGTGCAGTTCGCGCTGCAATTCGAGACGCTGGTGGACGCGCCGGAGGAAGGCGTCGAGGCCCCTCCCCCGCTCCGCGCCGTCGAAAAGCCCGCCGACAAATCCAAAAACAAAACCGAACCGGCGCGCAGCGCTCCGGCTGCGGCAAAGCCCGCCGCAGCTTCCGCATCATCGAAGGATGACGACACCGACGGCCCGCCCGACAAGCCGAGCGGCGAAGTCGTGCGTCTCGACCGCTTCCGTAAGAAGTGATGGCGAAGAAATCGGGCAAAGCGGCCAGCAAGACTCCGGGGGCCGGCAAGACCCGCACCGAAACCGATACGTTCGGCCCCATCGCGGTGCCGGCGGACCGATACTGGGGCGCACAGACTCAGCGCTCGATCGAGAACTTCCGCATCGGCACCGACCACATGCCGCGGCCGTTGATCCGTGCGCTCGCGGTGATCAAGCGCGCCGCAGCCGAAGTGAATCATGAACTCGGCGACCTCGACAAAAAGCGCACGCGCGCGATCGTCAACGCGGCGCAGGAGGTCATCGACGGCAAGCTCGACGGCCACTTCCCCCTGGTGATCTGGCAGACCGGCTCCGGCACCCAGACCAACATGAACGTCAACGAGGTGATCGCGAACCGCGCCAACGAGATGCTCGGCGCGCCACTCGGATCGAAGACGCCGATCCATCCGAACGATCACGTCAATATGAGCCAGTCGTCGAACGACTGCTTCCCGACGGCCATGCACATCGCCGCGGCGGAGGAGATCGCGCGGCTGCTCGATCCGGCGCTCGCGTATTTGCAGGACGCGCTTCAGCTGAAGGCGAAAGAGTTCGCACGCATCGTCAAGATCGGCCGCACGCACACGCAGGATGCGACGCCGCTCACGCTCGGCCAGGAGTTCTCCGGCTACGCGCAGCAGGTCCACAACGGCATCATTCGCAACCGCCTCGCGCTGAAACAGCTCTATCCGCTGGCGCAGGGCGGCACCGCGGTGGGCACCGGCCTCAATGCGAAACCGCAATTCGCAAAACTATTCGCGAAGAAAGTCGCCGACATCACGCGGCTGCCGTTCGTGAGCGCACCGAACAAGTTCGAGGCGCTCGCCTCGCACGGCGCTTATGCCTTCGCGCACGGCGCGCTCAATGCGCTCGCGACCGATCTGTTCAAGATCGCGAACGATATTCGTCTGCTCGGTTCGGGGCCGCGTTCCGGTCTTGGCGAGTTGATCCTCCCGGAGAACGAGCCTGGCTCGTCGATCATGCCGGGCAAGGTGAACCCGACTCAGTGCGAAGCGCTGACGATGGTGTGCTGTCAGGTGTTCGGCAACAACACCGCCATCACGGTGGGCGCAAGCCAGGGCCACTTCGAGCTCAACGTCTACAAACCGCTGCTCGCGCACAATATGCTGCAATCGATCCGGTTGCTGGCGGATGCGGCGCGTTCATTCACCGACCATTGCGTCGTCGGCATCCGCGCCGACGAGAAGCGCATCGATGAATTGATGCAACGCTCGCTGATGCTCGTAACAGCGCTCGCACCGACGATCGGTTACGACAAAGCAGCTAAAATTGCGAAGACCGCGCACGCCAACGGCACCACGCTGCGCGAGGAGGCGATTCGTCTCGGTTATCTCAGCGGCGAAGAGTTCGATCGTTTGCTGCGACCTGAGCGCATGACTCGGCCCGGCTGAATTCCAAAATTGCATGGAACGTTTCAGGCCGCTGCAGAGTTGGCGGTATTCAGCATCATGCCGCGCGGAAATAATATTCCGCATCAGACGCAGACTTCGCAATCGAAAGCGCCATCGGCTTCGCGCGCCCGTTCGTGAACTGCAACGTCCTTCCGTGCATTGCAGCGGTTATGCGTCCGCATTCAATCACTTGCGGAAATCATTTCGAACTTTTCTGAACCACCGCCACAATTTGTGACACCTCCAAATCCCATGATTCGCAATGCGTTGGAGCACCTACGTATTTTTCTGCCAATTGCGGCAAACCGTTCAAAAAACCGTGTGTTGCCGCACGGCTCATGCGCCGCCATTGTTCCGAGTGAGACTTCGACTGCGATCTGCACCAGACGCGTACGCCGTGTGCGAACGCACATTGCGGATGGGTCAAACGCCGAAGCGGCAAGTCTGCACTTTGGGTCTAGCACCGCACTTCCAACACACTTAAGTCACTTACTCGGGTTAGGCACACACTTGGGTCCAACAATGATTTCGGTCACCGTCGAGCTTTTGCATGGCTGAAGTTGTGAACCTGCGAATGGCGCGCAAGCGCGCCGCACGTAGCAAATCGGAAAGCCAAGCCGCCGAGAATCGCGTCGCATACGGCATCACCAAGAGCGAACGAGATCGGACGGAAGCGATCCGCGAGAAGGCCAGCGAACAGCTTGAAGGTCATCGGATCGAACATGGAGACCGTCGATGAAATCGCCGGTGGTGAAACGCTCCATCGTGATCGCCGGGCACAAGACCAGCGTCAGTCTCGAGGATGCGTTCTGGAAGGGGCTAAAGGACATCGCGGGTGACCGCGACATCACGTTGTCGGACTTGGTCGCCTCGATCGACACCGATCGCAGGCACGGCAACCTGTCCTCGGCCATTCGGTTGTTCGTGCTCGATCACTATCGCGGGCAGAACGGCAGTGGGCCGATACCGAATGGCTCCTCTCGGGACATGATCGGGACACGCGAGACGTCGACTGCCCTGCGCGCCGACTAGAGCGCCCTGCTACTTACTGAGCGCCGAGCAGATCAAGCGGCCGCCCAACCAATGGCTTGGGCGCCGCGGGCTTGGCCTGTTCAGCTTGCTGCGGCTGCTGTTGGTGCGTCGGGCGGTGCTCCACGCGGGGCTTCGGCGGCGGCAGGATTTTGATCACCGGCGGCAGCGGCGGCGCAGTTCCTGTGGCGCCGTTGGCCTCCGCGGGTGGCGTTGATGGCGCTGATGCCTCTCGGCGCGCTTCCTCGGCTCGCGCCATTTCCTCTAGACGCTTTGCCTCTTCGACGCGCTGCTTTTCCTCGGCTTCCCTGCGCGCCTTCTCCATCTGCTCGACCTTTTGCGATTGCTGCTCCACGGCACGCAATGCGAGCCAGTTGGCGAGCGCATTGGTGTCGATCGTGCGCTTGGCATCGGGCAGCGCGCCCTTCAGAGAAATAAAGATCACCGGCTTTGTGGCACTCGCTGTTGAGCCCGTGGGCACAGAACCATTCAACGTAAGCTGTGCATCGAGCGCGCCGTCCGTCAGATTGACGTTGGCGGACGCAGCAAGATCCGCGCCTGTCGCACGCGTCGCGATATTGCTGATCCGTACCTGCCCGCCGCTGATCGTGAGCGCCGCTTCAGCTTGCGGCACCGGCAGCGACGCCATGTCCAACGAGGTGGCGACAAACTCTCGGATACGATTCGGATCGGTCGGGATGCCGATATCGACCGCGCGCATCACCGCATTGAACACCTGCGGATTGAGGCCGCTCAGTTGCGCGCCCTCGAGCGAGATCAGTCCCTGACCGGACAGCGAGCCGATGAACGCCGCAGGGCTTCGGCCTGCGCCCTCGACCTCCGCCGAAAGCGCAAGCTTGCCGGTCACCGGCGGTTTGCCGTCACCGGGGAAAAGCAACTGCGTCTGGGCGCCGCTCAGCGCGACGCGGCCGCGCGCGGACAAGCCGTCCTCGTTGCTGACGAATGCCAGCCGCCCATCGAGACGGCCGCCGCCGATTTCGCCGCCAATCTGGTCGAACACGACATCCAATGGACTGAAACGCACGGCGCTGCGGAAATTCCGCGCCACGATCCTCGGCGAGAAGGCCGCACGCTCGGCCTTCAACTCGATGCGTCCGCCGATATCAGTCGCACTTTTCGAGAACGGATCGAACGACCATACCGGCGTATTATTGCCACTGGAGCGAATGCCCATCACGGCGCCGACCAGCGCCGGCGCGTCGATTGAGTCGGCCTCGATCGTGCCTTCAACCTGCGCGGGGCCAGCGTAGCGAACCGCAAGCTTGCCTTTCACCTTGCTCCCGCCGATCGTTCCCGCAAGCTGATCGATGTCGAGCGCGGCCGGCTGATCGGCCGGAAGACGGATCGTACCCTTGCCGGTCGCGTCGATCGGTCCCGCGGTCAACATGCCATCGAAGCGAAGCTCACGGCTCAGCGGACCGATCGCTGCGAGGTTCAGCCGTGCCGGACGCTTGTCGGACACCACGAACCGATCAAGCCCAATCAACGGCAGGAGCACGCTGCCGTCATCGGCTTCGAGACTTGCGTCGAGCTTCACGTCCGTCGCGGCAAGTGCGCGCAGATCGGTGACCGCGAAGGCCTCCGGCTTGCCGGTCACGCCGAGCGAAAGATTGATGCGCGCAGCGCCGATGCCGCCGCTAACGGCGAGCTTTCCGCTCGCGCTGTTGGTGCCCGTGTTCTCCAGGCTGGCGCCGATACGGAGCTTCGCGGTCTTCTGACGGCTCGCGAGATGGCGCAACGGTTCGGCAATCGGGCTCGCGAACTTGTCCGCTAGTGCCACGATGCCGTTCATTTCCTTGGCATCGATATCGACGGTGATGTTGCCGCCGGGCGACGAAGTCGTGACGATCTGCCCACGCGCTTCGATGGCCGCATTGCCGAAGTCCGCTATTGAAAGCTTCTCGATCGCGATGCCGGCGGGATCGAACTCCAACTTGGCCGTGGTCTGCCGCGCTTCGAAGCCAGCGATACGGGCGCGGCCGGCTTCCAGCGCAAGCGAAACCTCGCGCGGCCACTCGAGACCGAGCCCGGAGAACGCGGAGTCGCCGAAGCCCAGAACGGAATCGAGATCAAGCTCGGCGGCGCTCAATTCGGCTTCCAGCCGCGCGGGGCGGTCGTCCTTCGGCCACACGTAAGCGACCCGGCCCTCGACCGAGCCACGCTCGAAATCGGTTTTCAGCTTCTCGGCTGCGATCCGGTCGGCGGAGAGTATGATATCGCCGCGGATCTGCCAGGGCTTGATCGCCGCGATGTTGCCCGGCTTTCCCGCGAGCCATGACACCAGCATCTTCGGATCGTTGGCATCCACGCTCGCGGAGCCGACAAAACCAAGCCCCTTCGCCGGCGGATCAAGGCGTCCGCTCAGGCTCACCTGCGTAAAACCAGGCGCGCGGAATTCGAGCTTGTCGAGATGCCAGACGATGCCATCGGAACGCAGATCGCTGCCGACGTTCTGCAAGTTCGATCCGCCAAGCGTCACAGCATCAACGCTCACGGCCAGCGCCACGGGGAAGGACGGTTGCAGCGTGCGGCTGAATATTTCCGCGAACGACTGAATGGCCGCGAGCGGCTGCCGCCTTGGCATCTCCGGCGTCGCGATCAGGCGGTCGAGATCGACCTGCCGCGCCGACAGCGCGCCTTGCAGCCGCGGCCGCTGACCGAATTTGAACTCAGCCGCACCGGTGAGGCGCGCAGCGCGCTCCTCGGCGCCGTATTGGAACGCGACCTGTTCAAACAGCGCCGACTGCGAATTCGCCTTCACCTTGCCGATGAGACGCCACGGCTCGTTGACCACCGTCTTGCCGCTCGCAAGCACCGTGCCGGCGAGACGCGCGAGCGTGACGCTGCCCTCGAAACGCGGACCAAAGCGTTCGAACGCCAGCGTGCCGTCGGTCTCGATTGTGAGCGGACGCTCGGTCGTGTCGATGTTGAGCTTGACCCGCATACCTTCGTCGGCCATCCGGCCGGCGGCGACCTTGTAGCCATAGAGCGCGCCGCTGGAGACGAAGGCGCCCTCGCCGCGGAACGGGCCAACCAGTGATTTCACGTCGCCCGAGAACCAAAGCTTGTCGAGCACCAACCGCGAATTGCTAGCGGCATCGGTCAACACCACACGGCCATCCTCGATGATGAGCTTATCGATCGAGAGAGTTTCGGCTTCGAGCGTCGTGTTTGGCCAGTCGATGTAGCCGAGGCTGTTCAGGCCAACGCTGAACTCAGGCCCGGCGAGTTTTATCTCGACCGCTCGGATTTCACCGCGCATCAGCGGACCAAGCCCGAGTTCCATGCCAAGCGAACGCGCCTTCAAGCGGCTCGCCTCGCCCGCCGGGCCGATCTCGATGCTTTCGAGCTTCGCCGACGGAAAAGGCAGGATGCTGACGTTAATGGGGCCGTTGACCCGGACCTGAAGGCCAATCAGGCGGCTCGCTTCGGTCTCGAAAAACGCCCGGTGCTCGCTCCAATTGACGAAATAGGGGCCGACCAGCGCCGCGACCAGCGCCAGAATGATCGCGATCCCCAATCCCAACAGGGTCGTCTGCACGCTCGCTCCAGGTCGGGAAGCTTCCCCTCGCGCTCACGGGCGCGGACTCGTGCGCATAAGTGTAAGCACTGAGACGCTTCGGCGCGACCGTCCGGTCACCCGAGCGCACAGTCAAATGGCGTGCTTTGGCGGCAAATCTGTGTCCGGCGGCTGTCGCTCAGGGAAGGATCTTGCCGGGGTTCATAATGTTGTCAGGATCGAGCGCGCGCTTGACCGCCCGCATCGCCTCCAGAGCCGGCAGGCCGTGCTCCGCCTCGAGATACTTCATTTTTCCCTGCCCGACGCCGTGCTCGCCAGTGCAGGTACCGTCCATCGACAGCGACCGCTCAACCAGCCGCTCTGAGAGGAGCTTCGCCGCCTTCACCTCCGCAGGGTCGTCCATATCCACCAGCATGGTCAGGTGGAAATTGCCATCGCCGACATGGCCGACAATAGGAGCCAGGAGCTTGCTCTCAACGATGTCGGCTTGCGTTGCGGTCACGCATTCGGCGAGGCGTGAGATCGGCACGCAGACGTCCGTTGCCACGATCTTGGAGCCCGGACGCAGGGTCGAGCAGGCAAAGGCCGCATTGTGGCGCGCCTCCCAGAGCTTGGTGCGCTCCTCCGGCTTGGTGGTCCAGGTGAACGGGCCGCCGCCGAGCTCGGCCGCGATCTCGCCGAAGCGTTCGGATTGTTCCTTCACGCCCGCTTCCGTGCCGTGGAATTCCAGGAAAAGCATCGGCGTCTCGCGCAGGTCGAGCTTGGAGTAAAGATTGATCGCCTTCACCTGCAATGCGTCGAGCAATTCGATGCGCGCAATTGGAATGCCCGACTGGATGGTCAGGATGGCGGCGTTGCAGCACGCCTCGACCGAGGGGAAGAAGCACATGCCGCCGGAGATCGCCTCGGGAATGCCGGCGAGTTTTAGCGTCAACTCGGTGATGACGCCAAAGGTGCCTTCTGATCCGACCATAAGCCGCGTAAGGTCGTAGCCGGCAGAGGACTTCTTGGCGCGCCGCGCCGTCGTCATCACCTCGCCGTTCGGCATCACGACTTTCAACGACAGCACGTTGTCCTTCATCGTGCCGTAGCGCACCGCGTTGGTGCCCGAGCAGCGCGTCGACGCCATACCGCCGAGCGAGGCATCGGCGCCGGGATCGATAGGGAAGAACACACCCTGATCGCGCAGATATTCGTTCAGCGCTTTGCGTGTGATGCCGGGCTGCACCACGCAGTCGAGATCCTGCGGATGCACCGCCAGCACCTTGTTCATATCGCGCACGTCAACCGACACGCCGCCGAACGGCGCATTGACGTGACCTTCAAGCGAGGTGCCCGCACCGAACGGCACGATCGGCACTTTGTGCTGCGCGCAAATGCGGACGATGTCCTGCACCTCTTCCGTGGACTGCGGAAACACCACGGCATCCGGCGGCTGGTTCTCGATCCAGGTCACCGTATTGGCGTGCTGCTCGCGCACGGCGCGGGAGGTCACCACACGGTTTCCGAACTTAGCGGCAAGCGCCTGGACGGCGGCGGCAACAGCTTTGGGATCGGGATGCGCGGTGGAAAGGGTCGAAGTCATTGGTTTTCCTTGCTTGCCGCAGGACGTTAGCAGACCGGAAACCGCGCAGGCAAAGCAGCCAGGAACCGCGTGTCCACTGCGCAGGCCTGCGCTCCGAGACAGCCCGGACCGCACCAATTCTCACCGATTTGTAATGAAGAATTTGATGCACCCACCCGAACATCTGTCACACTGGAGAGATGCTGGATCGAATCGAACTTGAGCCTCTGTTTTTCGCTCCCTTCGTCTCGTCTGTGATGAGGGTGGAACCGGCCTGGATCGACTACAACGGCCATCTCAACATGGCCTATTACAACGTGCTGTTCGACCGCGCTGTCGACGAGGCTTTCGAGCTGCTCGGCTGCGGTGCCGACTACGTAAAGAACCGCAAGCATTCCTGCTACACGGCTGAAATCCACGTTCGCTATCTGCGCGAGGTGCATGCTGGCGATCCGGTGCGCGTCACCTTCCAGCTTCTCGATTACGACGCGAAGCGGATGCACTACTTCGAACAGCTCTTCCACGCCGAGGAAGGCTGGGTGTCGGCGACGTCGGAGAACATGTCGCTGCATGTCGACATGACGTCGAAGAAGACCGCTCCCTTCCCTGCGGATGTGACGCGCTGTCTCTCCCGGATGAGAGCAGCGCACGCGCTGCTGCCGCTGCCGCTGCCGGAAGCGGTCGGCCGCAAGATCGCGATGCCGGGCAAGTAGGCCGGCTCAATACACCTTCCACAATCCCGGGGTGGCAAACTCCAACAGATGCCCATCCGGATCTCTGAAATAGATGCTGCGTCCGCCACGCGACCAGTCGGTGTGGCCTTCGATGGCGACGCCGTGGGATTTCAGATGCGCCTCCCAGCGCGGCAGCTCGTCTTTTGCTATGGCGAAAGCGACATGCAGCGGCCCCGCGCCGTCGTGCCCCGGAATGCTGCCGCCATTCGGCAACTGGACTGTTTCGGTGGCACCGCCGCGATGGAAGATCAGCAGTACGCTGCGCTCGGCGATGCCGTAAGCACGCAGCCGCTTGTCCTCGAAGATCGGCTTCAGCTCCAGCACGCCTTCGTAGAAGGCGCGGGCGCGCTCCATGTCGTCGGTGTAAAGCGCCGTCTCCAGAACGCCGTCGAGCTTGGGCATGGTGCGCTCCTTTCGTACCGCGGAAGCTGTACCGCATGGCGGACGAATTGACACATTTTCGCGGACGCCGTTAGCTTCCGCCATGTCAGCCACAGCCAATGAACGCGCGCGCCAACGCGCGGTTGCACCGCCCACCATCCGCGAACATCGGATTCCGGCGAAGGACTCCCGCCCCTATATCGCGACCGAAGCCGCCGACGGCGCGCTTTGGTTCTGCGAGAGCGGCGCCTCCAAGATTGGGCGTCTCGACACCAAGACCTATACGTTCACCGAATTCGATCTGCCGACGCCGAACGCGACGCCGATCGGCATCATCCCCGGTCTCGACGGTTCGCTGTGGTTCGCGGAAAAGAGCGCCAACAAGATCGGCCGCATCACGCTGAACGGCGAGGTCACGGAATTCCCGATCCCGACGCCGAATGCCGGTCCGGACGCAATGCAACTCGGCCCCGACGGCAACATCTGGTTCTCGGAAACCGAGATCAGCCAGATCGGCCGCATCACCCCGGACGGCAAGATCACCGAATTCAAGGACGGCATCACGCCGGGCTCCAAGCCACTATCGATTGTCGTGCGCGACGGCGCGCTGTGGTTCAGCGAAGCCGCGGGCTCGCGCGTCGGCCGCATGACGATGGACGGCAAGGTGACCGAATTTCCGATCCCGAGCCACGACAGCCAGCCACGCGCGATGGTGACGCATCCCGACGGCTCGATCTGGTTCGTCGAGACCTCGACCAATGCACTCGGCCGCATCGACCGCGACGGCAAGATCGTCGAGCACAAGGTGCCGACACCGGACGCCTCTCTGCGCGGCGTCACCGTCGGCTCTGACGGCGACCTCTGGTACACGGCGAACTTCGCCAACAAGATCGGCCGCATGGCGCCGGACGGCACTGTGCTCGGCGAATACGACATTCCGACGCCAAAGAGCGGCGCGCGCTGCATCGCGCCACTGTCGGACGGCCGACTGTTCTTCACCCAATGGGACGCCGGGCTGATCGGCGAAGTCATTCCGCGCTGAACGCAGACAAAAATCTGGGAGGAAACGAATGGCCGTCGAACGGATCGACTATCAGGCCGGCAGCGTCAAAGGCAAAGGCGCGCTGGTGTGGAACGAGAAGATCAGCGGCAAGCGCCCGCTCCTGCTGGTTGCGACCAACTGGCTCGGCGTCACCGACATCGCGATAGAGCGCGCGAAGAAAATGGCCGGAGATAAATATGTGGCCTTCGTCGCCTGCATGTACGGCGATGGCAAGACCTGTTCCGGCCCGCCCACTTCGCAGGAGTGGATGATGTCGGTCCGCGCGGACCGCGTCGAAGGCCGCAAGCGCATCAACGCCGCGCTCGATACCCTGGTGAAGGAAGCAGAGAAGCGCGGCATCGGAGACTCTTCCAAAAAGGCTGCGATCGGCTTCTGCTTCGGCGGCGGCAACGTGCTGGAGCTGGCGCGCTCGGGCGCGGACCTTGCCGCGGTCGTATGCCTGCACGGCGACCTTGCGACCACGATGCCAGCCAAGAAGGGCGACATCAAAGCCGCGGTCTTCGTAATCCATGGCTCAAAAGACCCGGTCGCACCGAAGGCACAACGCGACGAACTCGAAGCCGAGCTCGATGGTGTCGGCGCAAACTGGCAATTGCTCGACTTCGGCGGCCGCCTGCACTCGTTCGCCGAGGAAGAGACCAAGATGGCGGGCGTCGCGGAGTATCACGCGGGCGCCGCGCACCAGACCTACCGGATGCTCGACGACTTCATTCAGGACGCGTTCAACAAAAAGCTCTGACTGAAAAGAAGACTGACGGCAAGACACCGAAGACCTGGGATCAACCCAGGCGCGGTGAAGAGACCTTGGGAGGATGCAATGCGGTTCATCGCACGTTTCGTGCTTGGCCTTGCGGCTGCGTGCCTTGCTTTCGGCGCGAGCGCGCAGAACTACCCGAACAAGCCGATCCGTATGATCGTCTCGATTGCGGCGGGCAGTGTGACCGACGTGATCATGCGGGCTGCCGCGGCTGAGCTTCAGACCCGTCTTGGCCAACCGCTGGTGATCGAGAACGTCGGCGGCGCGGCAGGCATCCTCGGCGGCAAGAATTGCGCGCAGGCCGCGCCGGACGGCTACAACATCTGCGTCATCTATCACTCGACGCTGTCGTTCAATCCTCTGCTCTTCTCCAACCTGCCCTACAACGCCGAGACCGATTTCGTTCCAGTCGCACGGCTGTTCTTCCTGGTCGAAGGGCTGTTCGCGTCGTCCGACATCAACGTGAAGACCGTTGCGGAGGCCAAGACCCTCGCGCAGTCGAAACCGGACGGATTGAACTACGCGACGCTCGGCGAAGGCTCCTATCCCGAACTGTTCCTGAAATGGCTCAACAACCAGTGGAGCACACAAATCCTCGGCGTGCCCTATCGCGGCGGTGGTCCGGCCGCTCAGGCGCTCGCGGCAAACCAGGTTCAGCTCACGCGCTTTGGCGTCGGCAACTTCGTTGGCGTGATCGAGGCCGGCAAGGTGCGCGCGCTGGCGGTGACGTCCGATAAGCGCTCGCCGGTGCTGCCGAACGTGCCTACGTTCAAGGAAGTGGGCTGGGGCGACTATCCGGGTCAGGGCTGGTGGGGCCTTGCGGCGCCGAAGGGCACGCCGAAGGAGGTCGTTGCGAAGCTGTCGACCGAATTCCAGAAGCTGTTCAGCGAACCGAAGTTCGTCGAGTTCCTCGACAAGCAGGCGGTGGTCGCCGCGCCGACCTCGCCGGAAGGCTTCGTCGAGTTCCTCAAGAAAGATCGCAAAGACGCAGAAACCCTCATTAAGATTGCGAACACCAAGAAGACCGAGTTCAAGGAATAGTGCGCTGAGGGAACGGTGACGCAATCGAGCGAAACCTACGACTTCATCATCGTAGGCGCCGGCAGCGCCGGTTGCGTGCTGGCGAATCGGCTCACCGAGTCCGGTCGTTACCGCGTTCTTCTACTCGAAGCGGGGCCGAAGAACTCGCACCTGTGGCTGCACATCCCGCTCGGCTACGGCAAGCTGTTCACCGACACGCGTTACAACTGGTGCTATGAGACCGAGCCGCAGCCCGAGTGCCACAACCGCAACGTTATCGCGCCACGCGGCAAGGTGTTGGGCGGATCGAGCTCGATCAACGGGCTCATTTACATTCGCGGACAAGCGGAAGATTTCGACCACTGGCGCCAGCTCGGCAATACCGGCTGGGGCTTTGACGACGTGCTGCCCTACTTCCTGAAAGCGGAAGGCAACGAGCGCGGCAGCGACGCTTTTCACAGCGGCGAAGGCCCGCTCGGCGTGTCGAATCCGCGTGACGCGCACCCACTCGCGGAGGCGTTCGTCGAAGCAGCGATGCAATGCGGCTATCCACGCAACGACGATTTCAATGGCGCGAAGCAGGAAGGCGCGGGTTTCTATCAGACCACGACACGCGGCGGTGTGCGTTCATCGACGGCAGCGGCATATCTGAAGCCGGCGCGTGGCCGCTCGAACCTCAACATTGTCTCCGAAGCACTTGCGACGCGCGTCCTGTTCGACGGGCGGCACGCCACCGGGATTGAATATCTCGTCGGCGACGAAAGGCGCGCCGCACACGCAAGCCGAGAGGTCATCGTCTCATCGGGCGCGTTCAACTCGCCACAGCTTTTACAGCTTTCTGGCCTCGGCCCCGCCGAACTTCTTCGTGCGCACGGCATCCCAGTGATCGCCGAAATGCCGGGCGTCGGCGATCAACTCAACGACCACTACTTCATCCGCATCATTCTGCGCTGTCACAAGCAGTTATCGTTGAACGACGCCGTGCGGAACTGGTTTCTCGGAGCGAATGCGGTTTTCCAATACGCAGCATTCCGGCGCGGATACTTCTCGATCGCAGCACTGTCGGCAGGCTGTTTCCTGCGTGCGCATCCATCGTCTGACACGCCGGACATGCAATGCTCGGTTGCGCTTTATTCCGCAGATAAGATTGGCAGCAATCTGCATCCTTATTCCGGCGTCACCGGCGTCTGCACGCTGCTGCGGCCAGAGAGCCGCGGTCACGTCCGCATCAAATCCGCCGATCCGCGGCAAGCGCCGGCGATCCATCCGAACTATCTCGCCGCGCAAAAGGACCGCGAGACCCTCGTCGAAGGCGTGAAAGCGATCCGCCGCATCATCGCGGCACCCGCCATGGCGCGGCACATCGCCGAGGAGATGGAGCCCGGCCCGGCCTGCGCCTCCAACGACGAGATCCTCGATTACATCCGCCGCCGCGGCTCCACCGTCTATCATCCGGTCAGCACTTGCCGCATGGGGCAGGACCCGACGGCCGTGGTGGACGAGCGGCTCCGGGTGCGCGGCCTCACCGGCCTGCGGGTGATCGACGCCTCGGTCATGCCCATGGTCGTTTCGGGGAACACCAATGCCGCAACCATCATGATCGGCGAAAAGGGCGCCGACATGATCCTCGAAGACGCGAAAACAGCGCAAAATCCGCATTCTCTGTCCCCTGCCGCGTAAGCTCCGCCCCTCGCAAATCGAGGTCGCGAGTGCCATTTTCTGTCCGTGATTCTGATGGACAGACGTGGCCTTGGCTGAACCCGCAAAAAACTCGATGGAACCCGCTCCGCCGGCTCCCACGCCGGGCGGCATTGCCGCGCGCGCGGCCTTGGCCGCCCGCGGCGGAGCGCCGTACCTCGACGCACTCAATCCCGAGCAGCGGCTCGCGGTCGAGACCCTCGACGGTCCGGTTCTTGTGCTGGCCGGTGCCGGCACCGGCAAGACCCGCGTCCTCACCACCCGTATCGCTCACATCTTGAGCCTCGGCCGGGCGCGGCCAGGCGAAATCCTCGCCGTCACCTTCACCAACAAGGCGGCACGCGAGATGAAGGAACGCGTCGGCTCGATGGTTGGTCAGGCGGTCGAGGGCATGCCGTGGCTCGGCACCTTCCACGCCATCGGCGTGAAGGTTCTGCGTCGCCATGCCGAGTTGGTCGGGCTGAAAAGCGATTTCACCATCCTCGGCGTCGACGACCAGATCCGCTTGCTCAAGCAATTGCTCGAAGTCGAAGGCATCGACGAGAAGCGCTGGCCCGCGCGCATGCTCGCCGGACTGATCGACCAGTGGAAGAACCGCGGGCTCACGCCCGAGCAGACGCCGGCGGGCGAAGGAGCAGCCTTCGCCAACGGCCGTGGCAAGAAGCTCTATCAGGCCTATCAGGAGCGGTTGAAGACGCTGAATGCGGCGGACTTCGGCGATCTGCTGCTGGAATGCATCCGGCTGTTCCGCGAAAACCCTGATGTGCTGCGGCAATATCAGTCGCGATTCAAATACATCTTGGTGGACGAGTATCAGGATACAAACGTCGCACAGTATCTCTGGCTGCGTTTGCTCGCACAGAGACCGAGCGCGGCGGCAGCGAACACACTGTTGCCCGCTCCCGAAGCAGCGGAAGCGGCCTCGCCACAAATCGAGACGACCGCACCGCCCAAGAATATCTGCTGCGTCGGCGACGACGACCAGTCGATTTACGGCTGGCGCGGCGCCGAGGTCGATAACATCCTTCGCTTCGAGCACGACTTCCCCGGCGCGAAGGTCATCCGGCTGGAGCGCAACTATCGTTCGACCGGTCATATCCTCGCGGCCGCCTCGCACCTCATCGCGCACAACGAAGGCCGCCTCGGCAAGACGCTGCACACCGAAGACGTCCCAGGCGAGAAAGTCACCGTCACCGGCTCCTGGGATTCCGAGGAGGAGGCGCGCTCGATCGGCGACGAGATCGAAGCGCTTCAGCGCCAAAAGCATTCGCTCGACGAGATCGCGATCCTGGTCCGCGCATCCTTCCAGATGCGCGAGTTCGAAGACCGCTTCGTCACACTCGGCCTGCCCTATCGGGTAATCGGCGGCCCACGGTTCTATGAGCGCGCGGAAATCCGCGACGCGCTGGCCTATCTGCGCGTCATCCATTCGCCCACGGACGACCTCGCCTTCGAGCGGATCGTCAACACACCGAAACGTGGTCTAGGCGACGCCACCATCCAGGTGCTGCACGACTACGCTCGCAAGCGGAAGGTGCCGCTGACCGAAGCCGCGCGCGCGATGATCGAGACCGACGAGTTGAAGCCCAAGCCACGCGGCGCGCTGCGCGGCGTTGTCGAGAGCTTCGACCGCTGGCGCGCGCAAAAGGATGCGATGCCGCACACCGAGCTGGCAGAGATCGTGCTCGACGAGTCCGGCTATACCGAGATGTGGCAGAAGGATCGCTCGGCCGATGCTGCCGGCCGCCTCGAGAACCTGAAAGAGCTTGTGCGCTCGATGGATGAATTCGAGAATCTCGCGGGCTTCCTCGAACACATCTCTCTCGTCATGGACACCGATCGCAGCGAAGGCGGCGAAGCCGTGTCCGTGATGACGCTGCACGCGGCGAAGGGCCTGGAATTCGACACCGTGTTCCTCCCGGGCTGGGAGGAAGGCCTATTTCCGCACCAGCGCTCACTCGACGAGCAGGGCCGCGCGGGTCTCGAGGAAGAACGCCGGCTGGCTCATGTTGGCATCACACGCGCCCGCAAGCGCGCGAAAATCTACTTCGCCACCAATCGCCGCACCCACGGCATGTGGACGACCAACATCCCCTCGCGCTTCCTCGACGAACTGCCGGAAGCCAATGTCGAGGTCACCGAGAGCAAAGGCGGCTTTGGCTTCGCGCAGCAGGGCGGCTCGCGTTTCGACAAGATGACGGCGTTCGGCTCGAACTACGGCACGCCGGGCTGGCAGCGAGCGCAAGCCAACAAGAACCGTGGCGGCTTTTCCGAGGCCGGTGCTCTGCGCTACGGCCAGGGCGGCGTCGGCGACGACTCGCTCGACTACGCCCACGAGGTCTACGACGAGGACGACGTTCGGGCGCGTCCGAAGGCTGCTCCGCGCAAGGCGCCACGCGCTCCGCTCACCATCGAGGGCGAGCTTGTGGCGAAGTCCACTGGCACGGTGTCGTCATTTTCGATCGGCGAACGCGTGTTTCATCAGAAATTCGGCAATGGCAACGTGGTCGGGATCGACGGCAACAAACTGACGATCCAATTCGACAAGGCCGGAGAGAAGCGAGTCGTCGACTCCTTTGTCGAGCGTATCTAGCACCTACAAAAACGTGATGGCCGGGACTTGGCCCGGCCATGACGAAATCCAGAGCACGCGAGATACGCGACAGATAAACGCCGTCCGCGTCTTACTCCCCATAATTCGGGTAGCGATGACCCAGCGTGCGGCGCAACTCGCGCGCCTCTTCAGCGGTCTCGAAGGCAGCCTTCAAGAGCTTCTTCAGAAGAGCAACAATGTGTGCGAGTGCCATGGCGATCGACTCCTATTTCGAGTGTGATCCCAGAGCGTTTCCCGGATTTTCTTGTCTTCAGAGGCCAGTTCGTTGCTGACGACGCCTGAGTAATCAGCGATGGTGTCAGCGATATGACGCCATCAAGGGATAAATATGCCGATCAGTCAGAAATTGAAGGACATCATCTACAACGCATGGACGGATGGCTCGCCGTGCCTTGTTGCGACCTCAGGTCCTAATGGCCCGAGCATTTCCGTGAAGGGCAGCATGCTCGTGTTCGACGACGAGCACCTCGCTTATTGGGAGCGCACCAAAAAAGGCGCGCTGGAGAATCTCGGCCACGACAAACGCGTTTGCGTGATGTACGCCAACTTCAAGGCGCAGCGTGATGGCGCCCTCGAATCCGGATTCATCCGCTTCTACGGCGCGGCCGAATTGCACGAGAGCGGCCCAATCCATGACAAGATCTTCAAAATGCTGACGCCACGCGAACAGACGCACGTCGGCGCCGACACCGGCATCGGCGTGCTGGTCAAGATCGAGCGGGCCGGCGACATCCGCGGCAAGCCGCTGCCTTAATCGCTCACGCAAACGTCATAGGCGGCCAAAAGCCACCCTCCTTAATTCCGCCCTGCCTCATGCTACATTGGGCTCGCGGCATTCGAGGTCGGTGGTTTTTGTCATGCGTATCCTTCGCCCCGTCGTGGCAGCGTTTGTAGCCGCGGGCCTGCTTGTGTTTGGCGCGCTCCCTGCCGCTGCCCGAATCCTCATCGAAATCGACAAATCGAGCCAGCGCATGACCGTCTCCCAGGACGGCGTGCAGCTCTACAACTGGCCGGTGTCCACCGGGCTGCGGGCCTATGACACCCCAGGCGGCTCCTACACGCCGTTTCGGATGGAGAAGGATCACTTCAGCAAGGAGTGGGATGACGCTCCGATGCCGCATTCGATCTTCTTCACCATGAAAGGCCACGCGATCCACGGCACCGAGCACACGCGCAACATCGGCCGGCCCGCATCACACGGCTGTGTGCGCCTTCAGCCGGAGAACGCCCGCGTTCTGTTCGGCCTGGTAAAGCAGGAAGGCATGGCCAACACGCGCGTGGTTCTGACCGGCACCGTGCCGAGCGTCAGCGCTCCGGCGGTCGCTCGGCGCGCGCCCGACTACGGTCAGCCGAGTTACGACGACCGTCCGCTCTATTGGCAGCAAAGCCGGCCGCGCGGCTATTACGAGGACGACATGCCCTATCGGCGCATGTTGCCGCCACCGCCTCCTGCGCCGCGCTATGTTGATCCGAGATACGGACTGTATTGAGCAGCTCGAAAGCCGCGCCATCGACCACTGAAATGGAATAGTCTCCCCGTCCAGGCTGTTACCCTCTCATCAAAACAGCCATCACAGGGGAGGATGTTCATGTCTGTTCTGTCTCGCTTGGCTCTCGCAGCACTCGGCGGCGCGATTCTTGCCGCGCCCTCGTCCGCGCAAACGATAGCCCGCAAGGATATTTCGATCGACGCGGCCGTCGTCATCGCCACCACCGCGATGGCGGATTGCAAAGCCAAGGGCTGGAAAGTTTCAACCACCGTCGTGGGCCGCAACGGCGAAGTGCTGCTTCAACTTCGCGGCGACGGCACCGGACCGCACACGATGGAGAACAGCTATAAGAAGGCGTTCACCGCCCGCACATTCAACATTCCCTCCGGCGAAATGGAGAAGCGCCTGAAGGACAACCCGCAGATGGGCGCGCAGTACCTCACCGGTTTCACCACCGGGCGCGGCGCGCTCCCGATCAAAATCGGCGACGACGTGATTGGCGCGGCTGGAGCATCCGGTGCGCCGGGTGGTGAGAAGGACGAAGCGTGCATTCAGACCGGGCTTGATAAGGTCAAGGACCAGCTTAAGTAGCGCCACAACGCTTCAACGCGGATGCCTTACAACGGGCGTCCGCGTTTTATTTTCCAGTGAGCCACTCCGCATAGCGCTTTTTGAGCGCCTCGGTCTCCGTGCGACCGTCGTAGTGCACAGGCTCGGCGAGCGCGCGGCCGGCCGCCGCGACGCGGTAGCCCATGTAGCGATACGCTGCCGGATATTTCGCTGCATTCGCAGACTGCATCATCGTGTCGAACTTCGGCGATGGCTCGACCGGATCGAGCCGATCCTGCTCATACACGCAGGCGCGCTCGACCATGCGCCATTGACCGCCGCGCTTTTCGAGGCGGTCGAGGAAACGCGAATTCGATGTAAGATCGGTTTCGACGCCCTCGATCACCTGCCGCACCATGATCGCAACATTGGTTTCGGAAATCGCACGGCCGCCGGTCACCTGCACGCGCGCGGGCCAAAGAAGGTGCTTCGCCGTCGAGCCCTTGCCGTAGTTCTGTTTGCAGCGTTCAACAAAATCCGGAAACGCACCTTGAAACCACGAGACGTGAATCTGCCCGCCCGTATGGAATGTATCGAGCAGATCGTCCCACTTGCCCTGGTCGCGGGCGAAGCCCCAAGCCTGGATCACATCGGCGCAAGCCATCCGGTCGGCGAGATCCATCGTCACATCCTGTGAAAAAATACTGGAAAAGCTGTTAGCAACCCCGGGTATATCCGGTCGATAATTGTTGTGGAAGCGAGCCTCCCTGCCGTGCATAAGCGGCTGTGACCAAAATGCAGAACCAGCCCACCTACGTTGCTCGCCTCGCCATCGCCGAGCTCGAGGCACGCGCCATCGCGGACCTGCTTTCCGAAGCTTTGGATCCGGCGAGCGCGGTTTGCAGCACCTCCGCCCGGCCCGATGGGCGCTGGCAGCTCGATGTGCATTTCGGCGAGCCGCCCGACGAGGACAGCCTGCGCGAGCTGGTCGAACTCGCCGCCGGCAAGGCCGCCGCGAAGGCGCTGACGGTGGAAAAACTCCCCGCCCGCGATTGGATCAAGGAAAGCCTGGAAGGCCTGAAGCCGGTCTCAGCCGGCCGCTTCATGGTGCATGGCTCGCACGATCGGGCGCGGGTGCCGCACACCGCTATCGGCATCGAGATCGAAGCGGCGCAAGCGTTCGGCACCGGTCATCACGGTACTACGCGCGGCTGCTTGATCGCGCTCGACACGCTGACGCGCCGCGCGAAGCCGCGCCACATCCTCGATCTCGGCACGGGCACCGGTGTGCTTGCAATCGCCGCTGCGAAGGCACTGCGCACGCCGGTGCTCGCGACCGATATCGACTGGCGCTCCGCTCTCTCCGCGCGCGAGAACGCGCGCATGAACGGCGTCGGACATCTGGTGGAAACGGCCCACGCCGCCGGACTGAGTGCCGCCGTGGTGCGCCAGCGGGCGCCGTTCGATCTGCTGATGGCAAATATCCTGCTCGGCCCGCTGCAACGGCTGTCAGCGCCGATCGCTCGGCAGCTCATGCCGAACGCGACGCTGATTTTGTCGGGGTTGCTGGCGAAGCAGAAGAACGCAGCAGTCGCCGCGTATCGAACTCAGGGATTGGTGCTCGAACGGTCGTTCGTACTGGACGGCTGGGCAACATTGGTGATGGTCGCCCGCGCATCCTGATTGCGCGCAATGACGCGCAACTCCTGGCGCATCAGGAACACAGCCAGCGCATCCATCGCGCGCTGGACCATACCTGGACGTGGCTCACCCGAAGGGGCTTCTTTGTACGCAAGCGCAGCCATGCTGCCTCTCCTTGCTGTCGAAGCGGAGATACGCCCCGCGCCGCTTCTCAACACAAAGGTAGTCGATTCCGCTTACAACCAGCATCTCAGGGTCCGCATGGGTCCATTGCGGCCCCTGCATAAAATGTCGCACCCCTGTATCTATACCTTTGAACTTGAAGTGAAAATAGCCGCTCCCCTATCCCAATACCGGGTCAAGCGACGAAACACATTCGCGTGAGAAATGACCCATTACCGAACGAAGGGCAGTGAATCCTCACTGCGTTCGCCAAGCTTCCAGGTCACCTGGTCGAGTTCACGCGGCAGCAGATGGCTATGACGCTTGAGCTCGGCGGTCGCACGCGCCTCTTGCGCGGCGACGATGAGATCGACAAAGCGCCGGAATAGGCTCTTTCTCGACGCGGGAGGGCTCTGATGAGCCATTTCGAAATGCGCGATAACCGACATGGGGATTCTCCTTCGAGCTTTTGAAAAGACCGGCGCCGATCCCCTCGCCGTGCGGCCTCTTCTGCACCGCAATGTAAGCGATTCATTCCTCTTCAGAACGCATGCGAGCGCATGGCTATTCTGTTAAATAGCGATGATTAAACGATAAATTCGATTTCTTGATCGAAACGATCAGCCGCAAAGATGGATCACGTCGCACGCGTGTTGTGCGTCGCACATTCAATCGACGACGAAACGTTTTCCCCGACTCTCGGTCCGCTGCAATTGCTGCAACCGGCCTCGCTCCATAGATTGCGCCGCATGTTCGAAGCCCACTTCCAAACGTTCGAAGATCCAGCGCCATCCCAGACCGGCCCCCGCGTGCAAGCGCTGCGTACCGAGCTCGCCAAGCATGGCGTCGACGGGTTCGTCTTGCCACGTGCGGACCGCTTTCAGAACGAATACGTCCCGCCGTCCGAGGAAAGACTGAGTTGGCTCACCGGATTCACGGGTTCGGCCGGCGTTGCCATCGTGCTCGCGGACCGCGCCGCACTGTTTGTCGACGGACGCTACACCTTGCAGGCCAAAGACCAGGTGGACGCCTCGGTCTTCACGATCGTGCCGATTGCCGAGACGTCGCCCGAGAAGTGGATCGAGAAGAACCTGCCGTCCGGCGCCAAGCTCGGCTACGATCCGTGGCTTCACACCGTCGATGGCGCCGAACGGCTTGCAAAGGCGTGCAGCGATGCCGGAGGCTCCGCGGTACCCGTCGAGACCAATCCCGTGGATACGATCTGGACCGACCGCCCAGCGCCGCCGTCCGGTCCCGTCACAATCCATGAAATGCGTTATGCGGGCGAATACGCCGCCTCGAAGCTGGCGCGTATCAAGAGCGAAGTGACGTGCCTGCGCGCGGACGCACTGGTGATCTCGGATCCACACGCGGTCGCCTGGGCCTTCAATATTCGCGGCTCGGATGTGGCGCACACCCCGCTGCCGCTCGCCTACGCCATCGTCCCGCAGGACAGCCGTCCGACGCTCTATGTCGACAGCGGCAAGCTAACGAATGCCGTACGCCACAAGCTCGAGGAAATCACCGACATCCGCGATTCCTCCGCTTTCGAGCGTGATCTCACCGCGCTCGGCGGCGCCCACAAGACCGTACGGCTCGATCAGGCAACCGCGTCGGACAAGATCGCAAACATCATCAAAGACGCGGGCGGCAAGGTGACGCGCGGCGCCGATCCCATCGCATTGATGAAGGCCGTAAAGAATCCAGTCGAAATCGAAGGCGCACACGAGGCGCATCGCCGCGACGGTGCGGCCGTCGTGAAATTCCTCGCCTGGCTCGAACGCGAAACCCATGGCAACACTGTCACTGAGATCGACGCGGTCGAGGCGCTGGAAACCTTTCGCCGCGAGACCGGTCTTCTGAAAGACGTGTCGTTTCCGACCATCTCAGGCTCCGGCCCGAACGGCGCAATCGTGCACTACCGCGTGACGCGCGCGACCAATCGCAAGATTTCACAAGGCGAGTTGTTCCTGATCGACTCCGGTGGCCAGTACGAAGACGGCACCACCGACATCACACGCACCGTCGCCATCGGCCAACCGACCAACGAGATGCGCGAGCGTTTCACACTCGTGCTGAAAGGCCACATCGCCATCGCACGCGCGATCTTCCCGGAGGGCACCTCGGGCGCGCAACTCGATCCCTTTGCGCGCCAACATCTCTGGGAAGCCGGCCTCGACTTCGAGCACGGCACCGGCCACGGCGTCGGCAGCTATCTCTCGGTGCACGAAGGCCCGGCGCGCATCTCCAAGCTCGGCAACGTACCGCTGAAGCGCGGCATGATCCTCTCGAACGAGCCCGGCTATTACAAAACCGATGAGTACGGCATCCGGATCGAGAACCTGGTGCTGGTCACCGAAGCTCCAAGCGCACCGGGCGGTGAGAAGCCTCTCAATACGTTCGAAACGCTGACCATGGTGCCGATCGACTGCCGACTGATCGAAACCTCGATGCTCACCGCCGAAGAGGTGTCGTGGATCGAGATCTATCACGCCAGGGTCGCGGCGGCGCTCTATCCTCTCGTCGATGCCGATACCAAGGCGTGGCTCGAAGTGGCGACCCGGCCGCTCGGCCGCGGCTGAGATCATCGCGGTGGACAATCGGGAAGCGCAGCAACTGCACGACCGTCCGCGTATTTCGGACGATCACAAGCCTTGGGGATTGCTGCTGCTTTTGATGGCGATGACCGCCATCGGCCCGACCACGCTCAACATCCTCGTTCCCGCGCTGCCGCAGCTATCGAGCAAGTTGCGCACCGACGTTGCAACGCTCCAGCTCACAGTGTCGCTGTTCCTCGTCGGCCTCGCCGTGGCGCAACTGGTGATGGGTCCGTTGTCAGACCGTTTCGGGCGCCGGCCCGTAATCATTGCCGGGCTCACGCTGACCGTATGCGCGAGTCTTTTGGCTCTCGTCATGTCCACCGTCGAAAGCCTGATCATCGCGCGCATCATGCAGGCGATCGGCGCCTCGACCGGCATTGTCGTCGGCCGCGCCATTATCCGCGACCTATTCGATAAGAACCGCGCCGCATCAATCATCGGCCTGGTTGCGACTGTCATGGTGGTCGCTCCGACGCTCGGCCCGCTGATCGGCGGTGTGCTCGATACGGCGTTCGGATGGGAAGCGATCTTCGCATTCACCGGCGTGACGAGCCTGATCGTGCTCGTCTGGGTCGCGATGACACTACCGGAAACCCGCGCTCTGAGCACACCTGTTGGTGAACGCCAAGGCTTCTTCCGCGATCTCCGTGACCTTACCGCCAGCCGCACGCTCTGGGCCTACGTGCTGGCTGCTGCACTGGGCTCAGGGACCTTTTTCGTCTTCCTCGGCGGCGGCCCGCATGTGGTGGTCACGCTGATGGGCCGCAGCTCGGCGGAATACGGCCTGTGGTTCGTCCTGTCCTCGGTCGGCTACATGGCCGGCAACTACACGACCTCTCGGCTCTCGACCCGTTATGGCATCGATCCGTTGATCTGGTGGGGCATCTGGGTCGAAGCCGTCGGCGTCGGGCTCGCGATCCTGCTGGCGGCAACCGCGCCCTCTTGGGGGCCGGCCATCGTCTTCATTCCGCAGATGATCGTGTCGTTCGGCAACGGCCTGCTGCTGCCCGGATCGATCTCGGGCGCCGTAAGCGTGCGCCCGCAAGCAGCCGGCACGGCCGCGGGCATCATCGGCTGTGGGCAGATGGCGCTCGGTGCCGCGGCGACGCAATACTCCGGCACATTGCTCGCGGGCGCGACTTCTGCCGTGCCGATGGCGCTTCTGATGGCTGCTCTCGTTTTGGCACTGGTCATGTCGTTCGCCATTCTCGGGCGGCGATAGCTTCCCTTCCCCGCGTCGGGCAGTCTATCGTTGTCGCCTCGTTTGCAGAGGGCGACGATGATTTCCAGAACGGTTGCAGTTACTTGCGCAGCGGTGCTGTTCGTGTCGGCTGCATCGCACGCCGAAACTCTCGACGAGATTTACGAGAAAGCAAAGGCCGAGAAAGCTCTCGTATTTTACGCTGGTGGCCCTGCAGCACCGCATGAGAACCGCGCCAAGGAATTCATGCAGCGCTTCCCCGGCATCACCGTCTCGGTGGCTGGCGGCTTCAGCAACGTTCTGAACGAGAAGATCAACCAGCAAATGGCGGCGAAGAAACTCGAGGCCGACCTCGCATTCTTCCAGACCGTGCAGGATTTCGTCGCCTGGAAAAAGCAGGGCGCGCTGATGAGCTACAAGCCTGACGGCTTTGATCAGGTGCTGCCGAACTTCAAGGACGCAGACGGCGCCTATGTCGCCTTCAGCGCCAATGCCCTGACATATGCCTGGAACACCAAGGCGGTGAATCCCGAGGATGCACCGAAATCCGCGCTCGATTTCCTGAAGCCGATGTTCCGCGGCAAGCTGATCGCAGTCTATCCGCATGACGACGATGCGGCACTCTACCTATTCTACACCATCATTCAGAAATACGGCTGGGGTTGGATGGACAAATACATGGCCAACAAGCCGAATTTCGTTCAGGGCCACCTGCATGTGTCACGCAGCGTTGCGTCAGGCGAGAATTTCGCGACGCTCGATGCGTCGTCGACGACGTGGCCGTTCAAGCAGCAGGGCCAACTTGATATCGCGTTCTCGACGGTGGACGATTCGCCGGTGTTCACGTTGACCGGTGGCATCTTCAAGGACGCGCCGCATCCGAACGCAGCGAAGCTCTATGTAAGCTGGTTCTTGGCGAAGGAACAACAGACGCGACTGGGCTCGTTCTCGCCGCGTACAGACGTGCCGCCACCGGAAGGCCTCCAGCCGCTGACGTCGTACAAGATCGCGAACAATTACCGCGAGTTCATGGTCAACGAGCCGTTGGTCGCAGAAATGCGGAAGCGGATGGAGGGCATCATCGGCCCGATCGCGAATCGGGGCGGCGTTCGATAGTTACTTTCCGACCAGGACGAACCACTCGTCTTCCGTCAGCACCTTCACGCCGTACTTTTTCGCGTCGGCGAGCTTCGAGCCCGCACCCGGACCGGCAACGACAAGGTCTGTCTTCTTCGACACAGAACCGGAAACTTTCGCGCCGAGCCGCTCCGCCATCGCCTTGGCTTCGTCGCGGGTCATCTTTTCCAACGAGCCGGTGAACACCACAGTCTTGCCCGCCACAGCGGTATCCGTCTTCGGTTTCTCGGCATCCTTGATTGTCACCTGCTCGACCAGCCGCTCGACCATCTTGCGATTGTGCGACTCGCCGAAATAGTCAGCGATGGCGTCGATCACGGTCTCACCGATCTGATCGAGTGCATCCATCTCAGCCCGCGCCTCTTCATCCTTGCGGACGACCTTCACCGCAGCATCGTGGAATGCATCCCATGAGCCGTAACCGCGGGCCAGCGCGACGGCCGTGGTTTCGCCAACGTGGCGGATACCGAGCGAATAGATGAGACGCTCCAGCGAAATCTCTCGCCGAGCCTCGATCGACTGATAAAGGTTACGGACCGAAGTCTCGCCGTAGCCCTCGACCTCTTTTAGATTGATCTTTTTATCACGCGCCCGAAGCGTGAAGATGTCGGCGGGCTCTTTCACCCAGCCCTTCTCGTAGAACAGCTCGATCTGCTTCTCGCCCAAGCCTTCGATGTCGAAGGCACGCCGCGACACGAAATGCATCAGGTGCTGCGTACGCTGAAACGGGCAAGCAAATTCACCGGTGCAATGCGCCCGTGCGCCCTCCTCGCCGCCGGCGATCACCTCACGCACGACCTCGGTTTTGAGCGAGCACGGGCACTCAGTGGGAAATTTGTAGGCTTTCTTCCCGCGCGGCTTCTCCTGAACGACCTCGACCACCTGCGGGATCACGTCGCCGGCGCGCTGGATGACGACCGTGTCGCCGATTCGCACGCCAAGCCGCTCGATCTCATCCTGATTGTGCAGAGTTGCGTTCTGTACCACGACGCCGCCCACCGTGACCGGCTCAAGCTTCGCGACCGGCGTAAGCGCGCCCGTGCGTCCGACCTGAATCTCAATGTCGCGAACCAGCGTGGTCGCCTTCTCCGCCGCAAACTTATGCGCGATCGCCCAACGCGGGCTGCGCGACACAAAGCCGAGCCTCTCCTGAAGGTCGAGCCGGTCGGCCTTATAGACCACGCCGTCGATGTCGTATTCGAGCTTGGGCCGCTCCAGACCGATATCGCGATGATAGGCGAGCAGGTCCTCCGTGGACTTGCAGATGCGCCACAGCGCATTGGTCTGAAAGCCCGCCGACTTGAACCACTTAAGCATGCCGGATTGGGTTTCCGCTGGCATCTCGCTCATCTCGCCCCAGGCATAAGCGAAGAAATGCAGCGAGCGCGATGCGGTGACCGAGGCATCCTTCTGGCGCAACGAACCCGCCGCCGAGTTGCGCGGGTTCGCGAATACCTGATCGCCCGCCGCTGCCTGGCGCTTGTTGAGCGCAAGGAAGTCCGACTTGGTCATGTAGACCTCGCCGCGGATTTCCGCGACGTCCGGCACGTTCTTGCCCTTCAAATGGTGCGGGATTTCCTTGATCGTCTTGATGTTGGCGGTAACGTCCTCGCCCTCCGCGCCATCACCGCGCGTCGCAGCTCTCACCAGTTCGCCATTCTCATAGCGCAGCGACATCGAAAGCCCGTCGATCTTCGGCTCGGCCGTGAAGATCACCGGTTCATCGTCCTTTAAATTTAGGAAGCGCCGGATGCGCCCGACGAAATCCGCCACATCCTCGTCGCTGAATGCGTTTTGCAGCGACAGCATTGGCACCGTATGACGCACCTTGGAAAAGCCGCGTGCCGGCGCCGCCCCCACCTTCCGCGATAGAGAATCCAGAGTGCGAAGATCAGGAAACCTGGTCTCGATCTCCTCATAACGTCGCCGCAGCGCGTCATACTCGGCGTCGCTAACCGTCGGGGCGTCTTTTTGATAGTACGCTTCGTCATGCTTCTTCAGTTCGACCTCGAGCCGCGCATGCTCGCGCTGGCCTTGCCGCTCCGTCATGTCTTTGACGGCAATCTTGGAGTCGCGATGCGGTTTCTCGGCCTTCATATCCGTTTCATTCCATGGCGCGCGGCGCGCCGCAACCCGATTGAAGGGGGCTTTTCACCGGCGTAGCCTTATGGGGGGGAGCCTCACCGCTCCGAGGGAGCTTCCGATGACCGCCTTCTCCCATGCCCTAAAACACCTTTGGATTGTCCTGGCCCTGTTTCCGTTCGGCGCCTCCGCAGAGACTGTCCGTATCTATGTGACCAACAGCGCCGGCGACAGTATCCATGTTGTCGATCCGGCCACCAATAAGGTGGTCCAGGAGTTCAAGGCGCCGGAAGCCGCCCATGGCATCGCCTTCTCGCCGGATGGCGCGCGGGTCTATGTCAGCAACGAAGCCGAGAGTACGCTCGACGTCTTCGAACGCAGCAGCGGCAAGCGGATCAAACAGATCGCTCTCAGCGAACGCCCCAACAATATCGCCGTCGCCAAGGATGGCCGCATCGTGGTCGGCATCGCCCGCGGGCCGGGTGCGCTCGACATCGTCGATCCAGTGAGCCTGACGCTCAAAACCAGCATCCTGGTGAACGGCCGCTTGCACAACGTCTATGTGACTCCGGACAGCAAATACGTCATCACCGGCTCGCTCCGCACCAACATCATCACGGTCATCGATCTTGAGAAGGAACAGATCGCCTGGGAGCTAAAGCTCGACAAAGGCATCCGTCCGATGACGATCGAAGCCAACCCCGACGGCTCGACCAAACGCATTTTCGTCCAAGTCTCGGATCTCAACGGCTTTGTCACAGTCGATTTCGCTGCACGCAAGGAGGTCGCTCGCATCACGCTTCCGCAGACCAAGACCGAATTTGAGACCGACGCCGGCCGCAACACCGCGCCATCACACGGCATGGGCGTCAGCCCAGACCGCAAGACCCTATGGGTCACCAGCATTCCGAACAACGCGGTATTCGTCTATTCGCTCACCGACATGAAGCTGATCGGTGAGGTCGCTCTGCCCGCACTCAACTTGCCGAACCGCGGTCCGATCGCTTCGGTGCCGAACTGGGTGACGTTCACGCCCGACAGCAAGACGATTTATATCTCCAACGCCGCGCTGAAATCGATCACCGCGATCGACACCGAAGCGATGAAGGTGAAGGCTGTCGTCCCGGTCGGCGAGGGGCCCAAACGGATCAACACGCTGGTGATGAACTAAGCTGCGCAAGAAGCACAAGGTTTCAGTTGCGCAAGGGAGGACTTTGCCATGACCGCCAATGACCTCGGTCGCCGCGAATTTCTGGGGGCCGTCGGAGCCGCGACGCTCGCCGCGGGGGCGCTGGAAGCCCAGGCACAGGCTCCCGTGAAGATCATCGACTTCCACAACCACTACGTTGGCCCATCGTTCAACCTCACCACGCTCGCGAATGTGCCGCCGGCCGCTCGACCCGTCTGGGAGGCGATCAACCGCAACCTCTCTGATCCCAACGCGCTGACCGCCTCAATCGAGAGCGCAAACATTGCGGCCCGCGTCGTCAACACGCCGACCGCCTTTATCGAAGATGCGGATGGCAATGTCGCGCCAGGCACAATTCAGCGCATCAATGACCAGCTCGCGGAAATGGTCTCAAAACATCCGGGCAAGCTGTACGGCCTCGCCACGGTGGACACCTTCGGTGGCGACGCCAGCGCCCGCGAGCTGACCCGCGCGGTCAAGGAACTCGGCATGCGCGGCGTGTTCGTAGAGAGCGGCAAGCGCGATCTTCTGCTCGACGCGCCACAGGCCCGGCCAGTGCTGGCAACCGCAGCCTCGCTCGGCATCCCGGTGTTCGTGCATCCAGTCACCGACCCGCCGCTGCACAACCGGTTCGTCAAATATGGACCGCTCGGCGTGCGGCTGGCCCGCAGCACCATCAACTCAGCTGCGCTCTTTGCGATGCTTCAAAGCGGCACATTCGACGAGCTACCCAATCTGAAGGTTGTGGTCACCACGCTCGCTCTCGGCGGCGTCATGCTGGCCGGCGGCTTCGGCGACGGCTCGAAAATCCGCTCGGACACGCCCGTCCTTGCCCGCCGCCACATCTACATCGACACGATGGGATTGCATCCCGCACTGCTGCGCAGCGCCGTGGATTTACTCGGGGCGGATCACGTGTTGATGGGCACCGACTGGCCAATCGCGGTCGAGAAATCCGTGCCAGAGCGTCTGCAAAAGGCATTCACGGCGTGTGGATTGAGTGCTGCGGAGCAGCAGATGATCGCGAGCGGTAACACGCTCAAGCTGCTCGGCGTGGCGGGCTGAGACCACCCACTACTTCTGCCCGTTGACGAACTGGGCGAGGATTTTCCAGTCCGGATCGTCCTTCGACATGAATTGCCGGCCGCCGGAGTGATAGGCGTCGCCGCCGCCTTCCGGCGCAAGCGGATGCATGGTCAGCATGCTTGTGGACGGATCGCCGGGATTCACCAGCTTCGCGATCATCTCAAAATTCCTACGCGACTGTTCCTCGGTCCACCCCTTGGCGCCGGGCGACAACTTCTCGAGGCGGAAGTGATTGTTGGATTCGGAATGGCAGATCACACAGCGCGTATGGCCATCCTTCTTCGTCAGAAAAATCGGCTCGACGCGACTTCTGTAGAATTCGAAATCGAGCGCCGGTTTGGGTTGAGCACCTGCATAGATTGGCGCAGCGATCAACATTGTCGCCGCAACAGCAATCGAACGACGGCCTGACATCGAAACCTCCCCAGCATTTTTATCTTTGCGTCGATGCTAGCAGGCCGCGAACCGCTCCGCGATGGCATCCGAGGATGGTGCTGCAAGGCCGTTCCAATTCCCCTTGCGGCCGGTGTAGCATCTTCAGAAGGTCGACCATCAAACAACAAGATGGCGACTCTGAAATGGGGAGGCGATCATGTCATCCGAAGAGATCAAAGCGGCGAGCCGTCGCAAATTTCTGCAATTTCTGGCCAGCAGCCCCCTGCTAGCTGCAACCGGAAGCGCTTCGGCTTTTGCCGAAACGCTTCTGCCCAAGGCCAAACTGCCCGACCCGCTTATGTGGGCTCCGCTCGACGCCAACCGCATCATCAAGTCGCCCAAGGAGGCGATCAACGTGTTCGATTTCGAGCCAGTGATGCGGCAGAACGTGCCGCCTGCCCATTTCGGCTACATGGCGTCCGGCATCGACGATGAGGCCACGCTGCGGCGCAACCGCGAGGACTTCCTGAAGTTCCAGCTTCGACCACGTCGCCTCGTCGACGTCAGCAAGGTCGATATGAGCGTCGATATTCTCGGCACAAAGTACGACTCGCCGATCGTCCTAGCGCCGGTTGGCGGACAACGCTCGTTCCATGACGACGGCGAGGTGGGCGCCGCGAAGGCTGCAAAGGCTGGCAATCATCTCCAGATCATGTCCACCATGACGTCCTACGGCGTCGAAGACGTGATCAAGGCGCGCGGCGCGCCGATCTGGCTCCAACTCTACGCGACCAACAGTCAGAACGTGGCCGAGTCGATTGTGAAGCGCTCGGAGAATGCCGGCTGCACCGCGGTTGCAATCACGGTGGACCGCAGCGGCGGCCGCAACCAGGAAACCCTGTTCCGGCTGCGCCCGAGCGACACGCGCGATTGCAACGGCTGCCACGACCGATCGAGCTTCCAGAACAGCCTCAAGGGCCGCGCGATGTTCCAAGGCGTCGATCTGACCGGGCTGCGTAACACCCAGTCGTCGAACCTGAATTGGGACCGTGTGAAACGCATTCGCGACGCCACCAAGATGAAGGTGCTGCTCAAGGGCATCCTGGCCTGGGAAGACGCTGCGCTCGCCGCCGACGCGGGAGTTGACGGTATCATCGTGTCGAACCACGGCGCCCGCTCCGAAGATTCCGGCCGTTCGACCATCGATGCTCTGCCGGAGATCGTCGAAGCCGTGAAAGGCCGTATCCCGATCCTGGTGGACTCGGGGTTCCGGCGGGGTTCCGACATCGTGAAAGCGCTCTGTATGGGCGCGACCGCAGTCTGCGTAGGCCGCCCTTACATCTGGGGTCTCGGCGCGTTCGGCGAAGCCGGCGCCACCCGTGTGCTCGAGTTGCTCCGCGAGGAAACCCACGCCATGATCCAGCAGATGGGAGCGCCGAATATTAAGGCGCTCACCCCAGCGATGGTGCGGCGGGCCTGAGTGAGGCCACTCGGCTCTGCGCCCGGAGGGCTCCCGGTCAAACGGGGGCCCTCCTCATTTTTGAGACTTAGGTTTTAGCGCCCCACTTCTTCGTCCATGCCGGAAGCACCTCCGGGTTGCGGACGAAACGCGGCTGCCGTCCTGCGACGATGCAGGCGATGTTCTCGCGCGTCGCCACCTCCAAGGAATGGTGAGCATCGTAGGTGTGGCCAATCATGTGCGGCGTAAGAATCACATTCGGCAGCGTGCGAAGCGGGCTATCGAGCGGCAACGGCTCGACCTCGAAGCAGTCGAGCGCTGCGCCTGCGATGCCCCCGTTCTTGAGCGACTCGTAGAGCGCTGCCTCATCCACGATCTGTCCCCGCGCGGTGTTCACGAGAATCGCAGATCTCTTCATCAACTTGAGCTTCTCAGCGCTGATCATGCCGCGCGTCTCCGCGTTGAGCGCCGCCAGCAGCACCACGACATCGCTCGTCTTTAGAAGTGTCTCGAGGTCGACACGTTTCATTGCGGGAAGCCCGGTCAGATCAGCATCGCGACGCACCGTGTACAGCATCGGCGCGCCCCAGGGGGCGAGCAGCCGAGCCGTCTCCTTGCCGATCTTGCCAAGCCCGACGAATCCAATGGTCTTGCCGCGCAACTGCCGCGCTCGCAACGGATCGGGTCGCGGGAGCGTTTTTCGCAACAAGTCCTGAGTGCCGTTGAAATCGTAGAGCGCCCCGAGAACGAGCAACACTGTGGCTTCCGCCATGCCGGTGACGTTCTCCTCGGTCTGCGCGTTGGCGACGACCACCGCGCAATCCTTCGCGGCCTGGAAATCGACACCTTCGGTGCCGGTTACGGCCGAGACGATGGCGCGCAGCCTCGGGGCACCAGTCAGGATCGGCCCTGCCAGCGGAAAGTTGGCGACGCACAGCAGGATGTCAGTGTCTTTGAGCGGATCGGTTGCCTTGGCAAAAGCATCCTTGTCCGCATGGCGGACAATGCGATGGCCCTCCTTGCGCAAGTCGGCACTGATCTCATCGAACATCTTGTTGTGCGTGTGCCAGCCGACAACGGTGAAATCCAGCGGGGCCATGTGAGTGCTTTCTGGGAAAAATCAGCCGGCGGCAGCCTTTATCAGCTTCTCGGCGGCGGCGCGCGCTTCCTTGGTGATTTCCGCGCCGGCCAACATGCGTGCGATCTCCTCGCGGCGCTGTCCGTTCTCAAGCTCGGTGACGCTGGTGGCGACGCGTTTGCCCTTGTCGCGGGCATCCTTGGTGATGAGGTAATGCTGCTTCGCTTGAGCCGCGACCTGCGGCGCGTGCGTCACGGCCAGCGCCTGCACGCGACCGCCGAGCCGCGCCAGCCGCACGCCGATCGCATCCGCCACCGCGCCGCCGACACCGGTGTCGATTTCGTCGAACACCAGCGTGGGCGCCGAGCCGCGATCGGCCAGCACGACTTTTAGCGCCAGTAGAAAGCGTGCAAGCTCGCCGCCTGACGCGACCTTCATCATCGGACCGGGCCGCGTGCCAGGATTGGTCTGCACCCAGAATTCGACGCGATCGATGCCATTCGGTCCGGCAGCCGTGGCGTCGGTCGTAATTTCGGTCGAGAATCTCGCGCGTTCGAGCTTAAGCGGCTTCAGTTCACCGTTCACCACCTTGTCGAGCTTGGCCGCGGCCTTTTTCCGCGCGATCGACAGCGCCTCGGCGGCCTTGGCAAACTTTTCGCTGGCCTCCTTCGCTGCCTTCTCTAATGCTGCAAGCCGTTCCGCGCCCGCATCGATCAGTGCGAGGTCGTTTGCATAACGCGCGGCGAGCGCATTCAATCCATCTACAGGTGAATTGTATTTGCGGCCGGCGGCGCGGAGAGCAAACAGCCGCTCCTCGATGCGCTCCAGCTCCTGCGGGTCATAGTTGGCGATGCGGAGTGCGTGATCGAGATGGACCGCAGCCTCGTCTAGCGCGGTCAGCGCCACGTCGATCGCCTTCACCGCGGGCTCAACCAGCGCCGGCGCCTGCGCGCCGCGCCTTTCAAGCCGCCTCACCGCGGCCGACAAGGCGGGCACCGGCGATTGCGAACCTGAGACCGCCTCCTGCGCGTCGCGCAGATCACCGGCAATCTTCTCGGATTGCATCATGCTGGTGCGCTTCTCGGCAAGCGAGGTCTCCTCCCCTGCCTCTGGCGCAAGCTTGTTCAGTTCCTCGACCGCGTGGCGCAGCCAGTCGGCCTCGCGCGCAGCGCGCTCCACATTGGCGCGATGCTCCTCGACGGCAGCCTCGGCTTCGCGGCGCGCATTCCACAACTTCTCGATGGCTGCCGCGTCATCCTCGAGCCCGCCATAGGCATCAAGCAGCCTGCGATGCGTCGCGGTATCGACAAGCGCGCGGGCATCGTGCTGGCCGTGGATCTCCACCAGCGCCGAGCCGAGATTTTGCAGCGCCTGCACACTCGCCGGCTGATCGTTAATGAAGGCCCGCGTGCGGCCATCGGCAAATTGCACACGGCGCAGGAGCAGCGGCTCGTCGGCCGCCAATTCGACATCGGTGAGGAGCGCCCGCGCTGGGTGCTTGGGCGGCAATTCGAACATCGCCGTCACCTGCCCCTGCTCGGCGCCCTGGCGGACCAGCGTGGCGTCGCCACGCGCGCCGAGCGCCAGCGCAAAGGCGTCGAGCAGGATCGACTTGCCCGCGCCGGTCTCGCCGGTCAGAACCGAAAGACCCGACGAAAAGTCGATGTCGAGCCGGTCGATCAGTACGATATCTCGGATGGAAAGCCGGGCGAGCATGCCCCCGTCCTATGCGAATCCCAGGGTGTCAGGATGACAATATAGGATCGCCCACGCCAACGGCACGGCCCTGGCGGGATTGTGGATGGCGTCAGGTCTTTTTGCTGGTCGAGAACGGCGACGGAATTTTCGCAAACGCCTTGCTGATCCAGGAGCCGGAGTTCTCGGCCGGTTCCAGCCCCCCTGATTTCACCAGCCGGTACGCGTCGGCGTACCAACGGCTGTCCGGGAAGTTGTGGCCAAGCACGGCAGCCGCGGTCTGCGCTTCGTTGACAACACCGAGCGCCATATAGGCCTCGGTGAGCCGCATCAGCGCCTCTTCGACGTGACGCGTGGTCTGGTACTGCGTCACGACGATCTTGAAGCGGTTGATCGCGCCGGTAAAATTCTTGGTGTTCAAGTAGTCCCGGCCGATCATCATCTCTTTGCCGGCCAGCTGGTCCCGCGCGATCTCGATCTTTCGCTTCGCGTTGGAGGCGTATTCCGAACTTGGATATTTGCGCACCACCTCTTCGAGCGCGGCAATTGCCCTTTCGGCGCGGCCCTGATCGCGGGTGATGTCGGGAATCTGATCGAAATAGGACGAGCCGATCAGAAATTGCGCGTAGGCGGCGTCAGGGCTGCCCGGATGCAGCGTCACGTAGCGGCGTGCAGCAGTGATCGCTTCGTCGTACTCGCGGCTCTCGTAACGAGCATAGGCGGTCATGATAAGGGATTTGCGCGCCCAGTCCGAATAGGGATGCTGGCGCTCGACCTCTTCGAACTTCTTGGCAGCGTCCTTGTAATCCTGGCGATTGTTCAGGAGGAAGACGCCCTCGTTGTAAAGCTTGTCTGCCGGCTCATCGGGAGCCAGTTCCTCGGTCTTGTTAAACAGGCTGCATGCGCCGACGGGCACGGCGACAAGAACGAGCAATAGCGCCCGCATAAAGGACAAGCGCCGATCGAGACCGAGCGTAGGATCGGGACGCGACACCATCGATGAACTCAAGCCCCCAAGTCGCGCAGCAGAACGCCCAAAGCGCGCCTGTCTATTTGAAAAACAATGGTTGACCAATCGTTTAAGCAGACAATCGGCCAGGAATATGGCGGGTCTCAACCCGCTGGAAGTCCGTGGTTTACGAGACTTCCGGGCCGTAGGCCGGAGCGATGAGACCAGCCGCTACACCGGCATGGCCGCGGATGCGGCGCGGAGCCGCTTCCTGACGAACGGCCTCGGGTGCGTCGACCCACGTCCAAGCAGTCGGGTCGGCCATCAGCGCCGACAGCACCGCATGATTGAGCTTGTGGCCGCCACGAACGGAGCGGTAAGCACCAAGCAACGGCGCCCCCGCGAGTGTCAGATCGCCGAGTGCATCGAGCGCCTTGTGACGGGCGAACTCATCGGCGTAGCGAAGCCCTTCCGGGTTCAGGACGCGATTCTCGGTAATGACCAGCGTATTTTCGAACGAAGCGCCGAGCGCGTAGCCCGCGTTCCAGAGCTTCGCCACATCGCGCATGAAACCGAAGGTGCGGGCGCCGGACAGTTCGCGACGGAATGTTTCGGGCTCGATCTCGACCGCGAACGACTGATGGCCGATCAGCGGATGATTGAATTCGATATCGACTTCGACGCGGAAGCCGTGCGCATATGGGCGCAACTCGCCGTAGGTGGCGTCGTCCTGCGCGACACGAACGGTCTTCAGAACTTTCAGATAACGGCGCTTGGCGTTCTGCGTGACGACGCCAACGCGGTCAATCGCAGCGACGAACGGCGCAGAGCTGCCGTCCATGATCGGCACTTCAGGGCCGTCGAGCTCGATGATGCAGTTGTCGACGCCGAGACCCGAGAGCGCAGCGAGCACATGCTCGGCGGTCGAGCACAGCGGACCGTTTGCATCGCCAAGAACGGTTGCGAATTCGGTGGCAGTCACCGCGCGAACGTCGGCGCGGATTTCGCGGTCGGGCTGGCCGCCCTGACCAAGACGAACGAAAACGATCCCAGTGTTGGGATCAGCGGGAAGCATCGTCAGAGTTGCAGGCAACCCTGAATGCACGCCAATGCCGCTGACCGCAGCCTGAGCGCGAAGCGTGGTCTGTTTCCCAGCCTTCATACGGTGTACCGCACGCCCTTCAGCCCGATGCGCCTTGGACGCGCATCCCCCAAGGATGAGGTTCCCTTGAACTTGCCTGGAAACTTCGGAGGATACCCCCACGGACCGATTTTCCGTGCCCCCGTCGCCCCCTCGGCGAAAACCCCTTATTCCTGCAAGCAATTTAGCCGCGCCGTATCGGACGGCCAACTCACCCTTTGTTACTGACTGTTACCTTCAAATGGCCGCAAAGCGGCCAAAACCGAGACTGTCGCAGCCCCCTATCAACTTACCCTGACGTGGAAATCCAGACTTTTTCGCGCCTTGGCAGGCATCTGGGCTTCGCTTACAGTCACCCAAGAAATCCATGGTAAATCAATTATTTACAGAAGACTAAAACATCCCGAACGCTGTTAACAACTGCCCAAAACGAACTGTCCCGGCCCAAAGGACCGGGACAGTTGCATTGTGGCTAGACAGCGCCTGTTAGTTGGCTTGGCGGCGCAGGAACGCCGGGATGTCGAGCTGATCGTCATCCACAGCCTTGTGCACAGCCGGCGCCTGCCGGCCGTGCAAATCGAGGCCCTGATGAGCCGATTGCGGCGCCGGAGGCATCGGCATCGCCGGACGCTTCGCATATTCCGAGACCGGATCCGGTCGATTCGCCTCAGGACCGCGCGGCGGAAGCGGGCGTGGAACCGGCGGCAGCCGATCGACGGTCTGCGGAGTGGCAGCGCGCGCCGGCTCCTCGTGATGCTCTTCCTCCTCACGGCGGCCGAGACCGACCGAGGCGAGCCGTTGGAGCAGGCCCATACGGCGCTTCTCCGGATGCTCTTCGGTCGCCTCGCCACGCGAGGCACGGATCTGGTTCTGGCCCGGCACCGGGAACTCGTCGATGCGCGGCATACGCGGTGCAGGACGGTTCGCCGGCCGTTCGGCCTGCGGCGGGATGAATGCGGCAGGCATCTCCTGCGGCGCAGGCTCCTGCATCATCGGCTCCATGAACAGCGATGGCTTTGGCTGCTGGATGGGACGGATCTGCACATCCTCGATCGGGTCTTGCAGAGCGGCGGCCACAGCAGCGGCCGCGGCCTGCTCGACCGATGCGCGATGCTGCACGGGCGCCGGAGCTTGCTGAACCGGCGCAGCAGCAACCGGAGCTTGGGCCGGCGCGGTGCGATCGAGACGCTCCTGCATGCGCGCGGAGTCAGCGCGCAGCTTGCTGGTGATGTCGGCGATACGAGTCTCTGGTTGCTTTGCCGCCTGCATCGCAATGTGGTCGATGCCGGTCGCCACAACCGACACACGGATGATGCCTTCGAGGCTTTCGTCGAACGTCGCGCCGACGATGATGTTGGCCTCCTGATCCACCTCCTCACGGATGCGGGTCGCAGCTTCATCGACTTCGTACAGCGTAAGGTCTTTGCCGCCAGTGATCGAGATAAGAAGGCCCCGCGCGCCCTTCATCGACACATCGTCGATCAGCGGATTGGAGATCGCGGCCTCGGCCGAGCGCAGCGCGCGCTTCTCACCGGAGGCTTCGCCCGTGCCCATCATAGCCTTGCCCATCTCGCGCATGACGGCGCGGACGTCGGCGAAGTCGAGGTTGATGAGGCCTTCCTTGACCATCAGGTCGGTGATGCAAGCAACGCCCGAGTAGAGCACCTGGTCGGCCATCGCGAAGGCGTCGGCGAAGGTGGTCTTCTCATTCGCGACCCGGAACAGATTTTGGTTCGGAATGATGATCTGGGTGTCGACGCACTTCTGAAGCTCGTTGATGCCCGCTTCGGCGAACTTCATCCGGCGGACGCCTTCGAAGTGGAACGGCTTGGTCACCACGCCGACGGTGAGGATGCCCATTTCCTTGGCAAGCCGCGCGACGACCGGTGCCGCGCCCGTGCCGGTGCCGCCGCCCATACCGGCGGTGACGAACACCATGTGTGCGCCTTGCAGATGATCGCGGATCTCGTCCACCGCTTCTTCGGCCGCTGCGCGGCCGACCTCAGGCTGCGAACCCGCGCCGAGACCTTCGGTGACCTGAACGCCCATCTGAATGATGCGCTCGGCCTTCGATGTGGTCAGCGCCTGGGCATCGGTGTTGGCGACAACGAAGTCGACCCCCTGAAGCCCGGCCGTGATCATGTTGTTGACGGCGTTGCCACCGGCCCCGCCGACGCCGAACACTGTGATCCTCGGCTTCAACTCGCGGATGTCGGGGATATTCAGGTTGATGCTCATGGCTGCCTCTCATTGGGCAGCGCAACGGGACGCTGCCAGTTCATGCCGGTCCCCACCGGATTTGTGAAACTTCGGGTGAATTCCTTGCCGGCCATCAGAAGCTCTCCTTGAGCCATCGTCCGACCTTCGCGATGTAGCCTGTCCCTGTCATCAGATGCCGCGTTTTCCGCGGTTCGAAGTGTTCGAGATGCGCGACCTGCGGATAGACCAGCAGGCCGGCCGCAACGGCAAACGCCGGCCCCTTCGCGGCATCCGGCAATCCTGCGATTCCGAGAGGACGGCCGACGCGGACGGGGCGATTGAGAATGCGTGCAGCAAGATCGGGCAATCCGGTGAGCTGGCTCGCGCCGCCGGTCAAAACCACTCGGGCACGTGGCTCTGCCGCGAACGGAGAGGCGGCGAGACGGTCACGGACCATTTCGAGAATCTCCTCGACCCTCGGCTTGATGATGCGCACCAAGCTCGCACGCGACACGAATTGCGGCGGCTCGCGATCGTCTTCTCCGACCGGCGGCACCGTAATCATGTCGCGCTCGTCCGATCCTCCCGCGAGCACACTGCCATAAAATGTTTTGATTCGCTCGGCGTCCGCAACGCGGGCGTTCAGGCCGCGCGCCAAGTCCATCGTGACGTGATAGCCGCCGAGCGCGAAGCCGTCAGCATGGATGAACCGGCCGCCCGAGAACACAGCAGCCGTGGTCGTTCCAGCGCCCATATCGATCAAGGCGGCACCGAGTTCGGCCTCGTCATCGGCCAGGACACTCAGGCCCGCCACATAGGGCGCAGCGACCATGGTCTCAACCGCAAGATGGCAACGCTCAACCGTGAACATGAGATTGCGGGCGGCTGCAGTATCCGCCGTCACCGCGTGCATATCGACGCCGAATTCATGCCCGAGCATGCCGCGCGGTTCGCCAATACCGCGCACGCCGTCGAGCGCGTAGCCGATCGGCAGAGAGTGCAGCACCACACTGCCGGGCCGGACTGAATGATGGCTTCCTGCCGTCAACACGCGTGCGACGTCATGCTCGGTGATGGCGGGACCGGCGACATTGACGGTCGCCGCATAAAGTTCGCTGGTGAGCCTGCCGGACGACACCGCGACCACGGCGGACTCAAGCTGCACACCAGCCTCACGCTCGGCGAGATCGACCGCGTTCCGCACAGCCGCCTCGGCTTCGGCGAGGTTGATGACCGCGCCGCCCTTCATTCCGCGCGCTTCGCAATGGCCGATGCCAATAACCTCAACGGCGTGAGTACGGCGGCGCAAAATCTCTGACGGATTCTGCGGACGCAGCCGCGCAATCAGACACACGACCTTGCTGGTGCCAATATCGAGCGCCGCCACGATCGCAGAGCGGCGCGGTGAGATCGGCTTCATCTTCGGAGTCAGTCCATCGTGGAGGCTCACGCGTCGCCTCCCTTCTTCTTGGGCTTCTTATCCTTGAACAATTCCTCGCGGGCCGCTGCTGCTTCGTCCGAGAGCCTCACTGTCACGCGATCCGGCAGACGCATGTCGATCGCCGCGATATCACGCGTGAGAAGTTTCTTCTCGCGATCCAGTTTGGTCAGCATGTCGAGCGCCTGACCCACGTCGTTTTCCGGCAGGCGGATATCGATGCCGTTCTTGAGCTTGAGGTTCCAGCGCCGCTCGGCGACCAGCACACCGGCGCGCATCTGGTCACGCACTTGCGGATATTTGTCGAGGATTGCTAGGAATTCCTTCGCGCGTGTCTCCGCGCCCGCACCGACGACCAGCGGCAGGTTAGCGAAACGGCGAGCGACGAATGGCTCGACGACTGTGCCATCGCCAGAGATCACCGAGACCTTGCCGCTCTTTTGCCAAAGCGCGAAGGCTTCGCGCTCGGTCACCGAAATATGCAGCCGACCAGGATAGAGTTTGAGGACGGTCGCTTCGGAAATCCACGGATTGGACTTGAGCTTGGCGCGCACGTCCGCGGCATCGAGGAACAGGAGCGAGGTGCGCCCCGTCACGCCCGCCGTCGTCAGAACCTCTTCGCGCGTCACCTGACGCTGCCCCGCGAGCGCGATCGAAGTGATGCGGAACCCGAACAGATTAGCGACGCCGTCGCGGGCATCGCGCAAACCAGCCACGAATTCCGGAATGTGTTCGCCGCGCACCGTGCCGTAGCCGATGCTGCCCAACAGGAACAGCGCCGTCGCCGCAACACCGGCAAAGCGAGGGATATGAATGCTGGACAACGGCCCTGCCCAGCGATGCAGGAACAGCGGCAACTTGATGACGCGCTTCTTCTTGCGCGCACGCGTGCGTCGGGGAGCCGGCGTTGTGCCGACCACCGGACGTGCGTTCGCGCCATCCGTCACCGGTTCAACGAGGCGTCCTCGACCATCCATCGCGTCAGCTCATCAAAAGAAATGCCCGCGTGAGCCGCGAGCTCGGGCACGAGCGACGTCTCGGTCATGCCCGGTTGTGTGTTGACTTCGAGACAGACCAACCCCTCCGTCCCCGCGCTACGGTCGTCGTAGCGAAAGTCAGCCCTTGTCACGCCTCGGCAGCCGAGGGCGTGGTGCGCCTTAAGCGCTAGTCTTCGGACCTCTTGGTAAACAAAAGGTGAAATTTGTGCCGGCAATACATGTTTAGAGCCGCCCGGCGCGTATTTGGCCTCGTAGTCATAGAATTTGGTGGCCGCCACAATCTCGATGACGTCCAGGGCCTTGTCGCCCATGACCGCGCAGGTGAGTTCCTTACCGGGGATGTACTTCTCGGCCAGCAACCGGTCGCCCAGACTCCAGTCCGAGCGTGTGAGTTCCTGTGGGGGGTGGGCGTGTTGCTCGGTGACGATGAACACCCCGACGCTTGAGCCTTCGGCCACCGGTTTCAGGACGTAGGGGCGCGGCAGGACATGGTCCTTTGCCGCTTCTTGGCGCGTGACGACCCTGCCGTCCGGCACTGGCACGCCCGCCGCTTTCATCACGACCTTGGCGACGTCCTTCTCCATCGCCACTGACGAGGCCATGACGCCCGAGTGCGTGTAGGGAATACCCTGGATTTCGAGGATGCCTTGCAGCGTGCCATCCTCGCCAGGGCGGCCGTGCAACACGTTGAAGGCGACGTCCGGCTTCAGCGTTTGCAACACCGATGCAATGTCGCGGCCCACATCGACACGGCTGACGCGATAGCCGCAACGCTGAAGCGCATCGGCGCACGCTTTGCCGGAGCGGAGCGACACCTCACGCTCCGCCGACCATCCGCCCATCAACACCGCAACGTGCTTGCTCACGCGGCCTCCCGCTGCTGCGGAATATCGAAGCCGTCGTAGAGCCACGCGAGACAATCGAACATCTGTTCCTCGCTCTTTCCGGACCAGATCGTGCGCGCGACTTCGCGCTCAAGGCCGCCGACGTGATAGAAATTGTCCCAGTGATACCGGGACTCGAACTGCACCCGCGCGGTGCGCAGATAGCGCGCCCGTTCGTACTGCCGGAACGCGGCGATGAAATCGCCGCTCTGCCGGTCGATCAACTCGGAGAGCGTCACAGCGTCCTCGATCGCCATGCAGGCGCCCTGAGCCATCGTTTGCAGCGTCGGGTGCGCAGCGTCGCCGGTGAGCGTGACGCGCCCTTTGGTCCAATGCCGGATCGGATCGCGGTCAGAGCTGACCCAGCCACTGCGCGACAAATCCATCATTGCCCACAATTCACGCATGGTCGGATGCGAGTCCCGATAGACGTGATCAAGATCGGGATGCGGGCTGTCCTTATCAGTCGGATGCGCATTCTGCGTCTTGAAGACAGTGACGATGTTGAACAACGTCTTGTTGCGGAGGGGATAGTGCACGATGTGAAAGCCGTCGCCCGACCACAGCACGACGTTGTCGCGATCGACATCGAACTTCACGTCAGCCATCGGCACGATGGTGCGATGCGCGACATAGCCGATGGTGCGGGGACCACCCTCACCCAACATGAGCTGCCGGATCGTGGAGCGAATGCCATCGGCAGCGATCAACGCCGCACCCTCGAAGGTGCGGCCATCCTTGGCATGAACGCGGACGCGGTCGCCGAAGTCCTCGTAAGCTTCCACCGACGTGTTCGTGATCGTCTCGACATTTGGCAGCTTCGTGCAGGCATCCAGCAAGGCGGAATGCAGATCGACCCGATGGATCACGATGTAGGGCCGCTTGAAGCGCTTCACGAACGACTCTCCGGTCGGAACGCGGGCGATCACGCCGCCATCGACGGCGTCGACCATCAAAACCGCTTTCGGCCGCAGCGCAGAGACCATCACAGCATCCGTGACGCCGAGCCGGTCGAACATCGGGAAAACATTGGGGCCAAGCTGGATGCCAAAACCGATGACGCCGAGCTCCGGCGCCTGCTCAAGAATCTTGACCGGGTAACCCTTCCGGCCAAGCGCCAGCGCCGTGGCGGCTCCCCCGAGCCCCCCGCCCACAACCAAAATCGGATTGGACCTGCCTGTCACTGATCCTCCACGAATCAGCAAGCAAGCTAACCGGCTGTTGGCAAAAGGTGAATCCTGCGCGGCGAAAATGACGCGATGAGATTCGACAGCGTGGCAAAAAAGACTCAGAAAGCAACGGATCAGGGGTCAAAGACTACGTAGAAACTCCGATCCGCTTGATTTCCCACTCCAGCATCACGCCCGACGTCTCTTTCACGCGCTTTCGGACGGTCTCGCCCAGCGTTTCAATGTCCGCTGCGGTCGCGCTGCCGAGGTTGATCAAGAAATTGCAGTGCAGTTCCGATACCTGGGCACCGCCGACAACGAGTCCGCGGCAGCCCGCCGCATCGATGAGCTGCCAAGCCTTGTGACCCGACGGGTTCTTGAAGGTCGAGCCGCCGGTGCGGCTCTTGATCGGCTGCGTTGCCTCGCGTGACTCAGTGATCTTGTCCATTTCGGCTGCGATAGTGGCCGGATCGCCTGGCGTCCCGCGGAACGTCGCCCGTGTGAAGATGTAGTCCTCCGGCGCTCCACAGTGCCGGTACGTGTAATGCATGTCGCCGTTGGTCAAAACGTGGATGTTGCCTTTGCGGTCCACCGCACGCGCCTCGACCAGCACGTCCTTGGTCTCGCCTTTGTAAGCACCACCGTTCATACGGAGCGCGCCGCCGATGGCACCCGGGATGCCGCGCATGAAGGCAAGACCGGCGATACCGGCCTCCTGCGCCGCACGGGCGACCTTCACATCCGGCACTGCGGGTCCCGCAACAATGGTCGTGCCATCGACCTTCACATCATTGAAACCTCGGCCAAGCCGCACCACGACGCCCAGCACGCCGCCGTCGCGCACGATCAGGTTCGAGCCAAGGCCGATGACAGTCACCGGGATGTCGGCAGGAATACTTTTCAGGAAGTACGCGAGGTCCGCCTCGTCTTCCGGCATGAACAGCGCTTGCGCCGGCCCGCCGACACGGAACCATGTGAATTCCGCAAGCGACTGGTTCGCGAACAGCCGCCCGCGCACATCCGGCGCCTTGCTTTTGAGATCCGGGACGATGTCCGGGAGCCCAGTCATCCCAGCGCCTTCAGCTCGCTTGCGAGCGCGTAGGCCCATTGCGTGATGTTGCCCGCGCCGAGGCAGACAACGTAGTCGCCGGGCTTCGCGAGGCCCTTCACGATGCTCGCAAGCTTATCCGGCCCCGGCAGCGGCAGCACCTGACGATGACCGCGCGCGCGGATCGCAGCAACGAGATGATCCTTGTCCACGTTCGGGATCGGCGTCTCGCCCGCGGAATAGACGTCAGCAACAATCACCGCGTCCGCATCGTTGAAGCAAGTCGAAAACGGCTCGAACAAGGATTGCAGGCGCGTGTAGCGGTGCGGCTGCACCACCGCGATCACCTGCCCCTTCGTGGACTCGCGCGCGGCCTTCAGCACCGCAGCGATCTCGACCGGATGATGTCCGTAGTCGTCGATGATGGTGACGCCGTTCCACTCGCCCGCGCGGGTGAAGCGGCGCTTCACGCCACCGAAGCCGGCGAGTGCCTTGCGGATCATATCATCGGAAATTTTAAGCTCATGAGCGACCGCGATCGCCGACGTCGCATTGAGAGCGTTGTGGCGGCCTGGCATCGGCAGCACAAGCTTGTCGATCGTATGCACGGTCTTACCGCTGCGGTCGCGGAATTGGACCGAGAACGTGGACTGCCCACCAGTGTTGTCGAGACCGAACAGCCGCACATCCGCCTGCGGATTTTCGCCGTATGTGATGATGCGGCGATCCTCGATACGGCCGACCAACCGCTGCACGATCGGATGATCCGTGCACATCACGGCGAAGCCGTAGAACGGCACATTTTCGATGAAATTACGGAATGCCTCCTGCACATTGGCGAAGGTCTTGAAATGATCGAGGTGCTCGGCATCGACGTTCGTTACGATCGCGATGTCAGCAGGAAGCTTCAGGAACGTGCCGTCGGACTCGTCCGCCTCGACCACCATCCAGTTGCCCGCGCCAAGCCGCGCGTTGGTGCCGTAAGCGTTAATGATGCCACCGTTGATGACCGTCGGATCGAGATTGCCTGCATCGAGCAACGCCGCGACCATCGATGTGGTCGTTGTCTTGCCGTGCGTGCCCGCAACCGCAACGCAACTCTGCAGCCGCATCAGTTCCGCAAGCATTTCCGCGCGGCGCACCACCGGTAGGCGTTTCTCGCGCGCCGCAACGAGTTCCGGGTTGTCGCGTTTGATCGCCGACGACACCACGAGGACGTCCGCGCCTTCGACATGCTTGCCGTCGTGGCCAATGAAAACCTTGGCGCCCTTCTCGCGCAATCGCTTCACGTTGGCATTGTCGGAAGCGTCCGAGCCTTGGACCGTGTAGCCAAGGTTCATTAGCACCTCGGCGATGCCGCTCATGCCGATACCGCCGATTCCGACAAAGTGAATCGGTCCAATATCGCGCGGCAGCTTCATGGAGGTCCTCAACGGTTCCGGCAGCCCCGGAAAACGGGCGGCCGCTGATTTGCGGGCTTCTTAATGCAGGATGGGGATGGCCGGAACAAGCCCGGCCCGGCGATGTGGTTATTTCGCCAGTCCGGCCACTTTCAGCACCACGTCAGCCAGCCGATCGGCGGCGTCGATGACGCCGGCTGTTTTAGCGGCCATGGCCATATTCGCGAGTTTTGCGGGCTCCGCTGCCAGCGTCGCAATTTCCGCGGCCAGACGGTCCGGCGTGAATTCGGACTGGTCGAGCCGGATCGCCCCGCCCGCCCGCATCAGCACGCCGGCATTCGCCTTCTGATCCTGATCGAGCGCGTGCGGCAGCGGTACCAGGATCGAGGGTCGCCCGATCGCCGCGAGCTCCGCCACCGTTGAAGCGCCGGAGCGCGAGACGATCAGATGGCTCGCCGCCATCCGCGCCGGCAGATCGGAGAAGAACGGTGCGAGCTCCGCCGAGACTTGCATCTTTGCGTAGACGTCGCGCGCACGAGACAGATCCTCCTCACGCGCTTGCTGAACGATCCTGAGCCGCATCTGCAAACGTGGTTCGAGCTTCTCGATTGCGTAAGGCACGATATCGGACATCACCTTGGCGCCCTGGCTGCCACCGAACACGAGCAGGTTCAGCGGGCCGGACGTATCGAATGCCGGATAAGACGTTGCGGCGGCGGCCACCACATTCGGCCGGATCGGATTGCCTGTGTACGTCGCTTTGGCCGCGAGCACGGGCTGTGCATCGAGCACGCCCGCGAAGCCCGTCGCGATCGCCGTGACACGCGGCGCGAGCAAGCGATTGGCGCGCCCCATCACGCCGTTCTGCTCGTGGATGAGCGTGGGAATGCCGCGCAGCGTCGCCGCCATCACCGGCGGAATGGTCGGATAACCACCGAATCCGACCATGATGGCCGGACGTAGAGTGCCGAGCTTTGTCCAAGCTTTGGCGACACCGAGGCCGAGCACTGCGACTGTCTTCGCAACCGAGATCGGATCGCGGCCGCGGAACGTCGCGCTCGGGATAACGTGAATGTCCGACGCCGCAAAATTCCCGCTGTATTGCTTCGCCCGTACGTCGGTGACGAGTTGCACCGCAACGTTGCGCTTGGCGAGCGCCGCCGCCAGCGCTTCGGCAGGAAACAGATGGCCGCCCGTGCCGCCGGCGGCGACGAGAACGCCGCCTTCTGCCATCAGGTCGCTCTCCGGAGCATATAGGCGTCGCGATGCGCGAGCATTTCCGCACGCGGCCGCTCGCGCGTCAGCGCAAGCAACAGACCCATGCCGTAGGCAAGCGAGAGCATCGACGACCCACCGTAGGAGACGAACGGCAGCGTCATGCCCTTCGCCGGAATAAGATGCAAGTTCACCGCCATGTTGATGGCCGACTGCAAGCCGAACAAGATCGCAAGACCTGCGGTGGCAAAGCGGATGAATGGATCTTCCGCATGCAACGAATGGCGCAGCGCGCGGATCACGATGAAGGCAAACAGCGCGAGCAAGAGGAGGCAGAGCACGATGCCGAATTCTTCCGCCGCCACGGCGAAAATGAAGTCGGTGTGGCTCTCCGGCAGGATGCGCTTCACCGTGCCTTCGCCGGGGCCGCGCCCGGTCCAGCCGCCACGCGCAAAGGATTCCATCGCCAAGTCGATGTTGAACGTGTCGCCCGAAGCCGGATCGAGAAAGCGCTGGATGCGGCGTGCAACGTGCGGAACCGTGAAATAGGCGCCTACGAGACCGACCGTCGCAACGCCGGCGAGGCCCGCGACCCAGATCACCCGCATGCCGGCCATGAAGAACAGGGCGCCCCACACCGACAGGATCAGCATGGTCTGGCCGAAGTCAGGCTGCATCACGAGCAAACACACCACAACGAGAAGAAGCGACAGCGCCGCCGTGTTGGCCGGCATCTCGGGACGCCGCGCAGATTCACCGAACAGCCAGGCGACGAGAATGACGAAAGCGGGCTTCAGAAACTCCGATGGCTGGATGTTCACACCTGCGATCACCAGCCAGCGCCGCGCGCCCTTGATCTCCGCGCCATAGAACGGCGTCAGCGCCACGAGCAGAAGGCTGACCGCGAACACGACGATCGCCGTACGGCGCACCTGCCGCGGCGATAATATTGATGTGAGAAGCAGGATGCCGATCGATGGGATCAGGAACATCACCTGACGGTTCACGAAATGAAACGCATCAAGGTTGAGTCGCGCGGCAACCGGCGGGCTCGCCGCAAGGCACAGCACCACGCCCGCAAGCATCAGCCCGGCGCAGGCGGCGATCATCATGCGATCGACCGTCCACCACCAATTGCCAAACGGGGTGCGTTGGGTGCGCGAGACCATCGGGAGACTCCTGCGGTCTCCTAGTCCTGACGCGCTATGGTTTCCAGTCGATTAACGAACCGGAAATATTTGGAACTATCGGGTCATCGGGCTGACGCCGGGCAGCGCCAAAACCAATTCGCGGAACTTGTCGCCGCGGACCTCGAAGTTCGGATACTGGTCGAACGAGGCGCACGCCGGGGACAGGAGCACCACGGGATCCTTCAAACCCGACGCCTCGGCATCCCGAAGACCTGCCACCACTGCGCGGTCGAGCGTGCCGACAATCTCATAAGGCACCTTGCCATCGAGCGTTTTGGCGAAGTCGCCGGCCGCCTCGCCGATCAGATAGGCCTTCTTGATGCGCGGGAAGAAGCTTTCAAGTGACGTGATCCCGCCCTCCTTCGGCTTGCCGCCCGCGATCCAGAACATCTCGGTGAAAGAGGCCAGCGCTTGGGCCGTGGAGTCCGCGTTGGTCGCCTTCGAGTCGTTGACGAACAGCACTGCCCCCTTCCGGCCGACCTGTTCCATGCGGTGTGCGAGGCCCGGGAAGCTGCTCAGGCCTTTCTGGATCTGATCCGCCGTCAGCCCTGAATGCCAGGCCGCGCCGCAAGAGAAGGCCGCATTCTGCGCATTGTGGCGTCCGCGTAGCGAGCCGATCCCCGCCACGTCACCGAGCACCTCGGCCTCGTTCGGTTGCTTGTTGTAGGCCTTCGACACGATCTGCGTGCCGCGAAGGAAATAACCCCAAGGCAATTCGCGCTGAACGGAAACAGGAATCGCGATCGGCTTCTCGCGACCGGCCCAACGGCGACCGATGGCATCGGAATATTTGTCGTCAACACCAACGAGCGAAATCTGAGATTGCGCGATCAGCCGCTCCTTCACCTCGGCGTAGTGCTCCATCGTGCCGTGGCGGTCGATATGATCCGGCGAAAGATTGGTGAGAATGCCAACCGATGGATCGATCGTCGGCGCAAGGTCAATCTGGTACGACGAGCACTCGACCACGTGGAAGCGATCCGGAGCTGGCGGCTTCAGCGACAGGATCGCCGTGCCGATGTTGCCACCCATCTGCACATCCTTGCCCGCGGTGCGCAGGATATGCGCGATCAGCGCGGTTGTGGTCGATTTGCCGTTGGTACCGGTGATGGCGATAAAGGGCGAGCCCGGCGCGAACTTGCGCCGCTCGCGACAGAACAATTCGATATCGCCAATCACCTCGACGCCCGCCTGCTGAGCAAGCATCACCGTCCAGTGCGGTTCCGGATGCGTCAGCGGCACGCCGGGCGCCAGAAGGAGCGACGATACCTTCGACCAGTCGATGGTGCGGAGGTCCGCCGTCTCGATCCCAGCATCCTTCGCCTTCGCAATGCTTTTGGCGTTATCATCGAAAGCGATAACGTTGGCGCCACCCGCGGCCAGCGCCTGCGCGCTCGCGAGACCCGATCCGCCGAGGCCGAACACCGCGACAGTCCTGCCGGCAAAACTCGTGATCGGGGTCATCGCAGCTTGAGCGTGGCGAGGCCGGCGAGCGCGAGCACGATCGAGATGATCCAGAAGCGGATCACGATCTGCGATTCGGTCCAGCCAAGCTGCTCGAAATGATGATGAATTGGGGCCATGCGGAACACGCGCTTGCCGGTGAGCTTGAACGAGACCACCTGCACGATCACCGACACCGCTTCGAGCACGAACAGGCCGCCGATAATGGCGAGCGCGATCTCATGCTTAGTGATGACCGCGACCGAACCGATCAGTCCGCCTAGCGCGAGCGAGCCTGTGTCGCCCATGAAGATCGATGCTGGCGGTGCGTTGAACCACAGGAATCCCAGCCCTGCGCCGATCACCGCGCCGCATATCACCGCGAGTTCGCCAGCACCGGCAACGAAATGTATTTGCAGGTAGTCGGAGAACACAGCGTTGCCGACGAGATAGGAGATGCCTAGGAAGCTCGCGGACGCGATCATCACCGGACCGATGGCAAGACCGTCGAGGCCGTCAGTGAGATTCACCGCATTGCCTGCGCCGACGATGATGAAGCCGCCGAAGATCACGAAGAACCAGCCTAAATTGAACACGATGTCCTTGAACACCGGCATGGTGAGCGAGGTGGCGAGCGGCGGACGGCCGACGCTCGCGATCGCATAGCATGCGGCACAGGCGATCAGCGTTTCAAGAAGAAGGCGTGTCTTTCCGGAGAAGCCGAGATGGCTCTGCTTCGTCACCTTGAGATAATCGTCGTAGAAGCCGACGAGACCGAAGCCCAACGTCACCGCAAGCACGATCCAGACATAAGGATTGCGCGGGTTCGCCCAGAGCAGCGTCGAGACGACGAGGCCGAGCAGAATCATCAGCCCGCCCATCGTCGGCGTGCCGGCTTTGGCGAAGTGCGTTTTGGGACCGTCGGCTCGGATCGGCTGACCCTTGCCTTGCCGCACGCGCAGGCTGTCGATGATCATCGGACCGAACATGAACACGAACACCAGCGCTGTGATCGTCGCGCCCGCGGTGCGCACGGTGAGATAGCGGAAGATGTTGAAGGCAGAGATCGTGCCGGAGAGATCGGCCAACCAATAAAACATCGGATCAACCCTGCGCTGGCGCCTCGGCGCCTTGGGACGAGAACTGGCGCGTGAGCGCCTTGACGATGGGGCCCATCTTTGAGCCGAGCGAACCTTTGATCATGATCGCGTCGCCTGCACGCACCGCGCCCAGAACCTCGGGCTCCAGCGCCGTGGGCGCCTCCGCATAGCCGCCCCGGCGCTCGGAGGGAAGAGCCTCCCACAGCGATCGCATCAGCGGACCCGAGCAAAACACCAGATCGACGGCATTCTCCACGACCGATTGCACCAGCCCAGCATGCAGCTTTTGGCCTTCGGCACCCAGTTCGAGCATGTCGCCGAGCACGGCGATTCGCCGTCCGCGCGGGCCGACCGGCGCGTGACCGAGCAGCGCCAATGCCGCGCCCATCGAGGCGGGATTGGCGTTGTAGCTTTCGTCGATAAGGAGCGCCTCGCCGCCCGGCATTGCGAGCGTTGTGCGCGCGCCGCGGCCGGTCGGCGGCTCCAGATTGGCGAGCGCGAGCGCGCCGAGCGCGAGATCGGCGCCCGCGAGCGAAACAGCGGCGAGCACCGCGAGCGAGTTCGACACCACATGCCGGCCCGGAGCGCCTAGTTTGTAGGTCACGTCGACGCCGAGAATATTCGCTTGCACTGTCGAAGAGTCCGCTTGCAGCGAGCACTTGATCAGCCGCGCATCGGCCTTCACGTTCTCGCCAAACGAGACGGCTCTATCGACACCCGCGGCCTTCGCCGCTTTTTCCAGGCGCGCGAAGTGCGGATTGTCGCGATTGATCACCGCGGCACCACCTTTCACGATGCCTTCGAAGATTTCCGCCTTCGCGTCCGCAATAGCTTCGACATTTTTGAAGAATTCGAGATGCACCGGCTCGACGGTCGTGATGATCGCCACGTGCGGCTGCACGAGCCGTGTTAGCGGCGAAATCTCGCCGGAATGATTCATGCCCATCTCAAGAACGACGTATTTTGCCGTGGCCGGCGTTCGCGCGAGCGACAGCGGCACGCCCCAGTGATTGTTGTAGGACGCCGCCGACGCATGGGTCTCGCCATCACGCGACAGCGCGAGCCGCAGCGCCTCCTTCGTCCCGGTCTTGCCGACCGAGCCTGTGACGCCGATAAACTTGCCTTTGTTGCGTTGACGCGCCGCACGCGCCAGCGCCGTCAATCCTTCCAGCACATCGCGCACGATCAGCAGCGGCGCATCCTTTGCGAAATTCGCACGTTTGTCGGCCGCGACCACTGCAAGCCCCGCACCGGCTTTCAGTGCGGCTTCGACGAAGTCGTGCCCGTCGCGCACATCTTTCAGCGCGAAGAATGCCTCGCCCGGCTGGATGGTACGCGTGTCGATGGACAATCCGGCAACACCGGCCAGCAGATTGCCCTGGCGCTCTGCGCCCATCGCGGTCGCCATCGCGTCCACCGTCCACAGCGGCTCTGTCACTTTGGCGCTCACGCCCCCATCTCCTTCAACGCCGCCTCGACCGCCTCGTGATCGCTGAACGGCAACACCCGGTCGCCGACGATCTGGCCGGTTTCATGGCCCTTTCCGGCAATCACCAAGACATCTCCGCGTTGCAAGCCGGAAATCGCACTGCGGATCGCCTCGCGGCGGTCGCCGATCTCGATGGCGCCCGGCGAAGCCTTCAGGATCGCGGCGCGGATTGCCACCGGGTTCTCGCTGCGCGGATTGTCGTCGGTGACGATCACGCGATCCGCCATCTCGGCGGCGATCGCACCCATCAGCGGCCGCTTGCCCGCATCGCGGTCGCCGCCGCAGCCGAATACGACCACCAGCTTGCTCTTCACATAGGGCCGCAGGGCTTCAAGCGTCTTAGCGAGGGCGTCGGGCTTGTGGGCGTAATCGACGAAGATCGGTGCGCCGTTCCTCTCGCCTGTGAAGTCGAGACGCCCCGGCGCTCCCTTCAGATGCGCGAGCGCCGCGAATACCTTCGCCGGATCACCGCCCGTGCCGATCACGAGCCCCGACGCGACCAGTGCGTTCTCGACCTGGAACGCGCCGACCAGCGGCAGCTTCACATCATAACGCTTGCCGGCATGTTCCAGCGTCAGCGCCTGCGCAAAGCCATCAATCGACGTCGAGATAAGTCTGATGCCTTCGCCCTTCACGCCGACCGTGAGCAATTTCACGTTCCGTTTCCTGGCCGCCGCGACCACCGCATCGGAATGTTCGTGATCGGCGTCGATCACCGCCGTACCGCCGTCGATCAGAAGAGCTTCGAACAGCCGCAGCTTGGCCGCGAGATAGTGCTCGACGGTTGGATGATAGTCCATGTGATCGCGCGACAAATTGGTGAAGCCTGCCGCCGCGACGCGCACGCCATCGAGACGATGCTGATCGAGGCCATGTGATGAAGCCTCCATCGCAAGGTGCGTAATCCCCTCACACGCCAACTCATCGAGCTGCTTATGCAACGCGACCGGGTCTGGCGTCGTCAGCGAGCCATAGACCTCCCGCGTCGGGGTCACCACACCGATGGTGCCGATGCTCGCGGACTGATAGCCGAGCGCTATCCAGATCTGCCGCGTGAATGCGGCCACCGACGTCTTGCCGCTCGTTCCAGTGACCGCTGCGATCGTCTTCGGCTGCCGCGGGTAGAGCCGCGCCGCCGCAAGCGCGAGCGCGCGCCGCGCATTTTCCACTTTCACGAAAGCCGCGCCCTCTGGCAGCGTATCCAGCACGCGTTCGGCCATCACCGCCGCAGCACCCGCCTTCACCGCCGGATCGACGAAACGCAGGCCGTCGGCCTTGCTGCCCGCCATCGCCACGAACAAATCGCCCTTCTTCACCGCGCGGCTGTCCGCCGTGATGCCGCCGATCTCGATGGCGCCCGCGCGCGCATCGAGTCCGGCGGAATCAATAAGGAGATCGGCGAGCTTCATCGTCGTGGTTGATCCGCATTAACGATCCAGGCCCAAGCAGGCGGGCACACCATCACTAAACGCGACGGTTTTACCCGTCGATTGGCCGCGTCGGCTTAACGTTAGCAAGCCGGTTTAACGCGACGCCAAGGAAACGGGAACGCTTTTTAACGCGTGGCTCGGGCCAGAATAAGCTGCTCGGATGGCGGGAGATCGAGCCGCGGTTCGACGCCGAGCAGCGGCGCAATCCGCGCGATCACTTTGCCTGCGGTCGGCGCCGCGTTCCAGCCGGAGGTCGAGAACCCGTGCGTCTCTGGCAGGCCCTGGGGTTCGTCCAGCATGATCAGGACCTGATAGCGCGGTTTATCGGCCGGCAAAATCGCGGTGAAGCTCGTCAACACCTTGGTCTTGGAATAGCGGCCACCGACCACCTTTTCGGACGTGCCGGTCTTTCCACCGACATAATAACCAGGGATATCGGCCTTCTTCGCGCTGCCCTTCTCGGCGTTGAGACGCATCAGGTAGCGCATCTTCTCGCTGGTCTCGGGCTTGATGACCTGTTTCGCCAGCGCCATCGCTTCTTCCGGCGTGCGCTTCAGAAATGTCGGCGGAATCAGATGGCCGCCGTTCACCAGCGCGCTGATGCCGGCAACCGCTTGCAGCGGCGCGACCGATAGGCCATGGCCGAACGCGATGGTCACCGTGTTCAACTCGCCCCAGCGCTTCGGTACGATCGGCTCTGCACTTTCGGGGAGCTCGGTACGGAGACGATCAAGCTGGCCGAGCTTCTTCAGGAACCATTTGTGGTGTTCGACGCCCATGCCGAGCGCCATACGCGCGGTGCCGATGTTCGACGAATAGGTGAACACTTCCGGCAGCGAGAGCATGCGATTCTGGCCGTGATAGTCGCCAATGCTGAACTTGCCGTAACGCAGCGAGCTGCGCGCGTCGAGCATCGAGTTCAACGTGTATTTGCCCGAGTCCAGCGCCATTGCGAGCGTCAGCGCCTTGAAGGTCGAGCCCATTTCGAACACGCCCGTGGTCAGGCGGTTGATGCGGAGCGGATCGTTGGCCTGCTTGGGGCTGTTCGGATCGTAGTCCGGCAGCGACACCATCGAGACGATTTCGCCGGTGCGGACATCCACGACAAGGCCTGCCGCAGCCTTCACCTTGAACTTCTCGGCCGCCGCGATCAGCTCGTCACGGAGAGCGTGCTGGACGCGCAGATCGACAGCCAATTCAATCGGCTTCTGCAAACGGTCGGTCGCAAGCCCCGCCATGTGCAGCGCTGCAAGGCCGCGCCCGTCGAGCCACTTCTCGATGCCCGCGATGCCCTGGTTGTCGATGTTGACGTGACCGATCAGATGCGAGACCTCGGCACTGTTCGGATAGACACGTTTGTTTTCGGCGAGGAAGCCGACGCCGGGCAGGCCAAGCCGGAAGATCTCTTGCTGCTGCTTTGGCGTGATTTCACGCTTGAGCCAGACAAAGCCGCGACGCGAACCAAGCCGCTCACGCAACTCGGCCGTATCGAGATCCGGCAGCACGCCCGTCAGCAATTCCACCGCCTCGTCGAGATCGATGATGCGGCGCGGCTCGGCGAACAGCGACGGCGTACGAACATCGGTCGCGAGAATCTGTCCGTTGCGGTCGAGAATGTCCGGCCGCGCGGTCGAGATGCGTTCCTGTGCCCCACGACGATGAACGAAGTGCGATTCCGGCACCACCGCGAACATCACGAGGCGCGCGGCGATGATGCCGTAGACCGCGGCAAAGGCCAGGATCGCAAGGCCGACACGGGCTTTTGCCTTGGCGTTGCGATCGACGTTGACGCCGTACAGCAGCTTGCGCACGAGGCGGCGCCGCCAAGGCTCGGCGGGCCGTTCGGGCCGCGATGCTGGATGGAGAGCCGCTTCCATCGTTATCGCTGCTCCGTTTGATCGGGAATGCTGCCGGTCGCTTCGCCGTCCGGATTCTCGATCATGGTCGCGATCGCGTCCTCGATCGGCGGCTGCACGATCACCGGCGGTTTCTCCGGCAAGCGATCGAGCGAGTCGTATTGCGTCGCCGCGGACGGCCGCAGTTGCAGATGCCGCCGTACCAGCGCCTGGATGCGCGCCGGGTTCTCGAGCTGCGCCCATTCCGCGCGCAACGCCGCGATGGCATCACGCTCCCGGCGCACGTCATTGTCCATCTTCGCGATGCGTTCGGCGCGCAACGTCGACTCGAACTTGATTTCGTAGACGTAAGCCGCCGCCATCAGAAGCACAACGAGAACGAAGAGGTTGAGAAAACGCATGCTCACCGCCCCTTCACGATAGCGGCGAGCGTCGGCAGCCGCGGCAGAAGATGGTCATTGTCGCCGTCGCGCGCAGGCTCTGCGGTGCGTTCGGCGGCGCGGAGCTTCGCGGAACGCGCCCGCGGATTGGCGTCGACCTCGGCATCGTCCGCCACAATTGGCCGCTTGGTCAGCGTGTTGAACGTCGGCGCCGGCCCCTCAACAACGGGCGCATGGCGCGATCCGGCCGCGACTCGGCCGCGTTCGGCGAGGAACGTCTTGACGATACGATCCTCAAGCGAATGGAACGACACCACAACGAGATGCCCGCCGGGTTTCAGCACGCGCTCCGCAGCCTCCAGCGCCGCCACCAGCTCGTGCAGTTCTTCATTCACGAAGATGCGGAGCGCTTGGAACGTGCGCGTCGCCGGATGGATCGTGCCGGGGCGTGCATGCACCACGCGCGCGACGATTTCGGCCAAAGCTTGCGTTGTCGTAATCGGCTTCTCGGTTCGCGCCTTCACGATGGCCCGGGCGACAGCGCGCGAATGCCGCTCCTCGCCGAGCTGATAGATAACGTCGGCCAGATCGCGTTCGGAGGCATGTGCAATGACATCAGCCGCGCTTGGCCCCTCGCTTGCCATCCTCATGTCGAGCGGGCCGTCTTGACGGAATGAGAATCCGCGCTCGGCTTGATCGAGCTGCATCGACGACACGCCGATATCGAGCACCACGCCATCGACCTGTTCGTGGCCGAACTTGCGCGCCACGTTGTCGAGTTCCGAGAAGCGATCTTCCGCGAGTGTGAGCCGTCCACCCGCCGCCTGCACGAGCCCCGCGCCGTTCGCCACCGCGCTGCGGTCGCGGTCAATCGCGATCACCTGACAGTTGGTTGCGGCGAGAATCGCACGCGTATAGCCGCCTGCGCCGAACGTACCGTCGATATAAACGCCGCCGTCGCGAACCCCGAGCTGCTCGATCACGGGTTGAACGAGCACGGGAACGTGACGGGCCAGTCCGCCAGCGACATGTGAGTCGCTGCCCATCATCGTTCCCGTGCTCCGAGCGGATCTTCCGCCGCTCTCTCGAAACCCGAACATCCCCTCCGCGCGCGCGAAGACGCCAAACGCCTCGCGTCGTCCGGCGCGCGACCTTGTCCGGGTTCCCAGATCTGAAACGTGAAGATGTGGCAGGCGAACGCGATGGCCGTCACGATGACAGGCCGGGAGGAGCCGTTCCCCCCGTAACCCCAACAAATCACGCAGCTTTCTGGCGACATCTTGGGGCGTCATTGCAAAATGGGCGTTCTGGGACCACAGGCGGAAAGGCGCCGGGCCCGGCACCAAATCCCCGAACCGATTAACGGGGTTTAAGCTTAAGGAATCGTTTGCAAAGTGTGACCACGGCCGGGTTCCAATCCCGGACGTTCCAAGCTGCGGATTCCGCGTCGAAGCGCAACTAGGCCAAAGGCCGATCGCACTCCCGAAACGATGAGTTCCCATCCGAACCCAGCGGACGGTGGAATCGTTGTCGGCATGTCATCGCGATTCGATTCGCAGAGCCAGTGCGGGCCTGCGCGTGCTCTTGCTGCATGCATTTCGCGCGGGAGGCGCTACGTGCTCGTCACATCCAAGTCTGTTTGAGGAACACGACTCGTCTCCGCGCGTTGAGGCCGCGAGGGGAGTCCTTTCCGTGTCCGGACATAAAACCCAAGGAGAAGACTCTATGCTGAAGAAACTGATGATCACGACGGCCCTGACCGGCCTCATGATCGGTGGGGCGTTTGCAGAAGGCACGCCGTCAACCTCCGACCGCCCGGCCACTCCGCCGGCCGCGACCTCACCATCCAGTCCGATGAAGGATCAATCCTCGACAATGGGCTCTGCGTCGTCGATGCAAGTGGTGAACCAGCAGAAGCCCGATCAGTGGCTTGCGTCGAAGTTCAAAGGCACGAACGTGATCGGCAATGACAACGAGAAGATCGGCGATGTCAGCGACATCTTGTTCGACAAGTCCGGCAAGATCGAAGCCTTCGTGGTCGGCGTCGGTGGCTTCCTCGGCATCGGCACGAAGGACGTTGCGCTTCCGCCGAGCTCGTTCCAGGTCGTTGCGGGCGACAAGTCGAGGAACGAGTCCGACAAGCTGAAGCTCTCCATGACCAAGGATCAGCTCAAGCAGGCTGCGAACTTCGAACCATACAACCCGCCGCGCGCCACCACCGGCTCGGCCTCGCCTGGCGGCATGAGCCGTCCGGCAACCCCTACTTCGCCATCTGCCCGCTAGCAGGTCGTAGCGTCTGTTGCGTGAGTAGCGTGAGTTGATCGAGTGGCTTCGGCCCGGGATTCCGGCTCAAACGGACCTGGGCCGAAGCGTTTTGCACTGGCGCGGAGGCAAGTGTGTCCGAATTCCAACACCTTTAACGGCCACTCTGCACCCGCCTTCCGTTAATATTCTGAACCTATATGTTCCGGCCCCGTATCAACCGTCGCCGTAAAATCGATTGTCCATGAAAGACTTCCATCCCGACTCCAGCGTCGTCGAGCGCGTTGTACCCTCGCCCAACGTCGAGGAGCGCGCGGGCGGACGAAAGCCCGACATGATCGTGCTGCACTACACCGGCATGGAAAGCGAGACCGCTGCCCTCGAGCGGCTCTGCGATCGCGAAGCGAAGGTATCCTCGCATTATCTCGTCATGGAGAACGGCAGCATCGTCCAGATGGTACCGGAGTCGATGCGGGCGTTCCACGCTGGTGTCTCGTCATGGGAGGGCGAGACCGACACAAACTCGCGCTCGATCGGCATCGAGATCGCGAACCCCGGCCACGACCACGGCTATCCGGAATTCGGCAAGCGCCAAATCGCGGCCGTCATCACGCTCTGCAGGGGCATTCTCACGCGCCACGCCATCCGCCGCGAGAATATCGTCGCGCATTCCGACGTCGCGCCCGCGCGTAAGAACGATCCGGGCGAGAAATTCCCGTGGAGGCTTCTCCATGATTCCGGCGTCGGCCTGTGGGTTGATCCCGCACCGATCACCGACTGGCTCTCGCTCATTCCGGGCGACAGCGGCGATACGGTGAGAGACTTGCAGAAGTCGCTCTCCTCCTACGGTTACGGCATCGACGTCACTGGCGAGTACGACGAGGCCACGAAGATCGTCGTCACCGCTTTCCAGCGCCACTTCCGCCCGGCGCAGGTCGATGGCATGGCCGACACCTCGACGCGCGACACGCTGGCCCGGCTGCTGGAGGCGAAAGCCAAGCCGCCGGCGCCGAAAGAAACCAAAAATTCTCCGAAAAAGAAGGCTTGAGCCCGCCGTGACTTGACGGCGCGGCCCATCGGCCCCATCCCTATTCCGTCAGTCGGCTGGACGGCCGCTCCGGCGATCACCGAAAGGTGGCCGGGGAGGAAAGTCCGGGCTCCAGGACAGACGGTGCCGGATAACGTCCGGCGGGGGCGACCCCAGGGACAGTGCCACAGAGAACGAACCGCCACGGCTGCGTTGTGTATTGGCCGCGGTAAGGGTGAAAAGGTGCGGTAAGAGCGCACCGCGTTTCCGGCAACGGAAGCGGCACGGCAAACCCCACCGGGAGCAAGACCGAATAGGGACGGCATAGAAGCGCAAGTTTTCGGACTTACGTTTCGACCCTTGTCCGGGTCGCCGTCCGGGTAGGTTGCTTCAGGCGCCGGGCAACCGGCGTCGCAGAGGAATGGCCGTCACGTTTGCGGCTCGCGCCGCAGGCCATACAGAACCCGGCTTACAGGTCGGCTGATCTTGCGTAAGGGGGCTCGTCGGAAACACCGGCGGGCCCCCACCAATTTCAGAGACGTGACTACTTCTCGCCCAACGTCTTCCAGACACCTTTGGCGGTCGCGACGACACGGTCTCCGACGACAAGCTCGCCTTCCATGAAGACGAGCGCGCGCGTCCGCCGCACGACCTTGCATTTCGCCTCGACAAATTCCCCAATCTGAACCGCATCGACGAAATGCATGTCGAGCTGCACGGTCGCCTGCGGCCGCTGCCCGTTGGCGTACCAGCACGTCATACCCATCGAGCGATCGGCGAAGGTCATCAGCATGCCGCCCTGCACGACGCCGCGGCGGTTGTGATGCTTGTGCTCCGCGTGAAAGGCGTAGAGATGAAGGTCGCCTTCCTTGCGGGTCCAGAATGGACCGACCAGACCGATGAAGCCCTCATCGGTGTAGGGCTGCCAGCCCTTGGTCGCGGGATCGCAGGAGATGATTTCAGTGGTCGACATTCGGAGACGCTCGCATCGACGGCAAGCCGCGGATGCGACGTGCGCCCGGCTCTTAGCATCGTGCGGCTGCCTCTTCCAGCTGCGCTTTGCACACCGAGATTGCACACCGATAAGTCTTTATTTTCCCGGTCGTCCTGCCATGATCTTCGGAAAGCAGGAGCCCGCAATGCTTTGCCGTATCCTTCTCTCGTGCTCGCTCGTTGCCGCAACATTTGCGGTATCCGCTCAAGCCCAAACGCTTAAGAGCGGCACCCTCTCGCTGGTCGTGCCCTTTGCGCCCGGCGGGCCGAGCGATGTCGCAGGGCGCATCCTCGCGCAAGGCTTGCAGGACGTTCTGGGCCAAACCGTCGTCGTGGAAAATCCGGTTGGCGCCGGCGGCACGGTCGGCTCGCTACGGGTGTCGCGCTCGACACCCGACGGTTCGCAGTTCGTGCTCGGCAACAACGGCACGCACAGTTGGAGCCAGTCGCTCTACAAGACCCCGCCTTATGAAACGCTGCGAGACTTCACGCCGCTCGGTCTCGCCATCGAATCGCCGCGCGCCATCATTGTGCCGAAGGATCTGCCAGCCAACACGCTGCCGGAGTTCATCGCTTATCTCAAAGCGAACCAGGACAAGGTCCAGTTCGCATCCGCGGGCGCGGGCTCGGCGTCCCACGTGAGCTGCATCCTGTTCAACGCCATGCTCGGCATCAACGTGACGCACGTGCCCTATCGCGGCTTGGGCCCCGCGATGCAGGATTTGATCGCGGGCCGTGTGCAATACATCTGCGACTCTGTCTCCACCTCGAAGCCGCAGATCGAAGGCGGTCATGTCAAAGCAGTCGCAACCACGGGCCTCAAGCGCTCGCCTGCGCTGCCGAACATCCCGACTGCCAAGGAACAAGGCATCGATTTCGACGTGCTGACCTGGCAGGGTTTGCTTCTGGCGAAAGACACGCCTGCGCCGATCGTCAAACAGCTCAGCGAGGCCTTCATCAAGGCGCTCGACCTGCCGTCCGTGAAAGGCCGTTTCGAGCCCATAGGCGAGGAAATCCCCTCGCCCGACCGGCGAACGCCGGAATATTTCTCGAAGTTCATTGCCAACGAGATCGCGCGTTGGAGCGGGGCCATCAAGGCGAGCGGCGTAACCGTCGAATAGGTCTATACTCGGCGAGATGACGCCGGCGATCTCCTTCGACAACGTCTCCAAGCGCTATGACGCCGCCGCGCCGGTGCTCGACCGCGTGTCGCTCGACATTCGCGACAAGGAATTCCTTGCCATCGTCGGCCCTTCGGGCTCTGGCAAGAGCACGCTTCTTCGCATGATCAACCGCCTCGCCGACCCAAACGAAGGCATTGTGCGAGTCGAAGGCGAGGATGTGCGGTCCACCGACGCGGTCGGGCTACGCCGTCGTATTGGCTACGTCTTTCAGGGCATCGGCCTATTTCCGCACATGACAGTCGCGGAGAACATCGCGATCACGCCGAAGCTACTCGGCTGGACCGAAGCGCAGTTGTCCGCGCGCACCGATGAGCTGATCGACCTTGTCCGTCTCGACCGCACAAAACACCGCGACCGTTTCCCCGCGCAGCTCTCAGGCGGCGAAGGCCAGCGCGTCGGCGTTGCGCGTGCACTCGCGGCGAGGCCGAAAATCGTACTGATGGACGAGCCGTTCGGCGCGCTCGATCCGCTGACGCGCGACGCTCTCGGCGAGGACTACCGCCGTCTGCATGACGATCTCGGCCTCACCACCGTGATGATCACCCACGACACGCTGGAGGCCGTTCTGATCGCCGACCGCATCGTGGTGCTGCACGGCGGCCGCGTCGCCGCCGACGGCACGCCGCACGATCTGATGAACGGCCCGCAGGACGGCTACGTCCGCGAACTGATGGCAACGCCGCGCCGCCATGCCGAGCGGCTGAACGCGCTCGCGGACCGGGCCTGAAATGAACCCACAGGTCACCGAAGCCTTCGCGCGGTTACCGTCATATCTTGGCGGTCATGTCGCCGTCAGCGTCACCGCGCTGGCGCTCGGCCTCGCGATCAGTCTGCCGCTCGCGCTCGTTGCCATGCGCCATGCCGGTTTGCGCCGCGTTCTGCTCGGCTTCGCCAGCATCGTGCAGACCATTCCCAGTCTCGCGCTGCTTGCCCTGTTCTATCCGCTGCTGCTCGGCCTCGCCACCATCTTCGAACGCATTTTCGGCGCGAGCTTTTCTGCTCTCGGCTTTCTACCGTCAGTGCTCGCCCTGACGCTCTACTCCATGCTCCCCGTTTTACGGAACACCATCGCCGGATTGCAGGGCGTCGCCCCCGCGATCAACGAGGCTGCGCTCGGCGTCGGCATGACGCGGCGGCAATCGCTGTTCATGGTCGAGTTGCCGCTTGCGCTGCCGGTCATCATGGCCGGTATCCGTACCGCATCGGTCTGGGTGATCGGCGCCGCGACGCTGTCCACGCCGATCGGCCAAACCAGCCTCGGCAACTACATCTTCACCGGATTGCAGACGCAGAACTGGGTGTTCGTGCTGTTTGGCTGCGTCGCTGCCGCGATCTTCGCCATGCTGGTCGACCAGCTTCTCGCGCTGATGGAAAATGGCCTAACGAAGCGCAAGCGCGGCTGGGTCGCCGCCGGAGAAGCCGGGCTTCTCCTTGTCACGATCGCCGCGCTCGCCCCCGGTTTCTCGCAATCGCGAGCCACTTACGTCATCGGTGCAAAGCCTTTTGCAGAACAATACGTCCTTGCGGCCCTCATCCAACAGCGACTGAACGATGCCGGGCTATCCGCCACCACCCGCGACGGGCTCGGTTCAAGCGTCGTCTTCAACGCACTCGGCGCAGGCGAGATCGACGTCTACGTCGATTATTCCGGCACCATCTGGGCCAACCAGATGCAGCGAACCGACATCAAGCCCCGCGCCGACGTGCTGAAGGACACCGCCTCGTGGCTCGCTCAAAGGAACATCAAGCTGATCGGTGGTCTCGGCTTCGAGAACGCTTATGCGCTCGCGCTCTCCCGGCAAAGCGCCAAAGATCTCGGCGTTCGCACGCTAGCCGATTTGGCAGCGAGCTCGTCGAACCTGACCATCGCGGGCGACTACGAGTTCTTCGGCCGCCCCGAATGGGAACTCATCAAGAGAGCCTATGGCCTTGCGTTCCGCGAACAAAAGACGATGCAGCCGGAATTCATGTATGCGGCCGCCGCCAACGGCAATGTCGACGTGATTGCAGGCTACACCAGCGACGGCCGCATCGCGCAGTTCGGCCTCGTGGTGCTCGACGATCCAAAACACGCCATTCCGCCTTATGACGCGATCGTCCTCCTCTCGCCAAAGCGCGCGAATGACGAAGCGCTCATTCGCGCGCTTCGCCCGCTCATCGACGGCATCGACGTGGATTTGATGCGTGAGGCCAATCTGCGGGCAGCCAGTGGCTCGCCCGCGCAGGCCGCACGCTGGCTATCGGACGAGATCGAGAGGAAGCGGCGCTGACTGTCAGGCCTTGTGCGTCAGCACCTGGACCGAGAAATACTCATTCTTGTCGGTCCAGACCGTCGTCGGTATCCACCCCGAGCCGCGCGCCATGCAGCCGAAGGTTTCGACCGTGTACTTGTAGCTGTTCTCGGTGTGGATCGTCTCGCCAGCGCGAAAATCGAAGCTTTCGCCCGCGACAGTGATACGCTGGCGCTTCCTGCTCGCGAGATGCATCTCGATGCGAGAACGCTCGCGATTGTAGAAAGCATGATGCTCGAATGTCGCAAGATTGAAGTTCGCACCGAGCTCTCGGTTCATCCGAGTCAGCAGATTGAGATTGAACTTGGCCGTGACGCGCTGCGCGTCGTTGTATGCCATTTTCAGCACTTGCGGATCCTTCACCAGATCGACACCAACGATCAGCATGGAGCCGTCGCCGAGGATGTTGCCCGCATCCTTCAGAAACGCCGCTGCCTCATGCGGCTCGAAGTTTCCAATGGTCGAGCCCGGGAAGAAGCCGACGCGAGGCTGACTCTGGATAGCCGCCGGCAGTTCGAACGGCTTAGAGAAATCCGCCGCCACAGGCAGCATCGCGACATGTGGAAACTCGCGTTTTAGCCGCTTGGTCTCCTGCGCAAGGAAATCACCGGAGATATCGACCGGCACATAGGACGCAAGCCGTGCCGCCCACATCACGATCCGGGTCTTGGTCGATGCTCCGCTACCGAACTCAATCAGCGCCGCGCGCTTCGGGATGAGCTTCGCGATGTCCTTGGCGTGGTCGTTCAGAATGCCGATCTCGGTGCGCGTCGGATAGTACTCCGGCAGCTCCGTGATCTTCTCGAACAGCTCCGAGCCTGTGCTGTCGTAGAAATATTTCGGCGGCAGTTTCTTCGGCATCGCCGAAAGACCCGCGACCACATCGGTCGCAAATCCCGTCGTGTCGAGCCGGGAAGACTCGGTCAGAAGATCGGCACGTTGTAACGCGGTGCTCACGATGGGGCCTCTCAGTCGTAATCGACCAGTCGCACGCCGCTGAATTGCCAGCGCGCAGGCGGATGAAAGAAGTTTCGATAGCTGGCGCGGGCGTGGCCTTCGGGCGTCGCGAGCGACGAACCGCGCAATACCATCTGATTGATCATGAACTTGCCGTTGTATTCCCCGAGCGCGCCTTCGGCCGCGCGGTAGCCTGGATATGGGGAGTAAGAACTGCGAGTCCACTGCCAGACCAGCCCGAAAGCGTCGTCGAGCAGCCCTGCGTTCGCCGCAACCTCCCACTCCATTTCAGTCGGCAGATGTTGTCCGGCCCAGCGCGCGAAGGCGTCCGCTTCGTAGTAGCTGACATGACAGGCGGGCGCGCCCGGATCGACCGGCTTCAGGCCGCCGAGCGTCTGCGTGAACCACGCTCCGTCGATGTTCCGCCAGTAGCCCGGCGCGCCCCAGCCTTCGGCTTCGGCCTTCGCCCAGCCGTCCGAGAGCCAAAGTGAGGGCGTGGTGTAGCCCTTGTCGGCCATGAATTCGAGCCACTCGCCGTTGGTGACGAGTCCGCAAGCGATGCGGCCCTGACGCAACAGGGTCTGATGGCGCGGCAATTCGTTGTCGAAGCAGAAGCTGTCGCCGTGGTGGCCGATCTCGTGGACGCCTTCCGGCAATTCCACGTAGTCGCCATCGGACTGCGCGAGCGGCGGCTCCCATTTTGGATCGTAGGTCGGATTTGTCGGGTTCAGCGAAAACGCATGCAAAATGTCGGTCAGCATCAGTTCCTGATGCTGCTGCTCGTGATGCAACCCGATCTCGATGATCGGCGTGATCTCGCTGCGCGTCTTGCCTTTCGCGTTCGCGATCAGCTCCGTCACCGCCGCATCGACGTGAACACGATAGGCCGCGACCTCTTCCGCATTGGGCCGCGTGATCAGCCCGCGCTCGGGCCGCGCGTGCCGCGGACCCGCCGCCACATAATAAGAGTTGAACAGGAAGGCGAAGCGCTCGTCATAGGAACGATAGCCCTTCGCGAACGGCTTCAGCAGGAATTGCTCGAAAAACCACGTCGTATGTGCGCGATGCCACTTGATCGGGCTCGCGTCCGGCATCGACTGGATAACCTGGTCTTCCGGGGAGAGACGAGAAGCGCGACGCTCGGTCTCCGCGCGCACGTCGCGATAGGCCTGCGCCCAGTCGCGGGCCCAGACCTGCCGAAGGCTCGGTCCCGGCTCGGCATCCTCCCGCCTGAGCAGGGACGCGGTGGCACGCGGCATTCAGAATCTCCGCACTGGCGAGAAAATCTTGCGCTGTGACAACCAGAAAAGAGGTTTAACGGCTAAATGTTCCCCGAGTTCCCCAACGGATGCAACCAGGGCAGGACGCCCTAAATGGGCCCGGACCCGGTGAGTGCAAGCCCCCGATTGAAGGGAGGCCAGGATCGGGGTGTAATCCGGTGAAAGCGGCCGGGAGGAAGCCCAAATCACAGCAGTTTCGCGCAATCGGCGCCTTGCGCCCTCTTCTGCGCGCCAATCCGACATATCAATTCAGAAAAAGGGACCGGAGATCGGTTGCAAATGGGACGTGAAATCAAGGTGCTGAGCACCACGGCGATGAAGACGACGTTGGATGATCTTCTGCCGGAATTCGAGAAGAACACCGGAAACAAGGTGATCGTTCACTTCGCGCCGTCGGCGAAGATCAAGCAGCGCGTGGCGGATGGAGAAGAGACCGACGTCGCGATTGCGACCGCCGAAGGTCTCGAAGATCTGGTCCAGAACAGCAAGATCGTCGGCAGTTCTCGCGCTGATCTCGCACGATCTCGCGTTGGTCTCGCCGTGCAGAAGGGCGCGCCGAAGCCGGACATCTCCTCGGCGCAGAACTTCAAACAGGCGCTTCTCAATGCGAAATCCATCGCCACCAGCAACCCGGTCGGCGGCGGCGCCAGCGGCGCGCATATCGCCAAGGTGTTCAACGACTTGGGCATCGCCGACGCGGTCAAATCGAAAACCACCTACGGCCCCGGCGGGCCGGCGGGGCTGATCGGAAATTACCTGGTCCGCAAAGAGGTTGAGATCGGTTTGCAGCAGATTCCCGAACTCATGGCCGTTCCGGGCATCGATATCGTCGGGCCGCTGCCGGACGAGATCAACGCGATCACCGTGTTCTCCGCGGGTCTTTCGACGCGAGCAAAGGAAGAAGAGGCCGGCTCTGCGTTGATCAGGTTCCTCACCACGCCGGATGCGAAGGCGGTGCTGAAGTCGAAGGGCATGGAAATCAAATGATACGCGCCTTCCTCGCGTTCATCGCGCTGATCTTCTCGGTCGTATGCTCGTTCGTCGGCGGCGCAGAAGCCGCCGAGATCAAGGCGCTGATCTCGACCGCGATGAAGACTTCGGTGGAAGTCCTGAAGCCGCAGTTCGAGCAGAAGACCGGACACACCGTCACCATCGACTACGGCCCCTCGGGCAACCTGACCCGGCGGATCGCCGCCGGAGAAGCCGTTGATCTCGCGATCCTCGGCGGCGAGGGTGTCGTTGATCTGACGATCCGCGGCAAGCTCGCGCCGGATTCCGCGCTTGTGCTTGCTTCCTCGATGATCGGCGCCGCCGTTCCTCGCGGCGCCCCGAAACCCGACATTTCGACCGAGGAAAAATTCCGCGCCGTGCTCGAACAGGCCAAGTCCGTCGCCTACACCGACGGCTCGCTCGGCGGCTCGAGCGGCATCTATCTCGGGCGGCTGTTCGACAAGCTCGGCATGACCGCGATGCTGAAGCCGAAGGCCAAGCTCGCGGCCGGCGGCGCGAACGGCTACGCCGGCACGTTCGTCGCGAAGGGCGAAGCCGAGATCGCGCTGCAACCGATTCCCGAATTGATGGCGGTGCCGGGTATCGACATCGTCGGCCCCCTGCCCGGCCAATTCCAGAACGCGACCTCCTATCGCGGCGTCGTGCCGATCGCGGCGAAGGAGAAAGAGGCTGCGCAGGCGTTCCTGGATTTCCTGAGAGCACCGCCCGCTACATCGGTCTATCGCAGCAGAGGCCTGCAAGCATCGGTGCGGGTGCTGATCGATCCGGGCAAGCCCGAGATCAACGCGCTCATCACCACCGCGATGAAGGCGGCGGTCGATGAACTCCTGCCGCGCTTCGAGCGCGAGAGCGGACACAAGGTCAACATCACCTACGGCCCGTCGGGCGCACTCGCGAAGAAACTCGCTGGCGGCCAAGCCGCCGATCTCATCATCCTCGGCTCGAACGAACTCGGCGATCTCGCAAAGCAGGGCAAGGTCACGGCCGCGCAAACGTCCATCGCGAGCACCGGCATCGGCGTCTGCGTCCGCAAGGGCGCGCCGAAGCCCGACATCTCCAACGCCGATGCGCTGAAGCGCGCGCTGCTCGCGGCGAAGACCGTGGCCTACGTCGCGCCCGAGAGCGGCGGCGTTACCGGCGGGCATCTCGTGCGCCTCTACGAGAAGCTCGGCATCATGAGCGAGATCAGGGCGAAGCAGAAGCTCGCCGCCGGCGGGCCGAACGGCCGCGTCAGCGCGATCGTCGCGAGCGGCGACGCGGAGATCGGCTTGCAGCAGATTTCGGAGTTGCAGTCGAACCCCGACGTCGATGTGGTCGGCTTGCTGCCCGCGGATTTGCAGCAGATCACGACCTACACGGCGGGCATCACGGCGAATGCGAAGGATACGAACGGCGCGAACGCGCTGATCAAGTTCCTGACTACGCCAGTAGCCGTATCTGTCTACAAGTCCAAGGGCTTGGGCTTCTAAGACAGAAATTTCCAACCATTTATCGCGGGACTTGAACTCGGCCCATGTCGGTCAAACTGGTCAACGAAGAAATTGCAAGATTCCTCAGCCGGACGGATGCAGAGGTGCTGTGCATCCGAGGAAAGTGGGGTGTTGGAAAAACTTACACTTGGACCAAACAACTTGAAGCTGCCCAGCGAGAAAATTCGATAAAACTACCACGCTATTCTTATGTTTCGTTGTTTGGGATCAATTCCCTCGATGAACTGAAGTTCTCGATATTTGAGAACGTCATTACCCTCAACAATGGGGTTAAGAAAGCCAACTTAGAAACCTTGGACGAATTTGTTAATTCCCGCGTGGGCTCTTGGCGCAAGCTGACGCGATATGCTCAGTCCATGCCGTTCGTAAAATCCATCGTGGGCGGCGACACAACCGCGCTCGTGTCATTCATGACGATACAAGACCAAATAATTTGTGTCGACGACCTGGAACGCCGCGGTCAAAAGCTCGATGTGAATGATGTTCTTGGCTTACTTTCATATCTGCGCGAACAGCGAAACTGCAAGGTTGTTCTCATTCTAAATGATGAGAAATTGGAAGGAGAAGCCAAACGTATCTTCGAGAAAAATCTTGAAAAAGTCATTGATGTGTCTCTCGTCTTCGAACCTACGGCAGCGGACTCCGCGAAGATTGGAGTTCCTGGCGAAGATGATACGAGCAAGCTAGTCGCAGAACGTTGCATTGCTCTTGGCATAACCAACGTTCGGGTGATCAAGCGCATCACTCGCTTTGTGAGCGCAATACAACCTCTTCTAAAAGACTTTGATAGCGATGTTCTCAAATCAACCGTGGGATCAATCGCTCTCTTCTGCTGGTCACATGACCAACCTGAAGAAGCTCCGTCGCTCGAGTTTCTATTGGACAAGACCAACGACAAATTCGGAATAGACAGAAACCGTGAAGCTCCTCCGAGAGAATTCGCATGGAACGCCTTGCTTGAATCGTACGGCTACACTTGGACAGACGACTTCGATCTCGTTCTGATTGAAGGAATCCGCAAAGGATACTTCGATCCGGAAAAAATCGAGAGACATGCTAAGGAGCAGCACGACAAGATCATTGCAACGAAGGCTGGCGGATCATTCGAACAAGCTTGGCGGCCTTATCACGACTCATTCGAGAACAATCAGGATGCTGTGCTTGACGGACTATTTGACTCTTTCATGAAAAATTTTCGCTACGTCAGCCCCACGAATCTAGATGGAACCGTGCGGCTCTTTAAGGATCTAGATCGGCCAGAACAGGCTCAACGGATGCTTCAGCACTACATGGCAAACCGAAATGAGGATCGTGAATTTTTCGATTTGGATGAAAGCCCATTTGGTGACAGCGTTAGTGACCCCGACGTACGCGCTGCATTTAAGGAGAAGGCCACCCACGCTGAAGAGAGACGCGATCTCCCCGCGATCATGATGTCAATTAAAGACGGATGGGACGACGAGCGCATCAATGCGCTCGCTACCGCGCCGATTGAAGAATACCGCAAGGCCTTCAAGTTCCGATCCGGTTCAGACCTTCGACGAATGCTGTCCGCAGTTTTTCAATTCGACCGAATCGCAAATGCTTCAGATGCGATGCGAGAGATTTCGCGACGCGCACGAGAGGCTCTGAAACTCATCGGCGCGGAATCGCCGATAAATGCACGCCGCGTTCGCCGGTTCGGTGTTACGCTTCAACCCGAAACTGGTCAGCCTGCGGCAAATCAAGCGGAACCGGGGAACAACAATTCTGCACAATAGCAAGTAGCCGGGCGAAGCGCAGCGAAACCCAGGACGGCCTATCCGATCGTTCCCAGATTTCGCTTCGCTCCATCCGGGCTACCTACTTCTTAGCGCCACACACCTTCCTCACACACCCACGCAGCCACCGATGCGCCGGGTCGGCGTCGAGCCGCGGATGCCAGAGCATCGAGACGGTGAACTCCGGCAGCGCGACCGGCAGCGGGAAGCTGTGCATTCCGCCGCGCAGGTTCTCCGTATGCCGCTCGGGGACGCTCGCGATCAGATCGGAGTCGCGCGCAAGCGCGAGCGCGGTCGAGAAGCCGCCAACGAACGCCACGATCTCGCGCGTGAGCCGAAGCCGCTTCAACGCTTCGTCGATCGGCCCTTCTTCCATGCCGCGCCGCGACACCAGGATGTGCTTGCCGGCCGCGTAGCGCGCGGGCGTGACCTTGCCCTTGCCGAGCGCGTGCCGCTTTCGCACGACGCCGATGAAACGGTCGCGGAACAGCGCTTGCGTGCGCACCTCCGGACCTGTCGATTGACCCACCACGCCGGTCTCCAGATCGACGCTGCCGTCCCGCAGCGGCGCGCTGTCCTTGTCGAGCTTCGGCACGAATCGCAGCCGCACACCGGGCGCTTCCTTGCCGACACGCGCAATCAGATCGGGACCGAAGGTCTCCACGAAGCCCTCGCTGGTGCGCAGCGTGAAGGTCCGCGCGAGCTTTCCGAGATCGAGCGTCTCGGCGGGACGCAGCACCGCTTCGCCGTCGTGGACGAGCCGGCCGACCCGGTCGCGAAGCTCGAGCGCGCGCGGCGACGGCACGAGACCGCGCCCGGCCCGGACCAGCAGCGGATCGCCTGTCGCCTCGCGCAATCGCGAAAGCGCCCGGCTCATCGCCGACGGACTGAGCCGCAGGCGTTTCGCGGCGCGGGCAACGCTGCCCTCCGCGAGCAGCACGTCGAGAGTAACCAGCAAGTTGAGGTCGGGCCGCGCCATGCGGCGATGATAGCCCATATATGGCGTCAAGCGCACGGATAAAATGCAAATGATGCGTCTACCGCCATCTCAGGCCGCAGGCTATCTCTTTGGGCAGGAAAGACTTCAATGACCCCTGCCCCAACCCCTTCGCCCCGCGGGGCGCTCGCCAGCCTTTCGCTGTCCATGCTGCTGTCGTCGCTCGGCACCAGCATTGCCAACGTCGGCCTGCCGACGTTGGCGCAGGCGTTCGGCGCGTCTTTCCAGGCGGTGCAGTGGGTCGTCCTCGCTTATCTCCTCGGCATCACCACGCTGATCGTCGGCGCTGGACGGCTCGGCGACATCGCCGGCCGCCGCAGGCTGCTGCTCGCCGGGCTCTTCCTGTTCACAGCGGCCTCCGTTCTGTGCGGGGTCGCGCCGACGCTGTGGCTGCTGATCGCCGCGCGCGCTGCGCAGGGCGTCGGCGCCGCCGTCATGATGGCGCTCACGATGGCGTTCGTCGGCGAAACCGTGCCGAAGGAACGGATCGGCAGCGCGATGGGATTGCTCGGAACGATGTCGGCGATCGGCACCGCGCTCGGCCCGTCGCTCGGCGGCGTTCTGATCGCGGGGTTCGGCTGGCCCGCGATCTTCCTCCTCAACGCGCCGCTGGGCTTGCTGACGCTTGCGCTTGCGTATCGCGCGCTGCCCACCGATCGCCAGACAACGGATACCAAGCGAGTTCGCTTCGACGCCGTCGGCACGCTGGTGCTGGCGCTGACGCTTGCGGCCTATGCGCTCGCCATGACGACGGGACGCGGCAGCTTCGGCGCACTCAACGCGGCGCTGTTGCTCGCGGCCGCGTTCGGGACGGGTCTGTTTGCGTTCGTCGAAGCGAGAGTCGCTTCGCCCCTGGTGCGCCTCGCGACGTTCCGCGATCCCGTGCTGAGCGCGGGCTTCGCGACCAGCGCGCTCGTCTCCACCGTGATGATGGCGACGCTGGTGGTCGGGCCGTTCTACCTGTCGCTGGCGCTCGGGCTCGACGCGGCGGCGGTCGGATTCGTGCTGTCTGCCGGCCCGCTGGTCGCAGCGCTCACCGGCGTGCCGTCCGGCCGCGTCGTGGACCGCTTCGGCGCGCAGCGCATGACCGTCGCCGGGCTCATTGTCGCGGCCGCCGGTTGCTTCCTCCTGTCGATGACGCCGGAGGCGCTCGGCATTCCTGGCTACGTCGTGCCGCTCGCCATCATCACCGTGGGCTACGCGCTGTTCCAGACCGCCAACAACACCGCCGTGATGACAGGCATCCCCGCGGACCGGCGCGGCGTCGTCTCCGGCATGCTCAACCTGTCGCGCAATCTCGGGCTCATCACCGGCGCGTCCGTGATGGGCGCGGTGTTCGCGCTCGCATCAGGAACGGCCGACATGACAACCGCGCGCCCGGACACGGTGGCCGTCGGCTTGCGGATCACGTTCGCGGTCGCGGGATTTCTGATCGCCGCAGCGCTCATCATCGCGGCCGGAACCCGCGCGCTCGCGCGAGGCGCTCCGAATTCTTAAGCTCAGTCCATTCTTGAGGGTCTGTTCAATTGCCCACGAACGACGGCGGGTCGCTGGCAGGGAACGTCTCTTCCAGAGCTTCGTCGATCTTCCGCTCGCGCTCTTCTTCCGGCGAAGGCGGATTGTCTCTGGCAAGCCGCTGGGCCTTCAGATCGGCCATGCGCTTCAAAGTCTGCTGTTGGTTCTGAAGATATTCCCGCATCGCGATTTTTCCTTCCTCGCGCTGACGGTGAAGACGTATTTCGCGAGCTTCAGTGTGCGGCATGAAACCTCCGAACACCTATAACTCGCCCGGAGGAAAAAAGTTCCATTGCGGGGTAGGCCGCCAACCTCGGCCCTGATCGCGAATGCGATGCTTGCCGTTTCCCGCCAACGTTACCGACACGCCCGCCGCGCTTCCGGTCATGGTGAAGGCAGAGTTTATGAGCTCGCCGTGCCAGACGAATAGTGCATGAGAATCCATATCGTGATGGCCATGGTTAACAAGACAGGAACGTTTGAGATCACAACACAATAATCAAATGTTGAAATGTGCCGCGTAGTCTGCGCGCCGAATTGACGCATTCGAGCAAGCATTTTCAGTCGATCATCGAGAGGCGCGTATGTCGGCAAAAATCTCAGCAATCGCAGGAGCCTTGTTCGGCGCCGCGATCTTCGCGGCCAGCTTCATGTCCGGCGCGGCGGCACAAGACAACGTGTGGCGCGTCAGCAAGGCCTCCGGCGACATCTCGATCGAGGCCCCCGGCGCGCAGCCGGTTGCGCTGACCGCGACCGTCACGATCAACCCCGGCGACACGATCCGGACCGGCGCGAATGGCCGCGTCCTGCTCGAGCGCGGCGCGGAGACCATGATGATCTCCCCGAACTCGGTTGTCGGCATCCCGAAGCCGAAGGACGGCAGCGCGATCACCACCACGATCCTTCAGCAGTCCGGCTCCATTCTTCTCAACGTCGAGAAGAAGAACGTGCAGCACTTCGAAGTGTCGACGCCGTATCTCGCAGCTGTCGTGAAGGGCACCGAATTCCGCGTCACCGTCGGCGAGAAGACGAGTCGCGTCGAGGTGTTGCGCGGCCAGGTGCAGGTCACCGACTACAAGAGCGGCCAGCGCGCGCTGGTCAATCCTGAACAGGCTGCCGCGGTCACGTGGCAGGGCGCGCCCGGCCTGTCGCTGAGCGGCTCGGGCCGTCTCAACCTGATCGAATTCGGACCGCCGCAGACGCCGCCGGCGATGCCTTCGAGCGTGCCGGCGATGCGTACGGCGTCGGCCACCCAGCCCGGCGCCGCGTCAGGTGCAGGCGCAAGCGCAGGTGCACCCGCGGCCGCATCCGGTGCGGCGCCTGCAAAGGCACCCGCCTCAACCGCGGCGTCCGCACCGGCCCTTTCGCCGGCACTTCCGCGCCGGATGGAATCGACCGACGCCAACAAGAACACCGGGTGGGCCGAGGCTCTCTCCGCCTGGATCAACAACCTGTTCAAGTCAGGCGGCCGCAAGAACAACGGCGAGCTCGATATGACGTTCGTGGCCATCCCCATGGCGGTCGGCCTGTCGGTCGCCGCGGGCGCGATGGTCATGCGCCGGCGCCGCAAGTCGCCGGAAAAAGACAAGAAGTGATTTTGCCGGCCGCGGTCACGCCTCCGGCGTGACCGCGAAAGGCACCCGAGGGGGAGCGGGTGAAAGATCATCGGTCGCACATTCTGGTCGCCTGCGTGCTGGCGATCGCCATGCTCGCAGGAGCGCAGCGCGTTCTCCAGAACGCGCTGACCGATTTGCGCTTCAACTGGTTCCCCCGCGAAGCCAGCGGCAGCGTCACACTTGTCGCCATCGACGCGCCGTCCATCGACAAGGTCGGCGTCTGGCCATGGCCGCGGAACAACCATGCCGCATTGATCGAGAGGCTCGCCGCCGCCGGCGCAAACGACATCGTGTTCGACGTCGACTTCAGTTCGCCGTCGACACCGGACGGCGACCGCAGCTTTGCCGACGCGCTGCAACGCGCGGGCGGATCGGTCGTGCTGCCGGCTTTCAAACAATGGGCCGACGTCAACGGCCGCAAGACTCTCCACATCAACCGCCCGATTGCCGAATTCGAGAAGAATTCGTGGTCCGCCATCGTCAATGTGAATGTCGAGGCCGACGGCGTGGTGCGCCGCTATCCGCTCGGCGAGTCCATCGAGGGCGCATTCCTGCCGTCGATCGGCGCACTGCTCGCCGGCCGGCACGAGCCCACCGGAAAGCCGGTGTGGATCGACTTCAGCATCCGCGTGGACTCGATCCCCACCGTTTCATATGCGGACGTGCTGCGCGGCGACCCGGCGACACTCGAACGGCTCAAGGGCCAGAAAATTCTTGTCGGCGCAACCGCGATCGAGCTGGGCGACCGCTTCGGCGTGCCGAACGGCCGCATCATCGCGGGTCCGCAACTCCAGATCCTCGCAACCGAGTCGATGATGCAGGGCCGGACGCTGCATCCGACGTCCGGGGCATTGACCGCCATCGGGCTCGCCATGCTCGCGCTTGCGATGGCGTGGATGTGGCGGCGGCGCTCGGTTCATCTGCGGGTCGCGGCGCTGATCGGGACGGCGATCGCGCTCGAAGCCGCGGCGACGGTGTTGCAGGTCCGATATGCCATCATCGCCGAGACGGCGCTCTGGCAGATCGCCATTGCGGCCTATCTCGCCGCGACAGCGCTCGACGAGATCGACATCCGAGGTCTTATCGGCAGCATCGCGGAGCGGCGCTTTCAGCAGATCGCCATGTCGCTCGGCGACGGGCTTGTTTGCACCGACAGCCGCGGAGTCGTCACGATATGGAATCCTGGCGCACAAGCCATCTTCGGGTATGCGGCGGCCGAGACGATCGGCCAGCCGCTGGCAAAGCTGCTTGTTTTCGGTCACGGCACCTTCTTGATTCAGGACGTGTTCTCGATTCAGGATTTGCCGTTCGAAGCATCGAAGCGCGATGGCAGCAAGCTCATCGAGCTGGACGGCCGCCGCAAGGACGGCAGCACCTTTCCTGTCGAAATCAGCCTGTCGCGCTGGCAAGGCATCGACGGCTATCAGTATGGACTGCTGCTCCGCGACATCTCGGCTCGCAAACGCGAAGCGGAGCGCGTGCGCTATCTTGCCGAACACGACACGCTGACCGGCCTCGCCAACCGCCACGCCCTTTACGAACATCTGCACGCCAGGCTCGCCAACGCGCGGGAGCACGGGAGCAAGATCGCACTGCTGATGCTCGATCTCGACAAATTCAAGCAGATCAACGACACCCACGGTCACGCCTATGGCGACCGGATCCTCTGCGATGTCGCCAAGCGCCTGACGATGATCGCCGATGGCGAGGGTTTCGTCGCGCGGCTTTCCGGCGACGAGTTCGCCATCGTGATCGACGGGGACGACGTGGCCGCCAAAGCCGGGCGTTTCGCGGAGCGAATCTCGCTCACGTTCCGCAAGATGTCGCTGTTCGTCGAAGAACGCGAATTCCGCGTCAACGCCAGCATCGGCATCGCGATCCACCCTGACTTCGGCGTCACGGCGGACGAATTGTTCGGCAACGCGGACTTGGCGCTCTATCGCGCCAAGGCCGCCGGCCGGGGCCGTCATTGCTTCTTCGAGCAATCCATCCGCGAAACGGTCGAGAAGCAACTGACGATGGAGGCCGAGCTCACACAGGCGCTCGGCAACGGCGAGCTGGAACTGCACTACCAGCCGCAGGTCATGCTCGACGATGGCGCATTGTCCGGCGCAGAGGCGCTGATCCGCTGGCGTCACCCCCATCGCGGAATGCTGTCGCCGTCGGAGTTCATGGCGATCGCCAACAACTCGCCGGTGTCCGGGCCGATCGCCCGCTGGGTGCTGGAGGCGGCGTGCGCGCAAGGCCAGCGCTGGGAAGAGCTGGGCCATCCGGTGCGCATCGGCGTCAACCTGTCGCCCTCGCAGATGAAGTCGGACGATCTGGCGGGAACTGTCGCCCGCATTCTTCACGAGACCGGGTTGTCGCCTCACTTGCTGGAACTCGAGGTCACCGAAAACATCCTGCTCGATGACGACCAGGCCGCGCAGGCAACCTTCCGCAAGATCCAAGAGCTTGGCGTTCACATCGCGTTCGACGATTTCGGGACGGGCTACGCGAGTCTGACCTATCTGAAGAAGTTCTCGCTCGACCGGCTGAAGATCGATCAGTCGTTCGTGAAAAACCTCAAGCCCGGCACGGACGACGCGGCGATCGTCGGCTGTGCGCTCGAACTGGCCGGCGCATTCCGGCTCGGAAGCATCGCGGAAGGCATCGAAAGCGCGGAGGTCGCGGCCTTGTTGCGGTCGATGGGCTGCGAGGAGGGCCAGGGCTACCACTATGGTGCGCCGATGGCCGCGAGCGAATTCGAGCAGCGTTTTCTGGCCGGCAAACCAGCCGCGACCGCAGCGGCCTGAACAGGCCGCGCCGCGGTCGCGATTGCCGTTGAAGGCCGGACGCTCTTGAGCCGCCGGCTATCGCCGCATCGAGATCGTCATGCCGCCGACGCCGAGGTTCGCCTGGAAGCCGACCTGAGGACCCGACAGGCGCAACACCACGCCCCTTTCGTTCTGGATGGTGGCGACCTGTCCGCCGCCGACAAAGCTCGCACCCGCGCCTGCGGCGCCGTAGGTGCCCACGATGTCGGACGCCGTGCGCAAATTCGACGCCGTGCCGCTCAACCGGACGGACGCCAAGCCAATGCTTCCGATGCCGATGCCGCCGACGCTGAGGCGATAGGTCTTGCCCCTGAACGTCAGCGTGCCGTTGCCGCCGCCCATGCCGACGATGAAACCGGCCCTCACGATGTTGAGGCGGACCGTGCCTGACGCCGTTTGAGCCGATGCGGGCGCTGCGGCGAACGCCACCGCGGCTGCGGCAAGGGCGGAAGCGAATTTCGCTGTGCGAATCGTGCTGAGCATTGCGGTTCTCTCCGATGCAGATGTGCGCAACGCGAGCGACCCGGCGCGCGTCGGTCGTCGATCTGAGCAGAGGATGGGCGCCGCAGGCTATTGGACCGAGGGCCAATAGATAAACGGTGTTAGCGGCTACGCACTGGCGTCATTCCGGGGCACTCGCGGAGCGAGTGAACCCGGAATCCAGAACGACAAACAATCCCGATGTGAGTGGATTCCGGGCTCGTCGCGCCTTCGCCCTTCGGGCTGCGGCGGACGCCCCGGAATGACAGCGGAGTGGTATTGCTGGCATTTGCGGGTGTGGTCAGTCCGTAGCCCGGGTGAAGCGCAGCGAAACCCGGGGCGGCCTATCCAATCGTTCCCGGACTACCTGTTCGATTCCGGGTTCGCGCTCCTACAACTCCGGCGCCACCACCACGCCCTTCGCCTTCTCGCCCATCGCGTCGAGCGACTTCTGCACGAAGCCGGATTGCTTCACGTCCGACACGAACCGCCGGGTGAAGTCGATCACCACGTCGGGCTGACCTTTCTGATACCCGATCGCGGTCGGCACGTTGTAATAGCTGCCCGGCAGGATGCGCGAACCCGGCAGGCTCGCCTGCGCGTTCACCAGCATCGGCACGACGTGGCTGAACACGTCGGCTTGCCCGGACAGAATCATCTCCACAGCCGTACGCGGATTCTCCACCGGCACCGGGATCATCGTCGCCTGGGTGATGATAGCCTTCAGCTTCGCCTCTTGCGCGCTGCGCTGAGGCACGACGATGCGCGTGCCCGGCCGGTCCACCTCGCCGATGGCCTTGATCGGCGACTCCGCGGGCACCAGGAACGTGGTTTGCAGATCGAGCACCACTGGCCCGTAGTCGAAGGCCGCGGCGCGGTCCGCCGTGATGCCGATGAAGGTGACGTCGAGCTTGTTGCCTCTGAAGCCCTCGATCATCTCGGCAGGATTCTTGATCTTGATGCCCTCGTAGGGGACGCCGAGGCGCTTCGCCAACTCCTGGCCGAGATCGGGCATCACGCCGGTGATGTTGCCGGTCGCCGGATCTTCGTTGGCGAAATAGGTCAACATCAGCAGGCCAACGCGCAGCTTGCCGGTCGGCGCGAGTCGCGCCACCACGTCGGGATTCGGCTGCGGCTGCGCGCGCACGTCAGCCCCGAACAACGCGACGGATGCGGCGATCGCAAGCGTCAAAGTTTTGAGTTTCATGCACGCCTCCCACTTTCAGAACCAGCACGCCTACTTTGCCAGCAGCGAGCCGGTCTTCGCCAGCTTGTCCCACTTGGCGATCTGCTGCGGCAGGAATTCCGCGAGCTTTTCCGGCGGGCCGCCGATGAAACGATAGCCGAGCGCGAGCTCCTTCTCGCGCATATCCGGCATATCGATGACGGTCTGAAGATCGCGATTGATCTTGTCGATGATCGGCTTCGGCGTGCCTTTCGGTGCGAAGAAACCGTACCAGCTCGACTCGTCGGTCATGTCGACGCCGGCCTCCTTCATGGTCGGCAGCTCCGGCACCAGCTTGGAGCGCGCCGGACCGTTGACGGCGAGGCCGCGCACCTTGCCGGACTTCAGATGCGGGAGCGAGCCGCCCGCGGTGGTGAACCAGACCTCGGTGCGGCCGGAGAACACGTCGGCATAAGTCTGCGACATCTGGCTGTAGGGGACGTGCTGCATGGTGATGCCGTTGACGTCGTTGAAGATCACCGTCGCCAGATGCGCCGACGAGCCGATGCCGACCGAAGCATAGTTCAGCTTGCCGGGGTGAGCCTTGGCGTAGTCGATCACCTCGCGCACCGACTGGAACGGCGTGGCGTTCGCCACCATGAAGATCTCGAGCGAGGTTGCGACCAGCATGATCGGCTCGAAGCTCTTCACCGGGTCGAAGGCCGTGCTCGGGGCGAGCGTCGGATTGGTGGAGAGCGTCTGCGCGCCGAAGTGCAGCGTGTAGCCGTCGGGCGCGGATTGCGCCGCGGCGGCGGCGCCGATGTTGCCGCCGGCGCCAGGGCGGTTCTCGACGATCACCTGCTGGCCCCACATCGCGGAAAGCTTGTCGGCGATCAGGCGGCCGAGCACGTCGATCGCGCCCGCGGGCGAAAAAGCGATGACGATGCGGACCGGGCGATCCGGGTAGTTTTGCGCGCGTCCCGCGGATGGGAACAGCACAAGAACCGTAGCCAACGCCAGCGCGGCGAACCCCTTCACCCTCATCACGTCCTCCCGGTCCTCTAGTCTCTTCGCTGCCTTTTCGGCGTTGCGGGAAGCATGGCGGCGGCCCCGCGCGAAATCAACGGACCTGATATGCCTCGCGCGCGGGTTGCAGCCCCGTTGCCGCCTGCCCCGCGACTCCGCTAGCCTTGACGCATTCCAATCTGTGGAGCCGGGGCTATGGCAGAGTGGTTCGTCGCGAAGTCTTCCGAGATGAAGGACGGCGATCGCCGCATCGTGACCGCAGGCAAGCGCGAGATCGGCGTGTTTCACAAGGGCGGCGCGTTCTACGCCTACAGTAATCAATGCCTGCATCAGGGCGGTCCAGCCTGCGAGGGCATGATCACGCAGAACGTCGTCGATGTGATCGACAAGGACCGGCTCTATCAGGGGCAAGCCTTCGGCGACGACACGCACTTCGTCTGCCCGTGGCACGGCTACGAATACGATCTGAAGACCGGCGAATGCATCGGCGACCGCAAGCTGAAGCTCCGCAAATTCGAGGTGGTGGAGCGCGGCGGCGACGTCTACGTCGTCGCCTGAAACTAAAAAACGAAATCCAGGGAGACTTGTCATGGACATGCCGCGCAATGACGTCCGTCCCGTCGATCTCGAGATGTTCGCGACGCCGAAGCATCTCGAACACGCCAGCGAGCAGGCGCGGCAGAGGAACTATCAGGACTTCCTGATCGTCGATGTGGACTCGCATCACTACGAGAACGAGCACTACGACGAGGTGTTCGACTATATCGACAGCCCGGTGATCCGCCGTGAGGCCAAGGAGGGCAAGGGCCGCCGCACCGGCTTCCTCAACTCGCAGGTCGGCTATCAGAACACCGGCGGGCGCATCCACCGCTCGAAATTCCGCGGCAAGGAGAAGGCCGCCCCCGGCAAGCACAAGGACATCACGCTCACGCTCGACTGGATGGATGCGATGGGCGTCGACTACTGCTGCATGTTCCCGACGCCGATGCTGTTCTTGGGCCTCCATCCGCAGATCGAGGTCGAGGCCGCGATGTGCGACGCCTACAACGCCTGGCTCTGCGAGCGCATCCTCGCGCAGGAGCCGCGCATCGTGTCGATGCTGTACCTGCCGTTCAACGATCCCGAGGCCGCCTACAAGACGGTGAAGCGGTTCGGCGACAAGAAGGGCGTGGTCGGCTTCATGGTGACCTCGCCGCGCTACCGGCCGGTGCACGACAACGCCTATATGAAGACCTACGCGCTGCTCGAAGAGCTGGGCAAGCCGATCTCGTTCCATGCCGCCTATTCGTGGGACGATCGCGCGCTCCAGATGACCAACCGCTTCATCTCGGTGCACGCGCTTGGCTTCATGTGGTTCAACATGATCCACATGACCAATTGGGTCATCAACGGCCTGCCGGTGCGCTTCCCGAAGCTCAAGGTGATGTGGATCGAGAGCGGTCTCACATGGGCCGCCTCGCTGATGCAGCGGCTCGACCACTCCTTCATGATGCGCACCTCCGACGCGCCGCTCCTGAAGGAGAAGCCCAGCCACTACATGAAGCAGATGTATTACTCGACGCAGCCGATGGAGATCCCGGAGGACAAGTCGGTGATGCAATCGACCTTCAAGATGATCAACGCGGACACCCAGCTCGTGTGGTCGTCGGACTATCCGCACTGGGATTTCGACCTGCCGTCGACGATCTACGACCTGCCGTTCCTGAACGAGACGCAGAAGCGGAACATCCTGGGCGCCAATGCCGCGCGTTTGTTCAACCTCGACCTCAAGCCCGTTAAGAAAATCCCATAAAACGGGCACGCCCGACCGGCCGGCGTTAAAGACCTGTCAGATGCGGCAGTGTATGGTCGGCTCATGGCCGATGAGCCGAAGGGGAGCCAGAACCTATCCCGCGCGCAGGACCTGTCGAGCGTCAAGAACTCGACCGGGGCCGTGGACTATTATTCGGTTCTCACCAACGTCATCCAAATGATGATGAAAGACCCCGCGCAGATGCGCGGCCTGGTCTACGAGATGGCCCGCATCACGCTGCGCCGCGAGGCCTGGAACAAGTTTCCGCCGCTGCGGGGCGACGCGCTCAAGACGCATCTGAATACGCTCGAGGACGCCATCGCCCGCGTCGAGCTCGACGCGCAGGCCAAGGCGCTCGCGGAGCGTCAAGCGCCGCCGCGCGTCGCCTATGAGAAGGATGAAGTGAAAAGCCGCGAGGTGGTCCCGCTGTCGGAGCGGCCGTCGCTCGCGGAGACCACGCGCGTGTTCAACGTGCGGGAGGCGCCGCGCACGGTCTGGGCGCAGAGCGACACCCCGGCTTCCGGGCGACGCAGCGGCTTCAATCTCGTCGCCATGCTGCAACTGGTCGTGGCGTCGTTCATCGGCGTCGCGATGTTCGCCTTCCTCACCGGACAGGTGGAGATCGGCGGCTGGTCGAAGCGCAAGGCCGAGCTGAAGGTGGAAGCCGCCGCACCTGCGGAGCCGGCTCAAGCGCAAGCGGCAGCGGAACCGGCCGCGGCGCCCGTCGCCGTGGCGAGCGCGCCGCCGCCCCCGCCCTTCCCGCTGCCGCAAAGCTACGGCGTCTATGTGGTCAACGACGGCCAGCTCGTCGAGCTGGAGCGCATGACGCTGCGCGTGCCCGATCCGCGCGTCTATTTCTCGCCGGACATCGCGACGCCGAGCCGCATCACGCTGTCGAACGGCAAGCCGACATTCGTGGTGTTCCGCCGGGAGCTTGCGAACGGCGCACCGGAGAAGGTGCCGGTGCGCGTCATCGCCCGCATTGTCCGCGAGACGACGTTCAAGAACGGCAAGCCGGTGACGGCCAACGTGGATGCCATCTGGCGCATCCGCAACAATGCGCACGATCTGAAGGTGGGCCCCATCGCCGACCAGCGCGAAATGATCTCGATTGCGCCGGAGGCGGATTTCGAAATACCGCCGGGGCGGTATGCGCTCGTCATCAACGGCGTCGGCTATGACTTCAACGTCGCAGGCGCGATCACCGCGACGGAGCAATGCCTGGAGCGGATGCAATCGGTGAACGGGGACGTGTTCACCGAGTGTAAGAAGTAGGTCATGGCTGCTGCCCCGTCATGGCCGGGCTTGTCCCGGCCATCCACGTCTTACTTTCTTTAGACATCTAAACGTGGATGCCCGGCACAAGGCCGGGCATGACGTGGAGAGAGACATGCGCCAATTTCCGGCAGCCACTACTCACTCCCCGCGATCCCCGCCTTCGTCACCACCGCGCCCCAGCGCTCGATCTCCGAAGCAACGAAGGTTTTCATCTCCTCCGGCGGCGGCGACACCTGCGGGATCGTGCCGTCGTTGGTGAGCAGCGTCTGGATTTCCTGATCGGCCATGATGGTGCGGATTTCCGCCGACAGCTTATCGACGATCTCCTTCGGCACGCCGCCGGTCGTCGTCACCGTGTGCCAGGATGATGTGTTGTAGCCGGGGATGCCGGCCTCGGCGAGCGGCGGAATGTCGGGCGCCGCCTTCACCCGCTGCGCGGTGGTGACGCCGAGCGCGCGCAGCTTGCCAGACTGGATGAGCGCGACCGCCGGCGGCAAATCGCTGAACATGAACTGGATGTGGCCCGCGACGACATCCTGCAATGCCGGCGCAGTCCCCTTATAAGGAACGTGCACGAGATCAAGGCCGAAGATGTTTTTAAACATCTCAGCGTTGAGGTGATGCATCGTGCCTGGCCCGACCGTACCAAACGAAAGCTGGCCTGGCTTCTCCTTCGCCATCTTCACGAGGTCATCGACGGAGCGGATCGGCAGATCGGGATTCACCACCAGCACGAAGGGCACGCGCGCCAGCAGCGCGATCGGCGTCAGGTCCTTGCGCGGATCGTAGGGCAGCGATTTGCGCACCGTGACGTTGATCGCCATCACCGTGCTCGACGCCATCATGACCGTGTAGCCGTCGGGCGCGGCGCGCGCGACCGCGTAGGCCGCCGTCACCCCGCCGCCGCCCGGCCGGTTCTCGACCACGAACGGCCTGCCGAGCTTGTTCTCCAGCTTCTGTCCGATTAGCCGCGCGAATACGCTGGTCACGCCGCCCGCTGCGAACGGTACGATGAAACTCACCGGACGGTTGGGATAGTCGTTGGCCTGCGCTGCGGCAGGCGCGGGCCGCAAAACCGACAGACAAATCGCAACAGCGACGCCGATATTGGCCAGCGAACGCATTCAACACCTCCCCCGACGGAATTTGGAACCGGCCGCGGCGTTGCCTCGTTAACAGCAGCAACACCTGGGGAGCGACATGGGTGGAGTTGCCATGACCGCCTTTACGGTGCGTTCCGTTTTGTTGCAGTTCGTGCTCATCCTCGCCATCGGCCTTTTCATCGCGCCGACCGCCTCCGCCGAAGATCATGACCACGACGGCTATCATGGACAAGGCCATGCCCAGTGGCATGACAGCTTTTATCAAAAGCTCCTGATCCCCGGCACGAAGAGCTCGTGCTGCAATCTCGCCGACTGCCGGCCCACACAGGTCCGCCCCAACGGCGATCACTACGAGATCATGAAGGACGGCCGCTGGATCAGGGTCGATCCGGAGAAGGTCGTGAAGGCCGAAGCGCCGGATGGTGGCGCACACATCTGTGCGCCCCGCCTCGGCCCCGGCACCCGCGATCCGGACCTGGTCTACTGCATCATCATGCCGTCGGAGATTTAGCCCCATCGGCCTTTCCGATCCCGGACGTCAGCGGTCTTGAACCCGTTGGCCGATAACTTGCATCGTGGCTCGTTCCGCCGCGGCCGAGGCCGCGACATACGAACCAGGACCTATCGGCGAGACCATCGATGACGAGCGATTCTAAGGCCCAACCCTCTCCCCTGCTGCTCCAGCCGATGAAGCTCCGCGGCCTCACGGCGCGGAACCGGATCGTGGTGTCGCCGATGTCGCAATACGCCGCCGTCGACGCCGCGCCGACCGACTGGCATCTCGTGCACCTCGGCAAGTTCGCGATGGGTGGCGCCGGCATCGTCTTCGTCGAGGAGACCGCGGTCGAGGAGCGCGCGCGCAAGACCTATCACTGCCCCGGCATCTACAACGACGCACAGGCCAAAGCCTGGAGGCGCGTCACCGACTTCATCCGCAGCCAGGGCGCATTGAGCGCGATCCAGCTCGGTCATGCCGGGCGCAAGGTCGCGACCAAATCGCCGTGGGAGGGTTTCGCGCCGCTGACCGAGGCCGACGCCGCGCATGGCGAGCCGCCGTGGCAAGGCATCGCACCGAGTCCCATCCCCTTCAAGCCCGGCGCGATGGTGCCGCTCGAAATGGATCGCGACGACATCCGGCAGGTGATCGCGAGCCACGTCGAAGCGTGCCGCCGCTCGCTCGATGCCGGCTTCGACATCTGCGAGATCCACGGCGCGCACGGCTACATCATCCAGCAGTTCCTCTCGCCGATCACGAACAAGCGCACCGACGCCTATGGCGGCGACATCGCGGGCCGCATGCGCTTCGCGCTGGAGCTGGTCGAGGCGGCTCGCGCAGCGTGGCCGCAGGACCGGCCGCTGTTCTTCCGCGCCTCCTGCGTCGACGGCAAAGGCGGCGCCTGGGACATCGGCGACACGGTCGTGCTGGCGCGCGAACTGAAAGAGCGCGGCGTCGATATCATCGACTGCTCGTCGGGCGGTATCGAAGGACCGCTCACGCTCGCCGTGGTGCCGCGCGTGCCGGGCTACCATGTGCCATTCGCGGAGCAGATCCGCCGCGAGGTCGATATCCCGACCATGGCCGTCGGCCTGATCACCGATCCGGTGCAGGCGGAAAGCTATCTCGCCGCAGGAAAGTGCGACCTGATCGCGCTGGCGCGCGAGATGATGTGGAATCCGAACTGGCCGGTTCACGCTGCACAAGCGCTCGGCGGCGGCGACCCGCTGACGCTGCTGCCGCCGTCCTATGCATGGTGGCTGCGCCGGCGTGAGGAGGTCCGCACGCTTTATCCGACCGGAACCGAGAAGGTTTAGCGCCTCGTTTCATCGACGAGACAAAGAGCGAGCAGAGGCAGGCTGATTTTTGTTCGGCCTGCTTCTTTTTTCGCACTGGCCCGGAAGTTGCTCCGCCCATCTCGCCGGCAACATCGCTGCGAGTGGAACGACGATGCAACATGAGCGGGAACACAATTCAGGCACGGGTGTCGCAATCTGGGCGGGCCTGACACGGCGCGCGGCATGCGCACTGGCGCTGTTCGCCGCGATTGCCGGAACACCGGCGCAAGCAGCGTCTCAGACGGCTTCCTGGCCGACGCGGACCGTCACCGTGGTTGTCCCCTTCGCCGCCGGCGGCTTCACCGACATCCTGGCGCGGCTGGTCGCGAAGCACATGTCGGAGAAGTTCGGACAGCCAGTCATCGTCGAGAACCGGGCCGGCGCAGCCGGGGCGATCGCCGCGAACTACGTCGCCGCGGCGGCGCCCGACGGATACACATTGTTTTTCGCATCGGCGTCGCAGATCAGCGTCGCGCCGCTGTGGCAGAAGGTGAACTACGACCCGGATGCGTTCGCACCGGTCGCCATTTTCGGCACCATCCCGTTTCTCATGGGCGTCAAGGCGTCACTGCCGGTGAAAACCGTGGCGGAATTCGTCGCCTATGCGAAGGCCAATCCCGGCAAGCTCAACTACGCGACCGCGGGCCAGGGCTCGACCAGCCATCTGATCGGCGCCGGTTTCACCGCGATCAGCGGCATCGACATGGTCCATGTGCCGTTCAAAGGCTCCGCACCCGTCACCGCGGCGCTGGTTCAGGGCACGATTGAAACGGCGTTCGGCGGAGTCTCCGAAATGGCCGCACAAATGAGCAACGAGAGCGTCCGCATCATTGCGATCTCTTCCAAGGAGCGGCTGCCGAGCCTTCCCGACATTCCAACCATCGCGGAGACTTATCCAGGATTCTCGCTGGAAACTTGGAACGGCTTCGTCGCGCCGCGCGGGACGCCAAAGGAGATCGTCGACAAGGTCGCGCAGGCCACGATCGAGGCTGCGAAGTCGCCGGAGATCGCCCAGCGCCTGCTCGATCTGGGGATCGCCGCCACGACGACGACGCCGGAAGAGATGGCTGCCGTCATCAAAAGCGATAAGACGAAGTATTCCGAGATCCTGAAAGCGGCCGGCCTGATACCCGAGCCGTCGAACTGAGGCCGGTCAGGGTGGAGCCGCCAAAATAGCGGTGACCGGCATTTTCCCGGTCACCGCTCTAAGGTTGGCGGCTCCCCGACGAACACCTCCTGCTGGGCTTTGAGGCAACTGGAAATCGCCTTGGGAAGCGTCCGTCGGGGAACTTGGTGCATCATCCGCAGACTGAGGGGGGCCGGCCACTGTCAGTTCTGACAGGTGCGGGTTTCCCTGACAGCAGGCAGCGCTTCGGCGTGAAGTCTCGCGGCTCAGGCCGGCTTCACGCTCGTTCCGTCCACTTCATAACCGGCTTTGCGGATGCCCCATTCGGCGATCCTCAGCGCAATCGGCCATGCGATGCCGAACGCGGCCATGAAGATGATCAGGAAGGCCATCAAACCGAACGACGGCCATTGATATTCGACGATCCTGCTGACGAGAAAGCCGATGAGCTGAACGACGGCCGCCGTCAGAATGTACACGAGCATGAGAAAAGCAGACTGCATTGAACTTCTCCGCCGGACTTCGGTGCGTGAAGTTCATTGCGTGTTTTGCACACGCGCACACCTGTGAGCCCTGACAGCTCCGTGCAAAAAAACTCCTTGTGTTTGGCGCTTACGGCTCGATCAAACCGAGCAACGCGCATTTGACCGCGGCCTGAATGCGCGTCACGGCGCCAAGTTTGCGCATGGCATTATCAATATGGAAATTCACCGTGCGCTCGCTGATATTGAGGATCGTCGCGATTTCGCCGGACGCTTTCCCTCTCGCTGCCCATGTGAGCGCTTCGCGCTCCCGGTCGGTGAGCCTGATATCGGTCTCGGGGCGGAGCGCCGCTGTCGACAACCTGCGACGGATGATGGCAATCAGAAGCTCGAAGTCGATCGGCTTCGTGATGTAGTCGTCGCATCCCAGTTGCCGCGCCTGCATCTGATAATCGCGCTGGGCAAAAGCCGTGACGAACAGGAACGGCACCGAATGGGGCAATAGATTTCTGCTGCGGATGCTCGCCAGAATCTGCAAGCCCGTGACATCAGGCAAGTCGATATCGCACAGCACGATGTCGGGTTTGGTTCCGAGCGCGTTCAGCCCCGAGAAGCCATTTTCTGCGATGGCGACCTTGAACCCCTCCGCCTCGAGCACCTCGGAGATGAGCGCGGCGGTCTCCGGGTTGTCTTCAATGAGTAGGATCTGCGGTGACTGTTTCACGTCGTCCTCCCGGCGAGAGGCGCGGCGATCGGGATTTGAAAGGTGACGGTTGTTCCCACACCGAGCTCACTGGAGATGCCGATCGAACCGCCGTGGCTCCTGATGTAGCGCTCCACGACGTAAAGACCGATCCCGGTTCCCTGAACATTCCGGCTGTTGCTGGCCCTGTAATAGGGCTCGAACAGCTTCGCCCGTTCTCCTTCGGGGATGCCGCGGCCGCGGTCGCTGACCGACACCACCGCCTGATCGTTCTCGACGCGGCCCCACACTGAAATCGCCGCTTCCGCGGGCGAGTATTTGATGGCGTTGGAAAGGAGATTTTCCACGACCTGCTGCAACATGCCGGCGTTTCCGCTGATCTCCGCCGGAAGGGCATGCGTGTCGATGTGAACCGATTCTCTCCCGCTCTGAATGACAGCCTCGGCGATGACGTTGCGCAGATTGACGGACTCAGGCTCAAGCTCGTCCATCCCCCGATCGAGCTCCGAGGCGACCTGAACCTGCCGCACGACCCGCTCGATGTGACGCACGGACTGGCTAATTTTTTCCGCTCGCGAATGGCCACCCTCGGGGCCAGCGGCCGGCATGAGTTTCTTCAAACGAAAGGCCTGACCTTCGATGATGGTAAGCGACGTTCCGATTTCGTGAGTCAGCACGTCGACAAAGCGTCGGCTCGTCTCGGCTTTTTTTCGCTCGCCCTCATATTGCTGCTGAATTCGCTGCTGAGCGTCCTTGTGAAGCACGATGAGGAATGCGACGAGCCATTGCGCGGTCACGGCAATCGCGCGGTTCGTGAAGAACACGACGCTGAGCGTGTCGCCAGGGGTCTGAAAGAATGCGCCGGCCCAGGATAGAAACGTCGCCACCGCCGCGCAGATATAAGGCGATCGACGGAACGAGAATACAGACAGCGAAATGAGAACTGCGTAGATGAAGCAAATCGAAACGTCGTCGGGCGGCGTGTAGATGTCGAAAATGAAGACCCCGACCATCAAAATCGAGATCAGCGCGAGGACCGCCATTTCCTGAATCGGATAGTTTTTGAAATGCGTCTTTGTCTGCGTCACAGATGCGTCCGAACCTCCGGCCTCGCCCGATCGAGCCATTTCCTTAGCGCTCCGCATGCCCGATGCGCCAGATCAAAGCGCAGCGACAAAATTTGCGCACGTCGACGATCCTGTCAGAACTGACAGGTATTCACGTCCGCCCGAATGGGAGAGTGACGATTTGCCCGCGCCAGGCAAGCCTCAAACAACTCCGAAGGATTGCGCAGGTGCTGGACCGCAGAAACGGCGCCTCCCCATGCCGCGACAAATGACTGCAGACGACTAAAAGAAAAAAGCCGAGATGTGCCGGGAGCACGCGCGCCATGCGCGAAATCCTGAGCATCGGAAAATGCTGCAGGAGATGGCCGATATCTGGGAGGAGCTTTCAAACTCCGCCAGCAAGACACGCCCGCACACCGTACGTCTCCAGCCCGATCGAAAATAAGCCAGGACACGGCTTGCCGCACGGACCTCTTGTCCTCAAATTCGGCACGGAACCGTAAGCGCCCCAAGTGGTTGACACAGAGCGCGATTCCCCAGCGGGGAATGGCGCTCTTTGCCGTGAACCGCGGGGAATTTGGGATGGCCGTCGTCCAACGTCTTTCCAAGACTGGCTTGGATTCGGATGCCGCCACTTTTGCCGATCAAATCTTCAAGAAGCTGACATATTCGCGCGGCAAGACGCCGGATGAAGCCGTCGACAACGACTGGCTGCAAGCCGTCTCGCTCGCGGTGCGCGACCGCATCGTCGATCGCTGGCTGCCTTGCGACAAGCAAACGAAGCTCGACGCCAAGAAGCACGTCTACTACCTGTCCATCGAGTTCCTGATCGGACGAATGCTGCTCGACGCGCTGACCAACCTGCGGATGCGGGACACCGCGCGCAAGGCGCTCGCGACGTTCAACGTCGAACTCGATCATCTGCGAAGGCTCGAACCCGACCCCGCACTCGGCAACGGCGGCCTGGGCCGCCTCGCCGCCTGCTATCTCGACAGCATGGCAACGCTCGGCATTCCTGCCTACGGCTACGGCATCCGCTACGAGCAAGGACTGTTCCGCCAGCAGTTCGCCGACGGCCGGCAGATCGAATTGCCTGACGATTGGCTCGCCTTCGGCAATCCGTGGGAGTTCGCGCGGCCGGAGATCGAATATTCGATCCGCTTCGGCGGCACGGTCGAATATGTCGGCGGCTCCGACACCGCGCGCGGCATCTGGTACCCGGCCGAGCGCGTGCTTGCGGTCGCCTATGACACGCCGATCGTGGGCTGGCGCGGCAAGCATGTGAACACGCTGCGGCTGTGGTCGGCGCGCGCGACGAACCCGGTTCATCTCAACATGTTCAACCAGGGCGACCATGTCGGCGCGACGGCGGCGCGCGCCGAGGCGGAAGCGATCTCGCGCGTGCTCTATCCGAGCGACGCGACGCCGTCAGGCGTCGAGCTGCGCCTGCGGCAGGAATACTTCTTCACATCGGCGGCGCTGCAAGACATCGTGCAACGGCACGTCCAGCGGTTCGGCGACGTCTCAACGCTGCCGGAGCACGCCTCAATCCAACTCAACGACACGCATCCGGCCATCGCTGTCGCCGAGCTGATGCGCATTCTGATCGACGAGCACGATCTGAACTGGAGCGACGCCTGGTCGATCACGAAAGCGACGCTGAGCTACACCAACCATACGCTGCTGCCGGAGGCGCTGGAGACTTGGTCAACAGGGGTGCTCGGCAAGCTGCTGCCGCGGCATCTCCAGATCATCTATCTGATCAACTGGCATCATCTGAAGGAGGCGCGCGAGGCGGGCTTCGACGATATCGCCACGCTCGCCAATATCTCGTTGATCCAGGAGGACGGCGACAAGCGCGTGCGCATGGGCAATCTGGCTTTCGTCGGCTCGCACAGGGTCAATGGCGTGTCGGGCCTGCACACCGAGCTGATGAAGCAGACGGTGTTCCGCGATCTCACGGCGCTCTACCCCGGACGGGTGGTGAACAAGACCAACGGCATCACCTTCCGCCGCTGGCTTTACGAGGCCAATCCGGGGCTCACGGCGCTTCTGATCGAGCGCCTCGGCGACGGCTTCCTCGACGATCCGACCGCGCTGCGGAAGCTGGAAGACTTCGCTGACGATGCGAATTTTGTTGCGGCCGCGGCGGCGGTCCGCATGGAGAACAAGCGGCGGCTCGTGCGCCGCATCCGCCTCGCCACCGGATACATGGTGAAGCCCGAGGCGCTGTTCGACGTGCAGATCAAGCGCATCCACGAATACAAGCGGCAGCTCCTGAACATCCTGGAGACGATCGCGCTGTTCAACGCGATGCGCTCCGAGCCGGACCGGCCCTGGGTGCCGCGGGTGAAGCTGTTCGCCGGCAAGGCCGCGCCGAGCTACGAGCGCGCCAAGCTCATCATCAAGCTGATCAACGACGTGGCCCGGGTGGTGAACGCCGATCCGGTCGTGGGTGATCGGCTCAAGGTGATCTTCATGCCGAATTACGGTGTCAGCCTCGCCGAAGAGATCATCCCAGCGAGCGACCTCTCCGAGCAAATCTCGACCGCAGGCATGGAGGCCTCCGGCACCGGCAACATGAAGCTGGCGCTCAACGGCGCGCTGACCATCGGCACGATGGACGGCGCCAACATCGAAATCCGCTCCGCGGTCGGCGAGGACAACATCTTCATCTTCGGCATGGCCGCTGAACAGGTTGAGCAGCGCAAGCGCGAGCACTTCGTGGGGCGGCAGGCCGCGCACGCCTCGCCGCGGCTCGAAGCCGCACTCGACGCCGTCGCGATGGGGCAATTCTCGCCGGAGGAGCCGACGCGCTATCATGCGCTGGTCGATTCCATCCTGCACTTCGACCCGTTCATGGTCGCGGCCGACTTCGATTCTTACTGGAACACGCAGCGCCGCATCGACACGGCCTGGGGCAATCCCGCGACCTGGTGGCGCGCGAGCGTGCTCAACACCGCGCACATGGGCTGGTTCTCCTCGGATCGCGCCATCCGCGAATACGCCGAAGATATCTGGAACGTCGACGCACACACGCCGGGAACGAATTGATCATGCAAGCCCTCTTCATCGGACAGACCTATATCGACATCACGTTTCTTACCGACTCGATGCCGACCGGTGACGAGAAATCCGTCGCCGACGAATACGCCGTCTCGTTCGGCGGCAACGCAGTCACCGCGGCATTCTGTTGCGCCAAGCTCGGCATCAAGCCCGACATGATCGCGACGCTCGCGGACGACTGGCTCGGCCGCATGTTCCTCGACATGGCGCGCAAGTATGCGGTGACGCTGCACGGACGCAGCGTGAAGAAGTCCTCGCTGTCCTTCATCATGCCGAGCGGCGGCAAGCGCGCCATCGTTCGCTGCCGCGACGACGACTACCTCGAGTCCTATCCGAAGCTTCTTCTCGGCGGCTGCCGCGCGCTGCACACCGACGGCCATCAGACCGACGCCACGATGCACTATGCCCGCGAATGCCGCAGCGCCGGCATCCTCACCTCGCTCGACGGCGGCGGCCTCCGCAAGAACACCCACGAGCTGCTGCCGTTCATCGATGTCGCCATCGTCGCGGAGCGCTTCTGCGAGCAGATGCATCTGTCGCCACCCGAGATGTTGCAATACCTGAAGGAGCGCGGCTGCAAGATCGCCGGCGTCACGATGGGCGAGCGCGGCATGCTCTGGTACGACGAGAGCAGAACCATCGGCACGCTTCCGGCGCTGCGCGTGCCGGAGGACCGCATTATCGACACCAGCGGCGCCGGTGACGTGTTCCACGGCGCCTATGTCTACTCTTATCTGGCCAAGCCCGAGTTGCCGTGGGCCGCGCATTTCGAATTCGCCCGCGCGGCGTCGGCGCACAAGATCCAGCATCTCGGCAACGAGGCCGGCCTGCCCGCGCTGATCGACGTCGCGACTGCGATGCGTGAGTTCGCTCAACCCGCGCCGCGCCCAGCCCTCGCCAACGCGGAAGCCAGCGCCGCGAGCCGCTGATCGCCCGCCAGATCCTCGACGTTCACCGGCAAGCGCCGCCGCCAGTTCGGATGCTTGCTGGAGGTGCCGGGAACATTCACCTGATCGCGCAGACAGAGAACGTCCTCGATGCCGATGGACACCATCCGCGACGGCGTGCAGGCGAGAAATTCGGCGACCGGAATGAAGCTGCCGCCATCCGAGCTCAACACCACGCGCAATTCGTGCCGCGAGCGCTCGCGCTCCGCGTCGCTCTCGCCCGGATCGACGCCGATCGAGCGCTTCAACGCCAGATCGTATCCGCTCATCCAGCCTGCGAAGGTCGGCAGATCGTGGGTGTTGAAGGTCGCAAGCGCCCGTACCGGATAGCGGTTCGGCGCACGATAGATGCCGTCCCAATCGCGCTCAAACATCATGACGAGATACGACCAGAGCCCCCAAGCCGACAGCCGCTCCACGAGGCCCTCCGGCACGGTGCCCAGCGCTTCGCCGATGACGATGCATTTCGCACGGCGGCTTTCGTCCGCCACCACCGAGAGCAAGTGCTCGAACGGAAAGCGGATGTAGGCGCCATTCTTCGGGCCCAGATCGCCGGGCACGAGATAGAGCCGCATCAGCCCCATCGCGTGATCAAGGCGGATCGCGCCGGCATGCCGCGTCACCGATTGCAGTACGGTGCGCAGCGGCGCGAAGTGCCGCGCGGCGAGACCATTCGGGCTGTAGCTCGTCAGCTTCCAGTCCTGCCCGGCCGGATTGTAGATGTCCGGCGGCGCGCCGATCGACAATCCGGTGAGGAAGATGTCCTGCTCGATCCACGCGTCGGCCCCGCCGCCGTCAACACCAACAGCCATGTCGACATAGAGGCCGACCGGTAGGCCGCGCTGCCGCGCGATCTCGGCGCAGGCGGCGAGCTGGCGGTCCGCGGTCCATTGCAGGAATTCGTGAAAGCCGAACTCGTCCGCATCGCTCTTGCGCAAGTCCGCGATCGCTCCGCTGCTGGGCCTGCGCCACTCCCGCGGCCACTCCCACCAAGCGCCATGAAATTTCCGCCGCAAGACCTCGAAGGCGACAAAGCGCGCCAAGGTCTCGCCGCGTTCATCGCGGAACCTGTCCAAATCCGCGGTTCGTTCATGACGCGCGCTCTCGCGGAAGTTCCGGTACGCATGCCGAAGTGCCGCATGTTTGATCCGCGCCACGCCTTCGTAGTCGACCAGGTCGGTTTCGCGCAGTCGCGCGACGTCGTCCACCAGCGAAAGCTCCGGCATCCACTCCGGGATCGCCTCGACATCGATGTAGAGCGGATTGAGAAACAGCCGCGAGTTCGGCGAATACGGACTCGCATGTCCCGGCTGGTCCCAGATCAGGGCGTGCAACGGGTTGAGTCCGATTCCCGCCGCGCCAATCTCCGCCGCGAGCCGCACCAGCGCCGCGAGATCGGTGAAATCGCCGTGGCCCCAATTGCGCCTCGAGCGCACCGCGTAGAGTTGCACCGCAAGCAACCAGCCGCGCCGGCCATCGCCCTGATATGCGGGCACGACGTGCGGTGCGGCATCATTCCATGCGGCACCGTCGCCCGCGGCCTGCAACGCCTCCGAGATGCGGCGGATCGCCTCCGGCGTCGCCGCACGCGTTTGCCCCTGCGCGTCGACGAAACTCGCGCAGATTCCCCAGCGCTCGGCGAGTTCCGTCCAGTCTTTCATACATTCGGCCGCGTGCTTCGACTTCAATTCCGGTCGCACATGCCTTGTTCCATCTCATGGAACCAATGACGGGCGCCGGCGGTTCTCATGATGCTTACGCGCGCACGAAGGATCACGGGATGAGGCAGTTCCAGACCGAACCCCAGTTCGGGGATCAATCAGGTATTTGGGACAGGGCCGAAACGAGTGATCCGACCGGGCCGCGTTTCATTGTGGAAGACGTTTACCCGGCGGTCGATGGCGGCCGATATCCGGTGAAGCGTGCCGCGGGCCAGCCTGTCGACGTCTGGGCCGACATTCTGCGCGAAGGCCACGAGCAGATGGCGGTCGCGCTGATCTGGCGGCGCGAGACCGCTACGGAGTGGAACCGCGAGCCGATGACGCTCGACAACAACGACCGCTGGCACGGCCGTTTCACGCCGCCGGCGCCGGGGCGGTATTTGTTCGCGATCGAATCCTGGAGCGACCCCTTCGCGACCTGGCGCAAGGACACCGTCGCCAAGCGCGCCGCCGGGCAGAACATCGCGCTCGAGTTGCGCGAAGGCCGCGCGCTTCTCTCCGACATCCTCAACGGCGCGCCTCCCCATCGTAGCGTCATCGAGCGCTGCATCGAGGAATTCGACCGCACCGGCATCTCCGATCCGCTGCTGACCGACGACCTCGTCGAGGCGATGACCGAGATCGAGCCGCACGACGACGTTTGCCGCAGCGCGTCGTTCACGCTCACCGCCGACCGAGAAATCGCGATAGCCGGCGCGTGGTATGAGATGTTCCCGCGCAGCCAGAGCCCGGCCGCGGGACGCCACGGCACATTTCAGGACTGCATCGACCGGCTGCCGGACATCGCGGAACTCGGCTTCGACGTCATCTATTTCCCGCCGATCCATCCGATCGGAATGACGAACCGCAAGGGCCGCAACAACGCGACGACCTCGCTACCCGGCGATCCGGGTAGCCCCTACGCCATCGGCTCGGCTGACGGCGGACACAAGGCGGTGCACCCGGAGCTTGGCACGCTCGACGACTTCCGGCGCTTCATCACCGCCTGCCGCTCGCACGGCATGGAGGTGGCGCTCGATTTCGCAATCCAATGCTCGCCGGATCATCCCTGGCTGAAAGACCATCCCGACTGGTTCAACTGGCGGCTCGACGGCAGCATCAAGTACGCCGAGAACCCGCCAAAGAAATACCAGGACATCGTCAATCCGGATTTCTATTGCGCGGATCGCATTGCGCTGTGGGAGGCGCTGCGCGATGTGGTTCTGTTCTGGGTCGACCAGGGCGTGCAGATATTCCGCGTCGACAATCCACACACCAAGCCGTTTCCGTTCTGGGAGTGGCTGATCCATGAGGTGCAGACCAAAGACCCGCGCGTCATCTTCCTCTCGGAGGCCTTCACGCGGCCGAAGGTGATGAAGCTCCTCGCCAAGCTCGGTTTCACCCAGTCCTACACCTACTTCACGTGGCGCACGCGCAAGCCGGAGATTCAGGAGTATCTCAGCGAGCTGACCGGCTTTCCCGAAGTCGAGTACTACCGGCCGAACTTCTTCGCAACGACGCCGGACATCCTGCCGGTACAATTGCAGAAGGGCGAAGCGTGGATGTTCAAGTCCCGACTCGCGCTCGCGGCCACGCTCTCGTCGAACTACGGAATGCTCGCAGGATACGAGTTGCTCGAACACGAGCCGCTGCCGGGCAAAGAAGAATACATCGACTCCGAGAAATACGAGCTGAAGACCCGCGACTGGAACAAGCCCGGGAACATCAAGGATTTCGTCTCGCGCCTCAATCGCCTGCGGCGCTCCAATCCGGCGCTGCTGCAAACCGGCAACCTGCGCTTCGCGCAGGTCGACGACGGCGAGGTGATCGGCTTCGTCAAGGAGTCGCATGACGGCCACAACACCATCGCCGGGGCAATCGCGCTGACCGGCCCCGAGCCGCGGCAATTCTGGTTCCACTTCGGCGAAGTGGAGATCGGCCCGCCGAATGCGCGCAAGGCGGTCCGCGCGATCGAGAACCTGGTGACCGGCGAGCGTCATACGCTCGAATGGGGCGGCGTGCGGCTGACGATCAATCCCGCCGACGATCCGTTGCTCTTGTTCCGCTGCGCCACCTAAGGAGGACTCGGGTGAACCTTGTCTCTCCCATCGAGATCGAGAAGACGCTGACAGCGGATGAGGTCTGGTACAAGGACGCCATCATCTATCAGCTTCATGTGAAGGCGTTCGCCGACAGCAACAACGACGGCATCGGCGATTTCGAGGGCCTCACCGAGCGGCTCGACTATCTGCAAGACCTCGGCGTCACAGCGCTATGGCTGCTGCCGTTCTATCCGAGCCCCGGCCGTGACGATGGCTACGACATCGCGGACTACCGCAAGATCAATCCGACCTTCGGCACGATGAAGGACTTCCGGCGTTTCATGAACGAAGCGCACCGGCGCGGGCTGCGCGTCATCACCGAGCTCGTCGTCAACCACACCTCCGACGAGCACCCGTGGTTCCGCCGTGCACGCCGCTCCAAGCCCAGCTCCGACGCGCGCAACTGGTACGTCTGGAGCGACAACGACCAGAAATATTCAGGCACGCGCATCATCTTCACCGACACCGAGAAATCGAACTGGACGTGGGACGCGGAGGCCGGCGCGTTCTACTGGCACCGCTTTTTCTCGCACCAGCCGGACCTCAACTTCGACAACCCGCGCGTGGTCGGGGCGATGCTCAGCGTGATGCGCCGCTGGCTCGACATGGGCGTGGACGGATTCCGGCTCGATGCGATCCCTTATCTCTGCGAGCGCGAAGGCACCAACAACGAGAACCTTCCCGAGACCCACGAGGTGATCAAGACGATCCGCAAGGAGATGGATGCCTACGCACCCGGTAAGCTCCTTCTCGCGGAGGCCAATCAATGGCCGGAGGACGTCAACGCCTACTTCGGCACTGGCGACGAGTGCCACATGGCCTACAACTTCCCGCTGATGCCGCGCATCTACATGGCGATCGCGCAGGAGGACCGTTTTCCGATCGCCGATATCCTGCGGCAGACGCCGGACATCCCCGACAATTGTCAGTGGGCACTGTTCCTACGCAACCACGACGAACTGACGCTCGAAATGGTGACCGACATCGAGCGTGACTACCTGTGGTCCACTTATGCCAACGATCCGCGCGCGCGCATCAATCTCGGCATCCGGCGGCGTCTAGCGCCGCTGATGGACAATGATCGCCGCAAGATCGAGCTGATGAATTCGTTGCTGTTTTCGCTGCCCGGCACGCCGATCGTCTACTACGGCGACGAGATCGGGATGGGCGACAACATCTATCTCGGCGACCGCAACGGCGTGCGCACGCCGATGCAATGGACTCCGGACAGGAACGGCGGCTTCTCGCGCTGCGATCCGGCCCGGCTCTACGCGCCGATGATCATGGACCCGGTGTACGGCTATCACGCCGTCAACGTCGAGGCGCAGACGCGTAGCCTGTCGTCGCTGCTCAACTGGATGAAGCGGCTAATCGGCGTGCGGAAGTCGACGCAGGTGTTCGGTCGCGGCTCGCTGAGCTTTATCAGGCCAAAGAACCGCTGCGTGCTGGCCTATGTGCGCCAATACAACGACGAGACGATTCTCTGCGTCGCCAACCTGTCGCGCGCCGCGCAGGCCTGCGAAATCGACCTCAGCCCATGGAAGGGCCGCGTGCCGCGCGAGCTGCTGGGCCGCGCGCAGTTCCCGCGGATCGGCGACACGCCATACGTCGTGACGCTCGCGCCCTATGGCTTCTTCTGGTTCCGCCTTAGCGAGGAAATGGACGAAACTCGCGTGCTGTCGCACGAGTTCACAACGCTCGTGATGGGCCAGAACCTGGATTCGCTGATCACCGGACGCATGCTCACCGCCCTGGAGCGCGACGTGCTGCCGGGCTTCATCCAGGACCGCCGCTGGTTCGGCGACAAGTCCGGGCGGCTCCCTGTCACGCATATCCGCAGCGCCATCCCGCTCGAGGGCAACGGCGTCCAAGTCCTGCTAACCCTGGTCGGCGTCGGCGACGACGTCAATCCCGAGAGCCGCTATCTCGTCCCATTCACGGTGAAGTGGTCACGATTCGACCGTATCGGACCGCTGGTGTCGGACGTCGCGGCCACGGTGCGCCGCGGTCCTCGCGAAGGAACGCTGCTCGATGCTGCGCGTGACAAGGAAATCAACTCGCTGCTGTTGAAGGCGATCCACGCCGGTACGACGATCGAGACGTCGCGGGGCAATCTTGTGCACAAGCCGACCGCGGCGTTCAAGGCGATGCCCGAGCCCGAGATTGAAGACCTCATCGTCACCGACCGTGAGCAATCCAACACCACCGTCATCGCGGACGAAACCTATGTCATCAAGCTGCTGCGCCGCATTCGCCCGGGAATCCATCCTGAGATCGAGATCGGCGAATTCCTCGTCGATGCCGGCTACAAGAACGCGCCTGCCCTGCTCGGCTCTGCAGAGCTGATCGAAGGCGACCAGCAGAGCGCCATTGTCGCCGTACACCGCTACGTCGAGAACCAGGGCGACGGCTGGGCCGTCACCGCCGCCTATCTCGATCGCTTCGTGGACGAACAGCGCGTGGTGGTGGACGACCTCGCCAGCGAAAGCGACGAACTGTCGTCGTATCTGAGGCACATCGCGCTGATCGGCCATCGCACCGGCGAATTGCATCTCACACTGGCGTCGCGGCCGGATATTCCGGCGTTCGCAAAGCAACCTGTCGTCGCCGCCGACATTGCGGGGTGGACCGAGCGTCTTCTCGAGCGCGCCAACCACACCTTCGGCCTGCTCGACGAACGCCGCGCCGATCTCGGCGAAGGCGCCCGTGCGCTGATCGAGAAGCTCCTCGATCAGCGGAGAAACATCACGCCGCATCTGCATCAACTGTTCCCGGAGGGTGTCGAGGCGACGAAGATCCGGCACCATGGCGACCTGCACCTCGGCCAGGTGCTGATCGCGAAGGACGACTGCTATATCCTGGACTTCGAAGGCGAACCGGGCCGCAACCTTACCGAACGGCGGCAGAAGGCGCCCGCCGCGCGCGACGTTGCGGGTCTGATCCGCTCGATCGACTATTCGGCGACCGCCGCGCTTCTCCGCGCGCACAGCGTCACGCCGGAACAGCGCGTGCTGCTCGAACCGAAGCTGCGCGTGTGGCGTGAACGCTCGAGCGAGGAGCTTTGGAAGGCGTATCGCGAGGTCGCGGGCGCCGAGCTTTGGCCCGCCGACCCCGAAGCCGCGCAAAAATTGCTCGATTTCTTCCTGGTCGAGAAGGCGCTCTACGAGATCGAATACGAGCTCACCAACCGTCCGGCGTGGTGCCACGTCCCGCTCGACGGCTTCTCCCGCATCATGATCCGCCATGGGGTGGCGACGCCATGAATCTTAACGAGCACCGCATCTCCGACTCTGGCTATGCCGTCATCGAAGGCCGCCACCACGATCCGTTCCATTATCTCGGCTATCACGTCGAGGACAACCGGCCGATCGTCCGCGTCTTCCTGCCCGACGCACAGAAGGTCACTGTCGTCCAAGGCTCGCGGGAGACAGAGTTGCCGCGCATTCACGACGCCGGCCTGTTCGCCGGTCTCGTGCCCGACCAGAGCCCACGCTATCGGCTGCGCGCCAAATACGAGCGCGACGAGATCGAGATTGAAGACCCTTATCGCTTCCCGCCGATCCTGTCCGACTTCGACCTGCATCTGCTCGGCGAAGGCAATCACCTCGAGCTCTACAGAAAGCTCGGTGCGCATCCTCTCGAACTGGAAGGCGTCCCAGGTACTACCTTCGTCGTGTTCGCACCCAACGCCAAACGCGTCAGCGTGGTCGGCGACTTCAACCAGTGGGATGGCCGCCGCCATGCGATGCGCGTGCGCGGCAATGGCTATTGGGAAATCTTCATCCCCGGCGCGCATGAAGGCCAGAAGTACAAATACGAGATCGTCGGCCCCAATGGCACGCTGCTGCCGCTGAAGTCCGATCCCGTCGGTTTCGCGGCCGAGGTCCGCCCCGCGACCGCCTCGATCATCGTCGACGACCGCCGCCTGCCCCGTCCGATGCCGATCGACCGTGCGGTCAACGCGCTCGACGCGCCGATGTCGATCTACGAGGTCCATCTCGGCTCATGGCGACGCAAGCCGGACGAAGGCAACCGCTGGCTCACATACCGCGAACTGGCCGAACAACTCCCCGCTTATGTCACTGACATGGGCTTCACCCACGTCGAACTGCTTCCCATCGCTGAGCATCCGTTCGACGGCTCATGGGGCTATCAACCGACCGGGCTCTTTGCTCCCACGAGTCGTTTCGGCACGCCGCAGGATTTCGTCACGTTGATCGAAGCGCTCCACAAGGCGAACATCGGCGTGATCCTCGATTGGGTGCCCGGCCACTTCCCCGACGATCCGCACGGCCTCGCCGCATTCGACGGCACCGCACTCTACGAGCACAACGATCCGCGCCAGGGGCGCCATCTCGACTGGGACACGCTGATCTACAATTACAGCCGCACCGAGGTGCAGAACCTCCTCCTGACCAATGCGCTGTTCTGGCTCGACCGCTATGCCATCGACGGCCTTCGCGTCGATGCGGTCGCCTCGATGCTCTATCTCGACTACTCGCGCCCCGAAGGCGGCTGGATTCCAAATGAGCACGGCGGCCGCGAGAACCTCGCCGCCATCGACTTCCTCCGCCGCGTCAACTGGCACGTCTTCTCGCGCTTCCCGCGCGCCACCACCGCCGCCGAAGAATCCACCGCCTTCCCGATGGTCTCGCGCCCGACCGACTGGGGCGGCCTCGGCTTTGGCTACAAGTGGAACATGGGCTGGATGCACGACACTCTGGAATACATTTCCAAGGAGCCGATCCACCGCAAGCACCATCACAGCAGCATCCTGTTCGGGTTACACTACGCGTTCTCGGAAAACTTCATCCTCCCGCTGTCGCACGACGAGGTCGTGCACGGAAAGCGCTCGATCCTCGGCCGCATGCCGGGCGACCGCTGGCAACGCTTCGCGAACCTGCGCGCCTATTACGGTTTCATGTTCGGTCATCCCGGCAAGAAGCTGATGTTCATGGGCGGCGAGTTCGCGCAGGACACTGAGTGGTCCCACGATCACAGCTTGCCGTGGCATCTTCTCGCACAGCCCGAGCACGCCGGCGCACAAACGCTCGTCCGCGATCTCAATCGCCTCTATCGTACCCTGCCCGCGCTGCATACGCTCGACTGCGATCCCAAAGGCTTCGAATGGCTCGTCACCGACGACGCCAACCAGAGCGTCTTCGCTTGGCTGCGCAAAGGCCGCAACACGCGCGAGCGCTGCGTCGTCGTTGTCAATTTCACGCCGGAGGTTCGCTACGACTACAGCGTCCGTGTGCCGTTCGCGGGCAACTGGCGCGAGGTGCTGAACACCGACGCTGCCCTTTATGGAGGCAGCAACGTGGGGAACGCGGGGGCCGTTTCGGCGGTTGTCACTGCGGAGAGCCCGGAGCTGCGTCTTGTCCTCCCACCGCTTGCTGCCCTCTATCTCGTTCCTGAGGCCTGATCGTATCCAGCCCGGGAAAACGCATCCGCTTGGCGCGACTTGGGACGGCCGCGGCACGAACTTCGCGCTGTTCAGCGCGCACGCTGAGAAAATCGAACTGTGCCTGTTCGACAAGGAAGGCAAACGCGAGATCGAACGCATCGCGCTGCCGGAGCGCACCGACGACATCTGGCACGGCTATCTCGCCGACGTCATCCCCGGCCAGCTCTACGGCTATCGCGTGCATGGACCTTACGATCCGGAGAACGGCCATCGCTTCAACCCCAACAAGCTGCTGCTCGATCCCTATGCCAAGAGGCTCGGCGGGCATTTCATCTGGACCGAGGCCCACCTCGCCTATCGCCTGCACCAGAAGCGCGAAGATCTGACCTTCGACCGCCGCGACAACGGCCGCGCAATGCTGAAGTCCGTCGTCGTGGATGAGGCCTACACCTGGAGGGACGACCGGAATCCGCAGACACCGTGGGAGGACACCATCATCTACGAGGCCCACATCAAAGGCCTCACCATGCAGCGCGACGACATCCCCGAGAGCATGCGCGGCACCTATCGTGGCCTCGCTTCGCCTGCGATGATCGAGCACCTCACCAAGCTCGGCGTCACTGCGGTCGAACTGCTTCCGATCCATGCGCTCCTCGATGAGCGGCATCTGATCGAAAAAGGCCTCAAGAATTACTGGGGCTACAACTCCATCAACTTCTTCGCCGCCGACCAACGCTATTCGCACGACGACGCGCAGAACTCGCTCCGCTCCACGGTGTCCGCGTTGCACAGCGCCGGCATCGAGGTGATCCTCGACGTCGTCTACAACCACACCGCGGAAGGCAATCATCTCGGGCCGACGTACTGCTATCGCGGCATCGACAATGTCTCCTACTATTGGCTCACGCCCGACAATCCGCGCTACTACGAGAACTTCACCGGCTGCGGCAATTCGCTGAAGCTGACGCATCCGCGCGTGCTCCAACTGGTGATGGACTCGCTCCGTCACTGGGTCGAGGTCTTCCACATCGACGGCTTTCGCTTCGATCTCGCGCCCGTGCTCGGCCGCACGCCGGCGTTCGACCGCAACGCACCGTTCTTCGCCGCGATCTGCCAGGACCCGGTTCTCGCCGACGTCAAGCTGATCGCCGAACCGTGGGACATCGGCCTCGGCGGCTATCAGCTCGGCGGCTTCCCCGCCGGATGGTCGGAATGGAACGACGTTTACAGGAGGACCTTGCGCCGCACCTGGCGCGGCGACAGCAACGTCCTCGGCGATCTGGCGCACGCCATGACAGGATCGTCAGTGCAGTTCCGGCACGACGCCCGCGCGCCGACCGCAAGCATCAACCACATCACCGTGCATGACGGCTTCACGCTGATGGATCTCGTCAGCTACGAGCAGAAGCACAACGAAGCCAACGGCGAGAACGGCCAGGACGGCTCGAACGACAACGAAAGCACCAATTGCGGCGCCGAAGGACCGACCGACGATCCGGAGATCAACGCCAAGCGCACCAAGCTGCGCCGGGCGCAGCTTGCCTGTCTACTTCTGGCGCAAGGCGTGCCGCTGATCCTCGCGGGTGACGAGGTCGGCAACGGCCAGAGCGGCAACAACAATGCCTATTGTCAGGACGATCCGATCGGCTGGGTCGACTGGTCAGGCCGCGGGAAGAAGAACTGCGACCTGACCGAGTTCGTCGCCACGCTCACGCGGCTCCGCAAGCAATATCCGCAACTGCGGCCGCACCACTGGCTGAACGGCAAACGCGACGACGGGACGAACGACGTGCTGTGGCTGACGCCCGGCGCGACCGAGATGAACGAGCAGGACTGGAATTTCGCCGAAGGCCGTTTCCTGTCTTACGTTCTCGCAGGCGACCAACAGCACGCGCCGCTGTTCATCGTCATCAACGCCGCCGGGAATGGTGTTGAGCTGATATTGCCGGGCTGGACGGGCATCGGCGGCTGGTCGCGCCTCCTCGACACATCAAACGACGATTCTTTTCAGGTCAGTGACGACCTGACACCGGGCATCAGCCTGACGGCGCCGCCGCTCTCTGTTCTCGTGTTCGCGGGTAAGCCGTGAACCCTCGGGAGTTTGTTTAGCCGCCCATCGCCAATGGCGGGACCGCCGAATAGCTCCGCGTCTCATTGGCCGGAAGCCTTTTTCTTGCCGGCTCGTCCGGCAATCCCCTCTTGAGCGAAGCCACGAAGCTCGAGAACCAATGATGCAGCGACGTCTCGCGCAAGGCCTTCATCATCGACTCCCAGCGCTCGATGCGCTCTTCGCGCGGCATCTTCAGCGCCACCGCAAGCTGATCCGCGATACCGTCGATATCGTTCGGGTTGACGAGAAGCGCCGCGTCCAACTCCTTTGCCGCGCCCGCGAATTCCGACAGCACCAGCACACCGGGATTTTCCGGGTCCTGCGCCGCGACATATTCCTTCGCGACCAGGTTCATGCCGTCATGCAACGGCGTCACCAGACCGATCTGCGCGGTGCGATAGAAGCCCGCCAGCACTTGCTGGCTGTAGCCTTTATTGAGATAGCGGATCGGCGTCCAATCCGGCTCTCCGATCCGGCCATTCACCTCTCCAACCGCCGCTGACAGTTCGGACTGAAGCTGATCGTAAGCCTTGATGCCGCAGCGGGACGGCACCGCGATCTGCAACATCCTCACGCGCCGGCGCAGCGGCGGGTGCTTTGTCAGCAGCCGCTCGAAAGCGTGAACGCGGTTGGTCAGGCCCTTGGAATAGTCCACGCGATCGACGCCGATGACCAAGCGTTCGTCTCGCAAGCTCTCGCGGAAGCGCATGACCTCCGCGTTCCTGTCGGCAGCCACAGCACGCGCGGCAAAATCGTCGGCGTCGATGCCGATCGGGAATGTCTCGAGCCGGCAGGTATGGGTCTCGGTCAGCACATGGCCGTCCACCACCTTACCGCCCAGAACCTCCGTCACATATTCGGCGAAGTTCTTCCGGCCTGCGGAAGTTTGGAAGCCGATCAGATCGTATTCGAGCATCGCCTGCACCAGCTCACGGTGCTGCGGCAGGCTCGACATCATGGAAAACGACGGCCACGGCGTGTGAAGGAAGAAACCGATGCGCTGGCGCACGCCGAGCTTGCGAAGCTCCTGGCCGAGCGCGAGGAAGTGATAGTCCTGCACCCAATAGATCGCATCGGGCTTACAGAAGCGCAGCAACGCGCGCGCCATATAAGCGTTGATATGGCGATACGAGGCGTAGTCCTCTTGGCTGACGCGGATCAAATCCGAGCGTGAATGCAGCGTCGGCCACAGCGCCGAGTTGGCGAAGCCTTCGTAATAGCGATTGTAGTGCTCCTTAGGCAGATCGATGGTCGCGAGCGCGCCGGTCCCCAACGCCTCGACCTTCGCGAAAGAATCCTTGTCCGACGGCGCATTGAACTTGCCGCTGGAACCGACCCAGACCGCTCCGAAATCCTTGACTGCTGGCAGGAGCGCAGCGGCGAGCCCGCCCATCACGGGCTCGGAACTTTTCGCTCGCGCGACGCGATTTGAGACGACAACGATGTTCACAGGATTCTCCGCACCACCGGGAAGACAACGGGTCTGGCGGGAAGTGGTTCCGAATTTGGCAAGATGAAGAATGCGGCAGGGCTGATGACTTGTGCGCCGCCAGTTCGCCATATCGCGAACAAACCGGATGGAACTTTTATTTCTTTCCGTTCGCGCGGTTTGTGAAGCGCGCGTTGCCGAGACCGGTTCCAATCGTCATCACGCCCCAGCGTTTGACGTCGGTCATCAGCGGCAATTGGCTCAAACCTTGGACCACCGCGTCGTTGTGCATCAGCACCGACGTTTCGTGCTTTCCGATTGCAGGAATCTCGTCTTTGAGCGCGGTTGGAAGATGGAAGTCCTTTTCAGCCCAATTGCCCGGCAGGTTCTGAGCGCCTCGATCGATCGAACCGTCCTCAGAAATGATGCCGGGACAACCGATTCCGACGAAGGGCGCGAGGCTCAGCTTTTCCTTTTCGGCGGCGTCGATCAGTTCCTCAAGCATTTCGGCGAGATGTTTCACCGCCTTGTCGCGGCCAAGTTTTGCTTCATCGGCGTGCCGCCAGAGCAGCGATTTCCAGACCTTCGCTTTGGAAAGATCGGGGGATTTCTTTTGAGCGAGTTCCACAACACCGACGCGCATATTCGTGCCGCCGATATCGGCAGCGAGAATGGCGTCATGTCCTTTGAACATCCATGACGGCGCCAGGTGAATGGCGCCGATGAGTCCCGCGTCATCCGGGGCGTGCTGGATCGGAACGAGATCCAGATCGATTTTCGCCGCTTTCAGAATGAGGTCCGTACGGCCGATGACGATCTCTCCAATCCTGGTGTCGCGAAAGCCGCCGCCCACCGCGATCCGCTCGGTGTCGCGCCAATCCTTGAGCTTGAGGATGCGTTTGATGACCACTGCGAAATCCTGAGAAAATTCCTCGATCGCGCTGACGACAAGGCCTGACGCCGTCGACCCGCCCTCCAGGAGCGCGGCCTCGATCTGCTTCTTGCTCAGTTCCTCGCTGTCCTTGTCCCCGAACGGATCGGGACTGCGTTTCCGCAGAATCTTACGCCAGTCTTCGAGAATTTCGCGGAAGGCGCGCTTGTTGGCGCGGTCGCCGACAAAACCCTCCTCATCCTTGATCTCGACGTTGTAGCTGTCGACCAGGACCGCAGCGAGTTGCCTGGCGCCATGCCCCGCAACGGCGGGACCGGTTTCGGTTTCGACACTCATATCCCCGCTCGTACCCGTTTCTTCGGCACCTCCGCCGACACCGGCACATCCGACGTTGCAATCTTCTTCAGCCATTTGCGGACGGCCGCCGGATTGTCGAAACACCCGTCGGTGCCCTCGATCTTGCGGCCGACCGAAAAGCAATGGCCGGAGAATTCCGGGATGATCGGGAACACGGTTTCATCCGTCACGTCGTCGCCGAGAAAGATCGGCAAGCGCCCAGCAAACGGCGGATGCTTCATCAGCACGCGCACGCCGGAGGCCTTGGTGACGCCGACGGACTTGATCTCGACGACGAATTTTCCGCGCAACACTTCGATGGGGACGTTGGTGATCCCTGACGCAATATCTGCCACCGCCTTGTAGATCGTCGCCTCGGCTCTGGGCGCGAGCCGATAGTGAATGGCGAGCGAGTAGTCCTTGTCCTCGAGCAGGATGCCGTGGGCGAGCTTCCGGATCGGCGCGAACAAGCGCTTTACGCTGTCATCGAGCGGCGCGGTCTTCGGGGAATCCTGTGGCCCGCCGAGCGATGGCCGCAACTCCGCGCCGTGACAGCCAATCCCGGCGAGTTGCAGCGGCGAAAAAAGGAGGTCGACGTCCTCGAGCGAACGCCCGCTCACCAGCGCGAGCGCGCCATCCATTTTCTCCAGAAGTTGCAGCAGCGTGTCCTGAAGGCCGGGTGGAACCCAGACCTCACGGGGCGTCGGCGCAAAATCGAGGATGGTCCCGTCGATATCCAAAAGCAGCGCATAGCGCCGGAAGTCGAATGGCCAAAGGGCGTCCAGCACAACAGATCCAATTTTGACTGACTGATTTACCGGGATAACGGCCGGGAACCCGAACAGGTTCCCGCATGGGAGGGAACGCGGTTTGCAACCCGGCGTTCGGTTTGCGGGCGGCCAATGCGGCCGCGAAACCGCAAGGCCGAACGTGAACGCACCCGCGAAAATCGCAACCTCCGGCGTTGTCGAGACCACAATTCCTGCGCGGCTGGACCGCCTCCCCTGGGGTTCGTTTCACACGCTTGTTGTGTTCGCGCTCGGCATCACCTGGATCCTCGACGGGCTCGAAGTGACGCTCGCCGGCACGATCTCCGGCGCGCTCAAGGAGAGCCCGGTGCTGCGGTTCTCAAACGCCGACATCGGCTTTGCGGCAAGCGCTTATCTCGCTGGCGCCGTGGGCGGCGCGCTGTTCTTCGGATGGCTCACCGACCGGATTGGGCGGAAGAAACTCTTCTTCATCACGCTCACTGTCTATCTCGTCGCGACGGCCTGCACCGCGTTCTCGTGGAATCTCGCGAGCTATGCGCTGTTCCGATTTCTCACCGGCGCGGGCATCGGCGGCGAATACGCCGCGATCAATTCGACGATCCAGGAGCTGATCCCGGCGCGGGTGCGCGGGCGGATCGATCTCGTCATCAACGGCAGCTTCTGGATCGGCGCGGCGCTCGCATCGGTCGCCGCCATCGTGCTGCTCGATCCGAACGTGCTCGCGCCGGATCATGGCTGGCGCGCCGCGTTTCTGATCGGCGCGATGCTGTCGGCGGCGATCCTGTTCATGCGCGCGTTCCTACCGGAGAGTCCGCGGTGGCTCATCACGCATGGCCATCGCGCCGAAGCAGAGGCGATCGTCGAAGGGATCGAAGCGAAGGTGTTCGGCAGGCAGTGCGCGACCGAGCCGCTGACACCGATCCGCATCCAGCCGCGCTCGCACACGCCGTTCGGAGAAATCTTCACGACGTTGCTGGTGACCTATCGCCAGCGCTCGATCGTCGGCCTCGTGCTGATGGGCGCGCAGGCGTTCTTCTACAACGCGATCTTCTTCACCTATGCGCTGGTGCTCACCGAGTTCTACGCCATCAAGTCGGAAGATGTCGGCTGGTACATCCTGCCGTTCGCCGCTGGAAACTTTCTCGGCCCTGCGCTGCTCGGGCCACTGTTCGACAGTCTCGGCCGCCGCGCGATGATCTCGTTCACCTACATCGTCTCCGGCGTGCTGCTCGCAGGCACCGGCTATCTATTCGCGATCGACGCTATGACGGCCGCGCATCAGACGATGGCGTGGACGGTGATCTTCTTCTTCGCGTCGGCGGCTGCGAGTTCGGCCTATCTCACCGTCAGCGAGACGTTCCCGCTGGAAATCCGCGCCATGACGATCGCGGTGTTCTATGCGGTCGGCACCGCCATCGGCGGTATCGGCGGACCGTGGCTGTTCGGCGCGCTGATCGACACGGGCTCGCGCTGGAGCGTGTACGGCGGCTATCTGCTCGGCGCGGGCCTGATGATCTCGGCCGGCCTCGTCGCAGCGCGCTATTGCGTCGCCGCCGAACGGCGCTCGTTGGAGACCGTCGCGCGGCCGCTGGCCTGTGTGGATTGAGGACACGGCAGAACACGCGCCAGCAGACCATACCGAGCGGCCATGGCCACCGTCGTTTTGCCTTGTCTGCACGCCCGCCGACGCATCCAGTCACAAAAGGCTGCGCCCCGGCCCGATCCGGATCGAGTTGGCCCTTGGGCCAATTGGAGGCGCGATCAGGCTCGGCGATCCTGCCTCAAAGATTTCGGCAAACCTCAGTCAGCACCGATACTTCCAGTAACAACTCGGAGTGAGCAGCATGCGAACAATCCGGACAGCAACGGCAGCTTTGAGCGTTATGGCTGCAACGTTTTTGTCTTCACAGGCGCAAGCCGCGGTGGAATTGTCCACCTACACCGATGCCAACGGCTATCTCGACGTGCAGGCGCTGACCTGCGCTCAGCTCGCCAACACCTATCAAGAGGACGCCGACATGCTCGCCGCCTGGTACAGCGGCTGGTACAACGGCCTCGCCAAGAAGCACTACGCGCACGTCACCCGCGTGAAGTCGGGCGAGCACCAGTTGATTCTGTATTGCAAGGCGCATCCCGATCTGAAGGTCATCCAGGCCATCGACATCCTGCTCAAGGATGAAAAACGGTAGGGCGAAGCCGGGCTTGGCTTCGCGGTCCGCGAGCGCCGTGCCGAAGGCACCCAGCCACGCCGGGACTGCGATTTCGAGAAGCCTGAAAGTTCAGTGCTTTTGAGGTTGGTAGCGGGGAGCCGATACCGCCTTTCGAAATTCAATGATTACGCGGTTTTTCGTTTTGCGGCGTAGACAAAGCAACCTTTCGCCCCGAACCCCGTGTCGATGCTACCCCTTAGGCTTCAGCACGCGCTTTCGTGGCCTCTTACGCCAGTCCGCTCCAAGTTCATGGTCTTCTCGGGCCTGCGCACGAGCGAGAGCTCTCACGAGTCTTTCTATCGCTGGATCGAGTGGGGTCGCATGGCCGCGGCTGGATTGCTGCTTCGGTTTTTTTCACGTCTGCCTCCATGTGCAAGCAAAGACGCAGGGTAGCTACCTTAGGACAAACAAGCTCCGGCCTTTCTTGCTGCCTCAGGACAGAAGCTGACCTGCGTCCAAATTGAGCCGTCCGACCACCTCATAACCCCGAAATGACACGATCTCAAAAATACAAATAATTGTTTTGTATCATATATTTAACAGAAATATGCAAAAACACTGAAAATAATTCCTCGATTTTGGCACAGCCGTGCTATGTTCCCTGAGCCGATCCACCTTGGAGCCTTGAGCCCTATGTCGCTGCCGATCGAGAAGAAAGTCCGTGACGTCCTCGAACCGTTTAACAAGCGGATTCGGAAAGTGCTGGATAAGGCCTTCAAGGACTTTCTGTCGAAGCGCGGCGCCGGCAACTTGTACAAGCGTACGGATTCTGCGGACGTATTCGACAGCGTGATCCGCGCGGCAGTCGCGGAGTTCAACGCTAAGCCCGGAGTGGTGGTGTTCACCACCGGCTCGACGGCGCGCTTCCTGTTCGATGGCAAAGTGCTGGCGCGCTTTAAGAAGGCAGTTCGCCGCGGCAAGGGAGGCAACATCGCGACCGGCGCCAACGACATTTTTCTTGATCCGTCGATTCCGTTCGCGGACGCGCCGGCGGCGATGAAGGTCGAGATCTGCTGGAAGGTAAACGAACTCGGCACCGGTTATAAGTCGGTGCACGTCACCGCCCGCAATGGCAACGGTCAGCTGTGGAGCTACGAAATGCCTGATGGCAACCAGGGCATCATCGAGTTCCCGCAGAAGACCACCGCCCCGCCGCAGCCGCGCCGTCGCAGCGTTGCCAAGCTCAAGGACACGGCCAAGGGCAAGAAAAAAGGCAGCGAAGCGTCCTGACGCCTAAGGCGGTTAACCGGACGTAAACAAGAATCGCGCCGACTGGGTTGAAGGATACGGAATGTCGAAGTCTGGGAACATGCTGCGTCTTGCGCGGCAGCTAAGAGGATTCCCGCAGAACGAGGCTGCGGAGTGCCTCCGTGTGCCCAATACTGAACTATCTCGCATCGAGAATGGATTGAAGGAGCCGTCCGAACAGTTGCTTGCGGCGGCAGCTGAGATGTTCTCTGTGCCGGTAGAGTTCTTCTCGCAGACCGACGCCATCTATGGCGCGCCGGTGAGCGTGCACACTCCTATGTGGCGCAAGAAGTCGAATGTATCTGCGACCGAGCTTCACCGCATCGTCGCCGAGCTCAACGTGCGCGTCATGCACTTGAGGAAATTGCTGGAAGCGACCGACCTCGAGCCGGTGAACAGACTGCCGCGGTTCGACGCCGACGAGTACGACAATGATGCCGAGAAGATTGCCGGTCTATTACGCCGTTTTTGGCAGGTCCCCGAGGGACCAATTCAGGATCTCACGGCGCTGGTCGAGGACGCCGGGATCCTGGTCTCGCACTCAGACTTGGGCGGCTCATCTGTTAGCGGCGTGCGGTTCTCTGTGCCTGGCATGCCGCACATCATAGTCCTCAATCGGCAACAGCCGGCTGACCGTATGCGCTTCACGCTGTGCCACGAATTGGGCCATGTGATCATGCACAGCTACCCGACGTCGAATATGGAGGAGGAGGCTGACGCTTTCGCCTCGTGCTTCTTGGTACCAACGGAGGACATCAAGCCGTACTTCGCGGGCCGGCCTCGCGTTGACTTGCGTGTTCTCGCTGCGCTGAAGCCGGAGTGGAAGGTCTCGATGGGCTCACTGGTGTTTGCCGCCAAGCGCGCAGGCTTTCTGAACGAGACCCAAGCTCAGTACATCTGGAAGCAGTTCAACATCCACAAGATCAGGCTGCGCGAGCCACCCGAACTGGACTTCCCGGCAGAGGAGCCGCGTACGCTCTCCGACCTCGTCTCGCTGCACATCAATGACATGGGCTATTCAATCGCCGACTTGTCGAAGGTGCTGATGATGAACGAGACCGAGGTAGCGAAAACATACTCGATCGTTCTGCCCGACCAGGAAAAGACGCGCGGATCGCACCTACGCATCATTCAATAATGACCCCGCACGTGCGGCGAACAGTTAGTGGCCGCGAGAAATGAGTCACCAATCATGGTAGCGGGTCGAAGGGCTAAGTCGTTGATCTGCAACATACAAAAAAAATGGCTCTAAAAGCCATTTTATGCAGCAATATCAAATACTTAGGATTTAAATGGTAGCGGGGAGTGGATTTGAACCACCGACCTCCGGATTATGATTCCGCTGCTCTAACCAACTGAGCTACCCCGCCATATCCCAACAATCGTGCCGGAATGGGCGCGATATAGGGAGGCGCGGGAAAAACTGTCAAGCCGAAGGGTAAAATCTTATTTCGGCCGAATGGTTTGATCGCCGCCAGGGCTGCCGGGCGGCGGAATTACAGGGGTTTTGCCCGCGTCCGGCGTCGGTGCCCGCATATGAGGGTCGGTGTTGGGCGGGCAGATCACGCCCTCGGTGCGGGCGAGCCGGTCAGACAGGTTCTCACCCGTGGTTTCGGCCGGCGCCTTCGGGCCGCTCTCGCTCTGCGTCACGCGCTCGCCGGGCGGGCAGGCTTTCGGATCCGGCTTCGGGCTCTGGGCCCAGGCCGCTGACGTCAACGCCAGCACGGAAACCGCCGCGACGATGATGCGAACTCGTTTCATGGATAGAAAACGAGCCGGTCTTGGAACAGGTTCCGCTGCGATTGTCGCAGGCTACGCCTTGCCGAAGCGGATCAGCGAGAAATGCCCCATCGGCGGCATCGGACGGCGCTCGATCAGATGCACGCCGTCGCGCTCCGCCCAATCGGCGAGCCGTGCCCAGGGAAACTCCGGGCGCCAGCCGAGCTTGCGCGCCACCGGCGCGAAGCATTGCTCAAAGACCTTGCGGGGGCCGCTTTCGGCGCCGATGTGGTTCACCAGCACGATCTCGCCGCCGGGTTTCAGCACGCGCGCGATCTCGTCGAGCGTCGCCTCGGGCTCCGGCACGGCGGTGATGAAATATTGCGCCACCACGACATCGAAAGTGTTGTCGGGAAACGCGAGATGCTTGCCGTCCATCACCGCAAGCGTTTCGACGTGGGTGAGATTGTTCTCGATCACGCGCTCTTGCGCCTTACGCAGCATCGGCTCGGAATAATCGACACCGACGAGACGGTTGGTGCGCTTATAGCTTGAGAGCGAGATGCCGGTGCCGACGCCGACTTCGAGGATGCGGCCGCCGATCCGCTCGGCGGCCTCGATCGTCGCCATGCGGCCCTGCTCGAATACCTTGCCGAACACGAGATCGTAGACCGGTGCCCAACGCGCATAGGCGTTGGCCATCGTCGCTTTGTCTAAACCGTCCGTCATCGCCCCCTCTGACGAAACGTCTGTGGATGTCGCTTAGGCAGCCCGCGCGGCCGGCACCGCACTTTTGATGAAGCCGCCACCGAGCACGCGGGCCTGGCCCTGCCCGCCGTCGTAGAACACACAAGCCTGGCCGGGCGACACGCCGTCCTCGCCATCGACCAATTCGATCTCGTAACCATCCGCAGCGCGCCCGAGCCACGCGGCCTGCGGCGCCCGCGTCGAACGCACTTTTACGAAGACCTCCATACGGCCCGATCCGAGCGCGGCATCGAGCGTACCCTCACCGATCCAGTTCACATCGCGCAAACCGATGCGGCGCGTGGTTAGCGCCTCGCGCGGGCCGACGACAACGCGGCGCGTCGCCGCGTCGAGCCGCACAACATAGAGCGGCGCTGGTCCGGGAATCTTCAGGCCGCGGCGCTGGCCGATGGTGAAGTGGATGATCCCGTCGTGCTGGCCCAAAACCTTGCCGTCGAGATCGACGATGTCGCCACCTTCGGCAGCGCCGGGCTTCAGGCGCTCGATCACGTCGGTGTACTTGCCCGAGGGCACGAAGCAGATGTCCTGGCTGTCGTGCTTGTCGGCGACAGCGAGTCCGAAGCGATGCGCGAGCTCGCGCGTCTCCGCCTTCGAACGGTCGCCGAGCGGAAAGCGCACCATGTCGAGCTGCTCGCGCGTGGTGGCGAACAGGAAGTAGCTCTGGTCGCGGTCGTCGTCCTTGGCGCGGAACAGGGCGCGCCGGCCGCCGACGTCGCGCGAGGCAACGTAGTGACCTGTGGCGAGGACCTTCGCGCCAAGCTCCTGCGCGGTGCCGAGCAGGTCGTGGAACTTCACGGTCATGTTGCAATTCACGCAGGGCACCGGCGTCTCGCCCGCCACGTAGCTCTCGGCGAAGCGGTCGATCACCGCCTCCTTGAAGCGTTGCTCGTAGTCGAGGACGTAATGCGGAATGCCGATCCGGTCAGCGACCGCGCGGGCGTCGTGGATGTCCTGACCGGCACAGCAGGCCCCCTTCCGGTGGGTCGCGGCGCCGTGGTCGTAAAGCTGGAGCGTCACCCCGACCACGTCATAGCCCTCGGCCTTGAGCAGCGCCGCGGTCACCGAGGAATCGACGCCGCCGGACATGGCGACGACGACCCGGGTGTCCTGGGGCCGACCTTCGATCTCAAGACTGTTAAGCATCAAGGTTGCGGTCTCGGGACCGCGCTCCTGCGTGTCGGGGATTGAGATTGCGCCATTACTATAGGTGTGGACCGCCCCCGCGCAATGATCGGGCACCTCCGGAAAACACCTGAAATCGCGGATTTTCGAGCGATTCCAAGGGGAAATTCTTGCCGGGGTGGAGCAGGCCCTGCCGGGCCGGCGCAGGATCAATTCCTCTAACCAATTGATTAGAAACAATTTTCTCAATGGCCTGCCGATTGCACAGGCGTCAGCAGTCCAACATTCCGTGCAGGGGTTCCCCAGTGACCGTCGCGTCCGACACCAGCGTCGCTTCAATCTTCCGCCCGACGTCCGGCCCCCGGACAGAGGCGAACACCGACAAGAAAGAGGGGACAGGCTCGTTTGGCATGATGCTCGACCAGACCAATCAGCCGCAGACCCGGGCTGACGCCCCCGCGCCACGCGATGACCACGCACCTGCGCGCACGGGCCGCCGCGACGACTCCCGTCCGGTGGCCGACCGCCGTGCGGATGCGCCCAAGACAAAGGATTCGAAGGACCCCAAGACGGCCGACCGCACCCAAAACTCCCAGACGTCCGATGCCAAGCCGTCGAGCGACGTCAAGAATGCCGCTGATGGCAAGGACGCGCAGGCCGCCCAGCAAGGAAGCGACACCCAGACCGCGCAAGACGCCAACGCGGCGGCCAACACCCAGACCGAGCCGGCACTTCCGGCAACGGCAACGGCGGACCTGACCGCACTGACGGACGCTGCGGCCCAAGCCGGCGCAGGCGCAACCGAGGCCACTGGCAAAACGGCCGCCACTAACGACGCTCCTGCCGAAGACACGGCGTCCACCACCGACACCACGAAAGACTCCGAAAAGACCGCGGATACCACCGCTGTGGCTGTGATGGTCGTTGCGGATGCCACGCAAATTCCGGCCGCGCCCGTCGCGGTGTCCGCCGATCCGACGGCGCCGGTTGCCCCGGCTGGCACGACCGAAGGCAATGCCGACGCAATCGCGGCCCTCAAGGCCGCGAACACGCAGGGCGCGGCTCCCGCGACCGAAGCGCCGAAGGAAGCCGGGGCGCCTGTCGTCACGCAGCCCGAGGCGAAATCTGGCGCCAAGCCCGAGATCAAGGCAGACACCAAGCCGGAGGCGAAGATCGACGGCGCCGAGCCGAAGCTCGCTACGACCGAAGCGAAGCCCGCCTCAGACGTCAAACCCGAGCCGGCGATCAAATTCGGCAACGATGACAGCGCGCCGAAGCCGGAAGTAAAGGACACGCAGCACGCCAAGCATCCGTCAGAGGTCAACCGCGAGATCGCGGCCGATGCGACGGTGAAGGCCGCAGACACGGCACTGGCTGCGGCGAAGGCCGGTATCGACTCGGTTCAGAACCTCAATGCGCCAGCGCAACCGACCGCTGCCCCCGCCCTGCAGCTCAACGTCGCCGCGACGGCCGCCGCCGCGGGCGCCGCGACCGCTAACAACGTGACGTCGAACACTGTGCCGATCGACGGCGTCGCGGTCGAGATCGCAACACAGTCGCAGAACGGCAAGCACAGCTTCGAAATCCGCCTCGATCCGAAGGAATTGGGCCGCATCGACGTCCGTCTCGAAGTGGACAAGGACGGCCACGTCACGACCAAGCTGATGGTGGATCGCGCCGAGACGCTCGACATGCTCAAGCGCGACTCTGCGAACATCGAACGCACGCTCCAGCAGGCGGGTCTCAAAACCTCGGACAACACGCTGCAATTCTCGCTGCGCGATCAGAGCTTCAACAATAACAACACCGGCAACCGCGACTCTGGCGCCAATGCGAACACCACGCAGCTCGTGCTGCCCGACGACGACGGAGTGCCGCTCGAAGCGGTGCGCAGCAACTACGGACGGCTGCTCGGCTTCGGCCGCGGCCTCGACATCCGAATCTAGGACAAAGCCATGGCCAGCAGCATCCTTCCGACCACGGTCCCCGGCGTCACCTCCGCCACCGGCACGCAGAGCACGGCTGCGCAGAACGGCACCAATACCAAAACCGCGACCGATACCCAGACCGTTGCCGCAAACTTCCAGCAGTTCCTGACGCTGCTCACCACGCAGCTCAAGAACCAGAATCCGCTGGACCCGATGGACACCAACCAGTTCACCCAGCAATTGGTGCAGTTCGCGCAGGTTGAGCAGCAGCTCAAGTCGAACGACCAGCTCGCCACGCTTGTGTCGCTTCAAAAGACCGCGCAATCCACGTCCGCGCTGCAAATTGTCGGACAGACCGTCGGGGTCGCCGGCGACACTGCGCCGCTGTTTGACAAGAAGGCGGTCTGGACCCTGGATGTCCCGAAGGTATCGACCGTGAAGATCAACATCCAAGACACCGCCGGACAGAACGTCTTTTCGGGCTCGTACACGATGAACCCCGGCAAACAGAATTTCGTATGGGACGGCAAGGACTCGTCGGGCACCCAATGGCCAGACGGCAATTACAAGATGGTCCTGACCGCCACCGACGCCACTGGGCAGCCGGTCAGCGTGACGAAGGACATCGAGGCCCAGGTGGACTCCGTCGATTTGACCGCCGACCCGCCGCTGCTTTCAATCGCCGGAAGCAACTACACGCTCGACAAAGTGAAACGTGTGGTGCGCACCAACTGATCCGTTGGCGGTAACACTTCGTTCATTCCTGAGAGCTGCACGATGTTCAACCGGCAGAAAAGCAGGCAATATTGCCTCGGTCGTGCCGCAATACCATTGCGGGCAATTTTTACCCAATTGTTGGCGGCGTTTAGCCCTTTTTTAAGCCGCGACCGATACGCTCCCGCAAATTGAAGTGTAGTCAGTGCTGTGAGTAACTCGATGAACGAACCTCATCGTCCGAGGGTCAAGTATGTGATCGGTCCCGACGGGAGCCCGCTCACCATTGCGGATCTTCCGGCTCCGGGTACGAAGCGTTGGGTCATCCGCCGCAAGGCTGAGGTGGTCGCAGCGGTGCGTGGTGGACTTCTCTCTCTCGAAGAAGCCTGCGCGCGCTACACCCTGACCGTCGAAGAATTCCTGTCCTGGCAGTATTCGATCGACCAGCACGGCCTCGCCGGCCTGCGCACCACGCGCATCCAGCAGTACCGCCAGTAAGCGGCCAGTTTCCCGAAAACTCCAAAGCAACGCCGGCATTCGCCGGCGTTTTGCTTTTGGGAACTACGGCAAACCATCCGTGAAATGCCCGATATGCGGCGGGAACCCCCGCAACGCAGCAGCCGTTTCCTCCCTGCGACATCCAGTGCAGGAGGCGTTGTATGAAGAATTTTGCGATGAGGAAACTTGGATTGCTGGCAACGGCCGCGGTGCTGTCGCTTGCAGGAGCGACAGCGAGCCGCGCAGAGAGTGTGATCGTGCAGGATCCGGCGGTGGCTCCAGGCCAGCAGGTCATCACCGAGCGGACGATCGAACCCGGCCTGTTTGGCGATCAATTCGTCCGCGAGCGGACGATCGTGACGCAGCCGATGGTGACGGAGCAGACAGTTGTCGCTCCCGCCCCGCGCGTCGTCCGCCGGGTGGAGCCGCGCTACCGGGTCATCCAAACCCAGCCGGCGTACCAGCCGGGCGTAACCACCACGGTGGTGAACGACCCTTACCACCAGTCGACCTACTGGAACGACTACGCCTACGCGCCGGCTTACAACAGGTACAGCAACTGCGTCGTCGACTTCGACGGCATCCGGCGCTGCTACTGAGCAGCAAGGAAGGCCGTGCAAATGGAGGGCGGACCTTCGGGCCCGCTCTCTTCTCTTTTTTTGCACGCACAGACTGAATTCCGATCCAGTTTCACATCAGGCGTGCAGCGGTTAGTGCGTATGCCAAATCTATTAACCGCCCGGTAACCATATACTGGGCAAATCTTGCCGGGTGAGGCGCACGTCGCGCCGATTCAGAGGTTCCCCGTGCAAGCCTTCGCGGCGTTTCTCAAGTCCCTCGGCGCAACAAGAATCATGGCGATGGGGGCGGTGACGATCGCTCTCGTCGGCTTCTTCGCCTTCCTCATCCTGCGCGCGACCTCCCCGCAAATGACCACGCTGTTCACCGACCTGTCGGTCGAGGACTCGTCGGCGATCATCAAGGACCTGGAGCGGCAGGGCATTCCGTACGAAATGCGCGGTGACGGCTCCACGTTGCTCGTGCAGAAGGACAAGGTCACGCGGCTGCGCATGAAGCTCGCAGAAGGCGGTCTGCCCAAGGGCGGCGGCGTCGGCTACGAAATCTTTGACAAGTCCGATGCGCTTGGCGCGACGAGCTTCGTCCAGAACATCAACCACCTGCGCGCACTGGAGGGCGAAATCGCCCGCACCATCCGCGCCATCGACCGCGTCCAGGCCGCGCGCGTCCACCTCGTGCTGCCGGAGCGGCAGCTTTTCTCGCGCGAGAAGGCCGAACCGTCGGCCTCGATCGCGCTGAAGGTGCGTGGCTCCCTCGACCCGCAGCAGGTGCGGGCGATCCGCCATCTGGTCGCCTCCGCGGTCAACGGCATGAAGCCGGCGCGCGTGTCGGTGGTGGACGAGGCCGGGCGGCTGTTGGCCGACGGCAATGCCGACGAACTCGCCGGCGGCAACGCCGATGAGCGCAAGATCGCCTTCGAGCGGCGGATGCGCGAGCAGGTCGAATCGATCGTCACCTCGGTCGTCGGCCCCGGCCGCGCCCGCGTGCAGCTCACCGCCGATTTCGATTTCAACCGCATCACCCAGACCTCCGACAAATACGATCCGGAAAGCCGCGTGGTGCGCTCGAGCCAGACCCGCGAGGAAGCGTCCGGCTCCGCGGCCGACGGCAACAGCGGCGCGGTCTCGGTCGGCAACGAGCTGCCCGGCGCGAACCGCACGGCGGAAGGTGCGCAACAGCAACGCGACTCGAACCGCAAGTCCGAGGAAATCGTCAACTACGAGATCAACCGCACCACCAAAACCGAGGTGACCGAAGGCGGCCGCATGACCCGCGTCTCGGTCGCTGTCGTGGTCGACGGCAACTACACCAAGAACGACAAGGGCGAGCTCGCCTACGAGCCGCGGCCGAAGGAAGAGATCGACCGCATCGCCGCCCTGGTTCGCACCGCGATCGGCTTCGACGCCAAGCGCGGCGACCAAGTCGAGGTCGCGAACCTGCGGCTTGCGGAAGTGCCGAGCAACCCGATCATCGAGCCGTCGGGCTTCATGAGCATGTTCCAGTTCACCAAGGACGACTTGATGCACGGCATCGAGCTGTTCGTGATGGCGCTGCTCGGCCTGATCGCGCTGATGTTTGGCGTCCGGCCGCTTGTGCGCAAAGTGCTGACGCCTGAGCCGGGCTCGGCGGCAGCATCCGCCGCCGCCGTAGCAGCCGCCGCCTCCGCTTCAGCCGCCGCGAAGCTCCCTGCCCCGTCGGCGGCCGAGGCCGCCGCGGCGCTTCCCAACCGCGCCGTCGAGATGATCGAGATCGCGCAGGTGCAAGGCGCGGTGCACGCCCAATCCGTCGAGAAGGTGGGCGAACTCGCCGACAACAACCCGAACGAAACCGTGGCCATCATCCGCTCCTGGCTGCATGAGGCCGCGGCCTAAACCTTTCGTATCGCCGACCGGAATCCCATGAACGCACCCGCGCAACAGAAACGGCCCGACATCGAAAACCTGATGGCGACGCTCGCCAAAGGGAAGGCCGAGAGCAGCGGCATCGGCAAGTCACGCGCGCTCACCGGTCCCGAGCGCGCGGCGGTGCTGATGCTGTCACTCGGCGATCAATACGGCGCCAAGGTCTGGGCGCTGCTCGACGACGACGACCTGCGCCAGCTTTCGATCGTGATGTCGACGCTCGGCACCGTCGAGTCCAACAACGTCGAAGAGTTGCTGCTTGAGTTCGTTGGGCGCCTGTCCGCCTCCGGCGCGGTCATGGGCAATTACGATTACACGGAGCGCCTGCTGCAGCAGTATCTGCCGCCCGAGCGCGTCGGCGGCATCATGGACGAAATCCGCGGCCCCGCCGGCCGCAACATGTGGGAGAAGCTCTCCAACGTCCAGGAAGAGGTGCTCGCGAACTACCTCAAGAACGAATATCCGCAGACCGTCGCGGTCGTTCTGTCGAAGCTGCGTCCGGAGCACGCGGCGCGCGTGCTCGCGATTCTGCCGGAAGACCTCTCGCTCGACGTCGTCAACCGCATGCTGAAGATGGAGGCGGTGCAGAAGGAGGTTCTGGAGCGCGTCGAACAAACGCTGCGCACCGAATTCATGTCGTCGATCTCCCAGACCCGCCGCCGCGACGCCCACGAGGTGATGGCCGAAATCTTCAACAACTTCGACCGCCAGACCGAAACCCGCTTCATGACGGCTCTAGAAGAGGATAACCGCGAGAGCGCCGAGCGCATCAAGACGCTGATGTTCACCTTCGACGACCTGGTGAAGCTCGACACTGGCTCCGCGCAGACGCTCATGCGGCACGTCGACAAGGACAAGCTCGCCGTCGCGCTCAAGGGCGCATCCGAACCGGTGCGCCAATTCTTCCTCAGCAACATGTCGACTCGTGCCGCCAAGATGCTGGTCGACGACATGCAGGCGATGGGTCCGGTCCGGCTGCGCGACGTGGACGACGCGCAGGTCACGCTGGTCAACCTTGCGAAGGATCTCGCGGCCAAGGGCGAGATCATCATCTCCAAGGGCGGCGGCGACGAAGAGCTGGTCTACTAAGGACGCGCAATGGCAGCGGCTGCAAAATTTCAATTCGACGTCGATTTCGGCTCCTCCGTGCCCGCGGAGAAGCCGATCTCGAAGGCCGATCACGCCGTCGCGCTCGGCGAGGCGGAGAGCAAGGGCTTCCGCGACGGCTTCGCGCAGGCCGAGAAGGAAGCCGTGGCGCAAGCCGAGCGCCGCACCGCGCAGGCGTTCGAGCAGATCGGCGCAACACTGGGCCGTATCGCGGGCCAGCTTGCCGAGATCGAGAAGCGGCTGGAGGCGGAAGCCATCGAGGTTGCGGTCGCGGTCGGCCGCAAGCTCTCACACGAGCTGGTGGGCCGCGAGCCGTTTGCGGAAATCGCAGCCCTTGCCGCCGACTGCTTCAGGCAGCTTGCGACGACGCCACACGTGGTCGTGCGCGTCAACGACGCACTGCTAGACACCGCACGCACGCGCCTGGAAGAAATCGCACGCATGCGCGGCTTCGAAGGCCGCCTGGTGGTGATCGCCGAGCCCGAGATCGCACTCGGCGATTGCCGGATCGAATGGGCGGACGGCGGCGTGACACGCGATATCGACGCCATCGAAGCCGCCATCACGGAAGCGGTCAGCCGTTACATCGGCGCGCTGCAATCGCGGGAATAAGGAGAACAAACAATGAGCGACACCGATAAGGTCCCCCTCCCCAATCTCGAAGCCGGTGCGCCGGTGCCGTCTGCCGAGCCGGGCTCGATGGAAGCGGAGGGCGGCGCGCAGACCCGCGAGGCCGAAGACCTCGAAGCCGTATTCGACGTTCCGGTGCAAGTGTCGGCCGTGCTCGGCCGCGCGCGCATGGAGGTCGGCGACCTGCTCAAGCTCGGACCGGGCACCGTGCTCGAGCTGGACCGCAAGGTCGGCGAAGCCATCGACATCTATGTCAACAACAGACTCGTCGCTCGCGGCGAAGTCGTGCTGGTCGAGGAAAAACTCGGCGTGACGATGACGGAAGTCATCAAGTCCCAGCAGAACTAAAGGAGCGGAGCCATGAGACTCCTGATCGTCGGCACACTCAAAGGCCAGCTCACCACCGCGACCAAGATCGCGATGGATCGCGGCGCCTCGGTCACCCATGCCGAGACCATCGACCAATCGCTCGCCGTGCTGCGCTCGCGCGGCGCGGACCTGCTGATGGTCGAGGTGAAGCTCGATATCGCAAGCCTCGTGATGCAGCTCGAGGCGGAGCGCATCCACATTCCGATCGTCGCCTGTGGCATCGAGAATGATGCGCGCGCGGCAGTCGCCGCCATCCATGCGGGAGCGAAAGAATACATCCCGCTGCCGCCCGACCCAGAGCTGATCGCAGCCGTGCTCGCAGCCGTCACCGACGACTCGCGCGAGATGATCTACCGCGATGAAGCCACCGCGCAGGTGGTCAAGCTCGCGCAACAGATTGCGACGTCGGAGGCTTCGGTGCTGATCACCGGGGAGTCTGGCACTGGCAAAGAGGTGCTGGCGCGCTACGTTCACACCCGCTCGCACCGCGCCAAGAAGCCGTTCATCTGCGTGAATTGCGCGGCGATTCCGGAAAACCTTCTGGAGTCCGAGCTGTTCGGTCATGAGAAGGGCGCTTTCACCGGTGCGATCGGCCGCCGCATCGGCAAATTCGAAGAGGCCTCAGGCGGCACGCTCCTGCTCGACGAAATCTCCGAGATGGACGTGCGGCTGCAAGCAAAGCTTCTCCGCGCGATCCAGGAGCGCGTCATCGACCGCGTGGGCGGCACCCGCCCGGTGCCGGTCGACATCCGCATCATCGCGACCTCGAATCGCAACCTTGCGGACGCCGCACGCGAGGGAAAATTCCGCGAGGACCTCCTGTTCCGCCTCAACGTCGTGAATCTCAAACTGCCGCCGCTCCGCGAGCGGCCGGCCGATGTGATCGAGCTCACGACCTTCTTCGCGAAGAAATACGCGGAGGCGAACGGGGTCCCGGCGCGGCCGCTCTCGGCCGAGGCGCGCAAGGCGCTCGCCCTGCATCGCTGGCCGGGCAACGTGCGCGAGCTGGAGAACACCATCCACCGCGCTGTTCTGCTCTCGACCGGCGCCGAGATCGGCGTCGACGGTATCCTCACACCGGACGGCGCGCGGCTCGATCAGGCCCGCAACTCGGGCGCGGTCGCGCATGCGGCGCTCGCCGCCGAGCAGGTCACGCGCTCGCTCGTCGGCCGCACAGTCGCGGACGTGGAGCGCGACCTGATCCTCGAAACGCTGAAGCACTGCCTCGGCAACCGCACCCACGCGGCCAACATCCTCGGCATCTCCATCCGCACGTTGCGCAACAAGCTCAACGAATATTCGGCGGAGGGCGTGCCGGTACCGCCGCCGGGCGGCGGCGAGGTGCGTGGCGCCGCGTAATCCGCGCCCAATCAAACCCGCTTCAAAGGCGGCGGAATCCGGTTCATGCCGGGCTCCGCCGCTTTTTCATGTCAACAAAGCGTGATGCACAGCCAGCGCATCCGTTCGCGCCCTCCCCACCGTATCCCGTCTGTGAACCACAGGGGCGACACCTGGAGGACGACAATGAAATACCTTCGCCTGACTCTCTGTGCCTCGGCAGCCGCGCTCGCACTCGGCTCGTTCGCGGCGGCTCCCGCTTCCGCGCAGACGATGATGAACGACAGCAAGCCGGTCACCGTCGGCGGCGCGCCGATGTACGCTTCGAAGAACATCGTGCAGAACGCGGTGAACTCGAAGGACCACACCACGCTGGTGACCGCCGTGAAAGCGGCGGGTCTCGTCGACACGCTGTCGGGCCCCGGCCCGTTCACCGTGTTCGCGCCGACCAACAGCGCCTTCGCGAAGCTGCCGAAGGGCACCGTCGACACGCTGCTCAAGCCCGAGAACAAGAGCAAGCTCACCGCGGTGCTGACCTATCACGTGGTGCCGGGACGCCTCTCCGCGAACGATCTGATGAATGCGGCAAAGCGCGACGGCGGCCAGACCCGCCTCACCACCGTCGAAGGCGAGCAGCTCACCGTGATGGCAAAGGGCAACACGCTCACCGTCTGGGACAGCAAGGGCGGCGTGTCGACGATCACGATCCGCAACGTGTTCCAGTCGAACGGCGTGATCCACGTCGTCGACAAGGTGCTGCTGCCGAGCTGATCGCGTTTCGAGGGTGATCGGCAGAACGTCGCCCCCGCCGGTTGCTCCCGGCCCGCCGCGATCGCCGCGGCGGGCTTTCTTTTTCCACATGCCTCGATCGATGCGATGGCAAACAACAAAAAGTCCTCCCGCTACGAACAAAAAATGCGCAGCGGGAAGGCAAATCGGTTGCTGTCTTTGGCCGCAGTAACAATCGCGTCATCGTGTATGGACAGTGATCGCACCGTTGCGCTCTATGCGGCCAATATCGAGTGGGCGTACGGACAATCATGACAATCACCAGGCGTTCTTTTGTGTTGGGCTTGCCCGCCGTGCTCGGCGGCTGCGTCACGGCCCAGCAGCCGGATCTCGCGACAACGGTTCCCGGCATCGATCCACAGTACGCGGCGATGTATGGGGCGATCGACACGGAACCGTTTCCGATTCCCGCGGTCGACCTCTCAGAGATCGATCCGAAGTATCTGCGGCGCGTGGTCGCCTATCGGACCGATGAGCAGCCCGGAACCATCGTCGTGAATCCCGGCAGGCGTTACGCCTATCTGGTCATGTCCAATGGACGCGCCGTCCGCTACGGCGTCGGCGTCGGCAAGGAAGAGGCATTCAACTTCCAGGGCGCCGCAATCATCGCGCGCAAGGCCGCGTGGCCGCGCTGGACGCCCACTCAGGCGATGATTCGCCGCGAGCCGGAGCGTTACGCCAAATACGCCGGCGGCCTCGACGGCGGCCCGGAGAACCCGCTGGGTCCGCGCGCGCTCTACCTTTATCGGGATGGCCGCGACACGCTTTATCGGCTCCACGGGACAACGGAACCTTCGACCATCGGCACGATGGTTTCGTCGGGCTGCGTGAGGCTGCTGAATCAGGACATCATCGATCTTTACCGCCGCGTGCCCCTCGACACGAAGGTCGTGGTCCTGCAAACGGGTGAAGCCGCCACGAGCTGACCAAGGCGAGCCACCCCGGGCGCCGATGACCACGATCTACAAGATCTGCACCGCCAGGGAATGGCACGACGCCGAACACGCCGGCGCCTATTCCGGGTCGGCGGTCGATCACCGCGACGGGTTCATCCATTTCTCGACCTCGGAGCAGATGGTCGAGACCGCGGCGAAGCATTTCGCCGGCCAGCGCGACCTCGTTCTGGTCAGCGTCGACGCGGATAAGCTGGGCGACCGGCTGAAATGGGAGCCGTCGCGCGGCGGCGCGCTGTTTCCACACCTCTACGGCGTGCTGAGTCTCTATTGCGTGCTGCGGGTTGATCCGCTGCCGCTCGGCGACAACGGGTCGCACATTTTTCCGGCGCTGCCGTAGCATCACACCAACGGTGTTTTCATAGGGAAATCGGGTTCCAGTGGCACGTTTTGGCCACAGCCCTTTCCCTTTCAGCGGCACTCACGCACCTGCGTTAACCGCCCGCTAACCATACACCCGGCAAATTCTGCCTGGGGGAAGGGGTCATACCGACCAGCACAGAGTTCCGATGACCGACGTGACCGCCGCCGGGCAGCAGCCCGCCGGTTCCGGCAGCTTCTTGAGTCTTGGCTCCATCGGCGCAGCCCTGCGCCGGGGCGACCTCGCGCTTGCCATCGGCGTCATGACGATCCTGGTCGTCCTGATCCTGCCGCTGCCGCCGCTGCTCCTCGACATGGCGCTGGCCATCTCGATCATCCTGTCGGTGCTGATCCTGATGACGGCGCTGTTCATCCATGCGCCGCTCGAGTTCTCGTCCTTCCCGACCGTGCTCCTGATCGCCACCATGCTGCGGCTGGCGCTCAACCTCGCCTCGACCCGCCTGATCCTCGCGCATGGCCACGAGGGCACCCAGGCCGCCGGCCACGTCATCGAAGCTTTCGGCAACTTCGTGATGGGCGGCAACTTCGTCATCGGTATCATCGTGTTCACGATCCTCGTCATCGTGAACTTCGTGGTCATCACCAAAGGCTCCGGCCGTATCGCCGAAGTCGCGGCGCGCTTCGTGCTCGACGCCATGCCCGGCAAGCAGATGGCGATCGACGCCGATCTTTCGGCCGGACTGATCGACGAGAAGACCGCGCGCTCGCGCCGCAAGGCGTTGGAGGACGAAAGCGGTTTCTTCGGCGCGATGGACGGCGCCTCAAAATTCGTGCGCGGCGACGCGATCGCGGGCCTGCTCGTGGTGTTCGTCAACGTCATCGGCGGCATCATCATCGGCGTTGCCCAGCAGGGCATGCCGTTCATGGAAGCCGCGAAAACCTACACGCTGCTGACGGTCGGCGACGGTCTCGTGACGCAGGTGCCGGCGCTGATCGTCTCGACCGCCGCGGGCCTCCTCGTCACCAAGGCAGGCATCTCGGGCTCCGCCGACAAGGCGCTGATGAAGCAACTGTCGGGTTATCCGAAGGCGCTCGGCATGTCGGCGGCGGTCATGCTGATCATGTCGCTGCTCCCTGGCATTCCGATGCTGCCGTTCCTGCTGCTCGGCAGCGGCGCGGGGGCACTGGCCTTCTATGCCAACAAACGCCAGCTGGCCGAGAAGGTCGCCGAGGCCGCCAAGGTCGAGGCCGACAAGGGCCCGCCGCCGGAAGAGCCGATCTCGAGTGCGCTCAAGATCGACGATCTCAAGATTGAGCTGGGCTATGCCCTGCTCCCGCTGGTCAATGCGCCGGACGGCGGCGACCGTCTGACCGAACAGATCAAGGCGCTGCGCCGTTCGCTCGCGATCGAGATGGGCTTCGTGATGCCGGCGGTGCGCATCCTCGACAACGTCCAGCTCGAGGCCAACAGCTACGTCATCAAGATCAAGGAAGTGGACGCCGGGCACGGCAAGGTCTGGCCGGGCCAGTTCATGGTCATGGACCCGAGCGGAGCGCAGGTGAATCTGCCTGGTATGCACACCACCGAACCGACTTTTGGCCTGCCTGCCACCTGGGTCGATCTCGCCCAGAAGGAAGAGGCGTCGATGAAAGGCTACACGGTCGTCGACGCGGCGACCGTGCTCTCCACCCACCTCACCGAGCAGCTCAAGACCAACATGTCGGAGCTCCTGTCCTATGCCGAGGTGCAGAAGCTGCTCAAGGAACTGCCGAAGGAGCAGGCCGACCTGCTCAAGGACATCTCGCCGGGCCAGATCACGATCTCGAGCATCCAGCGCGTGCTGCAAATCCTGCTCGGCGAACGCGTCTCGATCCGCGATCTTTCGACCATCCTGGAGGGCATCGCCGATGCGCTCCCCTTCTCGCGCAACCCGATCACCATTGCCGAGCACGTCCGGGTCCGCCTCGCCCGCCAGATCTGCGCGCAGCACACCACGCCGGGGGGGTATGTTCCGCTGATCGCGATGTCGCCCAAGTGGGAGCAGAATTTCGCCGAGTCGATCATCGGCCAGGGCGACGACCGCAGCCTCGCCATGCAGCCGTCCCGGCTGTCGGAGTTCATCACCCTGGTCCGGGAGCGGTTCGAGGATGCGGCCCGCCAGGGCGAGGCCCCGGTGCTGATCACCTCGCCGGCCATCCGGCCGTTCGTCCGGGGCATCGTCGAGCGGTTCCGTGCCCAGACCAGCGTCATGTCTCAGTCCGAAATCCACCCCCGGGTCCGTCTGAAGACCCTGGGCAACATCTGAGCCCGTTTTTGGCCCGTCCGTACTACCCCATCCGGGTGCGGAGCCTCCTCCTCACGATCTTTCAAGCGAACGTGAATAGGCCTTGGAACCACGGCGCATCTTCCTACGTTTTAAGAACGTAATCGCAATGGGAGGGAGCGATCACGCCGTGCCCCTGGTCAGGGGCCGGACGGTTGTTCCTGTCTCTCTGGTCCGGAAGGCCGGGCCAGAAAATGCGACCTAAAAGACTGAAAAAACTACGGAAATCAGGTTCGAAAGAAAAATGAAAGATTCTTTGAACCTGCGGCAAGCCTGAAACGACAAATCCTCAAAACGGGGAGAGTGCCATGAACAATTATTCTCTGAAGACTGCGGATCGCCTGACCCACGTGAAGATCGTGGTGATGTCGCTGATCGCGGGCATCATCGTCGTCGGCATCGGCATCGCGGCCCGTCCGAGCCTCCCGGATATGAGCACCCGCCTTGAGGCCCGTGCGCCGGTGCTCAAAGCCACTCCGAAGGTCATCTGGACCGGCACCGAGACCACCACCATTCGCTGATTTTTCGTTCCTCCCTTCACCATCGCACTTCGCGCGCCCTAGCGGCGCGCGATTTTTTTTGCCCGGCGGATGGCTGGTCCAGCTGGAAGGAAGAAAGACGGTTTAGGCGCTGCGGGGGCGCATCAGGCCGATCGCGTCGAGCTCGGCCTGCTCTTCGGCAGCCTCGGCCTCCCGTTCGCGGGCCTGGTCGCGCTCGTCGAGCAACTCGACCTTCTTCAGCTCCTCGAAGGCCTCAGACAAAAGTTCCTTGGCATCGTTGAGCTGAACCTTCAGCTCGTCCGCCGAGCGCTTGATGTTCTCACGGCGCTGGATCGCCGCCTTGGCATAGGTCGGATAGGCGAAATGCGCGGGGTCGTTGATCCCAGCGCGCTGCTGTTCCGCCAGGATCTCGCGCTCCAGGTCGGAACCCATACGCTCGAACTCGGCGACCATGGTCTCGATTTGCAGCACCTTCCGGCGCTTCTCATCGACCTGGAACTTCTTCAGACGAATGAGCGTTTCGCGTGACTTCATCGACTCTTACTCCCCCGAAGCCGCGAGGATGTGCACCATCCATCGGCTCCGCCCATGCTCCTGACCCCTGGGCGTCAGACGGGATTGTGGGGCGATAGCGTTAGTTTTCGGTTTCCGCCGGCGCACCGGACATGATTTGCGCAAGGCGCTGATACCCCTCGATCAGGCTGGTTGATTCTTCCTTACCCTGGGTCAGGAAAGCCTCCAGCGGGCCGTTAAAGCCGATAGCCTCGTCGACCTCGGCGCTCGATCCGGGCCGGTAGGCACCGAGCCGGATCAGCTCTTCCATGTCGGCGTAGGTCGCCATCACCTTCCGGGCGTGCTTGAGCACGTCGAGATACTCCGGATTGGCGGCGCGCGGCATGGTGCGCGAGACGGACTTCAGCACGTTGATCGCCGGATAGCGGCCCCGCTCGGCGATCGCGCGCTCCATCACGATATGGCCATCGAGGATGGAGCGGACCGCGTCGGCGACCGGTTCGTTGTGGTCGTCGCCATCGACGAGAACCGTGAAGATGCCGGAGATCGCGCCCTCGCCCGTTCCTGTGCCGGCACGCTCCAGAAGGCGCGGCAGCTCCGCGAACACCGTCGGCGTATAGCCTTTCGCTGTCGGCGGCTCGCCAGCGGACAGGCCGATCTCGCGCTGGGCGATGGCGAAGCGCGTCACCGAGTCCATCATCAGCAGCACCTGCTGCCCGGCATCGCGGAAGTACTCGCCAATGGCCATGGTGAGATAGGCCGCCTGGCGACGCATCAGCGCGGTCTCATCGGACGTGGCGACCACGATGACCGAACGCGCGAGGCCTTCCTCGCCGAGATCGTCTTGCAGGAACTCCTGCACCTCGCGTCCGCGTTCGCCGATCAGCCCGACCACCGAGACGTCGGCCACCGTGTACCGCGCAAGCATCGACAGCAGCACTGACTTGCCGACGCCGGAACCCGCGAAGATGCCCATGCGCTGGCCGCGGCAGCAAGTGAGGAAGGTGTTGAGTGCACGGACGCCGAGATCGAGCGGTTCGCCAACCCTCCTTCTGGAATGCGCCGGAGGCGGATTGGCGCGGAAGGCGTAAGGCGCAGGCCCCGGCGGCAGCGGTCCCTTGCCGTCGATCGGCTCGCCCATTGCGTTAACAACGCGGCCGAGCCAGCCCTGCGATGGCCGCACCGCACCGGGAACCGCCGACACCACCGCGCGGCAACCGCGCCGCACGCCCTCAAGTTGTGCGAATGGCATCAGCAACGCGTTGCCGCCGGAGAATCCCACCACCTCGCACGGGATCGGCCGGGGCGGCGCCTCGATCAGCACCCGGGCGCCGACCGACATCGCATGAATTGGACCGGAAACCTCAACCATAAGGCCGCGCACGCCGACCACCCGGCCGAAAATTTCGACCCCGTCCAATTCGTTGATTTGTTCGGCCAGAGCTTTCATCGCCGCGAGTCTGCCGCATCGCAGCGGCAAGGTTTGTTAACTGCCTGTTTACCCGCGTCGTTAATCATTGCGTCACCGTCGCTGGGATTACGGCACCTGCATTCACCCGCCAGGACGGAGGGGTGAATCACTGGAGTCGGTTGACGCCGACTCTTAAAGTGGGACTTGAACGGAAGCGTGGCCAAAAAACCACTCTTGAGCAACATCTTACGTCGATTCGGCCAATTCGAGCCAGGGAATGCTTGCTCACGAGAATCACGGTTTGTTAACCATGCCTCGTTAACGTTCGAATCGGTTTGTCCCAAAGCGTTTTCACGGGCCGCCCCTGCGGCTTGACGAGTTTGAGCCCGCAGCGGCGAAGAAGGGGACTGGCATGCGCGTCTTATTGATCGAGGACGATAGCGCCACAGCGCAATCGATCGAGCTGATGCTCAAGTCCGAGAGCTTTAACGTCTACACGACGGATCTCGGCGAAGAGGGCGTCGACCTCGGCAAGCTCTACGACTACGACATCATCCTGCTCGACCTGAACCTGCCGGACATGTCCGGCTTCGAGGTTCTGCGGTCGCTCCGGGTTTCCAAGGTCAAGACTCCGATCCTGATTCTCTCCGGCCTCGCCGGCATCGAGGACAAGGTGAAGGGCCTCGGCTTCGGCGCCGACGACTACATGACCAAGCCGTTCCACAAAGACGAGCTGATCGCCCGCATCCACGCGATCGTGCGGCGCTCCAAGGGTCATGCCCAGTCGGTCATCAACACCGGCGATCTCACCGTCAACCTGGACCAGAAGACGGTCGAGGTCGGTGGCGCCCGCGTGCATCTGACCGGCAAGGAATACCAGATGCTGGAGCTGCTCTCACTCCGCAAAGGCACCACGCTCACCAAGGAGATGTTCCTCAATCATCTCTACGGCGGCATGGACGAGCCCGAGCTCAAGATCATCGACGTGTTCATCTGCAAGCTCCGCAAGAAGCTGGCGAATGCCTCGAACGGCAAGAACTACATCGAGACCGTCTGGGGCCGCGGCTACGTGCTGCGCGAGCCGGGCGAGGATGAAGCAAGAATTCCGGCCTAAGGCCGATAGGGAAGAAGACGCTCTGAAAGAAAACCCCGCCGCAAGGCGGGGTTTTTGTTTGCGCGTAGACGCGTAGACGCGGAGAAGTGCGCAATCCTCGAGCCAAAACGGGCCGTTGATCAGGTGATCTCGGCCATGCTCGGACTGGAAGAACCGCTTGTGCTGGACTGGCGCCGGACTTCCTCACGCCGGTGTGGCCCGAGGAGCACAACCGGCCCTGGACCGCCGGCAAGGTCCCCTCTCCCCAAGCTGGCCTGATGACGCCGGCGTTTATTTCGCGTCGTGAAAGATGACGCCGAGCGTGTGCCTCCGGCCGTCTCGAAGCCGACTGACGCCGTGGCGCATGTTGACGCGGTAGATGCCGCGCGTGCCCTGCACCGGCCGGTGATGCACCGGAAAGATCACCACCTCGCCCTGACGCAGCGGCACGACCTCGGCGCGCGACTGCATCCGCGGCCTCTGCTCGGTCAGCACGAACTCTCCGCCTGAGAAATCCCTGCCCGGCTGCGAGAGCAGCACGGTCGCCTGCAGCGGGAAGACGTGCTCGCCGTACAGGTCCTGATGCAGGCAGTTGTAATCGCCCGGTCCGTATTGGAGCAGCAAGGGCGTCGGCCTCTCCTGCCCCGCCTTGTGGCAGCGCTTGAGGTAGTCCGCGTGTTCGGCCGGGTAACGAATATCGATGCCCATCGTCTCGTTCCAGCGATTCGCGACACCCGCGAGGTGCGGGTAGAGGCCGGTGCGAAGCTCGGCGATCAGGTCCGGCAGCGGATAGGCGAAGTATTTGTATTCACCTTTGCCGAAGCCGTGACGCGCCATGATCACGCGGCTGCGGAACGGCTTGTCCTCCGGATAGAGCGCGGCAAGCGATGTGCAGTCCTCCGGCATCAGCAACGGACCGACGACAGCGCAGCCGTGCGCGTCGAGATCGCGCGCCAACGCGTCCCAGTCGGTGCCGTCGAGCCGTGCGGCCAACGAACCATCGGTCTGCTTCAAGGCGGCGCTTCGCGCTGGCATGGTTCCGCTCCTTTGTGTTCTCATTCATCAGATGGCGCATCCGACCGGCGCTCACCACCCGAAAGCTGACAACGGCATTGTCCCATGAAAGCGATCCAGATCAGTCGCACCGGCGGCCGCGATGTGCTCGAAACCGTCGAGGTTCCGACACCGAAGCCTGGACCGGGCGAGGTGCTCGTCAAGGCGGAGGCCATCGGCGTCAATTATTTCGATCTGCTAATCCGCACCGGAAAATACCGCTGGATGCCGAAGCTGCCGTTCGTTCTGGGCAACGAGATGAGCGGGCGCGTGGCGGAGGTGGGCTCAGGCGTCCGCTCGCTGAAGGTCGGCGATCCGGTGTTCATCGCGGGCTACGAGATCGGGAACCGCGGCGGGCTCTACGCGCAATACGCGGCGGTGCCGGAGCACGCGGCGTTTCCCCTCCCCGCCAACGTCGATCTCGATGAAGCAACCGCCCTCACGAACTATCAGCTTGCGTGGATTCTCACGCATCACGCCGCGCGCGGCGTCACGCCCAAAACGGTCGTGGTCTATGGCGCGGCAGGCGGCGTCGGCACCGCATTGATTGACGTTGCGCGCAATGCCGGCGCGCAGGTCATCGGCGTTGCGAGCGGTGAAACGAAATGCGCTTTCGTGCGCCAGCGCGGTGCGGCTCACGCTATCGATTATACGAAGGAGAACGTCGTCGAGCGCGTGATGCAGATCACGAAAGACCACGGCGTCGATATCCTGTTCGACCATATCGCGGGCAGCAAATTCACCGACGGCGTGAAGATGATCGCGCCGCTCGGGATGATTGTCTCTTACGCGGTGCTCGGCGGCGTGCCGCAGTCCGATCTGTTTGCCGCGATGCGTGGCAACATCGAAGCGAGCCCCGCGGTGCGCTGCTTCACGATGCACACCTACGACCACATGCCGGAGCCACGCCGCGAAGCGATGCAGCGTGCCATCGATCTCCTGGCAAAGGGTGTGCGGCCCGCGATTGCGACGCGGCTGCCACTCGCAGAGGCTGCACGCGCGCACGAACTGGTCGAGACGCGCACGGCGATGGGCAAAGTGGTGCTGAAGCCGTAGCTACCGGAACAGGCCGAAGGGACGGCTGAGCGGATCGAAGGCGTAGCGGTCACGCGGCTCGGCCGGACGCGCCGGCTTGGCGACCTTCTTCTTCGCCGTTTCCTGCACCGGGCGCGCAGCGGGACGCGCTGCTTCGGACGGCGTCACGGTGATCTGCGGAACGCTGCCGGTAACCTCGGACGCCGGAACGGGGATCGGCGGGGGTACAGTCAGAACCTGCACGGACGCATCAGCCGCCACCTGCTTCTTGAATAAGACCGGCGCATCGGCGCTTGCCGGCATCGGCGGCGGCGGCCCCATGACGACCTCGGCCAGCGCCAGGAAACCCAGCAAAACCGGGGCAACTATGGCGAAATAACCGAGAACGGGGACACGAACGCGCTGACGGAACATCGGAATTGCACTTCCCAAAGCAAAACGCTCCGCCAAAAGCAGAGCTTTTCAGTTGGTCGCGGGCAGAGGGGATTCGGTTCAAAGCCCAGGCGGGTATTTCGAAAGGCTATTTGTGTGCCCGCCGGCAGGTTGCAACACCCCGCATGGCTGCTGCGCACGGCGAGCCCACAAAAAGGCGGACTCTAACTAATTCGCGAAAAAAGAGAATCTGCGCAGCACAACAATGCGGCACGATGACTCAATAGGCATCGAGCGGAGATGCACACCGCAGGATACGCCGCGTCAGCGCGCGGCGTTGGCGGCGAGCCGCGCACTGAAGCTGATGACGTTGCTGACCGGCTTGTCCTGCGTCGCGGAATTCGGCGCGTAGAGCCCGCGCTTATCCGGAACCGGCGCAAAGGAGCGCGTCAGCCCCACCACGGTCTCGGCGCCGCCGAGCGCGAGGAACCCGTCGCGTTCGGTGACGGCAGCGAGACGGTCGAGCACATCGATCTTGGTTTCCTGATCGAAGTAGATCAGCACGTTGCGGCAGAACACGACATCGAACGTGCCGAGATGCGAGAACGGCAGCAACAGATTGAGCGGCTTGTACTGCACCATCGCGCGGATTTCCGGCGCGATCTGCCACATCTCGCCGACCTGCGCGAAATACTTGATGAGCAGCATGACCGGCAGGCCGCGCTGCACCTCGAACTGGCTGTAAATGCCGCTCTTGGCCTTGTCGAGAACGTCGTTGGAAATGTCGGTCGCAACGATCTCGACACGCCAGCCCGCGAGCTGCTTACCCATCTCCTTGAGCGTCATCGCGAGCGAATACGGCTCCTGGCCGGTGGACGCAGCCGCGCACCAGATGCGAATGCGGCGCGAGCCTTCGCGCGCCTTCATCAGCGCAGGCATGATGGTGTCGCGGAATTGATCGAACGGCAGTTTGTCGCGAAAGAAAAATGACTCGTTGGTCATCATCGCTTCAACGACATCGACAACCAATTGCTCGTTGTCCTTGCCCTTGAGCTTCGCGACCAGGCCGGTGAGATTCGTGAGACCCGCCTTGCGCGCGAGCGGCAGCAGGCGGCTTTCGACGAGGTAGTGCTTCTCCGCCGACAGCACGAGGCCGGAACGGACCTTCAGCAGTTTGCGGATGTAATCGTAATCGGCTGGCGTCACGACTTCGCTCCCAGGAACGAGCGGACGACCCGCGGCCCAATCTGATCAAGCGGCAGCACCGCAGAACACACGCCAGCTTCCACGGCCGCGCCGGGCATTCCCCAAATCACGCTTGTCGCCTCATCTTGTGCAATGACGCTGCCACCACCGGCAACGATGTCTGCGGCACCGTGCGTGCCGTCACTCCCCATGCCGGTGAGGATCACCGCCATGTTCCACGTGCCCCAGACTTCGGCCGCGGAAGAGAACAGCGGATCGACGGCTGGCTTGCAGAAATTCACCGGCGGTCCGTCGTCGAGCACGATCACCGCCGTGCCGTTCTTGCGCACCACCTTCATGTGCCGTCCGCCCGGTGCGAGATAAGTCGTTCCAGCGAGCACCGGCTCGCCATCGACCGCCTCGCGCACCGGCCGGGCGCTCGCCTGCGCAAGATGCTCGGCGAGGATCGTCGTGAAGGTCATCGGCATGTGCTGGGTGATCAGGATCGGCGCAAGATCGGCGATCGGATCGAGACGCGAGACCAGCTTGCGCAGCGCTTGCGGCCCGCCGGTCGACGCGCCGATCAGCAGCACGCGCGGCGTCACGTTCGGAAACGGGCGGAGATTGTAGTGGTGCGCTTCTTCAGGCTCGGGGACGCGCCACTTGCCGGCCTTCTGGATGGCGCCAGCAAGCCGGCGCGTCGCCGGACCGGCCATCGGCCGCCGCGGCATCGGAAGATGGGAGCGGCGGCGGCCCGGCGCACCAAGCGCCTGGATCTTCTCGATCAGCTCGCGTTGGAAGTTCGCCGAGGTCATGATGCCGCCCTCGGCCTCGGGCTTCGGCACGTAATCGGCTGCGCCGAGCGAGAGCGCCTTCAGCGTGGTCTCGGCGTGGTCGCGCGTCAGCGCCGACGCCATGATGACAACAAGGTCGCGCTTCTTCTCGAGCAGCAGCGGAAGCGTCGAAATGCCGTCGAGATGCGGCATCTCGACATCGAGCACCACCACATCCGGCTTCAGTTGATCGATCTGATCGACAGCTTCCTGACCGTCTCGCAACGCACCGACAAGCCGCAGGCCGGGCACCTCGTTGATCCAGCGCGACAGCAGGCTGCGAACGACGATGGCGTCGTCCACGACCAGAACGCGAATCTCGCCATGCGCCGGAGCCGGCGTTGCGGGAATGGCAGGGTTTACAACGTTCATCCTACGCGGGACTCGCTACGCGGGAACGCCACTTGGAATGATAAGCCGGGCCGATCAGACCAGCCCGACCTCCTGGAATTTCGCCTCGACGATTTCCTTGTCGAACGGCTTCATGATGTACTCGTTGGCGCCGGCGTGCAGCGCACGCGCGATATGCGCGACGTCGTTCTCCGTGGTGCAGAACACCACCTTCGGCTTGTCCCCGCCGGGAAGGCGGCGCAGCGCTTTCAGGAACTCATAGCCGTCCATTTTCGGCATGTTCCAATCGAGCAGAATGGCGTCGGGAAGCTGGCGCTGGCACGCGCCGAGCGCCTGTTCGCCGTCCTCCGCTTCCACGATTTGGAAGTCCATACCCTCGAGAATGCGTCGAGCGACCTTGCGGATAACGCTCGAGTCGTCCACCACCAAACAGACCTTCATCGCACTTCACTCCTTACAAGCGGGCGTCCCCGCTCATTCTCGCCTCGCCGCTGATCAGGCGGCGATGGCACCATTCTTCATATCCAGAACGCGATCGACGTCGAGCACGACCAGAAGCTGGCCATCGAGCCGCACAACGCCGGACGACAACCGCGCCAGCCTCTCATCGAGATTCGCCGGCCTCGGCTCGCAGGCATCGGTGCGGAATTTCATCACCTCGCCGACCGCATCCACGAGCAGGCCGTAAGACTCGCCCTTCAGCTCGATGCCGATCGCCATCACCGGCTGGCCAGGCGCGCGCGGCCCCATGTCGAGGCGCGAGCGCATCTCGATCGCGGTCACGATGCGGCCGCGCAGATTTAGAATGCCCGCGACCTCCGGCGGCGCCAGCGGCACCTTCGTCAAGCGGTCCGGCGCGAACACATCCTGCACGCGCGAGATCGGCAGGCCGAAGAGTTGCGCGCCGATCGTCACGGTGACGTATTCGGTCTGTTGAACTGTGGTTTCGTTCATCGCGTCCATGTCCGCACCCTAGGCCGCGCGATTGACGTCGGCGGTCTGCTCCTTGAGCGCCGCGACGAGGCTTTGACGGTCGAACTTGGCGACGTAATCGTGGAAGCCGACTTCGCGGCCTCGCTCGATCGATTCCGACGAGCTATAGGACGACAGCGCGATGATCGGAAGATCGGAGAAACGCTTCTCCTGCCGGATCGCTTCCGCCAGCGCGAAACCGTCCATGCCCGGCATGTCGATGTCGGTGACGAGCACGTCGAAATTGCGACCGTTCTTGAGCAGCGTCAGCGCCTCCTGGGCGCCGGTGACGGCGGTAACATCGTAGCCCGCGGCCTTGAGAACCGGCGTCAGCATGTTGCGGAAGAACGCCGAGTCGTCGACGAAGAGAAGCGTGCGCTTGGAATCCTTGGTGTGGCTGTCCTTGCGGCGGAACCAGTCCTCGTAGGCGAGCGGCAGGAAATGCGCGACATCGAGAATCTCAGTTGCCTGGCCGCGGATTACCGCTGAGCCGAGCACACCGGCGCGGTCGCTGCCGACCTCGATATTGAGATTGTCCTCGACGATGTCGACGATCTCGTCGACCACGAGCCCCATCGAACGGCCGGTGTCGGAGAAGACGAGAATCGGCTGAGCGCCGTCGCGCTTGATGTGAACGTCGTCGTTGACTCGGATCAGCGGCATCAGGTGGCCGCGGTACTGCACCATGTGGCGGTTGTTGGAGAGCTCGATCTTCTTGCAATCGACCTCTTCCAACCGCGTGACGAGCGAAAGCGGAACGGCCTTGGGCTCGGGCGAACCGGCTCGGAACACCAGCAGCGACACCTTGTTGCCAGCGTCGGCGTGGCGATCAGCCCCCTTCTCCGTGTCCTCATGCACGGCGCGGGTCGAACCGCCGGCCGCGCCGACCGCCTGCGCCACGCCGTTCGGATCGACGATCATGATCACCGAACCGTCGCCCAGGATCGTGTTGCCGGAGAACATGCCGATGTGGCGGAGTTTGCTCGACATCGGCTTCACGACGATTTCCTCGGTGTGGAACACGCTGTCCACCACGATACCGAAGGTCTGCGCGCCGACTTGCGTGACGACGATGAAGCCTTTCTCCGGCATCGCGTCGCCGCCGTCGAGCTTGAGCAGCGAGCGCAGATGCACCAGCGGCAACAACTTGTTGCGCAGGCGTAGAACGGCCGAGTCCTTGATCCGCTCGATGCGGTGCTCGGACTTTGCATGGACGCGGACGAGCTCGATCACGGCGAGCTGCGGGATCGCGAAGCGGTTCTTGGCGGCTTCCACGATCAGCGCGGAGATGATCGCAAGCGTCAGCGGGATCTTGATGGTGAAGCTGAGGCCTTGTCCGCGCACTGAATTGACGTCGATCGAGCCGCCGATCTGGTCGATGTTGTTGCGCACCACGTCCATGCCCACACCGCGGCCGGACACACTGGTGATCTTCTGCGCAGTCGAAAAGCCCGGGGTGAAGATGAATTTGTGGATCTGCGGCTCGGACATCTTCTCGAGCTCGGCTTCGGTCGCAAGCCCCGCGGCCAGCGCCTTGTCGCGGATACGCTGAGTGTTGAGCCCACGGCCGTCGTCGGCGACGCCGATGATGATGTGCCCCCCCTCGTGATAGGCACTGAGCCGGATCGTGCCTTTCTCCTGCTTGCCGGCGGCGATGCGCTCGGCCGGCGTCTCAAGCCCGTGGTCGGCGGAGTTGCGCACCATGTGCGTGAGCGGGTCCTTGATCCGCTCCAGAATCTGTCGATCGAGCTCGGTGTCGGCGCCGTGCATCTCGATCTCGATGTCCTTGCCGAGCTCGGCGGACAGATCGCGCACGATGCGTGGCAGCTTCTGCCACGCGGTGCCGATCGGCTGCATGCGGGTCTTCATCACGCCGTCCTGCAATTCGGCGGTGACGTTCGACAGCCGCTGCAGCGGCACCTTGAATTCGGACTCGCCGTGGCGACGCACGATGTCGAGAAGCTGGTTGCGCGTGAGCACCAGCTCCGAAACCATCGTCATCAGGTATTCGAGCGTGTCGACGCTGACGCGGATCGACTGGTTCGCGACCTTGGCGTCGGCCGCGTCTTCATCGGCCGGCGCTTTTTCACGCGCAGGCTTGTCCGACGCGGATTTGGCGGCAGGCGCGGGTTTCGCGGGCGCCGGTCCCGGTGTCTCGCGAAACACGCGCTCAAGCTCGTCGAGCGAGACCTCGCCCGGCCGCAGCGCACGTTCGAGAACCTGCGGCACAAGCGTGCCGATGGTGATGGCCTCGATCGGGCCGGGCTTGCTCGCTTCTTCGACCGTTTTTTTCGCCAACTCGTCCAGCTGACGAATGAGATCGGTGTCGGCGCCATCCGGCTCGCGCTGCATCTTTTCGAGGTCGGAGAGAATCTCTTTCAGGCGATCGAGCGTGAACAGAATGAGCGTGACGGCGTCGCCAGTGACCGGCATGCCGTCGCGGAATTTTCCCATCAACGATTCAGCCGCGTGCGACAGCGCTTCGAGACGCGGCAGACCGAGGAATCCGCAAGTGCCTTTGATGGTGTGGACGAGGCGGAAAATGTTGTCGAGAATTTTGGCGTTGTTCGGCTCCTGCTCGAAACGAACAAGCTCGACGTCGACCGTGTCGAGACTCTCGTTGGTCTCCGTCAGGAATTCCTTGAGCAGTTCGTCCATAGCCAACAGCCTTGCGGCGAGAGGGGCGGGCCCCCGGGCGGGCCCCTCTCGGCAAGAGCTAGTGTGTGTCGCAGGCGTTTAAATTTCGGTTGCAAACGCACTGGCAACCACCGCTTTTTACGCGCCATTAAGGACGCGCATGAACGATCCGTTAACGATCGGAAGCTGATCGTTACCGAAACGTTAAGCGGCGGGGCGCGCAGCCACCACGACCGACTCGCCCTCGAGCGTCATCGAGGCTGTGAGCCCGCAGGCCTTGGCGAGCATGCCGGTGTAGAACGGCTGGATCGCATGGGCGTCGACCGCATGCCCTTCCGCGGGCGTGCCTCCGAGCAGACCCGGCATCGCCTGCGGCACCTTGGCGTTGGTGCCGGTGGTCGTGACCTTGAAGCCCATGGTCTCGCCCTCGCCGACCGGATCGACCGTGATCTGGCCACCGCGCGGGATCGATTGGCCTGCCATCAGCAACATGTTGAGCAGGAGCTTCACGCGATTCTTCGGCAAAAGCAGCCGCGGCACGTTCCAGGCGATCTTGGTCTTCTCGTCCTCCATCAGCCCGCGTGCGACCTTCTCGGCGTCGCCGGTGTCGATCTGTGCGCCTGCGGAACCCGCGGCACCGAAGGCCAGCCGGCAGAACATCAGTTTGGCCGAGGCCGTCCGCGAACTCTTTCTGATGAGATCCATCGCGAAGGTTTTGGTTTCCTCGTCCTTGGCCTCATCCAGCACTTCGAGGCCGTTCGCGATCGCCCCCACCGGGCTGATCAGGTCGTGGCAGACCCGGGAACACAGGAGCGCAGCGAGATCGAGTGATTCGAGGACGATCGGACCCGACATGGAGGTCTCCGGGCTGGAGGAATGGCAGAATCAGCTTTAGGCGATTCGGGGCTGGTGTCGCGATGCGAAAGTTCGCCCGCATTCTCAGCGCATTCGGAAGCGAACTTCGGGTTCGGGACACTAGCGGTTGAGGCGTGTTACATCGGCGTGACCGAGAATCAGGGCAAAGACCGCGAGCTAGGGTCCAAGGCAGGACATCGTGACGTTGAACAAGGAGAAGGCGGACCCTCGCCTGCTCGACGGCCTGACGCTGATCGCCGCACGCGCGGCCGCGGTCATCACCGCGGTGAGCGGCCCGGCCCTCACCCACCGGGAGAAGCCGGACGGCTCGCCCGTCACCGCCGCCGATGAAGCGTCAGAGGCCATCATCCTCGACGGACTGGAGCGGCTCCTGCCAGGCGTTCCGGTGGTGTCGGAGGAAGCAGCGTCACGGACGCATCCAGGCTCGGTTGGCGACACGTTCCTGCTGGTCGATCCGCTCGACGGCACGCGCGAACTGATCTCGGGTCAGAGCGAATACACGGTCAACATCGCGCTCATCCGCGAGCGTGTACCCGCGGTCGGCATCATCGCCGCACCCGCCTACAAACTGCTTTGGCGCGGATTGATCGGCTATGGCGCGGAGCGTCTGCGGCTGGGCGCAGATCCGCACATCACCACCGAGCGCGCCGAGATCAACACGCGTGCACGGCCGGAGCAGCATCCGGTCGCGGTGACAAGCCGCTTCCATCGCGATGCGCCAACGGAGAATTACCTCAAGCGCACACCCGACATCGACCAGGTGGTGGTCGGCTCGTCGCTGAAATTCTGCCGGATCGCGGAAGGCGCGGCGGATGTCTATCCGCGGCTCTGTCCGATGTTCGAATGGGATATCGCCGCGGGTCACGCGCTGATCGAAGCGGCGGGCGGTGTGATGACCGCTCCGAACGGCAGCGGGCTCTCCTACGGACGCGACGACCTTCGCATCCCGGCGTTCATCGCATCGGGCGACCCGCGCAATCCGTTCAGGGGCTGAGCGTCAGCAGCACGTCGGGCCAGCGGCGCTCGGCCGTGTCGATTGCACGCTCGGCGTCGTCGTTGAACGCCTTCTGCGACTCCGAATCGTAGAACAGATAGAGCCGCTGGTTCACGATCTGCCACACTTGGGGATTGCCCGCGGCGCCGACACCGCGGCCGATCGCAACCGGATCGTAGCCGCCGAAGCGCGGCATGTAGATTTCCGGATTGGCGACAAAGGCGGCGCGGTTGCCCTCGTTGCTGAAGCGCCAGACCGCGCGGGCATAGGGGAATTCCAAATCCGCCCGCCCGACCTTGGGTCCGTTCCCGTCGAAGTAAGCCACCGGATCGACGCCACCGATCGCAAGCCCCGTGTTGCGGTCCACGACAACCCATTCGGTGGTGGCGGCAGCCGTCGGTATCGGCGCAAATAAGGCGAGTCCGATCAGAGCGATAGCGGCAACGGCCGGTAAAGCATTGAGCGACTTCCGTTCCTGCCGCGGTCCCGTCATATTCCCGGCCAGTTGGTGCGATTCGATTGTTCCAATGCCGGGGGACGCTACGGCAGTCGCGTGAGCAACGAGTTAAGCGTTGCCTTTCCACTGATGGAGCACTTATGCGCGCCGTATTCCGGTTTGCGACCGTAGCCCTTCTACTCGCCGGGCTCGGCTCGACTGCTGTCGGCCAGAGCGCGCCGCCATACGAGCCGCCGCCGCCATCGAACGCACCACCGCCTCCGCCGCCACCCTCGAACGCACCACCTCCGGCGGCGCACGCCGACAGGTTCTCCGCGAACGATCTGGTTTCGTCCGGCCACCGCTTCTTCGGCGGCGTGTCGCGCGGCCTCGCGCAGATCATCGAAAAGGCCGTGAGCCAGTGGGGCCTGCCGAACGGCTACATCCTCGGCGAGGAAGCGAGCGGCGCCTTCTTCGCCGGGCTGCGCTACGGCGACGGCATTCTCTATACGAAGAACGCCGGCGATCTGAAGGTGTTCTGGCAGGGCCCGTCGCTCGGCTTCGACGCCGGAGGCGAAGGCGCGCGCACGATGATGCTCGTCTACAACCTGCCGAGCACGCAGGCGATCTACGAGCGGTTCGGCGGAATCGACGGTTCCGCCTATTTCATCGGCGGCTTCGGCATGACGGCGCTGACCGCCAACAACATCGTTCTGGTGCCGATCCGGTCCGGCGTGGGGCTGCGGCTCGGCGCCAACATCGGCTATCTGAAGTTCACCCCAACCGCGACCTGGAACCCGCTTTAGAATCCGGAACCCGCTCTAGAACCTGACATTTCCGGCGCGTCCGGTTTAAGGTTAACGACTCCTTAATATGGCGGGTTAACGCCCGGCATGGCATGGTTGACGGGCTGGATTAACCGGCGCGGAGACGGCCATCCATGATCGAGTGGATCATGTTTTTCGGCATCGGCTTCCTGGTCGCGAGCCTGCTCGGGCTCGTGCTGCTTCCGCTCGTCCACAACCGCGCCGTGCGGCTGACCATGCGGCGGCTGGAGGCCGCGACGCCCCTGTCGATGGCGGAAATCCAGGCTGACAAGGATCAGCTTCGCGCCGAATTCGCCATGTCGACCCGCCGGCTCGAACTCTCCGTCGAGCAGATGAAGGCGAAGACCACCAGTCAGCTCGCCGAGCTCGGCAAGAAGACCGACGCCATCAACCGCCTCAAGGTAGAGCTCGGCGAGAAGACCGCCGCGATCTTTTCCCTCGAAGCGCGCGAGAAGACTCTCAAAGCGCAGCTTCAGGCGACCGAAGGCGAGCACGCGCTGAAGATCAGCGCGTTGCGCGAAGTCGAGCGCGCGCTTGCCGACAAGCAGGCCGACCTCGCCAAGCTATCCGCCGACCTCGACGAGCGGTCCGTCACCGCCGACAGCCAGCGCATCGAGCTCGTCGCGCTGAAGACGCAGGTCGAGGCACTCAAGAACAGCGTGACCACGCACGAACGCGAGGCGCAGGAGGTCGGTGATCGGCTCGAGCGCGAGCGCAAGGACGCCGCCAGCGTGACGAGCGAGCTCGACGAAGAGCGCGGCCGCGTCGAGAAGCTCGGCGAGCGCGTGGAGCAGTTGGAGCGCGCGCTGGTCGCGCAGACCACCGAGGCGGAAATCCTGACCCGGCGCGTGCAGGAGCTGGAAGCGCGGCTCGACGAAAAGGTGCGCATGATCGCCGAGCGCGAGCTGGAGAACACGCAGCTTCGCGAAAAGGTCACGATGGCGCAGAAGGTCGAAGCAGACTTGCGCGCCGAGCTTGCTTCCGCCGAAACGCGCAACCGCGCCTCGACCGAAAACCTGCGCAGCGAAAAGGGCCAAGTCGAAGGCCAGCTTTCTCAAGCAAAGGAAGCCCACGCCACAGCGCAAAACGAGATCGCCTCGATGAAACGCGAGGCCGAACAATCCTGGGCCGCCGAACGGGTTGAAAACGCACTTCTCCGCGAACGAATCAACGACATCGCCGTGGAGATCGCGCGCCTCACGGTCGCTCTCGAAGGCAAAACCTCACCGATCGAAGCGCTGCTCGCGGGCGAGCCGGAAATGCCAACCGAACCGCACATTGGAAACGGCGAAAACCCGCAGGGCGGCCGCGGCAGCCTCGCGGATCGCATCCGCGCGCTGCAAAACAAAGCCTCACGGCTTCAGCCATCCAACTAATTCCAGGTTCGAAACTCATTTCCGGCATTGCGCCCGCAAGGCCCAGCCGCCATGATACATCGGTGCGCGGGGCGGCATTAGAGCACGAGACTATGGCGAAGGCCTCCTCCGCCCGCGCAACTTCAAATTCGAAGATTTCGATCCTGGCGCTGCTCGTCGCTGGCTTGACCGTGTTCGCGACGCTGGCGGCAGCCGAAAACACCGAGATCGCCAAACGCCGCGCCGTCGAACGCACGTTATTCACCGACGCGGAAATCCTGGACGGGTTCTTCAAGATCACGTTCGGCGCCGAATTTCACGTTGCCGGCCGCGTCGACCGCATCCGCAAATACGACGCGCCGATCCGCGTCTTCATCGACAACCGCGCCAAGCCCGACCGCAGCCAGCAGGTGGCGGAATCCATCGCGGATATTCGCGCACGCATCCGCGACCTTGACATCGCCGTCACCGAGAAGCGAAACGAAGCCAATGTGGTGGTGACCCTCGTACGCGACCGCGATCTGGCGCGCACGATCCGCTCGATCTACGGCATCGAGCGCGCACGCCGCATCCAGAACTCGCTTGAGCCGCAATGCCTCTCCGGGTTCCGCAAGGACGAGTCGTTCCGCATCCTGCACTCGGACGTGATCCTGGTGGCCGACGCAGGCGAATTCGTCTTCTACGATTGCGTCTACGAGGAGTTGCTCCAGGCGCTCGGCCCCATCAACGACGACGCCAGCGTGCCGTGGAGCATGTTCAACGACGATGTGCAGCTCGGCTTCTTCGGCGTCTACGATCAGTACTTGCTGAACATCCTCTATCACCCGCGCATCCGCCCGGGCATGACACGCGCGGACGTCGAGGCGATGATGCCGGAGATCCTGCCTTCCGTGCGGGCCTGGGTTGCAGAAGTGAACAAGCTGCCGAATTGAACCCATCACAAGAGCGGGTTTGAGCCACGTTTCACGCTTCACGCGGGTTAACTTCACCTCGCGATGACGGCTCTGTGAACGGGTTCGGAACCTCTGGCTACCATCGCGTCACCTTTCCGCCCCAATCGCCTGCGACAACCCGTCGCAGGGGCGACTTAAGGCTAACGCCTTGGAATGCCAGGAGAATCTCATGCGCTACTTCATCGCCCTCAGTGCTCTTGCCGCCACCGCTCTGTTCGTTGCGCCGCAGGCCAACGCCGCTTCCACCAAGTGGTGCTCGATCGACGAGACCGAGAGCTGCATCTACGCGACTCTCCAGCAGTGCCTGGAAGGCGCCAACAGCACCAACGCGATCTGCGAGCCATCGAACTATCCTGAAGATCAGGTCGGGGCTCCGCGCGTCCGCCATCAGACCTATCGCTAAGCTTTCGAACGACTGGGGCGATTGAAAGCCCGGCGAACCGCATGGTTCGCCGGGCCATTTATTTTCAAACGATCGATAGACGTCAGCGCGCGGTGAACGGCGTGAGACTGAGCTTCGCCGCGAGATCGTCGAGTTGCTTCAAGAGCGAGTCCGGCAGCGCGACGCCGTTCTTGCTGCGCTCGGCGCGACGACGGCGGCGATCCTCGCCCGGCATGCGGATCGCATCGACGCCTGGCAGACGCTTCGACGATTTGAAATCGCGCATGTGCCGGTCAACCTCGGCGGCAAACACCTCCGGCGGCAGGAAGCGCGACACGTCGATGGCTGCGATGAACTGCCCGGTGTTGGTCTCTTCCGTGCCCGGTTTCGTGAAGTCGATCACATCGCGGCCAAAGGCGGCGCTGTTCAGCACGCCGGCAAGCAAGCCGATGATGAGCGCGAGGCCGCTGCCCTTGTAACCACCGATGGGAAGCAGCACGCCCTCGCCGACCTTCTTCGGATCGTTGATCGGCTGGCCGGTCTCGCTGTGAACGACCCAGCCGTCCGGCATCGGTTCGCCCGAGACGAGACGCTGGCGGATCGAGCCGAACGACGACACCGACGTTGCGATGTCGAGCACGATCGGCGGCTCTTTGCCGGCAGGAATGCCGACCGCAAGCGGATTGGTGCCGATCAGCGCCTCGGCTCCGCCCCATGGCGCCATGTGATTGGCAGTAGAGACGGCGGCGTAGATGCCGACCATCTGCTGCTTCACCGGAATCTCAGCATAGACGCCGGCCGCGCCCGCATGATTGCTGCGGCGGACGCCGACCCAGCCGATGCCGCTCTCGCGCGCGATCTCGACCGCAATGTTGGCGGCATAGGTCATGATCAGATGGCCCATGCCGTTGTCGCCGTCGATCAACGCGGTCGCGGGCGCACGCTTGGCGATCTTGATGTTCGCCTTCGGGTTGATCCGGCCCGAGCGAATATTCTCGCAATACGACGACAGACGGAAAATGCCGTGCGCGTCGAAGCCGGTCAGATCGGCTTCGATCATCTGCTTGGCGATGGTGGCTGCGTCGGCGGTCGGCACGCCACAGGCTTCAAACGCCTGTTGCATGAACGCGAGCGTCGGCGCGATGGCAAAACGGCGCGGTTCAGCCATGGACTTAGGCCGCCTTCGCGCGGGCTTGCGCCGGGAAGTATTTGTCCAACCAGTCGTAGATCACGCTGCGGACGCGGGTGTTGCTCTCCGCGAACATGAAGTGGTCGGTTTCCGCGAACAGGTGCAGGTCGCACGGCTGGCTCGACCGTTTGAACATCTCGATCGACTGCTCGGTTGGCGTCACCGAGTCGACCGACGAGTGCAGCAGCAGCACCGGGCGGCCCTTGGCATTGCCGATCACGTCGTCGGCACGGAAGTCCATCATGCTCTGCGCGGTCTCCGCGGTGAACATCTGGATCGAGTTCTGCGACAGGTGCCCGCGCAGATGCTCCGGGATCGGAACGATGTCGTAGCGCGGCACCATCAGCGACTTGCCGGTCTTCTCGCGATGACGCTTTCCTTCCGCGAGCATGTCGGTGAACTTTTTCCACGCTGCCTCGCCCGGATGCTGGCCGCGGAACTTGCGCTCACCGTCGCCCCAGCCGCCCGAGGAGATCGACGCCGCCACGCGCTTGTCGACGCCGATGACATAGACCGCCACCGCCGCACCGAAGCTCGAACCGATGGCGCCAATCCGATCAGGATCGACGTTCGGGTTCTGCGCGAGGAACGTCAACGCATCGCTCGCCGCCTGAACCTGATCGAGACAAATCAGATTGCCACGTTCGCCTTCGCTCTCGCCGCAGCCTGGCATGTCGAAACGGATCGTCACGTAGCCAAGCTTCTCGAACATCGCGCAGGGCTCGAGCACGTTGCTCGAATTCGAGTTGCTGCCGAAGCCGTGCATGACGATGAACGCCGCGCGGCGCTCGCCCGGCTTCACGCCCTCCGGCACCCGCACAACGCCCGCGAGCTTCAGACCTTTGGACGTAAACGTGACTTTGGTCTCAGGCATCCAACTCCCCTTCCCGATTAACTTTATTGGGCGGCAACCTAGCCGCTTTCCCGCGCAAATTCTCGGATTTCCGAGCTTTTTTCAATGCACCCCACGCGGGTTAACCATGCCAAAGCTTAAGACACACGGCTAACGGATTTACACTTATGGTGATGTCGGCGGGGAGGCCACCTCGAAAACACGATCGCGTCGGAAGGCGCGGCAAGTGGAGGTGGACATGTTGAACCTCAATCTATCGGCTCTGCAGAACCAAGAGTTCATCGTCGGTATCGCAGTCGCAGCGATCATGGTGAGCGCCCTGGTCGTATCATCCTTGTTCCGCAACGTGGCGCTGGCGTTGGCCGCAGGCGGCGTCGTGCTGCTCTATCTCCAGGGCGGCGTCCCTTCTCTGATGGCAACGTCGAAGCTTCTGGAAAACGAGATCCGCACGTTGCCCGACTTCTCCAACGGCCTGATGGTCGGCCTTGCGATTTCGGCGGTGATGCTGGTCGGGATGCGGCAGCGCTCGGTCTGAGCGAGCGCCGCTGGCGGGAAGCGGTCGAGCCTTGCGTGTTTGGCCACCTGCGTAAAAACCATGTGTCGCGTTCGGCCACCGCCGTGGCGGCACATCCGGTCGGACCGTAAGACGACCGCCGAATAATAGATTACCGCGATGTGTGCGTGACGCAGCCCACGGTTGCGAATTTATCGCAAGCTGTCTTGTTCCTGTTGGACCAACGTCCACTACCGCACATCACCCCCATCGATTCTAATTTGCAGGCCAAGCGATCCATGCGCCTGCTCCTGCGCGTTGTTCTGAACAACTGAAGCGGCAGTCGCCTCGATCGCGCAAAACCGTCTTTGAGTGGGAGGGTGTCCATGCTCTCACCGACCTCGACCGCCGAACGCGCCGAGTGGCCCTACATCTCGACCGGGCATCTGCCTGAGCCTGCCCAGGTGCAGAAGCTGGTCTCCGACGCGCACACGCGCTTCAAATCAAACACCGAGGGAAAAAACTCGCAGGTCTATCCCGCGCTCGCACGCGTGCCGAGCGATCTGTTCGGTGTGTGTATCGTCGGCAGCAGCGGGAGCGTCTATGAAGCCGGTGACGTCGATTACGAATTCTCGATCATGAGCGTGTCGAAACCGTTTCTGTTCGCGCTGGTGTGCGAGACGATCGGCCCGGAGGAGGCGCGCGACAAGCTCGGTGCCAACGCCACGGGTCTCGCATTCAATTCGCTCGCCGCGATCGAGCGCGATCCGTCAGGCCGCACAAACCCGATGGTGAATGCCGGCGCAATCGCAACGACCAGCCTCGTTCCGGGCGCGAGCAAGGACGAGAAATGGAAATTCATCCATGAAGGGCTGTCGCGCTTCGCGGGCCGAAAACTGCCGTTGAACGAGGAGGTCTATAAATCGGCCTCGGACACCAACTTCCGCAACCGCAGCATCGCGCGTCTGCTTCAAAGCTACGACCGCATCTACTGCGACGCCCGCGAGGCGACTGACCTCTACACCCGGCAATGCTCGCTGAATGTCAGCGCGCACGATCTTGCGGTGATGGCTGCGACCCTCGCTGACGGCGGCGTGAATCCCATCACGAAGGAGCGCGTGGTCGACACCTCGGTCTGCCACTACGCACTCGCCGTCATGATCACCGCGGGAATGTACGAGACATCGGGCGACTGGCTCTACGACATCGGCCTGCCGGGCAAAAGTGGGATCGGCGGCGGCATTCTCGCGGTCTCTCCGGGCAAGGGCGGCTTCGGGACGTTCGCGCCGCCGCTCGATGCCGCCGGCAACAGCGTCAAGGGACAGCTCGCCGCGAAATTTCTCTCCCAACGCCTGGGAATGGATTTGCTCGTATCGAATGCCGAACCATGAGGTAGCGCGTTTGACGTGATGCGTTTCTGCCGGTCGGCCACCAGTGGAGTCTAACGATGTCCGTACAAGCCATCCCGATCTCGCACGAGCATACCGAACAGCATGCGTCCTGGGTGCCGATGATCGCGATCGCGCTCGGCCAAATGATCATGTCGTTCAACGTGGCGTCTCTGCCGGTCGCACTCGGCGGGATGGTCAAGAGCTTCGGCGTTCCGCCCACGACGGTCGCGACCGGCATCGTGGCCTATTCAATGCTGGTCGCCGGCTTTGTGATGCTCGGCGCGAAACTCTGTCAGCGCTATGGCGCGCTGCGCGTGTTCCGGGCCGCCGTCGTCCTGTTCTGCATCTCACAAATCCTGATGACGTTGAGCCCCAACGCGGCCATGATGATCATGGCTCAGGCGCTATGCGGCGCGGCCGGCGCGGTGATCGTACCGGCGCTCGTGGCGCTGATTGCCGAAAACTACAAAGGCCGCCAGCAGGCGACAGCATTGGGTGCGCTCGGCTCCGCGCGCGCTGGCGCCGGCGTATTGGCCTTCATCATCGGCGGCATCCTCGGCACCTACATCGGCTGGCGGCCGGTGTTCGGAATTCTGATCGCAGTGTCCGCCATCGTCTTTCTTTTGAGCTTCCGTCTCAGGCCTGATGAGGGACGCTCCGATGTCACCATCGACGGCGTCGGCGTTGTGCTCGCCGCAGCCGCCATCATCTGCATCAGCTTCGGCTTCAACAATCTGAACGGATGGGGGCTCTTCCTGGCCACGCCGAACGCGCCATTCAGCTTGCTCGGCCTGTCCCCTGCTCCGGTCCTGATCGTGGCAGGCGTCGTAATCGGTCAGGGCTTCTTGATGTGGACGCACAAGCGCCAGGAAGCCGGAAAGACTCCCCTTCTCGCGCTTCAGGTGATCGATTCCCCGGAAGAACGCGCCGCCGTCTTCGCGATGTTCTCTGTCGTCGCACTGGAAGCGGCGCTCAACTTCTCGGTCCCGCTCTACATCCAGATCGTGCAGGGCCGCAGCCCGATCGCGACCGCGGTCGCGATGATGCCGTTCAACCTCACCGTGTTCTTCGCCGCCATGCTGATCGTCCGTTTCTACGAGAAGCTGACGCCGCGGCAGATCGGCCGCTATGGCTTCATCCTGTGCACGGTCGCGCTGCTGTGGCTCGCCTTCGTCGTGCGCAACGACTGGAGCGAGGTGCCGGTGCTGTTCGGCCTCATTCTGTTCGGCATCGGACAGGGCTCGCTCGTCACGCTGTTGTTCAATGTGCTGGTCACCGCCTCGCCTAAAGAGCTCGCGGGCGATGTCGGATCGCTGCGCGGCACCACCAACAACCTCGCTGCTGCCGTCGGAACGGCGGTCGCGGGTGCGCTCTTGGTTGGGCTTCTAAGCGCGATCGCACTGAGCAACATCGCCGCGAGCCCCAAACTCACGCCCGAGCTTCAGGCGCAGGTCGATCTCGACAGCATCAACTTCATCAGCAACGACCGGCTGCAAACCGTTCTCTCCAACACCACCGCAACGCCAGCCCAGGTGACGGAGGCAGTTCGCGTCAACACCGAGGCGCGTCTGCGCGCGTTGAAGATCGGCCTGCTGATCATGGCGGGCCTGGCGCTGATATCGATCATTCCGGCCAGCCAGCTTCCGGGCTACCGGCCGGGAGAATTGCCGGCCGACCCGCCACCCAAGAAGACGTGAAGTGAGTTTGGTACGCGAAGCACTCTGTCGAAATTTGAGGAGAGCACCATGACCGCCACCGAAAGCTCACGCTTGCCAGTCGGAAACCTGACGGCACCGCCCTTCTGGGTCTGCGTTTTGCTTGGCATCGTCTTCATTCTCGCGGGTTTTTTCGTTCTCGGCGACGTCGTGCTCGTCACCGTGATCAGCGCGATCGTCATCGGCATTGCGGCGATCGTGGCCGGCGCGTTCGAGATCGTCCACGCGTTCTGGACGAAAGGATGGGGCGGATTCCTCTGGCAGATCCTCCTCGGCGCCCTGTACGTCGCTTTGGGCATCGTGCTCGTGCGGCAGCCTGTCGCCGGCGCCCTGATCCTGACCTATGTCCTCGGGCTTCTGTTCCTGGTGTCCGGAGCCGTGCGCATTATCGTCGGCATCGGCCACTGGAAGAATTCCGGCTGGATCATGGTTGTGTCCGGCGTGTTCGGAATGCTGGCCGGCCTTGTCGTTCTGAGCGGATTCCCCGCGACCGGCCTCTGGGTCCTGGGCTTCATGCTCGGCGTCGATCTCATCATCCACGGCGTGGCGTGGCTGACCTATGCGTGGCTGCCGGCGGCGAAGACGGCGTAGCAACCCGCCCGTAGAAAAACAGTCCTACGTCAATCGAACGTCCGTGTGGCGTGCTGGAGCCACGTCAGCCAGCTATCGATATTTGGCAGTGCCCCACGCCGGTGCGCGTCTATCCCGCATGAACGAAAGCGGGGATACTGAGGGCCAATCCTTCGGTGTCCATTGGAAGACGCGTCATGAATCGCACTTTGATCAAGAACGGATACGTCGTCACGGTCGATGGCGCCCGGCGCATTTATGACAGCGGCTATGTCGCCATCGATGGGGCGAAGATATCCGCCGTCGGCCCGTCATCAGCCACGCCGGACACCGGCGGCTTCGACACCGTGATCGACGCCTCGGGCGCGATCGTGACACCCGGCCTGATCAACATGCACCAGCACCACTGGTACACCCTGTTCAAGGGCGTCGCCGACGGCCTTTTGCTGGAAGATTGGGTCACCGGCATTCTGCTGCCGTTGTCGCTGAAGATGGACGCCGAAGCGATGCGCGTGTCGAGCTATCTCGCGGCGATGGAGATGCTGGCCACCGGCACCACCTGCTCATTCAATCACTCCGTCACGACAACGACCGCCGAAACGGTCAAGGCCACGATCGAACCGCAGGCCGAGGTCGGCATCCGTCAGGTCTTCGCCAAGGAACTGCGCTGCAAGACGCCAGGCAACCCGCGCCATCAGCTCAGTCTCGACGAGGCGCTCGCCGATTTCGAATCCGAAGTGAAACGGTGGAACGGCGAGCATGATGGCCTCGTGCGCTTCGGTATCGCCATTGAGTCGAACGCGCATTGGGTCGCCGCCGGCATGAGCACCGAGGAACTGATCTGCCGCGGTTACGAATTCGCGCGCAAGCACGGCCTCAAGATCACCGCGCACATCGCGGGCGGGACGTTCTCGCTGGAAAACGGCTTCCTGAAGTATCTGCGCGAAACCGGCCGCACCGACGTCCGCTATCTCATGCAGCTCGGCATTCTCGATCCGCAATGGGTGCTGATCCACGGCATCCACGTCACCGAGCTCGACATCGAGCAGATGGCGCGGGTCGGATGCAGTTTCGTCTATACGCCGACGAGCGAGTCGATCCGCGGCGGCGGCATCTCGCCCTTCGCCAACGCGCACCGGGCCGGCGTCAATGTCGCGCTCGGCACCGACGGCCCGATGGTCGACTACTCGGTCGACATGGTGGAGCAGATGAAGGTCTGCACGCTGATGCAGCACGTGCGGCATCTCGATCCCACGCGCATGCCGGTTGAAACAACGCTTGAAATGGCGACCATCAATGCCGCGAAGGCCCTCGGCCTCGATTCGGAGATCGGCTCGCTGGAAGCCGGCAAGCGCGCCGATATCGCCGTGTTCGACCTCAACAAGCCGTATGTCGGCGTCCTGCACCGCCCGCTGACCAGTTTCGTGACCGCCGGCAAAGGCAGCGACGTCCGGGCCGTGCTGGTGAATGGCAAGACCGTCTATCGCGACGGCCGCTTCAGCAATCTGGCCGACCCCGGATCAGTGATTGCCGAAGCTCAAAAAATCGGCAGCATGATCGCGGATCAGGCCGGACTAACCGCTAAGCTCAACGCCGGTTGGCGCACCTAGAGCTCCGTCGGCGCGCTGGCTTGAATGCTGGCTTGGGAATTGCAGCAACAGCCTGCCGAAACAAGGCTTATTGGGATGGATGTTGTCGTCGAGAACGTGACGCAGATCTGGGGCGATGAAAGCACCCAGGTTGTGGCCCTGAAGGACTTCTCGCATCGGTTTCGCTCCGGTCGGTTCAGTTGCCTGCTCGGGCCGAGCGGCTGCGGCAAGAGCACACTGGCCCAGATCGTCGGCGGGCTGGAGGAAGCGACCCACGGCACCGTCAAAATTCAGGACTCCGGCCGCGGCGACACCGCGCGGCCGCTCGGCGCCGACTCCGTCATGGTCTGGCAGCACCTCAATCTCTTTCCCTGGCGCTCCGTCATCGACAATGTCGCCTTCGGACTTGAGATGCGCGGCGTGGGTAAGGCCGAGCGCTACAAGCGTGCGGAGGCGCTGATTGCCTCCGTCGGATTGCGCGGCTTCGAGCGCCACCGGCCCGGCCAACTTTCCGGCGGCATGCGGCAGCGCGTTGCGCTCGCGCGCGCGCTGATCATGGAGCGGCCGATCCTGCTGATGGACGAGCCCTTCGCCGCGCTCGACGCGCAGACCAAGATCGTGATGCAGGAGGAACTGCTCCGCATCTTCGACGAAACGAAGAAGACCGTGCTGTTCGTTACGCACTCGATCGAAGAAGCGATCCTGCTGGGCGACGAAGTGATCGTGATGACCGCGCGTCCCGGCCGCATCAAGGAGGTGATCCCGATCGATCTGCCGCGCCCCCGATCGTTCGAACTGGTCAACACGAAGGAGTTCGGCGCGCTGTTCGATCGCGCGTTCCATCTCATCCGCGAAGAGGTCACCGCGGCGATGGAGCAGCAGGCTCAAATGGCGGCGGCACACTGATGAAACGCTCTCGCGCATACAAGGTCGCCGAAACGGTGCTGCCGTGGCTCAGCGTCGTCATGTTCCTGATTGTCTGGGAGGTCGTGGTCCGGTGGCGCGGCATCGCGCCGATCTTTCTTCCGGCCCCCTCTTCCATCGCTGTTTATCTCTGGCGAATGATCGCGGACGGCTCGATGGAATATCATCTTGGCGTTACCCTACTCCGCATCTTTGCGGGATTTTTGGTCGCGGCTGTGACGGGCATCGCGCTCGGCATGCTGATGGGCATGTCGCGGATCGTCTCGCGCATCGCCGACCTCTGGATCGCCGCGCTCTATCCGCTGCCGAAGATTTCGCTGATCCCGCTGCTGATCATCTGGCTCGGCACCGGCGAGGCCTATCGCATCGTCATCAGCGCGATCACGGCGTTCTTCCCGATCGTGATCAGCACCTATTCGGGTATCCGTCAGGCCGACCGCGGATTGATCAAGGCGGCGCAGGACCTCGGCGCCAACATGCGCCAGATTCAATTCAATGTCGTGATCCCGGCGGCGCTGCCGCACATCCTGTCAGGCCTCCAGCTCGGAATGGGCGTCACCATCATCCTGATTGTCGCGGCGGAGATGATCGGCGGCTCAAGCCAGAGCGGCATGGGCTATCTGCTCATCAACTCCGGTCAGGTGATGGAGACGGAGAAGGTCTTCGCCAGCCTTGTGGTGCTCGCGATCATGGGCGGCGTGATCATCAAGCTGCAACAATGGTTCGACCGCAAAGTCGCGCCGTGGGCCGTGCAAGATAATCATTGAGACCAATCATTGAGACAAGGAGAAGCAGGATGAACAGGTTTATCAAGTTGACGGCCGCACTTGCGCTGGTCGCCTCGGCCTTCACCTCTCAAGCGAATGCCGCCGACAAGATCCGCGTCGGCGAAGGCCCGTTCATCACCGGCGGCGCGTTCTACATCGCGCGCGACAAGGGCTACTTCCAGAAGCTCGGTATCGAAATCGACACCAAACCCTTCATCGACGGCGCGATGGCAGTTCCGTCGATGATCGCGGGCGAGCTCGACATGACCTTCATGACGCCCAACGCCAGCCTGTTCAACAGCGTAGCCAAGGGCGCGCCTCTGATCGCCATCCTTGACCGCGGCCACAACAAGAAGGGTTTTGCCTACACGCTCGTGAACGTCACGCAGGCGATGGCCGATCAGGGCGTGAAGTCGATGGCCGACTTCGCCAAGCTGAAGGGCAAAAAAATCGGCGTCGGCGCGCTCGGCAGCATCAACCAGTACAATATGGCGCAGGCGCTGGTGAAAGCCGGCGTCAATCCGGCGAAAGACGTGCAATGGGTCGTCAACGTCTCGCAGCCCGATCTGATGAAGATGCTCGGCAGCGGACAGGTGGATGCGACCGACCTCGCCTGGCAGTTTGGCGTCTTCGCGCAGCAGAACAAGTGGGGTCCGATCGTCGCGACCGGCGACGAGATGGTGCCGGACGCCGCCATCGGTATGTTCGTCGTTCGCAAGGACTTCCTCGACAAGAACCGCGACGTGGTCGTGCGTTTCGCGATGGCCTATCTGCACGCGGCGAAGGAGTTCAACGCGGCCGCGCAGGCGCCCGACAAACACATGGACGTGGTCGAACTGCTCGCCAAGAACACCGCGCTGAACAAGCCGGAGCTCGTGAAGGCGATCGCGCCGAATTGGTCCTACATCGCGGAAGACGGCGCGCCGCTGGTCGACTCCGTCATGCAGATGCAGGACTTCTGGAGCGGCCAGTATTTCCAGTACGTCGAGAAGAAGGTGTCGCGCGAGCAGCTCTTCGACCTAAATGTCGCGAAGGAAGCGCAGGCGCGCCTCGCCAAGGACAAGCCGTTCGGGAATTGAGCGGTCCGGGAATGGGTGCGCTCCGGTGCGCGGAGATGCTTTGGCCTACCGAGAGCATCAGCGCAGCGGCTCGCGGGCGTCGCAACACGCGGAAGTTTCGCCCCGCATATCATCACTGGTCGCAGCGATTAAACCTCAGCGAAAAATGCGCACCACCATTTGGCCTGGTCGTGATGGCAATCGTTCCTGAATGGCTTTCCACGATTTGCCGCACAATGGACAACCCCAGCCCGGCGCTTCCACTGCGCCGCCGGTCTCCACGCCAAAACCGCCGGAAAATCAGTTCGCGGTCCGTCTCGGCAATGCCGGGCCCCTGATCGAGCACGTCCAAAGTGCCGCCGTCGCCGACGACGATCTCGACCGTTGTGCCTTGAGGCGTGTACCGGATCGCGTTCTCGACCAGATTGCGGACAGCCCGGCGTAACATCTCCTCGTTGCCTTTGATCCAAACCGGAGTCTCCGCGCCCAGAAGCGCAATGTTCTTTCCCTGCGCCAGCGCCAAGGGTGCGATGAATTCCGCGACCTCCGCACACACTTTGTGCAAATCCGCTTTCTCCTGCGGATCGACCACGAAGGTTTCCAGCTCGGCGATGTCCAGCAACTGATTGACGATGTGGACCATGCCTTCGACGTCTGTCTGCAAGGCACGGGCGATCCGCTGGTCCTCCAGCGTATCGAGTCGGGTGCGCAACACGGTGAGCGGCGTGCGCAATTCATGCGCTGCGTCGGCGGTGAATTCGCGTTGGACGCGGAACCCATGATCGAGCCGGTCAAGGGCTTGGTTGACCGCGTGAACGAGCGGGACGATTTCCTGAGGAATACGATCGACCGGAAGCCGCAAATCGGTGCGTGCGGGGCCGATGTTCTGCGCCCGCTCGGACGCCTGCATGAGAGGACGCAGCGCACGGCGGAAGATGATGATGTCGGTCGCCAGCAGCAACAGCAGAATCGGCAGCGTGATCCAGCCGACCCGTTGGAAAAAATCCGCGACGATATCGTCGATCACCACGTCGCGATGCGCAAAATCCTCGGCCACCTGAATCCAAACGCCTCGGCCGTCGATATCGCTGCGCAGGCTCACACCGGAGATGAAACGCGATCCGCTGCGCATTTCGAGAAACTCGACACCGGGCATGCGCGCATCCGACGGAAACACCGCCGCCTGATCCTTGCGCGACGAGAACAGGACACGTCCCTCACCGTCGAGGATCGCATAGGAATAACGGCCATAGACCTCTGAAAACTGGTCGCGTAGTCCGGGCGGCAGATCCAGCGACCAGCGTCCGTCGGGCGACGTGCGCAAGTACCGGGCGATGCTCTCGGCGTGATCCCGCATGGTCTGGCGATGAAGATCGGTCGCCGTCGAGCTCACCAATGCGTACAGCAGCAAGGGCAAGAGCACCGCCGTGATCACCAGCGCGATCACATGCAGGAACATGATCCGGGACATGATGGATTTGAAGCGGATCACGCTATGCGTCCTCAGCGATAAGATATCCGACGCCACGGACGGTTGTGATCTTCACTTTCGCGCCGTGATCCGACAGATTCTTACGAAGCCGATGGATATAGACTTCGATGGCATTGGACGCGACCTCTCCGGCCAGACCGAAAATATGATCTTCGACCTGCTTCTTGGGAATCACGCGGCCCTTGCGCCGCATAAGGAGCTCAAGAACTTCGATCTCTCTCGACGACAGAATTTGCGGCTTATTGTCGATGAAGGCTTGGCGGGATTCGGTATCGAACGAGAGGTTAGCGACATGCAGCGCATGTCCCAGCAACGGGCCGGGACGCCGCAGGATCGCTTCGAGCCGCGCAACCAACTCCTCAAATTCAAACGGCTTTACGAGATAGTCGTCAGCGCCGCTCCGCAAGCCGCCGACACGGTCCTGTACGCCGCTGCGCGCTGTGAGGATCAATACGGGAAGCGAATCTTTGCGCTGCCGAAGCTCGCGCAGGATCGCGATACCATCTCCGTCCGGCAAACCGATGTCGAGGATCGCGGCGGCGTATCGTGTGGTTGCCAGAGCTGCGCTTGCATCCACTGCGGTCCCCAGAATGTCCGCTTCGTATCCTCTGTCTCGCAAGCCCTTGGCGATCAGCCCCGCGAGTTCTTCGTTGTCTTCTACAATCAAAAGCCGCATGGCGGTAAAGTCCAGGATCGCGGATTACGCCTGAGTTTTCGAGTACATACAGGCTATTTCCCGGTCAAGAAAAGCAAAGTTGCGGCTGCTCCGCTAACGCCTCATGTCAGGAGAATCCTGACCGTTGCGTAAGGCTGCTGTAAGGGAGCGAGCCTAAAACCGCCGGGAAATAGGCGCGACCAACGCCCTCGCGCGTCAGCACGATTTGCCGCGCCATGGACTCAACGATCTGGACGACATCAATCACCGTCCGTCCCGGTGAAGAGATCATAGTCGCCAAACTGACCAAGGGCTTTCTGACAGGGCGTTGGCACGCCCGCAAAATCATTAACGCAGTCCGCGCGGCCGGGCCGCTTCATCAAATTGCGTGCGAGGTGGTGGTTATGGATGGAGAACCGAACAGCGACACGCTGCTGATCGGTTCGACACCAGAAGCAGAGGCATTTGCCCACGCTCATCTGACGTTCCTTCAGCACGCGCGGTGGCAACCCCTATCAGTGCATTTGGTGCGGCCGTGAACTTTCCGTTTGTGCAAAATGGGGTACGCCTGCTGGCATCCGTTCGCGCCCGGTATGGAGCACGGCAGACACTCATCGGTGTCTCCGCGATCGGCCTGGCTGGAGCGCTGTCCTGCGCGTTTATGCTGGCATGGTACCTGGAAGGTTCGGCAGCACCGGGCGCGCGTGATTCCGATTTTTCCAGCCGGGCCAAACGCCGCACTGAGCTCTACCGTCCGAGCGAACGGGAATGGGCCAACCTGTCGGTCGCCCCGGTTACGCTCCATGCCTTGGAATCCAAGCATCTGACCGAGGGCAAGATCGCCATCGACGAAGACCGCGCAACGCCGATCTTCTCGCCTTACGCCGGGCGCGTGACGAAGCTCTTTGCGATTCCTGGCGAGGTGGTCGAGCGCGGACAAGAGCTGTTCACCGTCGAAGCCACCGACATGGTGCAGGCGCAAAACGATTTCATCGCCGCTGCGACGACCCTCAACAAGGCGCGCTCCCAACTCAATCTTTCGCAGATCAACGACAAGCGGCAGCGCGATCTCTACGAAGGCAAGGCCGTTCCCCTCAAGGAAGTCCAAAACGCTCGCGCCGCGCTCGACACCGCCGAGAACGATGTTCGGTCGGGTGAAGTGGCGCTCGAAGCGGTTCGCAACCGGCTTCGCATCCTCGGCAAGACCGATCAGGAAATCACCACTTTCCACGATAGGGGAACGATCAACCCGGCGACGCCGATCTACGCACCGATCGGCGGCACCGTCGTGCTCCGCAAGGTCGGGCCAGGGCAGTATATCGGACCAGGCTCGAGCGATCCTGTTTTCGTGATCGGCGACCTCCGCACGGTGTGGCTGACGGCTTTTGTGCATGAAACGGACGCCACGAAGATTCGTGTCGGCCAGTCCATCCGCTTCACGGTGCTGTCCTACAAGGACCGCACGTTTGCCGCGACCGTCGACTACGTCGCGGCGACGCTCGATCCCAACAGCCGCCGCCTTCTCATTCGCGCGACCGTCGACAATTCCGATCTGCTGCTGAAGCCGGAGATGTTCGCGAGCGCGAGCATTGTCATCAGCGCGAGCGGTTCGATGCCGGCCATTCCCTCCAATGCCCTGGTGCGGGAAGGAGAGAAAGTCCGGGCGTGGGTTGTGCGCGACGACAATCGCATCGAGGCGCGGCCGATCGTTACGGGATTGACCGACGGCACGATGACACAGGTCGTTCAAGGGCTCGCCGTGGGTGAAAAGGTCATCAGCGGCGGCAGCCTCTTCATCGACCGGATCGCCGATGCCCGCTGAGTTCGCTTCGACTGTCTTGGATATGGTGTTTTCACACCAACGAAGGCAACTATGAACGCAATCATCGCCTACTCATTGCAACTGCGAACGCTCGTGGTCGCGCTCTTCGGCATGTTGATGATCGCGGGTTTTATCGCTTTCACGCAGTTGAACATCGAAGCCTATCCGGACCCGGTTCCGCCGCTGGTCGATATCGTGACCCAAAATCCTGGCCAGTCCGCGGAAGAGATCGAGCGTTACATCACCATTCCGATTGAGGTCGGCGTCGCCACCTCACCCTTCCTTTCGGTGATGCGCAGTATCTCACTGTTCGGCTTGTCGGATGTGAAACTGCAATTCACCTACGACCTCAAGTACGAAGAGGCCGAACAGAAAGTGCTGAACCGGCTGAGCCAACTGCCAGCCCTGTCGAATGGAGCGCAGCCGTCAATCTCGCCCTGGAGTCCGATCGGCGAAATCTACCGGTATCAGATCGTCGGGCCGCCCGGGTACAGCGTCATGGATCTCAAGACGCTTCAGGATTGGGTGGTGGCGCGACGCTTCCGCGCCGTGCCGGGGGTGATCGATGTCACCGGCTGGGGCGGACTCACCAAGACTTTCGAGGTGCAGATCGATCTCAACAAGTTGGTGGCTTACGGGCTCACGCTGCCGCAGGTGTTGCAGGCGCTCAACAACAGCAACATCAACGTCGGCGGCAACACCGTCAACATCGGCCAGCAATCGGCCGTGGTCCGCGGCGTCGGCCTGATCCGGTCGATCGACGATATCCGCAACACCATGCTGACCCAGACCGGCGGCACCCCGACCAGGATCAGAGACATCGCGGACGTGAGCGTCGGCTACAAACCGCGGCTTGGCATCGCCGGCCGGGACGGCGAAAGCGACATCGTTCAGGGCATCGTGCTGATGCGTCGTGGGCAGCAAAGCCTGCCGACCATCAACCGCGTGAAGGACGAGGTCGAGAAGATCAACACATCCGGAATCCTTCCGCCCGGCGTGCACATCGAACGCATCTACGACCGCAGCGATCTGATCAATGCGACCACTCACACGGTGCTGTTCAATCTCATATTCGGCGTGATCCTGGTCTTCTTTGTGCAGTGGATGTTCCTGGGCGATCTGCGAAGCGCGATTATCGTCTCGGCAACCATTCCCTTTGCGCTGTTTTTCGCCATCGGCATTCTCGTGCTTCGCGGCGAGTCCGCCAACTTGCTTTCGGTCGGCGCCATCGACTTTGGCTTGATTGTCGACGCAACCGTCATCATGGTGGAAAACATTTTCCGCCATCTCGCCGAGGCCTCAAACGGTCATCGTAACGGTTCGTATGCCGAGCAGAAGTCCAACGGCTTTACGGGCAAGCTTGCGACGGTCTACCGGTCCGCCACCGAGGTCAACCGCGCGATCTTCTTCTCGGCCGCCATCATCATCGTCGGCTTCCTGCCGCTGTTCACCCTGAGCGGCGTCGAAGGACACATCTTCGGCCCGATGGCCAAGACCTATGCCTACGCGCTCGCCGGAGGATTGCTGGCGACTTTCACGGTGACCCCTGCGCTGAGTTCGATCCTGTTGCCCGAACATGTACGCGAGACCGAAACCTGGATCGTCCGGCGTCTGCGTCAGATTTATTCGCCGGTCCTTGGACGGGCGCTGGCGAACAAGGTGAAGACGCTGGTTTTCGCCGGTGTGCTGTTGGTGGTCGCGGCGCTCACGGGCCGGATGCTCGGGTTGGAATTTCTGCCGCATCTGGAGGAAGGCAATCTGTGGATTCGGGCGACGCTTCCTCATTCGATTTCATTGGAATCCGGCAACGACACCGTCAATCGCATCCGCGGCATCATCCGCAGTTTCCCCGAGATGGAAACGGTGGTTTCCCAGCACGGACGGCCTGACGATGGTACCGATGCGACGGGATTCTTCAACGCGGAGTTCTTTGCGCCGCTGCGCCCGAAAAAAGACTGGCGACCGGGCGTGAACAAGGAGGCTCTCACCAAGGAAATCTCCGAAAAGCTCGAGGAAGCGTTCCCCGGCGTCGAATTCAACTTCTCGCAATACATCCAGGACAACGTGCAGGAGGCTGTCTCCGGCGTTAAAGGCGAGAATTCGATCAAGCTGTTCGGCAATGACCTTGCGTTGCTCACGCAGACCGCGGCGAAGATCAAGAGCGTGATGTCGACGATACCGGGCGTCACCGATCTTGCGGTCTTCAATTCGGTCGGCCAGCCGACCGTCCGCATCGACATCGACCGTTTTGCCGCCGGCCGTTACGGCCTCGCTCCCGGCGACATCAATGCGGCGATTCAAACCGCCATCGGCGGTCAGGCGGCCGGCGATCTCTACGAAGACGGCAGCGACCGCCACTTCCCGATCGTGGTGCGTCTGGCTCCGCAGTTCCGGCAGGATATCGAGGCGATCAACACGCTCCGGATCGGCGTGCAGAATCCGACGACCAATACGATCACGCAGATTCCACTGAGCGAGGTTGCCAAGGTCAGTCTCGTGTCTGGTGCCTCATTCATCTACCGCGAGCAGCAGCAGCGTTACATCCCGATCAAGTTCAGCGTGCGGGGACGCGACCTCGGCAGCACCGTGCTGGAGGCCCAGCGCCGGGTTGCCGAAGAGGTCAATTTGCCTGCGGGCTACCGTCTGGAGTGGGTCGGCGAGTTCGGCAATTTGCAGGATGCGATCGGACGGCTGCAAGTCATCGTACCGGTGACGATCCTGCTGATCGGCATTCTGCTCTACGTCAATTTCTCGTCGCTGGTCGACACGCTGCTCAGCCTCAGCGTCATTCCGATGGCGATGGTCGGCGGCATCATTGCGCTGTTCGTGACCGGCACCCCATTCAGCGTTTCCGCAGCCATCGGCTTCATTGCCCTGTTCGGCATTTCGGTCATGGAGGGGATCATTCTGCTCTCCTACTACAATCAACTGATAGAACACGGGACCGAGCGCGCATCAGCGATCCTGGAAGCGTGTCAAATCCGGTTTCGACCGGTGATGATGACCTGCATCGCGGCCTGCGTCGGCTTGCTGCCGGCCGCGCTCTCGACCGCGATCGGCTCGCAGGTGCAGCGTCCGCTGGCCCTGGTGGTGGTCGGCGGCATCCTGCTGGCGCCGATCCTGGTCCTAATCGTGTTCCCGGTGTTCATCGCGATGTTCTCGCGGCGAACGCAGACGATCACGAGCGCCGGCGAAAGCTTGCAGCCTGCAGAATAGAAGCCCCTGGCTCTAGTGAAGAAGCACCACCCGGCAGCTACGGCAGCGCAATCGCGTTGCTTCAAAGTTTGATGCGCTTGGCGCGCCGGTCAGAATGAACCCGCGAACACTTATCTTGTTGAAATCACACTATAAAAACTCCTGTCATCTGCACGAACGCGACATTTTGATGACCGAGGGCAAGCTACGGAAGGATCGGAACGCACCCGAGATCACTTGAAATAGAAAGCTTGGCGGCTCGCCCGCAAGGAGGCAGCCTATGTGCGCGGCTCCTGACGAGTATCCCGTACGCCGGCCCAGTAAGCTGCGGGGCAGGCCCCTCTTTGGAGCCGGGCTTGCAGCTTTGCTCACTTTGACGATGCCGCCGGCCATCAGCGCGGCAGAACGCGCCGTCGTTCTCGACATCGACGGCGCCATTGGCCCCGCCGTCGCCGACTATGTCGTTCGCGAGATCAAAGCAGCGAGACCGAGTGACGTCGGCCTCATTGTCTTGCGCATGAATACGCCCGGCGGCCTCGATGGCTCCATGCGCGAGATTGTCAGCGCGATCCTCGCCGCACCCGTGGCGGTCGCCGCCTACGTTGCACCGAACGGCGCCCGCGCGGCGAGTGCGGGTACCTATATCGCTTATGCAAGCGCCATTGCCGCGATGGCATCTGGCACCAATATCGGCGCCGCGACGCCGATTCGCGTGGGAGGAAGTCCTTTCCTGCCGGACACGAAGCCGGATCAGCCATCCGAGGAAAAGGATGGACGGAAAAATACCGGCGAGCCGGCAGACACCGAAACACGCAAGGTGGTCAACGACGCCGTCGCCTATATTCGCGGTCTCGCCGAACTTAACAATCGCAACGCCGACTGGGCCACGGACGCAGTACGCACCGCCGTCAGCATCCCTGCGTCCGAGGCGCTGAAGCTTCACGTCATCGACGTGATCGCAGATGACGTCCCTGACCTGTTGCGCAAGATCGACGGCCGCACGGTGCTCGTCGCCGGCAAGCAACAGCAACTCGCCACCAGCGGACTCGCGGTAAGCGTCGTCGCGCCTGACTGGCGGACAATGCTTCTTGCGATCATCACCAATCCGAATATCGCTTTCATTCTGATGCTGGTTGGCGTCTATGGACTGATCTTTGAATTCCTCAATCCGGGCGCGGTCGCTCCCGGCCTCGTTGGCTCCATCAGCCTGCTGGTCGCGCTTTACGCACTGAATCTGCTGCCGGTCAATTTTGCCGGCGCCGCACTCGTTTTGCTCGGCATCAGCCTCATGGTGGCGGAGGCTCATATCGGAGCCTTCGGAGCCATCGGCATCGGTGGCATCGGCGCCTTCCTCATCGGCGCGATCATGATGTTTCCTTCGGGCGAGCCGGCATTCGAGCCTTCTCCCGCAGTCTTGGCGGGCGCAGCCGCCGCCACAGCGGGCCTGTTCTTATTCCTGCTCTCCATGTTGCTTCGATCGCGGCGGCGCGCCGTCGTCACCGGCGACGAAGTGCTGGCTGGCGCGGAGGGCGAGACCGTGTCGTGGCAAGGAGACGAAGGGCGCGTTCGCCTCAAGGGAGAGATCTGGCTGGCCCGCGCCGCGAGACCCCTGCAGCCGGGAATCCGCGTCAAGGTCATCGCGCGCACTGGACTCGTGTTGATCGTCGAACCCGCCTGAAGCTGGTTGTTGGTCAGAAGTCATAAGAAGGAGAAACGCCATGCTCGCCGCTTCCGCTACTGCCATCATTGCAATTTTTGTCGCCGTCATCCTCTATGCATCGGTGCGTATCCTGCGCGAGTACGAGCGAGGCGTCGTGTTCACGCTGGGCCGCTATACCGGCACCAAGGGGCCGGGATTCTTCCTACTCGTGCCGTTCGTTCAGCAAATGGTGCGGGTTGATCTTCGGGTTGTCGTCGACGAGGTGCCGCCGCAGGACGTCATTTCGCGCGACAACGTGTCGGTCAAGGTCAACGCCGTGATCTATTTCCGCGTTATCGACGCAGAGCGGGCGATTATTCAGGTGAACAATTATCTCGCCGCGACGAGCCAGCTCGCGCAGACCACCCTGCGATGGGTGCTTGGAAAGCATGATCTCGACGCCATGCTCGCGGAGCGGGACAGGCTTAACAGCGATATCCAGGACGTGCTCGACAAGCAGACCGAAGCCTGGGGAATCAAGGTCTCGAACGTCGAGATCAAGCGCATCGACCTCAACGAGAGCATGATCCGCGCAATCGCCCGGCAGGCGGAGGCCGAGAGAACACGTCGCGCCAAGATCATCAATGCGGAAGGTGAACAGCAGGCAGCGCAAAAGCTGGTCGACGCCGCCCGCATTCTCGAACCCGTGCCTCAGGCGATGCAGCTACGCTATCTTGCCACTCTCTTCGACATCGCGGGCGAGCGGAGCTCGACGATCGTGTTCCCCGTCCCAATCGATTTGATGCAGGGTTTCCGACCGGAGTGGCGACGATGAAACGGACGAACTGACCCAAGAAAATCAAACCCTGTCGGATTCGCAGGTCAGCGAGCTGCTGTGCGCCGCACAGCAAGCGGATGCGTGGGGCACGTGGAACGGCAACCGTTTGTTGTTGTTCTTGCGGCTACAGGGGCTCGGATTTCGAAACTATTCCTCATACACTTCGACATTCCGGCATTGTTCGAGGTATCGGCAGCGCCTCCCGATTCGACTTGTGGCGGCTCTGCACGATACGTTCGTTCGAGCGTCAACACCGCCACAGGACGATCTGTCTCGCGGCAATTTTCCCGGCGACGATCCCTATAATCGCGCCCGCGAGCTTGAACGCCAGATCCTCAATCCGGCCGTGACGATCAGGCGTTAGAAGCTGCAGTGTTTCGAGCAGCGTCGCCGTTCCCAACACAACCAGGCAATACAAAAACATCTGGCGCGGATAAGCCAGGCCGAACAGCAGGCCGATGAACGCATAGGCGGCAAGGTGCTCGACGTGAGCGGCAGAGATATGCGGACGTAAGGTCAGCGGAGAAAGCGTTGCAATGGCCACCAAGGCCAAGCTCGCCCACGAAGAGACGGAAAGAATTCTTTTGATCATTTGATTGGACCATCGATCCTGAAGGCGCGGTCCGGGCACGGCTTCAATCACCCGCAGAAACTGCACCTGGGAAAAATTCCCTTGCCGAGACTGAGAGCGGCAAAGGCGCGTTCCGAGACCCAGCGGAGTGTAGGCCTGTGCGGCATAATTCTACCTGTCGCTTTTGGGCTCCGGAGGCCCCGAAAGAAGTAAGCCATTGGGACGTGGGACCGACAACCAACGCCGCGCTTGCGCGGTGTGCTTGGGCGAAGAGGTTTGGATCCGTCGGAGGTTCGTCCCACCTAAAGCGAAATAAACGTATCTAAAATATACAAGAGTATATGCCACAGCATCTTAGATCACAGTTGGCGCGCACGCCGCGCGCCCTCTGTACAGTAGTGTTCGCCACGGCGGCATGTAATTACTTTTGGTACGTAGCAGCCCAGTTCATCATGCCTCACGATGGAAGCTGTTTTGTTCCCCAGAGCGATAGGGTGGTGGCGTCATGAAGCACATCGTACCCATGCTTATTGTTGCGGACGACGAGCTCTCAAGAGCCGGATTGCTCGGCATCCTGGCCGGCGCACGTTTTAGACCAATCGCCGCCAAGGGCGGATGGGACGCGATCGTCGCGTCCGGCAAGCCACTGCCGGAGGTCGTCACTCTTATACTCAGCGGAACGATGACCGATCCGGAAGCCACTTCCGTCAAGATCGAGCCGATGGCCAAGCGATCCAAAGTCGTGGTGCTGGCAGATCATTGCGAGGCGAAACTAGTAAGAAGCGCAATTTGCGCCGGCGCTGCGGCGTTCCTGCCACGCTCCATTTCGGCAAGTGTCCTCATCCAAACGTTGGACCTCGTGCTCGAGGGGGAGATCATTTTGCCGGCAGCGGTTGCGCACGACGTGCTGACGTGCACACAACATGAATCGGAGCGTAATACCGGTGGTGGTTCCGATCCCTCCGGATCGACAGACCGCGTCGGCCGGCTTTCTTCACGCGAAGTCGATATCCTGAAGCGGCTCGTGCACGGCGACTCCAACAAGCAGATCAGTCGCCAGCTCGATATCTCTGAAACCACCGTCAAGGTGCACGTCAAAGCAATCCTGCGCAAAATCCGGGTCTGTAACCGCACGCAGGCGGCGATCTGGGGAATCGATAACCTATCGAATCTGGCCGGCATGGGCTGCGCGCAGTCGGAGGCGTCCAAAACCGTTATTTCCGATACGCCATTGGTGCCGAACAAGATACCGCCGGTGGTCGTCGATTCACCGCGAAACGGACACGTCCGCAGCGTCGCACGTTCTTCGGCGGCGTGACGCAATATGCCAGTCACTGAAGGCTCCTGATTCCGGTCTCGTCCATATCCGAACAGCAAGCGGGCTCTTCGAGCTCTCAAACTCGTCGTCAAGGCGCGAATGTCCGCCGCCACGATGCTTCGACAACGACGGGAGCTCCGTTTATTTTGCGGGTGCGGCGATAGCGAGCGGGATCCAAACGCCGGCCCCCTCCACTTCTTGCGAGATGATGGGCTCGGCACCCTATGAAGCCCATGGTCAGCAGTGTTCTCACGATCCGCGTGGGAGAGCGCCTTACCGGGCGCCGCCACCCTGCAGCACCGCAGGCAGCGTCTGGACGAGAATGTAGAAGTCCAGCCAGAGCGACCAATTGTTGATGTAAAAGGAATCCTGGGCCTTCTGAACGTCGATGTCGCCATTGCTGCGGACGGAGATCTGCCAAAACCCTGTAAGGCCGGGCCTGATGCTTGCTCTGAGCGCTTGAAACTCCGGGTCGAAGGCATGCACGTGATACGCTGGGAACGGTCGCGGACCGACCAAGCTCATATCGCCGCGTATGACATTCCAGAATTGCGGGAGCTCATCGAGGCTGCAGCGCCGGATGAAATTGCCGACCAGGGGCAAGATACGCGGATCGTGCGTGAGCTTGAAAAAGCGCTGCCATTCGGCTCGGGCACCGGGATTCTGAGCGAGGTATGCCTCAAGCCGGCTCTCCGCATCGGCATACATTGTCCGCAACTTCAGGACCTGGATCGGCTTGCCGTGACGGCCGACGCGTTCTTGCCGGTAAAAGGACGCTCCGTGACTGGTCAAGGCGATGACAGCGGCTAGTGCCGCGATCACCGGAACGGAAATAAGCGCCAGCGGAACGGCGAGACAAAGGTCGATCGCGCGCTTGAGCACCTCGCGACCCGCGTGCCCCCGGTCGCAACACATTTCAAAGCTGACTGCCTCGCCCAGCATGCGGGGCCGCAGTCCCGGCACGCCGAGATCAGTCGCGTCTTCGATCAGAAGAAGGCGCGGGAACGTCGCGTGCGGCTTCTCCCTTGTGATGACGCGCGCCATTTCGTCGCGAGAGGTGAATATGGCGATTGCGACATTGAGCTCACAGAGCGTTCTGGGCGCTCCCAAGACGAACAGACGCCGGTCCGCCGTCACCGTGACCGGTTCCTTGCGCCTCCTCTGATCTGCGAGATACCCGATCGGCGAAATCCCGATCTCGGGATGCGCCAGCAGCAGTTTGGCGATCTTCTGTCCCTTCTCGTCGCAATTGACGATCGCAGCCGTAACCGCCCACACCCCGGTCCGAATCAACACGGCGCGCAGCGCGGTCTCGGCGTAGTGGCCAACGATGACGAGCATAATCATCTCGAAGATGGCAGAGACGACAGGGAGCTTCTCACCGGCATGGGCCGAAACCAGAAGATCGAGTCCAACCGCTCCAATGCATGCCATCGTGCGAAGGCGAAATCGCGCCAGCAAGCTCGGGCCTGGTACGGCATAGAGGCCAAGCGCGTAGGCCAACGTCACAAAAAACAGCGCCGTTGTGAACGGAGGCCCGTGCGGTCCGTACCAGTGACCGCCGATCGCGCTCACGCAGGCCGTCGCTATCATAACCGATGCGACATCCGCCGCGATCAGACACACGCAGATCAGGGGCGCACGGCACCCGCGAAGCAACGTGGATGTGCGCCACGGGGCCGCGGATGAAGGAATTTTACCCGCTGCGCGTCGCCGGACGATAGTGCCCGCATCGGCCATGACCGACTCCGCTCTGGCATCAAATTGAGTTTTGGGACAGGTGCGACCTCGTCGAAGATCTTTGGAAGATCTTTAGAGGCCTATCCCGAAACCCTGGAATGACCCACGGCTACTCAGCCGCGGTCGCAGCGCTTTGCAGCGCATCAGCAGCAACCTGCTCGCGAATCCATTGATAGGTCGGCACAAGACCGATGCGCAGTGGCGTCGCTGGCTCCCAGCCGAGCACCTCGCGAAGCAGCGAGTTGTCGCTGTTACGCCCACGAACACCCTGCGGCTTCGACAAGTCGTGTTGTTTCTTCAGCGGTTTGCGCGCAATCCCGCAAACGAGGTCGACCAACGCGTCGACGCTGACCAGTTCGTCGGTGCCCAGATTCAACGGCTCGCGGTGGTCGGACTGCATGATGCGGTGGATTCCGGTCACACAGTCGTCGACGTACATGAACGACCGAGTCTGCCGGCCGTCGCCCCAGATTTCGATGGAGCCGCCGTCCGGCGCCAGCGCGACTTTGCGGCATATGGCGGCTGGCGCCTTCTCGCGACCGCCGCTAAAGGTGCCCTTGGGGCCGTATACATTGTGGAAACGGACCACGCGGGTTTGCAGGCCGTGGTCCTCCATAAAGTATTGACACAGCTTCTCCATGTAGAGCTTTTCGAGCCCGTACCCTTCTTCCGGATCGGCCGGCCACGCATCGTCTTCGCAGAGCGGCGTGACGTCCGCGGACTCCTGAAGATGCTGAGGGTAGACGCAGGCGGACGACGAAAACAGAAAACGCTGCACAGCACTTTCGCGCGCTGCACGCAGCATATGCACGTTGATGAGCGTGTTGTTCGTCGCGATCTCTGCGTGAAAGTTCGTAATGTAGCCGATGCCGCCCATGTCGGCCGCGAGGTGATAGACCTCGTCCATCCCGCGCGTGGCACGCAGGCAGTTCTGTTCGTCGCGCAAATCAGCGATCATGAATTCGTGCGCCGCGGAAGCTCCGTACTCCGGGGACTTGATGTCAACGCCTCTCACATCGTAGCCGCGGCTTACGAGATAAGTCACAAGATGATGGCCTATGAAGCCGCCGGCACCAGTAACAAGCGCGGATTTCATCGGCATGGCTGCGCATCCTTTGTTTCAATGCACAAAGTCTTGCTCAGCGCTCACGCGATGGAAAATGAGAAGACGGAGTAGCACCAACGGACCGTGCTTCCTGGGCGCTTCGTGCGGCTAGTCACAAAGGACGAGCGAACTCGATCTCTCGAGATGCGTCGGTGGTTGAACGGAGCCGCAAGGTAGCGGGCGCTCCGCCCTCGCGGCATCAGGATCAGGCTAGCCGACGCATAGCGGGGTGGTCCTTCCCGGGGCTGTGCGCGGCCGCAACCGATGCATCTGCGCCATCTTGCGCCGGAGCTTGAACGAATCGGACCCAGTAGGCCACAGGCGCACCGAGCTCGATAAGTCCGATCAAGCAGCCGCACGCGAGAAGCGACAGCGCGAGCACGAACACGAACACGATCGGCAGGCTGGGCCCCGAAGGCACCATGACCGCCTCTGCGTTGAGGAATTCGCCGATGTCGTCCAACGCGGTCGTCACGGGCCGGTCCACGCGACGCAGGCCGATAATGCGCTTCTGCAACTCCTGAAGCCTTTCATTGGCATCCAGCACGCGCGGATGAAGGCTTCCGTAGAGCGCCGACATATCAGCGATATCGCGCTCGATGGTTCGTTGCAGGTCGGCGAGTTGCTGAACCTGTTGGCCGCGAAGATACTCAAAGACGACTGCGTTAGCGAGTTGCGCGGCCCGTTGCGGCTGGCTGGCGCTGATCGTAACCGAGATGACGTAAGAGCGCGGGACAATGTTGACCTGCAGCGCGCTCGACAATCGATCGGTTGCGATATCGTGTGCTGTCGGGATGACCGCGCCAAGACCAAACATCCTTCGCACCCACCAGATGACGCGCATCAGCCGGGACGGCTGTCCGCTGAACTCCGGATCGTCGGCGAGACCAAGGCGCGAAACAACCGCGCCGGCGAGCGAGCGCGATCTCAGGATACGAACCACGCCCTCGACGACGGCAGACGCTTCCATGGAGGCTATTCTTTGCATTCTGGTCGCGGTGTTCGGCTCATCGCGGCTGAAATTCAGCTGCAAGATCGCTTCGCTGGTATAGCGCGGCGGGATCGCGATAACCGCGACGATGGCGATCGCGAGACCGCAAGCGACGAAGCGCATGATCAGGACCCGGTAACGCCAAAGGATGCGCAACACGTCGTACGCAATGCCTTGATAATATACGCGTAACAAGCCGACCTCGTCGGAACCGAGGTTGAGATGCCGTGTCATGCGCGAAATCCCAATTAAGCAGAAACAATCGAACGGTCGCTTGAGGATCACCCCAATGACGGGTGCGAACATCAAATTGAAACGTCCTGTCCCCGATCTGGAAAGCGGGACTTCGGAGTAGAGCGAAAGGACCAGCCTGCTTTTCAGACGCGTGCGCCGCATCACCGGTGTGCCATTCGAAGCACTCCGAAAGTGGTAGGTCCGCCACGCCTTTGCACTTCCGTTTAGGGAGAAGGAAGAACGGCAAACCGGTCAGTACAGGATCAGCTGGCCGTTGAGTTCCAGGCCGGCTCGGCGCAGGGCGTCCCAGTCGAGCCCCTCGTCGTGCCCCCAGACAAATCGGTAAGCGCTCGCTGTGTGCGGAACGCGATAGACGTTGCGATCGAAGCTGTTATGACCGTCGCTTATCATCGAAAAACTTTCGTGACCCGGCCAGACGTCGGATGCGCCGCCGGCGCAAGGCGCCCCTTCGAAGGTGATATCGTTGTCATGAATGCTGTTGCTCTGCGTCTTGTGGAGCTGGCCGTTTTCGTAGCGTCCCTGATCGATGAGCATGATCGCGCAGCGGCCCTTGCTGACCGTCAACTGGTTGTCATGGACAACGACGCCTTCCGACGCTGCGATAATGATGTCGTCGCCCCAGAACCAGCCGTCGCTGCCTGCCCCATTGTGCCGCAGGATGTTGTGGCGAATGACCGCGCCAAAGGAGATCTCGTGGTAGATGCCTGCTTCGTCATTGCGCTCGACCACGTTGTTTTCATAGACGACGTTGCGGCAGTCGCCGTCACACCAAAGACCCGGTCCACGATTGTCGTGAACATGGTTGGCGCTGAACAACACGCCGTCGGCCAGTGAGATTTTCGCTCCGCCAGCCTCCCAGCCCATCGAAAAGCCGCGTACATTGTTCGCGGAAATCCGATTCCGTTCGATCCGGACGCTGTTCCCGGCGCCGGTAATGCCGATCTGACCGTTGTGATGGATGTAGCAGTCGCGCACGACGGTGTTTTTTCCAACAGAGATACCCGCGCTGCTATTCCAACGGACCTCGCAATTCTCGATGATCCAGTGAACGCCACCCTGCGCATCGATCGCACCGTGTTGCGCGGCACTCGCGAACTTTTCGAGCAATACACCGCTGATCACGACATCCGAGGCCTTGCTTGCGAACGCGAACGCAGCGAGCGCGAGTTCGACTGTGCGGTTGCCGGGATCGTCGGCAATGTAGATTTTCTCAGCGGCCTGATCCCAAAAGAAGCGGCCAGGGGCGAGCTCGTTCATGTGCATCACGCGGGTGAGCGGCTCGTTGTCGATGAACAGCGTCTCGGGAAAGCTGCAGGTCGGGCTGGCTTTCATGCAATACCCCTGACGGCGGCTGCGTACCGCTTGCCCGCCCAAGACCCAATAGCTCTCCTCGCGCTTGAAGCCGTCGAGAATGCGGCTACCGTTGAGCACCGCTCCCTCCTCGCCATAGAAGCGCTGACCGGGCCTGGGCCGTGCTGGCTGCATACGGTGTATCCCGCTTTTCAAGCAGAACGTCGCGCCCGGTGCCGCCGCATCTACGGCACCTTGAATGGACTGGCCCGGCGCAATGGCGATGGCGCCAGCCGGACAGCGCGAAAGGTTGTCTTCCGCTAATGCCGTCGGAATCGCGAGCAGCAGCCCGAGTACAAAGGCACATGTGACGATCGTGCGGCCGGCTGCGCTATTCATGCTCGCCCCCTGGGGCCAGCCGCATCGGCCACGGTTGGGATGCGCGCCCCTTGCTGCAAATCGGAGATGTGCATTGCGTCAAGCCCGTCGGTTGCACGCCGCTGCAAGCGTGTCTCGATTTCACCGTAGAGACGGGAAGCAATGTGTCGCCACGAGAAATCCCGATGGCGGGCGAGCGCGGCCAAGCCGAGCGATAGCCGCATCTGGTCGTCCGCCGCGAGGGCGATGATCTCGTCGCCAAGCGCCATGGCGCATTCAGCTTCGCTGCGGTTCATCACGGCAACGACGCGCCCGCAGGTCTCATCCACCAGCTGCCCCGGCCCCCCCAGACCAAAACAGACGACCGGCAAGCCCTGGCCCCAGGCCTCCAGCACCACCATGCCGCCGGCATCGCGCAGGCTGGGGAACAGCATCAGGTGATGCTCACGATACATTAGCAACAACCGATCGCGCGCGACATGCCCACGAAAGGTGACGTAGGGGCTCAAGCCAAGCTGAAGCGTCAATCGCTCGAGATCAGCCCGAGCGGGCCCGTCGCCGACGATCGTTAAAACGGCATCGGCGCCTTGAGCGCGTGCATGCGCGAGGGCGCGCAACCCAAGATGAATTCCCTTGAGATAGAGAAGACCCCCGGCATAAAGGAGACGCAGCGGCTCTTCCGAGCGTCGCGGCACAGGTTCGGCCGTCTCGACATCTGCAACACCCAGACCAACGCAAATGCACGCTTTGCTGCGATCCCGCGGCGGCACCGCAGCGGTCGTCGCATCCGTCCGCAAGAAAATGATCCGGGCATGACGAAAGGCCGCGCGTGTCATCGGGTCAGCGCGTAGCGACCAATTGTGGAAGTCGCGGACCAACTCCACGAGCCAATATTTCCACGGAAAGCTCCTGCGGAGTGCAAGAGGGATAATGTCGCCACCGCCAAGCGGACCGAGTACCGTCGGCACGTTCAAGAATGTCAGCAGTGTCGGGTGGCGTATGCTGGCAAAGGTCACGTGATGAATGAGATTGAAACCGGCATCACGGTATCGGCGTCTGACATGCAGTAATACGCAGAACTGCCAAAGCAGGCTCGTGAGATGCCAAGTGAGGGCCGGCTGATGGCAGCGGAAGCCGAAATCGCGCATCCGCGCGAGCCAGGACGGCATATAGATGTCGAAGCGCAGGCCCGGCGGCAGTGCTCCGCTCGCGAGTTGCCGCCCGATCTCAGCCGCGAACTCGGTTTGCGTGAGAACGACAACTTCGTGACCCAGACGGGCCACTTCGACGGCCATGTTCCACCCGACGCCAGGTTCGGAGCCTTGCCCGGGGCCACATGAGAATGCACTCATAAGCACTTTCAAGGTCCGGCTCCCCACACAAGCGGCTGCCGATGCTGGAAACGGAAAATCATCACCGCGCCGATTCCGACGCCAATCAGGCACCAGAACCAGATACCCTGCATCGGTCCCTCGAGCGCCACGTCAAAAGTCGCGTTGATGATGGAGGCCATCGCATAGCAGCCGACAAACAAAAACAGGTCCGCCCAGGTTTTCCGGTGCCGCCGGCGCGCGTCTAGGAATGCACCCAACATTGTGCCCAGCCAAGAAACGAGAAACAGAATCCAGATCGCAAGGCCGGGCACACCCGCCCGCGCGAGGAGTGTCATATGTGCATTGTGTGGGCTGCGTAACGGATTGGCTTCACGCCCGCCGCCGAAGCCGTCCTCGATCGCGAGATTGAGTCCGAAGCCGCGTCCGGTCCAGAAATGCGGACCGCCGTACAACGTATCCTCCATGATGAGCGCCCACCATTCGAGGCGCCAGCGCCGGGAGCCTTCCAGTTTCTCGTCCGAATGGCCGAAAATGCTCTGGGCGTTCTCGACAAGCTGGCTTGGCTGGAGCTGACGTTGCATTTCTCCCTCCGCGCCCCGGCCTCCTGTCACGGTCTTCTCGATGGCGTAGGCAGCGCTGAAGATTATCAGTCCGGCAACGACCACCTTGATGAGTGAGCGGGTCTTTCCGCTCAGGACGGCCGCGAGGGACACCGGGACTACGAACGCAAGCATGCCACCGCGATTCAATGCGCTCGCCATCAGCACCGCTGCGATCAGCGAGACGATCCAAAGCACGGTGGGTCTGTAGAACCCGACCATGGCAAACACCGCGGCACCCGCGAGATGCACAGGAACTTCGCCGGCGCCGAGCAGAAGGACTGGCACTTCCGTACCCGGCAAGTTTGGAATCGAGTCCCTCATGTACTGACATACGCCGAAGAGAATCGGCATCGCCGGTACAAAAAAAATCAGAAACCGGGCATAGCGCTGGACAAGCTGGTCGAGCCGTCGCCCGTCGTCGAGGAGTAGCGCGATCACGATATAGGCGAATGCACCGTACATGACGATGGTGCTGTCGCGCAGCGCGTCAATGCCGTACGCGCGAACGAACGGCAGGGTTCGAACCAGCGTCCAAGCCATCATCACTGCAAGAACAAGGCTCGGGAGCGTGGTGAGGCACGCAAACATCTGCCCGATCCGGAAGAAAACGAGCGTTCCAAGCAGGAGCGCAATCTCGCCGACGTAAACCGGCGGCGCGCCGAGATAGGCGAAACCCTTACCCATGAACGCATAGCCGGCGAGCACGCCGAGCAGTAGCAGAAGGTAACGATCGTTCCACGAACGCGTTCCGGCCTGATCCAGAGCGCCGCCGGCGGAAGAAAAGTCTCTGCCCACAATCGCCTCCAGAACGCGCAACACAGGACAAACAGCGAGGCATGTATGGCCCCAGCTGTGACATGACCGTAACGGCCGGTGCTCAGCGCAGCGGCGCTTCGGGCAGAGCTGCGTCGCGCTTGAGCGACCTTAACGAGCCTGAATCGAACTGCGGCGCCACCGCGGACGCGAAAGGCTTTCCATGTGCGATACGCAGTTGAATCTCTACGATGTCTCCCGGTTCAAGCTGTGTCGTCTCATCAGCCGCCAATACGGTCTGCTGGCCGCCCCGCGTGCGCGTAACCGTGATCGACCGGGGTACATTCATATCGGTAAGACTGCCGGTCTGCCGCAATTTCGCGTCACGGATTTCGCGCGCCATAGGCAGAGTCACATCAAGGTTCTTCAGCCGATCACGGGCATCGCGAAGATCGGCGAGGACTTGCCGCTTGAAGGTCGCGTCGGCTTCCTGAATGCGGATATCCAGCGCTCCGAGATCCATCTTCAAGCGTGCGATTTGCGCCGACAGGTTCCCCACCTCCGACTCGTAGTTCGCTTCCGTAAGCTTGAGTTGCATCTCCGTCGAGGAAAGGCCTAGCCCCTGCTTGGTGAGGCGGTTGTATTGCTCGACGTTCTGCCGAACGAGGTCTAACTGCTTCCTTTTGGCCGCCAGCTGCGTGTTTAACGCTTCGATCTCGCTTTCGATGCGGGGCTTTTGCGCCCATAGCAGATCGATCTGCGATTGCTGGATTGCCAGCTGGGAGTCGAACGTTTCCTTTTCGAGCGCCACGATGTCGGACAGATTGTCTTCGTCGCGCCCGCTCGCTTGTTCCGCAGGGAACGCAGCGCCATCGCGCTGAGCCTCGAGACGCGTCTTGCGGATCGTCAGAATAGCCTTTTCCAGCGTGAGCTGGCGCAATCGCTCTTCGCTCGCGAGAAGCTCAGTAACGATGGTGCTTTGTGCAGGAGCGACAATCCCAAAACCGCCGGCGACGGCGACCGCCGCTTTAACTGTCATGCCCAGCTTAAACGGTTGGACTCCTGCCGTCCGCACATCCCCCAATACGAAGATCGGAGAAAACTCACTGATCTGCACGCTGACGCTCGGCTTGTTGAGGATGCCCTCGGCAAGGCGTTCGACGATACGTTTCTGACATTCCGGCAGCGTGAGATTTGCAACCTCGATCGGGCCGACAAAAGGCATCCGGATGTTACCTGCGGCGTCGATCAGCATATCGCCGGAGAAATCGGTCTGACCGAACACAACGACGGAGACGCGATCTCCTGGGGCGAGCCGATAGGTCTGCGGAGTCTGCTCGGCCCGTGCCGGGACGGGAGCCGCGATGATAGCCGCGACAAGCATGGCAAATACCGCCCACCATCCACCGCCTGTCGTCTGCCGTCGTTCGGCTTCTGTTCGCGGCGCAGCATCTCCACGTCGCATGCAAACTCCTTCGCAGCGCATGTGGGCGCGAACGCAACGCCCACGCAAGATATGCAGACGTCGCTTCGGACTCGGTTGGAATGATAGCTCCCGGTGATCGCGATCACCTTCGGAAATAAAGCGCTTGCCCTCGCTCGATCGGAGTACGTCCGCCCGCTAGGGCGCTACTCCCTTTGGTCTCATGCCACGAATTCATATCAGGCCCGAATGCGCAATTCTCAACAGGAGTGCCTTCCAACAGTATTTGCCTCCTGAAATTCGGCGCAGGAGAGGCATCATGCAGAAGCGCGTTCTCGTCACCGGCGGAGCAGGCTTTCTCGGTTCGCATTTGTGCGCGCGCCTGCTGAAGCAGGACTGCGAAGTGCTCTGCGTCGACAATTACTTCACCGGCAGCCGGATGAATATCGAACCTCTCGTCGGCACGGCCGGCTTCGAGGTGATACGTCACGACATCACATTTCCGCTCTATGTCGAGGTCGATGAGATTTACAATCTCGCCTGCCCGGCGTCGCCGGTGCACTACCAGTTCGATCCGGTCCAGACCACGAAGGCGAATGTCCTCGGCGCGATCAATATGCTTGGGCTCGCGAAGCGAGTACGCGCGCGCATTCTGCAAGCTTCAACCAGCGAAGTGTATGGCGATCCGGATATGCATCCGCAGCCGGAAACCTACCGAGGACTCGTGAACCTTGCGGGTCCGAGGGCTTGCTATGACGAAGGCAAGCGCTGTGCCGAGACGCTGTTCTACGATTATCGCCGGCAGCACCGCCTTATGATCAGAGTCGCGCGAATATTCAACACCTATGGACCGAACATGCATCCGCAGGACGGGCGCGTCGTGTCCAGCTTCATCATCCAGGCGCTGCAAAATCAGCCGATCACGATCTTTGGCTCGGGCAGGCAGACACGGGCCTTCTGCTACGTCGACGACCTGATCGACGGCTTGGCGCGGCTCATGAATGTCGACGGAGACCTCGACGGCCCGGTCAATCTGGGAAATCCGAACGAAATTCCAATCGCCGAGCTCGCCGAGACGATCGTCGCGCTGACAAACTCTTCGTCAAAACTCGAATTGAGGCCGCTCCCGATCGATGACCCGCGCCAGCGGTGCCCCGACATCACGCGTGCCAAACAGATTCTCCACTGGGCCCCCACCGTTTCCCTGGAAGAGGGACTGATCAGAACTATCGCCTATTTCGACGCACTGCTCTCCAACTCGACCGAGGCGAAGAAGCTGGTGTGGAGAAGCGGGCCATGAATACGGCTCAGGCGACGCAGGATCGGCGGATCGACGTGCTTGGCGTCGGCGTGAGCGTTGTGACTCCACGCGAGGCCATGACACTGGTTGAGCAGTGGATTTGCTGGCGGACGCAGCGCTACGTCTGCATTACCGGCGCGCACGGCGTGATGGAGAGCCGGCTCGACGAGCGCCTCCGAGACATTTTGAACCAGGCCGGAATGGTCACCGCCGATGGCATGTCGTTGGTCTGGTTTTCCCGGCTCGTCCGCAAGGCTCCGGTCGAGCGTGTGTATGGACCCGACCTGATGCGCGCGTTGACATCGATTTCACCTGGGCGCGGCTATCGGCATTTCTACTATGGCGGACCGCCGGGTCTTGCCGAGAAACTCAAACAAGCGATGGAAGCCGCCTATCCCGGCGTGACCATTGTCGGCACGCTCGCGCCCCCATTCCGCGAGTTGACGCCGCCGGAGGACAACGCCGCGGTCGCGCAGATCAATGCGGTGTGTCCCGACATCGTATGGGTGGGGCTCAGCACCCCCAAGCAGGAATTCTGGATGGCGGATCATATTGGCCGGATTGATGCGCCTGTCATGATCGGCGTCGGAGCAGCGTTTGACTTCCTCGCGGGCACAAAGCGGCAAGCCCCGTTGTGGATGCAGCGCAGCGGCCTGGAATGGCTTTTCCGCCTGGCAACAGAGCCACGCCGACTGTGGCGACGCTACGCCTATATCGTACCGGGCTTTGCCTTACTTACGATCCGCGAGCTTGTGGCCCGCGCCTTTCGGATCGGGCCGCCCCACGCCGATACCGTCGGCCAAAAGTAAATGCCCGGTGCCCAGATGTTCTGCGGCGAAAACCTCACCGACCCGTTCACGACAGGCAAGGTCGCGATCGACGGTCCGCACACAAGCAGTCGGATCTCAGTGACTGCCCCGATTGTACCCGCTTGAGGAGACGAACTGTGGCGGATTCCTCGGCGAGACCAACGTTCTCCGCCGCTTTCAATGATCGCACGGCCCGGGGACTGATCGGCCGTGTGGCCGCAAAGTTCGTGCGCCTGGCCATGCATCCGCAGGTGCTGGCACTCATCGACCAAGCCCTCGTCAGTGGAGCGAGCTTTTTGACAACCGTGCTGATCGGCCGCAACACCCTTCCGAGCCAGCTCGGAACATATGCTCTTTCGGGCGCGATCCTGATATGGGTGACCAACGCGCAGGAGTCGCTGGTATCGCTTCCCTTCACTTTACGAAGAAGTCGCGAGCCAACGGTGGCGGCCGCGCAGGCCGGCCAAGCGCTGCTTTTAAGCGGTCTCCTGTCCGCATGCGCGATTGTCGCAATCGGCATCGTCGGCGTCACGGCGCTCGTCTGGGGCGGTCATCGGCACGCGACGCCGATTGCATGGGCGCTGGCGAGCGCTGCGCCTTTCGTCGTTTGCCGCGAGTTCGCCCGCAGATTCTCCTTCGCCAGTCTGCGGAATATCGAAGCGCTGGGCCTCGACAGTGCGATCGTCATCCTGCAGCTCGGCGTACTCGGATGGCTCGCCCAGACCGGGCGGATGAGCAGCGCCTCTGCGCTCGCTGCTCTTGGTTTTTCCTGCGCGACCGCTGTCCTGATCTGGTTCTGGCTCGTTCGCGATCGAATTCAATTTGCGTTCGACGGCTTTTCGAAAACACTGGTTGACAGTTGGACCGTCGGCAAGTGGCTGTTCGCCAATCAACTCCTCGGTGCGCTGCAGTCGCAAATGACGTTATGGCTGGTGGCGCTTGCGGTCGGCGCGGCAGCGACCGGTGTTTACACCGCTTGCCTGAGCATCGCGTTGTTTGCCAACCCGATCATCCTCGGCATCAGCAACGTGCTTTGGGCGAAAGCGGCCCACGCGTTTCAACAAGGCGGCAGCGCGCGGCTGCTGCGCGAGTCAATTGCAGATGCGGCACAGCTTGGCGCGATTCTCGCTGTATTTTTTCTGGTGATCCTGTTTTGGGGCGACGACGTTCTGGCTTTGCTCTATCCGGCGAGCGACTACGTGGGCTACGGTCACGTCGTCGCTATTTTCGCCCTCGGCCAGCTAATCTACGGCCTCGGCATGCCGGCCGCGACAGCGCTTGCGGGCATGGGGCACGCCCGGACGAACTGCATCATCGCCGCGCTTGAAACAACCCTGATTGGGCTGCTCGTCTGGCCGCTGGTTTTTGACCTGGGCATTATCGGCGCGGCCTATGGCATTCTGATCGGCTGCCTTGTCCGTCTCGTCATTCGCTGGGCTGCGTTGCTTGCCGTACTGCGGAGCGCGGAGCAGGCAATAGCCTACGCCACCAGCATGGAGAAAATCGTTCCGGTGCTCCGCCGGTTGGCGCCGAGCGTCGATCCTTTGAAAGTGCAGGTCCTGGATCTCGACGGCTGCCAGGGTCACATCTTTACTGCAACACTCGACAAATCCAGCAGCGAAACCGGCGCCGCGTACATCATCAAACTTTACAGGTCTGACCGAAACCTGGATGTCAGGGAAATTCACGCGCAGTACGAGTCGCTTGGCCGCGTCCATGCCGCTCTCAATGGGCGTGTCTTTCATGGCTGGACGATCTGCATTCCCGCGCCTGTTCTCGTTTCCAATGAGCCGCTTGCATTGGTGATGACGCAGGCGCCGGGGCGAAAACTCACTGCATGTCTATACGAGAGGATCTCGACAAAGGAGATCGAGCATCCGGCCGCCCCGGCCCTTGCCGCTGCCATGATCAACTTGTGGACGGCCGGGCTGTCTCACGGCGACTTGAATTTCGCGAACATTCTTTGTGACGAGCAGACGCAGACGCTGTCCCTCGTTGACTGCGGCCCAAAATCCGAATGCGCGGCCTACGCCGAGACGCGTTGCCGGCGAGAGTTGGCCACGCACGACTTGGCCCATCTTCTCTCCCACGAAGGCGAGACGCTTTTGGAGACATGGGGCAGGCAGAACCGCTTGCGACAGCGCCGGTTCTTTGTCGAGGGTATCCTGCGCGCCGCTCTTGCCGCCGAACCAACGTATGCGGGCAAAACAGCGTTTCTTGCCGAACTCGACCGCTGTGCGCGGGCACATCTGACAGAGCCGGCACCAATCTATAGGCACCTCGGATTGTGGCAGTTGCTCAAGCAAAACATGACCCTGCGGCGAATGAACACGATTCTCCAGCGGATGGAGCGAGAGATCCAGGAAGAAGACCATTCGGCCGGAAATACTGTTTGTTCCAAGCCGTATCCAACGGCCGCGGCGACCCGCTGCGGAAATCTGCCGATCATTGAGGCACGTCATGAGCGACACATTTAAGGGCGACGCGCCGGCTTCGGGTGCCGTGCTGCGGGACGCGATGCCTGAAAAGATGCCGCAGCGGCGACTGGTGCCGCGACTCGCCCGCCGCATCCTGCGAGACGCGAAAAGAGTGCTGGGCATGCCTTCGTTTTTGCGGAACGAGGATCGGCGCGTGCTGGAACAGATTGTCCTTCCGCGTTTCATCCGGGATCGAGAATGCAAGGACATCCTTTTTGTCGGATGTGATTGGTACACGCAGGGTTACAACGCGTGGTTCGACGAGAAAAACTATTGGACGATCGACGTCGATCCGGCGATGCGGAAATTCGGCTCGAAGCAGCATATCATCGATGGTCTGCAGAACATCTCGCACTATTTTCAACGAGGGACTCTCGACCTGATCGTCTGCAATGGCGTCTTTGGCTGGGGCCTCGACGACGCGACGGCCGTGGAGCAGGCCGTTCGCGGATGCCACGAAGCGCTACGTCCCGATGGCGTCCTGATCATTGGCGTCGACGGTGTGCAGGAGCGTCGGCCCTATGCTCTCGAGAAAAGCGCCGCATTGCGCACCTTTGAACCCTATGTGTTTCATCCTCTGCGAACATCAGACTATCTGACCGACACGTCCTATCGTCATCGCTTTCTATTTTACCGCAAGCCGTTGGCGGCTACGGGCGATCGGAACATCGCTGGAACCGACGGGGTGACAGCCCGCACGCAGGAAGCATCCCGCGGAAATCGGCAGCCAGGGTCAGGAGGATGGTGGCAGAGTCAGGACTGGAGCCTCTCCCAGGCAGGAGAAGCAGCGCGCCGCATTCGACAGCTGTTATTGGCAGAGTTCAAATATTTTTCCGGAGTTGATTCTTATCTCGACAACGAGGATCGGCGCATTCTGGAAGAGGTGATCTTCCCGTATTTTCTTCGCGGCGACGACTATCAAAACGTTTTGTTCGTTGGCTGCTCCTGGTGCACCAGGGGATACAACAGACGCTTTGAACTTCGAAAGAATTACTCAACGATCGACAGTTCGCCGTGGAAGCGGCGATACGGTGCAAAGCATCACATTGAGGCTCCTCTTCAACATCTCAGCCGGTATTTCCCGGCGCAGACGCTAGATCTCGTCATATGCAATGGCGTGTACGGCTGGGGTCTCAACGACCGCACCGAAATTGAGGCTGCATTCTCGGCATGCCGCGAGAGTCTGCGCGAGGATGGCATCCTCGTTGTCGGCTGGGATGATTGCGAACGATTGAACCCGTGTCCGTTGTCGACATGGGAATGCCTGCGCGGGTTCCGCCCCTTCATCTTTCCGCCACTGCGTGCATCGGAGTTCGTGACCTCAACACCGCATCGCCACACCTACAGCTTCTACCGCCGGCCGCGCGCGGCCGAATTGGCGGGCGAGGCCGGCTCATAGGAGCGTCCATGCATCCAGCAATGTGCGTAACCTTGAGCTGGGACGATGGCCATCCGCTCGATTTACGCATCGCGGACATGATGTCGCGACACCATCTGCGCGGCACCTTTTATGTTTCGCGGACGGCCGAATGCGGAACAATGTCCGCGGCGCAAATCCGAGAACTGAGCCAGACATTCGAAGTGGGGGCCCACACGCTCAGCCATGTGGTGCTGACACAGGCCCACGATCGGCGGGCACATGAGGAAATATTCGGCGCCAGGAAGTGGCTCGAAGACATCACCGGCAAGCCCTGCTCCCTGTTCTGCCCGCCGAGTGGACGCTATTCCGGACGGCATCTGCGGATGATCGAGCAGGCGGGCTATCGTGCCGTCCGCACAGTCGAGCTGCTGTCGCTGGACTGGCCACGGCAAGAAGGTGCACTGCTCTCGATGCCGACAAGCGTGCAAGCCTGGTCGCATAGCACGCGGTCCTACCTCCAGAATATTGCGAAGCGCGGCTCGTTCCAGAACCTATGGCGCTACTTGGCGCATGGCCGCGCGGCCGATTGGCCGGAACTGAGCCGTATCATTTTCGCGGAAGCACGGCGGCACGGCGGTGTGTTTCACCTTTGGGCGCATTCCTGGGAAATCGAGGGCTGCCAAGCCTGGGGGCGCCTGGACGACGTCATGCGCTTCCTGACCGATCGACATCATGAAACCTCCGCGCTCACCAATGGAGAAGTGTGCGGAGTGGGAACGCTGCGTTTTCCGACATTCGCCGCTTCCGCCAAGCCGATCGTGTATTCATGAGCGCGCTCGTTACATCCTCGGCCCCGTGCCCGCAGGTCGGCGAACGACAGCCGTTCGAGAGGCTGCGGGTCGTCGTCGCACACAATGCTTATCAACAGAGCGGTGGCGAAGACCGTTGCGTCGCGGCCGAGATGGCCATGCTCAAGGCATATGGCCACCATGTCATTCCATACACGGTCTCGAATGACGAAATTCACGGCATGTCGCACATGGAGCTCGCGTCGCGAACGCTCTGGAGCGCTCCCGCCTATCGCGAACTACGCACGCTCTTTCGCGAAGTCCGGCCACATATCGCGCATTTTCACAACACGTTTCCATTGATCTCCCCCGCGGCCTATCTCGCCGCCCGCCGCGAGCACGTAGCCGTCATCCAAACACTGCACAACTATCGATGGTTCTGCTGCAACGCGGTCCTCTTCGTGAACGGCGGAATCTGTGAAGAGTGTCTGGGCAAACTGGTGCCGTGGCGCGGCGTGGTGAAGCGATGCTACCGGGGAAGCCGCATGGCGAGCGCGGCAGTTGCGGCGATGATCGGCACGCACAAGATGCTCGGCACTTGGCACCATGCGATCGATACTTACATCGCGCTCAGCCACGCGAGCCGTGCCAAACTCATCGAAGGGGGGCTCGACGCAAACCGCATCGTCGTGAAGCCGAATTTCATCTATCCCGATCCGGGGGAAGGACCGGGGGGCGGAGGATACTGCCTTTATGTCGGCCGGTTCTCGGCGGAGAAGGGCTTGCTGACGCTCCTTCAAGCTTGGCGAAGTCCAGGACTTTCGCGGTCACTGAAGATCGTCGGCGCCGGTCCCATGGCTGCAGCCGTCGAAGCTGCGGCAGCCGGCAACCCGCACATTCAAGTCCTTGGCGAGCGCGCGCAAGAGGCCGTGTACGATCTTCTCGGTCGCGCGGAATTTTTGATCGTTCCATCCGAATGCTTCGAGACTTTCGGGCGGGTGGTTGCCGAGGCTTTTGCCAAAGGAACGCCCGTTCTTGCAGCCAAGATCGGCGGCCTTGGCGAGATCGTCGCTGACGGGGAAAACGGCCTCCACTTCGAAACCGGCGATGCAGATGATCTCGCCGACAAGGTCCGCCGTCTTTTTGCCGATCCGGTTCGCCTTCAGCAGATGCGCAAGCGAGCTCGGGCAGCGTTCGAGTTGAACTATACCGTTGATCAGAACCACGCACGTTTGATGTCGATCTATCAGCGGGTGCTGCGCCATGCCGCGATCGCTGCGTAAGTGCAATCGCTGTCACCAGCCCCGAGCATTAAGCGGCTGGAAGTACCTCGCTGCCCTTCCCCACCTCTTCCGGAGTACTTCTATAACGTCCTTTCCCTGTTTGGTGTGCCGCATATCCTTGGCTTCTCGCCTGCGCGCAGCTGCAAATTCTCGCGGCGGGATTGTGTGCGCAGCATGGGAAAGTCCGCCCGCAAACAGCTCAGGAGTGTGTGATGCGATCGCACACAGCAGATGTCGCAGGTGACGGGCGGCACGGGTCGATGGCTCTCGACTCAGACCAGACCCTGGGGAAGCTTCTTTGCATCGCGTCGCACGACCGGTCAGTTGCCCCCTGCATCGTCTCCGCTGACGGAAGAGCGATGACGTGGCAACAGCTTCTGCAACAAATGATGGTGACACGCGCCGCGCTTCGAAGCGTCGGCATCGGACCGGATGATCGAGTGGCGCTCGCTCTGCCGAACGGTCCAACGCTCGCTGCGGCATTTGTCAGCATCGCAAGTTGTGCCGGCTGTGCGCCGCTCAACACCGCATACACAGCAGATGAGTATGAGTTCTATCTGCGCGACCTCGGCACCAAGGCTCTGATCACGCGGAAGGGTGTAGCCCCCGCCGCAGAAGAAGTGGCCACCCGGCTCGGAATTCCCATCCTCGAATGCGTGAAGGAGATCGGTAGTCCCGGGCGCTTTACGCTGGACTTGTCGCAAGCGGACACACACGCGACGGATGGCCCCTTGGGCGCCAATACAGTGGCGCTCTATCTCTACACCTCTGGAACCACATCGAAACCGAAGCTCGTGCCACTGCGACACAGGAACCTCGTCGCATCGGCGGCCAACATGGCGAGGACGCTGGAGCTTTCCTCGTCCGACCGATGTCTCAACCTGATGCCGCTCTTTCATATCCACGGCTTGATGGGTGGACTTCTGGCGCCCTTGGGAGCCGGCGGATCGACTGTCTGCCCGCCAAGTCTTCAGCCTGGCAAGTTCATGCGCTGGATGGAGACCACGCGGCCGACCTGGTACACGGCCGTACCGACGATGCATCGAATGGTGGTCAGCGAAGCCAAAGCCCACGGCGACGTCATCAAGCGTTATCCGCTCCGCTTTGTGCGCTCCTCGTCAGCCCCGCTTCCGGCGCAGCTTTTCGATCAGCTCACGAACACTTTCGCCGCGCCCGTTCTCGAGGCCTACAGCATGACGGAGGCGGCACACCAGATGACATGCAATCCGCTTGGACCCGGGCGGCAAAAGCGAGGCACCGTCGGAGTTGCCGCCGGTCCTGATGTCGCAGTCATGGACGAGGCAGGCCGCCTGCTCGACCAGGGCGAGACCGGCGAGGTGGTGATTCGAGGTCCAAGCATCACGAGTGGCTACGAGGCCAACCCCCAGGCAAATGCCAGCGCCTTCACCGATGGGTGGTTCCGCACCGGAGATCAGGGACGTTTTGATACCGAAGGCTATCTTGTTCTCACAGGACGGCTGAAGGAGCAGATCAACCGCGGCGGTGAAAAGTTCGCGCCGCTCGAAGTCGATCAGGCTCTGCTCGCACATCCCGACGTCAGCGAGGCGGCGACCTTCGGGTTCCCGCATCCCACATTGGGGCAGGAGGTCGCGGCGGCGGTCGTCCTGGTGCAGGGCGCACAAACCACGCCTGACGAGCTACAGACGTTCCTGCGACAGCGTCTGGCTGCTTTCAAGATTCCGCGACGGATCCTGGTTGTTGATGCCATTCCGAAAGGTCCCACCGGCAAGGTCCAGCGCAGCCAGTTGCATCAACAACTGGCAGTGAAAGAGAAATCGTCCGGCGTTGCTGCCGTTCCCCGACGAGCCATCGAAAATGGGCTGGAGAACGCTCTGCTACAGCTTTGGCGCGAAATGCTGAAATCAGAATCAATTGGCATCGACGATGACTTTTTCGAGAAAGGCGGCGACTCGCTAATGGCGATGCAGATGCTCCTGGAAGTCGAGAAAATTGTCGGATGCAGCGTTTCCAGCTCAACGTTTATCGACCGTTCGACGATCGCACAATTTGCCGCCGGCCTGAGAGAGGGAGATCACACGCAGGCACGCCCGCTCGTCCATATCCAAGTTGGAAATGCCCGCCCGCCCCTGTTCTTCTTCCATGGCGATTACGATGGGGGCTACTATACCCGGCGCATCGCGCAGCTTCTGGGGCCGGATCAACCATTCATCTCGGTTGCCCCGCATGGCATCGGCCCCGAACTCATTCCGGAATCGTTCGAGGCGATGGCTTTCGATCGCCTGCGCCTCTTTCTCGAGACGCAACCCGAGGGTCCATTTCGACTCGCAGGCTATTGCAACGGGGGCATGGTGGCACTCAACCTCGCGAAAATGCTTGTTGAAGCAGGACGCCAGGTGGATGCCGTGTTCCTGATCGATGCTCCGACGCTCAACTTCCGGCCCGCAGCGCGACGATTCTTCCGAGTCCTGACAAAAGGCCTGGAGATGATCAGCCCGACCTGGGAGCAACAAGCTCCGAAGCTTGCTGCGACCGTCGACCTGATATGGCGCCAAACAGCCAATCTACAGGTGTATCGGCGCGACCCCATCCTGCTGCGTCATGTCATGGCCAAGCTGGTCGGCTCCCCACGGCGGTCCATCAATGTCGATGGACGCGATCTCACGAAGCTTCCAGCACAAACGCGGCGCCGCGAGCAAGAGATGGCCCGGGTTTACAATCGGCTGTTCCGGAAACATATGCCGTCGAAGACCGAGCTTCCGGTTGTCTACTTCGCCGCCGAGAATGACGGAAACGATCTGCGCCACCTCGGGCCTAACGTTGAGGTCGTCAATCTGCCGGGTGGACATTGGGGTTGCATCACGACGCATGTGAATGTGCTCGCATACGAGCTCGGAGCACGGCTCCATGCGCTTGATGCAAACACCGCGGCGCGATAACCCGCGCCTGAGCCAAATTCTCCTATCGGGTGGAAGCCCCCTTTAGCCATCGAATGCCGTTCCAAGCGAGCGTGGATGCGCCGGCTTCAAGCACCCGAAGATGGCGGAGCCGCTGGTAGTCGCCGTTGACCGAGATGCGCGGGAGCGAAGTAAATTGGTTGCGGTCGCCAGCCGAGAGTACACCGGGTCGCGTCGTCAGGGCTGTCTTGAACCCGAGCTCGGCCGCATACCCGAACTCCCGAAGTCCCACCGCCGACGCATCCCCGAACGGATAGGCAAAATGCCGTGGCCGGATACCCAGCATACTTTCAATGCGGGCGACGCTCGCCTCCATTTCGCGCCAGGCCGCCGCAAGTGTCAGTTTCCGCAAGCGGGGGTGGCTCACGGTATGCGCCCCGATCGTGACGAGCGGATCAGCCGTGAGCCGCGAGAGCTCCTTCCAGTTCATGCAGGCCGCCGAACAATCCGCTGCCGTATCGATGCCCATCATTGCGGCGAGTTCGGCGAGCATCCGCACCTCCGCCTCGTAAGGAAGTCTGGACACGATTTGATGGATGGCACGCACAGTTGCGTCTTTTTCCACAACGCTCCGACAGGCAAAGGTCTGCGGCACCCCTTCAATCGTGATGGTCGTGTGATCATTTTCAGACACGACGCTTTCCAGCGTAATCCACCACAGATGGCCGCACCAATCAGCGAAATCGGACACGACGAATATCGCGAAAGGAACCTGGTGATGCCGCAAGATCGGATAGGCGTATTCGAGATTGTCGCGATAGCCGTCATCGAACGTGATGCAGGCGAAGCGATTGAGGAAGCACCCCTCGCACAAGCGACGGTGCATTTCATCGAGGCTGATGAACTCCAGACCCTGACGTCGAAACTCACGTATCACCGCTTCGAGAAACTCCGGGGTGATCTCGAGCGAGCGGTTGGGCTGGAACGCATCCTGGCGTGATGGTCGTACGCGATGCAGCGTCAGAATGACACCAACTCCGCCGCAGCTCCCGCGCAGCACGCGAAAAGCGCCGGTGAAGTACAGGGCGTCCAGGGTCAGCCGGATCGCCGCCTTCCGCAATGAAGCGCGAGAGGGCATGCGCTTCATCTATCAAAGGGACGACCACGTGCCGCTTGCCATTTTGATCGGACGCTACTTCGATATGAGTAGACGTGCCGGCGAAAACGGACGGCCTCGACAGAGGAATACGGCGCTTGCCGACGCCATGATAGCTTTGCGCCGGCGCTGATCGTTCGCGAATTCAACTCCGGCCGGCATCGTGATCCCCGCATGGCACCGGCCAGCGCACTGGGGCGCTCAATCCCCAGACCAATGAGGCAAGACGAGAATCCAAAAATCCAAAAGCGCGTGCAGAAAAAAAGCAAACGCAATGAGATCTACTCCTCGTTAGCGCACGTACTGATCATGACGAAGGCGTGCAAGGGTGGAACACATGTGCGGTATCATCGGAATGCTCGGCAAAGCGGCAGTGGCGAACCAGATCATCGAGGCCCTGCGCCGGCTCGAATACCGCGGCTATGATTCCGCCGGCGTGGCAACACTTGAAAACGGGTGCATCCAGCGTCGGCGTGCCGCCGGCAAGCTGCTCAATCTTGAGCTCTGCCTGTCCCAGGCGCCACTGTCGGGGGCAATCGGCATCGGACATACGCGATGGGCAACGCACGGCAGCCCGACCGAAACCAATGCGCATCCACACGCGACGGAAAAGCTCGCCGTCGTCCACAACGGCATCATCGAGAATTTTCGCGCGCTAAAGAACGAGCTTCAGGCCAACGGTGTGCGCTTCGAGACTGAGACTGATACCGAGGTTGTCGCGCGGCTCGTGACGGAGGAAATGAACAAAGGAAAATCTCCAGCAGATGCCGTGGCGACCATTCTTCCGCGCCTCCGCGGAGCCTACGCGCTCGCCTTCCTGTTCGCCGGCGAGAATAATCTCCTCATCGGCGCGCGGCATGGACCACCTCTCGCGATCGGCCTGGGCGACGGCGAGAACTATCTCGGTTCGGATGCGCTGGCGCTTGCACCGCTGACCAACCGGATCATCTACCTCGAAGACGGCGACTGGACGATCGTATCGCGAGGCGACGTTGAGATTCGCGACGCCGCCGGCCGCATTGCGAAACGCCCGGTCAGTTGGATCCCGACAAGCGGCGTTCGCAATGATCGCGGAAACTATCGGCACTTTATGGAGAAGGAGATCCACGAACAGCCGGAGGCGATCCAGCGCACACTCGAACATTATGTGGACCTCCGCACCGGCCTGATCGCGAACTTCCACGACACGGCCATCGACTGGCGGTCGATCACGCGCATTTCGATCGCGGCATGCGGCACGGCTTACTTTGCCGGCCTGGTCGCCAAATACTGGTTTGAACGCCTCGCACACCTGGCTGTTCAGGTCGAATTCGGGTCCGAGTTTCGCTATCGCGAGGCCCCGCTCGATCCGAGCGCGCTGATGATGGTCGTTTCGCAATCCGGAGAGACCGCAGACACGCTGGCATCCCTCCGATACGCAAAGAGCTTCGGCGAAACGGCTCTCGCGGTCGTAAACGTGCCGACGTCCTCCATCGCGCGAGAGAGCACGATTGTCTGCCCGACTTTCGCCGGACCGGAAATAGCCGTGGCCTCGACAAAAGCCTTCACATGCCAACTCGCCGTGCTGCTCTGCCTAGCCTTGCAGGCCGCACGAGTTCGCGGCGCCCTTGGCGAGAGCGACGAAAAAACGATCGTGAGGGAGCTGATTGAAGTCCCCCGGCTGGTGGCAGCCACACTGGAAAACGCGTTTCAGGTCGAGCAGATTGCCCAGGAGATCGCCAATGTCCCGAGCGTCATCTATGTCGGCCGCGGCACCTCTTATCCTCTCGCGATGGAAGGAGCGCTGAAGCTCAAGGAGCTCTCTTATATTCACGCGGAAGGATACGCGGCAGGCGAACTGAAGCACGGGCCGATCGCGCTTATCGACAGCGCACGGCCCGTGATCGTCATCGCGCCGAAAGATGCCTGCTTCGAAAAAACCGCCGCGAACATGCAGGAGGTCGCCGCCCGCGGAGGAAAGATCGTTCTCATTACTGACGCCTGTGGAGCAGAAGCAATCGGGCTGGACACGCTCGCGACTTTTGTCATGGCTGACACGCATTCGATCGTATCGCCGATCGTCTACGCCGTTCCGGTGCAGCTACTGGCCTACAGAGTCGCTGCGCTGATGGGGAAAGACGTCGATCAGCCTCGCAATCTCGCGAAGTCCGTCACCGTCGAATGAGAAAACCCGAGCGCACGATGCAATTCGAGAGGCTGACATGAATTATGTCCAACCGACCAGCGGCGTCCCCACCGCCTCACCGCTCGAGCAATCGCTGGCTGCCGAACACCCGGGCGGCGAAGTTGTTCCTGTCGTGCTGTGTGGCGGCGCGGGCGCGCGTCTGTGGCCAACCTCGCGCGCCAGCAGGCCGAAGCAATTCATATCGCTCATCGGTGACTGCTCGACATTTCAAGCCGCGGTGCGCAGGGTCTCCGGGTCTACCTTGTTCGGCCGACCGCTTGTCCTCGCAAATAACGAGCATCGCTTTGTCGTGGCCGAGCAGCTCGCAGACCTCTCGCTTGTGGCCGATATCATGCTCGAGCCCGAGCGACGCGATTCCGCGGCCGCCATCGCGGCGGCCACCGTCCACGTTGCCAGAAAAGACCCGAGCGCCGTCATGCTGATCCTTGCCGCGGATCATGTGATCGGCGACGAAGTCTCGTTTTGTGCATGCGTCGATGCTGCCGCCGCTGTCGCTCGCAAGGGTTACATTATGGCGCTGGGTGTTATTCCGACCGAGCCTGCGGCCGGGTTCGGCTACATCCGGCCGGGCCAGCCGATCGATCGTACGGACGCGTTCGCGATCGACCGGTTTATCGAGAAGCCGAATACCATGCTCGCTCAGAACTACATCGAGTCCGGATACCTCTGGAATTCAGGCAATTTCGCGTTTCGTGCCGACGTGATGCTCGAAGAGCTCGAGCTACACGCGCCGCAGATCCTGGCTGCGGCGCGAGAGGCGGTCGAACATGCGCAACGCGACCTCGATTTCGTCCGCCTTGACGCTGAAGCCTTCAAAGCTGCGCCAACGATATCAATCGACTACGCCGTGATGGAGAGGACAAAACGCGCGGCCGTATTGCCAGTGCGTTATCCGTGGTCCGATATCGGAAGCTGGGATACGTTATGGGAGGCTTCGCCACGTGACGAAAATGGCAACACGCTGCGCGGCAACGTGGAGATCGCCGCGACGCACAACAGCCTGGTTCGATCTGAGCACATGCTGACGGCAGTTGTCGGCATGAACGATGTTGTGGTCGTTACTGAGCCTGATGCCGTGCTTGTCACAACGCGCTCACACTCGGCCGAAGTCAAAGACCTCCTCGCGTCAATGCGAAAGAAGGGCTGCTCAGAAGCCGACGCGCATATGCGCATCTACCGCCCTTGGGGATGGTATCAGCGCATCGATATTGGCTCGCGCTTCCAGGTCAAGCGCATCTGCGTGAAGCCCGGAGGCCGCCTCTCGTTGCAGAAGCATTTTCACCGCGCGGAGCATTGGATTGTGGTGCATGGAACGGCTGAGGTGCAGGTGGACCAAAAAGCCGCGATCGTGTGTGAAAACGAGGCGGTCTATCTCCCCGTGGGAGCTGTCCACCGGCTCGCCAATCCGGGGAAAATCCCGCTGGAACTCATCGAGGTTCAGGTCGGATCTTACACCGGCGAGGACGACATCGTCCGCATGGACGATGTGTACGGCCGCTGCTGACCGCGACTTGGCATGATCATTCATCCCTCGATTGCCTCTGAGCCGGCGCCATGAGAGTTCAGCGCGAGCTGGTCGCTCATACGCACCAATTGCGCGAGTGAGCTGGCATGCATCTTTTCCATGATGTGACCGCGATGCGCCTTTACGGTCACCTCGCTCAGGCCAAGCTCGGCCGAAATCTGCTTGTTGAGACGACCGTAGGTCACAAGGCGCATAATTTCGCGCTCACGCGCGGTCAACGATTCGTATCGGCCTCTTATCAAAGCCTGAACTTCCCGCTCGCGCCGCCGATCCCGGTCCCGCTCGAGAGCCTTTTGCACGGCATCAAGCAGTTCCTGTTCGCGCACCGGCTTGACCAGAAATTCAACGGCTCCCGCCTTCATGGCCTGCACACACATTGGGACGTCGCCATGTCCCGTAATGAAGATGATCGGGAGGGCTGTGCCGGCCGCCGCGAGCGTGCGCTGGAATTCCAGACCGCTTGGCTCCGCACCGGGAAATCGAACGTCCAGGATGAGACAAGACGGCCCGTCCGGCCGACTCGCATTCATAAATTCGTGCGCTGAGGCGAAGGCTTGCACCGGCAAGTCCACCGACTTGCATAAATTCATCAACGCAGCGCGTAACTGCGCATCGTCGTCCACAATGAACACCATGCAACCAATCTCAGTCACAACTCACACCACAGGCAGATCAATCTTCAAGATCGCACCATGAGGCTGCCGTGGCATCGCACGGATCGAGCCTCCATGTTGCTCGACGATCGTCCGGCAGACGGACAGACCAATCCCCATGCCGCCTTCTTTCGTCGAGTAGAAGGGCTGGAAAATCCTGCTCGGATCCATTGCGCAGATTCCATGCCCGGAATCAGAGACAACAATCGAAATCATGCCGTCGTCTTGGACATCGGTCTCTATTATGAGCTCGCGCTTGCGGTCTGCGATCCCCGACATGGCGTCAGACGCGTTATTGACCACGTTCAGGAGCACCTGTTGGAGTTGCACCCGGTCACCGATGACGGGCGGAAGCGCAGCAGCCAGGCGGCATTCCGTGACAACCTGGCGCTTGGCGAGGTCCGGCCCCGCGAACGTCAGGACTTCGCCGATGAGTTCATTCACCGCGATGCTCGTTTGCCGCGGCGCTGATTTCGTTACCAGACCACGTATCCGCGCGATGATTTCCGCGGCATGCACAGCTTCCTTTACCGCGGCCTCAATCGATTCCACAGCCTCTGGAAGCACTGGCGGAGAGTGCCGCAGCCAATTTTGGGCGGCTTCACCATTGGCAACCACAGCGGTCAGCGGCTGATTGATCTGGTGCGCAATTGTGGTCGTGAACTCTGCAACCGTCATCAGGCGGCTAGCGCGCGCAAGCTCACACTGCGTTTGGCGCAAGGCGGTTTCCGCGCCGATGCGCTGAGTCATTTCCGTTATCAGCCTTTCGTGGAGCTGCGTGAGCTCGCGCGTACGCTCACGCACCCGATCTTCCAGATCGTCGCGCGTGCGGCGCAATGCTTCCTCCATCCGCCGCCGCCGCAAGCTGGTCGCTATCGTCACCGCCCCGCACAAAGCGAACGAAACGAACCATGACAGGCCCTCGGCTCCGAATTCAAAGTGGGGAACCGGAGACTCAATAAGTGAGTTGGCGGTAAATGCCGACAAGGCGACCGAGAGCCAGCCGGGACCGGCACCAGCATACCAGGCGGTGATGACAATGGCGGCAAAGAACAGGAAGAGGTTGTGAGTTCCGATACTGACGGAAGGAGCAACGAAACTTCCCATGCCTGCCGCCGCGACTGTGACGAACGGCAGGGTGTACCGCGGCAACGGTCGGGAACAATTCAAGCTCGTTTGAATCGACACGAGCGAGCTCCCCGAAACTCTGCAAACACACGACTAGCTACAAGTTCAATTCGTTCTTTCAGTGTATAAGTCTTTTTGCATAAAGGGTATGCAAGGTTTTTTGATCGCATAGCCACATAATCGCCCAGTTGTCGTGGCAGCTTCGCGTCGCCAATATGATGACTTGGGCAACTATTTGTGCGTTTCGACACTCGGCATCGCGAGTCGGAATAACATCTGTTTCAGTCTGAGTGAGCGCGAAGAAATTTGAACGCAGCTCGCCAAATCCAGACAACGCCAACTTCTCCTCGGCGTGCACTACCAAACCACTGCGCATGAATTTCAAGACGAACCAAACCGTACGGCTGGGCATCATTACAACGGCGACGGCGAGGCGAGCTTTGCTAGGTTAGATTTCGCTTCGGCGATGCCTTGCGCGAGCGCCTTTTCAAACCAGCGACGAGCTTCTCTCGGATCGTGCTCACCTGCGGCTGGGCGGCGACCGAGCATCAACTGGGCGTGGCCATGACCCAACTCCGCCGCGGCCCTGAACCATCGCTAACAGGCGTGGGCTCGGATCATGAATCAGCACGACCGAACTATCGCTCGTAAAGGGATGGCGGGCTCATCTCGTGTTCGCGCAGTGTCCTGATGTAGACACCCCCTGCGCGTTCAATGGTGCACCGCAGATGAATTCGTAGAATCTGGTTTTCTGACTTGCCTCGCCGAAAGCGTAGAGCGTCATCTCGCGATAGGAAGCGCGCCGCGCAATCATCGCCGCAGTTTGGCGGGATAGGAAAGTCATTTGGTCTTCGGTCACTTTTGACTTGCCTACTTTTCACAAATTCCTAGTCAATTCGACCGGACAGGCTTGTCGACTGCCCTAACCGGTCCAGAGCACGTTCCATAAATGCGGATGCCTTTGCGCACGCTTCGATTCGCAACCACAAATGCGCCGACAAAACGCATTTTCCGAACGGCGTGTTTCCTCTCGATCGCCATCTGAAATTCTTATCTCTCGGGAAACGCCCTGACGATTTGGTCGCTGAGTGGTTTGACCAAAACCGATAGCACCGAGCGGTCGCTGGTTTTGACAACGGTCCCGACCGGCATTCCGAGAATAAGCTTCGGGCTCTTTGGTTTCGCGATCGCTTCGGCGGCCATCGTGACGCGAGAATTGTCGTAGTACGTGCCGGACTTCTAATCCTGCGTGATATCCGCCGAAATGCGCGTCAGCACGCCGTTCACCTCCGGCGTCAGTGCTTCCGCGCTCCATTGGTCGAGCGACGCACCGTCGAGCGTGACCTTGCCGCGTGCCGGCTGCCAGACGCCGGCCAAGATGCATGCGAGCCGGCACTTCTCCGGCTTCGTTTGCCGCGCTCGCTGGGTTTTCGGACATGATTTCTTTCTTCCGGACGCACTTCTCTTGCGGCCTGCAAACCGCTTCGTGCATACCGATGGAGAAAGAAGTTCAGGTCATGAGCAGACCGCGACGTTCGCTGACGTGCGCGGGTGCTTATTTGACGGGCAATAGACGGTTTTTGCCAACGATCCGTAAGTTATTGAGATCGTTGGCGCTCCCTGGGGGAATCGAACCCCCGTTTCAGCCTTGAGAGGGCCGCGTCCTAACCGCTAGACGAAGGGAGCGTCCGGCAAGGCGTTTGAATTAGCCTCGTTCCGGCGGCGGTGCAAGGGAAAGCCCCTCCCCGCCGTAAACCTCAGGGTTGGTTGGCAAAACGCAGCCGACCGGTCGGCCGGAGTGTCTTCAGATCGAAGGTCCGGACCTCGATCGCGCCGTTAACCTCGATGGTCACGGCGATCCGGTCATCGGCGACCGCGGTTCCAGTGATCTTCGCCCCCTTGGGCAGCACCGCCGTCACCTCGGCCGGCTCCGCGCTTCCCCCGCTCCGGTAAAAGCGATAACCGATGACGCCGATCACGACGGCGATGCCGAGCACGGTGGCGAAGCCGGACACCAGCATCAGCCATCGCACCTTGGCGACGATCTTCTGCTGCTCGGGGTCGAGGGGCTTTTCGTCCTGGTCGGCAATGCTCATGGTTCTAGGCAGGTTATGGTCGCAGGAATTGCAGAAAACGAGACGGTCGTGGTTGCCGATGCGGAAGCAGGCACGCGCATCGACCGCGTGCTCGCCGCCCGCACCACGCTATCCCGCACGCGGTTGAAAGCGCTCATTCTCGACGGCGCGGTGACGATCGGCGGGCGGACCATCGTTGATCCCAGCTATCCCGTCAATGCGGGCGAATCCATCGTGGTGGCCGTGCCGGAGCCGGAGCCCGCGGAGCCGGAAGGCGAAAATATCCCGCTGAACGTGGCGTTCGAGGACGACGAGCTGATCGTCATCGACAAGCCGGCCGGCCTCGTCGTGCATCCGGCGGCGGGGCACCAGACCGGGACGCTGGTGAACGCCCTGATCGCCCATTGCGGAGAGAGCCTTTCCGGCATCGGCGGGGTGAAGCGGCCGGGCATCGTGCACCGGCTGGACAAGGACACAACCGGCCTCATGGTGGTCGCGAAAAACGACCACGCGCACCAAGCGCTGGCGGCACAATTCGCCGACCACGGCCGCACCGGGCCGTTGCAACGCGGCTATCTCGCCTTTGTTTGGGGCGTTCCCAACGGCCGCAAGGGCACGGTCAACGCGCCGCTCGAGCGGCATCCGCATTCGCGCGACAAGATCGCGGTGCGCCGAACCGGTCGCGAGGCGATCACCCATTGGCAGGTGCTGGAGACCTTCAACGGCAAGGACGGCAAGCCGGTCGCGAGCCTGATCGAATGCCATCTGGAAACCGGCCGGACTCACCAAATCCGCGTCCATATGGCCCATATCGGCCATCCGCTTCTGGGCGATGCCACCTACGGGACCGGCTTCAAGACCAAAGCCACCCATCTGAGCCCGGAGACCCAGGGGGCCTTGAGGGATCTTGGAAGACAGGCCCTCCATGCCTATTTACTGGCGGTGCAGCATCCAACCTCGGGGGATTTACTGGAGTTCCGCTCGGAACTGCCCGGTGACCTCGCTCGTTTACACCAAAGACTAAGCCGTGAATAACGGCCCGTCGGCCAAGAAAACCGCTGTTAAAACAACGGTTTAAGGATGCGACACCATCACTGCCCCGTCACGCGAGTGTGACTTCCTTTCGCCCCAGTTGGTTGGATATGCTGCACCTGCGATCGGGGTTAGCGGTCGCAACATGACGTGTCGTCGGCTCGGGGAGCGGCGACACAGATCGCCCGCCGGATCATCCGGGGGCAAAACATATGGAGGGCGCTACTATGGCCCACGCTGCGGCTATGCCGATCATTTCCGCCGAAGGCGGACTCACACGCTATCTCGAAGAAATCCGCCGGTTCCCGATGCTGGAACCGCAGCAGGAATTCATGCTGGCGAAGCGCTGGAAGGAGCACGGCGATCGTGACGCCGCGCACAAACTCGTCACCAGCCATCTCCGTCTCGTCGCCAAGATCGCGATGGGCTATCGCGGCTACGGTCTGCCGATCTCCGAGGTGATCTCGGAAGGCAACGTCGGCCTGATGCAAGCGGTCAAGCGCTTCGAGCCGGACAAGGGTTTCCGTCTTGCCACCTACGCCATGTGGTGGATCAAGGCGTCGATCCAAGAGTACATCCTGCGCTCGTGGTCGCTTGTGAAGATGGGCACCACCGCGAACCAGAAGAAGCTGTTCTTCAACCTGCGCAAGGCCAAGAGCAAGATCTCGGCTTTGCAGGAAGGCGATCTGCGCCCCGATCAGGTGCAGACCATCGCCAAGCGTCTCGGCGTGACCGAGCAGGACGTCGTCGACATGAACCGCCGTCTCGGCGGCGACGCGTCGCTCAACGCGCCGATCCGCGATGACGGCGATTCTGGCGAATGGCAGGACTGGCTCGCCGACGACAGCGAAAGCCAGGAAACCGTGATGGCGCAGCACGAAGAACTCGACAACCGCCGCAAGGCGCTGTCGCAGGCTCTCTCGGTGCTGAACGAACGCGAACGCCGCATCTTCGAGGCGCGGCGCCTTGCGGACGAGCCGGTCACGCTCGAGGACCTCGCCGCCGAGTTCGGCGTCTCGCGCGAGCGCGTGCGTCAGATCGAGGTGCGCGCGTTCGAGAAGGTGCAGAAGGCAGTGCGCAACCGCGTCACCGCGATGGAGACGCCGCCTGCCGCTGTCGCAGCGGCCGCCGCTACGCCGGCCCTCGCCGCGCACTAAGCGAGCGACAAGCGAAAATGGAACCGGCGGTGTGAAAGCGCCGCCGGTTTTTTCATGCCCATAAGCGCCGTTCGTCGGCCGCGAGCATGACGTTGATCAGATGATCTGCGCGTTCCTCTGACGTGATCAGACCCTTGAGCTGGCGCGCGGCGGATCAAACCTCGCGCGGCGGCCTCCGAGGTTTGCCGGACACAGTCCCACCGTACCTCCGCCAGAATTGGTTCACGTTCGCGCGAACAGCCCGTCGCACCCGGCGGCGCGGCGGAACGAGCGCGCGGCGCGGGCGTTGGCTTCGCGGGGCGCGGAGTCAATTGTCATGCGTCTCGCGCTCGCTGTGTTTGCTTACCTCTTTGGTGTCGGGGCGGTGATTGCTGCATCCGTTGCCGCCTACCAGGTGATGCTGCCGGCCGCACGCGGCACCACAACAGCGACAGCATCGAGCGTGCCGCCGCCGCGCGCCGAACCGAAGCGCGTCGAGCCGATCCGTCCGGTCAACGAGCTATTCCAGACACCGACGCCGAAATACGAAAACGCCGGCGTGCCGATCACGTCGACGGCGGCCTACAACAAGAAGAAGGCGAAGGAGAAATACGAGCGGCGCAGCAGCGCGCATCGCAACAGCACGCCGAGGATTTCGAACGAGGCGGCGAACTCGTTCGGTTGGGCGGGTCAGAACACTGCACCGCCGCCGCAGCGGCCACGGGATTGGACGATCTACTAGAGCCCGTCCCTTCGCCCTACCACGCGTATCGGACTGTGCCGGTCCCGGCGTAGGTCTGCGAGCCGCCCGCGAACTCTCCGTCGAACCGCCCGGCGACCGACCAGCGATTGACCAGCCGCAACTCGGCGCCGAGCGATGTCAGCAGAATGTCCGCCGGGGCCTTCGCCGAAATGTGAACGGAACCCGGGAACCCATGCTGCGTTAGCAGACAGGCGCGCCCGAGAAGGTCGCTCGCCCCGGCTTTCGCCGCCGCGATCACCCCAGAGCAGCTCCGCTGCCGTTCGCACGATTCACCGGCATCGACGCGCCTCGTTGAAGGAGGTCCGATGTCAACCGGCGTCGGTTCAAGATACAGCGTCAACGAAGCAGGCACCGGCCCGCAGGATCAACGCGCCGGATGGAGCTGGTGGTACCTGCTCTTCATCATTCAATTCGTCGCGGTGCTCTGGCCGCCGCTCTTCAACAAGGCCGAGCCCGCCCTCATCGGCATCCCGTTCTTCTACTGGTACCAGCTTCTCTGGGTCATCCTCGGAGCCATCCTGACCGCCATCGTCCACTTCACGACGGAGGATTAGCCGGCTCGCAGACCCCATCACACAAGAGGAGGCGATAACAAAAGGAGAGCCAATCGGGAGGAAAGCCGTGCAGGACGTCAATTGGACTGCCTTGATCGTCTTCCTGGTGCTGTTTGCCTTGATCACGTGGCTCGGCTTTGCCGCTGCGCATTGGCGCAAGGGCGACCTCGACCAGTTGCACGAATGGGGGCTCGGCGGACGCCGCTTCGGCACTGTCATCACCTGGTTCCTGATCGGCGGCGACCTCTACACGGCCTACACCTTCATCGCCGTTCCGGCGCTGGCTTTCGGGGCCGGCGCGATCGCCTTCTTCGCGGTCCCCTACACGATCGTCATCTATCCCATTCTCTTCCTGGTTTTCCCTCGGCTCTGGTACGTCTGCCATCGGCACAACTACATCACCGCCGCCGACTTCGTCCGCGGGCGCTTCGGCAATCGCTGGCTCGCGCTGGCGATGGCGGTCACCGGCATCGTCGCGACGCTGCCCTACATCGCGCTCCAGCTTGTCGGGTTGCAGGTCGTGATCGGAGGGATGGGCGTTTCCGGCGAAGGCTACATCGGCGACCTGCCGCTGCTCTTCGCGTTCGTCATTCTCGCCGCCTTCACCTATTCGAGCGGGCTGCGCGCCCCTGCGTCGATCGCCGTCGTCAAGGACACCCTGATCTATCTCACGGCGTTCGCCGCCGTCATCGTCGTTCCCATCCAGCTTGGCGGATTTGCAAAGATCTTCGCCGCCGTGCCGGAGTCAAAGCTCCTGCTCGCCCCGCCCGGCGCCAATACGACCGGCGCGTATGGAGCCTACGCGACGCTGGCGCTCGGATCGGCGCTTGCCCTCTTCCTCTATCCTCATTCGATCACGGGTATCCTGAGCGCCAGCAGCGGACGCGCCATTCGCCGCAACGCGGCGCTGCTGCCGGGCTATTCGTTCATGCTGGGCCTGCTTGCCCTCATCGGCTTCTTTGCGATTGCCGCAGGCGTCGCGAGCCTTCCCGAATACGCGGACGGCTTCAAGCAGTTCGGCAACAACTTCGCGGTGCCGGCCCTGTTCCTGCACACCTTCCCGTCATGGTTCGTCGGCATCGCCTTCGCAGCCATCGGCATCGGCGCGCTTGTGCCTGCCGCGATCATGTCGATCGCCGCCGCCAATCTCTACACGCGCAACATCCACCGCGAGTTCATCAACCACGCGCCCACCGACAAGCAGGAAGCGCAGATAGCAAAGTGGGTGTCGCTGATCGTCAAATTCGGCGCGCTGGCCTTCATCGTTTTCATCCCGTCGAAATATGCGATCTACCTGCAGCTCCTCGGTGGAATCTGGATCATTCAGACACTGCCGGCCGTGATGCTTGGCGTTTACACCCGCTGGTTCAACGACTGGGCGCTGTTCATCGGCTGGGCCGCAGGAATTGTCGCCGGGACCGCGATGTTCATCGCCGCGAACCTCACCCCGACCTATGCTCTTGCGGTGGGCGCCTTCACCCTCCCCGGTTATGCCGCGCTGTATGCCGCGATTCTCAACCTCGTTCTGGCCGTCGTCCTCACGCCGCTGTTCAACCGCGTGAGCGGCGCCGCCGACGACGAGACTCTCGCAGCCGAATATCGGCGGCCGTTGCAGGCTTGAAGCCGACGCCTTCGTTACTACGGCGTGCAAAGCCGCACCCGGTGCAACACAAGCTTGTCGGCGGACCAAGCAACCGACCAAGTCCGGCAATCAAAATTCCCCGCGCGCGCCACAAGGCAGCCACTAAGGATTTTTACACGGGATGCAGTTTTCGGGGGCGTGGGTTCAATGATCATCCGTTTGGCGGTCCGCCATCTGGCACCCATGCCATGGCGGGGGGTCGGGCTTCGCGCGGATCGGGCATTCAGATTCGCGATCCGGCCGGCGGGGGTGTTGCTGAGTCTTTTCGCCGCAGGTTGCGCGACCGCTCCATTGGACCGGGCCGGGTCGCTCCGGTCCTACGACAATCTGGCGCCGTCGGACGGCCTGGTCACCCGCTCGCTCCTCAAGGTCAGCGAGGCCGATGTCCTGGCGGCGAAAACCGTGAGGATCGTCCCGACCAAATTTTCGGCACCCGCGGAGCGCATGGCGTTCACACCAGAGCAACGCGCCCTCGTTGCCAACGCCGTCGACAGAACGCTGTGCACGGGCTTAAGCGAACGCTTTGAAGTCGTCGCGGCAACCGAGCCGGCGGACCTGACCGTCCAGGCCGTCGTCACCCATGCCGCGCCGACCGACCCGATCGCCGTCGGCGCAACGAAAAGCGTCTCGATTGCGAAATCCGTTCTGCTTCCCGGCGTGCCCGTTCCCGTCCCTCGCATCCCGATCGGGCTGGGCAGCCTGTCGCTTGAAGCGGAGGCGCACGATCAACAGGGACAGCAGAAGGCGGCGATGATCTGGGGGCGCGGCGCCAACGCGTTCATGGGCTCGGGGCGCGTCGCCGAGGAAGGAGACGCCTATGCGCTCGCCGCGGAGTTCGGCAACGACTTCAGCAAAATGCTCGTGACCGGAAAGACGCCTTTTAAGGGACCGCCCTCGCTGCCGTCGCTCGAGAAGATCGGCCATCTGTTCGGGAAAGCGCCCAAATATCCGGCCTGCGAAGCATTCGGAAAATCGCCCGGCCTGCTCGACGTGGTCGGAGGCGGCCTCGGGCTGCCGCCGAGCTGGACCGACAAGGGCGCCGCGAAGCCCGAGACGCGGCAGCCTACCGGCGAAGTGACGGTGGAACCCGTCAGCGAAACGCCGCGTTAGCCGTAACCAGGCAGCCGCCCATCGTACGGTGGAGAGTCTGCGGGGGAGACCTCACGGTGGATGGTTTGCATCTTGCACCGGAGGTACACCATGGCCATCGCCCCCACGCTCCAGAAATACCTCGCCGCGGAAAACATCCAGTACGAGGTGATTCCGCATGAACTCAGCATGACGTCCGCGCGCACGGCCGAGGCATGCCATATCTCGGGCGATCGCCTCGCCAAGGGCATCGTGTTGCGCCGCGACGGCGGATACATGCTGGCCATCTTGCCCGCATCGCATCACCTCCGCCTGCCGGACCTGCGGACAGAACTCGGCGACAATGTCCACATGGCCGATGAAACCGAGATCAACCGGCTGTTCAGCGACTGTGCACACGGTGCCGTTCCTGCCGTCGGTCAATGCTACGGGCTGGATATCATCATCGATGAAAGCATCGAGGAACAGCCGGACATCTATATGGAAGCCGGCGATCACGAGACGCTGCTTCATATGGGTCATGTGCAGTTTGCGCGGCTGATGGCCAACGCACCGCGCGGGCGCTTCAGCACGCACGACTGAGGATGTGCGCGCCGCCCGATGCCTTTGCGAACTCGGGCGGGAACCCGGGCCGCGAAGTCGCAGTTGATTACCCGGGAGGACATGGCTCGGAAGGACGTGGGGGCGCTGCCGCATTGCATCAATGCACCTGAAAGCCTGAAACCCAGGAACGGAGGCTCGCCATGAAAGTCAAAGACGTGATGCACAAGGGTGTCGACTGGGTCAGCCCCAACACCCCACTCACCGAGATCGCGAAATTGATGCGGACGCATGACATCGGCTGCATTCCGATTGGCGAGGACGACAAGCTGATCGGGATGGTGACCGACCGCGACATCGTCTGCAAAGGGCTCGCGAGCCACGGTTTCGATGCCGGCCGCACCACGGCGCGCGATGTAATGACCGAAGGCATCCATTGCTGCAACGAGGACGATGACCTCGCAAAGGCGATGCATCATATGGAGAAGCTGCACGTCCGCAGGCTGCCGGTGATCAATAAGAGCAAGCGGATGGTCGGCATCATCAGCCTGGGTGACGTCGGCCATTTCGCGTCAGGAGATTTGCTGACCGAGACCGTCAGAAGCGTTTCGGCGCACCACTGAACTGCTCTGGCTGAGCGACACCGTGGTCGCGCTGCCGGCCAATGGGGTCACGATCAAGCGCGATGGCGCGCAAGGCCTCGGCGCGCTGTTCGTGCCGCGGGGCGTGTCGCTGATCGTGTCTTGGCGCCTCTATCTTCCGCTGCTGGTTGTTTGTGGAGCGGGAATCCTGTCGGTCGCGCTGGGACCGGACAACAACTGGGATCTCCGCTACTACCACCTCTATGCGCCTTGGGCGTATCTGCACGATCGCTACCTCCACGATATCGGTCCGGCGCAATCCCAGGGCTTCTTCAATCCGGCGGCTGACTTTCTGTTCTATGCGCTGATCTCCTCGAGCCTGAACGAAACCCCGCGCCTTATCGCGTTCATCATGGGCGCGGTCCACGGCATCAACGCCGTTCTGGTTCTTGCAATCGCCCGCCATGTTCTTCGCCCGGCCCGCGTCGCGGAGCGCGCGACGCTCATAGCCGCGGCCTTTTTGATCGGCATCTCCGGCGCGGGCTTCGTGTCCCTGCTCGGGACGACGACCAACGACCTGATCCATTCGATATTCGCGCTGGGCGCCCTGCTGTGCCTTCTCAAGGCCTTCGAAGCAGCGCCCGAGCCTGCGGCATGGCGCTTGTTTGCGTGGTCGGGTCTCCTTGCCGGAATCGGGGTCGGATTGAAGTACACGGCCGTGATCTTCATGCCCGGACTCGGCCTCATCGCCCTGATCGTCGCCGCGCGGCGCAAGAACGCCGGCGCCCTGATCGCGTTTGGCGCCGCAGCCTTACTGGGATTCCTCGCCATCGCCGGACATCACCTGTTCACGCTCTGGCGGGATTTCGGCAATCCGGTGTTTCCCTGGCTCAATCAGGTCTTTCAGTCACCCTATTACGAACCCGAACCGATAAGGGACTCGCGATTCCTGCCGCACGATTTCTGGCAGGCGATCGCCTATCCGCTCTATTGGACGAGAACCACGCGCTATCTCGTGACCGAGATGTCGCTTCGCGACTGGCGGGACGCGATCGCCTATATCGCGATCGCCGCCGGGGTGCTGAAGCTCGCGGTTGATCATCTCAGCGATCGCCATCGTCGAAGTGGCGCGCGCCCGCAGACACGAGGGCTCGGCCTCATCTTCATCTTCGTCACCGTGTCGTTCTTTTTGTGGGAGCTCAGCTTCGGCATCTACCGCTACGCCGTGGCCATTGAAATGCTGAGTGGCGTGATCGCGATGGGCGCGTTGATCTGGCTGTTCGAGAACAGCCGGGTCCGCATCATGGCCGCGATCGCATTACTGGCGATGGCCGCCACAACGACCGTCTATCCGGATTGGGGACGCGGGCAGTATGGGGAGCGATACGTCGACGTGCGCGTGCCCCAGTTGCCGGCGAACAGCGTGGTCCTCGTCGCCACATTGAATCCGGTCGCCTATTTCATCCCCTTCGCCGAGCCGACCGCCCAATATCTCGGAATCGAGAACAATTATCTGGAGCTGTCGCAGAACAACAAGCTCGCTTCCGAGGTCAGGCGGATCATGCAGACGCCGGGAAAGCCCAAATTCGTGCTCAGTGTCGGCGAATTCGACAGCAGCAAGCTGAACACGTTGCTCGGGCGATTTGGCCTGAGGTTGAGCGCATCACCCTGCCGGCCGATCTGGTCGAACTTGCAGGAGGACGAATTGAGCCTTTGCCCAGTCGCGGAAACGTAAGAGCGCGGCCCCGGCTCGAAACCTGATCCACGCTCGGGCTGCATCGGACGGCTGCATGAACGGGCAATGGCCGAAAAAGTGGCGTTTTTGACATTGGCCGGTGATGCGGCCGGACCTAGCCTTCAGACCAATTTCCCAGACGACCACCGAGCGGAGATCACCAATGTCTAGTCAATCCAAACCAAGCATTGTTTTCGCGCATGGACTTTGGGCCGACGGCTCATGCTTCAGCAAGCTGATACCGACATTGCTGGCTGAAGGCTATGAAGTGATGGCCTCGCAACACGGGCTCGACTCGCTCGCTACCGACGTCGCCGCCGTGAAAGCGTGCCTGGCACGGGTCCGCAACCCCGCGATCCTTGTCGGTCACTCGTACGGCGGCACATTGATCACTCATGCCGGTATCGATCCCCGCGTCGCGGGACTGGTCTATATCGCGGCGCTCGCGCCGGACGCGGACGAGACTTCGCAGAGCCAGCAAAATAAATTCGCGAAGACTGATGTGTTCGGCCACATCGAAGTGACCGATGGGCGCGTTTGGCTTAAGAAGAGCGGCATCAGCTACTTCTGCGGCGACCTGTCGGAAGCAGAGCAGAATCTCGTCTATGCGACGCAAGGCGTTCCCGTGGCTGATCTGTTCGACCAAAAAGTCGACGGCGTGGCGTGGAAGACGAAGCCCAGCTGGTACATCGTCGGCGCCGAGGACCGCACGGTGAACCCCGAGCTGCAGCGCTTCGCCGCAAAGCGCATGAAAGCCGCGACGACTGAACTCACATCAAGCCACGTTCCGATGTTATCGCAGCCAAAAGCGGTTCTCGATGTGATCCGCAAGGCGGCGATCACGGTCCCTTCGCCGTAAACGATCGTCGGGACGCTCATGGAGGAGACCATCGCGAGATGGTCTCCTTGAGTCTGAATCTGCGTTAGGTTGGTTGCGGGTTAAATCGCGGCGAGTTCGCTCGCGCTTCTCCGGACGTCACGCGGACCTTGGCCGTAAACACGCAGGAAGCTGCGCCGCATTCTTTCCGTATCACCGAAGCCCGTATCGAAAGCGATCGTTTCCAGCGGTAACCGGCCCTGCTCCAGCAGGAGCCTGGCCGCTTCCAATCGCAGATTTTCGACGGCCCTGGCTGGCGAGAGGCCCGTTTCGGTTCTGAACAAACGGCTGAACTGGCGAGGGCTCAGGCAGGCGACAGCCGAAAGACGTTCAACCGAAAGATTGCTCGATAGATTTCGCCGCGCATATTCCAGCGTGGCCTGTACCCGATCAGACCGGGCTTCGATGTCCAGAAGCGCGGAGTGTTGGGATTGTCCACCGGCACGGCGGTGATGCAGAACCATCATGCGGGCGGTTTCGCGCGCTTTCACCGGACTGATGTCGCGTTCCACGAGGCCAAGCGCCAGATCGATTCCCGCCGTCATTCCCGCCGAGGTCCAGACCGGCCCGTCGGCGACGAATATGCGATCAACATCCACCAGCGCTTTTGGATAACGCGTTTGCAATTCCTTGCCGAACAGCCAATGCGTGGTTACGCGGCGGCCATCGAGAAGCCCAGCCTCACCCAGGATGAAGGCGCCGACACAGATCGACGCCATGCGTCGCGTGTTTTTCGCGGTCCGCTGTAGAAAATCGAGCACCTCACGGGGCGGCTTGGCAATATCGGGAGGCGCTCCCACGATAAGCGTGTCCAATGCGACGTCGTCGCCGAGTTCCGTCTCGACGCGCATACCGAATGAATTGGCGATTGAACCGCCAGACGCCGAAACGACATGCAGACGGTAGAACTCCTCGCCAAGCACCATATTGGCCGTCTCGAACGCAGCGAGCGGCGCAAAGCTCAGATTTGCGAACCGTGGCGGCAGTAAAAGACCAATATGTATCAACTACGGCCTCCTCAAAGACCGGGCAGCAATCCCACAAACATTAGATAGGACCGATCCCAAACTCAATCATATGCCGGGCACGTCTTAGGGAGACCGCCCGTTGACGCGGCTTGCCTCGAATAGGCACCAGACGCGGGTCTCGGCGTCATCAATCCAATTCTCAAGCGCGCTCGCTGTCGCCACATCTCCATACCTGCCGGAGAGGCTGTGGACCTCACGCATGAACGTGATGAGCCGTGAATTGTCGTCGCGCAGCTCAGCCAACATGTTGAGCGGCGTAACAAACTCGGCGTCGTTGTCCGACAGACGCTGGAGGCGAGCAATGTGGCGGATAGAATGTATGGTCGTCCCGCCAAGTTTGCGTGCACGTTCTGCTATCGCATCCGTGGCCGCGAAGATTTGTGTCGCCTGCGCATCAAGCATCAGGTGATAGTCATGAAAATGCGGGCCGGAGATGTGCCAATGAAAATTCTTCGTTTTGATGTAAAGAGCGAAGAAGTCTGCAAGTAATTTTGCCAACTCGGCGGAAATCGTATCACCAGCTTCACGTCCCAGGTCGGTTGGGGTCAGTAAACGCACCGTGCGCATCCTTGCGCTCGTTGCGTTCTTGGAAGCCGTCTGTGATGCGCGTGCCATTGAGCCCCTCCAGCGGCGGTATTTGCTGCGCGTCCGAGCGAGAACTCTGGAACGCGGGCTGGCGGAAACCTATGCCGTAAATCCCGCTTTTTCGGACATGGAGCGGGTGCGTCTAGGGAGGCTGGTTATGGCGACCGGCGCCAGGATTCGCCCCGCAGCCGAATATCGGCCGCCGTTGCGGGCTTGAAGCCGATGCCCTGCTACATCGGCGGCGCGCCCGAGTGGTTCAACAATTCATATTGGTTGCTGTTCACCATGCTCCCGGTGAACGACGTCACGCCGAACACGATCAACCCGAGCAGAATGACGGGAGCCGCCCAGGTGAGCGGACGGATGTGCGGATCGTCGGGATGCCAGTCCTCTCTGCGTGCCTTGATGATTTCCATGACGTGCTCCGTTTTTTGGCTCCGTGTTCCGCTGGAACAACGCCGCGGCAACAGGCGAGGTTCCTAGGGGGCTGATTTCGGCACGCCCGTCTGCGTCGAGCCCTTCCACGCCCAACGGATCAACGCCCACGCGCTGCCGCCGGTCGCCATGCCGAGCAGATAGACAATGACGATCTGAACCGCGAGCGGCGCCGAGATGCGCAAGCCGAGGAACGACGTGGTGACGCTCTGAAGATTCTGAAACGCAAAAATCAGAATCGCCGCGGCGAGCGCAACGATCACGATCGTATTCACCCAACGCATCTTACGCCCCTATTTCATCGCGTTCTTGTAAATCGTCCCGTCCTTCATGATGACGACGAAGTTCTTCGCCGGATCCGCGATCAGTTGAATGTTCGCGATCGGATCGCCGTCGACCAGAATGAGATCGGCGAGCGCGCCCTGCTCCACCACGCCGAGCTTGCCGGGGTAGGGATTGCGCTTTCCGGACATCGCCAGCAGTTCGGCGTTTGTCGATGTCGCCATGATCAGCGCTTCGGCGGGCGTGTACCAGCGCGTCAGCGAGGCCAGGATGGCCCCCTGTTGCTGCGCCAGCGCACGAGAGAACAGCACGTCGGTGCCCCACGCCGTCTTGAGCTTGTACTTCTTCGCCAGCTCGTAGGTCCTGCCGATGCCCGGAAAGACCTCATCCGCCTTGGCCCGCTGGACCGAACCGACCGGAAAGCCCAGCCTCATCGCCTCGGGAAGCGGCTGCATGCTCAACCAGACGCCCTTCTCCGCGATCAATCGGGCGGTTGGTTCGTCCATCAGCATGCCGTGCTCGATACACGTCACGCCCGCCTCGATGGCGCCTCTGATCGCAGCCGGCGTAAAGGCATGCGCGGCGACGTAGGTACCCCAATTCGCGGCCGCTTCGACCGCGGCGCGCAATTCGGGCACGGTGAAGGTGGTCACGTCGATCGGGCTGAAGGGTGACGACACGCCGCCGCCCGCTGTCACTTTGATCTGCGACGCCCCCTGCATAAGCTGTTCGCGGGCGCGCATGCGGACCTCGTCGGGGCTGTCCACGACGACGCTCCCGCCGACCTTCTCCATGCGCGTGAGCGTGCCGACCGTACGCGGCAGGTCGGTCAGCTCACGGAAATCACCATGCCCGCTCGTGACGGTGAGAATGGCGCCGGACGGATAGATGCGCGGACCCTTGACGATGCCGTCGTCGATGGCGCGCTTGAGGCCGAACACCGGGCCGCCCACGTCGCGAACGGTGGTGAAGCCGCGCATGAGGGTGTCTGTCGCCTCGTCGCCGGCCAAGAGGTTGTTGTAACCGACGTCGCCGAAACTCTGCGCCACGGTCCCCCGTATCAGCATCGCGTGCCAATGCGCGTCAATCAGGCCGGGCATCAGCGTGCGCCCGCCGCCGTCGATGATGCGGGTGTCGGCACGGCGGTCCACCGGAATCGGCGTGGTGGAAATGCGCTCGATTATGTTGCCGCGGACGAGAACATGGGACGGCGTGGAGAGCGCGTTGCTGCGGCCATCGAAGATGCGCACGTTCTCGAAGAGCGTGACCGCGTCGGCCGGTGCAGGTGCCTGCGCCCGGACTGTGGTGGCAGCACCGAGACTCAGAAACACAATCGCGGAGATGAAAGCCTGGCGTGCTACGGAATTCATCGCGACCTCTTGTCTGACAGGTTTGAGATCTCCATCCAACAACCCCGGCGCCGCCGCCTAGTTCACCGGCTGCGGCTCCGGGAACTTCCACCTGCCGCTGAGGATCTCCGCGCGCGGACGATAGAGCCGTACGGTGTAGTTCCAACCCTTCATGATCGGCAGGCAGTTGGGAATCTTGCCGTCGCAGCCGCCGAACTGGATGGCGACCGAACCATCCGCGCTCTTCTGCGCCGTGATGTTGTTGACCGAGTAGGCGTTCAGCGGATTCTTCTCGTAATAGCCTTGAGCGTTATAGAGGCTGACCGACCAGAAGCCGTTGGCGGGCACATCCTTGACGTTGAGCTTGTAAACGGTCGTGCCGTCATTCTTCGCCGGCGTGATGTTGAGATAGGTCGCGTCCTTGTCCGGATTGCCGCCCCAGGCCGAGGCGCTGCCGATCAGGTGCCGGATCGGATCGACCTGCTCTTTTGTGCCGAACGCCTTCTTGAAATCGGGCAGCGTCGAGCCGAGCACGAGAAGAGCATCGCGCACCTTCTTCTGGCTGGCCTGATCCCAGTTGGGCGTTTCGAACTTTCCAGCCGCCTTCTGGCTGATCTTCATCGCGTCCTGAAGCTTGTGCACCTGCTCGACGTCCTTCGGGTCGGCAGGGTCGACCAGCGTGCGGATTCCGGCCAAGGCGTAGCGCGTGCCCACCTTTTTCCTGTCGAAGGTGTAGGAGCCCGCGCCGTAATACACGGCGGGCACATAGTGGTCCTCGTTGACGATCATCAGCGACATGAAGCGCTTGCCCGCATCGGGCAGCGTGATCGTCACGGGCCCGGCGTCGAGATCGAACACCGCCGCTGAATAGAGCGTGTCGCGGTTGAGGCGAATGACGGTCTGGTTGTCAATCGACGCCGGTTCGCGGCGATGGCTGAACTTCCCGAAGCTGCCGTCCTTGACCATGTTGCTGAAATAGAGATCGGACTCGGCGCGGATGAAATTGTCGGCGGTGACGGGGATGGCGGTGCTGCCCGAAGGCTGCGCTTGAGCGGCGGCTACCAACGACATCGACAGCAAGCCGAACGCAACGACGTGTTTCATGGCTGTTCTTTCCGATTCAATTGGCGCGCGCCAGCGGCGGCGCTTTCCATTTTCCGCTCAGAGCCTCGGGCTTCGGCCAATAGAGCCGCATCGCCGCGAAGAACGGCCCCTTCGGCGCGGGCAGCCAGTTGGCCTCCTTGTCCGCACCCGGCGACTCATTCTGGACGTAGAGCGTGATGCCGCCGTCGGCATCGCGCTTCAAATTTGGCAGCATCGGCGAATTGATCAGATAGCGGTTAAGCTTGTTGGCGTAGAGCAAGCTCGCCGGCAGCTCGTACATGGTGAGCGACCAGAACGCATTGACCGGCGGCAACTGGCCCGGCGCAAAGCGCAGGGTGTAGCGGTTCGCGCCGTCGAGCTTCTGTTTCCCCGCATCGACGAAATAGACCGGATAGATCGCCTCCTGCTTGGCGTTGCCGTAGATGCCGAGGATCGCTGCCGACATGCGGTTCATGTAATTGCCCTTCAGAAAGGCGCGTGTTCCGAAACTATCGGCACTTGAACTCTTGCCGGTATCGACCTCGGTTTCCTTGTGCACTTTGAAAGCGGCCCAGGCGTCCGCCATGCCGTCTTCCAGTGCCTTGCGCATTTCGGGGGACAGCGCGTTTGCGTCGAAGGGCTTGCCCGCGCCGACGCCGATCTTCGCAAAGCGCGCCATCAGCGCCGTCTCCGACGGATGCGTCGGGCAGAATTGAAGAATGAAATTCAGCACGTTGAAGAATTGCAGCGACGTGCGCTCCTGCTCGGCCGTCAGCGGCTTGATGAAATCGACCGCGAGCGCGGCAGCGGGCGCAGGTGTGCCGAGGAATTGCGAGAGCGTCTGAACCTTGTAGCCCGCCTGGATTTTCTTCACGTTCTCGATGTCGGCGGGATTGAGAAGTTGCGTGCGATAGAGCACGAAGACGAATTCGGTTTCGGACCGGATCACCGCCTTGATGCCTTTCGGCTTCCTGCCCTTCCACTTCGGCCCGGCGAGGAGGTAGCTGCCCGCGCCGTCGCCGGTCGCGCGGCTGCCGACATAGGCGAAGTCGAAGGTGTACATGTCGATGAATTGCAGCGAGTAGTAGCGGCCCTTCTCGACCGCCGGAACAGTGAACACCACCGGCTCGGCGCGCAGATCGACGCCGACATAGGAATAGGGCGTGTCGGAGTTCGGCGTCTGGATCGACTTGTCGTCGGGCGTATAGACCCGCGCGTTATTGAACAGCGTGTTCCAGTTCGCCTTGAACTCCGAACCGCCGCGGTCGACGAAATAAGAATGCTGGACGCGATAGCTGTCCACGAGCGGGAAGCCGTAGACCGTCGCTTCCTTGGCGATGGCGCGGGCTTCGGCGGGAGACGCGCCCTGCGCCGACGCCATGGTTACGCCTGAAAGCAAAGCCAAAGCAGCGCAGATGATGGTCTTCATGGGCGCGGTTCCCCGGATCACGAAAAACGCGGCGGATTGTCCCACGCCGGACACGCGCGAAACGAGTTGGACCGAAGGCCAATGGACGGCTTGTTCGGCGAGGAACCGGCGGATCGGGCCGCGCGTTAGGATGGTATGAGCGTTCCCCCGAAATATGGCCTGCAAACCTTCATCGGCGCCGGTGTGATCCTGATGGGCCTCGGCTTCGTCGGTGTGCAATGGCTTGCGCCGCCCGCCAGCACCGCGAACTCAACACAGGCGGTATCCACACGGCCCACGCCGCGCATCATCGAAATCAACACCAAGCGCGAGGACTTGAAACAGTCCGAGCCGGTGAAGCCGCTTGAGCAGGCGGCCGCGCCTGCGGCACCCGCGCCGCAATCCTCGGAGCTTGCAACGCCGCCCGTGTCCGCCGCCGAATTGAAGCGGCAGGCGCAGGAGGAAACGGGATCGCAAATCGCCGACGACATCGCGGAGATGCCGTCCCAAGCCGCCAGCGAACCGCATCGCAAAAGCCAATCGCGCGGGCGCTATCCGCGATACGACCGGCACGCGGTGTATTAAAGCGCCCGCTCATCGCGCGCCTGCGATGATGCGGCATCCGCTTTCAGACGATCGATGACCGTTGCCGCATCGCGCGGGCTTTGCAGCCTCAGCACCGTCAGATGCCGGTGCTGTTCGCTGCTCAGAAGCGCCTCGAACTCCAGGCGCCGCCGTCTCCACGTGCTCCAGGCCCATCGGATGGGATGGCTCGGCCGCCACCAGCGGCGCCAGTCTTCCTTGTTTCCCGCCCATAGCTCCGTGCCGCCGAGCGCCCGCACGACCGACCGTTTGATGACGCGAACCATGATGACTTCGCGGCCATAATCCAGCCAGATCAGGTTTGTCGCACGCCCCCAGATCAGGTCGCGAACCAAACCGTAGTTTCCATCGCACACCCATGCGTCGCCGGATGTCGCGGCGTCCACCCTGCGGACAAATTCGCCGGGGTTCGTCTCCGTGAGCGCCTGCCAGTTCGGCTCCCAATGCAGGCGATCGAGCTCAATGCGCGGCAAACCAAAAGCCGAGGCGATGCGTGTCGCCATCGCCGTCTTGCCGGCGCCGGAGGTTCCAACGACCACAATCCGCATGTTTCCGTTCGCTTGCACGCGAAGATTCCCAATTCAGCACTGACGGTGAATGTCTAGCGCGCACTCATATAAATGACAGGCCCCGCTTTCGCAGGGCCTGAAACGCCGCCGACCTCAATCTGCGCTATCTCGCCCCGGTCAATTCGGCGACCTTCCGGACGTGCGACACCGCCGCGCGGCCGCCGGTCGTTTTCGTCAGAAGGTCGAGCGCCACGTCATCGTCGTCACGAACCGGCGTCAGCGCGGTGTCCATGTAACGCCAAGCGCCGGCATCCCACACGATGGCGATCTTCATTGCGATCAAACGAGCAATCGTTCCGACAATGACGGCGTGATTGTGAACCGTCGTCCAGACGTACCGCGCCCAGAACATCACGGCGCGCTCGCGCGGCAGGCCCGGACGGCGCTCGGAACGATGCTTGAGGCGAAGAACGCCGCCCTGGAGCGGATGCACGTTCTCGAGCCGGACCGTGGTGGCGAAATTGACGAGGATCTTGATCAGGCTGTTGACCGGAACGCCAGTCGCCACCGCCCGGCGCAGCAGCGTCTTCATATGCGCCGGCGTGTAGTAGATCGACCATGCCTCGCGATAGATCGCCTCCCACGCCTCCCGGCTCATGCGCGGATGAGCAGTGCAGACGTGCTCGACATCGTATTTGTTGAGGTCCGCGTCCATCGCCACGCCCGTCTTCCAGAGCGTCTGATGATCTTCCGAGCCCGGCAACGGCGTCAGGCAGAAGAACTCGATGATGTCGAGCGGCAGTTCCTTCTGGATGATGGCGATGTCGCGCCGGATGCTCTCCGGCGTGTCCGACGGGAAGCCGAGGATGTAACCGGCCAGCGTGATGATGCCTTCGGCCTTCCAGGCCAGCAGCATGGTCCGGTATTCGGTGATCTTGTTCTGGCGCTTCTTGGCGGCGGCCAGGTTGTCGGGGTTGACGTTCTCGAGACCGATGAACACGCGCGTCACGCCGGCGCGTTTCGCTTTCGCGATGAAGCCCGGAATCTTGTGGCACAGCGTATCCACCTGGATCATCAATGCGAGCGGAATGCGATCCACCTCGCGCAATTGGATCAGACGATCGAAGATCGCTTCCCAGTTCCGGTTGCGCGCAAAATTGTCGTCGGTGATGAAGAACTTGTGGATGCCCTGCGACCAGTTGAGCCTGACCAGATGCTCGACGTCATCGGCGGTGCGGAAGCGCGACTGGCGCCCCTGCACGTTGATGATCGTGCAGAACGAGCACTGATAAGGACAGCCGCGGCCCGCATCGAAGCTGGTGCTGAGACCGAGCGTCCGCTCGACATAGGCCTTCGGCAGGAACGGCACCGGCGTGCCTTCCATGCCGGGAAGGTCGTTCATGAAGTTGTAGAGCGGAGCGAGGCTTCCGGCCGCAGCATCCTGCAACAGCCGTCCGAGCCGACCCTCGGCTTCGCCGGCGAAGATCGCAACGCCCATGTCACGGCATGCATCGAGTTCGACGGCACGCCCGTCCAGCATCGAAAGACAGCCGGACACATGGAAGCCGCCGATGGCAACCGGAACGCCGGCGCTGCGAAACGGACGCGCGATGTCGAGCGCACGGGGATACTGGTTCGACTGGACGCCGACCAGCGCGACGAGCCCAAACCCGGAGTGACTCGCAAAGCGAGCGAGAAGCGACGCCGTGTCGATGTAGGTGTTCGTCTCGTCGATCACGGTGATGTCGATATCGACGTCCGGCCCGAGCACCTGTTGTTCCGCGCAATCGGCCGCGATGCCATAGACAGCGGCGAGCGAGTTCGACGGGATCATCGCCCGCCACCAGCGGATCACATACCCATCGTCGTCATAATGTGATGGCTTGATCAGAACGAGCTGGAAACGGCGCTTTGTCAGGAGGTGGTCCTTTCTGACAAGCAGGGGGAAGCTTCCCGTGCCCGTTGCGATCTCTCTAGCACGGATCGGGGCGGCGGGCCTGCCTAAAAAAATACCCCGCGTTCGCGGGGCATTTCGACGTCCAGCGATGCGCTTGCGCCACATTGTGGCGGCATGCAGAACCGGCCGCGCCGGCCGATCTAAATCGAGCGCTCGGCGGACACGACCGTGTTGGCGAGCAGCATCGTCACCGTCATGGGTCCGACGCCACCGGGCACCGGCGTGATGTACGAGGCCTTTTCTGCGACTCCGGAAAAATCGACATCGCCGACTAGCTTGCCTCCGGGAAGCCTGTTGATGCCGACGTCGATCACGACGGCGCCGGTCTTCACCATCTGCGGCAGGATCAGGTTCGGCTGGCCCGCGGCGACAACGAGAATGTCTGCGAGGATCGTGAACTGAGCCAGATCGCGCGTCTTGGCGTGGCAGATGCAGACCGTGGCGTCCCGCTGCATCAGCATCAACGCCATCGGCTTGCCGACGATGTTGCTTGCGCCGACGACGACAACGTTGCGCCCTTCGATCGGAATGGACTCGTGCTCCAGCAGCTTCACCACGCCATACGGCGTGCAAGGCGGGAAAACGGTATCGCCGACAACCAATCCGCCGACGTTATAGAGGTGGAAGCCGTCGACGTCCTTGTCCGCGGAGATCGTCTGCAGGATCGACGAGATGGCGAAATGCGGCGGCAGTGGAAGCTGAACCAGGATGCCGTGAACGTCCGGACGGGCGTTCAGGGCCGTGATGAGGTCCAGAACGTCTTCCGGACGCGCATCGGCCGCGAAGTCGTAGCGGAGCGACTTGATGCCGACCTCTTCGCACGCCCGGATCTTGTTGCGGACATAGACCGCGGAGGCGGGATTGCCGCCGACCATGATCACGGCGAGGCCGGGCACCACACCACGGCTCTTCAGCTTGGCAATCCGCTCGCGCAGCTCGACCCTGATGGCAGCCGAAACAGCTTTGCCGTCGATAATCTTGGCCGTCATTGAAGTCCTTGCGGTGCGCGATTTTTCATGTCGCCATGATATGGCGCCACTATAAGGTCCGACGCCAACATATCCAGATCGCGCGAGACGATCAGGACCGACAAAAAAACATGCCCCGCAAAAGCGGGGCATGTTCGTTTCAGCGATGCGCGTTCGCTTAGAACACCGCGTTGCGGTCGGACAGCTTCTGCATAACGCCGGCGGCGCCCACCGGTGCCGCGAAGCTTGGGGCAGCTGCCCGCGCGGCGCCCGGCGCTTCATACGCCGACACGCCCTGGCGCTTGGCCGCGTAGTAATAGCCGCGTGCATAGTGGCCCACCGCGGCGCTCTCGTTGCCGCCCGCAACCTTGTAGGCGCCGGCGAGATACTTCACCGCGTAGGTCATGTTGACCTCCGGATCGAGCAGGCCCGCGGCGGTGCCGGTGTAGCCCATCGCCCGCGCGGTGCCGAGGCGGATCTGCATCATGCCGTAGTTGCCCTTGCTGACGGCGCGCGGGTTGTATTTGCTTTCGCGCATGATCACGCGATGCACGAGCGACACCGGAACGCCGTTCGCGGCGGCGTGACGCTGCACCATCTCGGCATAAGCGCCCTGCCCTGGGGCTGCATCGCGCGCACGCGGCGCGCGGGCGAACGAGTCGTAACCCGGCGCTTGCGCGAACGGACCGCCCGCAAACGGCTGCGCATCCACAGCGACAGCGCGCGCGTGATGACGGGCGTGCTTGTGATGGTGCGCTTTATCACGCGCAAACGCAGGCGTAGAGACGACGGCAATCGCCATCGCGAAGGCGAATACTTTCATTTCAATTCTCTCCTGATTAAGTTCGCCCCGAACGGCCGGTTTTTCGTTGTTGATTCCGGCGCAGGCGCGACAGAAACGAGTCAGTGACGGGGCGATACTAAGAACGCCGCCGATGACGAAATCGCCCATCAAATGCGGCGGTTTTAGGCCCCTTACCGCAAGATTCGATTCACCAACCCGACCGAATCCGGCCGCCGCCACAGCCGTTAAACCGGAGCTTAAATTCCTTGCGGTACTCAGGTGCCCATAACAAGGGAGGCTCGAAAATGAGCAAAATCGTAGCGGCGATGGCGACTGGCGTATTCATGCTGGTGGTCACGCTTGGTCACGGGTTTGTCGCGCCGGCCAACGCTGTGGCGAAGGTCAAGGGCGCCAGCATCGAGGCGATGACGCCGTTCGATGTGATGATGATCAAGAACTCGCGCGGCATGCGCAGCTTCAAGAACGCTGCGGTCGTCGCGGCGCTCTAAAGCGATCGGCGGACGTCCACGCCCGCCGATGTCAGGTTCTTGGTTTTGTGCGCTTGAAGTCTACTGCTTCCACGCAGCGAACGCGTCGTTGAAGGCGCGCTCGCCGGGCGTGCCCTTCTCCACCGCGAGGATGGCGCGCCGGTTGTTGTTGTAGACGATCGGAATGTCGAACCACGCGCGCTCCTTCAGGAGCTGAATGTTGCGCTGCATGTCGGCTTCCACTGCCGACAATCCGATCAGGAAGAATCCAGGCGTCACCTTCACAGCGAGACCCGACAGCGGCACGCCGCGGGTCTGCTCGGCCTGCTTCATCAGCACGCCGGGCACGTTCTGCACGCCGCCCGCGGGCGAATCCGCCGGCATGTTGAACACGATCTCGATGGTGTGGCTCGCCGGCAGCGACTGATCGGTGTTGCGGCGAAGCGACCACGTCACCGTCATGCGGCGGTCCGGGATCTCGATGTCGGCCTTCACCATCAGCTCGGCGGGACGGCCCGGCGCAGCCTGCGTCATCTCGGTGCGCCAGATCGCGGAGCCGACAGAGCGCTTGCCCTGCGGATCGTCGGGGTCCTCTTCGTAGAGCACGACGCGCTGCGCGACGGCGGGACCGGCGGATTGCTGCGGCTGGCCGATGCGATCCGGAATCTTCGGGCGCACGTTGGGATCGGCGGCCGGCTTCGGCGCCGTCGCGCTCGGCGTGCTGCCGCCTTTCACCATCGCGACGACGGAGCCGACGGCGCCGACGATGGCGTTGCGCTGCCAGAAGCCGAGCGCGGCGATGACGCCGATCGCGGCGAAGATCGCGATGACCTTAATCAGACCGTTGTAGGCGCCAGGCTGACGCCGCGTCCGTTGCGCGCGGCGCGGCGTGATGTCGGCTCCCTCGGGCTCGTATTGCTGCGGGCGCGGGCGGCCGGACGGCGGATGCTGCGTGTCGAAATCGACGGGTTGCGGCGGCGACTGGTCCCAGGACGAGGTGTCAGGCTGAACGTCCGGCTCGAGCTGGCCGTATTCGTGCAGCGGGTGCGGCTCCTGAGCCGGCGGCGGTGGAGGTGGCGGCGGCGCAGGCCGCGCGGCAGGACGCTCGATCGGCCGCTCGGGCCGGCGATACTCCTGGCGTGGCGCTTCGGGACGTGGTGGCGCGGGGCGGGGCGCAGCCGGCGATCCTTCGTTCGGAACGACCTCGCGAAAACCCTTCAGCGCCTGATCGGACAGCGACGGCTGATTGCCACCGAGCGGCGCACGCTCACGCGGCGGCGGTGGGGGCGGAGGAGGTGGAGGTGCGTAGGTCGGCTCGGGCGCGTGATGCTGCTCCGCAGGCTGTGAAGCTTGCGGCGGCGCAGCCGGAGGCGGTGCGGCGGGACGCGGCGGCGCAGGACGCGGCGGAGGAGGCGCACGCGGAGCGGGCGGCGGACGCGGCTCCTCGCGCGCCTTGCGCGCGGATTCGGCCTCGACCTTGCGGATGGCCTCTTCGAGCGCGAGACGCTCGCGCGTGATCTCGGATTCGTCGAGCGCCGGCTGCACGCCGCGCAACTGCGCCACCAGCGCGATGCGCGCACGCTCATACAGCGCCCGGCGGTTCTCGCCGGTGTTTTTGTCGAGGCCCTCGACAGCGCGGAGAATGAGCGGGTGGTAGTCGGCCATCTACTTTGAGCTCGTCCCGTATGCGCTTTGAACCGTCACGCTTCGAATGGGTTCTGCATCAATATTGTGTCTTCGCGCTCGGGGCTCGTCGACAACAAAGCCACCGGGCAGCCAATCAGTTCCTCGATCCGGCGAACATATTTCACAGCCGCGCCCGGGAGTTGGGCCCAGGAGCGCGCCTTGGCGGTGGCTTCGCTCCAGCCTTCCGCCGTCTCGTAGATCGGCTCGACGCGGGCCTGCGCATGCTCGCTCGCGGGCAGGTAGTCGATCTCACGGCCGTCGAGCTTGTAGCCGACGCAGATCTTGATCTCGGGGAAGCCGTCGAGGATGTCGAGCTTGGTCAGCGCGATGCCATTGATGCCGCAGGTGCGCACGCTCTGGCGCACGAGCGCGGCGTCGAACCAGCCGCAGCGGCGCGGACGCCCGGTGACGACGCCGAACTCCTTGCCCTTGGTGCCGAGCGTCTTGCCGATCTCGTTGAGCTGCTCGGTCGGGAACGGACCCGAGCCGACGCGCGTGGTGTAGGCCTTGGTGATGCCGAGCACATAGCCGATGGCGTTCGGGCCGAGGCCAGAGCCGGTCGCGGCCTGCGCCGCCACCGTGTTCGACGACGTGACATACGGATAGGTGCCGTGGTCGATGTCGAGCAGCGCGCCCTGCGCGCCTTCGAACAGGATGCGCTTTCCTTCGCGGCGCTTCTCGTCGAGCATCGACCAGACCGAGTTCATGAACGGCAGAACCTTCGGCGCAATCGCGGTGAGGTGGTCGTAGATGTCGCGCTCGGCGATCTCGGTCATGCCGAGGCCGCGGCGTAAGGCATTATGATGAGCAAGGAGCCGCGTGATCTTGCCGTTGAGCATCTGGAGATCGGCGAGATCCATCAGCCGGATCGCACGGCGGCCGACCTTGTCCTCGTAGGCCGGGCCGATGCCGCGCCCGGTGGTGCCGATCGCGCCCTTGCCCGAGGCCTTTTCGCGCGCCTGATCGAGCTCCGAATGCAGCGGCAGGATGAGCGTGACGTTCTCGGCGATCTGGAGGTTGTCCGGCGTGACGGTGACGCCCTGCTCCTTCAGACGGCCGATCTCGTCGACCAGCGCCTTGGGATCGAGCACGACGCCGTTGCCGATCACCGACAGCTTGTTGCGGACGACACCCGACGGGAGTAGCGAGAGCTTGTAGGTCTTGTCGCCGATGACGAGCGTGTGCCCGGCGTTGTGACCGCCCTGAAAGCGAACAACGACGTCGGCCTGCTCCGACAGCCAATCAACGATCTTGCCTTTGCCTTCGTCGCCCCACTGCGAGCCGACCACAACAACATTCGCCATGCGTACCTTTTCCCCCGGTCAGCGGCGCTTGAGACCCCTTGTGCCAACCGAAGATTGGCAGCCGCGCAATGACCCGACGGGGCCTTGTCCCGGATAAAGGATGACAAGGCGCGAGGCAAGGCGGCCGAGGGACCCGCAAGGGCCACCGGAACCGGAATAAATATAAAGCAATTTCAACGGTTTGGCGATGCGTTCATTCCGCGCAAAAATGCCCATTTGGGGCGGTTCTGGGCGACACCGAGGCGGCGGACGCAAAACCTGCGGGCCCTCCGCGTGTCGGGAATTGGGGACGCGCTGTCAGGCATATTCCTAGGGCCCATCCCGAACGATTGAGCCACCGCCGCGACGCACATTAGGGTCATTCAAAATCCGGTTCCGGCGGCTGCCGCCGTTCAATGCGAATCGGGAAGCCGGGGAGACTGTGTCTTGATCGTTGGCATGGCGCTTCGATCCGCACTTTGTGCACTGGCGCTTCCAATTCTGGCGGGCGCCGCCGCGGCCGAAGACCAGGGCACGGCCGCACAGCGCAGCGGCTGCATGGCGGACGCTTTCCGCTTCTGCATGTCGGCGATTCCCAACCACGCGCAGATCGAGGCGTGCCTGAACGCCAACCGCCGGAAGCTGACCGCGGCGTGCCGCCGTCAGCTCGACGACGATCCGCCGCCGGTGGTGCAGAAGGTCAAGAAGCCGGTGATGCAGACCAATGACCACCCGCTGGAGTGATCCGGCGCGTGGCTCTCTGACAATCAACCTCTGCTTATGATGCGCCCCCCGAGAACAGAACCGGCTTGTCCTTCGGCGAACGCAGCCGCCAGCCGAACTTGATCTCGCGGCTCTCGCCCGGCTTGGCATCGAACGCCCATTCCAGAACGCCACGGAGGTCGCGCAGGTCTTTCGTCGTCGGCGGTGTCGTGACCGGCAGCATCTCGACTTCGACTTCCGGCGTCTCGCTCACCGGAATGCGGTCTTCAATCGCAACGCGGATAGGGAAGTCGTGGCCGTTGCGGATCACGGTCTTGAATTCCCGTTCGTCGGTTTTCGACAGGCTGATCAAGCCGGTCTTGCCGTCGACACGGCGCACGATGGTGCGCGCGACCTTCACCTTCTCATCGACGCCGAAGCCGAGCCGCACGGGCTCGTCCTTCGGAGCGAGCGGTATCGCGCTTTTGCCGACGAAGACGCCATCGCGATAGACCGAGACCTGACCGGGCAGAAGCGGCGCATCCTCGGCATGGATGAAGCTCGCCCGCAGGAACGCAGTTTCGGCGAGTGCCGGCACTGCGTGCACCATCAGCTCCGGCGCGATGCTCGCCGACGCAAGGCGGATGCTCTTGCCGCCCTCGCCCGCCGGCACCGCGATGCGGCCCGGCACGCGGAAGACGACCTGAAAGCCACCCGCGTCGATCTCGGCCTGCTGCTCGGCGGCTTTCCTCGACCGTCCGTCTTCATCACGGCGTGCTGCTTCGCCGAACCGATCCGCCAGCGCAGGCGCAGGCGCAGGTGACTGCGCCGCCGAATACGACGCCGGATTTCCTTGCGGCACACGCACGATCAGCGGCCTCAGCTCCGGTGCGCTGCCGCCACGCGCGGTGCGGACCGTGGAGACCGCAAGCGCGACGTCGGCCCAATCCTCGCCGGTGGTCTGCACGATCTCGGCGCGGCGGACCAGTTCCAGCGACGGCTTGCGATCCTTCGACCCGGTGTCGAGCCGTGCGTCATAAACCGGCGTCCAGCGTGCGCCGCGCACGGTGTAGGTGACGCGGAGAAGTGCGGGTGCCGGCGCATCGGCGTTCAGATCGATGCGCACCTCAAGTTTCTTTGGCGGCGACGTGTTGCGCTGTGCTTCAAGCCGCGCAAGGTCGCGGTCAATGTCGCGCTGCTTGATCCGGGCATCGCGGATCGTGCTCTCCACAGCAGCGATCTCCTGCGCGATAGCGGCGAAGGCTTCGCGCCATTCGGAGAGCGGGCGGGCTTCGCCCTTGTCACCGATGCGCGCGGGCGAGGCTTCCGCGAAACGCTCGACGAACTTCCGGCGCGCGACGGCGGATGCGATCTCGCCATCGAGCGCGCCGCGTTGATCGCGCAACGTCTCGATGCGTTTGTCGATCTCCGGAATGTTGACAGGCTGCACCGGTATCGGCTGCCGCGCGTCGACCGCGCCGATCACGAGCCGCGCCCCGCCCTCGCCTTCGACCCGCAGCGACGACGGATCGAGGGTGAGCGGAAAATCGCGCGCCAACAGTGTGGAATCGCCCGCCGGCAGGTCGAGCCGGATCAGGCGGGTGATCGTCGCGCCGTCCGGATAGACCGTAACGGCGTCGATCTGTGACTTGGTTTCGATTTCAGCGGCCGAAGCCGGCAAGCAGGCGGCAACGGCGGTCGTCACAACCAATGCAAGGAAATAACGGCGCATGGCGCTCCTCCGACAGGCAATGAACTGCCTATAGGAGTGTTTTGAATTCGGGTTTCCCTGCGGCACCGCGACGGCAACATCGCGGCTGCGACAACATGTTTAAAGCGGCCCTAAGCCACCCCGGAAGGCGGACCGCTCAGAACTTCAGCGACTTCGCCTGCTGTACCGGCGGCAGCACCCTCACCTTCGCAAGACCGTCGGCCCATCGATCTCACGGGTGGGCAGAGCGCCCGAACGCCGTTGTCGTCCTGCTGAAATCTTTTACGTGGATCGCAAAATGGTGCTGCGCGGGACGCAAAATTCGTTCATAGCACTGGCGCAGTCCTTGCTTTGAACCTTCCAGACATCGCTACGAAAATGATGATGCAGTCCGTTCTCGGCGCGCTCGCATTTGCAGGTCTGATCGGGGCGCAATTCATGGCGGCCATCATCCTCACCAAAAAACCGGCGAATATTGAGCCCGGCGGACCGAAGCCCCGCAACAACGCCGATCAGGCCCGGCCGCCAGAGAGCCGGCTGCTGAGCTCGGCTCGAGCCTTGACGTTCTGCGCCCTGCTCGTCGCCTTGCCGAGCCACAAGGGCATCGCCGCTGATCTGACCGACGCGCTGATCGCCCACGCCCGGCACGATGACGCGCGTGCGGTCGAGCAACTGACGATCCTGGCCGAGCATGGAAACGCAGTCGCCGAGGAGACACTGGGCACCATCTATCTAAACGGTGACGGCGCCGGGCGGGACAGTTTCAGAGCGTTCCAATGGCTTAAGGCGGCAGCGGAGCAAGGTCGCCCGGAAGCCGAGTTCAAGCTCGGCGAGATGCTTCGCGACGGCATCGGAGTCGCCGCCGACGGCAAACTGGCGTTGGTCTGGCTCCTGCGCGCTGCGGCGCAGAACGTGCCGCACGCTTACGGCGAGATCGGCGAACTGTATGAGACCGACGCCGACATTCCGCGGGACACCGCAGCCGCGCTGCGCTGGTTCATCCGCGGCGCCGCGCTGGACGATGCCGCGTCGATGTATCATCTGGGAATCCACTACGCGCTGGGAAATGGCGTCGCCACCGACGCGATCGAGGCTCACAAATGGTTCGGACTGGCGGCAGGCGTTGCGCTCGACCACGAGCGCGACATTGCTGTTCAGGCGCGCATGCTGATGACGTGGCAGTTGACGCCGGCCGAGGTCAACGAATCGAGCGTCAGAGCAGAGCAATGGCAAGCGGCAGTGCGCGCCGAGGCACCGCTCGAACATGTGATCGGAGGCCGCGACGCCATCCTGGCGCGCGCGGCCTCTTCGTCATGGACCGGTTGCGGACCAGAGGGTCACGCGCCGATCCCCATCACGGCGGCGCGCATCAGGCATCCGAAGAAAAGCCCAGGCTGCTGATCCGCTCCGCGGCCGCTCAGAACTTCAGCGGCTTGGCGCTCTGCACCTGCGGCAGCGCCCTCACCTTGGCAAGCACATCCGCCGGCATGTCGCCGTCGATCTCGATGAGAGCGATGGCCGAACCGCCCGGCGCTTCACGGCCGACATGGAAGGTCGCGATGTTGATGCCGGCATCGCCCATCGCCCCCGAGAATTTGCCGATGAAGCCCGGCTTGTCGAGGTTGGTGATGTAGACCATCGACGGACCGAACTCCGCGTCCATGCGGATGCCCTTGATGTTGACGATCCGCGGACGGCCGTCGGCGAACACGGTGCCGGACACCCAGCGGGTCTGCTCCGGCGTCACGATCGTCACAGTGATCAGGCTGTCGAAGTCGTGGATCGCCTCGCGCGTGGTTTCCTCGATGACGATGCCGCGTTCCTTCGCGACGATCGGCGCGGAGACGACGTTGACGTCCTCCAGCATCGGACGCAGCAAACCGGCAATCGCCGCCGACGTGAGCGCCTTGGTGTTCATCTGCGCGACCGCGCCTTCATAGGTGATCTGCACCTTGGTGAAGGCGCCGTCGGTGAGCTGGCCCGCGAACGAGCCGAGCTTCTCGGCGAGCGCAATGAACGGCTTCAGCCGCGGGGCTTCTTCAGCGCTGATCGAGGGGAAGTTGACGGCGTTGGAGATCGCACCGCGCAGCAGATATTCCGACATCTGCTCGGCGACCTGAAGCGCGACATTCTCCTGCGCTTCGCTGGTGGACGCGCCGAGATGCGGCGTGCAGACGACGTTCGGCAGCGAGAACAGCGGATTGCTGGTGGCCGGCTCCTCGACGAACACGTCGAAGGCCGCGCCCGCGACATGGCCGGACTTCAGCGCCTCGTAGAGCGCGGCCTCGTCGACCAGGCCGCCGCGCGCGCAGTTGATGATGCGGACGCCCTTCTTCATGCGCTTGAGCGCATCGGCGTCGATGATGTTCTTGGTCTTCTCGGTGAGCGGCGTGTGCAGCGTGATGAAATCCGCGCGCTTGATGAGATCGTCGAGCTCGACCTTCTCGACGCCGAGTTGCACCGCGCGCTCCGGCGACAGGAACGGATCGAACGCGATCACCTTCATCTTGAGACCAACGCCGCGGTCCGCGACGATCGAGCCGATGTTGCCGCAGCCGATCACGCCGAGCGTCTTGCCAAAAATCTCGACGCCCATGAACTTGTTCTTCTCCCACTTGCCGGCGCGGGTGGAGACGTCGGCCTCGGGGATCTGGCGGGCGAGCGCGAGCATCAGCGAGATCGCGTGCTCGGCGGTGGTGATGGAGTTGCCGAACGGTGTGTTCATCACGATCACGCCCTTGGCGGTCGCGGCCGGAATCTCGACGTTGTCGACGCCGATGCCGGCGCGGCCGATCACCTTCAGGTTCTTGGCCTTCTCGAGAATCTTCGCGGTGACCTTGGTGGCCGAGCGGATCGCGAGGCCGTCGTAATTGCCGATGATCTCGGCGAGCTTTTCCTTGTCCTTGCCGAGTGCCGGCTGGAAGTCGACCTCGATGCCGTGATCCTTGAAGATCTGGACCGCGGCGGGAGAAAGAGCGTCGGAAATGAGAACCTTGGGCATGTGAGAACCCTGATCTGAATCGATGTTAAGTTTTTCGACCGTCACCCGCGGGCTTGACCCGCGGGTCCATCTTTTTCGCTGGATCGCCCGGTCAAGCCGGGCGATGACACCGGAGTGTTGGAAGCGGAATTAAGCCGCCTTCGCGAGCGCGGCCTTGGCCTGCGCGTGAGCCCAGTCGAGCCACTTCGTCAGCGCCTCGACATCGGACGCCTCGACGGTCGCGCCGCACCAGATGCGGAGCCCCGACGGCGCGTCGCGGTAGGCGTCGATGTCGTAGGCGACGCCCTCCTTCTCGAGCGCTGAGGCGATGCCCTTCACGAACTTTGCCTGCGCGTCGGCCGGAAGCTTGAGCACGTCCGGATCGACGACCTTGAGGCAGACCGACGTGTTGGAACGCGTCGCCGGCACCTTCGCGAGGAAGTCGATCCACGACGAGCGCGCGGCCCAGTCGGCGATCACCTTGGCGTTCGCATCGGCGCGCGCGATGAGCGCCTTGAGGCCGCCCACCGACTTCGCCCAGTTGAGCGTGTCGAGATAATCCTCGACGCACAGCATCGACGGCGTGTTGATGGTGGCGCCCTGGAAGATGTCTTCGCTGATCTTGCCGCCCTTGGTCATGCGGAAGATTTTCGGGATCGGCCACGCGGGCTTGTGCGTTTCGAGACGTTCCACCGCGCGCGGCGACAGCACGATCATGCCGTGGGCGGCTTCACCGCCGAGCGCCTTCTGCCAGGAGAAGGTAACGACATCGAGCTTCGCCCAATCGAGCGGCTGAGCGAATGCAGCGGACGTGGCGTCGCAGATGGTGAGACCTTCACGGTCGGCAGCGATCCAGTCGGCGTTTGGAACGCGCACGCCGGAGGTGGTGCCGTTCCAGGTGAACACCACATCGGTCTTCGGATCGACCGTGGAGAGATCGGGCAGCTCGCCGTACGGCGCCTTCAGCACCGTGACGTCCTTGAGCTTCAGTTCCTTCTGAACGTCGGAGACCCAGCCTTCGCCGAAGGACTCCCACGCGATCATGGTGACGGGGCGCGGGCCGAGCAGCGACCACAGCGCCATCTCGACGGCGCCGGTGTCCGATGCCGGCACGATGCCGACGCGGTAACCCGCGGGCACGCCGAGAATTTCCGCTGTCAGGTCGATGGCGAGCTTGAGCTTCGCCTTGCCGCTCTTGGAGCGGTGCGAACGGCCGAGGACAGCGTCGGTAAGGGCTTGGAGGGACCAGCCGGGGCGCTTGGCGCAGGGGCCGGACGAAAAGTGCGGGATAGCCGGCCGCACGCCGGGCAGGTTGCTCATGTGTCTATCCTTCCAGATAGAAAGCCCCTCGGTGGGGAGGGGTGGCCCGCTGGCCGAAATAAGGAAGGACGCCCGCGACGTCAAGTCACGAATTGTGATGGATCAGTTCAACAGAACAGGAAGGTCAGTCCAGCAGGAAGCGGAAACCGACTCTAAGCTCCTGAGCGGTAATGTTCTTAACCGTGGTGGCGTTTGTGAAAGCCGGCGGCTCGAAACCGCTCTTGGCGTCGCCGATCGTCAGATAGCGGTAACCGAAGTCGAGCGCGATGTTCGGCAGGATCTGATAGCTCACGCCCGCCATCGCGGCCCAGGACAAGCTCCAGTTCGCACGAGTCGGAATCGGGATAACGTTGCCGAGCGATGCGTTGGTGTAGTCGCCCGTGCGCAGATAGGACGTGCCGACGCCCGCGCCGATGTATGGCGTGAAGCCATACCAGGTGCCCATATCGAAATACGCGTTGGCGAGGACCGTCAGCGTGTCGATCTTCATGCTGTAGAACGACGCGGCGCCGGGTACGTCGCCGTGGAATTTCGCCTGCGGGCCGTAGTCGACCGTCAGGTCGGCGCGGAACCAGCGATATTTGTAGCCGCCGCCGAGACCGGCCGCGAACGTGTTGTCGATGTTGCTGCCGGTGACGGGCGTCGCCGGCGACGAAGAATCGACGGAGCCAATGCGGTTGAAGCGATAGCCGATGTCGCCGCGGATGTACCAGCCCGACGTCATCTCGCTGAAGGTCTGCGCCGGTTTCTGCTGGTAAGGCGGCGGCCAGTTGCCCGGCATGTCGGCAGCTTGTGCGGCTGCGACGAATGCAACCGCTCCGACGGCCGCTGCGGTGAGCGTTTTGAAAGCGGGCATTCCGAAATTCCTCAGCCCTTGCGCATCAGCGGCGGCAGATCGATCGACCTGCGCTCATAAACCGGCGCGTCGAGCATCCAGCGGACGCCGAGCTTCAGGTCGTGCGAGTAGATGTGATTGAAGGTGAACGGGCGGCCGTTGGCGTTCGTCCCGTCAAAGGACACGCCTGAGCCGGTCGTCGCGCTGCCAAGGTCGATATAGCGATAGCCAAGGTCGATGCTCATCGCCTGCGTCACCTTGTAGGTGATGCCGGCATGAAGCGCCCAAGCGAAATTCCATTTGCTGGCGTCCTGAGCCATGTAGGTGCCGACGCCAAGGCCCGGCGTCAGGAAGACGCTGTCGTCGCGGAACCCGCTGATCGTGATGCGCGCGGCGCCGACACCCGCACCGACATACGGCGTGAAGCCGTACCAGGTGCCGAGATCGACGTAGGCGTTGCCCATGACGACCCACTCGGACTTGCTACCGCTGTAATTGTCGACGCCCGGACCGGAGGTGGTCCGGACAATGTCCGAGCCGTGGAAATTCGCCTTGCCGCGATATTCGCCGGTGAGGTCTGCGCGGAACCAGTCGTTGAATTTGTAACCGACGCCGAGGCCGAAAAACATCGAGCTGTCCCAGCCCATGCCGGACGGACTCACCGACAACGTGCCCGGATCGTTGTACTTGGGGTGAAACAGGCTTTTGAAACCTTGGTTGGTCATGCCGATGTCGCCGCGGAGATACCATCCGCCGAATTCTTCGACCGCGGGCAATTCCACCGGCGGCAGCAGCTGGGGCATATCGGCCGCATGAGCTGCCGTCGCAAACAAAGCGGTGAAACCGGCCAAAGCTGCGACCTTCACGCTCACCATGACATCACCCTCTCGACCGGCGGAGCAAACGCGCAAACGCTCCGCGTGGAAGTACGAACCGGGCCGAACATGGCAGCGAATACTTAAGCGACGCTTAACCCTAATTCTTAACCGTGATTTTTAATCAATCGCGGCGCGCGCGATGGCGCAGCGCGTTGTCGATGAACGAGAAATTTCAATCGTTAATTTTGGTTTCAGATGTGGGGCGAAGTGCGGAATGGTGCGTCAGCACCGTGTTCCATTGCGCGCAAACGAAGCGCGGTCGCATGTGCGCCGAATACGAATCGTACGACCGGCATGCGCGGTCATGGCGCTGGGCAACATACACCCTGCCCGCTCCACTCCGGTGTCATGCCCCGCGAAGGCGGGGCATCCAGCTTTCATAAGTGAAGTGCTGGATCACCCGCTTTCGCGGGTGATGACAGTGGAGTTTGTCGCGCGCTCTCTCCACGTCATGCCCGGCCTTGGGCCGGGCATCCACGACTTTCTTCGCTGATCCAAAAACGTGGATGGCCGGGACAAGCCCGGCCATGACGTGGTTGGAGTTGCGATGAACTCAGGCGACCGAAGCCGCGGCAACGAATTGCGTTGCGGCGATCACTCGTCGCTGCCGAGCTTGCCCATGTGCTTCTGGCCGTAGAGCTCGACGCCGATCTGCGCGATCAGCGCGATCTGCGTCTCGAGGAAGTCGATGTGCTCTTCCTCGTCGTGCATCAGCTTCTCGAACAGATCGCGCGTCACGTAATCGCGCACGCCGTGGGCATGCGTCGCCGCTTCCTCGTAGAGCGTGCGCGCGGAGATCTCGGCCTTGAGATCGCAGTCCATCACTTCCTTGATGTTCTGGCCGATGTGCAGCGGATCGAGCACCTGCATGTTCGGGAAGCCGTCGAGGAAAATGATGCGCGCGACCAGCTTGTCGGCGTGCTCCATCTCTTCGATCGATTCCTTGCGCCAGTACTTGGCGAGGTCGTTGTAGCCCCAGTTCTCCAGCAGGCGGTAATGCAGCCAGTACTGGTTCACGGCGGTGAGCTCGTGGCGCAGCGCCCGGTTGAGATATTCAACGACCTTCGCATCACCCTTCATGGCGCACTCCGTATTGCATTGCTTGCATTGGCATGGTTCTGGGGCCGCCCCGACCGGGACGAGCCATATTAGAGTTATTCTAAGCTAGGATGACACACCGCGCAAACAGCGAAAGCACCTAAGAATGCAGTGTTCCACCGCACTCTTTGCAAATGAAACGCAATCTTTCAGGGATGCGGATGCGCCGGGCAGCCGCCGCAGGCGGTGTTCGAGCAGGCCTGCTCCGCGCCTTCGAGCGCCTCGTCCATGATCTTGCGGATGGTGCGGGCGCAGCGGCCGCACTGGGCGCTGCAACCGAGACAGCCGTAAACCTGCCCGGTCGTGCGCGGGCGCGCCTCCGCCTGGCAGGCGGTGCGGACGTCCTTATCGCTCAACACGTTGCAGGAGCAGACGATCATGGAGGACTTAAATTTCCCAACCACGATCAGGGATACACAACCGGGACCGGCACGAGCAAACGGAAAACGCTGTTTTTGTATGTAATCTAAACTGCAAAAACCCTGATTTATCAGTGTTTTGCGTCGCAGCAGCAACGACCCTGCATAACTCTGACGGAATTCAAACTCCTGCTAGGACTCAGATTGTCCGCAGGCCGTAGTTCCTCCATCCGCAGTCGCTGACGTCGGAGATCATCAATCTCCTGGCTCAATGTCGCTGGCGCATCCGTTAACCGCTCAGATCAACGCCTCGCCGAGTGGACTTGCATTTACTTTGCGTCCGCGTATACTTTGTACTACAAAGTTGAGGCGAGACATGCGCGATCTCGACAGGGCCCTGGCCGACATTCTTGCCATTCGCAGCCAGATCGCCGCAGGCACCGCGTTTCGCGGCTATGGTCCGGCAGCCGTTGCAGCCACGGCTGGGTTAGCGCTCGCCGCCATGGTTGCTCAGTCCCTGTGGCTCGATACCCCGATTGATCATCCCCTGGCCTTCTTCTCGGCTTGGATCGTCACGGCGCTGGTGTCAGTTGCAATCATCGGCGTCGAGATGCAGGCACGGTCGCGCCGCCATCATTCTGGTTTGGCCGATGCGATGATCCAGCAAGCCGTCGAGCAGTTTCTGCCCGCAGGCGTTGCTGGTGCTTTGCTCGCAGCAATGCTTTGGAAGTTTGCGCCGGAGACGCTGTGGATACTGCCCGGTCTTTGGCAGGTGCTGGTGGCACTCGGCATATTCGCCTCGGGCCGCTCACTGCCTCGGATGGTCTCGCTCGCGGGCGCCTGGTATTTCGTGGCTGGCTTCATCGTTCTGTTGCTGGCTAGCGGCGATCATGCCCTGTCGCCCTGGACAATGGGTCTGCCCTTCGTGATCGGCCAGTCATTGATGGCTGCACTCCTGTACTTTGCCTCCGGAGAAGCCAATGCCGAAGAGTGAAGCGAGCCAAGCGCCGTTCTCGTACGACGGCCTGGACCGGGTCATCCACGAGAAAGCCCGGCTGGGACTTCTAACCTCGCTGATGGCGCATCCCAAAGGACTCGCGTTCGGCGACCTCAAACAGCTTTGCGGACTGACGGACGGCAATCTCAGCCGCCATCTTCAGGTGTTGCAGGAGGCCGGCCTGGTCGAGGTCACCAAGGGCTATGAGGGCAACCGGCCTCACACCAGTTGCCGTCTGACGAAGACCGGGCGACGTCGTTTTCTCGACTATCTGGGTGTGCTCGAACAATTGGTTCGCGACGCGGCCAAGGCCGCCAGCAAGGACGCCGTGGCCATGGGCGCCTTGAAGACTTCCCCAACCTAACGTTCATTTTTTTGCCAAGGAACTTTGTAATGCAAAGTACTCTTTCCTGCAGACCTTCAAGCGGATCCGACTCTCTTCATGTCGGCATCATCATGGACGGCAACGGACGGTGGGCAGAGCGACGAAGCCTGCCGCGCCTGCGCGGCCATGAAGCGGGCGTCGAAGCGGTGCGGCGCGTTGTAGAGGCCGCTCCGCATCAAGGCATCGCAACGCTGACGCTCTATGCCTTCTCCAGCGACAACTGGCGGCGGCCACGCATCGAGGTCATGGCGCTGATGACCTTGCTGCGTTCATACCTCGCAAGCGAGATCGCGAGCCTCGTCCGCAACGACGTGCGGCTGACCGTCATCGGTCGACGCGACCGCCTCCCCGACGGCATTGCCGATGCGATCGCGCAGGCCGAACGCGCGAGCGCGGGCGGGCGCTCACTGCACGTCCGCATCGCCATCGACTACTCGGCTCGTGACGCCATCCTGAATGCGGCGGCGCGCGTCGATCGGCGGGATGATCTGACCCGCGAGGCGTTCGCCCAACTAATAACGGGCGAACGCACGCTTCGAGACGTGGATCTCATCATCCGAACCAGCGGTGAAAAGCGCCTATCCGATTTCTTGTTGTGGGAGAGCGCCTACGCCGAATTGCACTTCACGGATCGGACGTGGCCTGACTTCGAGGCCGAAGATCTCGCCGAGGCGCTGTCGTCGTTTCGACGACGTGAGCGCAGGTTCGGCGGCTTGCAGCCCGTGGCTTCCGAATTGCTTTCCCAACCGGCCCCCGGTCTTTAGCCAACCAGTTCACTCATGCGTATCCTCCTCATTAACGTGCCGCATCCTGCGATCGGCAGCAGGATTCCCGACGACCATCTGCCCCCGCTCGGTTTGCTCGCCATCGGCGGACCGCTCATCGACGACGGGCACCATGTTCAGCTGATTGACGGCGAGTTTGGGCCCATGTCGACGCAAGCGATCGTTGCAGAGGCCGTGGGATTTTGTCCCGACGCGGTCCTGTTCGGCCACTCCGGGTCGACGTCCGGTCATCCGGTGATCCGTGAGGTGGCGCGCGCCATCAACGGTGCATTGCCTCGTGCGCACATCGTGTACGGCGGGGTCTTTCCAACCTACCACTGGCGAGACATTCTGATCGAAGAACCGTACGTCACTGCAATCGTGCGCGGCGAAGGCGAGGAAACCGCGCGGCGATTGATGGCCACTCTTCAGCACGACCGGCATCTGGATGAAATCCCCGGCATCGCTTTTCGCGACGCAAGGGGACTTCACGCGACGTGTCCGGCGCCGGTGATCCGCAATCTCGATGCTTATCGGATTGGCTGGGAACTGATTGACCATGCTCGCTACAGCTATTGGGGAGGATTGCGCGCCGTGGTGGTCCAGTTCTCACGAGGATGCCCGCACCTCTGCAACTACTGCGGACAACGCGGCTTCTGGACGCGGTGGCGCCATCGCGACCCAGTCCTGTTCGCAAAGGAACTGGCCCGCCTTCACCGCGAGCATGGCGTCAAGGTCATCAACTTCGCTGACGAGAATCCAACTGTCTCCAAAAAGGTTTGGCGGAGATTTCTGGAGGCTCTGATCGCCGAGAATGTCGGCCTCATCTTGGTGGGATCGACGCGTGCCGACGACATCGTTCGCGACGTCGACATTCTGCATCTCTACAAGAAGGCGGGATGGGCTCGGTTTCTGCTGGGCCTGGAAAGCACCGACGAAAAAACGCTTGAGCTAATCCGCAAAGGTGCCGTGACCGCCACCGACCGGGAGGCAATCAGGCTCATGCGCGAGCACGGAATCCTGTCGATGGCGACATGGGTGGTCGGCTTCGAGGAAGAGACCGATCTCGATCACTGGCGCGGACTGCGGCAGCTTCTGTCCTACGATCCCGATCAGGTCCAGTTGCTGTACGTGACGCCGCACCGGTGGACGCCGTATTTCAGACTGGCGGCGAACCGTACGGTGATCCAAACGGACCGCCGCCGATGGGACTACAAGCACCAGGTGTTGGCCACGCGTCACATGCCGCCATGGCGCGTGCTGCTCTGGTTCAAGTTCACCGAGATGGTCTTGCAATGCAGGCCGAAAGCGATCGCGCGGGTGCTGTTCCACCCTGACGCCGGCCTGCGTCATGCGATGCGCTGGTACACACACATGGGGCGTCGGGTCTGGCCCTACGAAATCTGGAATTTCCTGCGCGATCGCCGCCTGAAAGACGGACCAACCATCGCTCAGTTCTGGGGAACTCCCCAGGAGAGCGAAGAGTACTCGATGTCTGCTACACGATCCGAACGCCCAGCCGAAGCTCAGGATGCAGCTTAGGCTCCAACCAGCCTGGCGAGGTCATCGCCCAACAGGCGCTCTGTCACTTTGCGTAAGAATAACCGTCACGCCGCGGCGGCGGTCAGCGCTTCGACGATACTGTCCACCGTGTCCTCGACCAGGGTCTTGTCGTCGCCCTCGGCCATGACGCGGATCACGGGTTCCGTGCCGGACGGGCGGATCACCAGACGCCCCTGCCCGTTCAGCTTCTTCTCGGCCGCAGTGATGGCGGAGCGAACCTTCGCGTCCTCCAGCGGCTTGCCGCTCTTGTAGCGGACGTTCTTCATGATCTGCGGCAGCGGCTCGAAGCGGTGGCACACCTTCGACACCGGCTGATCGAGCTTCTTCACCACCGAGAGAACCTGAAGCGCGGCGACGAGGCCGTCGCCGGTGGTCGCGTAGTCCGACAGGATGATGTGGCCCGAGGCTTCGCCGCCGAGGTTGTAGCCGTGCTCGCGCATGTGCTCGAGCACGTAGCGGTCGCCGACTGCGGTGCGCGCGAGGTTAAGGTCGAGCGACTTCAGATAACGCTCGAGGCCGAGGTTCGACATGACAGTGGCGACGATGCCGGGCTTGGCCAGCCTTCCGTCTTCCTTCCAGCTCGCGGCGATCACCGCCATGAGTTGGTCGCCGTCCACGATGTGGCCCTGCTCATCGACGATCAGCACGCGATCGGCGTCGCCGTCGAGCGCGATGCCGATGTCGGCGCGCACCTCGCGCACCTTCGCCGCCAGCGCCTTGGGCTCGGTCGAGCCGCAATCCTTGTTGATGTTGAAGCCGTCGGGCTCGACGCCGAACGACACCACCTCGGCGCCCAATTCCCACAGCGCGTCGGGCGCGACCTTGTAGGCCGCGCCGTTGGCGCAATCGATCACCACGCGCAGGCCTTCGAGCGAGAGATTGCGCGGCAGCGTGCGCTTGGCGAATTCGATGTAGCGGTCCTGCACGCCGTCAATGCGCTTGGCGCGGCCGAGCGCCGCGGACTTCGCGAGCTTCCGGGAGAGATCGCCGTCGATCAGCTTCTCGATCTCGAGCTCGATGTCGTCATAGAGCTTGTAGCCGTCCGGACCGAACAGCTTGATGCCGTTGTCGTCGTAAGGGTTGTGCGAGGCCGAGATCATCACGCCGAGGTCGGCGCGCATCGAGCGCGTCAGCATGCCGACCGCCGGCGTCGGCATCGGGCCGGTGAGCAGCACGTCCATGCCGACCGAGGTGAAGCCCGCGACCAGCGCGGTCTCGATCATGTAGCCGGACAGGCGCGTGTCCTTGCCGATCAGCACGCGATGGCGATGCTCGCCGCGCTGGAACACGAGGCCGGCGGCCTGCCCCACCTTCAAAGCAAGTTCAGGCGTGATCACGCCGTTCGCGCGTCCGCGAATCCCATCCGTTCCGAAATACTTACGAGCCATGCACGCCCCAGAGCGCCCGCCGCCGCGGCGGGCTTAGCCGACTGAATTCCGGCCGACTTATACTGAGGAGGACTTATAGGGGAAATGGGCTCGCGTTTGCTTCAAAAATTGATGCAAATTCGACACATACGGGAGCGCGCCGTTAACCAAAACGGCGGGCGGGCCCCAAAAATTGGGGCGATCTAGTCGATGTTGGTCCAGCGCGGCATCGAGCCTTTCTTCTCGTGCTTGCCGTGCTTGGACTTCGCGGGCTGGGTGACGCTGACCGGATCGGAACCGGCCATGCTCTCCTCAAGGCCCTCGTCGAGCTTCCGCTCCATGTCGTGGTCCGGCTGCTCGTGGCGGGCCTTGTGCTTCACGTCGGGAATGCCGCCACGCCTCTTCGTGGCGGGATGATGCGTCGCGGGATGCGTCATATCGGCCTCCAATGGGATGAATTTCCGCTGCTGGAATAACGCCCCGTCCCGCCTTCGCGTTCCGGCGGTAAAACGTGCTAATCAGCGGCCAATAAAATGGTCCGGGGGGACGAGCACGCCAATGAAGAACCTTCCAAGCATTGAGGATTTGCGCCAGCAGGCGCGGCGGCGCGTGCCGAAGATGTTCTTCGATTATGCGGACGCGGGCTCCTATACGGAGTCGACGCTGCGCGCGAACCGCACGGACCTGGAAAACATCAAGCTGCGCCAGCGCGTGCTGGTGGACGTCGACAAGCGCGATCTGTCGACCACGATTTTAGGCGAGAAGGTGCCGCTGCCGTTCGCGCTCGCGCCCATTGGCCTCGGCGGCATGATGCACGGCGACGGCGAAATTCTGGCGTGCCGCGCGGCGCAGGCGGCGGGCATTCCGTACACGCTCTCGACCATGTCGATCAATTCGATCGAGCAGGTCGCTGAAGCGGTCGAGAAGCCGTTCTGGTTCCAGCTCTATGTGATGCGCGACCGCGGCTTCATCCGCGAGCTCATCCAGCGCGCCGCGGCGGCGAAGTGCTCGGCGCTGATGCTGACCGCGGATTTGCAGGTGCTCGGCCAGCGGCACTGCGACGTGCGCAACGGCCTCACAGTGCCGCCGGAGATCAAGATCAAGAATGTACTCGACATCATGACCAAGCCGGCGTGGCTGTGGTCGATCGCAAAGAGCAAGAGCAAGACGTTCGGCAATCTCTCCGGCCACGTGAAGGACACGACCAACATCAACTCACTCGCCGCCTGGACCGCGAGCCAGTTCGACCCGACCTTGAGCTGGAAGGACGTCGAGTGGGTGAAGAGCCTGTGGCCGGGCAAGCTGTTCCTGAAAGGCATCCTCGACGTCGAGGACGCGCGCACGGCGGTGAAGACCGGCGTCGATGCGATCAGCGTGTCGAACCACGGCGGCCGCCAGCTTGATGGCGCGCCGTCGGCGATCGCGGCGCTGCCGCGCGTCGCGAATGCGGTGGGGAGCGACATCGAGCTGATGTTCGACTCGGGCGTGCGCACCGGTGCCGACATGGTGCGGGCGTTCGCGCTGGGGGCGAAGAGCTGCATCATCGGGCGGTCTTATATCTACGGGCTCGGCGCGGGCGGCGAGGCGGGTGTGACGAAGGCGATCGAGATTCTCGGCAAGGAGCTCGACGTCACGATGGCGCTGTGCGGCGTGAAGAACGTGCGGGATATCGATCGCGGTGTGCTGGCGGACTGGGCGAACAACAGGTAGTTGCGCGCCACTCGCTCAACTGTCGTCCCCGCGAACGCGGGGACCCATACTCCCTGCTCGTTGTATCTGCGAAGCGTATTGGGTCACGCAGCGGAGTCCTGCGCGCAAATGAATGATTTGTGGTTATGGGTCCCCGCGTTCGCGGGGACGACAGTGGAGGGTGGCGCGATCTCACCACGGTCATGGCCGGGCTTGTCCCGGCCATCCACGTCTTACTTGCTTGGCAAAGAAAGGAAGAAAGACGTGGATGCCCGGGTCAAGCCCGGGCATGACGTGGAGAGAGTCGAGGCCGATGCCACGCACTCCATTCACCCTCCCCCTTGCGGGGAGGGTCGGCGAACGAAGTGAGCCGGGGTGGGGGTTGTTGGTGATAAAGCACACCCCCACCCCGCTCGCTTCGCAAACGCTCGGCGAGCGACCCTCCCCGCAAGGGGGAGGGTAAGAAAGAAACTCACCGCCAGCCCATCCCCGGCGCGACGTGCTTCAGGATCGTCTCGATCACATGCGCGTTGTAATCGACACCCAACTGATTGGGCACGGTCAGCAACAGCGTGTCCGCCTCCGCGATCGCCTCGTCCTTCTTCAACTGCTCAATCAAAACGTCCGGCTCGGCCGCATAACTCCGCCCGAAGATCGCGCGCGTGTTGTCGCCGAGGTAGCCGATGCTGTCGTCGCCCTCGGCGTCGCGCCCGAAATAGGCGCGGTCCATGTCGTTCACCAGCGCGAAGATGCTGCGGCTCACCGACGTGCGCGGCTCGCGCTTATGCCCCGCCTCCTTCCAAGCCGCGCGGTACGCGCGGATCTGCTCGGCCTGCTGAACGTGAAACGGCTTGTCGCTCTCGACGATCTTGAGCGTCGAGCTCTGCAGGTTCATGCCGAGCTTGGCCGCCCAGACGGACGTGGCGTTCGTCCCCGCGCCCCACCAGATGCGGTCGCGCAAGCCCTCCGAATGCGGCTCGAGCCGCAGCAGGCCCGGCGGGTTCGGAAACATCGGGTTCGGATTGGGCTTGGCGAAGCCCTCGCCTTTCAGCACCTCAAGAAACACCTCGGTGTGATGCCGCGCCATGTCGGCGTCGCTCATGCCCTCGGGCGGCGCGTAGCCGAAGTAGCGGAAGCCGTCGATCACCTGCTCGGGCGAGCCGCGGGAAATGCCGAGCTGAAGCCGCCCGCCGGCGATGAGATCGGCAGAGCCTGCGTCCTCCGCCATGTACATCGGGTTCTCGTAGCGCATGTCGATCACCGCGGTGCCGATCTCGATCTTTTTCGTTCGCGCGCCGCAGGCCGCGAGCAGCGGAAACGGCGAGCCGAGCTGGCGCGCGAAGTGATGCACCCGGAAGTAGGCGCCGTCGGCGCCGAGCTCTTCCGCCGCGACCGCCAGCTCGATGGATTGCAGGAGCGCGTCGGCGGCGGAGCGGGTCTGCGAGTGGGGGGACGGAGTCCAGTGACCGAAGGAGAGGAAGCCGATTTTTTTCATAAGGCTTTATATAGGGCGACAAACACGTCTGTCATCGCCCGGCATAGCCGGTCGAAGAACGGCGTCGCTTCCGCTCGCCTATAGCCGGTCGAAGAACGGCGTCGCTTCGCTCGCCTATGGCCGTTCGAAGAACGGCGTCGCTTCGCTCGCCTATGGCCGTTCGCGGACGCGACAAGACGCGACCCGTGACGACGGCTACTGCGCGATCCGCAGATTCGAGAGTTGCGTCCCAATCTGGCTGAAGACATTGCTCAGCCCGCTCGCCGACGTCACCATCCAGAATTTGTCGGACGTCGAGGCGCAGTTCTCCAGAAGGGTCGATTTCGGATCCCCGTCGGTGTTGACGTGGACGGTATAGATCGTGATGCCCGATGCCTTGATGTTGGCGCATGTACCGGCCGCCGCGGACTCGTGCATTCTCCTGTCCACCGACGTGTTGACGCTTGAACCGTTGCCATACCAGCGGTTCAAGGTGTTCAGTCCGTCGGACATCAGGACGATGACCTCGTTGTACGTGTAACGAGAGTCCTTGGCGGGAGGCGCTGCGATCGGACCGCCGCCCACGAGCGATTGCCAGCCCCAGACGAGACCGATCGGCTGGTTGGTCGCGCCGAGAGGATAGAGCGCATCGACGGTGCTCTTCATCGACGACCAGTTGTAGTTCAGTTGCGTGATTTGAGGAGAGCAGTACGAATTCTGCTCGGCAGGGAACAGCGAGGCTGGCGTGCTGCTCGAAGGTGCCGTCACCTTGCGGTCGTAGTCGTTGCTCGGGCCGGAGGATGTTCCGCGTTCTGTGACGCAGCCGTTCCAGGTGCTGCGGGCATTCTTGATCCAGGTGTGGTCATACGTCTCCTGCTTGCAGACGCGGCTGCTGCCGCTGCCCGAGCACGTGCAATTGTTGTACGATCCGCAGCTTGCGCCCGAGCCTGAACTCACTGTCTTGAGGTTGAGGACGCTGTTGTAACAGCCGTTGTAGATGATCCCGATTTTGGTCGAGTCTTTGCCGCCGGTGTCGCTACTCGGGCAGATATAGCCGGCATAAGTCCCGCTGGAAGGGATCGTACTCGTGGTCGAGGTGCTCGTCGGCGTCGGCGCGCAGCGGAATCCGTGCGCGCTTGTCGTGAACGGGCATGAGTCGCCGGGTCCGATCTCCGACCAATTGCTGGGCTTCGATCCCTGAAGAACCTTGGGCTCCGCCTCCCAATCCGTCCAATCGATCCAGGTCGCGTTGTAGTTCGCGGCGCCCACGTTCACGTTCTTGCTGAACGGGATGATCGAGACATAAACGTCGCCGTTGCTGGCGGCGGCGCTCTGCAATTGCGCCAGCAGATTCTTGGTCGCCGTCTGCATGGCCGTCATCTTGCCAGCGTTGTCCATCGAGCCGGTCGTATCGAGCACCAGCGCAACGCGGAGCTTGGTGCTGCCCCATTTGACCTGCGAGGTCACCGCCACCTTCATCGACGCCTGCCCCAGAAGCCCCATGAAGCTGGTCGCCACGGTGCTCGACGCGCTCAGGACGATCTCGGAGCCCGCGTCCTGCTTGTAGACGGCTGACACCGCAAGCTCCTGGGCCTCCGCACGGGTGAAGTTCGCCTTGAAGAAGTCATTGGCCTTGGTCTGGATCTGCCCGCTGGCGAGCGTCGCCACATCCTTCGAAAGCAGCAGGGCCGCGGAATCGGCGGCGGCCTGCATCGAACTTTTCACCGCGTTCGCCCGGCTGTAGTCGACAGCCGCCCCGACAAAGCCCAGGATCGGAACGAGCGAAAGCGCGAAAAGCACAGAGATGTTGGCGCGCTCGCACGCGATCAATCGCTTCGTGCGCGTGGCGATGGAAGACGCGATACGCGACAGCATCGAACTAGCTCCAGGACGCGAACATGAACCAGGCCATCGCGACCGCGGCGGCGAAGCTGCCGGAGCGAAGGATCGAATCGCTCCACTCCGCATAGCGCGCGCGGCTGTTGACGGTCGTCCTCATCCCGGCCGCTTCCAGTGCAATAAGGGCGATCTGGCCGCCATCGAGCGGGAGGAGCGGAAGAAGATTGAAGGCGGCGATCATGACGGAGAAAGCCGCAATGGCGATCGCGACGCCGACATCCAGACGTATTGTCGAGACCGCGAATGTGTTCGGCCATCCCTCGAACGCAACGACCGCGCAGAGCAACAAAAGAGCGAAGATCAGGCTGAAGAACGGTCCGGCTGCGAATATCGATGCGCGCTGAAGGCCGGTCGTATCGTCGAACGATCGGCGACGCCCCGATGGAGGACCGGCGGGCGCGGACGAAAACAGGCATCGCCCGCTGATCGGCAGCGCGCCAAGAATCCAGTTCGTGCCCTCTCGATCGCGGACCGACACAAGCGTCGGACCAACTCCGATCAAAACCGTGCAAACCTGAACCTTGCAACAGCGCGCAGCGAGCAGGTGGCCGAAGCGCGCAGCGAGCAGGTGACCGAGTTCGTGCACGAACGGCGCAGTCACAAGCCCAAGCGCGACGAATTCGATTGCGAGTTGGATTGCCAGTTGGCTTGCCATGTGTGCCATCGTTCAATTCGGAACGACGCTCACATGTGCGAATAGAATTTTGTCTTAAACAAATTTCGGAAATCCATTTAAGAAAGAAACCGTTCGCGCGCGGAACGCCCTGTCAAAATTGACAGGTCCGCGAGCGCGCAACAGCGCGCGCAAACCGCGAAACGCGCTCGACCTGTCAATCATCCCAGGCGCTTTCAATAAAACGAGAAGCGCAGCGCGTGCTTTCTCGCGGCCGCACATCACAACGATCGGACTTCTTGTGCGCTGAAGTGACGCAGCCTTTCGAAGACCGATGAGGCGATCGCTCTATCCTCCACACTTCCATGTGTCGTTGGCTGAGAGGAAAGCAAAGACGCAAATGCCCGGGACAAGCCCGGGCATCGCGTAGAGAGTTATGAGATAGCCGGAAAATCCGGCGCCGCCGAGGGAGCGCGCGCCCTACTCCTCCTTATACCCATACTGCTGCGCGTTGCCCGTCGCGCCGTAGTACTTGAACGGCAGGAACTTACCGGACATGGCGATCTTCACGCGGTCGCCCCTGGGGTCGGGCAGGCGCTCCATCGTCATGTCGAAGTCGATCGCCGACATGATGCCGTCGCCGAACTCCTCCTGGATCAGCTCCTTCCACGCCGGGCCGTTGACCAGCACCAGCTCGTAGAAGCGGTAGATCAGCGGATCGGTCGGCGGCATCTGCATGCCCTCGGCGCGCATCGGCACCTCGTTGAGCATCGTCTGCTCGGACTTCGAAAGCCCGAACAGCTTCGCGGCGTTGGCGGCCTGCGGCTTGGTCAGCTTGTGATTGCCGAGCAGCGCGCCCGTGATCATGACCGGCGACATGCCGCCGATCTGCTCGCAGATATAGGCCCAGGTCCAGCCCTTCTCGCGCTTGATGTCGAGAAGCTTCTCGGTGAGGTCGGCACGTTTCATGGTCGTTCTCCCAGCAAGGGTTTCGCGGATGGATGGTTCAGTGCGCGTGGTTTTCAGTGCCCGTGGTTTGCGAGCCGGATCACGGTGGAGTCGGGCGGCACCTCCGGCGTGTCGAACCCCGGACGCACCACCGGCACGCGGCGCGTGTCGAAGCCCGGCGTCTGCGCGACGAAGCTGCGGCTACGCGTGACCAGGAAGTCGATGATGTGGTTGCGCAGCGGGTAGTAGAGCGGGTGCTTGTGGATGCCGACGCGCTCGCGGCTCTTCGGCAGCGGGTTCTCGACGATCTCGGCCATCACCGCGCCGGGGCCGTTGGTCATCAGCACGATCTTGTCGGCCAGGTAAATCGCCTCGTCGACGTCGTGGGTGATCATGAAGGTGGTCTGGCCGGTCTCCTGGCAGATGCGGCGCACCTCGTCCTGCAGGGTGCCGCGGGTGAGCGCGTCGAGCGCGGAAAACGGCTCGTCCATCAGCATCATCTTCGGCTGGATCGACAGCGCGCGCGCGATGCCGACACGCTGCTTCATGCCGCCGGAGAGCTCGGACGGGCGCTTGTGCTCGGCGCCGGTGAGGCCGACGAGGTCGATGAATTTTTGCGCCTGCGCTTTGACCTGCGTGGAGTTCCACCGCCGCCATTTCGACGACACTGCGTAGGCGACGTTGCCCATCACCGTGCGCCACGGCAGCAGCGAATGGCCCTGGAAGATCACCGCGCGGTCGAGGCTCGGGCCCGCGATCGACTGGTTGTCGACGATGACGGTTCCTTCTGTGGGCTCATCAAGCCCCGCCAGAATATTGAGAACGGTTGTCTTTCCACACCCCGAATGCCCGATGACGCAGGTGAACTCACCCCTGTTCATCGCGAGCCAGAGATTCTCAAATATCGTCGCTTCGCCATACCGCTTCGCGATGCCCTCAAGCGAAATGAATTTGTCCGCCATCGCCATCACTCCGGGAACGTCACGAGCTTAGCGAATCGCGCGAGGATCTGATCCAGCACCATCCCCACGATTCCAATCAGCAAAATCGCATTGATGACGTTGGTGATCGATAAATTATTCCATTCGTTCCAGACGAAGTAACCAATGCCGGTTCCACCCACGAGCATTTCAGCGGCGACGATGACGAGCCAGGCAATGCCGATGGAGATGCGCATGCCGGTGACGATGGTGGGCGCCGCGGCCGGCAGGATCACCGTGAAGGCGCGGCGCACCGTACCGACCTCGAGTGTGCGCGCAACGTTGAGCCATTCCTTGCGCACCGAAGCGACGCCGAACGCGGTGTTGATCAGCATCGGCCACAGCGAGCAGATGAAGATGACGAAGATCGACGACAGGCCGGAATCCTTGATCGTGTAGAGCGCGAGCGGCATCCAGGCGAGCGGAGAGATCGGTTTCAGCACCTGGATGAACGGATCGAGCGCCTTGCTCATCAGCGGCGACATGCCGATCAGGAAGCCGAGCGGCAGCGCGAAGGCGACCGCGAGGAAGTAACCCAGCGCGACGCGCGCGATCGAATAGGCGAGCTGGATGCCCAGCCCCTTGTCGTTCGGGCCGTTGTCATAAAACGGGCGCTTGATGTGGTTCCAGAGCGTCGCGCCGACATCGAGCGGGCCGGGCATCGCGGATTTGCCCTGGGTCGCGGTGATGCCCATGAGCTTGGCGTATTCCGGGTCCATCTGCTGCACGGCGCTGGTGCCACGCGTGGCGAGATGCCAGGAGAGAATGAAGGCCGTGAACAGCGCGACGGAGACGAGCGCGGCGCGGAACGTGAGAGAGCGGGCCATTGGTGCCACTCCGTTTGCCAATCAAACGGTGTCATCGCCGGGCTTGTCCCGGCGATCCCGCTTAGGCGGGCATGGTGCCTCGATGATCGGGATGGCCGGGACGAGCCCGGCCATGACGTCGGTGTTTGTTGCGCCGGCATAGCAACACTCACACGCGCTTGATCGCGAAGCTCTTGATGTAGTCCTCAGGCTTGTTCGGATCGAACGCCTTGCCCATCACCGAGAACGACTTCGAGGTCGCAGTCGGCGGCGTGAGCCCGACCTCCTTCATGAGCTTCGTCGTGTCGGTGGCGAGATAGACCTGCTTGGCAACGCCCGCATAGTCGACGTCGCCCTTGATCTGACCCCAGCGCTTCATCTGGGTCATGATCCAGATCGCGAAGGACTCCCACGGGAATGGATCGAAGTCGACACGGTTCGGCACGCGCTGCACACTGCCGAGCCCGTCGGCGAAGGTGCCGGTAAGAATCTGCTCAAGCACCGTGACCGGCTGGTTGATGTAGTTCGCAGGCGCAATGGCCTCCGCGATCTGCTTGCGGTTTTCGGCCTTGGTCGCAAACGCGGTGGCGTCGACGATCGCCTTGAGCAGCGCAGCGTAGGTGTTCGGCGACGAGGTGACGAACTCCTTCGATGCCGCGAAGGCGCAGCACGGATGGCCTTCCCAGATGTCCTTGGAAAGAACATGGATGAAGCCGACGCCGTCGAACACAGCGCGCTGATTCATCGGATCGGGGCCAAGGAAGCCGTCGATGTTGTCGGCGCGCAGGTTCGCGACCATCTCCGGCGGCGGCACCGCGCGGATCTGCACGTCGGTGTCGGGATCGACGCCGTGTTCGGCAAGGTAGTAGCGGAGCAGGTAGTTGTGCATCGAATAGTCGAACGGCACCGCGAACTTGAAACCCTTCCACGACTTCGGATCGCGCTTGTCCTTGTGCTTGATCGAGAGCGTGATGGCCTGGCCGTTGATATTCTCGATCGCCGGCGCGGTGTAGGGCACCGGGTTGGAGCCGACGCCGAGCGAGATCGCGATCGGCATCGGCGATAGCATGTGCGCCGCGTCGTATTCCTTGTTCAGCGTCTTGTCGCGGATCACCGCCCAGCCGGCGGTCTTGATCACTTCGACGTTGAGGCCGTGCTTCGTGTAGAAGCCCATCGGATGCGCCATGATGATCGGCGTGGCGCAGGTGATCGGGATGAAGCCGACCTTGAGGTCTTTCTTCTCGATCGCACCGCCTTGCGCGAATACTTCGGTCGCGGTCGAAAGCGGGAAGAACTGCGAGATGGCGGCAAGCGCGGTCGAGGCGCCGACCGATTTCAGGAACGCGCGCCGGGTCGCGTCCTGCGGAAACACCGCGCGCATCACGGCAGAGGCAACGACACCCTCATAGCGCTTTTCTTCGCTCTGACTTTCGACCGCAGCGCACTGGAGCTGCACGTCACGCTGATGTTCGGCCTCGCTGACGTGCCGACCGCAAGCACAGCCCGAGCGGTTCAAACCGCGCTTTGGATCGAAAGGATTGTCGAACATGGACATAGCGGCACGCCCCCATCGTTGACGCCGCGGCTGGCGCGGCGTGGTGCCGACAATTTTGCAATGGGCGTGCCAAGGAGCCCAGGCGCGACGCCGCAGCGTTTCGTGTGCAATTTCTAGGGCTTATGTATGCAATGCCTTGCAACCGTGCTTTCGGCTTAGGCACCTGCCGGATTTTTTATCGACTTGCTGAAAAAGAAGGCGGTCAATGGAAATGTGAAGGGCGACGCATTGCGCCGCCCTCTCCGAAACACTGTGCGTTACTGCGGCACCACGCCGTCGCGGCCGACGTTGATGCGCTCGGACGCATAGGTGCCGTCCGGCTTCTTGGTCGCCGCCGTCACCGTGAAGGCGACGCCTGGCTTGATGTCGGCCTTGCTGCCGATCTCGTAGCGGACGATCGGCACGTTCGGCGGCACGACGATCTTCTTCTCACCCTCTTTGTATTTGACGATGATCGTCGGGCCATCGACGCCCGATACCGTCGCGCCCGCGGAGGTGCCGTTGGTCATGGTGCTGCCCGGCGTGGTGAACGGCCGATGTCCCTCGCCCGTGCCGCGCATCGCATCCGGGAAGATGTGAACCTCAAGCGCCTTCTGGCTGCCGTCCGGCTGCGGCATCGCCGCGCTGCCGAGGAAGGTGCCTTCCTTGATGTCCGCCATCGACGCCTTCACCACCGCGACGATCAGCGCGTTGTCGGTGAGCGCAATCGTGCTGGCGCCCTCGTTCGTCTTGATCGACACGACATTGCCGTCGAGCTTCTCGACCGTGCCACGCAGACGCATGGTGTTCGCAGCCTGCTGTGCGACGGCTGCTGCGCTCATCGCGATCAACAGTGCGCCGGCGATTGCATAACGCATGTTTCTCATTGCGCTTCTCCCTGAACGGTATGCGCGCCGTTTTGAGGCGGCGCGCATATGTCAGCCAATGCGGTTCGAGCCTTTGCGCCTATTGGGGCGGATCGATGTCGCGGCCGACCGCGATGTTCGGCGCGAGCAGCGTGCCGTCGGCTTGCTTGGTCGCGGCGCCGACGAACACCTTGGCGCCGACCTTGAGGTCCGCCGCGCTGCCCGGTTCGTACTTGGCGATCGGCGTGCCCGGCGGGATGGTTACCTTCTTTTCTCCGTCCTTGTATTTGACCAGCAGGTTCTGGCCGTCGTTGCCCGATACCGTGGTTGCGACGTTCGCGTTCGTCATCGTGCTGCCGGGACGGCTATCCCACTCGGAGAAGCGGTCCGCGACGACGCCCTTCTGCGAGTCCATGAAGATGTGGACGCCATAAGCCTTCTGCGTGCCGTCCGGCTGCGGCATGGCGGAGACGCCGATGAACGAGCCTTCCTTGATGTCGGCGAGCGAGGATTTCACCATCGCGGCGATGCGCGGCGGCTCGGCGAGTTTCACCGTGAGGTTCTCGCCGCTGCGTGATTTCACGGTCAGCGTATTGCCGTCGACCTTGGTGATCTCGCCGCGGACGCGCACGGGCGGCGCGGACTGCGCCCACACCGCTGCGGTCGTCATAATAAGAGCCAGTCCAGCCGCACCGAGCGCACGGCGTGTCAGAAGACGCATGTCGTTTCTCCCCAGGGTGTCGTCGCCTTCGAGGGGTAGAACCCCCTTCTGCGGCGGCTTATTCCGTCACTTTACCAGATCGGCTTCGACAAGGGCGCGCAATTCGGGGGTGACCTTGGGGCGGACGCCGAACCAGAGCGCAAAACCCCGGACCGCCTGATGCAGCAGCATTCCAAGGCCGTCGGCGGTCTTCAGGCCGCGCTTGCGGGCGGCGGCGAGAAGCGCGGTATCCAACGGGGCATAAACGAGGTCTGCAACCACGGCATCGCCGTGCAAGGATGACAAATCGATGTCGAGCGGCGGCTGGCCGGTCATGCCCAGCGACGTGGTATTCACGAGGAGACCGGCGCGCTTGAGCAGGTGCGGTAACGCAGTTGTGTTTGCGGGCTGCACTGCGGAACCGAAGCGCTCGCGTAGCGCCTGCGCGCGGTCGAGCGTGCGGTTGACGACATGGATGGTCTTGAAGCCGCGTTCGATCAGTCCATAGACGATGGCGCGCGAGGAACCGCCTGCACCGAGCACCACCGCCTCGCCCGCATCGCGGTCCCAGTGCGGAACCGCCGCATCAAGGTTGTCGATGAAACCTTCGACGTCGGTGTTGGTCGAGCGTAGCGTGCCGTTGTCGAGCCAGAGCGTGTTCGCCGCACCGACCGCACGCGCGCGGTCGTCCGGCTCGGAGGCTGCGAGCGCCGCCTCCTTGTGCGGGATCGTGATGTTGGCGCCGACGTAGCCATGCGCCGGAAGGTTCTTGATGAAAGCGTCGAACTGATCCGGCGCGATCTCCTCGCGGCGGTAGTCGGCGTTCAAGCCGTGCTGCTTGATCCAGTAGCCGTGAATCAACGGCGAGCGCGAGTGCTTGATCGGCCAGCCGATGACGCAGGCTGCTTTCTTTTCCGACATTCTCGCGTCTACCTCAGGTGTCATCGCCCGGCTCGGGCTTTTAAGCCTTTGCAGAAGTCGGGCAAGCCCGACTTCTGACGCGATCCATCTTTTTCTACGAAGTGCTGGATCACCGGGTCACGCCGCTGCGCGGCGGCCCGGTGATGACAGCAGAGTTTGTTGCTCCGACCGCGGAGTGCGTTGCTCTCAATAATACCCAACCGTCGCGCCGCCATCGACGGCAATCGCCGTGCCCTGAATGTGCCGCGCCTTCTCCGAGCACAGGAACAGCGTCAGCGCGGAAATGTCCTCCGGCTGACCAAGGCGGCGGATGCCGTCCTTGGTCGACGCGTCCTTGGTGAGTTGGTCCTTCGGCTTGCCGGACGCCTTGGCGCGCATCTCGATCAACTCATGGAAGCGCTCGGTCTCGGTCGCACCCGGATGAATGACATTGACGTTCACGCCGTCCTTCTTGCCGAGTTGCGAGAGGCCCTTGGAGAAGTTGCCCATCGCAGCATTGACCGAGCCGCCGATGGTGAAGTCCGCGCCCGGCGAACGTGCGCCGCCGCCGGAGATATTGATGACGTGCCCTTGCGCGTCCTTCAGCATCGGCCAGAACAACCGGCACATGCGCACGCAGGCGAACATCTTGAGCGCGTAGCCGTCCATCCAGGCCTCGTCCGGCAGATCGACGAAGTTGCCGGCGCGGGTCGCGCCCGCGGAGTTCACCAGGATATCGCAGCGGCCGAGCTTCTCTTTCACGGCGTTGAACGCCTGCTGGCAGCCGTCGAGCGTTTTCAGGTTCGCGACGATCGTGAACGGCGCGGGCCCACCGGCCGCGGCCACGATCTTTGCGGCGGAGGCAAGATTACCCTCAGACGACGAGATCAGAACGGTCTGCGCGCCTTCCCTGGCGAACGCTGCCGCGATCGCGCGGCCGATGCCGCGGCTGCCGCCGGTGATGACGGCGACTTTTCCTTGGAATTCACCAGGCATTGTTGCTCCCCCTACGAATTGCTCTATTTGAATTCTGCCTCGCTCTTACCGCGTCATGGCCGGGCCTGTCCCGGCCATCCACGTCTTCCTTTCTTGCTGGAGCTAGACGTGGATGCCCGGGACAGGCCCGGGCATGACGGCTGAGAGGGCGGAAACTATTTCTCGTCCTTCACCACGTTCTTCAGCGTACCGACCTCCGGCACCGTCATCTCGAACGTGTCGCCCGCCTTCAGCCACGTCCGCTCGCCGTCTTTCTGGTTGAGCTTGATCGGCGTGCCGGTGGCGATGATGTCGCCCGGTTTCAGCGTCATGAAGGTCGAGACATACGGCAGGATGTCGAGAAACTTGAAGATCATGCTGTCGGTGGTGTCGTCCTGCGTCACCTCGCCGTTGATCTTGCAGGTGATATGCAGCGGCTTCGACAGGTCCACACCGGTCGTCATCCACGGGCCCATGCTGCCAGTTGCGTCCCACGCCTTGCCCTGCGTGACATTGAAGCGCCCGTGCCTGATCCAGTCGCGGATCGTGCCTTCGTTGCAGAGCGTGATGCCGGCGACGTAGTCGAATGCGCTCTCGCGCGGGATGCGGCGGCCGGTCTTGCCGATGACAAGACAAATCTCGCCTTCATATTCGAGTTGCTCGGATTCCGGCGGCCGCAGGATCGGCGCATTGTGGCCGACGAAGGAGTTCGGCGGCTTGAAGAACATGCTCGGGTACTTGGCTTCCTGATAGCCGCCCGCCTGGGTCAGTTCTGCGTCACGGTTGGCGTAGTTCACACCGATGCAAAGGATCTTCTCGCCGCCCGGCACCGGGATCAGAAACTCCACCTCTGTCAGCGGAAAGTCCGCACGCACGCCCGATGCAGCCGCCTTCAATTCGTCCATCGCTCCGGTGCGCAAGATATCCAGCAGCGAGGCGTAGCGCGGGGACATGCGCGGGCGCAGGTCGACGACCCCGTCGCCCACCACGACCCCGAAACTATCCCGTCCACGGATTTTATAGCTGGCAAGATGCATGCGACCCGGCTCCTCGGAAAATCGCGGAATAACTAGATCATTCCTCGTACAACACACGGCCAAAAACTGCTATCGTAAATCCCCAGAGCCCCTTGAGAGCCATGCCGGTCCGCAAGCCCCTCCCCCATCCGCCGTTTAACGTCGTGCGCGCAAGCCATGTCGAGCTGACCGTGCGCGATCTCGCACGCTCACGCGCCTTCTACGTGGATTGCCTCGGCTACCTGGTGAGCGACGAAGACAACAGCGCGCTTTACCTCCGTGCAGTCGAGGAGCGGAACCATCACTCGGTTGTGCTGCGCAAGGGCGCGACGGCATCCGCGGATACGCTCGGCTTCAAGGTCGGCAGCGAAGAGGACATCGACAAGGCGGCCTTCTGGTTCCGCTCGCGCAACCTGCCGGTATCGTTTCCCGAAGTGCCCTATCAGGGCCGCACGCTCCGCACCGCCGATCCGAGCGGTATGCCGCTCGACTTCTATTTCAAGATGGATCAGCGCGAGCGGATGCTGCAAAACTACAAGGCCTATCAGGGGGCGCGCATCCAGCGCATCGACCACATCAACTGTTTCACGCCCGATGTGCAGGCGAGCTACGATTTCTACAGCGACATCGGATTCCGGCTGACCGAATACACCGAGACCGAGGGCGGCGACCCGAAGCTTTGGGCGGTGTGGCTGCACCGCAAGGGCAACGTCCACGACCTCGCCTTCACCAACGGCCGCGGCCCGCGCCTGCACCACATCGGTGTATGGACGGCGAGCTCGCTCGACATCCTCCACATCTGCGACGTGATGGCGACCTGCGGCTGTCTGCCCAACATGGAACGCGGGCCGGGGCGGCACGGCATCTCCAACGCTTTCTTCCTTTATATCCGCGATCCCGACGGCCATCGCATCGAGCTGTTCACCAGCGACTATCTGACTGTCGACCCGGATCTCGAACCGCTGCGCTGGTCACTGACCGATCCGCAGCGCCAGACGTTGTGGGGCCATCCCGCGCCGAAGTCATGGTTCGAGGAAGGCTCGGAGTTTTCGGGCCTGATGGTGCGCGATCCGATCATGGCGCCGCGACCGATCGTGGCGCGGTAACGCCACTCTCTCTATCTTCGTCACATCCCTATCTGGAGGCATTGTCCGTTGTCAGACAACGCGGATCGATTCGTCGTCATCACCGGCGGCCCCGGCTCTGGCAAGAGCACGCTGCTCGCGGCGCTGGGGGCGCGCGGGCATTTCTGTCTGCCCGAGGCTGGCCGCGCCATCATCCAAGCACAAGCTGCGATCGGCGGCCAAGCGCTGCCGTGGGCAGACCGCAGCGCCTTCGCTGAGTTGATGCTGTCATGGGAAATCCGTTCGTATCACGAGGCAGAGACGAGGAGCGGTTTCGCATTCTTCGACCGTGGCGTTCCAGACGTTGCTGGCTATCTGCGTCTGATCGGCTTGCCGGTGCCGGCTCATGTTCAGAAAGCGGTCGAACTGTACCGCTATCGCAGGCACGTCTTTATCGCCCCGCCGTGGCCGGAGATTTTCACGCAAGACCGGGAGCGCAAGCAGGATTTCGAAGAGGCCGCCCGAACTTATGAAGCGCTTGCTGCGACCTACGCCGCCGCAAACTACGAATTGATCGAACTGCCGCGCGCTTCGGTCGCAGAACGGGTCCGCTTTATTCTTGAGCGCGTGCTGCCCAACGGCCCGGCTTGACCCCTCGCAGGCCGCACGGCATCAAAGCGGCATGAAAACCATCTTCATCGACTGCAACCAGCAACTCGGCTCCGTCTGGAAACGCGTCTATCGCCCGGACGATCCGGCGGTGACGATCAACACCACACCATTCGAGAAGAATGACCTGCCGCGTATCGTCGGCGACCACGACGTCATCATCGACGACCACTCCTACGTGCCAACCGATCTCGCGCGCCAGTGCAAGAACCTGAAGCACGTCGTGTTCCTGGGCACGGGCGCGGCGAGCTACATGAATGTCGCTGAGCTGAAAGACATCGGCATCACCGTCCACATCATCAAGGGCTATGGCGACACCGCCGTGGCCGAGCAGACCATCGCGCTGATGATGGCGGCGTGCCGCGATCTCGCGCGCATGGACCGCACCATTCGCGCCGGCACCTGGCAGCCGCTCGAAGGCATGCAGATCTTCGGCAAGACACTCGGCATCATCGGCCTTGGCGGCATCGGCGCGGAGGTGGCGCGCATCGCCAAGGGCATCGGCATGGAGGTGATCGCCTGGAACCGGACGCCGCGCCCCGATCCAAACGCGAAGCTGGTTTCGCTCGGTGAAATTCTGGCGAAATCCGACGTCATCTCTCTTAATCTCGTGCTGAATGACGAAACCCGCGGCTTTATCGACGCCAAGAAAATCGCAGCCATGAAGCCCGGTGTCATTCTCGTGAACACCGCGCGCGGCGCGATCGCGGACGAAACCGCGCTGCTCGACGCGCTCAAGAGCGGCCATATCCGCCACGCCGGCCTCGACGTATTCCACAACGAGCCGCTGAAGGACAACGAGCCCATTGCGCAGCTTCCCAACGTCACGCTCGCGGCCCACGCCGCATTCCGGACGCTGGAGGCGTCGATGACGCTGCTTCGCCGGGCGCTGGACATCGTCAAAAAGGTGACGGTCTAGCGCATTGACGTTCCCCGGTTCTCGGCCACAATAGAACCAATAAAAAACAACATCGGCCGGGAGGGGAGCGCGTGAAGCCTGCGCCATTTGCGTATGCGAAAGCGAAATCGCTCGAGCATGCGATCGCGCTGCTTGGGGATTCCGACGGCGACGCGAAGGTTCTAGCCGGCGGCCAGAGCCTGATCGCCACATTGAATATGCGGCTATCAACGCCGCGGCTTCTCGTGGATATCAACGGGCTCGGGCTGTCTGGCGTGACTGTGAAAAACGGCGTCGTCGAGATCGGCGCGCTGACGCGGCATGTCGAGCTGGAGCGCTCCCCTCACGTCGCCAAACACGCGCCGCTGATCGCGCGCGCGATGCCGCACATCGCCCACGCCGCGATCCGCAATCGCGGCACCATCGGCGGCTCCATCGCCTTCGCCGATCCGGCAGCGGAATTGCCCGCCTGTCTGGTCGCGCTCGGCGGCGAGGTCGAGATCGCCGGCGCGAAGGGCAAGCGCACGGTGAAGGCGGACGACTTCTTCAAGGGACTGTTCGAAACGGCGCTCGGGCCGGGCGACGTTCTGACCGCGATCCGTGTCCCGGCGGCAGGCGGCGACACACGCGTTGGCTTCGACGAATTCGCGCGGCGGCACGGCGATTACGCGATGGTCGGGCTCGCTGCGAGCGCCGAAGCGGACGGCGACGGCTTCAGCGACGTGCGGCTCGCCTATTTCGGCGTCGGCGCCACGCCGGTTCGTGCCCGGCAAGCGGAAACCGCACTCACCAACGGCGACGTCGATGGCGCCGAGAAGGCGTTGGGTCACGACCTCGATCCGCCGAGCGACATACATTCGGCAAGCGCCACCAAACGGCATCTGGCGGGTGTCCTGCTGCGCAAGATTGCCAAACAACTCGGGACACAGCCATGAGCGAGATGAATTGCAGCATCACGCTCACTGTGAACGGCGAGACCGTCAGCGAGACCGTCGAAGCGCGGAAAACGCTGGTTGATTTCCTGCGTGACGACCTGTTCCTGACCGGCAGCCACATCGGCTGCGAGCACGGCTTCTGCGGCGCCTGTACCGTGCGTGTGAACGGCGCGATCGTGCGCGGCTGTCTGATGCTCGCCGCGCAATGCGACGGCGCGACGGTCGAGACCATCGAAGGCGTGTCGGACGCATGCGAGATCGCGGACCTTCAGGCGGCGTTCGAGAAACGCAACGCACTGCAATGCGGATACTGTACGCCCGGAATGCTGCTGACCGCACAGGAACTCCTCGCGCGCGGCGGTGTACCGAGCCGCGAAACGATCCGCGAGCAGATTTCGGGCAACTACTGTCGCTGCACCGGCTATCAGGCGATTGTCGATGCCATCGAGGCGGTCGCGCAGGCGCGGAGCGGCAAATGAAGATCGTCGAGGACAATCCCTCTGCCCTCACCGCGCTCGACCGGCCGAACTCCTATATCGGCCGCGCGGTACCGCGCCCGAACCTCCAGCGGCTCACGCAGGGCCGCGCGCAGTATGTGAGCGACCTGACGCTGCCGCGCATGGCGCATGTGGCGTTCGTGCGCTCGCCGCACGCGCACGCGAGGATCGTCAGCATCGATTCAGCAGCAGCAAAGCGATCACCGGGCGTCATCGTCGTGGTGACGGGCGCGGAGCTTGCGAAGGTCATCACGCCGTGGGTCGGCGTGCTGACGCACCTCAAGGGCCTCAAATCAGCGCCGCAGCACGCCATCGCTGTGGACCGCGCCTGCTGGTCCGGTGAAGCGGTGTGCGCCGTGGTCGCGCGTACACGCGCCGAGGCAGAGGACGGCTGCGCGCTGGTCGAAGTTACTTATGAAGAGTTGAAGCCAATCGTCGATGCGGAGACCGCACTCGATCCCGACACGCCGGTCATTCATTCGGTCATCAACGACAACCTCTGCTTCGAGCGCGTCCATGTCGCGGGCGACCCCGATCAGGGCTTCAAGGACGCGGACGAGGTGGTCGAGACCACCTTCGTGTTCGGCCGCCACACCGGCGTCTGCAACGAGGCGCGCAGTATCGTCGCCGACTGGAATCCGGGCGAACAGCGCATGACCGTGTATCAGGGCACGCAGGCGCCGCACATGATGCAGAATCTGTTTGCCAAGCATCTGGAGCTTCAGGAGCACCAGGTGCGCGTCGTCACGAAAGACGTCGGCGGCTCGTTCGGCATCAAGGTGCACACCTATGCCGACGAGATGGCGACGGTTGCGCTTTCGAAGATGCTCAAACGGCCGATCAAGTTCGTCGCCGATCGGATCGAGAGCTTCGTCACCGACATCCATGCACGCGATCACCGCATCCATGCAAAGATCGGCGTGAAGAACGACGGCACGATCACCGCTTGGGAGATCGACGACCTCACCGGCATCGGCCCCTACTCGGTCTATCCGCGCACGTCTGGCATCGAGGCCAATCAGGTCGTGAACCTGACCGGCGGGCCCTACACGTGCCCAAATTACAAGGCCCGCGCCCGCGTCGTGTTCCAGAACAAGAACGTGATGTGCCAGTACCGTGCGGTCGGGCATCCGATCGCGACGGCGGTGACCGAGGGCCTCGTCGAGATGGCGGCGCAAAAGATCGGCATGGATCCGCTGGAGATCCGGCGGCGCAACCTCATCGCCGACGATGCGTATCCGTCACAGGGACCGTCCGGCATCAAGTTCGAGGCGCTGTCGCATCACGAGTCGCTCGCGCATCTCGACGCGATGATGAATTACGCGGGGCTGCGTCACGAGCAGGCGGAGTTGCGCAAGAAGGGTATCTATCGCGGCATTGGGTTTGCGCAGTTCATCGAGGTGACCAACCCGAGCGCGGCCTTCTACGGCGTCGGCGGCGCGAAGATTTCTGCTCAGGACGGCGCGACGGTGCGGCTCGACGCGACCGGCGCGATCTTCTGCCACACCGGCGTGTCCGAGCAGGGCCAGGGCGCGGAGGCGGTCATCGCGCAATGCGTTGCGACCTCGTTCGGCGTTTCACTCGACAAGGTGCGCGTCATCATGGGCGATACCGACAACACGCCCTATGGCGGCGGCACCTGGGCGTCGCGCGCCGCGGGCATCGGCGGCGAAGCGGCGTGGCAGGCCGGCAAGGCGCTGCGGCAAAACGTGCTCGCGGTCGCAGGCTCGATCCTGCAAGCAAAGCCGGAGACGCTCGATATCCGGAACGGCGTGGTGGTGGACAGCGCGAACGGCACCGAGCGGTTGCCGCTGCATGAGCTGGCACGCATCTGTTACTTCCGCCCCGACACCCTCCCGGCCGGCATCCAGGCCGAACTGATCGCGACGCGGCACTATGTGCCCCGCGCCTGGGCTTTCGCCTTCACCAATGGCATTCAGGCAAGCTATCTCGAGGTCGACACTGACTCTGGGTTTGTGAAACTCCTGAAGCATTGGTGCGTCGAGGACTGCGGCACCGTCATCAATCCGCAACTGGTGGATGAGCAGGTGCGCGGCGGCGTTGTACAGGGGATCGGCGCCGCGCTGTTTGAGCATTGCGTTTATGACAGCCGCGGCCAGCTCCTGAACGGAAACATGGCCGATTATCTCGTGCCGATGGCGATGGAAATGCCCGACATCGAGGTCGGCCATGTCGTTACGCCAACAACCGATAGTGAATTGGGCGCGAAGGGCGCGGGCGAAGCCGGCACCGCCGGCGCGCCGGGCTCTGTCATGAACGCCATCAATGATGCGCTGCGTCCGTTGGGCGCGTCCCCACTGACCGATATGCCGTTCACGCCGGACAAAATTTTGCGGGCGCTCGGCAAGGTTTGAAAATTCGGTTCCGGTTTTCCGCGCTGCGAAACAGTTTGCACGGAGCGCAACACCGCGCGGTGCGTTCATTGAACTTCCAATGGACGAATGAATTTCGCGCGTTCAAAATCCCGCGCGCCGGATCACCCGGGACGTCAAACAAGAACCGTGCAGGCAACGAAGGAGCGTCGTGGCGATGGACATCAAGGTCGGACGGAAGGCGATCGAGGAAGCCTCCAAGAAACTCTCCAACTGGGGCCGCTGGGGCAAGGACGACCACATCGGCACGCTCAATCACGTCACGCCCGAGGACATCGCCTCGGCGGCGAAGCTGGTGAAGACCGGCAAGGTGTTCGCGCTCGGTATTCCGCTCGACCGCACTGGCCCGCAGACCGGCCTGTTCGGCGGCCGCTTCAATCCCATTCACCAGATGCTCGCAACCGGCACCGACGCCATCGCCGGCCAGCAGGACTGGAACAAGATTCGTTATGCCGACGACACGCTGATGCTCTGCGTGCAGGGCGCGACGCACTGGGACGCGCTCGGCCACATCTTCTACGAGGACAAGGCCTACAACGGCCACGACGCCAAGCTGATCGACGCGCGTGGCCTCTCCGTGCTTGGCATCGAGCACTCCAAGAGCAAGATGGTCGGCCGCGGCGTGCTGCTCGACATTGCGCGCTTCCGCGGCGTCCCGTGGCTGAAGGACGGCGAAGGCATCTCCAACGATGAGTTGAACAAGTGCGCCCGCGCGCAGAACGTCGAAATCCGCAAGGGCGACTTCGTCCACGTCCGCACCGGGCAGATGGAACGCTGTCTGAAGGAAGGCGAATGGGGCGGCTACGCCGGCGGCGACGCGCCGGGCGTCATGTTCGAGAACTGCTACTGGTCGCAGGAGAAGCAGATCGCGGCGCTCTGCATGGACACCTGGGGCTGCGAGGTGCGGCCGAACGAGACGACGGAAGCGAACCAGCCTTGGCACTGGGTGGTGATCCCGGCCATGGGCCTGTGCATGGGCGAGATCTTCTATCTCAAGGAGCTTGCCGAGGATTGCGAGCAGGACGGCATCTACGAGTTCTTCTTCTGCGGGCCGCCACTGATCATCACAGGCGGAACGGGCAGCCCGATCAACCCGCAGGCGATGAAGTGACTACATAGTAAGACTGGAGTGTTTGTCGTCCCGGGCGAGCGTCAGCGAGACCCGGGACCCATAACTACAGGATCCCGAGCTTAATGCCGGCATTTGTGGTTATGGGTCCCCGCGTTCGCGGGGACGACAGCCGTGTCGGTGTCAGAACAGCTTCTTCAGCACTTCCGGATTGAGACAGCTCACCGGAGGCTTGCCCTCGATCAGCGCAATGCAGTTGTCGGCGACGACATTCGCCATGCCCTCGCGCAATTCGAGAACCGCGCTGCCGAGGTGCGGCGTCAGCACCACGTTGGTCATTGCGGTCAATTCCGGCGAGACCTGCGGCTCGTGCTCGTAGACGTCGAGGCCGGCACCCGCGAGCTTCTTTGCTTTCAACGCCCGCACCAGCGCCGCCTCGTCGATCACGGGACCGCGCGACGTATTAATGATGTACGCGGTCGGCTTCATCAGTGCGAACTGCGCATCGCTCATCAGGTGGCGCGTCGCGGGCGAGAGTTGCGGATGTAGCGAAACGAAATCGGCCTCGCGCAGAAGGTCCTCGAAGCTGCGGTAGCCGGCGTCGAACTTCGCCTCTTCCTCCGGCGGAAGACGGCGCGGATCGGCGTAGATGATCTTCATGCCGAATCCGAGCCCCCGCCGCGCGAGCGCCTGACCGATGCGGCCGAAGCCGACGAGGCCAAGCGTCTTGCCGGTGACCGCCGCACCGGCGAGATGATTCGATTGCGAGCCCGGATAGACGCCCTGGCGGAATAGCTTGTCGCCGAGCGCGATATTGCGCGCGACGGAAAGTAGAAGGCCGAAACCGATATCCGCCGTCGCGTCGGTCACGATCGCCGGGATATTCGTGACCGGGATGCCAAGCTTGGTCGCGGCCGCAAGATCGATGCGATCCTGCGTGATGTTCATCGACGACACGGCCTTGAGGTTTGGATTGGCCTTCAACACGTCGGCATCAACCGTGTCATGCAAGAGCGACAGCAGAATGTCGCAGCGCTTCACGCCCTCGATCAGTTTGTCCTTGGGCAGCACCTGACTCGAATCGGTGTTGACCTCGACATCAGCGATGGCGCGCAGGCGCTTCAGCGCGCTCTCGGCGATCGGCTGGGTGACGAAAATACGCGGACGGGCCATGGTCAGACCTTCGCCTTCGGCGCGGGAACCGCGTTGACCTTCGGCATCACCTTTTCCGCCATCAGTTGCATCGAGCGCTTGGCCAACGTGGGGTCGCGCCAGTCCTTACCCGCATAAAGCAGCGTGCCGAAATCGCCGACACGCTCGCGGAACTTGATGATCTCGTCGGCGACCTTTTCCGGCGAGCCGTAGATGATCAGCTCGTCGCAGATCGAGTCGATCGTCACCTCGCTGTCCGGCTGATCGCGGCGCGTCTTGAACAGTTCGAGGCGCCCCTTCTTCAGCTTGGTGTAGAGCTGATTGTAATAAAAACGGTACGGACTGTTCGGATCGGTCGCGTAAGCCTTCGCGGTCTTGTCGTCGTCGGCCACGAAGATGCTCTTGGCGACGCGCCAGTTCGCCGGATCGGCCGGCCGGCCGACGCGCTGGCACCCTTCGACGTATTTCGGCCAGTGGCTCTTCACCCACTCCGGCATCAAGAAGTTCGCCGAGATCGGCTCCCAGCCGCGCGCGGCGGCTTCGGTGACGCCCTTGGAGAACGGTGCGACTGCCGTGACCACGATCGGCGGATGCGGCTTCTGCAACGGCTTCGGCAGAAAGCCCTGCCCGATCTCCGGAAAAAACTGCCGCTCGACCTTGATGTTCCAGTATTTGCCTTCGATGTTGTAGGGCGGCTCGCCGGCCCAGATCGCCAGCACCGAATTGATCGCTTCGAGGAACATCTCGTTCCGGTTGGCGTCGAGATTGCCGAAAGCTTCCGCGTCCGAGAGCAACCCCCCCGGGCTAATGCCGAAGATGAAACGGCCGTCGAGCATATGGTCGAGCATCGCGATGTTGGCCGCGACCGCCGCCGGATGCTGGTTCGGCATGTTGATCGTGCCGGTGCCGAGCTTGATCTGCTTGGTGTCGTGGATGAGGCTCGCGATGAACACCATGCATGAGGTGATGTTCTCGGCGCGGTCGGTCGAGTGCTCCCCGACGTAGGCTTCCGTGAAACCGAGCTGGTCGGCGAGCAGGAACGCCTCGCGGTCCTCGCGCAGCGATTTGCGCCAGTCCTTGTCGATCGGATGAATCGGCATGGTGAAAAAGCCGAGCTTCATGGTCTCGCGGTCCTTGGTGTCCCCAAATCGGAGGCAAACTTAGCCGCGGTGGCACTCTCAGCCGAATTAATATATTCTGGCCTTAGGCATCAGGATTTCTAATGGCCGAAATCGCGCTCCGCCAGATCCGGGCGATCATCGCCGTCTGTGAGGAAGGCTCGTTCACCCGCGCCGCCGCGCGGGAGAACGCGACGCAATCCGGCATCTCGCAGCATGTCGCAACGGCCGAGCGGACGCTCGGCATCAAGCTGTTCGAACGTTCGGCGACGGGCGTGACGCCCACGCCGGCGGGCCGCCGCTACTACGAACGCTGCATTGAGGCGGTGGGGCAACTGGAGAACGCGAAGGAGGAGGCGCGCGGCCTCGCCGGCAATGTCAGCGGCGATCTCCGCATCGGGCTCATCCCGACGCTGACGCGCGCGGCACTCGCGCCGACGCTGGAGAAGTTCAACCCGCGCTATCCTGAGGTGCGACTGCACATCGTCGAGGGCTACAGCGGACTCCTCACCGACATGGTGCTGGCCGATGAGCTCGACTTCGCCGTTGTGCCGACGCGCGAGGGCCGTGTTGGCCTGAAGTCGAGCCTGCTGGTGCGCGACCGCGAGATGCTCGTGTCGGGCCCCAAACGCGGCTTCAAGCCACTCGAACCGGTGCGGCTGAAAGAACTTGGGCCGCTGAAGGTTGTGGTGCCGAGCCATTCCAACGTGCGCCGCCGCAACATCGAGGTCTATTTCCAGACCCACAATGTCGAAATCGCCGACATGATGGAAATGGACGCGATGATCGGCACGCTGGAGTTCGTCGCGCGGTCGGACTGGGTGGCGATCCTGTCCGGTCTGATCTGCTTCTCCGATATCGGCAAGCGCGAGCGCGTCATCAGTCCTATTTTCGATCCGCCGCTGATCGCGGAGTTCGTGGTCATCTCCGCAGCGCGCCGCACGCTGTCGGCGCAAGCGCGGTTGTTCCTCGCCGCGTTCGAGGCCGAAATCGCCCGTATTCAGGACGTATGGGCTGATACGATTCCGCCGGACATTGATCCCGTCCGGCGGCAACGTTCTTCTCGTTAAACCGAGGCCGGTGCACCCGGCTGCTTGAGCGGATGCGCCTTGGCGAAGGCGTCGATCTGGTTGCAGGCATCGACAATGCGCTTGAAGGTCGGGAACGGCGCCAGATCGACCTTGAAGAAATTCGCGCCGGCGCCCTGGCTGGCGAGGCAGATGTCAGCGATGGTGACGCTGTCCCCTTGCGCGAACTTTCCGGTCGCCTTGTCCTGAAGGATCGTCTCCAGCGCAGTCAGCGCAGCGCGGTGCCAGTGCTGCGCCCACTTCATCACGGTCGCCTCGTCGAACTTGTATTCATGGGCGAGATGCTCGCGCACGCGCGGCACCACGAGCGGATGCGAGTCGCATGCGACGATCTGCGCGATACCTCTCGCCCGCGCACGAGCCTTGGGGTCCTTCGGCAGCAGCGGCGGATTGGGATGCGTCTCGTCAAGGTATTCGATGATCGCGAGCGACTCGAACAGCGCCGGGCCGTCGCCGTCGACCAGAGCCGGAATGGCCATCATCGGATTGACTTTGCGGAACACGTCGTCGCGCTGCTGACCCTTCATCAAATTGACGTCAACGACCTCGTCCGGCGTGATGCCCTTGAGGTTCATCGCAATGCGCACACGGTAGGTCGCGAGCGACCGCCAGAACGAAAACAGCTTCATGGAAATTCCTCCCTGAAAGCCATCCCGAACTCTGCGGCGCGGTGACGGCGGATGTAATGGTTATTTCTTCGCGCCGCCCGGATCGGCCTTGAGGCCCGCCGCTTCGATGCCGGCGACGCCACAGATCTCGTCGTTGTCGGCGGTGTCGCCCGACAGGCCGACCGCGCCAATCACATCGCCCGCGGCATCACGGATGAGAATGCCGCCCGGATTGCTGATGATGCGTCCACCACTCGCTGCCGCGAGCATGGTGAAGAACTGCGGTGTCTGCGCCGCTCGCTCCGCGAGTGTGCGCGAGCCGAAGCCCATGCCGAGTGCGCCCCACGCCTTGCCGTAAGCGATGTCGTAGCGAAGGATGCCGGACTTATCCTCGCGCTTGAACGCGATCAGGTGACCGCCGGGATCGAGCACCGCGACGGTGAGCGGCTGGAAATTCCTCTCGCGCGCGGTCTTCAGCGCGACATCGACGATGGTGGAAGCCTGCGCGAGTGTCAGAGTGGTCATTTCGAACTCCTTATTCCAAGTTATTGCGTCTTGCGGGTCGCCCAATAGGCGGCCTGGTTGGAAACCTCCTCGTCGCCCGAGGTGCTGCGCTTTGCTTCCTCGTAGCATTCGAGAGTCTTTGTCAGGAGCGGCAGATCGAGACCGCGGCGCTTGCCCTCCTCCAGCATTGCTTTGACGTCCTTGATGCCGCCATCGAGGTTGAACGTCGCGATGTCGGACGGCTCGTTCTTCAATTTCGCCGCGATGCCCGGCATGCGCTGCTTGAGCACAGTCGCAGCACCGGAAGTTTCTGAGAGGAAGTCGAGCAGTTCCGCCGGATCGACCTTGAGCGGCTTCGCCATCGCCAACTGTTCGCCCAACGCCTGCCAGTAGATCATCAGCGGCAGATTAACCGCTAGCTTGAGGATCGCCCCCGAACCGACAGGGCCCGCGAGCAACATCCGGCGGCACAGCTGATCGGTGATCGGTTTCGCACGCGCGGCATCTGCCGGGTCCGCGCCCATCAGGCCGAGAAGCTTGCCGGTGCGCGCCGGCTGCGTGCTACCGCTGACCGGACATTCGATGAATGTGGCGCCCTTGGCACGCACTTTCTCCGCGAGCTTCGGCGCAACATCGGGCGGCACCGTGCTCATTTCCATAAACAGCTTCCCCTTCACGTCGACGGACAGAAGCCCGCCCTTGCCGTGATACACGGCGTCGATGGCATCCGGATTCGTGACGATGGTGATGATCGCCTCGACCGCGCTCGCAAGCTCCGCCGGCGTCTTGGCAATACTCGCGCCCGCGTCCGCGAGGGGCTTGGTCTTGTCGGCGGAACGATTCCAGACGGTGAGCTTGTGGCCGCCCTCCATGAGGCGCAGCGTCATGTTCGAGCCCATCCGGCCGACGCCGGCGATACCGATATGCATTCCAGTCTCCTTGTTGGCGGCGCAGCGCGCCGTCACTTCATCCGGTCTTTGATCTTGGCGAGCGCCGCGTTCGCGCAATCGTCATCGAAATTGCCGCCAGGCGCACCGCCAACACCGATGCCGCCGATCGCCTCCTCGCCCGCCAGGATGGTCACTCCGCCCGGCGTAAAGTTGATATTCGGCAGGCTCGCGAGACCCGCGGTCGAGACGCCGGGCGTCCGTGCAATGCGCTCGGAGAGCGCCTTGGTCGAGCCGTCCTTGCGGACCGGCGCAAGCGAGGCCGCCGTGTAGGCCTTGGCATAGGCGCTGTCGAGCGTGTGAACCGTCGCGCCGTCGCCGCGCAGCACCGCCTGCCGCACGCCTTCACTGTCCACGATGATCGCCGTGACCGCGTAGCCTGCCTTGGCGCAGACCGCCACGGCCTCCGCCACCGCCTCATGGGCGAGCATGGCGGAGAGACGCTTCTTGACGATCAGCCCTTGCGCAAAAGCGGAGTCCGCCGCGAGAACGGCAAACGCGGCGAATCCGATAATTTTAAGCGTCACGCGCATGATTGGTCCTCCCGGCGACCAAATTTGTCGGCCGGACGATAGGCGATCCGATTGGGACAAGGAAGGCACGCCGCGCGCTTCCGCTTGTCTGCGCGCAGCCCGTCGTCCTAGTGTGCGCGGGCTTTGGGCTGAGGAACGGGAGTGCCGCGCATGGCGAAATCCAAGGGCGTTGTCGGCGTCATCGGGCTCGGGATCATGGGCGGCTCGTTCGCCCGCAATCTGGTCGAGTCCGGCTGGCGTGTGTTCGGTTACGACATCAGCCCGGCGCGACGTAAGGAGTTGTCCCAGGCGGGCGTGAAGATCGCCGACGGCGTTCCCGAACTGGCTGCGGCCGTCCCCATCGTCATCACCAGCCTGCCCAAGCCGGAGGCGCTCGCCGCCGTGGCTCGCATCATCGCGGATGCGAAGCTGCCACGGAAAACCATCGCCGAATGCTCGACCTTCACCATCGAGGACAAAGAGAGCGCGGAGGCCGTGCTGCGCAAGGCCGGCCATACCCTGCTCGACTGCCCGGTGAGCGGCACCGGTTCGCAGGCGCGCACCGGCGACCTCGTGATCTACGCCAGCGGCGACAGCAAGGCGATTGCCAAGACCAAGTCGGTGTTCGCTGGTTTCTCGCGCAAGACCTACGACGTCGGCGAGTTCGGCAACGGCAGCAAGATGAAATATGTCGCGAACCTGCTGGTCGCGATCAACAATGTCGCGACTGCGGAAGCGATGGTGCTCGGCATGAAGGCCGGGCTCGATCCGCAGATCATCTTCGACATGATCCAGAGCGGCGCGGGGAATTCGCGGGTGTTCGAGCTGCGCGCGCCGATGATGGTGAAGGACGACTATGCGTCGGACGTCACCATGAAGTGCTCGGTCTGGCAGAAGGACATGGACGTGATCGGCGGCTACGCCAAGAAGCTCCGGGTGCCGACGCCGCTGTTCTCGGCGACGCAGCCGGTCTATCACGCCGCCATCAAGGCCGGGCACGGCGAGGAAGACACCGCCGCCGTCTGCGCCGTGCTGGAAGCCAAGGCCGCAGTGAAGCGCAAAGCCAAGCGCCGGCGGTAGAGCGTCTTCCCTCCCGCTATGCGTCCGCCGATGCGTCGGCGAGATCGGACGCCTTGAACTTGGCATCGTTGGTGCCGCGTTCGGCGACCGAAGAGCCGAAGAGCAGGCCTTCCTTCACCTTCGGCATGGTCCGCGCCGGATCGGTGATGACGAGCCCATGCGTTGGGCACACGGTCTTGACCTGAAGCCGGTTCATCAGATCGTCGAGCCGCGCGCAATAATTCCGCATATCGGCCCATTTGGTCCACCACAGGGCGAGGTCGGCAAACACCGCGGTCGTGTCCTGAAGATCGAGCGACGTCGCCTCCTCGGCCACGAGGCCGCAATGATGATCCTCGTGATAGTGGCTGTAGGCAAAGCCGTCGCCCGGAAACAGCACGCGATCGCGCGTCTCGAAACCCCACCAGGTCGTGCGCATATCGCGCACCACCGGCTCGACGGCGCGGAACGAACGCCCGCCGAGATCAATCTCATCGTTCTCCTTCATCATCCGCATGCGGTGCTCATGCTGCGGAAACGCGAGATGGTAGTCGCTGATGTCACCGACGAGGATTGCTTCCGGGAAGCGCGTCAACACGCGGCCGAGGCCACCGCAATGCGGCGTCTCCTGATGCGTCACGAACAGGTATTTCAACGGCGGCTTGCCGGGGAGCAGCTTGTTGAGCTGGCCCTCGGTGATCGGAAAATCCTTGGGATGTCCGGTCTCGACCAGCATCGAGGCGGTCTCGCCGACGATCAGGAACGAGGCGTTGCAGCCGTGATAGATTTTGCCTTGCTGACGCTGCTCCAGACATTCACCGAGCCAGAAGATGCCAGGTGCGACCTCGCGCGGCAGCGGATTGGGACGGCTGAGCGTGCCCTGATGACGCATGGCCATTGCAGTTACCTTTCCTCGTCGCGGCCGACGTAACGCGATGTCGCGACCGACTTGTCCAGCGATTTGAGCACGTCGTCGACGAGCTTCATGTGCTTCTCGACCGTCTTCTTGCCATGCAAGATGCAACCGTAACCGGGCGCGAGCGTCTCGATGTCGTGCTTGCTCAGAATCTTGTCGATGCCGCGCCGCAGCTTCGCGGTGTCGACGCCCTCGAGCCACCAGTAGCGGGTGTTGAGCAGAAACGAACGCACGTGATCGAAGTCGATCGGATCATCGTCGCCGTCCTGGATGATCCAAGGGCCTTCCGGCCGATCGCGCCAAGTGTGCGTCCACATGTCCGACGTGAACAGCGTCTTGGTCGCCGCGTCGTAAATCCAGCGCGTTGCGATGAGCCGGATCGGCGCCTGATAAACCACCACCGGACGGCCGAGATCGCCGATCGGGATCGTCTCCTCACGGCCGATGGTGGTGATGTTCAAGGTGTCCAGCGTGTTCTTTCCGGAGTCGGAGCCCGCGCCGAAGTCGAACCAGAACGCCGCGTCCGGATTGCCGGTGAAGCACTCCTTGACGTTGAAGTAGAGCGTAAACGGGTCGATGTTTTGGATCGACATGAACTCGTTGAGCCGCAGCGGCAGCAGTGACAGTGGCGTGTTGCGGCCGATCAGCGACTCGATCTGCCCACGCAGCCGAGGTTCGTCGCCGCCGAAGCCGGTGTCGATCAGCCAAGCCGCGTCGGGCTGCCGCAGCACGTAGCAGTTCGTGACCGAATAACCCCGCACGCTCGCAGGATAGGAGCTGACACGGCCGTCGAGCTTCATCGGGTTCTGCAGCGCGAACAGCTTGTCCTGGGCTATCTCCCGGATGTTCGCGTCTCTTGTACGATCGAGCACGGCATTTCCTTTGCAACTGTGCGCCGAGACGGCGCTGTGAACTTTAGTTTATCAGGGAAGCAGGTTCACCAACATCGGCCGGGGCATTTCACGAACCGATCTTGATGTTGTTGTCACGGATGATCTTGGCCCAGAACGGCAGCTCTTCCACGATCATATGACGAAGCTCGTCCGGCGTGGGCAGCGGCACCTCGACGCGGAACTTGGTAACCAGGGTGTTGAGATTGGTCTCCTCCCGCGTCGCGCCGACAACCTCACGATAGAAGCGATCGAGCACCGGCTTCGGCGTCCCGGCGGGACCGAAGAAGCCGAACCACGAATAGGCGTGCAGACTCCGAATGCCCTCCTCGATCGCCGTCGCGGTGTCGGGCAGGAACGGCGCACGCTTCTCGCCGAACTGCACCAGCGGATGAAGCTGTCCCGCTTCGATCTGCGGCGCGACCGTCGCGCTCGAGCTGATGACCATATCGACATGGCCGGCGGTGCCATCGTTGAGAACCGGTGCCGCACCGCGATAAGGCACGTGCACGAGCTTGATGCCGGTGAGCTGGCAGAGTGCTGCGACCGTCAGATGGCCGTTGCTGCCAATGCCGGTCGTCCCATACGTCAGCGTAGCGGGCTTCTCCTTCGCCGCGGCGATCAACTCCGGCAGGGTGCGATAAGGGCGCGAGGGATGCGAGCACAGCACCATCGGACCGCGGCCGATCATGGTCACCGGCTCGAAATCCTTCTGGACGTCGTAGGGCAAGCCGTTCAGCAGCAGCGTGCTGACCACGAAGGTATCGGACGTCAGGAGCCAGGTGGTGCCGTCGGGCGGCGACTTGGCAACCGCTGCGGCGCCGAGCGAAGCCGACGCGCCCGGCCGATTTTCGATCAGGATGGTCGCGCCCAGACGTTGCTGCAGGCTTGGCTGCAACAGCCGCGCCATCGCGTCGGATGTGCCGCCCGCGGGAAACGGATTGATGATGCGGATCATTCCCGCGGGGCCTGATTGCGCGCGGGCGATCGCCGGCGCCATGACCCCGGCCGCGATAAGCGAACGTCTGGTCAGCATAGGCTGTCTCCGTCCCCAGAACTGTCTTTTTGTCGTTGTTCGCATATCCACCGTATCAGGTGGGCAGCGGCCCGGCCAAGCGCCGGCGGGTTGCAAGTGACGCAGCCAAACAAAACCTCGTCCGCACGGTTGTCGGCATGCCCGCTCTTCTGATTTGATGGAGACGTTCAAGCCTCCGCCACGAGGGGCGTGCGAACGAATACGAGTTCTAGGGAGAGTGCCATGACCCTCAAGCGCAGAGCCGTTCTGCAGGGCATGCTGGGTGCGAGCGCCTTGGTCGCCGCGCCGGCGATCCTGCGTGCCCAAGCCGCCCCGATGAAGATCGGGTTCATGACCGTGAAGACTGGCCCACTCGCTTCCGGCGGCATCCAGATGGAGCAAGGCCTCACGCTCTACCTGAAAGAGCGCAACAACATCCTGGCCGGACGGCCCGTACAGCTTTTCACCGGAGATAGCGCGGGCGCGCCCGCCGTCGCGCGCACGAAGATGCAGGAGTTCGTCGAGAAGGACAACATCGCCTGCCTGATCGGTCCACTCGCAACTCAGGAAGCGCTGGCGATCGACGACTATATCCGCGACAAGCAGGTGCCGACGCTGTCGGTGGCCGCGGCCGAAGACATGACACAGCGCAAAGCGAACCCGTGGTTCGTGCGCGCGACTTCCACGTCCGCGCAGTGCAGCTACGCAATGGGCGACTATGCGGCGAAGGAGCTGAAGTACAAGCGCGCCGCGGTGATCGCCGACGATATCGCCTACGGCCACGAATTGAACGCGGGTTTCCAGCGCGCGTTCGAGGATGCGGGCGGAAAGGTGGTGCAGAAGCTATGGCCGCCGCTCACGACGCCGGACTACGGCACCTACATCGCGCAGATCAAGCAGAACGTCGATGTGATCTTCATCGGCTTTGCCGGCTCCAACGGCTTTAAGTTCTTCAAGCAGTACAAGGAATACGGTGGCAGCACGCCGATCCTCGGCGGCATGACGGCGATCGACGAGTCGCTGCTCCCGCAGATGGGTGACGATGCCATCGGCGTTATTTCCACCTGCTGGTATTCCGCGCAGATCGACAGCCCGATCAATAAGAAGTTCGTCGAGGGCATGAACCGCGATTACAAGGTCGATCCCGGCTTTTACGCCGCCGCGACCTACACCAACGGCGCGGTTCTCGAAGCGGCGCTGAACAAGATCGGCGGCAAGGTCGAGGACAAGAACGCGCTGATGGCGGCTTTGCGCGCAAGCGACAAAGTCGAAACCGCGCGCGGACCGGTGTCGTTCGACAAGTACGGCAACGTGATCGGCAACGTCTACATCCGCAAGGTCGAGAAGAAGGGCGGCAAGCTCGTCAACACCGTCATCAAGACCTACCCGAACGTCAGCCAGTTCTGGACCTACAACGCGGACGAGTTCCTGAAGCAGCCCGTTTACAACCGGGAGACGTGGCCGGGGAACAAGAACGTCGAGCCATAACAACCGGAACAATCCGGACTCACATTCTGGGAGGGACACCAATGAAAATGAACCGCCGCACTGTCGTCAAAGGCGCGCTGGCCGTGGGGGCGGCCGCACACACGTTCAAGATTCCGGCCGCCATCGCGCAAGCCGGACCGATCCAGGTCGGGTTCTTGACCGTAAAAACCGGACCGCTCGCCTCGGGTGGCTTGCAGATGGAGCAAGGCGTCACGCTCTTCTTCAAGGAGCGCGGCATGAAGCTCGCCGGCCGGCCGGTCGAGGTGCACACCGCCGACACCGGCGGCAATCCGGCCCAGGCGCGCACCAAGACACAGGAACTGGTCGAGCGCCTGAAGGTATCGTGCATCATCGGCCCGCTCGCAGCCTTCGAGGCGCTAGCGATCGACGATTACATCCGCACCTCGCAGACGCCGATCCTCACCGTCGCAGGTGCGGAAGACATGACGCAGCGCAAGGCCAACCCGTGGCTGGTGCGGCCGAGTTGCACCTCGGCGCAGACGAGCCATCCGCTCGGCGAATACGCGGCGAAGGATCTGAAGTACAAGCGTGTCGCCGTGATCGGCGACGACTTCGCTTTTGGTCACGAATGCGTCGCAGGCTTCCAGCGCGTGTTCGAGGACAACGGCGGCAAGGTGGTGCAGAAGCTGTTCACACCGCTGAACGCGCCGGATTACGGCACCTACATCTCGCAGCTCAAGCCGAACCTCGATGCGGTGTTCACCGCCCATGCGGGCTCGAACGGCTTCAAGTTCATCAAGCAGCTCCGCGAGTATGGCAACAAGGTGCAGGTGCTCGGCGGGTTCACGCCGGTCGACGAGTCGCTGCTGCAACAGATGGGTGACGACGCGCTCGGTTCGATGACCGGAAATTGGTACTCGGCGCAGCTCGACTTCGAGGGCAACAAGAAGTTCGTCGCCGGCATCCAGCGCGACTACAAGGTCGATCCGGGTGTCTACGCGGCGGAAACCTACGTCTGCTGCGAAGTCCTCGAGAACGTCATGCAGAAGATCGGCGGCAAGGCTGAGGACAAGGCCGTGTTCATGAAGGCGCTGAAAGACGCCAACGTGCCGAACACGATCCGCGGCCCGGTGCGTTTCGACGAATTCGGAAACGTCGTCGGTAACGCCTACATCCGTAAAGTCGAGAAGAAGGACGGCAAATACGTCAACGCGGTCATCAAGACCTATCCGGACGTCGGCCAGTTCTGGACCTACAACAAGGACGAGTTTCTGAAGAATCCCGTTTACGGACGCGACTATCCGCCCGCGAAGAATCTCGAACCGTAGCTTTGTGACAGCCGCCGCGCCTGCACCTTAGCTGGCGCGGCGGACTTCGCGGGGCGACGGTGCAGGACGGACGGAAAGTGGCGTAACCAATGCAGTGGCAGTTCTGGATCATCCAGACCCTGAACAGCGTGGCCTTCGGCGGCTTGCTGTTTCTTCTCTCTTCCGGCTTCTCGCTGATTTTCGGCCTGATGCGCATTCCGAACCTCGCGCACGGCGCCTTCTTCATGCTCGGCGCGTATTTCGGCTATACGCTGCTGACACGCGTCGGGCTGCACTTCTGGTTCGCAGCGATCTTTGCAGGCCTCGGCGTCGGGCTCCTCGGCATCCTGATGGAGCGCTTTGTGCTTCGGGCGCTCGCCGGCAACGAGCAGGGCCAGGTGCTGGTGACGCTCGGCGTGTCGTTCATCATCGCCGACATTTGTCTCCTCACCTGGACCGGCGACCCGATGCCGCTTGCAGCGCCGCAGTCGCTGCGCCCGCCGATCCGCATCGGCGGCTTCGCGTTCCCGACTTATCGGCTCGTCGTGCTCGGCATCGCGCTCGTCACAGCCGCGATCCTCTACTACCTGATGGAGCGCACACGGCTCGGCGCGATGATCCGTGCCGGCGTCGATGACATGGAGATGGCACGCGGCGTGGGCATTCCGGTGTCGCGGCTGTTCACCACCGTGTTTCTGCTCGGCGCGACGCTTGCCGGCATCGGCGGCGTGCTCGGCGGCCCGATCCTCAACGCCTATCCAGGCCTCGATACCGACATGCTGCCGCTCGCGCTGATCGTCGTGATTCTCGGCGGCGCAGGCTCACTGCTGGGCGCTTTCGTCGGCAGCTTCATTGTCGGCTTCATCTACAATTTTGGCATCGCGCTGGTGCCGGACCTCGCCTACTTCGTTCTCTTCCTTCCGATGGTGCTGGTGCTCGTGTTCCTGCCGCAGGGCTTGTTCGGGCGGGTCCAGATATGACGAAGACCAACGTCATCTGGCTCGCCGTCGCGGCGCTTGCCGCCGTCGCCGTGCCGTGGGTCATCGGCAACGAGTTCTACATCAACATGGCAACGCAGGTGCTGATCTACGCGCTGTTCGCGCTGTCGATCAATATGATGCTCGGCTACGGCGGCATGGTCTCGCTCGGCCACGCCGGTTATCTCGGCATCGCCGGCTATGCCTGCATTCTGCTCGTGATCAACGGCTTCGACCAATTGAGCGCTGCGATCATCGCGGTGTTGTTCTCGACCGCCGTCGCGGGTTTCTTCGGCGTGCTGTCGCTGCGCGCGCCAGGCCTCGGCTTTATCATGATTACGCTCGCGCTCGGACAGATCGTGTGGGGCATTGCCTACCGCGCCAACGATCTCACCGGCGGCGACAACGGCATCCGCCACCCGGCCCGGCCGATGCCGTTCGGCATCGACATCCGGGACGCCACGCACTTCTACTTCTTCACGCTGGTCGTTTTCGTCATCGCGCTGTTCTTCATCTGGCGCTTCGTTCATTCGCCGTTCGGTGCGAGCCTCAAAGGCGCGAAGGATCAGCCACGCCGCATGACCATGCTCGGCCATAACGTGTGGATGGTGCGCTGGCTGACCTTCGTGCTCGCGGGCTTCTGGGGCTCGGTCGCGAGCATCCTCTATGTCTATTACAACCTGTTCCTCAGCCCGCACGCGATCTCGCTGCAGCAATCCGCCGAAATCCTTCTCATGGCAATCCTCGGCGGAGCGAGCACGCTGACCGGACCGATCGTCGGCGCTGCGATCATCACACTCATCAAGAACGTCGTCTCGACCTACGTCGAGCGCTGGAACACGCTGCTCGGCGTGATCTTTGTCGTCATCATCATGTTCATGCCATACGGCCTTGTGCCGGGATGCCGCCAGCTTTGGCAGCGCATCCGCAAGGGCCGGAAACCCGCATCAAGCGGCAAGCCTGCGCCGGAGACCGCCGCATGACCGCGCCGGCGCTCGAAATCTCAGGCTTGCATAAACGCTTCGGCGGCCTGCCAGCGACGCGCAATGTCTCGTTCAAGGTGATGCCCGGCGAACGCCGCCTCATCATCGGCCCGAACGGCGCGGGCAAGACCACGCTGTTCAACCTGATCACCGGCGACCTCACCGCCGACAGCGGCTCGGTGAAGCTGTTCGGCGACGAGTTGCTCGGCATGCCGACGCAAGACCGCGTTCACAAGGGACTCGCGCGCACCTATCAGATTCTCACGTTGTTCCCCCGCGAGACGCTGGTTCACAACGTGGTGCTGGCGCTGCTCGGCCTCGACAAGATGCGCTGGAATCCCTGGAGCATCCTGACCGGACACCGGCACCTCTATGTTGCCGCGCGCGAGGCGCTGGCGCAGGTCGGCCTCGCCGACAGCGCCGAGCGCATCGTCGCGGAAACCTCTTACGGCGAGCGCCGCCGCCTCGAATTCGCGATGGCGCTGGCGCAGAAGCCCAAGCTGCTGCTGCTCGACGAGCCGCTTGCTGGTCTCTCGCAGGGCGAACGGCAGACGCTGCGCGAGTTGCTCGCCAAGATCCCCCGCAATGTGACGATCGTGATGATCGAGCACGACATGGACACCGCGCTCGGCTTCGCGGAGCGGATCACGGTGCTGCACTATGGCGAGGTGATCGTCGAAGGCACGCGCGCTGAAGTGGTCGCGGACCCGCGCACGAGGGAGGTCTATCTCGGTGACTGATTTGGCGACTGACGCCCTCGATATTTCTGGCATCGACGCCTTCTACGGCGACAGCCATGTGCTGCATGGCGTCTCGTTCACGCTCAAGCAGGGCCGCCTGCTCGGCCTGCTCGGCCGCAACGGCGCGGGCAAAACCACGTGCATGAGCACGATCATGGGCTTCGTGCGGCCGCGCCGGGGCACGATCAGCCTGTTCGGCGAAGCTGTTGCCGGGCTCGCACCCGACACCATCGCGCGGCGCGGCATCTGCCTCGTGCCGCAGGGCCGCCGTGTGTTCCGCAGTCTCACGGTGAAAGAGAACCTCAACGTCGCAGCGCAGCCGGCGCGCAAGGGCACCGGCGCGCCGGAATGGACGATGGATCGTGTGTTCAAGGTGTTCCCGCGCCTGCACGAGCGGCAGGCGCAGCTTGCGGGCTCGCTCTCCGGCGGCGAGCAGCAGATGCTGGCGATCGGACGCGCGCTGATGGGCAATCCGCGCGTGCTCCTGATGGACGAGCCTTCTGAAGGACTGGCGCCGCAGCTCGTCGCCGAGGTCGGGCGCACGATCGCACAACTCAAGGCCGAGGGGCAGTCGATTATTCTGGTCGAGCAGAACATCAAGCTGACGTTGGAGCTCGCCGACGACATCGCGATCATCAACACCGGCTCCGTGGTCTTTCGTGGCGAGGCCAAGGGCATCCAGATAGGCGATGCGATCGTGACGCAGCACCTTGGCGTCTTCTAGAAAGCTCTATCAATGTCATGCCCGGCCTTGTGCCGGGCATCCACGTCTTGCTACCTGAACGGCGACGAAATCGAAGGAAATGGAAATGGCCGACCTGTGGAACAAGTACGAACCGACCACGGCGCGCAAGCGCGGCACGCCCGGAAAGCAGTCGCGGCCGAAGAGCCTCACCGTGGATATGCACGCCCATGTCGCCATTCCGCAGGCGGGTGTCATCGCCGGCCCTCATGTCGATCCAACCAAGGTGCCGCTCGACCATTTCTCGACACCCGAGACCAAGGCCATCATGGCCAAGCAGGCCGCAGACATCGGCGACCGCATCCGCAACACCGACGCGCGGTTCAAGGTGATGGACGAGATGGGCGTCGACGTTCAGCTCATTTCGCCCGGCCCGCCCCAACTCTACTACACGATCCCGCTCGACGTCGCGGTGAAGGCCACGCAGGCGCTCAACGACGGCATCGCCGAATACATCGGCAAGCACACCGACCGACTTTGCGCGCTCGGCGGCGTGCCGCTCTCCGACGCCAACGAGGCCGTGAAGGAGCTTGAGCGCTGCATGAAGCAGCTCAAGTTCAAGGGCGTCGAAATCCTCACCAATGTCGCAGGCAAGGAGCTATCCGATCCGGCCTTCGCGCCGTTCTGGAAGAAGGCGGAGGAACTCGGCGCGCTGGTGATGATCCACCCCAACGGCTTTACCGAAGCTGACCGGCTGAGCCGCTTCTACTTCAACAACGTGATCGGCAATCCGCTCGAGACCACCATCGCCCTGCACTACTTGATCTTCGACGGCATTCTGGAACGGCACCCGAACCTGAAGATCTTCGCGGTCCACGGCGGCGGCTATCTCGGTGCCTATCACGGCCGTATCGACCACGCCTGGGGCGCGCGTTCGGATTCACAAGCGGGCCTGCCGAAGCCGCCGACGCATTACCTGAAGAAGATCTACTTCGACACAGTCGTGTTCACACCCGGCCAGCTCAAGGCGCTCGTCGAGACCTACGGCGCCGATCATGTCGTGCTGGGGACGGACTATCCGTTCGACATGGCGGATTTCGATCCGGTCGAGCACGTGGTGTCGACGGGATTCGATGCGGCGGCAACGGCAGCGATCTGCGGCGGCAACGCGAAGAAACTTCTAGGCCTCTAGGAACGTCATCAGCGCCGTTTCGGAGATCACCGCTTCCGCGTTGCTGTGGCGGCCCGCGCGCGCCTGTTCTTCCTGCGTGCGGGTGGCTTGCAGATAGGCACCAAGGTGCCGCGCATATTCGATGACGCGATGGCCCACCGGCAAGCGCTTCGCCTCGAATGCCTTGAGCGCGGGCTCGACGTCATCTTTCGTGAGCGCATCCATCAAAGCCACCGCGTCGTCGGCCGCTTTCGCGACGCCCGCACCGACGTGTGGGCGCGCAACGAAGGCCGCATCGCCGATGATCGCGACGCGGCCGAAGGCCATCTGCGGCGTCTCCAGATCGTAGATCGGCTGAAGGATCGGCTCGTCCATCAACTTCAACACTTCGCGGAATTGCGGCGCGACAAGGCGCACGCCCGCCGCCCGCATATCCTCGATCGCCGCGCGGCGGATCAACGGCGGCGGAATCGAGATCGCATGCGTGTTGCCGCTGTCGTCGGTGAGAAGCCGCTGAAGCTCTGTGGCCTCGTCCGCGGGGCGGTACCAGATTACGTTCATGCGGCGATGGCCGGGTCGCAGATCGTTGTCCGGGCCCGCGACCGGATAGCTCAGGAATTGCTCGCCAGGCGGCAGGCAGAACGTCATGCGATCGAACACTGCGCGATGAATGTCCGGCGGCAACGACTGCTCAGGAATGAGCGAGCGCCACGCGACATACCCCGCGTAGAGCGGACCGAGATCCGGCAACAACTGCTGGCGCACATTCGAGCGGATGCCGTCGGCGCCGATCAGAACGTCGGCCTCGGCACTCGAACCGTCGCTAAGGTGTGCGGTAACCGAACGCGCCGACTGCTCGAACGACTTCACGCCCTTGCCGCGGTGATAGTGTTCCGGCGGAAAGGCGTCGCGCAAAATCCGGTAGAGCCGCTCCCACGCGGTCAAAACTTGCGGACACGGGAATGTGGAGACCACACTGCCGTTGATATCGAGCACCTGGCGTTCGAATGCCTCGACGCCCAACTCCGATACGTCGATGCCCAAGCTGCGCAATCCCGCGATCACGCTCGGCTGCGCCACAATTCCCGCGCCCCGGCCGGAGAGCTCGCCCGCCACCCGCTCATAGATATCCACATGAAACCCGCGCTGGCGCAGCATCAGGCCAGCGAACAGGCCACTCATCGAACCGCCGACGATCAAGGCGCGTTTGCCAGTTGTCATTTTTGGGATCGCGCCCACATTTCTTGCCGCACCGGATTTGCGTTATAGTGTGCCAGCAAATCTAGGAGAAATCCTATGGCTCTGACGATGTTGGATAAGAAGGCTGCCCACGCGGACCACAGTGAGTGGCCAGCCGAGATCAAGGCCGAATTCGATCGCGAAAGCCGCAGCCACAACGGCTGCGTCGGCACCCAACTCTTGTCCGAGACCGATGAGGTCCGGGTGTGGATCATCCGTCTGAAGCCCGGAGAGCGCGTGGGCTTCCATCGTCACGTCCTCAACTATTTCTGGACCTCGGTAAACGGCGGGCGTGGGCGCCAGCACCTGATGGACGGCTCGACGGTCGAGCACACTTATTATCCCGGCGAAACCCGCCACGAGACCTATGATCTTGGCGAGTACAAAGTGCATGACCTCGAAAACCTCGGCGACGAGGACATGATTTTCAACACCATCGAGTTCCTGGACAGCGCCAACAAGCCACTGCCGATCCCTAACAGCGTGCGTCTTATCGCGCCCTGATAAAGCGACGCTTCGCCGCCACACCTCGACGAGCGTAGGGCTAGCCAAGCCCGCAACCTTCCTGCACACTGCCTCCAACAAATGGCGAAAAGCCATGGGGAACAGTGGGTAAGGGGGGAGTCACGTAGTGACGGCCGATCTTCTGTTTAATGCGATCCTGGCCGGGATTCTGCTGGGCGGCTTCTATGCCGCCGTCACGGTCGGCGTGTCGATCTCCTTCGGCATCCTCGACATCGTCAACATCGCACATCCCGCCTTCATCATCCTCGGCTCCTATATCGCCTACATCGTCAATCAGACACTCGGGGTCGATCCGATCCTGACGTCGATCATCGTGCTGCCGCTGTTCTACGCGCTCGGTTCTGCGATCTATCAGGTTTACTACGTGTCATTCGAGCAGCGCGGACAGGATGCGCTGCGCGGCCTCGCCTTCTTCTTCGGCCTGTTGTTCGTCACCGAAGTGATGCTGATCCTCACCTTCGGCGTGGACTACCGCTACGTCCAGGCGAGCTACATCGACACCACCTGGAAACTCGGCTTCGTCGATCTGCCGCTCCGCATGCTGGTGCCGTGCGTAATCTCTCTGCTGATGATCGGCCTGCTGCAGCTTTATCTTTCGCGCACCTTCACCGGGCGCGCGATCATGGCGGTGTCGCAAGACCAGCTCGCGTTGTCGCTGATGGCGGTCGATCCGGTGCGCATCAAGCGCATCGCCTTCTCGATCTCGATTGCGACCGCGTCGATGGCCGGCGCGTTCCTGATCGTGATCCAACCGGTCGAGCCGTCGGTCGGCCGCGAATACATCGGCCGCGTGTTCGCGATCTGCGTGCTCGGCGGCTTGCAGAGCCTGCCCGGCACGGTGATCGCGGCCATTCTTCTGGGCATCGTCGAGAGCATCACCGCGACGTTTTACGGTCCGTCGTGGGCGCCCGCTGTGTCGTTCGGCTTCCTCCTGCTGACGTTGGCCTTCCGGCCCGCCGGTCTGCTCGGACGATAGGACGGTGACCGTGCGTTCAAACCTCATCTTCTTCCTGCTCGCCTCGGCTGTCGGCGCGATCGTCTATCTGCTCGTGCAACTGAACGGGAACGACTACCTGTTCTTCGCGGGTTACACGGTTGTGCAGTTCATCGTGCTCGCGACCGCCTGGAACATCCTCGGCGGCTACTGCGGCTACGTGAACTTCGGCTCAGCCGCGTTCTTCGCGGTCGGCGCCTATTCTTCGGTCGCGATGCACAAGCTCGGCACCAACGTGGATCGCTACGCCGCCGAATGGCTCGCGCCGCTTCTGAAGGCGATCATGCCGCTGAACGTTCCAACGCTGATCATCATCGGCGGCATCGTCGCGGGCTTGATCGGACTTGGCACGGGCTATCTGACGCTGCGGCTGCGCGGCGCGTTCTTCGCCATCGCAACGCTTGCACTCGCGGTCGTGCTGCAAACGCTGATCGTGAACTGGGACTATGTCGGCGGCTCGCGCGGCGCCTATATCATTCGCCCTGCCACGGTTCCGATATTCGGGAACTACGTCCACTATCTGTTCGCACTGATGGTCGGGCTTGCGGTGATCGGGCTCACCGTCGCTCGAATGATCGAGAAATCGCGGCTTGGCTACGGCTTCGCCACCATCCGCGACGACGAGCTTGCCGCCGAGGCCTGCGGCGTCCCGACGCTGAAACTGAAGCTCGTCGCGACCACCATCTCCGGTGCGCTGATGGGCATGGCCGGCGCGCCGTTCCCCTACTACATCGGCTATCTGGAGCCGAGCTCGGCCTTCGGCCTGTCCTACGCGGTCAACTCCATTGCCATGCCGATGATCGGCGGCACCACGAGCTGGGTCGGTCCACTCGTCGGCGCGGTGCTGCTAGGCTCCGCGCAACAATACATCACGGTGACGATCTCCTCGGCCGCGAACCTCCTGGTTGTCGGCCTGATGCTGGTGATCTTCGTCATCATCGCGCCCAAGGGCCTCGTCGGCCTCTGGCAGGATTACATGCGCAAGCGCGCGGATCGTACAAAGCCCGCTCCTGTCGCCGAGAAGGAGGCGCGCTGATGGCCCCCATTCTCGAAGTCGACAACGTCGGCAAGCGCTTCGGCGGCTTCGTCGCCTTGGAAGGGATCAACCTGTCCGTCGCTCAGGGCGAACGCGTCGGTCTGATCGGGCCGAATGGCTCCGGCAAATCGACGCTGGTCAACTGCATGTGCGGCACACTGACGAACGAAAGCGGCGTGGTTCGTTTCGCCGGCGAAAGCGTCAACGGCCTTGCCGCCCACGAGCGCACGCGCCGCGGCATGGCGCGCAGCTTCCAGCTTCCGCGGCCGTTCCAGACGCTCTCGGTCAGCGAAAATCTGCGCATTCCCCTGCTCTACACCTGTAACGCACGGCCGGGCACCCATATGTCGGCGGCGGAAATCGACGCACGTTGCGCCGAGTTGTCCGGCTTCGTCGGGCTCGCGCACAAGATCAACAAGGCTCCACGCGATCTGACGCAGGTCGAGATGCGCAAGCTTGAATTGGCCCGCGCGATCGCCGCCGACCCGAAACTGCTGATCGCCGACGAAGCGATGGCCGGCCTCTCGAACTCCGAGGTGGACGACATCGTCGCCCTCCTCATCAAGCTCAACGAGCGCGGCATCACCATCATCATGATCGAGCACATCATGCGCGCGGTGATGGCGTTCTCGCAGCGGCTCGTCGTGCTGGTCTCCGGCAAGAAGATCGCCGACGGCGCACCGAAGGATGTGGTCAACAACCCTGAAGTGATTGGGGCGTACCTTGGCCAGTAGCATCATCATCGAGCACGTCGATGCGGCCTACGGCGCGGTCCGCGTGCTTGAGGACGTCAGCATCAGCGCCCAGCCGGGCGAGACCGTGGTGCTGCTCGGCACCAACGGCAACGGCAAGAGCACGCTCATGAAATGCATCATGGGCATCGTGCGGCCGCGCGCCGGACGCATCATCGCCGAGATCGACGGCGTGAAACACGATTTGACCAGCCTCACCACCGAACAGATCGTCGATCTCGGCATCGCGCTGGTGCCGGAAGGCCGCCGGCTGTTCCCGAAGCTCACGGTCGAGGAGAACCTCGCGCTTGGCGCGTTCCGCCCGACCGCACGCGCGCAGATGAAACAGAATCTCGACGCCTGCTTCGAGACTTTTCCGCGGCTTGCCGAGCGCCGGCATCAGCTTGCGGGCTCGATGTCGGGCGGCGAGCAGCAGATGCTGGCGCTCGGCCGGGCGCTGATGCTGGCGCCGAAGATTCTATTAGTCGACGAGCCGTCGGTCGGACTTGCGCCGATCCTGGTGAGCCGCACCATCGACAAGATCAAGGAATTGAAAGAGCGGCTCAATCTCACGGTGCTGATGGCTGAGCAGAATTTTCACCAGGCGGTCCGTATCGCGGACCGCGGCTACGTGATCGTGCACGGCAAGATCGAGTTCCAGGGCGGCTCGGCGGACGAGCTGAACAACAACGACTTGATCCGGAAATTTTATCTGGGGCTGTGAGCCGCAAACGCGGCGCATGTCTCAACTGTCGTCCCCGCGAAAGCGGGAACCCATAACCACCAAACGAAGTTGTTGCGCGATGGGTCCCCGCTTTCGCGGGGACGACAGCGGAATATATCGTGGCCGCAGAGCGCGTGGAGCGACGAGGTCCTACGCCGCCTTCGCTTTCAGCGCGGCGCCGAACGGTTTGTTCGGGTGATAGACACGATCCGCCGGGATTTCCGGCGTCGCGCGCTTCTCAACAGCGCCGTCGAAGGTCAGCTCCAGCATCACGCCGCTCGGGTCGTGCACGAAGATCTGCCAGAGCGTCATGCCGGGCACGAGCGCGGCGCGCCAGTCGTAGCCGCCCTTCTGGATGCGCGCGAGGCAATCGTCCCAACCGGTCACCGTGAGGCTGACATGATCGAGCGAGCCGGTGCCGCTCGGCACCTTGCCGTCCGGCCCCACCGCCGCGCTGCCGGCATAGATGTGGATGATCGGCGGGCCGCCGGGTTGCGCGAGCCACGCGCCGGGGAAGCCGAAGTTCGGACGGTTCGCAAGCTCCATGCCGAGCACCTCGGTGTAGAACTTCACGGTCGCATCGAGGTCAGGCGTCTTGATCGCGACGTGGAACAGGCTGGTCACCTGCATTTCGGCCTCCCTGATCTTTTATGTGAGCGGTCTTGAACGACTGCGCCGCGCGGATCGCTCCGCGCGGCGCTTATCTTATCAGCGGGAGCGAACTCCCGCAGCAGGGTCAAGTCGACCTATTTCGCCTTCTCGTAAGGGTAGATCAGGTTGCCGGTCTTCAGGTCCGACGGCGTCAGCACGGTCTGGTAGTCCATGCCGCGCCAGGTCTCGAGGCCTGCGCCCGGCTTGATGCTGTGATACTGCACCTGAAGCATGCCCATCTTTTCCCATTCGCCGTTCTTGCCGAACTTGACGGTGCCGTGAATGGTCTTGAACGAAGCCTTGTGGATGTACTCCGCAAGCGCGTCGTCCTTGAGGCTCTTGGTTTCCTTCACGGCCTGCTCGAGAACCTGAGCGTAGGCGTAGCCCCAGCCGCCGAGGTAGTAGCCGAGCGGATCGACGCCGGCGGCCGCAGCCTTCGACTGGTACTTCTTGAAGAATGCCTCGGTGCCTTCGTAGAACATCTTCTTATCCGGCACCCAGGTCTCGTAGTTGGTCCAGCCGTTCAGCAGCGGGCCGAGCTGGGCCTTGATGCCGGTCGCCTGAAGGCCAACCATCGCACCGCCGATCATCTTCGGCTTGAAGCCAACTTCGTTGACGGCCTTCACGAGCCCGACCGAGTCGAGCGGATAGGAGCACACCGCGACGACGTCGGGGTTCGCCGCCTGGATCGCGCGCACGACCGGCGTGAAGTCGGTCGTGGTCGGCGGATAGGCGCGGTCATAGACCGTGCGCAAACCGTGCTTCTTGGCGTTTTCCTTCGCGCCGTCGCAGGCGTTCTTGGAGAACTCCTGGTCCGCGGCGATGAAGGCCACCGTCTGCGGCTTCGGATTCTGCTGCATCGCGGACTCGAAGAAGCCGACGGTGAACGACGGCTTCGGATCGGGGCCCGACGGGATCATCGCGAAGAACTTGTCGTAGTTGAACTCGGTGTTCACGCCGAGACCGAACAGGATGATCATCATCTTGTTCTTCTGCATCACCACCGGCATGGCGGCGGCCGACGGCACGGTCGCGTAGGGGCCGAGCACGAGATCGACTTTGTCGACGTCGAGCAGCTTGGTGTAGATGCCCGGCACCGGCGCCGACTGGCTCTGATCGTCGTAATAGACGAGCTTGACCGGACGCCCGAGCAGACCGCCCTTGGCGTTGACCTCTTCTTCCCAAATCTGAAGACCGAGCAGCGCCTGCTTGCCGTTCGGCGACAGCGGGCCGGTCAGCGACATCGAGAAACCGATCTTGATCGGCTCGCCCGACTGCGCGTTCGCTGGAGCCGCGAACGGCGCGGTCAGCGCAAATCCGACTGCCGCAGCGCAGGCAGCCAATTTCAGCTTCCAATCACGAAGCATCGTGCATCCTCCCAAATGTGATTTTTATTGCAGGTATTTTAGGCGCATTCGAAGCCGGCGCGCTAGTGGCCGGCCCCCTGGAGTGCTGCCCACCGGCCCACAAACCAGCGACTTTCGTCTATCAGCGCCAGTCAATCAGCGTGTGGCGTCGCCGCCATCGACCATGATGGTCTCGACCTCGCCCGCCCCGCTGCGCCGGAACGTCGCGGCTGCGTTGTATTCGTCCGATTTGAAGCAGGCGACACCGGCCTCCAAGGTTGGAAATTCGATCACCACGAAGCGGTGGAATTTGTGCGGCCCCTCCATGATCTCATAACGGCCGCCGCGGGCCAGCACCTTGCCGCCGTGCTTGGCGATGATGCCGGGAACGAGGTCGGTGTATTTCTTGTACTCGGCCGGATCGTTGATCTTGGAGCGTGCAACCCAATAAGCCGGCATGTTTCCTCGCTTTTCGTGGTTCTGGACCCGTGGAAGCTCAATCGCTAAAACTGTGCCCCAACGATCCGGTTCGAGATCAGAACATTTCCAAGGAGGCTCGCTATGCCCATCACCTATATGGAGCACTTCCTCCTCCAGACGGAGGATATCGAGGCCACGAAAGACTGGTACGTCAAGGTGCTGGGCTTCCGCGTCGGCCCGAGCCCGGATTTCAAATTTCCGGTGTACTGGCTCTACCTCGGTGATCGCGACGTGCTTCACATCACGACCGGCGGCAAGAACGTCAGCGAGAACCGCAAGAAGTACGTCGGCCAGCAGTCGGACGTTTCGACCGGCACCGGCGTGATCGACCACATCGGCTTCCGCACCACCGGCCTCACCGAGATGATCGAGCACTTGAAGAAGAACAACATCGACTTCAAGGAGCGCCAGGTCGACGATCAGGGCCTCTATCAACTGTTTCTGTTCGACCCGAACGGCGTGAAGATCGAACTCAACTTCGCCAACAGCGAAGCGCAGGGTCGCAAGCCGCAGCTTTCGGCGAAGGATTTGACAGCCGCGACGCATTGATGCGTTGAGCGCGCTGGCGTCGTACAACAATTCTGTTGTCGTCCCCGCTTTCGCGGGGATGACAGCGGAGTTTGGCGTGACACTTGTGCGTCACGTCGTGAAATTCAGATTCACTTTTCAAACAGCCCGGTCTTCTTCAGACACGCCAAATCGCTCCGAGGCTAGTTCCGGCGCCCGGCCGCCGTCTTACTTGTTCCCCTTCGGACAAAGCCCGAGGGGATGGAGCGCTGAGCAGCGCAACCATCAATTCACGCCTTGCGGCGTGGCGCGTCTTTTCGCTCGAAAGACACGCTCGCCACCCAGCGCTCCATCGCGGTGCTCGTTGCGATCCGTGGACCACAACTCAGCTCCGGGCCGGGTTTCCTGGGACGTGGGCTTCGTCACCCTGTCCCAGTCCAGCGAGCACCTCGCAGAGCGGTCCTAGTGCCGCCCGACTCGATGCCCGGAGCCGCCCGAGTGCGGAGTTACGAATTCCGCCCGCAGGCTTCCGCATCCGCTCCCGCTGAAATGACGTCTCATGACAACGCCCTCGGTTGGATCGGACTAATGTAGGAATATATGCTGTAGGAATTAAGTCAAGGGGTATGGAGCGATTTATTTCGGAGGCCGCAACACCTTCCGCCGTCATGCCCGGCCTTGTGCCGGGCATCTCGCTTAGGGAGGCACAGCACCCGCCTAAGCGGGATCGCCGGGACATAGGCGAGCGAAGCGACGCCGTT
>JBFLYS010000003.1:8329-338959 GCA_040756555.1 Pseudomonadota bacterium | reverse complement strand
AGGGTCACGAGGTCAAGATCAGCGGCATCGCTTACGACAGTTATTACCGCGCGCCCTGGACCGCGAGCACGACCGCTTCGGTCTATGACACGCATGTCATGAACAACACGATCACCGGCAGCTACAAATATTCCCGCCCGGAAGACCGCATCTTCGACTACGCCGTGACCGCCTACTGGAACGAATCGAACACCGACCAGAAGAATGTTCAGCCGGCATCCGCGATCGGCCGATACCGTAACTTCAACATCGATACCAAGGGCTTCGACGCCAACAACACGTCGCGCTTCGACACCGGTCCCGTGCGCCACGCGGTGACCTACGGCGGCGATTTCTTCAAGGACGACGTTCTGGTCACCGACCCATACTCGACTGCGGCTCTGTTTACGCCGTCGGGTGAACGCACGGTGTCAGGTGGCTTCGCGCAGCTCCGGTCGAACTACTCGACCTGGCTCGAGGTCATCACCGGCGTGCGCTACGACCAGTACAATCTGTCCGGCGGCGGTTCATCGTCGAGCGGTAGCCGCGTGTCGCCAAAGGCGACGGTCGGCATCACACCGATCCGCTGGTTCACGGTGTACGGCACCTATGCCGAGGGCTATCGCGCGCCGGCCGTAACCGAGACACTCGTCACCGGAACGCATCCGCCGTCCGGCTTGCCGATTTTCACCTGCGCCGACGGCACCATCGGCCTGTTCTGCTTCCTGCCGAATCCGAATCTGCGGCCCGAGGTCGGCAAGAACAAGGAGGTGGGCGTCAACATCCGCGAGGACGATCTCTTCGCCCCGGGCGACAAGCTGCGCATCAAGGCGAACTGGTTTCGCAACGATGTGTCGGACTTCATCGAGGGCGTGAACTACGGTCCGTCGGTGTTCGTGCCGGGCTTCGGCACGCTCTACAAGTTCTTCCAGTACCAGAACATCGCGAACGCGAAGCTTCAGGGCTACGAGTGGGAGGGTACCTACGACGCCGGTGTCTGGTTCATCGGGCTGTCGGGCCATCGCATCCGCGGCAACAACGTCGAGACCAACGCGCCGCTGCGCACCGTGCCACCGGACATGATCGCGACGACGGTGGGCGCCCGCTTCTTCGACCGCAAGCTGACGGCTCTCGTCCGCTGGCAGTCGGTCGCGGGCAAGGACGCCAACTCGGTTCCGGCCGGCACGACACCGGTTTCAAGCTATGAGCTGGTCGGCCTCTACTTCGGCTGGCAGTTCCGCCCCAACGCCGTCGCCTCGTTCTCCGTCGATAACCTGCTCGACAACTACTACATCCGCTATCTCGACGGCATTCCGAGCGCCGGCCGCACGTTCAAGGCCGGTCTCAAGGTCCAGTTCTCGGATGAAACCTTCAAGGGAGGCTGATCGCCGGAACGTTTCATCCCGCGCCGTTCAAGCGACTCGCACGCGGACCCGCTCCCGCTTCCTCCAGGCGAAGGAGCGGCGTTCGCGCGTGAGGTCGCATTGCCGTCTCAAACTGCTGACTGAATTGAACAACCCAAAGGAGAAGACATCATGGTTTTCATCGCAATGAATCGCTTCCAGGTGACGAAGGGTTCGGAAGAGGCTTTCGAGAAGGTGTGGTCGAGCCGCGAATCCTATCTCGACCGCATGAAGGGCTTCGTCGAATTCCATCTGCTGCGCGGCCCGGAGGCGGAAGACCACACGCTCTATTCCTCGCACACGGTCTGGCAGTCGAAGGCCGATTTCGAGGCCTGGACCAAGTCGGAGGAATTCCGCGCTGCTCATGCCCGCGCCGGCAACTCTTCGTCGTCCGCTCCGATGTATCTCGGGCATCCGAAGTTCGAGGGTTTCCAGTCGGTGCTGACGCAGACCCGCAAGGACGCGGCGGCGTAAGCGCCGGAGTAGCGAGGGAGAGGGCGATGGGTGTTCTGCGGGCCGATTTGGCCGCCGATCCTGGGATCATCATCGAGAAGGCCGCGAAGGAGCGTGGTGTCACGCTTCGCACGGTGGTCGAGGCGCTGCCCGAAGAGATGCGAAGGTTCGCGCCGGGCGAGGCCTTCATCGAGGTGATGGGCGAGGTCGCGAAGTGGGGTGACGTCACTGTCATCATCCACACCGAGGACGGCGTGATGGAATTCTCCGGCCCGGTGCCGGAGGGCAAGGTCGGCCAGGGCTATTATAATCTCGCTGGCAGCAAGGGTTTCCACGGCCATCTGCGGCACGACCGCTGCGCGGGTGTCGGCTTCATCGAGCGGCCGTTCTTCGGCCGCCCCTCGGCGTCGATCCTGTTCTTCAATCTCGAAGGTGGCGTGATGTTCAAGGTGTTCGTCGGGCGTGATGAGCAGCGCAATCTGAAGGAGGATCAGTTGGCGGCGTTCCGGGCGATCGCGAACAAGGTGTGCAAGGCTTAGCCGACTAACCCGCGCCGTACTTCGCTGTCATCGCCACAAACTCCGCTGTCATCCCCACGAAAGCGGGGATCCAGCTCTTCTTCGCGAATACAAAGAGTGGTGGTTATGGGTCCCCGCCTTCGCGGGGACGACAGGGGAGCAAGCGGGAACGACAGTGAGTGTAGAGAGCGCCGGTTTACCGGCCTTCCTTCACCTTCGCGCCGTCCTTCACCGGAAACAGCCGCGCCTTCGCGGTGTCGAGCCGGCTGCAATAGTCCGGCCGCTTCATCTTCAGCTCCATATCCTTGGTGCGCGGCTTGTCCGGATAGTGCGCATCGACCGTGAGTGTCATGCCGTCGCGCGCGAAACGCGGCGAGTCGTCGTCCGTCTTCAACGCATTCCCTGATGCCTTGCCTTCGGTGTCGAGTTCGCAGTGGGCCTTGTAGTCGTTGGCGTCCCACTTGCCGCCGCTGACCGCTAGCGTGCCGTCGGTCGCATCCTTCTTTGGTGCGATGGTGACCCCCGCGTTGTAGCCGATCCACCGCCCGACAAAACCCTTCCGCGCTTCGTCGAGCCCGCGCAGCATCTCGATGCGCCCGTTCTGGCTCTCCAGCAGGTCGGCGCGCGCGCCACTGGTATGATGCACATGGGAATACCGCTTGTCCGAATAGGGATGCAGATTGAAGCTGAAGCTGTCGTTCTTGATCACGGCCCAGCCGCGCTGGTCTTCGCGCAGATAGCCCGCGTTCTTCGAGTCCAGCCGCTTCAGCGTGTCGCGGTAGAGCTTCGCAATCTCGACGTCCTTCTGCGCAAGCTCGGGATCGGCGCAGATTTCCTCCTCGTCCTCGTTCTTCGCCGTCCCGCAATCGAACGTCGGCGCGACAGTCTGCACCTTGCCGGACGAGGGCGCTGCGCTGGTCGCGAAATAGGTGCCGCCGACAAAGCTCGGTCCGTTGCAGACATCCGATCGTTCGCTTTCGATCAGCACGATGCGCAGCGTTCCCGCCTGCATCCGCAGACGCAGCACATCCGATTTGTCCTTCGTCTCTTCCTTGCTCTCCTCGGATGGCTTGCCGTCGGGCCGCACCGGGGTTCCGCGGAACCAGCCGTCGCCCTCGGGCTTCAGTTCGGCCTTCAGCCCGCATTCCATCGTTTCGTCGATATCGTCGTAGTTGACCTTGCCCTCGATCTCGATTTGCAGCGCCTCGCCGGCGGCTTTCGTCACCTTCGCGGTGAGAAGGGCGTTGGCCCAATGGCCGGGGAGACCGTCGGCCTTCGGCTGCATCGACTCGAGCGTCTTCAGCCGCGCCTGAAGGCGATCCTTCATACTTTGTCGCTCGGAGTCGTCCTTCAGCTCGACGTCCGACGCGTTGCCTATCATCAGGGCGTCCTGAAACCAGCGCTGGTCGCGCTTGAGCAGCAGGGCGGTCACCGGATCGGTCGATGCCGCGAGCCGGGCGATCCGCGCGTCGATCGCCTTGTCGAGCCGGACGATCTCCGGGTCGGCGCAAGCGCTTGTGGCCTCGGGCTTCTTTCCCCCGCCACAATTCCAGATCGGCGCCGCCGCGCAGGACATCTGCCCAGCAACCAGCGCGGCAATCGCCAGAAAAACGCTCTTCATTGCAATGGTCCGGAACGCTCTATAATAGGGCAAACCCGCCGAAGGCGCGTACTAAGGGAGCTTACCATGTCGCAGACAGCCGAGAAGGTCGCCAAGAAGCCGGCCGGAGTCCTCAAGGACAGCGAGTTCATCTGGGAAGACCCGCTCGATCTCGAAGGCGAGCTGTCCGAAGAAGAGCGGATGATCCGCGACAGCGTGCGCGGCTTCTCCCAGGACGTGCTGATGCCGCGCGTGCAGATGGCTTGGCGCGAGGAGAAGGTCGACAAGGAGCTGCTGCCGCTGATGGGTGCGCAGGGCCTGCTCGGCCCGACCATCCCGGAGGAATACGGCGGCGCGGGTCTCGGCTATGTCGCCTACGGCCTGATCGCGCGTGAGATGGAGCGCGTCGACTCGGGTTACCGCTCGACGCTGTCGGTGCAGTCCTCGCTGGTGATGCACCCGATCTATTCGTATGGCTCCGAGGCGCAGAAGCGCAAATATCTGCCCAAGCTCGCCAAGGCCGAGCTGATCGGCTGCTTCGGCCTCACCGAGCCCGACTTCGGCTCCGATCCGGGCTCGATGATCACGCGCGCCGAGAAGGTGCCGAATGGCTTCAAGCTGAACGGCGCGAAGATGTGGATCTCGAATGCGCCGATCGCCGACCTCTGCATCGTGTGGGCGAAGCTCGAAGGCAAGATCCGTGGCTTCATCGTCGAGCGCGGCACCAAGGGCTTCTCGACGCCGAAGATCGAAGGCAAGCTTTCGCTCCGCACCTCGGTGACGGGCGAGGTCGTGCTCGAAGACGCCTTCGTGCCGGAAGAGAACCTTCTTCCGAACGTCTCGGGTCTCGCCGGTCCCTTCGGCTGCCTCAACATGGCGCGCTACGGCATCGCCTGGGGCGCGATGGGCGCCGCCGAGTTCTGCTGGCACCGGGCGCGGCAGTACACGCTCGACCGCAAGCAGTTCAACCGGCCGCTCGCCGCCAATCAGCTCGTGCAGAAGAAGCTCGCCGACATGCAGACCGAGATCGCGCTCGGCCTGCAAGGCGCGCTCCGCCTCGGCCGCATGCTGGAGCAGGGCAAGGCCGCGCCGCCGTCGATCTCGCTGATGAAGCGCAACAACTGCGGCAAGGCGCTCGACATCGCGCGCGTCGCCCGCGACATGCACGGCGGCAACGGCATCTCGGACGAGTTCCACATCATGCGCGTGATGTGCAACCTCGAAACGGTCAACACCTACGAGGGCACCCATGACATCCACGCGCTGATCCTCGGCCGCGCGCAGACGGGAATTCAGGCGTTCTTTTGAAATCGACTCTCAGTTCTAACAACGGCGTCATGCCCGGCCTTGTGCCGGGCATCTCGCTTAGGTGGGCACTGTGCTCAATGAATCGGGATCACCGGGACTCGGCGCCATTAGCGCGTTTACGCGCGTCTTCGACACGCTATGGCGCCGGCCCGGTGATGACGGAGTGCTAATGGACCTCCACACCGGATCGATGCTGTTCGCCGCGGGCATTGCCGGCGGCTCGCTGGCCAGCATGGTCGGCGGCGCTTCGCTCGTGACATTCCCCGCATTTCTCGCCGCGGGCCTGCCGCCCATCACGGCGACAGCATCCAACATTTCCGCGGTGGTGCCGGCCAACATCGTCGCCGTGCTGCTCGACCGCAAATTGCTGCCGCCGCTGGGTCGCGCCTTCTTCGGCCTCGTCGCAGCCTCCGTGATCGGTGCGGTGATCGGAGGGTTTCTGCTTCTGAACACGCCGCACCGGTTGTTTGAAATGCTGATCCCCGTGCTGCTCGGCTTCGCGACGGTGATCTTTGCGTTCTCGTCGCAGATCGGCGAGTGGCTGCGGGCGCGCCGCGCCGCCGCCGGCAACCCGGCGATGAGCGTCACCAGCATGCCGCTGCTGCTGCCGATCTCGGTCTATGGCGGATACTTCGGCGCGGGCGTCGGGGTTCTGCTGCTCGGCGTGCTTTCGGTGGTGGCCGAGGGCGACTATCGCGAGGCCAACGCGATCAAGAATCTGGTCGCCGCGATCAACACCGTCGTGGTTGTGATCTACTTCGCAATCACCGGCGCCGTGAGCTGGCCGGAAACCGCCGTAATGGCGGCCGGCGCGGTCATCGGCGGGTTGTTCGGTGGACGGATCGGCGCTCTGGTGTCGCCGGGCACGATGAAGATCATCGTTGTCGTCATCGGCGCGGCGCTCACCGCGGCCTATGCCTGGCGATACTGGTTCTGACGCTCAGCGCGTCTTCTCAGTCAGCGCAGCGATCCGCATGACCATCGCGCTGTTGGGATCTGGCATCGGATCGAGCACGCTGAAGTGGTTCGCACCGGGAATTTCCTCGTAGTGCGTTTTGACGCCGTGCTCGCCCCATTCCTTCGCGATGATCTTGCTGTGGCGGATGAACTCCGACGATTCCGCGCCGCCGACCACCGCATCGAACTCGCGGCCTTCCTCGACCGGCCAGAACAGCGGCGAGATGCGCCGCGCCCCATCCGCGTCGAGCTTGAAGTCGGCGTTGGATTGCAGATGCGTCAGCGGATCGAGATCGAACAGGCCCGAGATCGCGTAGGCCGCCGGCACCAGATCCTTCGGCACGTCGTCGGCAATCGCCTTCCAGTCGGTCGCCAGCAGACAGGCCGCGAGATGACCGCCGGCCGAATGGCCGCTCACCATCACGCGCTTGTGGAAGCGCCACCACAGATAGAGGCAGGCGCGCTGGGTCTGCGCGATGATGTCGGCGATGGAAACCTGCGGCGCGAGATCGTAGCCCGATACCGCAACCGCGATGCCGCGCGCGTTCAGCCCGCGCGCCATGTGGCTGAACATCGAAGGCTCCAGCGAGCGCCAATAGCCGCCGTGCACGAACATGGCGAGCGTGTCGATGCCGCCGCCTTCCGGCATGAACAGGTCGATGATCTGCCGCGCGCTCGGGCCGAACTTGATGCCGAGCTCGGTGCGCTTCTGGGCCGACGCTTCCTCGCGATAAGCCGCGGCGTCGCGCTCCCAGCGCGCGAAGATTTCCGGATGCTCTGGAACTCTCGCGCGATTGTTGTATTCGACCTCGTAGTCAATCGACATTCACTGCTGCTCCCGCCGGCTCGGTCCGGCGGGAGTACTGCATCGGCGGCTGCGCTGCAAGTTGCCCTCAGGTCCTATCGCTTGATCTGTGCTTTCAGCGTGTCCTCGACGACGCGGTCGAAGGAGTCCGCCACCTTCGGCGATGCTTTTCGTTTTTCGAGGACGTAAGCGTCGCGTTTCTTCACGAGCGCCGCCATCTTCTCGTTGAGCGTCTTGCGCTCCGCCATCTGCTTGTCGATCAGCGCCTGACGCGCCTCCGCGCTCAGGCCGCGCAAATTGTCCGGCAGATCGTCGTCCTTCACGCCCGAGAGCTTCTGCCGTCCAGCGGTGACGTCGGCGACGAGATCGCCCGCACCGGTGATGGCGTCGGTGCCGCCCGAACGCGTCGCGTTGCGCACCATGTAGCCGGCCATCTCGGAGGCGGTCGGCGCGGGCGCCGCCGCAACCTGCCGCGTCTTCTGCTCGACGCTGGAGCGCTGCATCTTCGGACCGTAGGGAATTACGGTGCCATTGATGCGGCCTTGCAGCTCGATGATCTCGACATCGAACGGTGTCTCGATGATGACGATCTGTCCGCCGTCCTGCGGAATCGGGATGTAGCGGCCGTTGCCCATCTGCGCGATCTCGCGCCAGACGCGCTCGGTGTCGCGCGCGCCGCCGGCCTGCACCGCGTTGACGGTGATGCCGCGCTCGCGCGCCATGCGAAGCACTTCGGGATATTTCGTGTCCTGCGCGTAGTCCATGTGCGGTGGCGCGTCGCCCACGAGGAACATGATGCGGCGGACCTCGGGGTCCTGTGTCCAGTTCAACTTCGTCACGCCGATGTGCAGCGCTTCGTTGACGCTCTCCGGCCAGTCGCCACCGCCGCGCGCCCTTAGCTCAAGCAACTGTGCGTAGAGATCCTGGATATCGGTGGTGAGATTGAAGGTCTTGGTGACGTACTCGTCGCCGATGTCGCGGTAGGCGACGAGGCCCATGCGGATTTCGGCGTCCGGGTTGGTTTCGACGATCGTGGTCGCGATCGACCAGATCTTGCGCTTGGCGCCTTCGATCAGCGGACCCATCGAGCCGGTGGTGTCGAGCACGAAGGCGACTTCGACAATCGGCTTCGCCGCGGCAGGGTTTGACGAAGCATGGCCTTGCAGCGCGACCGGCGACATAAAAAGTGCGAGGGCGACGGCCCTCGCCAGTTTGGCAAGCATGATTTCACCCCTCTGAATCGTCTCCCGACGCGGCAAAGGTTCCCGCGCGTTCGCGGCTGGCGCGGGCCAAAATTGCGGCTGACTGTCGGCGGAACGGGGGCTGTTTTTGCCGCGAAAACGCATGGATTCGGGACGGGCCCCGCAAGGACTGGGCCGATATTGTTCCGATTGCGGCGGGCGGCTAAGACTGGCTCATGAAGGTCAACGGCGAGCACACCCGCAGCATCTGGCTCGAATCGGACGGCTGGTCGGTCGGCATCATCGATCAGACGGTGCTGCCGCATCGCTTCGCGACGTTGCGGCTGACGACGCTGGAAGAGGCCGCTCACGCGATCAAGTCGATGCAACTGCGCGGCGCGCCGTTGATCGGTGCGGCGGCCGCCTATGGGATGTGTCTCGCGCTGCGCACCGATGCATCCGATGAAAGTCTGGAGCGCGCCTATGCCGCGCTGCTTGCGACGCGGCCGACCGCGATCAATCTGAAATGGGCGCTCGACGAGATGGTCGCCGCCGTGCGCAATCAGCCGCGCGAGGCGCGCGTCGCCGCCGCTTACAAGCGTGCGATGGAAATCAACGACGAAGATGTCGCGATCAATCAGTCGATCGGCCGCCACGGCTTGAAGATCATCGAGGAGATCGCCGCGAGGAAGAACGGCAAGCCGGTAAACGTGCTCACCCACTGCAACGCGGGCTGGCTCGCGACGGTGGATTGGGGCACCGCGACCGCGCCGATCTACATGGCGCACGACAAGGGTATCGACATCCACGTCTGGGTCGATGAGACGCGGCCGCGCAATCAGGGCGCCTCGCTCACGGCGTGGGAGATGGTCCAGCACGGCGTGAAGCACACCGTGATCGCCGACAACACCGGCGGCCATCTGATGCAGCACGGCATGGTCGACATGGCCATCGTCGGCACCGATCGCGTCACCGCCCAAGGCGACGTCTGCAACAAGATCGGAACTTACCTGAAGGCGCTCGCTGCCAAGGACAACGGCGTGCCGTTCTACGTGGCGCTGCCGTCGCCGACCATCGACTTCAACGTGTCGGATGGCGTCGCCGAAATTCCGATCGAACAGCGCGGCGCCGAAGAGCAATCGACCATGACCGGCAAGACGAGAGACGGCCGAATCGAAACCGTGCAGGTGATCCCGGATGGCTCGCCGGTCGCCAACTATGGATTCGACGTGACGCCGGCACGGCTGGTCACGGGGCTCGTCACCGAACGCGGCGTGCTGCCGGCAACGCGCGCCGGTTTGAAGGCGGCATTTCCGGAGCGCGCAGGAGGGGGCTGATGTTCGGCAAGGTTCGGATTTGGAGCGTTGCCCTTGCGATACTCGCATTTGGCGGGACCGCCACGCTGGCCGCCGAACCCAACAAGCAGATCCTCGAACGCGCCGAACATCACAAGGCTGATGCACTGAAGTTTTGGGAGAAGCTGGTCAACATCGATTCCGGCACCGGCGACACGGACGGTTTGAAAGAAGTCTCCGCCATCGTCATGGAGCAACTGGTCAAGCTCGGCGCCTCGATTGAGCTTTCTTCGGCGAAGCCCGCCGTCGGCGACAACATCGTCGCGAGCTTCACCGGCACCGGCAAGGGCAAGGTGCTGCTGATCGCTCACATGGACACGGTGTTCCCGCGCGGCGCCGCGCAGACGCGCCCGTTCCGCATCGAGAACGGCCGCGCCTCCGGTCCGGGAGTCTCCGACGACAAGGGCGGCATCGTCGCGGCGATCTCCGTCCTGAAAATCCTCAACGATCTTCAGTTCAAGGACTATGCGCGGCTGACGTTGCTCCTGAACACCAATGAAGAGACCGGCTCGCTCGGCACGCGCTTGCTGATCGAGCGGCTCGCCAAGGAGCACGACGTCTCGCTCAATCTCGAATCCGGTCGCCCCGGCGACGGTATCGTGATCTGGCGCAAGGGCTCCGGCGCCGTGAAGGTCGAGGTGCAGGGCAAGGCCGCCCATGCCGGCGGCTCGCCGGAATCCGGCCGCAACGCCGCGATGGAGCTGGCGCATCAGGTCTTGCAGCTCAGCAAGCTTGCGAACCGCGAGCGCGGCACCACGCTGAATTTCACCGTGCTGAAATCCGGCGACCGCAAGAACGTCATCCCCGATTACGCCATCGCCGAAGGCGACATTCGCGCGCTTCTCGTCGAGGAGTTCGACCGCGTCGAGCGCGAAATGGCGGCGATGTCGCAGAACAAGCTGATCCCCGACACGGTTGTGAAGACCAGCATGGTCCGCTCGTTCCCGATCATGGCTCAGAACGCGCAGACCGACGCGCTGGCCGCGCTGGCGCAGCGGGTCTATGGCGAAATCGGCCGCAAGCTCCGCCTTGAAGGCAGCGGCGGCGCCGCGGATTCGAGCTTCGCCGCAGGCGTGTTCAAGCCCACGCTCGACGGGCTCGGCATCATCGGCGGCCATGCGCACACGTCGGACGAATACGCCGAAGTTGAAAGCATGGTGCCGCGTTTCTATCTGCTGACGCGGATGGTGATGGAACTCAGCGCAGGAAACAGCGCAAAAAACAGCGCAGGCAAATGACGAGCCCGCTCACAAAGCCCCTCGAGGTTCCGGTCGACGGCCGTCAGTCGCCGACCGCGCTCGCGGTTGCGCGCGGCACCGCGCGGCTGCTCCATCAGCACGGCTTCTGCGTCGTCAGTGAATTGCCGCTGGCGTCGGGCCGACGCGCGGACCTCGTCGCGCTCGGCGCCGATGGCACGGTCTGGATCGTCGAGATCAAGTCGTCGGTCGCGGATTTCCGCGCCGATCAGAAGTGGATGGACTACCGGATGCATTGCGACCGGCTGTTCTTCGCCACGACGACCGAAGTGCCGTGTGACATTTTCCCGAAGGACACGGGTCTGATCGTCGCCGACGGCTTCGGCGCGGAGATCGTCTGCGAGGCGCCCGAGCACAAGCTGCACGCCGCCACCCGCAAGAGCATGATTCTCTCGATCGCCCGCGCGTCGGCGCTGCGGCTCCAGTCGCTGATCGACCCGACCGGCCCCTACGGCGCCGAGTTCTGATTTTCGAGCGAAATCGGCGGGAAACCGCCACATCAGGTAGCAAACACACCTGAGTCAGTTTGAGATAGGTACGCGTCAGTCCTCGAACTGGTCGAGGGCTTGCAATGCACGTCGATGCAGCCAAGTTGCTCCAGACAGCGCCACCAAAGAACTCAAGATGACGGCGAAAGTCGTCAGAGCTTCGATCTGATCAAATGTGGCTGATCCCGCAAGCCAGTTGATGAACCAAGGCCCGAAGGCAGGGGCCTTGGACATAAAGACTAGTAGCGGCAGCAGCGCGCCGCTCACATACAGCGCGATGGCTGAATTGTTGCGGAACGTAGCCACTAACTTCCGCTTTTCGTTTTCCGCCGCCTTTCCCACCGGCCGCTCCTTGGAACCAGATTCAAACTGGGTCAGATGTGTTTGCTGCCTAATGCCGAGTTTTCCCGCATAGAAACCAGCGGGAAACCGCGCATATTTCTTGAGCAGCGTTGGTTAACGCTTCCCTTACCCGCACCTGAAAGAATTCGATCGAATTCCATTTGTGACTTTCGGCCGGGCGGCGGGCACGGGGACATGCCAATTTTGAATCAAGGGGCGGCGGACGCGGCCGGTGGGTTTCGTGGCCGCAACAGCCTCGCGTGGAAGCTCATCCTTCCCGTTCCGCTCACGCTGATCGTCGTCATCGGCCTGATCTGGGCGCTGCTTCCCAGTGTGATGGAGAACACCGCCACGCACGACGCGTTCCTTTCGAACCAGCAGGTGGCGACGCAGTTCAAGACGATCCGCAGCTACTACACGGATTTCGTCGTCAGCAAGGTCGTCAAATCGGGCGCGTTCGTCGCGTCGCACGATCACAAGACCAATGACAAGGCGATTCCGATCCCGGCGACATTCATGCACGACCTCAGCGGGCTTCTCGCTGACAAGGACACCACGTTCAGCCTGTACAGCAACTATCCGTTCTCGGGCCGCAAGGATCGCGTGCTTGACGACTTTCAGAAGGAAGCGGTCGCGTTCCTGACCACCAATCCGAAGGAAACGTTCTCACGCGACGACATTCGCAACGGCCGCCGTGTGGTCCGCACCGCGGTCGCCGACACGATGGGTCGGTCGTGCGTGAACTGTCACAACTCCGACCCGAACTCGCCCAAGCAGGACTGGAAGCTCGGCGACGTTCGCGGCGTGTTCGAGATATCCTCCGTGATCGAGCCGCAGCTCGCGCACGGCGCCCGGTTGAGCAAGTACATCTTGCTCGGAGCGATCGGTTTCGGCGTGCTGCTCACAGTGCTTACTTATTTGGTGACGCGCGGCATCACCAAGCCGCTCACCAAGATGGTCAGCGAGATGAACAAGCTCGGCAGCGGTAACTTCGATGTGGTCTTGCCGGGCTTGCACCGCAGGGACGAGGTGGGCGCGATGGCGAAGGCCGTCGAGATGTTCAAGGTCAAGGCGATGGAGCGCGCTCGCGCCGAAGCCGAGGCGGAAGATTTGAAGAAGCGCGCTGTAGCCAACGCGCGACAGGAGGAGATGCGGAAATTCGCGGCGAGCTTCGAGGCTGCGGTCGGCAACATCGTCGAGGTCGTTTCGCTCCAGTCGAAGGGGCTCGAAACCGCGGCCTCCACGATGATGAGCAACGCGGAAGCGACCAAGCAGTTCTCCACGGTGGTCGCGCGCGCGGCGGACGAAGCGTCGGACAACGTCAGCGGTGTCGCCACGGCGGCCGGCCAGCTCGCAAGCTCGGTGTCGCAGATCAGCCGGCAGGTTCACGAGTCGAGCACGATTGCGACCGACGCGGTGCGGCAGGCCGAGAAGACCGACGCGCGCATCACCGCGCTGTCGAATGCGGCCACCCGCGTCGGCAATGTCGTGAAGCTCATCACCGACATCGCCGAGCAGACCAATCTGCTGGCGCTCAACGCCACCATTGAAGCCGCCCGCGCCGGCGAGGCGGGGCGCGGCTTCGCTGTCGTCGCCTCCGAAGTGAAGGTGCTGGCAACGCAAACTGCCAAGGCGACCGAGGACGTCACCACGCAGATCGCGGAGATGCAGGCGGCGACGCACGACTCCGTGAGCGCGATCAAGGAAATCGGTTCGACCATCGCCCGCATCTCGGAGATCGCGAATTCGATCGCCCAGGCGGTCGAGGAGCAGGGCACGACGACCGCGCAGATCGCGCAGGGTGTCGAGAATGCCGCCCGCAGCGCGGAGCATGTCGCGAGCAACATCGGCGACGTCAACCGTGCGGCGGCGGAAACCGGCTCCGCTTCGAGCCAAGTGTTCACCTCGGCGCATCTGCTCGCGAGCGAAGGCAGCAAGCTCAAGTCCGAGGTCGAGAAGTTCCTCGCGACCGTTCGCGCGGCCTGATCCCTCCATAGCGGCCTGATCCCTCCATAAACGGCGACAGGCCTCTCGCGGCGACCTATACTCGCGCGCAGGCAACACGCGTTCCTCTTAATGAAACGCGAACGCCTTGGGAGGCTATGGATGAAACGCTGCCTTGTTGCGCTTGGAATCGTTGCAGCGGTGTCTCTATCGGGCGCCGCGCAAGCGCAATCGGTCGAGCCGTTCACCAACAAGAACGTTCAACTGCTGATCGGCTTCGGCACCGGGGGCGGCTACGACATGTGGGGCCGTCTCGTCGCGCGTCACATCGGCCGCAATCTTCCCGGCAAGCCGACGATCGTTCCGCAGAACATGCCGGGCGCGGGCAGCTTCGTCGCTGCGAGCCACATCTATAACGCTGCGGCGAAGGACGGCACGGTGTTCGGCATCATCGCGCGCGACGCGGCGCTCGGCCCGCTGCTTGGCGCGCCGGGCGCGCGGTACGACGCGACCAAGCTGTCGTGGCTCGGCACGCCTGCGAAGGAAACCAACGTCTGCATCGCCTACAACACCAAGAAGGTGAAGACGGCGGAGGATCTGTTCACCAACGAGTTGATCCTCGGCGACACTGGGCCGGGCACCGGCACGCGGCAGTTTCCCCGCGCGCTGTCGCAAGTGCTCGGCATGAAGTTCAGAAACGTCTCGGGCTTCCCGTCGTCGGCGGATGTGTTCCTGGCGATGGAGCGCGGCGAGGTCGACGGCTTCTGCGAAAGCCTCGACAGCATCAAGAGCCGCAGGCCGGACTGGATTCCGCAAAAGAAGGTGGCGGTGCTGTTTCAGGGCGGCGTCGAGAAGAATCCCGAGTTGAAGGACGTGCCCGTCATCATCGATCTCGCCAAGACCGAGGAGCAGAAGCGCATCATCGAGTTTCTTTATTCGGGGCAGGGCATCGGCCGGCCGTTCGTCGCGCCGCCCAACGTGCCGCCAGGTCGTTTGAAGATTTTGCGCAACGCTTTCGCGGCAACGATGAAAGACCCGGAGTTCGTAGCCGACGTCAAAGCCAGCAAGTTCGAGCTCGATCCGGAGGACGGCGACCATCTCCAGTCGCTGATCGAAAAGATCTACGCGACGCCGAAGGCGATCGTCGACAAGGTCGGAGAGCTGGTGAAGTAGCGCGCCGTTCGCGCTGGCGAGCGAAGCGAGCGGCCAGCGCGAACACGTTTAGATTGCCTCGGCTGAGAGAACGCTGCGCTCTCTCATTGGTAGAAAGCTCTCTGCCCGGCCCTGTGCCGGGCATCCACGTTTAACTGTTTCGAGGAAGTAAGACGTGGATGGCCGGGACAAGCCCGGCCATGACGGCTGATAGAGCGGTGATCTTGTTAGCTGAGCGCCGATGTCACCGCGGCGCGCGCTTGGCCAGGATGCGCTGAAGCGTGCGGCGGTGCATGTTGAGACGGCGCGCCGTCTCCGACACGTTGCGCTGGCACAGCTCGTAGATGCGCTGAATGTGCTCCCAGCGCACGCGGTCCGCTGACATCGGGTGCTCCGGCGGCTCGGCCTTCTTGCCTTCGATCGCGAGCAACGCGTTGATCACGTCGTCCGCGTCGGCGGGCTTGGCGAGATAATCCACCGCGCCGATCTTCACTGCGTTCACGGCGGTGGCGATGTTGCCGTAGCCGGTCAGCACGATCGCGCGCGCATCGGGCCGGCGCTGCTTCAGCGCGGACACGACATCGAGGCCGTTGCCGTCGCCGAGACGCATGTCGACGACTGCAAACGCAGGCGCGACCTTCTCGACCTGAAGCAAACCGTCGGCGACGGATTCCGCCGTGGTCACTTCGAAGCCGCGTGTTTCCATGGCGCGCGCGAGGCGCACACCGAACGACTTGTCATCCTCGACGATGAGCAGAGAGCGCTCGGCCGGGATGTTCACCGCAGATGTTGCTGATGTTTCGCTCATACTTAAAGACATAGCACACTCCTCCCGGGCGCATAGTTAAATAGCGATCACGCGGCGCTCAAGAGCTTGTCAGCGGCGCGGGACGCTCAAAATCGCTGCGCGCCCAACGAATTCGCACCACCGCACCGCGGTCAGGGAACTCGCGATTTTCGAAGTCCACTGTTGCGCCGGAGCGTTCCAGGAGTGTTTTGGCGATGAAAAAGCCCAGTCCAAGCCCGGTTGTTTCGCCGGCCGCGCTCATGCGGCGGCGGCGGCTTGATCGCACATAAGGCTCGCCGATCCTGTCAAGAATCTCAGGTGCGAAGCCAGGCCCGTCGTCGCTGATGGTGACTGCGACATCTTGTCCAGTCCAGTCGGCGGTCACCTCGACGCGCTCGTGCGCGAAATCGACGGCATTTTCCAAAAGGTTTCCCAATCCGTAGAGCACCGCCGGATTGCGTCCGCCGATCGGCGGGTTCGGTTCGTCGGACAGCGTCACTTCGATCGCGACGCCGAAGTTCCGATGCGGCGCCACCACCTCTTCGATCAGCGCGGAGAGTGGAACGCGGTCGAACGGCTCGCCGGTCGGAAGTTCCGTCAGCTTCGCCATGATCGCGCGGCAGCGTTGCGCCTGCTCGCGCAGGAGCTTCACGTCGTCCGTGTAGGGCGAGCCGGGTTCGAGCGCGCGCGCAAGTTCCGTCGCGACGACGGAGATGGTCGCAAGCGGCGTGCCGAGCTCATGCGCGGCGGCGGCGGCCAGTCCGTCAAGCTGCGAGAGATGCTGCTCGCGCGCGAGCACCAGTTCCGTCGCGGCGAGCGCTTCGGCGAGCTGGCGGCCTTCTTCCGTCAATTGCCACGCATAGACGCTGATGAAGCCGATCGCGAGCACGATCGAGAACCAGACGCCGGTCATGTAGATCCACGGCAGCTCGAGCGGATCTTCCGGGTCCCACGGCAGCGGATAGTGCACGAATACCAGCACCGTCGCGCACAGCACGGCGAAGGCGCCGAGCATGAGCGTGATGCGCGGCGGCAGCGCGGTCGCGGAGAGCAGCACCGGCGACAGGAACAGGAACGCGAACGGATTCTGCAATCCGCCGGTGAGGAACAGCAGCACCGCAAGTTCGGCGATATCAAACGCCAGAAGCCAGGCCGCGCGCTCGGGCTCGAGTCGCTGTGTCAGCGTGAAACGGATGCGCAGCGCCACGTTGAGCCACGCCGACAGCGCAATGACCGCGAGACACGCCCAGATCGGCAGCGGAAATTCGAACCCGTAATAGACCACCAGCACGGCGGTGGTCTGGCCGATGATCGCAAGCCAGCGCAGGCGCAGCAGCGTGTCCAGGCGCACGTTGCGCCGCTGCGGCAGGTAGAGCTGGTCGAGGGCGGTGTCGAGCATTGGGTGACAGTCTAATCCCTTGTCCGGCCTTCTCAATGTTGCCAATTGCCGCGAGGAGTTGGGCCTGGGCGTGACTCTATCCACTGTCGTCCCCGTTTGCGCTGGCGAGCCATAAGCGCGTTCACGCGCGTCTGTGACGCGCTATGGCGAGTGGCCAGCGCGAACACTAAATATGGCCGCGCCGGCCCCTCGTGTCGCTTCGCGCCACTCGGCGGCGCGACGAACGCGGGGACCCATAACCACCGATATTTGTGTTTGCGAAGCTTTGGAGAAGCAGAGTTTGTGTCACAGCAATGCGCATCTGGGAGTATGGGTCCCCGCATTCGCGGGGACGACAGAGATAGAGATATAGAGAGAGCCGATCCTTTAAAGTCATGTATCCCTTGCGCCAGGCCCATCGGCGCGTCACATCTGTCGCAAGCAATATCTTGCAGCCTATGCGAAACCTTAGTCCTGCCATCGAAGTCGCCAACCTCGTGAAGTCCTACAGCGCCGTTCCGGCGGTGCAGGGCATCTCGTTTGCGATTGCGCCTGGCTCCTGCGCGGCGTTGCTCGGCGGCAACGGCGCGGGCAAGACCACGACGATCTCCACCATCATGGGGCTGGTCGAGCCCACGTCGGGCATTGTGCGCGTGCTGGGCGCCGACATGCCGCGGCAGCGCCATCAGGTGCTGCACCGGATGAATTTCGAAAGCCCCTACGTGAACATGCCGATGCGGCTCACGGTGCGGCAGAACATGAAGATCTTCGGCATGCTCTATGGCGTGGCCGACATCGAGGCGCGCACGCGTGCGCTGTCCGAGCAGTTGGAGCTCGGCGATTTCCTCGACCGGCCGACCGGCAAGCTCTCCGCCGGGCAGAAGACGCGCGTCGCGCTCGCGAAAGCGCTGATCAACAACCCCGAGATTCTCCTGCTCGACGAGCCGACCGCCTCGCTCGATCCCGACACCGCCGATTGGGTGCGCACGCATCTGGAGCGCTATCGCGCCGAGCGCGGCGCGACGATCCTGCTCGCCTCGCACAACATGGGCGAGGTCGAGCGGCTGTGCGACCGCGTCATCATGCTGAAGACCGGCAAGATCGAGGACGACGACACGCCGGCGAATCTGATCAGCCGCTACGGCCGCACCAATCTGGAAGAGGTGTTCCTCGACATCGCGCGCGGCAAAGATTCAAGCGACAAGAGCGAAGCGCGGGAGGCCGCGCAATGAGCCTGCAATCGCCCGCTTATGTTGCCGTCTCGCCGCGCCGTGTGCTCGCGATCGTGCTGCGCCATTGGTACCTGCTGCGCTCCTCGTGGCCGCGCATTTTCGACCTGATGTACTGGCCCGCGGTGCAGATGCTGATGTGGGGCTTCCTGCAAATGTACGTCGCGCAGCATTCGAACTTCTTCGTGCAGGCGGGCGGCGCGTTCATCGGTGCGGTGATGCTGTGGGATACGCTGTTCCGCGGTCAGCTCGGCTTCTCGATCTCGTTCCTCGAAGAGATGTACTCGCGCAACATCGGCAACCTGATGATGAGCCCGCTGCGGCCGCTTGAGTTCATCTTGGCGCTGATGACGATGAGTGTGATTCGATTGGCCATCGGTATGCTCCCGGTGACGCTGCTGGCGATCTGGTTCTTCGGCTTTAATCTCTGGGGTCTCGGCTTCGCCCTCGTGGCGTTCTTCATCAACCTGTTCTTCACTGCCTGGGCCATCGCCATCATCGTCGCGGGATTGCTGCTGCGGAACGGGCTCGGCGCCGAAAGCCTCGCCTGGGGCATCATGTTCATGCTGCTGCCGGTCACCTGCGTCTATTACCCGGTGTCGGTGCTGCCGCACTGGCTCCAGTATTTGGCCTGGGCGCTGCCGCCGACTTACGTGTTCGAGGGCATGCGTTCGCTGGTGATCGACCACGTCTTCCGCGGCGACCTGATGGTGCAGGCCTTTGCGCTGAATGCGGTCTTGCTCGCGGGCGCGACCGTGGCGTTCCTGTTCTTGCTCAAAAGCGCCCGCCGGGAAGGCACTTTGCTGCAAGGCGGCGATTGATTCGCGCCTTCCTGCCATGCCGATTTGCCGGTGGTAGCGGGGCGCTCCCAGCCCGGTGAAATCTCGCGAAAACGTGGTTTTCACGGGGTGTAACGGAACAGGAAATGTCTCCCCATATACTCGGTGACATGTCTTGGAAACGTCACTATGCTGCGTCGCAACACATCGGCCGGGGAGCCGCTAGACATGGCGATCGGTGAATTTGGCGGAGCGCCGCCCGTTGGCGCGCCGGTGTCTTCCAACGGCCTGTATTGGCTCTACGAGATGAGCCACGCCGCGCTCAATCCTGCGCGCGCCTTTGCCGATGTCACCAAGCTCTATTTCAAGAACCCGCTCAATCCGCTGTCGCACACGACTTACGGCAAGACGGTCGCTGCCACCGCCGAAATGTTCGAGCGCTCCACGCGCCGCTACGGCAAGCCGGACTGGCACATCGAATCCACGATGGTCGGCGGCGAGCGCGCGCCAGTGCATGCCACGACCGTGTGGGAGCGGCCGTTCTGCCGCCTCATCCATTTCGAGCGCATGTTCTGTCAGGTGCCGCGCCGGCCGCAGCCGAAGGTGCTGATCGTGGCGCCGATGTCGGGCCACTACGCCACGCTGCTGCGCGGCACGGTCGAAGCCTTCCTGCCCAATCATGAGGTCTACATCACGGATTGGGTCGATGCGCGGATGGTGCCGGCCGCCGAAGGCCCGTTCGATCTCGACGACTACATCGACTACATCGTCAGCATCCTGCACAAGCTCGGCGGCGACACCCACATCATCGCGGTCTGCCAGCCGTCGGTTCCGGTGATGGCCGCGACCGCGCTGATGGAGGCCGGCAACGATCCCTATGCCCCGCGCTCGATGACCCTGATGGGCGGTCCGATCGACACCCGCATCAACCCGACGGCGGTGAACAAGCTGGCGCAGGAGCGCGGCATCGACTGGTTCCGCCGCAACGTCATCTCCAAGGTGCCGTTCCCGCATCCCGGCGTCGGCCGCGACGTCTATCCGGGCTTTCTCCAGCTCAACGGCTTCGTGTCGATGAACCTGGACCGCCACCTCGACGCCCATCAGGAGCTGTTCTTCAATCTGGTGAAGGGCGACGGCGACAGCGCTCACAAGCACAAGGATTTCTACGACGAGTATCTCGCCGTCATGGACCTGGCGGCGGAGTACTACCTCCAGACCGTCGACACCGTGTTCGTGAAGTTCGCGCTGCCGCGGGGCGAGATGACTCATCGCGGCGTGCCGGTCGATCCGTCGAAGATTCGCAATTGCGCCCTGCTCACCATCGAGGGCGAAAAGGACGATATTTCCGGCGTCGGCCAGACCGAGGCGGCGCACAAGCTCTGCCCCAACATCCCGGCCGAGAAGAAGGCGCACTACCTGCAACTCGGCGTCGGCCATTACGGCGTGTTCAACGGCTCTCGCTTCCGCTCCGAGGTCGCCCCGCGCATCGCCGACTTCATCCTGACCAACAACGGCGGCCAGCGGCAGCCGGTTGCCAAGCCGCGGCCCGTGCTGGCGAAGGTCGTCGGTTAGCGCCGCGAAAAGTTGTAGCCCGGGTTCGCTGCGCTCACCCGGGACCGCACCATTCATAAATTCCGAGTCGCGCTACGCTTCGCCCGGGTTGCGCTCGCCTTGTCTTTCGCCATGCGTCTCTCTGCCGGGCAACTCTTCAGGCGTTCGATCATCCATCGTCCGGCCGGTCCTGGAGGCTCGCCCTCCCGATAGATGGCGAACATTGGAAGCGGCAGCCCGCCAGGCGGCGCCTCTTCGATCGAAAGCTCGACGAGTCGTCCTTCAGCAAGGTCCTTTGCCACGGTGTGAACGGGCATGCCTCCCCACCCGAGGCCGCTGATAAGGAAGGCGTGCTTTGCGAAGAGATCCGCCAAGCGCCAAGTGGATGGCGACATCACGCCAATGGTGTGGCCTTCCGATAGATTGGAGCGGTCCGTCAGGACAAGCTGGACATGCCGCGCCAACTCTTCTTTCGGGATCGTGCCGCGGTAGGATGCAAGAGGATGGCTCGCTGCGGCCACCATCATGAATTTAACATCGAACATGCGCTCCTTGATCAGGCCCGGCGGAAGTGTTGGCAGGGACCCGACGACTCCGAAGCTCGCTCGTCCATCCAAAACCGGTTGCACCGCTCCGCCCAGCGCTTCGACATAGAGACGCAGCGGCGTCGCTGGAAACTGGATGCGAAACTCTCGCGCCGTTTCGGCGATGACCTCGATGGGCAAAAATACGTCGAAGACGGCCACCAGCTCGGCCTCGAGTCCGCCGGCAATCCCTTTTGCTCGTGCTTTCATGGCGTCGACGCCGGCGATCACCACGCGCGCGTCCGCCAGCAGGACAACACCCTCCTTCGTCAGCTTTGGATAACGCCCGGCGCGGTCGAACAGGACGACGCCAAGCTGAGCCTCCAAACTCAGGATGGCCTCGCTGACCGCCGATTGGGTTCTTTGCACGCGCCGCGCCGCGGCTGAAAAGCTGCCCTCATCGGCGGCGGCAACGAACATCCTCAACTGGTCGAATGACACGCTGTGAAGCATTGGCGGCCTCCATATATCGGCTAAGCCGATGGATAGCATCAAAACATACTGGCTTCACCCGATGCATCAAATTTCTATTTTGGGGCGGTGAGAGCGGCTTCGGCCGCCCTCAACGAGGAAACAGCCCACGCTGCCGAAGGAGCCTACGATGACACTCCACACGCAAACTTTTACGCCTGTCCGTCTCGGACGCTACGCGCTGCCAAACCGTCTGGTCATGTCCCCGATGACCCGCAGCCGCGCAAAGCTCGACGGCACGCCGGGAGAGCTGGCCGCAGAATATTATTCCCAGCGGGCCGGCGTCGGCCTGATCGTGGCTGAAGGGACGCAGCCCTCGGACGACGGACAGGGCTACCTCACGACGCCGGGCATCTATACGGCCGCGCATACCGCCGGATGGAAGAAGGTGGCGACAGCCGTGCATGCGAAGGGCGGCCGTATCTTCATCCAGCTCATGCACGTCGGGCGCATCTCGCACCCCGACAACACGCCGCACCATCGTCAAGCTGTTGCACCGTCCGCAATCGCGCCTCAATCGCAAATGTTCACCGCGACCGGAATGAAAGATATTCCGACGCCGCGTGCGCTGACGGCGGAGGACATCCGTCAGACCGTCGCTGACTTTCGCCATGCGGCGCGCGCCGCCATAGAAGCCGGCGCTGACGGTGTCGAGATTCATGGCGCGAATGGCTATCTCCTCCAGCAGTTCTTCGCCCCGAACGCCAACACGCGCGCCGACCAATATGGCGGCTCCATCGAAAACCGCGCGCGCTTCGCGATCGAAGTCGCCGCGGCGATCGCCGGGGAAATCGGCGCGGACAGGACGGCGATCCGTTTGTCTCCAGGATCAAATCTGGGCGGAATCGACGAAGGCCCGGAAGGCCCGGACCTTTACCGCCATCTGGTCGCCGAACTCGACAAGCTCGGCCTTGCTTACATTCACGTCATCCACAACGGCGACCAGCAACTGATGGCCGACCTGCGTGCGCGGTGGAAGCAGGCACTGATCCTGAATCGGCCCGGCCGTCCGCGCGACCAGATCGGCGCCGACGTGGCTTCGGGATTGGCCGACCTGGAGGCCTACGGACAGATGGTGCTGGCCAACCCGGATTTCGTCGCGCGGTTGCAGACCGATGCGCCGATGAACGAGGCAAACCGAACCACTTTCTTTGGCGGCACGTCACAAGGCTACACCGACTATCCCGCACTTGAGGCTTCGGCCGCCTGACGCACGTGACGTCGTCCGTTGTCGCTCGGGCCCAGCCAGACCTCAGCCCCGTAAAACACCGCCTGATACAGGAGTAAGTGCCATGAATCCTACCCGTTACCTTCCCTTCGCCGGCCGGCTGATGATCGGCCTTCCCTTCGCCATGAGCGGCTTGAGCAAGCTCGGCGCCTACAGCGCCACCACCGGAATGATCGGCGCCGTCGGATTGCCGTTCCCGGCGCTGGCCTTCGCCGTGGCCGTTATTGTCGAGCTCGGCGGCGGCCTGCTTCTCGTCGCCGGCTATCGCGCCCGCGCCGTGGCCGGGGCTCTGGCCGTGTTCTCGCTCGCAACGGCGATTTCATTTCACAACGACTTTGCCGATCAGAACCAGATGATCCACTTCCTCAAGAACGTGATGATGGCGGGTGGTCTTCTTCAGATCGCGGCATTCGGCGCCGGTGCGTTCAGCATCGACAATCGGCGCAAGACCAGCGGCCTCGGCTCGGGCTCCAAAGTCGCCGCCTGAAGATCGGTCGCGCCATCCCGCGTCGAGATCGCGCAAGCGGCACTCGACGCCGAACGGAGAAAAATCATGTCCTACACGGCATCCGCCTTGTTGCTTCGCAATCTCCACGACGTGTTCGGCGAGATTGACCCCGTGCGTCGACGCGCAGCGATCAATGAGATTTTCCACGAGGATGCGGTGTTCCACGATCCCAAAGGCGGGATTTTCCGCGGCCGCGACGAGATCGACCACATCGCGGGCGTGATCAAGGCCACGCATCCTGACTTTCAATATCAACCGATTTCTCCGCCTGAGGAGGTCGGCGATGCCGGCCGGGTCCGGTGGGTGTCGGGCAGCTCCGGCAAGCCGCCGGCTTACGCCGGAACCGATTTCATCATCGCCCGGGATGGCAAGATTGCCGCCGTCTATCTCTTTTTTGACGAGCTTCCTTGAGTCGGACGCTGCGGCGGCGGCATCATCGCGTCGCCGGAGCCCGGTTGCGGGCGGGACTCGCCTTCGGATCGCCTCTAGAGGTTTCGGGTGCCGCGTCTTGCGCCCGGCTGCTACTCTTTATTTAAGAGATTCGCCCGCAGCATCCTCAACGCATGCCGAAGCCCAAACGCATCCCGTCATGGCTCTATAATTTTTACGACAAAGGGGCTGCGAAGCCCGCTGGATGTGGCAGTATTTCACCCGAGGGTGGGCTGTCTGCCATGTCGTTGCGCGCGCTTCTCTACCGGCGTCCAAGCGAACCGCAGTCGATCCAGGTCGTCTTCGATCAGGCGATCTATCTCGTGCGCGTGCGCCGCCACCGTCAGGCTCGCCGCTACACGCTCCGCATCCAGGCCGCGTCGCGCGAGGTGATCCTGACGATGCCGCCGCGCGGCAGCCTGAAGGAAGCGAAAGAGTTCGCGCAGAAGCACGGCGGCTGGATCGCCGCACGCCTGTGCCGCTTGCCGGTTGCCGCTCCCTTTGCCGATGGCGCGGTCGTGCCGCTGCGCGGGGCACCGCATCGCGTCGTGCATCGGCCCGGCGTGCGCGGCACGGTCTGGACCGAAGTCGCCGAGAATGGCGAGGCGCTGCTTTGCGTCGCCGGACAGGCGCCGCACATCGAGCGCCGGGTCAGCGACTATCTGCGCCGTGAAGCGCATCGCGATCTCGAAGTCGCGAGCCATCGCGCCGCCGAACAGCTTGGCGTCACGGTGAAACGCATTTCGGTGCGCGATCAGTCGAGCCGCTGGGGCTCGTGCTCGACGACAGGCGTGCTGTCCTATTCGTGGCGGCTCATCCTCGCGCCGCCGTTCGTGCTCGATTACCTCGCGATCCACGAGGTCGCCCATCTCGTCGAGATGAACCACTCGCCACGGTTCTGGCGGCTGGTGATAAATCTGTGCCCGGATGCCAATCGGGCCAAGACCTGGCTCGACGTGCACGGCAACGATCTGCACCGCTACGGCGTGGCGGACGAGGCAGCCATTCCGCCCGCGCCGGTCCCGGCCTGAACAACGTCTGCTACAAGCACGGCTGAAATGCCCCGCCCAAAGGCTCTGCCGCGTGCGGGGCATCCGTTGTTAAAGGCCATTGATGCTTCGGCCCGGCACCTTCGCGCTGACCTTGCTGCTCTCGATGCTGACCGGGTTGGGTCCGCTCACGGTCGACATGTATCTGGCGTCGCTGCCCGACATCGGGCGGCTGCTGGTCGCGCCGGCGTCGCAGGTGCAGCTCACGATCTCGATGTATCTGGTGGGCTTCGCGATCGCGCAATTGCTCTATGGTCCGTTCTCGGACCGTCATGGGCGAAAGCCTGTGCTGATGGTCGCGCTTTCGATTTACCTGGTCGCGACGCTCGCCTGCGCGCTCGCGCCGACGATTGAGACGCTGATCGCTGCGCGTTTCGTTCAGGCGGTTGGCGGCTCCGGCTCCATCGTGCTCGCGCGCGCCGTGGTGCGCGATCTCTATGACGGCGTGCGCATCGGCCGCGAACTGTCGCGCATGGCCGCGATCATGGCGCTGGCGCCGCTCGTCGCGCCGCTGATCGGCGGCGTGCTGCAAACCCTATTCGGGTGGCGCTCCAACTTCGTCGTATTGCTCGGTGCCGGCGCAATCGCGATGTCTATGGTGTGGTTCCTGTTGCCCGAAACACTGCGCATGCGCTCGCCGGAGCCGGTGTCGATTCCCTCGACGCTGCGCTCCTACCGGCGCTTCCTGAGCAACCACAGCTTCGTCGTCCATCTCGGCATCGTCACCTGCTGCATGGGCGGATTGTTCGCGTGGATCTCGACCGCGACCTTCGTGCTTCAGGATGTATTCGGCCTGTCGGCGCTTCTGTTCGGCATCGCCTTCGCGGTCGCGTCGGGTGGCTATCTCGTCGGCACCGCGATTGCCGCGCGCTTTGTGATGCGCTGGGGCAGCGGCAAGACAATGGGGCTTGGTGCGGTGGGAATGGCGCTCGGCGGCATCGCAACCATCGTCGCTGTGATGATCGGCTGGAAGCTCGCGATTGCTCTCGTCGGGACCGTCGGCATTTACATGATCGGCATGGGCATGGTGTTGCCGCAGGCGCAGGCCGGCGCGCTGCTGCCGTTCCCGGATCGCGCGGGCGCGGCATCGTCGGTTGTCGGCTTTGTTGCGCAGACCGCAGCCGCCATCGTCGGCGCGGTAATGGGCCACATCCTCGGCTCGACCGCATGGCCGCTCGCCATCGCAATGGCGATCGCGGGCTGCCTCGCTCTGGTGTTGTGGGCGATGACGCGCGGCGTGCGCGTCTATCACTAGGGCCACCTCAGCGGCGTCCGAAGATCCGGTCGAGGAACCAGTTGTCCATGCCGCTTCCGCTCGCGATCGGTTGCGGGCGCACCTGACCCTCCGGGTTGACGGGTGCAGGAACTTGCGCCGGCGGCCTCTGCGCACCGCCGCCCCACGGAATTTGCGGCAGCAGGTCCGCCGTCTGCGGCCCATTCAATCCCGGCAGCATGGCCACCGGCACGCCCTGGTGCGCCGGCTTCATGAACTTGCTCCAGATGTCCACCGGCATGCCGCCGCCGGTGGTTTTCTTGGTCGGCGAGTTGTCGTCGTTGCCGAGCCACACGGCAGTGACGAGATGCGCGGTGTAACCGACAAACCAGGCGTCACGGAAATCCTGGCTGGTGCCGGTCTTGCCGGCCGCGGGCCAGCCTTGGATGTCTGCCTTCTTCGCGGTGCCGGTGAGCAGCGTTTCCTGCATCATCGAATTCATCATCGACACGTATTGCGGCTCGATGATGCGGCCGAGATTGTCGGGCTTGCGCGCGTAAAGGACCTTGCCGTCCGCCGTGCGCACGCGCTGGACGATGTGCGCCGTGATCGCGTTGCCGCCGTTCGCGAACGGCGCGAACGACGAAGCCATTTCAAGCACCGATACCTCCGACGTGCCGAGCGCGATCGACGGATTGGCCTCAAGCTTCGACGTGATGCCGAGCCGGTGCGCGGTGCGCACCACGGCCGGCGCACCGAACTCGAGCACGAGCCGCACCGAGACGGTGTTGAGCGAATAGGCCAGCGCCTGCTTGAGCGTGACCGGGCCGTAGTATTCGCGGCTGTAATTTTCGGGGTGCCAGCCCTTCAGCGTGATCGCCTTGTCCTCGCGGATCGTGTCCGGCGTCAGCCCGCGCTCCAGCGCGGTGAGATAGACGAACGGCTTGAACGCCGAGCCCGGCTGGCGCTTCGCCGCAACCGCACGGTTGAACTGGCTTTCGGCGTAATTCTTGCCGCCGACCAGCGCGCGCACCGCGCCCTCCGGCGTCATCGACACGATGGCGCCCTGGCCGACGTGCTGCTTGTCACCGTTCTTCGCAAGCTCTTCGGTCAGCGCGCGCTCGGCGGAGGCTTGCAGCACCGGATCGATGGAGGTCTCGATCGTCACGTCCTGATCGACGCGGCCGACCAGATCGTTGAGCACGTCCATCACCCAGTCGGCGACATAGTTCACCGAGCCGCCCGGCGGCACACGCATCGCCTGCGCGGGCTGAATCAGCGCGATCTTCGCCATGTCGTCGGTGATGAACTTCATGTCCGTCATGGCGGCGAGCACGAGCTGTGCGCGGCGCTCGGCGCCATAGGGATTCCGGCTCGGTGCCAGCCGCGACGGCGAGCGCACGATGCCGGCGAGCACGGCGGCCTCGGCGACGTTCAGCTTCTGCGCCGGCTTGTTGAAGTAGCGCTGCGAGGCGGCCTCGATGCCGTAGGCGCCGGCGCCGAAATAGACGCGGTTGAGATAAAGCTCGAGAATCTCGGTCTTGCTGAACTTGCGTTCGAGCCACAGCGCCAGGCCGACCTCCTGAACCTTGCGGCTCAGGGTGCGCTCCTGCGTGAGGAACAGGTTCTTGGCGAGCTGCTGGGTCAGCGTCGAGCCGCCCTGGGACACGCCCCGGCGCAGGATATTGGCGACCAGCGCGCGGCTCACGCCGATCGGGTCGATGCCATAGTGCTGATAGAAGCGGCGGTCTTCGATGGCGACGAAGGCCTGAGGAACGTATCTCGGCAACTCCTTCAGCGTGACCGCTGCGCCGCCCATGTCGCCCCGCGTCGCCAGCGCCCGGCCGTTCATGTCGACGATCTGGAAGGAGGGCGGACGCTTGGGGATTTCCAACGACTGGATCGGCGGCAGATGCATGCCCACCCAGACGATTCCGCCGATCAGGGCGATGACGGCCCACAGGCTCGCGACGGCGCCCCAGTAGATCACCCCGCCGATCAGGCTGCGCCTACGGCCTCCGCTGGTGCGCTTGGCCTTGGAGCCCTTGGCCGCGGCCTTCTTGCGCTTCCGGGGTTTGCGGGGAGCCTCGTCCTCGCCGTCAGCCGCCTCCACCCGCGGCTCAGGCCGGGAATCCGGCTCAGGCGTCACGTCGAAGTTGGGCTCGCGACGTTCGCCAGCCTTTCGCCGTCCCCCCATGATCGGTCCCGTAAAGCCGCCCGGCGGCCCCAAGCGGCCGGGTCGCCGTCACGCTACGGGGGGTGGTTTAAGGGGGGGTAAAGGTGCGCGGAGCGCTGGTGTCCCGAACCCGAAGTTCGCAGAAACGGGCTGCGGGCACTTTTGCGAACTTCGGGTTCAAAGGGACACCAGGGGTCATAGCTTTCTGGTGCCGCTTTGATCCGGAAGTTCGCTTCGGAATGGGCTGGGAATTCAGGCGAACTTCCGGATCGCGGCACCAGCGGCAAGAACCCTGAAAGTCTATTCATAATGCGGGTTTGCGGCTGTTGAGAGCACTGCAATGTATTTCCAACCTGCGACAAGTTGTGCAATATCCGGCGCGTTACCGGGGAATCCGGTTGGACATAAGCCTGGGGATCTACAAATGCGTAAGGCTGCACTTGCACTGGCGGCACTCGCTGCCGTCTGCCTGACCACGACTGCTGACGCCGCCAAGAAGAAGGCCGCTCCGGCTGCCGATCCGGCGGTCGCCGCGCAGAACAACACTGCCAAGTTCGTTGGCGACGGCTTTGCTCCGTGGCAAGCGACGCAGGCTGCCCCTGCTCCCGCCAAGAAGGCGCGCAAGGGCAAGAAGAAGGCGATGAAGAAGAAGTAATCTCGCTTTCTCATTTCCGCTTGTCCGGCCGGCGTTCGCGTCGGCCATCGAGCGGGTGGAATGGATCGGCGCGGGGTGCTTGCACTCGGCGCCGTATCCATTTTTTGAGGCGTCGTATTTCGACGATGCGTTCAATTGTGACGAACGGCGCGGCATAAATGGCTCACCCGTCAATTGAGTGTTGGTCCCGCTCAATCAGGACTCGCCCGACCTGAAAGCCCTGCTATTCTGCGTGTGATCGATCGAGGCCACATTCGATCGAATTCCAAAGCGGTGGGGGACTCGATGAAAAAGCTTGCTCTGATGGTCGCGCTGGCGATGGCCGTGACGAGCCCGGCCTTTGCGGCGAAGAAGATGAAGCGGGAAATGGAAGTGATTCCGCCGAAGGTGGACACCAACGAAGCGAGCTTCCGCTTCGTGCGCGACGCCTTCCCGGTGGTTCTGCCGAGCTACGTGATGCCGGTCTACCTGAAGATCAAGGAAGACCAGGACAAGGCGGCCGCGCCGGCGAAGGTGCGCAAGTCGAAGCACAAGCGCCACGCCGCCTGATCGTTCGTCTCGCTTCGTAATTGGAAATTGGAACCGCGCGCCGCATTCCGGCGCGCGGTTTTATTTTGCGGCCGCGCCGGTCTTGGCGTGTGTGCCGGACTCTTCCGCCGTCCCGAACAATTGCAGCAGCGCTCGCTTGATCGCGATCTCGCGCGTCGGCGAGGAAAGCTTCGCGCCCAGAAGATCGGTCACGTAGAACACGTCGACGACACGCTCGCCGAACGTTGCCACATGCGCCGACGTGATGTTGAGGCTGAGCTTCGACAGCGTCGCCGTCAGCTCGTAGAGCAGGCCGGGGCGGTCGAGGCCTGTCACCTCGATCACGGTGTAGCGGTTGGACCACTGGTTGTTGATCGTGACCTCGGGCTCGACGGCGAACGCCTTGAGCCGCCCTTTCGGTGGGCCGCGGCGTGCCATCACCTCCGGCAGCCGCAGCGCGCCCTTGAGCGCTTTCTCGATTGTGTCGGCGATGCGTTGCGCGCGCCGCGCTTCGTCTTCGTTCTGGTCGAACTCGCGTGTCACTGAAATGGTATCGAGCGCGCGGCCGTCGGTGGTGGTGAAGATCTGCGCGTCGACGATGTTGGCGCCAGCCGTCGCGCAAGCGCCCGCGAGGATCGAGAGCAGCCACGGATGATCCGGCGCGAGCACGGTCAGCTCGGTAACGCCGCGGGTGGCATCGAACGAATAGGTGGTCGAAAGCGACTTCGCCGATTGCTCGGCGCTTTGCACGAATTTGGCGTGCGCGACCCGGTGTGGCAGATCGACCTTGAGCCAATAGGCCGGATAGTGCCGGGCGATATAGGCGTCGATGTTCTCCGGCCGCCAATCCTTGAGCTCTGCCCGCAGCTCCGCCTGCGCCATCGCCACGCGCTGTGCACGGTTGACCTCGGAGAAGCCGCCGGTCAGCGCAGGCTCTGTTTCATAGTAGAGCGTGCGCAAAAGCTGCGCCTTCCAGCCGTTCCAGACGCCGGGACCCACCGCGCGGATGTCGGCCGTGGTCAGGATGGTGAGAAGTTTCATCCGCTCCAGCGATTGCACCACCGCCGCGAAATTCTCGATGGTCTTGCGGTCGGATAGATCGCGCGACTGCGCGACAGTCGACATGACGAGATGCTGCTCGACGAGCCATGCGACCGTCTCGGTGTCGGCGGGCGACAGGCCGAAGCGCGGGCACAGCCGGCGCGCCACCTTCGCGCCGGCGATGGAATGATCCTCCGGCCGGCCCTTGGCGATGTCGTGCAGGAACAGCGCCACGTAAAGCAGCGTGCGATGCTCCGGCAGGATCTTCTTCATCAGATCGTTGGCGAGCACGAATTCATCGTTGGTGCCGCGCTCGATCTCCGCCAGCACGCCGATGCAGCGCAGCAGATGCTCGTCGACCGTGTAGTGATGATACATGTTGAACTGCATCATCGCGACGATCTTGCCGAACGTGCGCACGAAGCGGCCCAGAACGCCGGTCTCGTTCATCCGCCGCAAAATGATTTCGGCGTCCTGCGAGGTGAGGATTTCCAGGAACAGCCGGTTGGCCTCCGGGCTTTCCCGCACGCTGTTGTCGATCAGCCGCAGCGATTTGGTCGCTGTCCGCAGCGCGTCGGGGTGCAGAACCAGCTCGTGCTTCTGCGCCAGGCGGAACATGCGGATCAGATTGATCGGATCGCGCACGAACACGTCCTGATCGGCGATCGTGAGGCGCGAGTTGTCGTCGACGAAATCGGGAGCCTCGCGCAGCGGCCGGCGGCCGCGCGGCCGCAGCCGCGCCATCACGCGGCTCAGAACCGGCGCGGGCTTGGCCTGCTGGTCCTCCAGCGCCGCGCACAGGATCGCGGTGAGATCGCCGACGTCCTTTGCGATCAGGAAGTAGTGCTTCATGAAGCGCTCGACGTCCTTCATCCCCGGATGCTCGGTGTAACCGAGCCGGATCGCGATCTCGCGCTGGATGTCGAACGACAGCCGCTCCTCGGCGCGGCCCATCAGGAAGTGCATGTTGCAGCGGACGGACCACAGGAAGTCCTCGCAGCGCTGGAACAGCTTCAGCTCTTCGCTGTCGAAAACGCCGCGGTCCTTCAGTTCCTCGAGGTCGCGCACGCGATAGACGTACTTGGCGATCCAGAACAGGGTGTGCAGGTCGCGCAGGCCGCCCTTGCCGTCCTTGACGTTCGGCTCGACGAGATAGCGCGACTGGCCGACGCGGCGATGGCGCTCCTCGCGTTCGTTGAGCTTTGCCGCGACGAACTCCGGTCCGGTGCCTTGCACCACCTGCTTGTCGAAGCGCACCACCAACTCGTCGAACAATTTCTGATCGCCGAGGATGAAGCGCGCTTCGAGCATCGCGGTGCGGATCGTCATGTCCGCCTTGGCCTGACGGATGCATTCGTCGATCGAGCGCGTGGCGTGGCCGACCTTCAGGCCCATGTCCCAGAGGCAATAGAGGATCGCTTCCGCGACGGATTCGCCCCACGCGGTCTGCTTGTAGGGCAGGAGGAACAAGAGATCGATGTCGGAGCCCGGCGCCATCAGGCCGCGGCCGTAGCCGCCGGTCGCGACGACAGCCATGTGCTCGGCTTCGGATGGATTCTGTGAGCTGTAGAGACGTTTGGCTGCGAATTCGTAGAGCACGCGGATGATCGCGTCCTGCGCGAAGCAAAGCCGCTCGGCGCAACTGCGGCCGTGGCGGTCCTTGAGCAATTGCTTCTCGGCGGCGGTACGGCCCTCGGCGAGCGCGGCCTTGAGCGTCTTCGCGACGTTGCGGCGAAGCTCCTGCTCGTTGCTGCCGAACTGATCTGCCAGCCGGTCCAGCTCGGCGATCAGCGCGCGCTCATCGAGCAGTTCGGCTGCGGCGTGGTGGGGCTTTTCGATCGTGAGCATTGGACTATCCGGATAGCGGAGCGGCGGGATCATGTCACCGATCCTTCGTAAAAAAGGGCAGAAAACGATTGCACTAAGAACGGTCAGAAAAGAGAAAACTCATTCCCCTCCTGTCTACGCGAGCGATATAAATTTCCCGTTGACCGTCAGATACTTAGATCATATCTTTCGGTTCCAGCGCCGATTTGAGCGAACAGCTTGCGGGCGCTTAACAAATGCAGCTAAAGCGGTCGGGGGCCCGCCTCCGTCGCACAAGCTGACGGGCGGGCGTTTTTATTTCTCCCGCCTCCATCAAACCGCCGGCAGCGCGATGCGTTGTCCCGGCAAAGCTTGGAGGGTGTTCATGAGTATCCTGTCTCGCCGTTCGGTCCTCGCCTCGGCCCTGCTGGCCGGTCTGCTGCCGACCGCTGCCTTCGCCGCCGACAAGCCGAAGGAAATCCGCATCGATTGGGCGACCTACAATCCGGTCTCGCTGCTCCTGAAGGAGAAGGGCCTTCTCGAGAAGGAATTCGCCAAGGACGGCATCTCCATTCGTTGGGTGCAGACGCTCGGCTCCAACAAGGCGCTCGAGTTCCTGAACGCGGGTTCGATCGATCTTGGCTCGACCGCGGGCTCCGCCGCGCTACTCGCCAAGGTCAACGGCAACCCGATCAAGTCGATCTACGTTTATTCGCGCCCGGAATGGACCGCGCTTGTCACCCGCAAGGACTCGGTGATCGCGAAGATCGAAGACCTCAAGGGCAAGCGCGTGGCCGTCACGCGCGGCACCGATCCGCACATCTTCCTGGTGCGCGCGCTGCAAAGCGTGAAGCTGACCGAGAAGGACATCACGCCGGTGCTGTTGCAGCATCCGGACGGCAAGACCGCGCTCATCCGTGGTGACGTCGATGCCTGGGCGGGTCTCGATCCGATGATGGCGCAGGCCGAGGTCGAGGATGGCGCGAAGCTGTTCTACCGCAACAAGGACGCCAACACCTGGGGCATCCTCAACGTGCGCGAGGAGTTCCTCAAGGATCATCCCGATCTCGTGAAGCGGGTGCTCGCGGTCTACGAGCAGGCGCGCAAGGAGTCGCTCGCCAACTACGAGGATCTGAAGCGCGTCTTTATCGCCGCCACGAAGCTTCCGAGCGAAGTGGTCGACAAGCAGCTCAAGGAGCGCACCGAGCTGACGCACTCCAAGATCGGCGCGCCGCAGCGTGAATCGATCCTCGCCGCCGGCCTCGCGTTGCAACAGGCCGGCGTGATCCCGGCCAACGTCGACGTCAAGAAGACGGTGGACTCGCTGATCGATGACGGCGTTCCGCTGACGAACTAAAAGTCTGCGAAAATCAGGCCCTCTCCCTACCCAGGGAGAGGGCCTCTTTTGTCCGATTGCAATTCCCGGTCTTGCCATGTCTCTTGTGCAAATGACCATCGCGGCCCCGACCACGGCCCAGCCAAAAACAACCGAACGGCGCACCAACTGGATGCGGCCGGTGCTTGGCCTTGTGCTGCCTGTCGGGCTTGCGCTTGCCTGGGAAATCGCGGTGCGCATGGGTTGGGCGCAGGGCCGGCTGGTCCCGCCGCCGTCGGTCATCTACGACACGTTCGTTCAGCTTGCCTCGACCGGCGAGTTGCAGCGCCACGCCATGGTGACGTCGCTGCGCGTCGCGGCCGGCTTCGGCATCGGTGTCGTCGCGGGCACGCTGCTCGGCGCCATCACCGGCTATTCGTCGTTGACGCGGCGGCTGCTCGATCCGACCTTGCAGGCGCTGCGCTCGATCCCGTCGATTGCCTGGGTGCCGCTGTTCATCTTGTGGCTCGGCATTTTCGAGACCTCGAAGATCACTCTGATCGCGGTCGGCGTGTTCTTTCCGGTCTATCTCGGTGTGATGGGCGCGATCCGTTCGGTGGACCGCAAGCTCGTCGAGGTCGGACGCATCTTCCGCCTGTCGGACTTCGCGATGGTGCGGCGGATTCTGCTGCCGGCCGTGTTGCCCGCTTATGTGCTCGCATTGCGCTCGGGTCTCGGACTGGGTTGGATGTTCGTCGTCGCAGCCGAACTGCTCGGCGCGTCCGAGGGTCTCGGTTATCTCCTGATCGACGGCCAACAGCTCGGCAAACCGGCGCAGATCGTCGCCGCCATCGTCGCCTTCGCGATCATCGGCAAGCTGACCGACTGGATCATTGTCCTCGCCGCGGCGCCGTTCCTGCGTTGGGAAGATCGCTTCGGCGCGCAAACGGACGCCGACTGATGCTGACGCTCGATCACGTCACCAAGACCTATCCGAACGGCGTGCGCGCGCTTGAAGGCGTGTCGCTCGATGTCGCGCCCGGCGAGATCGTCGCGGTGGTCGGCGGCTCGGGCTGCGGCAAGTCGACGATGCTGCGTGCGATCTCCGGCCTCGACCGGCCATCGCAGGGCGCGGTGAAGCTCGACGGCGAAACCGTCACGGAGCCGCACGAGAAGATCGGTGTGATCTTCCAGGAGCCGCGGCTGCTGCCGTGGCTCACGGTCGCCGAGAACGTCGGCTTCGGCATCGCGCACCTGCCGAAAGAAGAGCGCGAGAGGCGCGTTTCGCGCGCGCTGGAGCGCGTCGGTCTCTCTGACAAGGCGAACGTGTGGCCGCGCGAACTCTCCGGCGGGCAAGCGCAGCGCGTCGCCATTGCGCGTGCGCTGGTGCCGCGTCCGGAAGTGCTTTTGCTCGACGAGCCGTTCTCCGCGCTCGACACCTTCACGCGCTCGGATTTGCAGGATCATCTGCTGGCGCTGTGGGCCGACTCCAAGCCGACGCTCATTCACGTCACCCACGACGTCGATGAGGCCATCGCGCTCGGCGACCGCGTGCTGGTGATGCGCCCGCGGCCGGGGCAGGTCGCCGACGAGATCAAGATCGATCTGCCGCGCCCGCGCGACCGGCAGTCGGCCGCTTTCGATTTCGCCAAGCGGCGCGTGCTCGCCGCCCTCGACCGCTCGCTCAATCGCGCGCCCACCGTGGACGACCGCGAGACCAAGACCGAGCAGGGTCAGGCGATGTGGTGGTAGCCGAGGTGGTGTCATGCCCCGCGAAGGCGGGGCATCCAGCCCTGAAAACTCTGCTATAAATCGAACAACCTAGAAGTGCTGGATCGCCCGCTTGCGCGGGCGATGACAGCGCTGCGATAGCAACGGCTGTGTCGGGGGAGGTTGTTTATGCGCATGTTCCAGGTCTGCACCTGCGGCGAGCCCTTGCAGCTCAACGAAGCGCCGACGCCCAAGCCTCAAGGCTCCGAAGTCCTCCTCAGGATGATCGCGGCGGGCGTCTGCCACAGCGACCTGCATCTCTCCGACGGCTATTTCGATCTCGGCGGCGGCAAGAAACTGAGCGTCGTCGAGCGCGGCATGAAGTTGCCGGTGACGCTCGGCCACGAGAACGTCGGCGAGGTGGTTGCGTTCGGTCCTGACGCCAAGGGCGTGAAGATCGGCGACAAGGTGCTTGTCGATCCCTGGATGGGCTGTGGCGAATGTCGGGTCTGCAAACGCGGCGACGAGCAGCTCTGCACCAAGCCGTCCAGCATCGGCGTGTTCCGCAACGGCGGCTACGCGGACCATCTGCTGGTGCCGCATCCGCGTTATCTGTTCGACATCGGCGACTTGCCGCCGGAAAAGGTCGCGCCGCTCGCGTGCTCGGGCGTCACAACCTATAGCGCGCTGAAGAAGGTCGGTCCGACATTCTCGACCGATCCGGTGGTGATCATCGGCGCGGGCGGTCTCGGCCTGATGGGCCTCGCGCTTCACAAGGCGATGGGCGGCCACAGCGCTGTCGTCGTCGACATCGATCCGGCGAAGCGCGACGCCGCGAAGAAGGCCGGCGCGGTGGCGACCATCGACGGTGCGGCTTCCGACGCGGTCCAGCAGGTCATCACGGCAACGGGCGGCGGCTCATGGGCCACCATCGATCTCGTTGGTTCGGCGCAGACCGCGCGGCTCGGCATCGACAGTCTCATCAAGGGCGGCAAGCTGATCCTCGTCGGCCTCTATGGCGGCGAGATCACCCAATCGTTGCCGCCGTTCCCGATGCGTGCCATTTCCATTCAGGGCTCCTACACGGGGAGCCTGACCGAGACCAAGGAATTGATCGATCTCGTGCGCCGCACCGGCCTGCCGCCGGTGCCGATCGCGACGAGGCCGTGGACCGAAGTGAATGCCGCGCTCGCCGATCTGCGTGCCGGAAAAGTGATTGGCCGGGTGGTGCTCACGCCCACCGGTTGAACTACGTAAGTCCGACTGAAAGACCGAACAGGGGTACTGAAATGGATGCCAATGAATTGCGCGCGATGCAGGCGCCGATCAAGGAGCGCTACAAGTCCGACGCGAAAGCAGCCCTGATCACGCTCAAGGCCAAGGGCACGCTCGACGACCAGAACATCGCCTGCAAGGTCGAGACCGGCCGTGCGCTCGCGGTGGCTGGTCTGCACCCGGCAACCGGCGGCTCGGGCATGGAATTGTGCTCTGGCGACATGCTGCTCGAGGCGCTGGTCGCCTGTGCCGGCGTGACGCTGAAGGCGGTGTCGACCGCGCTCGCCATTCCGCTGAAGTCCGGCACCGTGTCCGCCGAAGGCGACCTCGATTTCCGCGGCACGCTCGGCGTCGACAAGGAAGCGCCGGTTGGCTTTCGCGAGATCCGCCTGACGTTCGATGTGGATACGGACGTGCCGCAGGAGAAGCTCGACCAGCTCTTGAAGCTCACCGAGCGCTACTGCGTCGTCTATCAGACCATCGCGAAGGGGCCGGCGGTCACGGTCAAGATGCAGCGTGTCTGATCAGCGAAATTCATAGCTGATGCGTGGTGGCCGGGCTTTGTCCCGGCCGCAAACGTCTTTATGGATGGCGGCGATGCCTCCTGATCTCCTTTTCTGGCTCGCGCTGTTCCTGAAGATGGCCGTCACCGCGGCCTTCGTCGTCGGTGCGTCGATCATCGCCGAGAAATCCGGCCCGGCCATCGGCGCGATGATCGCGACGCTGCCGATTGCCGCGGCGCCGGCCTACATCATCCTGTCGTTCGATCACGATTCAGCATTCATCGCGAACGGCGCGATCGGCAGCCTCGCGGCGAACGCGGTCACCGGCATCTATTCGCTGATCTACGCATTCCTGGCGCAGCGCCGCGGCCTTCTGGTCAGTCTCGGCGCGGCGTTGATCGCGTGGTTCGCGCTCGGCTATGTGGCGATCCGGGTGCCGTGGACTGTCGGCACGGTGACGATCTTCAATATCGCCGTGTTCACCGTCTGCGTGCCGCTCGTCATGCACTACTGCCACGTGAAGATGCCGCCGACGCGGCGGCGATGGTTCGACATCCCGCTGCGCGCGAGCCTCGTCGCGTTCAACGTCGCGGTCGTGGTGACGCTCAGCTCGCACGTGGGACCTGCGGTGACCGGCCAGCTCGCGGTGTTTCCGATCGTGCTGTCGAGCCTGATCCTGATCTTCCACCCGCGTATCGGCGGACCGGCGACGGCGGCGCTGATCGCGAACGGCGTGTGGGGCCTTGCGGGCTTCAGCGTCGCGCTGATCGTGCTGCATCTCGCGGCGGTGCAGTTCGGCACCTGGCCCGCTTATGGGCTTTCGCTCGCAACGTCGATCGTCTGGAACTTCACGGTCTGGTCGATCCGCCGCCGGCAGGCGCTGCGCGCAAGCCGCGCTTGAACTAGAGCATTTTCCACTTGCGAAAACTCAGAGTTCGTCATGGCCGGGCTTGTCCCGGCCATCCACGACTTGCTTTCTTGACACAAAGTAAGACGTGGATGCCCGGCACATAGGCGAGCGAAGCGACGCCGTCCTTCGGACGGCTATGGCCCGGGCATGACGTGGAGAGAGTGGTGCAATCCAACTGGAAAGTGTTCTAATCGACCTTGATATTGGCGTCGTGGATCACCTTCGCCCACTTCGCGCTGTCGGTCCTGATGAACTCGGCGAACTGCTCGGGCGACGACGTCATCGTCTCGAACAGATTGGGCGTGATGAAGCGTTCGCGGAACGCGGGATCGGCGAATACCTTCTGTACCTCGGCGTTGATCTTGCCGATCACGGCCGGCGGCGTGCCGTTGGTGGTGAACAGGCCGAACCAGGTGATTGCCTCGTAGCCCGGAACGGTTTCGGCAATCGCGGGCACTTCGGGAATTTCCGGCCGCCGCTCAAGGCCGCCGATGCCGAGCATCTTGGCGTGCCCGGCCTTGTACGGCGGCACCGACGAACTCAGGCTCACCGACGTCAGCATGATGTGGCCCGCGATCACGTCGTTTAGCGCCGGCGTGGCTCCGCGATAGTGCACCGGTGCAAGCTTGATGTTCGCCATCGTTTCGAGCAGCGCAACGTTGACATGGCCCGCCGCGCCGATCCCCGACGTGCCGTAGTTGATCTGCCCGGGCTTCTGCTTCGCCAGCGCGATCAGCTCCGCGATGTTGTTCGCGGGCAGCGAGGGGTGCGCGAGCAGGCCCTGATTGATCCGCACAAGGCCGGTAATCGGTGCGAAATCCTTGACGTCATAGCCGAGCTTGCTGCCGTGCAGGCTCGGATTGATGACGAAGATCGTCTCCGCGCCGACCATCAGCGTGTGGCCGTCGGGCGTCGCCTTGCCGACCATCGCCGCACCGATGATGTGGTTCGCGCCGCCGCGGTTCTCGACGATCACCTGCTGGCCCCAGGCTTCGGTGAACTGCTTGGCCAGCACGCGCGCCATCACGTCGCTGACGCCGCCCGGAGCTGCGGGCACCACGATGGTGATGGGCTTGGTCGGGAAATTCTGCGCTTGTGCGGGAGCGCCGAGCAGGAGGCCACCGAGGATTGCTGTCACTCGGAGCCGGATGCTCATGTGTCGCTCCTCGGCGTTTTCTGTTTCAGCGCGTAGAGCGCTTCGAGCGCTTGCCGTGGCGAGAGATCGTCGGGATTGATCGCGGCGATGGCGCTCACCAGTGCTTCAAGCGCTGCGTGTTTCGGATCGGGCGCGGCGGGCTTCGGCTGCGCCGCGAACAGCGGCAGATCGTCGAAGCCGCGCGGCTTGGAGCGGTCCTGCGACTCCAGCGTCGCGAGCACGGTCTTGGCGCGTTCGATCACGCCCGGCGGCAGGCCCGCGAGCTTCGCCACCTGAATGCCGTAGGAACGATCCGCCGCGCCGGGGATGACCTCGTGCAGGAACACGACATCGCCGTGCCATTCCTTCACGCGCACCGTGGCGTTGTGCAAACGCGGAAGCTTCGAGGCCAGCGCAGTCAGCTCGTGATAATGCGTCGCGAACAGCGCGCGGCAGCGGTTGGTCTCGTGCAGATGTTCGATAGACGCCCACGCGATCGAGAGGCCGTCGAAGGTCGCGGTGCCGCGGCCGATCTCGTCGAGGATGACGAGCGCGCGTTCGCCCGCCTGATTGAGGATCGCAGCCGTTTCCACCATCTCGACCATGAAGGTCGAGCGGCCGCGCGCGAGATCGTCGGCAGCTCCAACGCGCGAGAACAGGCGGTCGACGACGCCGATCTTCGCGCGCTTCGCCGGCACGTAGCCGCCCATTTGCGCGAGCACCACGATCAGCGCGTTCTGGCGCAGGAAGGTCGACTTGCCGGCCATGTTCGGGCCGGTGAGCAGCCAGATGCGACCGGCTTTTGCGTCTTTCGGCGGCGACAGCTCGCAATCGTTGGCGACGAACGGCTCGCTGATGGCCTGCTCGACGACGACGTGCCGGCCGCCCTCGATGACGAAGTCGAGCGAGCGGTCGATCTCCGGCCGCACGTAGTTTCGCTCGACGGCGAGCGTCGCCAGCGACGACGCCACGTCGAGCTGCGCCAGCGCGTCCGCCGCATCCTTGATGCTGTCGCTCGCCTCGATCACCTGCGCCAGCAGGCGGTCGAACGCCTCAAGCTCCATGCCGAGCGCGCGGTCGGCGGCATTCGAAATCTTGGCTTCAAGCTCGCCCAGTTCGGTGGTGGTGAAGCGAACCTGACCCGCGAGCGTCTGACGATGAATGAAGGTCGCATTGAGCGGCGCGCTCATCAGCTTGTCGCCGTTCTGCGCCGTCACCTCGACGAAATAGCCGAGCACGTTGTTGTGCCGGATCTTGAGCGACTTCACGCCGGTCTGGTCGGCGTAATCGGCCTGCAGTTGCGCGATCACCTTGCGGCTCTCGTCGCGCAGCGCGCGGCTCTCGTCGAGTTCAGGCACATAGCCTTCGCGGACGAAGCCGCCGTCGCGCTTCAGCAGGGGCAGCTCGTCGGCGAGCGCCGCGGCCAATTCCTTTGCAATCGCCGGATCGGGCTTTCGCAGTGCTGCGATCGCATTGTCGATCTCGATCGGCTTGTCGGCGAGCGCATCGAGTTGCACGGCAAGCTCGGACGCCGCCGCAATGCCGTCGCGGATCGCGGCGAGATCGCGCGGACCGCCGCGGCCCACCACGAGGCGTGTCAGCGCGCGGGCCAGATCGGGCGCGGCGTTGAGACGCGAGCGCGTTTCGGCGCGCGCCGCCGAATCCGCTACGAAAATCTGCACCGCATCGAGCCGCCGGTCGATCGCGGCCGGATCGGTCAGGGGCGCGGCGAGCCGCTGCGCCATCAGGCGGGAGCCGGCGGCGGTCACGGTGCGGTCGATGGCCGCGAGCAACGAGCCCTTGCGCTCGCCGCCGAGCGTTCGCACCAGTTCGAGGTTCGCGCGCGTCGCCTGATCGATGGAAAGCGTCGCGCCCTGCGCCTCGCGCACCGGCGGCGACAGTGGCGGGCGCTTGCCGAGCTGCGTGCGCTCCACATAGGTCACGACCGCGGCGGCGGCGTTCAATTCAAGCCGCGTCAGCGCGCCGAAGGCGTCGGTGGTCGCCACCGCAAAATAATCCGACAGCCGCCGCTCGGCGGTCGCGCCGTCGAACACGTCGCGCGTCACCGGCGTCACGGAGGGGAGCGTCCGCAGATACGGTGTCAGCTCCGGATCGGAATAGAGCGCGTCGGAGACGATGATCTCGCCGGGCTCGAGCCGCGCGATCTCGGCGGGCAGGCTCAAGCGGTCGCACTCGGCGATGCGAAATTCGCCGGTGGAAATATCGATCCATGACAATGCGAAGCGGCTGTCTTCGCCCACAGACGAAAGCCGCGCACGCACGATCGCGAGCAGATAGTTGTTGCGCCGCGCGTCGAGCAGCGTGTCTTCGGTCAGCGTGCCAGGCGTCACGAGCCGGATCACATCGCGCCGCACGACCGCCTTGCTGCCGCGCTTCCTCGCCTCCGCCGGATCTTCGAGCTGCTCGCACACCGCCACGCGATGTCCGAGCGCGATCAGCCGGTGCAGATATTCGTCGGCGCGATGGACCGGCACGCCGCACATCGGGATGTCGCGGCCGAGGTGCTTGCCGCGCTTGGTCAGCACGATGCCGAGCGCGCGGCTCGCGGTCTCGGCGTCCTCGAAAAACAGCTCGTAGAAATCGCCCATCCGGTAGAACAGCAGGCTGTCCGGGTTGGCGGTCTTGATCTCGAGATATTGCGCCATCACAGGCGACGGGCGCTCGGCAGGCTCCTGCTGCGCCTCTTGTGCCGCCTCTTGCGGCGGCTCGTCGTCGGCGGGGATGGCGCGTGCGGCTTCCATGGCCGGCACGCTAGCAGATGGGGCCGGGGCTTTCACCGCCTTGCGGCTGCCGCCCACAGCCGATGCTTGCAATTCCCGGCGGAAATCAGCCTTTTCCGCGGTTCCTCAGAATTCCTTGCCGCTCCACTCGGTGAACTCGATCACGTTCTTGTCGGGGTCGTGGATGTAGAACTGCCGGCCGGGGAACGTGCCGGTGGTGCGGTGCTCTTCGTCGAAAATGGGAACGCCGTTGTCTTGCAGGAACGTCCTGGCGTCGTCATAGGCCGATGGCTCGACCGCGAAGGCGTGATGCACGCGCCGCTTGCCCTCCGGGTTCGGATGGATCGGCGTCTCGCTCAGGCACAGCAGCACGTAGTCCTTGCCCGCCATCAGGAACATGATCTCGTAGGGCTTGGAGTAGCGCAGGAACGTAAGCCCGAGCTTTTCCGTGTAGAATTTCTTGCTGGCTTCGAGGTCGCTGACCGGGATGCTGAAATGCACCACGCCGCGCGGCTTGATGGCGGACATTCGTTCACCCTGAGGCGTTTCCATTCTCTTAAATATAGCACTTTTGCCGCAGGTCATAAAGACAGGTACCCTGACTTCTCAGGTGACAGACTATCGCAGCGGGCCTAAATTTGCTTTTGTCGCTTCGAGCGTCGGAACCAGTCATGAACGACCTGTCGGCCCCTTCGGGAAAAGACTATCTCCAGCGCGCGCGCAACATCGCGCCGCTGATCGCGGAGTTTTCCTGCGCCATCGAAAGCACGCGGCGTCTCACGCCGCAGGTGGTCAAGGCGCTGATCGACGGCGGATTCTATCGCATGCTCCAGCCGCGGTTTCTCGGCGGCGGCGAGCTGTCGCTCGCGGCGTTTTGCGAGATCATCGAGGAAATCGCCAAGGCCGATGCCAGCACCGCATGGTGCCTCGCCCAATGCAGCACCTGCGCGATGGCCGCGGCCTATCTCGACCGCAACACGGCGGTGAAGCTGTTCGGCCCGCCCGAGGGCATCGTGGCCTGGGGGCCTCCTGCGCCGTCGGAGGCGCGCATGGTGCCCGGCGGCTATCGCGTCACCGGCACATGGAATTTCGCGAGCGGCGGCCATCAGGCGCGCTGGCTCGGCGGCCAGAGCTTCGTGATCAGCGCGGATGGCACGCGGATCTACCGGCCGGACGGCACGCCGGCGATCCGCATGATGCTGTTTCCCTATGAGGCTGCTGAAATCTCCGACGTCTGGGACGTGATCGGCCTCAGAGGCACCGGCAGCGACACCTATTCGGTCAAGGATCTGTTCGTGCCGGAACAGATGTCGTTCGCGCGCGATGAGGAGGTGGACCGGCGCGAGAACGGGCTGCTCTTCAAGTTCTCGACCAGCAACATCTATTCGTTCGGCTTCGCTGCGGTTGCGCTCGGCATCGCGCGCCAGATGCTCGACGACACGACCAGGGAAGCATCCGAAAAGACGCCCAGCGGCTCACGGCGGGCCATGCGCGACAACAATGTGGTGCAGGCGCACATCGGCCGCTCGGAAGCGATGTGGCGCGCGGCCCGCACGTATCTTCATGTCACCGCGCGCGATCTCTGGAAGGCGATGGCCGAAAACCCGGAACTGACGACCGAACAGAAGATCGAAATCCGCATGGCCTCGACCAACGCGATCCACCAGTCGGGCGCGATCGTCGACGCGCTCTACCACATGCTCGGATCGACCTCGGTGTTCCGCAAGCGGCCGTTCGAGCGGCGCTTCCGCGACATGCACACGGTCATGCAGCAGTTGCAGGGCCGCGAGAGCCACTACGAAAACATCGGGCAGGTTCTGCTGGGCCTCGATCCCGATGCCTTGCTGTTCACGACGTAAGATGGGAACGATGCGAACAGCCGCTTCAGCGTTTCTTGTTCGCAGCTTTTCCGGTCCGCGCCGCTTTGGGCGCCGGCGCATCGTCGGGAGTGCGGCAGTAGCCGATCAGCGCGCCCCGCAATTCGCCGACCGCCTTGTCGCCGATCCGCGCCGCAAGATCGCGCTCGCAGGCCGCGACCGCCTTGCGGATCGTGTCGAGCAGCTTCCGTCCGCTCGGGGTGAAGGTCACGATCTTGGCGCGCTTGTCGGAGCCGTCGGCCGAGCGCGTGACGAAGCCCATCGCCTCGAGCTGGTCGATCATCTCGCCCATCGATTGCTTGGTGACGCCCGCGCGCACCGCGAGGTCCGCGATCCGCGTGCCCGCCAGATCGATGTGACGTGTTGTCGCCATGTGCGCGATCCGCATCTCGGGATAGCCTCGGCGGTTCACGATGGCGAGGCAGCGCTCCTGAAACCGGCGTGTGGAATCGAACAGAAGACGGCCCGTATTGTCATGCCGCCAATCGGAGCGCGAAGCCATAATTGTTTCCCGGAGGCGCTTCAACCTGCGGCGAGATTTGACATGACCGTCCGCGCTTGTCGAGCGACGGCGGTATAACAATAAGACGGAGGGGCGACTGATGTTTCGAATGCTCGGGGCGGTGGTTGCGGCGGCGACCGTGATCGCGGGAGCGGCACAAGCTCAAGCCCAAACTCAGGATTATCCGAACAAGCCGATCTCGCTCATTCACGGCTTCGGCGCGGGCGGCAACGCCGACACCATGGCGCGCATTCTGGGCGAGGCGATGAGCAAGGGGCTCGGCCAGCGCGTCGTCGTCGAGGCCAAGCCCGGCGCCGCCGGTGTGCTCGCGTCCGAGACGCTGACGCGCTCCGCGCCGGATGGTTACTCGCTGCTCATGCTGACGGCGGCTCATGCGACGACAGCGAACCTGTCGAAGATCAAATACGACCCGATCGAAGACTTCGCGATGCTGACCACGATCGGCTTCTACCCTTACGTGCTGGCTGTTCGCGCTGATCATCCGTTCAAGAGCGTGTCGGATTTGATCGCCGCAGCGAAGGCCAAGCCCGGCGAGATCACCTACACGTCGGTCGGCGTCGGCAGCGTTCCGCATCTGACCGGCGAACTGATCGCCACGCGCGCCGGCGTCAAGCTGACGCACGTGCCGTACCGCGGCGGCACCGGCCCGATCACCGATGTGCTCGGCGGCCGCGTTGATGTGCTGATCGACACGCAGACCGTTTCCGTGCCGCACATCAACTCGGGCACCGCGCGCGGCCTCGCGGTCACCAGCAAAGCGCCGTGGCCGGGCGTGCCCGGCGTTCCGACGGTCGCCGCGACGCTGCCGGGCTTCGAGGTCGAAACGTGGATCGGTCTTGTGACGGTGAAGGGCACGCCTCAGCCGATTCTCGATCGGCTGCACAAGGAAGCGGTCGCCGCGCTGAAATCGCCGGAGGTGGTCGAGAAGCTGAAGGGTCTCGGCGCCGATGTGCGCCCGGGCACGCCGGAGCAGATGCGCGCGCTGGTGAAGAACGAGATCGCGCTGTGGGGCAAGACGATCGAGCAGGCGGGGTTGAAGAGGGCGGAGTGACGACGCCGCGGCGTCCAAAATCAAAACGCCCGGTGTTGCAGTCGGTCGTTTTCGTTCGCCTGATTAACGTATGATTCTGCTAAGGTAGTAGAATCTAAGTTTGCACCAACGATTGGCCTTCTGAGGTATTCAATGCAGTTGCTGGACGACATTGTCCAAGGTGCTGTCGATGATAAGACGGCCATTTCAGTTCTTTTGAGAAAATGCTTGCTACTGGCGCATCAACTCAAGAACGACAAGCTCAAGGTATGGGCGGAAAGCGAACTCAACGGCTATCAAGACAATTCTGCGCTGCCGCCATATCGGGTCGTTAAAACAGTGGCTCGAGGGTCTTTCGCTGGCCCCGCTGGCAATGTTCTTAACGGTCAACCCCTCGCGGCTAGCATACTGCCGGAGGATCTACGGTGGTGGGCTGAGACCGCAAATCTTACGCAACCAATATCCGCTTACGATATCGGCAAAGATGCAGAAGGTAAGCCAAACGGGGGCCGCATTTTATGGCCGCAAGATTTGGTCAACCACGTCTCGGGCGATTTCATTCACGGCTGGAATTTGATTCGCGCTCATCAAGAAATACCCGGGACGGTTTTCGTATCGATATTGGACAGCGTTCGGAATCGAATTCTTCAACTAGCTCTTGAACTGAAAGATGAACTTGATTCGACTTCTGAGAACATTTCAGACATTCCTGCAAAACGGGTCGACCAATCTGTGGTGAATCATATCTATGGCGGCAATGTTGTGATTGCCGGCCACGCTGAGAATTTTGCGCAAGTTGGGTCTATTTCCGTTTCGCAGGGCAATTTCGAAGAACTGTCCAACGCACTAAAGCAGCTCGGCTTGGACAGTGAAGCAATTTCAAAATTGAAGCAGGCGATGGAAGCCGATGCTGCAAACAACTCCGGAGAGCCGACATTAGGGCAGCGCACGAAGAAGTGGCTTAGTGATGCAGCGTCGTATGTTGGAAAGGAAGGACTGAAGGTAGGTTTCGAAGTCGCTCGTCGGGCGGCTACAAAATGGGTGATGCAACACTATGGGTTCGACGTCGGTTGAATAGTTTTACATTCTCGATAGCCGTGAATTTTACTTTACCAACATTTTCCAAACGCGGCGCAGATGAACGAACCGCGGCGAGAACGTGGCGGGAAGCCGACGATCACCTCTCGTCGCCCATCCGCGAGGAATTCTCCGCCGCTGAAACCTCACGAACCGGCAAACTCAAGATCACCCGCCGAGCAATGGTCGGATCACCTGATCAACGACATGCTCGCGTCCGAGGATCGGCGCTTGTAGCGGCAGGTTTTCACTGCGCGGCGGCAGAAAACCTTCATAGGTATTTTTTCCTTGACATAAAAGCCGCGATGAATTACATCAATCCCGCTTCGCGCATCGGCTCTTTACCGGTAGGCGAGGCGGGCTGTTTGACAATTGAATCGGAAAAGCCTGCGCAAGCTCACTGCGCTGCCAACGCTCCCCGGTCACACCGGGGAGAAATAAAATTTTTCGTCGTTGAGTAGGAACGCAAAACGCCCGGCTTTGCTGCCGGGCGTTGTTCTTTTCAGCGATGGCGAAGCCGATCAGGTGAGCTTCCGGCCCGTCAGCTTCTCGAGGTTGCCGTGCATGATCGCCTTGCGCTGCGCCTTCGACATGTCGATGCTGTCGAGGATCTTCAGCGTCTCGCGGATGTAGTACGTGCCCTTCTCCGGATCGAACGGGCAGTCCGAGGCGAACACGATTTTGTCCTTCTGATAGAAGTCGAGACCGCAGAGCGTCGCCGGCTTGCCGCCGAACGCGGCGGTGTCGGCGTAGAAATTCTCCTTGAAGTAGTTGAGCGGCCGCTTCTTCAGCGACTTCTTCACCTTCTGCAAGTCCTCATCCGAGGTGCGCGCGCCGATCTGGTCCCAGCCCGGACCGATGCGGCCTTCGAGCATCGGAACGATGCCGCCGAAGTGGTGGGTGATGATCTTCAGGTTCGGATACTTGTCCATGATGCGCGAGAACACGAGGCGCGCCATCGCGGCGCCGGTCTCGTAGGACCAGCCGAACGTCCACCAGATCTCGTACTTCGACTTCGATTCGGTCGGGTAGTCGGCCATCGCCGCGCCGCGCGACGGGTGCAGCCAGATCGGCGTCTTGGTCTTATTCATCGCCTTCCAGAACGGCTCGAACTCCTTGCTGTCGAGCGGCTTGCCGGCGACGTTCGTATAGATCTGCACGCCGAGCGCGCCCATCTTCATGGCGCGGGCGGCCTCACGCACGCCGACGTCCGGCGCGGTCATCGGGCACTGCGCGACCCAGCCCGGGAAGTGATCGGGATGCTGCGCGCAGAGTTCCGCGAAGCCGTCGTTGACGATCTTGGCGTATTCCTCGGCCTGCTTGCCGCTCTTCGTCATCATCTCGAAGGGCGGCATCGGGTAGGACAGGATCTGCGAGTAGTCCTTGAACTTGTCGACCACCTTCAGGCGGGCCTTCACGTCGTAGATCGACGGCACGCCCATCATGCGCTTGCCGATGTCTTTGTGCCCGCCCTCCGACATCACCTCCTTGTAGAAGCGCGTCGGAATGAAGTGGGTGTAGGCGTCAACTCGCATCATCGTGGTGTTCCTCCCAGAATGCTGGCGTTTCTTTATAGGGGCGGGCTGATTTGTCGAGAGGGGCGGAGCCACAGGGGCGCCTATCCATGCAAAATGGCCGGGAGGTTGGCTCCCGGCCATCGCGGAAAAAGCATGACAGCAGCGATCCGCTGTTCCGCTATGGCGGACAGATCACGTTGAGCAATGCCTGCCGCTTTTCCTTAACCACGACATCGCGCGCGCGGGCCAGCGCGGCGGGCAGTTCCGAGGCCTTCTCGACCCGCTCGCCGTGCCCACCCTGGGCGATCACCGCGGCCTCATAGGCCGGGCTCGGCGAGAGGTCGGCCATGAACATGCCGTTGTCCTTGCCGGCGGCGCCGTCCTTGAACATCGACATGGTCGCGCCGCGCACAGCGGCATAGAGGCTGTTGTTGAAGATGATGGTGAGGATCGGGAGCTTGTGCACGTCCGACACCCAATGGCCGACCATCGGGTTGGAGAACATGTGGGCGCCGTCGCCGAGCGTCGCGACGATGAACTTCTCCGGGGCGGCGAGCTTGGCGCCCAGCGCCGCGCCGAAGCCCCAGCCGAGACCGGCCGCTGCCGAGTTGCCGTAGAATGTGTTCGGCTTGGTGCGCTCGATCTGCTCCTGGATCAGCGAATACTCGTTGAAGATCACGGCATCTTCGCCCACGCACTCGCCGACGAGACGCGAGAGATAGGCGAAGTTGATCTTCTCGCCCGCAGGCGTGGCGGACGCCTTGGCGAGCGCCTCCTTGCGTTTCTTATTGAATTCGGCGGCGCGGGTGCGGCGCGCGGTGATCCGCGCTTCGGGGATCGAGAGCTTGGCCAGCGCCTGTTCCAGCGCCGTGAGCCCCGCAGCGGTGTTCGACATGATGGAGAGGTCGCTCGGGAAGCTCCGCATCGGATAGCGGCGGAAGTTCGGGTCCTCGCCCATCGAGGCGAAGCGGCAATTGGCCGACGGCTGCTGCTCGTTCGGAACCCAAGGCACGTCGGCATCGAGCACGATGATGAGGTCGGCGTCGCCGATCAGCGGATGGGAGTCGTAGCCCATGTGCATCGGATGGTTCGACGGCAGGCACACGACGCGCTGGCGCTGCGTCACGACCGGCAGCGCGTATTTCTCCGCGAGACGGCCGAGCGGGGCCACCGCCTCCGCGCCGCTCGCGGAGGTGATGATGAGCGGCTTCTCGGAGGCGGCGATCCATTCGGCCAGCGCCGCGATCTGCGCCGGATCGGGATGCGGCACCGCCGGCACCGCGCGCGGCTTCACCGGGCCGATCGGCTCGGGCAGCGGCGCGGACAGCGGCTCACGCGGCAGCGAGAGATAAACGGGGCCCTTCGGGCTCGTCATGGTGATCTCGCACGCACGAGACACCACATCGGCGGCCTGTTCGGGCAGGCGGAGTTCGTAGTCCCACTTCACGATCTCGCGCAGCATCCCGGCCTGGTCGAACATCTCCTGGCCCCAGTGGATGTAGCGGTTGCGGCCGCCGAACTTGCCCTTCTCGGTGATCGGCGTGCGGCCGGCGGCAAGGATGACCGGAACGTAGTCGCGGCTCATGTTGATGAGGTTGCTGATGGCGTTCGCGGTGCCGACGTTGACGTGCAGCATCACGGCGGCTGGGCGTCCCGTCATCGCGTAGGTGCCGTGGGCCATCGCGATCGCGAGGTTCTCGTGCGGGATGACGAGCGGTGTCGGAACCTTGTGATTGGACGCCTTCGAGCGGCTGTAAGCCTCGACGATCGGGGGAAAGTCGGTGCCGGGATTGGCGAGCAGGTAGTCGACGCCGTGATCCGAAAGCGCCCGCAGGAACGCTTCGCCTGCGATCGGCGTGCTTTCCTTGGCGTCGGCGCGCGGCGCGGTCGATTGTGCTGACATGACGTTCCATTCCCCTCGTGACGCTGGACCCAAGTTGATCAAGGTTTTGCCCGATCATAGCGGCGGGGTAGGCCGCCGCTACGGCGTGGCTGCATATAGCACATGCAGGAGGGGTGATGATGCGGCGCTAGTGTCCCGAACCCGAAGTTCGCAAGAATGCGCAGCGGACACTTATGCGAACTTCGGGTTCAAAGGGACACTAGAATCATAATGTTGCTGGTGTCGCTTGATTCGGAAGTTCGCTTCGGAATGTGCTGAGAATTCAAGCGAACTTCCGAATCGCGACACCAGGCGCGCGCCGGATCACATATGGGACGGCAACCAGAGCGCGATAATGGGGAAGGCGATCAGGATGATGAGGCGGATCAGGTCCGTGATGATGAACGGGATGACGCCGCGGAAGATCGTCGAGAAGTCGACGTCCTGAACCACGCTTTTGATCACGAACACGATCATGCCGACCGGCGGGTGGATCAGGCCCAGCTCGACCGTCATGACGATGATAATGCCAAACCAGATCGGATCGAACCCCAATTCCTTGATGACCGGGAAGATGATCGGCACGGTCAGGATGATCATGGCGAGCGAGTCCATGAGGCATCCCAGCACCAGATACATCAACATGATCAGCGCCAGCACGCCGTATTTGCCGATGCCGAGCCCGGTGAGGAACTCGGTCACATGCTGCGGCGTCTGCGTCACCGTGAGGAAATAGCCGAACAGCAACGCGCCGATCAGCACGGTGAACACCGCGGCGGCGGTGCGGGTCGCCTGCAACAGCGAGCGGCGGATGTCTTCGCCTTTGAGGCGTCCGCGCAGCACGCCGATCAGGAACGCGCCGCCGGCGCCCATGCCGCCGGCCTCGGTCGGCGTGAACAGCCCGCCGTACATGCCGCCGATCACGAAGATGAACAGCAGCAGCGTGGCCCAGACGTCGCGTAGCGCGGCCCAGCGTTCGGCCCAGGACTTGCGCGGCGCGGACGGCAGAAATCCCGGCCGGGCGATGCCGATGATCGTCACGGTCATCATGTACATCGAAGCGGCCAGAATTCCCGGCAGGACGCCGGCGATGAACAGCTTGCCGATGTCCTGCTCGGTGATGATGCCGTAGACCGCAAGCACGGTGGATGGCGGCAGCATCGCGCCGAGCGTGCCGCCCGCGGCGACGACGCCGGTCGCGAAGGACTGCGGATAGCCGTAGCGGCGCATCTCCGGATAGGCGACGGTCGAGAAAGTCGCTGCGGTCGCGACCGAAGAGCCGGAGATCGCGGCGAAGCCGCCGCACGCTGCGATTGTCGCGATGCCGAGCCCGCCCTTGCGATGGCCGAGAAAGGCGTTGGCGGCGCGGAACAACTCCTGGCTCATGCCGGAGTTGGTGACGAACGCGCCCATCAGCAGGAACATCGGAATGACGCCGAACGTGTAGTCGGTCACCGTCCGCATCGAGGTATGGCCGACGATCTTGAACGCCGGGCCGCTGCCGACGAGGTAGGCGAAGCCCGAGACGCCGACGAGACCCATCGCCATGCCGACCGGCACGCGAAGCAGCATCAGGGTGAACAGCGTGATGAAGCCGAGGACGGCGACGGTGGAGGCGTCCATCATTCCACCGGCTTGATTTGGTAGGCGCCGCCCACGGCTTCCGGCTCGAAGATCAGCCGATAGGTGCGCACGGCGATCAGCAGCACCGCGGAGACGTCGCCGAGCCACGCCACCAGGAAGAACGGCCAGGTCGGCAGCCGTAGGTCGTAGGTGAGGACGTTGTCGTTGGCGGTCGCCACCACCTTGTCGAACAGCGTGTAGGTCTGGAACGTGACCACGAACAGCAGCACCAGCGTCGCGAACACATCGATGATGCGTTGTGCGCGCGGACCGACGTTGGCGTAAACGAGATCGACGGTGATGTGCGTACCGCGGAACGATGTCGCGGCGATTCCCCAGAAGATCAGGATGCCGAGCAGAAGCCGGCCGAAGTCGTAGCTGTCGGGTATCTGATAGTTGAAGAAATAGCGCAGCACGACGAGGAGGAAGATGTCGGCCGCAACGATGCCGACGAACACGGCGGCGATCCACTCGATCGTATCGATGAAACGGTTCATGAAGCCGCGGGAGCGCGTGCCTCCCGCGGCGTCCGAAGCCGCGATGTCTGGATTGGGCGGATGCTCGGTCACGTCCCCTCCGGAGCGGCGGCAGATGCCGCCGCTGGTGTGCTGATCGACAGCGCGCGATTCTTTCGCCTCAGTAGGAGGCGCTGTATTGCTTCAGGCTGTCCTGCAGCTCTTTCATGATGGCGTCCGGATTGCCGCCCGCCTTTTTGACGTTGTCGGCCCAGGATTTTTGCAGCGGTTCGGCCGCCTTGCGCCATTCGCCGAGTTGCTCGGCCGTGATCGTGTAAACATCCTGGCCCGGCTCGGCTTTGATCTTGGCGATGCCGTCATGCTCGAAGTCGGCCCATGGCCCGCCGATCTTGCCGGCCCATTCGGTGTTGCAGTGGGCGTCGATCACCTTCTTCTGCGCCGGCGACATCGAGTTGTAGCGATCCTTGTTCATCGTGTAGGCGAACGTGGTGACGTAGAGCGGCGCCTCCATGTGATACTTGGTGACCTTGTCGACGCCGAACAGCACGACCGAACCCCATGGGAACGTCACCGCGTCGGCGACGCCTTTGTCGAGAACGTCGCGCACCTGAGGAGCCGCGGCCTGCACGTTGGTCGCGCCGAGCTGTGTCATCCAGGTCGCCATCGTCGCGTGCGCGGGGCGGATCTTCATGCCCTTGAGATCGGCAGGCACGACGATCTTCTTGGTCTTGGAGTGGAACGAGCCGGGATCGTGCACGAACGCGAGACAGAACTTCACGTCCTTCATCTCGCGCTCGGCGTATTTGCGATACCAGGCATCGAGCGCCGACGATCCGCCCTTGGCGTTCGCCATCAGGAACGGCAATTCGCCGGCGCCGATGATCGGGAAGCGGCCGGGCTGATAGCCCGGATTGATGTACGTCATATCGGCGATGCCGTCGCGCGCCATGTCGTAGTGATCGAACGCCTTGCCGAGCTGTTCGGCCGGATAGATCTTGTACTTGATCGTTCCGCCGGAGGCGGCTTCGACCGACTTGCCCCACTCCTCGAAACCCTTGTGCAGCGGATGCGATGCCGGCACCCAGTGCGCGAGCTTGAGTTCGATGGTCTTGTCCTGCGCGACGGCCGATGGCGCGACGGCCAGCAAAAACGCGAGCCCTGCTGCCGACACAGCAAGTCTCGCGCAGACGGATTCCGTCCTCTGCGATGACATGAATTCCTCCCCTGAACCCTAAGACTTTTGAAGGGTGCTTTTTGTGTCCGCATTTTCGCGGACTTACGTGAATTCAGCCTCAGAACCGGGCGGTTGTAAAGGAAACCGGCTGGTCAATTTTCGGGAAAAATCGTCCCTAGATTCGACCGATGAACTGGTCTAAGGCTTGCGCGCTTGCCCGAACCGCGCGCGCCTTAATTGTTTTTGCGTGTCTGCCTCGGAGGGGATGTGAAAGTCGAGAGCGTCAAGCCACCCAAATCCTCCGCGGATCCGGGCGCGCTGCACAAGAAAATGATGCAGCTCCTGTCGAGCCTATGGGTGACGCAGGCCATCGGCTCGTTCGCGCGCATGGGTTTGGCCGACGCGATGGAGCAGGGCGCCGACGACGCGACGTCGATCGCGGCGCCGCGGGGGCTCAACGTCGATCGTGTCTATCGTCTTCTTCGTGCGCTCTCGACCGTAGGTGTCGTGACCGGGGGTGCAGGCGGCAAGTTCGCGCTCACCCCGCTCGGTCGGATGCTGACGACGAATGCACCGAATTCGATGAAGACCTCCGCCGAATTGCTCACCGAATACAGCGGCGAGATCTGGAGCAAACTCGATGGCGCGTTGAAGGGCGGTATCGCCTTCGAGGCGCTGAAGGGCGAGCAGTTGTTCCCCTGGCTGCATGCGAACCCGAAAGAGGGTGCGCGCTTCCAGCGCATGATGGTCGAGGTGCATTCGCCGGAGACACCGGCGATCGTTGCTGCCTACGACTTCTCGCAGTTCAAGCGTATCGTCGATGTCGGTGGCGGCCACGGCATGCTGCTCTCCGCAATTCTTGCGGCGCATCCGACGGTGCATGGCACACTGTTCGATCTGGAAGAGGGCATCGAGGCCGCCAAACGCGGCGCGGGCGGCCCGCTACCGGGCGTAACCTTCGTTGCCGGTGACGTGTTCACCACGCCGGTGCCGGAGGGGGCAGACGCGTATCTCTTCCGCCATTTGCTGCACGACTATGACGACGACGATTGCCTGAAGATGCTGCAAAACGTCCGCAAGCACATGAAGCCGGACTCGCGCGTTCTCGTGCTCGAAAAGACGGTGCCGACCGACGACACGCCGGCTCCAGGTCGCTGGCTCGACGTGCATGTCATGCTGCTGACCGGCGGCCGCGAGCGCACCGAGGAGGAATATCGGGCGCTGTTCGCGAAGGCGGGCTTCAAGCTCGCCCGCGTGCTGCCGACCGCACACCCGGCGGTCGAGATCATCGAAGCCGTCGCTGCCTCGTAACAGCCGGCGACCGCCTCAATGAATGCCGTTGAATATTGTCTGCTGAACGGACTCAAGGCCGCGGGGCCTGAGCATCCCGCGTTGTTGTGCGCCGAGGAGTCGCTGAGCTACGGCGCACTGGTGGCACGCGTTGCGCAGTTCGCAGAAGGTCTACGCGCCTCCGGCGTCAAGCCCGGAGACCGCGTCGGCATGCTGATGCTCGACACGCCGGATATCGTCGCATTGCATCAGGCCGCGATGGCGATGGGTGCAATTGCGGTCGCGATGTCGAGCCGCGCCACGCCGGAGGAGTTGAAACATATTCTCGCGGTGGTGCATCCCGCCGTAATCGCTGTCGATCGCGAGTTCGCCGAACTTGCGAGCGGCGGGATCGCTGCGGCGTCCCCCGAAACCAAGCTGCTGTATCGCGACCGCGAGCTTGCGGAGTGGAAAGCGAAGCCCACCGGTGCGCTGAAGCCCGTCGCACGCCAGCCGGACGATCCCGCTTTTTGGGTGATGACCTCCGGCACGACGGGCGTGCCGAAAGCGGTCGAGCACCGTCATGCCCAAGTTGGTATCTCCGCGGACTATTACGAGCGGGATCTGACCTGCACCAAGAACGACCGGCTGTTCGCGACCTCGCGCTTCCACTTCGCTTATGCCATCGGAAATATGTTCGCGGCGCTCCGGATGGGCGCGGGCAACATCCTGCTGGAGCGTTGGGCGACGACGGAGAGCGTCGCGACGACCGTGGAGCGCTTCAAGCCGACGGTGCTGCTCAGCGTGCCTGCCGTTTATCACCGCCTGCTCGACGCGAAGCTGCCCGAGACCGCGCCGTTCCGCGCGCTGCGTTGGTACGTTTCGGCTGGCGAGCGCATGCCGCCGCAGATCTGGAAGGGCTGGGAGGCCGCCAGCGGCCATCCGATCCTGGACGGTCTCGGCGCAAGCGAATGCGTCTACATGATCATCGGCAACACGCCCACAACGCAGCGTCCCGGCTCGTCCGGCATCGCATCTCCGAGCGTCGAGCTTCGCATCGTCGATGATGAAGGCACCATCATCACCGAAGCCGACAAGTCCGGCCGTCTCGAAGTGCGGATGTCGTCGCTCTTCAAGGGTTATCGATCTGCCGGTGGTGACCTCAAAGCGCCGCCGGAGCAGCCCGAAGAACGTTTCAAAGGGGACGGCTGGTTTGCGACCGGCGACGAATATCTGCGCGACGCCGACGGCTTCTATCATCACCGCGGCCGCACCGGCGATATCCTGCGCGTGTCGGGTCTTTGGGTCTCGCCTGCGGAGATCGAGGACAAGCTCGCAGGCATTCCGGGGATCGTCGAGACCGCGGCGGTGTTGGGCGAAAACCAGATCGGGCTGGCCGAGATCGTGCTCTTCATCGTGGCGGCGCCCGGCACCAACAAGGATGCCGCGATCAAGGCCGCGCGCGAGCGCCTTGCGGAGACGCTGCCGAACTACAAGCGGCCACGCCGCTTCGAGGTGGTTGCGGACCTGCCGCGCACTGCGACGGGCAAGGTGCAGCGCCACAAGCTCCGCTCACAGGCGCGTCTCGACTCGCATTGACGCCGGGCCTGCGGTCGTTATTGCTGACATGAATAGGCTTGTGGTGGGGATGCTGTGATCCGGCGGCGGCGCGTCATTTATGTCGAAGGCTACGATCCGCAGGGCGCGGAGGGTTATCACAACCTGTTCTCGCGCTCATGGCGGCGCTTTCTGAAAATCTGGCCGCTGAAGGCGACGATCGGCGATCTCGTCATCGATTCCGAAGACTTCGCCCATTGGGACATCGAGGCCGCCGGTCCGAACTGGCAGGTGACGGCGCGCTACGATTTTCTGCGGCAGGAGCAATTCATCCGCTCCAACATGGCCGAGCCGCTATGGCGGCAGGTGCCGCGCGCAATCGGTTGGATACTCGACTATCTCGTCACCGGAACGCTGTTCAAGGTGTTCCGCGCATCGTGGCAGTACGGCTTAGCGCTCGTCTATTTCCAGGGCTTGCTGCTGCTCTGGATCGCGCTGTCGGTGATCGCGGGCTGGCTCGTCGCGCATGGCGCGGTGTGGGCTGGCGCACCGTATCTTCTGAGCGTCGCGCTCGGCATCGCCGCAGGCTTCGGCTGTTTCTTCTACGCGCTGCGGCCCATCGCCGAGCATCTGCAAGTGGTGCAGATCAACAGCCACTGGCCTTATCTCCTTGAATACGCGCGCGGCAATCCATCGTGTTTCGACCGTCCGGTTGAGGCTGGCGCGAAGCATCTCGTCGAAGCAGCGAAGGCGAACGACAGCGACGAGCTTCTGGTCGTCGGCCATTCCGGCGGCGGCGTCATCGCGCCCGCTGTGGTGGCGCGTGCGCTGGAGCTCGATCCCGATCTCGGAAAGCGCGGCCCGCGTGTCGTGCTGCTGACGCCGGGTTCGCTGATGCCGGGTGTCGGCCTGCATTTTCAGGCGTGGCGCGTTCATAAAGCGATCGAGCGCGTTGCAATCGAGCCGTCGATCCTCTGGATTGACGCGCAGGCGCGCAAGGACGCGTTGAATTTCTGGAATTTCGATCCTGTCGGCGGCATCGGGATCGATGTTGGCGCGAAGCGCCGCAACCCATTTGTCTGGAAGGTGCGCTTCCGCGATATGCTCGCCGCGGAGTTCTACAAGAAGCTGCGCTGGAACCTGTTCCGCATGCACTATCAGTTCATCATGGCGAACGACATGCGCGCGCCCTACGACTACTGCATGCTGGTGGCGGGACCTGTCGCAGTCGAGGATTGGGCCAAGCGTGGGTTCGAATTGCTGTCCGCGTTCTCGGCGGATGCGACGTATACCGAGCCGCGCGCTTAAGTCTTTCCGCCTTTGGTGAGCGCCAGCACCCATGCCCGCGGCAGAAGGCGCGGCAGGAACGTGAGCACCTTGTTGTCGGAGCCCGGCACCACGACGCGCTTGCCATTCATCAGGCCTTCGTAGCCCTCGTTCGCGACGCGTTCGGCCGAGCGCGAGAGCATCTTCGGGAAATAACCCTTTGGCACACCCGCGCGTGCCATGAATTCAGTCTCGACCGGGCCGGGGCACAGCACCGTGACGCGAACCTCGCCCTTCATCTCGTGGTGCAGTGCTTCGCTGAACGACAGCACATAGGCCTTCGTCGCGTGGTAGACGGCCATGCCGGGGCCGGGGAAGAACGCCGCGACCGACGCGACGTTGAGGATGCCGCCCTTCCGCCGAATGAGGCCGTCCATGAAGCGCAGCGACAGGTCTGTCGTGGTCTTCATGTTGAGATCGATCATCGCGAGCTGTTCGGCGCGGTCGAGTTTCGCTGCTGGGCCGAGCAGGCCGTAGCCCGCGTTGTTGACCATGTATTCGGGCTCGAGCCCTTCCTGCCGCAACTCGTCGGCGATCCGCACGGTGGCGTCGGGCCGCGCCAGATCGACCACCAGCACATGAGGGCGCGGCTTGCCGGTTTCCGCGATGCGGTCCGCCAGGGCCTTCAGTTGCGGGGCACGCCGTGCGATCAGCACGATCTCGTGGCCCCGTTCGGCGAACACCTCCGCCAGCGCCGCGCCGATGCCGGCGGAGGCGCCCGTGATGACGGTGACGGGTTTCAGTTCGGCCATATCGCCTTTATGCGCCGTTGAATTTGTCGATGACCTCTTGGGGCACCGGCTCGGACTTGATCTTCTCCGGATTCGCCGGATCGCGCCTCGCCCACACGCGGGTGTCGAAGCACTCGACGCAAAGCTCGCCGTTCAGCGTGATGCGGTGCTGCACGTCGAAGCTGGAGCGGCGGAATTCGGTGATTTTCGTTTCGATCACCACGTCGTCGCCGAACTTGGTCGGCTTCAGAAAGCGGGCCCGCGTATCCACCATCGGGTAGCCTTCGAACTTGTAGTGCCGCGTGAACTGATACTTGCTCATGCCCAGCGCCTTCGAGAACAGCGCGGTGGTGCAGCTATCGAACATCGCGAAATAGCGCGGAAAGAACACGATGCCCGCCGGATCGCAATCGCCCCACTCGATGCGGGTTTCTCTTCTGTAGGTCAGCAAATCGGTCCCCCGTTAGCGCGGCGCCATCCTCAGCGCACCGTCGAGGCGGATCACCTCGCCGTTGAGATAATTGCTCCGCACGATGAATAGCACGAGGTCGGCAAATTCGCGCGGCTCGCCCAATCGCTTGGGGAATGGCACCGATGCGCCGAGCGAGTCCTGCGCCGCCTGCGGCAGCGCCTTCAGCATAGGCGTGCCGAAAATGCCGGGCGCAATGGCCATCACGCGGATGCCGAACTGCGACAATTCTCGCGCTGCGGGAATCGTGAGTGCGGCGACGCCGCCCTTGGAGGCCGAATAGGCGGCTTGGCCGATCTGGCCTTCATAAGCGGCGACCGAAGCGGTCGAGACGATGACGCCCCGCTCGCCGTCCGCGAGCGGTTCGAGGTTCTGTGCCTCGGCGGCGACCAGCCGCATCATGTTGAAGGTGCCGACCAAGTTGATCGAGATCACGCGTTCGAAGTCGGAGAGGGGTTGCGGCCCTTCCTTGCCGACGATGCGCTTGGCAGGCCCGATGCCGGCGCAATTGACGAGAATGCGTGCCGGGCCGTGCTTGGCGCTCGCCGCCTTCAGCGCCGCGCCCGCACCGTCAGCGCTCGTCACGTCGCATTGGATCGCGATGCCGCCGATCTTGTTCGCGGTCGCACTTGCGCCATCCATGTTGACGTCAAGGCAGGCGACCTTCGCCCCGGCCTTCGCGAGCGCAATGGCGGTCTCCGCACCGAGACCGGAAGCGGCTCCGGTGACGATGGCGGCGTGTCCCTTCGGGTCCATTCAGCCTTTTCCCTCGATTGCGATGACGCGCGCCGAAAACGGCTTCGCGTAAAGTTCTTCGACCAACGCGGCGCGGCGGCCGAGCACCGCGCGCTGGTTGATCGAACCCTTGTCGGTCGCTTCGCCCGCATCGAGCGACGGCGGCTCGTCCATCAGGATGATGCGGCAGATGCGCGTGGAGCTGCCGGGACTGTGCTTCGCAAGCGCGTTCAGCCGGTGCTGAAATTCCGCGCGCACTTTCGTGTCATTGAGCACATCCGCGGGCTTTGCATCGGCCGGCAGGCCCGCGAGCCGGCCGCAGGCCGCGACATCTGGGAATACCAGAACTGCGATGTCGTCGCGGTCGGCACCGGCGATCACCGCATCGCGCACCAGCGGCGCGCAATGATCGACGAACTGCGCGCGCAGCGCGCCCGCGCTGACCCAGGTGCCGCTCACGAGCTTGAAGTCCTCCGCGAGCCGCCCGTCGAACAGCAATCCCTTGCCGGGGTCGTTGGCGTCGACGAACTTCAGCGCGTCGCCGATCTTGTAGAAGCCTTCGGCATCGAATGCCTCGGCGGTGAGATCGGCCCGGCGCCAATAGCCCGGCGTGATGTTCGGGCCCTTCAGTCGCGCTTCGAGCTTGCCTTCGTTCGGGACAAGCTTCAGCTCGACGCCCGGCGCCGGCAATCCGATGTTGCCCGGCCGTTCGAAATCCCAATTGCACGAGAGCGCCATCGGCGCGGTCTCGGTCGAGCCGATGCTGGAGAGGAAGATGATGCGCTCGCCGGTGGTCGCGACGCTCATCTGCTGCAACTCGTCCCAGACGTATTGCTGCAAGCCCGCGCCCGCGTAGAACATCACCTTCAGCCGCGAGAAAAAGTTCTTCCGCAGCGCCTCGTCCTCGCGCAGATAGGGCAGCAGCGCTTCGAAGCCCTTCGGTACGTTGAAGTAGATCGTCGGCGCGATCTCTTTCAGGTTGCGCGCGGTGGCCGCAATCGCGCCGGGCAGTGGCTTTCCCTCGTCGATGTAGAGCGAACCGCCGTTGTCGAGAATCATATTGAAGTTGTGGTTGCTGCCGAAGGTGTGGTTCCACGGCAGCCAGTCGACAATCACCGGCGGCTCGTCGCGGATGAACGGCATACCGGCGCGCACTTGCGCCTGGTTCGACGCGAGCATCCGGTGCGTGTTGATCACACCCTTGGGCTGGCCGGTGGAGCCGGAGGTAAAGAGGATCTTCGCAACCGTGTCGGGACCGACAGCGGCATGTGCGGCTTCAACCCTCTCGGTCGGCTCGGTCACCATCAGGTCCGCGAACAGCGTGATCGGACGGAAGCCTGGCGGGTTGAACGCGGTGACCACCTCGGCTTCGTCCGGCACCGCGGCGTCGATGGCGCGTGCGAAGGCCGAACCATCCGACGCATAGACGAGACCCGGCGTCAGGGTTTCCATGATCGACTTCAGCTTGCCGAAATCGGCGGACATCAGCGAGTAGGGCACCGAGATCGGCGCATAAGGAATGCCGGCGACCATTGCGGCCAGCGCAAGTAGCGCGTGCTCGATGTCGTTACCGGAGAGGATCGCGATCGGCCGCTCGGCGGAGAGCTTTCGGTTGAGCAGGGCCTGCGCGATGGCCTGCACCTGCACGAGCGTTTCGAAATAGGTGAGCGTCCGCCATTCGCCGCTCGCGCGGCGCTGCGCAATGAACACGCGCTCGGGTGCGGCATCCGCCCAGTACATCAGCCGCTCGGTGATCTTCGCAGGGTAAGCTTCAAGCTTATGCGGCGAGCGGATGTGGATCGTGCCGTCCGGCCGCGTGTCGAGCAGGAAATCCGCCGAACCAAGACGCACAGGCCGCAGCGGCGCGCTGCCCGCGCCTGGCGGTTTGGACTTCGTCTGGTCCGCAGTGCTCACTTGTGCAGCACCTTCTTGCCGCGCTTCTCCAGAAAATCCTTGAGCCGCGACTTTGCCTCGTCGCTGCCTTGCGCGACGGCGGCCATCAGCGCCTCGGCCATATAGCCGCTGGCGGGATCGCTTTCCGCGATGCGCGGCAGCACATGCATGATCGCAAAATTCGTCATCGGTGCATTGGTCGCGATCTGCTTCGCCAGTTCGATGGCCTTCGCCAAGCCGGTCTTCGGCTTCACCAGATATTGCGACAGGCCGATGGCTTGGCCTTCCTCCGCGCTCATGGTGCGGCCGGTCAGCATCATATCCGTGACACGCGACGTGCCGATCAGGCGCGGCAGGCGCACGGTGCCGCCGCCGCCGAGAAAGATGCCGCGTGTGCCTTCCGGCAGCGCGTAGTAGGTCGAGGTCTCTGCGACGCGGATGTGCGCCGCCGCCGCAAGCTCGAGTCCGCCGCCGACCACCGCACCATGCAGCACCGCGACGACCGGCACCTTGCCGAATTCGATTGTGTTGAACGCCTGATGCCACATGCGCGAATGCTGCACGCCTTCCGCGACGCTCGCTTCCGCAAGTGACGAGAGATCGAGCCCTGCCGAGAAGTGCTCACCCTCGCCATGCAGGACGACCGCCTTGATGTCGTCCGGCAGCGCCGTGAAGAACCGCTCCATCCCGAGGATCAGAACGTCGTCGAGCGCGTTGCGCTTTTCAGGTCGCGCGAGGCGCAGGATCGCGATTTCACCGCGCCGCTCGGCGTGCAGCGAGGGCGGCAGATCGGCCGCAAGGCTGGCGTTCCTGTTGCCCCCTTTGGGGCTGTTTTTCTTGGCCATAACGGTCCCGGATATCCGTTGTCGTGGTCAACAATCCGGACTCTTGCGGAGTCCGCCGGGGCCGGTCAAGCGGGCCGAAAGTGGGGTCTAGAGCACCTCGTGGACCGCGAGCCGGACGGCCCGGTTCTCGCGGCTGCCGTAGCCGATGCAAAGGATGCGGTTGAGCCAGGCAACCGTCGGGTCCGCGGTCTCGAACCGCATGAATGCGCGGAAGTAGTAGAGGGAGGGATCGACTGTCTCGTCGCGTGCGAGCCGCTCCATCACCTCCGGCGGGCCGTGGCGCAGCCCCTCGCTGTTCACGAGGATGTGCCCGCCGGTGTCTGTCTCGATCGTGTAGCGCGCCCGCAGATCCACCACGCCGTCGCTGCGCACGATCTGCCAGTCCGCGCCGCCCTTCAGGATGCGGCCTTTGAGCTTGGGGCCTTCGACCGTGCCGCCGAGGATGTTGATGATCCGGCGTTCTCCGTATGGCGTCGCGCCGAATGTCAGGATGCTTTCGAGCTGACAATGGATCAGCAAAATCGGCTTTTCGGACATGCCTGCCATGTTTGACCCCGTGGAGATCGGACCCTAAATTCCGGCACGAAAATGCAGCGCAATCAATGCGCGTAGAAGGAAAGTTCCTGATCGTATGTCGCGTGTTCTTTCGCTTTCCGAGGCCGTGGAATCCGCTGTTCGCGATGGCGACACGGTCGCTCTGGAGGGCTTCACCCACCTCATCCCGCATGCCGCCGGCCACGAGATCATCCGTCAGAAGCGCAAGCGCCTGACGCTGATCCGCATGACGCCGGATCTGATCTACGACCAGATGATCGGCATGGGCTGTGCCGAGAAGGCGATTTTCTCGTGGGGCGGGAATCCCGGCGTCGGCTCGCTGCATCGCTTCCGCGACGCGGTCGAGAACGGCTGGCCGAACAAGCTCGCGATCGAGGAGCACTCCCACGCCGCGATGGCGAATGCCTATGACGCGGGCGCTGCGGGCCTTCCGCTCGCGGTGCTGCGCGGCTACGTCGGCGCCGACCTGCCGAAGGTCAATCCGAACATCAAATCGATTACCTGCCCCTTCACCGGGGAGAAGCTCGCCGCAGTGCCCGCGATACGACCCGACGTCGGCATCGTCCATGCGCAGAAGGCCGATTGTGCGGGCAACGTCATGCTGGAAGGCATCGTCGGCGTGCAGAAGGAAGTGGTGCTCGGTTCCAAGCGCTCGATCGTGACGGTCGAGGAGATTGTCGACGACTTCGGACCGCGCAGCCCCAACGCGGTGATCCTGCCGTCGTGGACCGTCGGCGCCATCGCCGTGGTACCGGGCGGCGCTTACCCGTCGTACACCTTCGGCTATTACAAGCGCGACAACGCCTTCTACAAGCAGTGGGACGGCATCGCGAAAGACCGCGATTCATTCCTCGCCTGGATGAAACAGAACGTGCTCGAAAAGACCCCGGCCGATTTCGCGATTTATGCGAAAAAGAAACTCGCGGCGGCGGAGTGATCACCATGAGCACCTACACTCCGAACGAGATGATGACGATTGCCGCGGCCCGCGCGCTGCGCAACGAGGACGTCTGCTTCGTCGGCATCGGCCAGCCGTCGGCCGCCGCGAACCTTGCGCGGCTCACACATGCGCCCGATATCACGCTGATCTATGAGTCGGGCACGCTCTCCACCAAGCCGAACGTACTGCCGCTGTCTATCGGCGATCCCGAGCTGTGCGAGACCGCGCTGACGACCGTCTCGGTGCCGGAAATGTTCCGCTACTGGCTGCAAGGCGGCCGCATCACCGTTGGTTTCCTCGGCGGTGCGCAGATCGACAGGTTCGCCAACCTCAACACCACGGTGGTCGGCCCCTACGACAAGCCGAAGGTGCGTCTACCGGGTGGCGGCGGCGCACCGGAGATCGCGACCTCGTGCGGTGAGATCTTCATCATCATGGCGCAGAGCAAGCGCGCCTTCGCTCCGAAGCTCGATTTCATCACCTCGCTCGGCCACGGCGAGGGCGGCAACACGCGCGAGAAGCTCGGCCTCAAGACCAAGGGCCCGACCAAGCTCATCACCGATATGGCGATCTTCGCGCCCGATCCGGAGACGAAGGAGATGACCATCATCTCCATTCACCCGGGCGTCACGCGCGAGCAGATCGCCGAGAACACCGGCTGGGCCGTGCGTTACGCGACCAAGGTCGAGGAAACACCCGCGCCGACCACGCGCGAGCTGGAAGCCCTGCGCGATCTGCAAGCGCGCACCAACCGCGCCCACGCGGCCGCCTAGGAGTATCGAAATGGCTGAAGCCTTTATCTGCGACGGCGTCCGCACCGCGATCGGCCGCTATGCCGGCGGTCTCGCCAAGGTCCGCACCGACGATCTCGCGGCCGTGCCGCTCAAGGCGCTGATGAAGCGACATGCCGGTCTCGACTGGTCGGCGCTCGACGAAATCTATTTCGGATGCGCCAACCAGGCCGGCGAAGACAACCGCAACGTCGCGCGCATGGCGCTGCTGCTCTCCGGCCTGCCGTCGTCGGTGCCGGGCGTCACCGTGAACCGTCTTTGCGCGTCCGGCCTCAACGCGGTCGGCGTCGCGGCGCAGGCGATCCGCGCGGGCGAGGCAGATTTCTGCATTGCTGGCGGCGTCGAGTCGATGACGCGTGCGCCGCTCGTGATGGGCAAGGCGCAGGAAGCCTTCCAGCGCAGCGCCAACATCGAGGACACGACCATCGGCTGGCGCTTCATCAATCCGCTGATGAAGGCGCAGTACGGCGTCGATGCGATGCCGGAAACGGCGGAGAACGTCGCCGAGGACTATCAGGTGGCGCGCAAGGATCAGGACGAATTCGCGCTCCGCTCGCAGCAGCGCGCCGCGAAGGCCCAGGCCAATGGCTACTTCGCGGAGGAGATCGTCGACGTCGAAGTGCCGGGCGGCAAGGCTGGCCCGATCACCGTGAACAAGGACGAGCATCTTCGCCCCGAGACCACGATGGAAGGTCTCGCCAAGCTGAAAGCCTTCGTGCGTCAGCCGGGCACCATCACCGCTGGCAACGCCTCCGGCGTGAACGATGGCGCGGCAGCACTCCTAATCGCGTCGGAAGCCGCGGTGAAGAAGCACAACCTCAAGCCTTATGCCCGCATTACCGGCATGGCATCGGCGGGCGTGCCGCCGCGTGTCATGGGCATCGGCCCGGTGCCGTCAACGCAGAAGCTGATGGCGCGGCTCGGTCTCAAGATCGGCGATTTCGACGTCGTTGAATTGAACGAGGCCTTCGCTTCGCAGGCGCTCGCCTGCATGCGCCAGCTCGGCCTTCCGGATGACGCCGAGCACGTCAATCCGCATGGCGGCGCGATTGCGCTCGGCCATCCGCTCGGCATGTCGGGCGCGCGTATCGCGCTCACCGCCGCGCATCACCTCGCGAAGTTCGGCGGCAAGCGTGCACTCGCCAGCATGTGCGTCGGCGTCGGTCAGGGCGTCTCGCTCGCGATTGAAAAAGTTTAAAACAAGGAGCCTCCCAACGTGGCAATGAGCCCCGGCTACATTCCCTTCCATCCCAATCCGTCGAAGCCGAAGTACAAGCCGCCGGCGGGTGCGGTCGACGCGCACAACCACGTTTTCGGCCCGGAGGCGAAGTTTCCGTTCGCGCCCGCGCGCAAGTACACGCCGTGCGATGCGCCGAAGGAAAAGCTGTTCGCGCTGCACGACTTCCTCGGCTTCGACAAGGCGGTGATCGTGCAGGCGACCTGCCACAACACCGACAACCGCGCGCTGATCGATGCGGTGGTCACGTCGAACGGTCGTGCCAAGGGCGTTGCCTTTCTCGATGAAAGCTTCACGGATGCGCAGCTCAAGGAGATGGACGGCCAGGGCATCAAGGGCGCGCGCTTCAACTTCATCAAGCGTCTCGTCGACTCGACGCCGAAGGACGTGATGGTGCGGATCGCCAACCGCATCGCCAAGCTCGGCTGGCATATCGTGATCTATTTCGAGCACGCCGATCTCGACGAGATGGGCCCGTTCCTGAAATCGCTGCCCACCACGCTGGTGTTCGACCACATGGCATGCCCGAACGTGAAAGAGGGCGTGAACGGCAAGCACTTCCAGAAGTGGCTCGAAGCGCTCGACCAGAACAAGAACTGGATCACCAAGGTGACGTGCCCGGAGCGCTTCACCCTGACCGGCGCGCCCTATGACGACGTGGTGCCGTTCGCCAAGACCATCGTGGAGGCGTTCCCGGACCGCGTGATCTGGGGCACCGACTGGCCGCACCCGAATATGCCGAAGGAAGCGCCGGACGACGGGGTCATCACGGACATGATCCCGAAGATCGCGACGACCACCGAGCTTCAGAAAAAGCTCCTGGTCGACAACCCCATGCGCCTCTACTGGGAATAATTCTCATATTGCGCGGGCCGCTGTCACAAAAGGACAGCGGCCCGCTGCTTTGATTTCAATCAATCCAATCTGAATGGCGCGGTGCGATGCTGTGCGAACGCGCGGCAGGCACGCGCAAGCTGCGGCACCCCCGCCGTTGCAAAGGAACCGCCTGCTGGATATATCATTGATATATCAAGCCTCTTGGTTGGTCCCGCAGGCCCGCGTCGAGATTTGCGCCCACCGAATTGCGCGGGAGTGGAGAGAGCCGATGAAGACCAAACACACCGAAGAAAAAGAATACGAAGACATCCCGGGCACGTTCGTGTTCGACGCGGAGCGCTCGCGTCAGGGCTATCACATCAACATGTTCTGCATGTCGCTGATGAAAGCCGAGAACCGCAAGGCGTTCAAAGAGAACGAGGAGCAGTATCTCGACACGCGCTTCCCGCTTCTTGCGCCGGAGCAGCGCGAGGCGATCCTCAAGCGCCAGTACAACCGCATGCTCGAACTCGGCGGCAACATCTATTTCACCGCCAAGCTCGGCGCGACCGACGGCCATAACTTCCAGCATCTCGCCGCGGTGATGACCAGTTCGACCCAGCAGAGCTATGCCGACATGATGCTGAACGGCGGCCGCAACGTCGAAGGCAATCGCAGCAAGTCGGGCAAGGACAAGCCCGCGAAATCCAAATCTTCAACGACCAAGTCGAAGTCCTCCAGCAAGGGGTCAAAACGCCGTGGCTAAGATCGTCGCAGGAGTGGCTTCGTCGCACGTGCCCGCGATCGGCGCGGCGATCGACAATCATCGCACCGGCGAGCCGTACTGGCAGCGCGTGTTCAGCGGCTTCGAGCGCTCCAAGGCCTGGATGGCCGCGGAGAAGCCCGACGTTTGCATCGTGGTCTACAACGATCACGCCTCGGCGTTCTCGGTCGAGATGATCCCGACCTTCGCGCTCGGCACCGCGGCGGACTTCCCGATCGCCGACGAGGGCTGGGGTCCGCGCCCGGTGCCGACGGTGATCGGCCATCCGAAGCTCGCTTCGCATATCGCGCAGTCGGTCATCCTCGACGAATTCGATCTGACGCTTTGCAACAAGATGGAGGTCGACCACGGCCTCACCGTGCCGATGAACCTGATGTTCGGCACGCCGAAGGAGTGGCCGTGCCCGGTGATCCCGCTCGCTGTCAACGTGGTGCAGTATCCGCCGCCCACCGGCCATCGCTGCTACATGCTCGGCAAGGCGATCCGCAAGGCGGTCGAGTCCTATCCGGAAGATCTGAAGGTCGTGATCTTCGGCACCGGCGGCATGTCGCACCAGATCAGCGGCCCGCGCGCCGGCCTCATCAATTCGAAATTCGATCACGCGTTCCTCGACAATCTGACGAAGAACCCGAAGAAGCTCGCCGCCATGCCGCACATGGAATACATGCGCGAGGCGGGCGCCGAGGGCGTCGAGATGGTGATGTGGCTCATCATGCGCGGCGCGCTCGATGAGAAGGTGGACGAGGTCTATCGCTTCTACACCGTGCCGGCGTCGAACACCGCGGTCGGCCACATCATCCTTGAAAATCCCCGTAAGGGATCGGTCCCCCGCGCGGCGAAGAAGCCGGCGTCAAAGGCCAAATCTGCAAGCAAGTCGGCGAAGAAGCCCGCCGCCAAGATCAAGCGCGCGGCGGCGCGCGCAAAGGTGCAACGGATTCGGAGCTAGACGGTTAGCGTTGAGCGAGCTGTTTGCTCCGTCATGGCCGGGTTTGTCCCGGCCATCCCGCTTAGGGAGGCATTGTGCCCACCTGGTCGGGATCGCCGGGGACATAGGCGAGCGAAAGCGACGCCGTTCTTCGAACGGCTATGCCCGGCGATGACAGCGGTGATTGAGTTGAAGATGGTTCAAAATCCAAAGAGGAACGCATGAAAATCTGTGTCGCCGGCCAAGGCGCCTTTGGCCAGAAGCATCTCGACGCGCTCAAGCGCATTCAGGGCGTTGAAGTCACGTCGCTCGTCGGCGGCAACCAGGAATCGACCGCCGCGATTGCGAAGAAGTACGGCATTCCGCATTTCACCGGCGATCTAGCTGAGGGTATCAAGCGCGCCGACGCGGTGATCCTCACGACCCCGACCAAGATGCACTTCAAGCAGGGCGAACAGGTGATGCGCGCCGGCAAGCATGTGCTGGTCGAAATCCCGGTGACGGACTCTGTGGAGGACGCCGAGGCACTCGTGAAGATCGCCAAGGAAACCGGCGTTACTGCGATGGGCGGTCACGTCCGCCGCTTCAACCCGAGCCATCAGTACGTCCACAAGAAGATCGTGGCCGGCGAGCTGAAGATTCAGCAGATGGATGTGCAGACCTACTTCTTCCGCCGCAAGAACATCAACGCGGCGGGCAATGCGCGGAGCTGGACCGACCATCTGCTCTGGCACCATGCCGCGCACACCATCGATCTGTTCCAGTATCAGGTCGGTGAGAACATCTCGGACTGCTACGCCGTGCAGGGCCCGATCCATCCGGAGCTGAACATTGCGATGGACATGGGCATCGTCGCCAAGACGCCGTCCGGGTCGATCCTGACGCTGTCGCTGTCGTTCAACAACGACGGTCCGCTCGGCTCGTTCTTCCGCTACATCGGCGACACCGGCACCTACAAGGCGTTCTACGACGACCTGTCGGACGGCAAGGACAACAAGATCGACGTGTCGAAGGTGGATGTGTCGATGGACGGCATCGAGCTCGAGGACCGCGAGTTCATCGCGGCGATCAAGGAGAAGCGCGAGCCGAACGGTTCGTTGCAGCAGCTCCTGCCGTGTATGCACGTGCTCGGCAAGCTCGAGAAGATCATCGACCCGCAGCGCAAGGCCCACGCGTAAGCGAGGGTTGGGTTTGAATGCGAAATGGCCGGGCAGAGATGCCCGGCCGTTTTGTTTTTGAGATATTGCGCTGGTCAGGCTCGTAACCTGAAGGCTGGGCTTTTCATTTGAGTGCCGAGCATTCCCGCCCGCTCCCGACAATTACTTCATATTTCCAGAGGCTTGCGCGATTTTCAGTCGGAACCGACCGAAGATCATACGGGGATGGACGTTGTGGCTGGCTGTGCCGCTTCTAAACTGCACGAGCGCAGATTCGAGGCTAACGCATGGACATAATCGAGCGGTCAGAGTGCGTGTATTACGGTGCGCCGATCCCGCGGAATCCGGGGCTGCTGACCGTTCTTTGTCTTGTATTCGATAAGGTGCACTTCCCGGGCGCCTATCTGCCGATGGGCGGCTATGACAAGACGGCGCTGCAACAGGAGATCGATCGCTTAGGCACGCTGCCGTCTGATGGATCGACGCAACAGCTCATCGGACTTCTGAATTTCACCAAAGACTATCGTCTGCCGCTGGACGGCATCCTCGAATATCCCGACGATGGCGACACGGTCTTTGGCGCACGCGATCCGGAGACAGCAAAGCTCGCTCACCGATTGCACGAACTGCATTTTCCGCCTCGTAAAAACGTCATACCGTCGTACACGCCGTCGCACCTCAAGGGTATCCCAGGCAGCGAAGAGTCTGTGGTGTACGCAGGGCCCTTCTTCCTTGAAGCGCGTGCGATCAACTACGCTTCCGAAAAAGGTCTTCCGCTACTCGATGACGGGATGGGGATCGCGCTGCCATTCGCCGCGCCATACAAGGATAATGCATCATCGCTGGCGACGTTGCTCGCCATTGAGAGTGCCGCGCTCGTCCTTCCTGATATGCCGGTTCTGCGTCCGCAAGAGCTGGTCGATTTTCGTGTGGAGAACGAGAAAGAGTTGAGAAATTTCCGAGCCTCGATGTTGCGCTACGCGCGCACGTTAAACAGCGATATTTCCGACGGCGCCGACACCGAAGAAGTTCTGCGCAAAGCTCGCTTCCTCGCAGACAGCGAAATTGCGCCGACGCTGCATGATCTCAATCGAGATCTTACCAATCCCAACCGCCCCTGGCTTAAGCGAATGGCTGATGGAGTGCGGATCACATCATCAGTTGTCGTAGGTGTTCTCACTGGCGGCTTGATTGGACAGACTGCGGCGGAAGGGTTGAAGAACGCCATGCTGTCCGAAGTTGAAGCGCGGGACTCGAAGATGGAAGCGGCAAAGCGCAACGGCCTTTATTATTTGGCCAAAGCCAAGGCGATCGGAAAATGAGCGATTTGGAAATCCGGTAAGGCTCATAACCTGAAGATCGTTGGCTCAAATCCTTGGATTTCCAAGAGTTGGGTCATTAAGCGCCTCACTCCGCCTTCGTCCCGGAGCGCTTCACCACGTCGCCCCACTTCGCGGTTTCACCTTCCATGATCTTCGTGAACTCTGCCGAAGACCCCGGCAGCGGCTCGCCGCCGGTATCGAGCAATTTCGCCTTCATGCCCGCATCGGCGAAGGCCGCGTTCACCGCCTTGTTCAGGATCTCCACGATCTCCGGCGGTGTGCCCTTGCGAACCGCGACGCCCGTCACCGCGCTCGCTTCGTAGCCCGGCACGCTTTCGGCCACGGTCGGGATGTTCGGCAGCGCCACGGAGCGCGTGGTGGTTGTCACGGCAATGGCATTCAGCTTGCCGCTCCGCACCGGCTCGATCGAGGCCGACATCGGCTCGAACATCATCTGCGCCTCGCCCGCAATCATGGCTTTCAGAGCCGGTCCGCCGCCCTGGTAGTGCACCACGTTCAGCGGCAGCCCCGTCATCAGCTTGAACAGCTCACCGGTCACGTGTGGCGAGGAGCCGTTGCCAGTCGACGCCATCTTGATCGTCGAAAGATTCTGCTTCGCCCAGGCGATGAATTCCGGGACGGTCTTTGCCGGCACGGACGGATGCGTCACCATCACCAGCGCCTCGCGGGTGACGCCCGCGACCGGTTGGAAATCGCGCAGGAAGTTGAAGTTCAGGTTAGGGAACAACGATCCGCTGATCGCGTTTGCAGGCCCGCACAGCAGCACCGTGTAGCCGTCAGCCGGCGCGCGAACCACGATCTCGGTTCCGGTGTTGCCGGACGCGCCGGGCTTGTTGTCCACCTCGAACGGTTGCTTGAGCTGTTGCGACAGCCAGCCTGCGATGATGCGACCGAGAATGTCGTTCGGCCCGCCTTGCGGAAAGCTGATGACGAAGCGCACGGGCTTCGACGGATAGGCTCCTTGTGCCATCGCTCCTCCCGAAGCGCCGAGCGCGGTTGCGCCTGCGGCGAGTTGCAGAAAGCTGCGGCGATGGATGGTCATTGGCGTTCCCCGGGACTTTGACCCGGGAGAATGCCCGCCTTCGGCACAGGGCGGCAAGATGCCGGTGGTTGTTACTCGCTGACGCCGATCAGCGCAGCGAGCTTCTCCGCGTCTGCGCGCAGCGGCGCGGTTTCGCCGTCATAGACGATGCGGCCCTTGTCGAGCACGATGCAGCGCTTGGAAAATTCCAGCGCGATGCGGCTGTTCTGTTCGACCAGAATGATCGACAGCCCGGCCTCGTCGCGCAGCTTGCCCATCGCGGCGGCCAGCGCCTCGACGATCACGGGGGCGAGGCCCTCGGTCGGCTCGTCCATCAGCAGCACGGACGGATTGGTGCGCAGCGCGCGGGCGATCGACAGCATCTGCTGTTCGCCGCCCGAAAGCTGATTGCCCTTGTTGTCGAGGCGCTCCTTCAGGTTCGGGAACAATTCGAACACACGCTCGTCGGTCCATTCGCCCGCGCGGGCGGCGACGTCGAGGTTCTCGCGCACCGAGAGCGACGGGAAAATCTCGCGCTCCTGCGGCACGAGGCCGAGGCCTGCGGCCGCGCGGCGGTAGATCGGCACGCGGTTCAGCGACTTGCCGCCCAACTCGATCTGGCCTTTGTGCAGCGTGGTGTGGCCCATCGCGGTCGCCAGCAACGTGGTCTTGCCGACGCCGTTCCGTCCGAGCACGGAGATGCTCTCGCCTGGCGCGATGGCGAAGTTGATATCCTCAAGAACCACGGTCTCGCCGTAGCCGGCTGATACGCCTTTGAATTCGAGCGCGTTAGGCATTCGTGGTCGCCTGTCCGAGATAGACCGCGCGTACGTCGGGATTGTTGCCGATCTCCTTCGGCGTGCCTTCCGCGAACACCGCGCCGCGCACCAGGACGGTGATTTTCTTCGCGAAGCGGAACACCAGATCCATGTCGTGGTCGATGATCAGCACGCCGATGTTCTTCGGCAGTGCGTCGATGGCGTCGAGGATGATGTGGCTTTCCGCGCTCGGCACGCCGGCGGCCGGCTCATCGAGGAGCAGCACCTCGGGCTTGAGGCCAAGCGCGATGGCGAGTTCCACGAGCCGCTGACGCCCGTAGGGAAGGCCCGCGATGGTGTGGTGCGCGTCGTCGGCGAGCTTCAGCGTCTCAAGGAGATGCATCGACTCGTCGATCACGTCCGCGCGTTTACCGGCGGGCCGGAACATGGACGGCGCGGCGCCGACACGCTCGGCGACGGAGATATAGACGTTCTCCAGCACCGAAAGACCGCGGAACAGCCGGTTGATCTGGAACGTGCGCGCAATGCCGCGCTTCACGCGGTCGGATTGCTCCATGCGCGTGATGTCCTGACCCTTCAGCAGCACCTGGCCGGAGGAGGGGAGGAGCACGCCCGTCAGCAGATTGATGAAGGTGGTCTTGCCTGCGCCGTTCGGGCCGATCAGCGCGTGGCGTGCGCCTTCTTCCAGGCGGAAGCTCACCTCGCGCGTCGCGCGGAGTGCGCCGAAGTGCTTGCTGACGGTGCGGGTTTCGAGAAGCGCTTCGGTCATGGCGATTTGCGCTTGCCGCTGAAGCGCTGCCACAGCGTGTCGCCGAGGCCGATGATGCCGCCGCGTGCGAACAGCGCGATCACCACCAGCAGGAGACCGAGACCGAGTTGCCACGCGGTCGGATAGACCTTCGCGAGGAAATGCGAGAGCGCCATATAGGCCACCGCGCCGACGAAGGCGCCATAGAGCCGCCCGTAGCCGCCGAGCACCAGGATGATGAGCACGGTCGCCGCGCGGTCGAGGCCGAGCACGCTCAGGTTCACGTAGGCGTTCGACTGCGCCCACAGCCCGCCCGCAATGCCGGCAATGGCGGCCGAGATCGCGTAGCAGGTCACCAGCCGCCGGTTCACCGGCGCGCCGACCGCGTGCATGCGGAGCGTGTTCTCGCGGATGCCGGTGAGGCTCTGGCCGAACGGGGAATAGACCAAGGTCCTCACGAACACGAAACACAAGAACAGAACGCCGAGGATGTAGAGATACTGGGTCTTCGGGATCAGAGGATTGAACTCGAACAGCCCGAACAACGGCGGAATACTCACGTTCGTCAGGCCGTCGAAGCCGCCGGTCCACTCTTGGCCGAGGTTCGCCGCTTCCTCGAGCAGCGCCATCGTACAAAGCGTGAGCATCAGGAGCGTCAGCCCGGCGGTGCGCAGAAGGATCATGCCTGACACCAGCCCGAGCGCTCCCGCCACCAGCGCCGCAGCGATCAGTCCGGTAATCGGCTCGCTCCAGATGCCGTGATGCGACAGCATTCCGACCGTGTAAGCGCCCGCGCCGAAGAACGCGGCATGGCCGAGCGTGATGATGCCCGCATAGCCGAGCGCGAGGTCGAGCGAGATCGCGAACAGAATAGTGATGAGCAGCTCAGTTCCGAACCCGAGGTAGCGCGGAAACAGGAAGTAGAAGGCGAGAGCCAGGATCCACGGCGCCGGCTCCCACCACTTGATGTGATGGCGCTGGGTCAGCGCGCGTGCCGCCGGATGGTCGGTCATCACGCTCACGACGGCCTCCCGAACAGGCCCTGCGGCCGCCACAGCAGCAGCAGGATGGTGAGCACGTAGATGAACAGCGTGCCGCCCTGCGGCACGTACTTCTTCAGCACGAAATCGAGCACGCCGATGATCAGCGAGGCGTAGAACACGCCGGTGACGCGGCCGAGCCCGCCGACGGCCACCACGATCAAGAAGTAGACGAGGTATTTCAGCGCATATTGCGGATCGAGGCCGAGGAACTCGGCGCCCAGTCCGCCGCCGAGCGCGGCCATGCCGCTGCCGAAGCCGAAGGTAATCGAGAACAGCCGGTCGATATTGATGCCGAGCGATTCCGCCATGCGGCGGTTATCGACCGCGGCGCGGATCTGCGCGCCGAACCGCGTGCGCTCGAAGCCGAGCCAGAGCCCGACCACGATCACGATGCCGGTGACGATCAGGAAGATGCTGTAGGTGCGGTAGTGGATGAAGCCGAGATCGAGCTGGCCTTGCAGCGCCGGCGGCAGCGTCAGCGGCTGGTTCTCCGGTCCGACCAGCACGGTCAGGGACGCGATGAAGATGAACACGAGGCCGATGGTGAACAGCACCTGATCGAGCTCGCCGGCCTTGTAGAGGCGGCTGTAGAGCAGACGCTCCATCACCATGCTGATTGCGGCCGTGAGCAGGAATCCGACGACCAGGGCGGGAATGAAGCCGATGCCGAAGTTCCGCATCGACAGGACGATGATGTAGCCGCCGAGCATCGCGAAGGCGCCATGCGCCAGGTTCACGAAACCCATCAGGCCCATGGTGACGGAAAGACCGACGGAGACGATGAACAGCACCATGCCGGCGGCCACGCCGCCCAGCACCATGCTGGCGATATCTACCCCAAACAACACTGAGCAGTCCCCTCCGACCGGTTCAGCCGGTCTGTTTTCTGGTCTGTCTTCTGAATTGTAAAATGAAAGCCTGCAAGCTCAAAGCGCGCGCCGCGTGACAAATTCTTCACATCGGTTTTGTCACGTTCTGCGAAAGGCTTGTCGTCCGAAACACCCATATCCCAAAGCGAAACCGCCGCTCCGTTTCCGGAGCGGCGGTTCGATAACGCGTGCTTATGAAACGATCAGGAGCCGCTGGCGCAGGGCCCGATCTTGTTCTCCTTGCATGGGTCCTTCACCTGATCGATCTTGCCGATGTTCTTCTGCTTGAGCGAACCATCGGGGCCCTTCACGACCTCCGACAGATACTCGTTCATCACGATGTCCCGGGTGTTGGGATCGACCATGATCGGGCCGCGCGGGCTGTTGAACTTCCAGCCCTTGGCGATCGCAAGAGCCTGATCGGTGTCGATCTTGCCCTTGAGCTTCTGGACGATGTCCGCGATCAGCGCCATGCCGTCGTAACCGGCAACGCCCATGAAGTCCGGCGTCGAGTTGGCGCCATACGCCTTCTTCCACTCCGCGACGAACTTCTTGTTCTCGGGATTGTCGAGATCGGCGTTGTAGTGATGCATGGTGATGAGGCCGATGGCGTTGTCGCCCATCGCCTGGAGCTTGGTGTCCTGGGTGATGTCGCCGGGGCCGATCAGCTTGATGCCGGCTTCCTTCATGCCGAGCGCGGCGTAGGTCTTGGTGACGGCCGAAGCGTGGTCGCCCGCCGGCACGAAGACGAAGAACACATCAGGCTTCTTGTCCTTGGCGCGCTGGAAGAACGGCGTCATGTCGGGCACGGCGCCCGCGCCGCCCATCGGGATTTCGTCGATGACCTTGCCGCCGTTCGCTTCGAACGCGCGCTTGAAGGCCGCGAGGCTGTCCTTGCCCGGCGGGAAATCGGTGTAGCCGATGACAGCGGTCTTGGCGCCGAGCTGCTTCGCGGCAGCGACGCCGAGCGAATAGCCCGAGTGCCACATGCTGAACGCGGTGCGCACGTATTGCGGCGCCATGTTGGTGATATGCGCCGTGCCGGCGTTCATCAGGATGGAGAGCTTCTTGCCCGCGGCGACGACCGGCGCCGACGCGATCGCGTTCGGCGAATAGACCCAGCCGGCGAGAATGTCGACGTTGTCCTGCGTCAGCAGCTCTTGAACGGCGATCTTTGAGTTCGCACCCGACGGATCCTTGTCGTCGCGCTTGATCAGCTTGATCGAGTAGGGCTTCACCTTGTCGGCATTGAGCTTGAGGTAAAGCTCCATGCCGCGATCGATCTGCTGACCGAGCTCCGCGCCGATGCCGGTGAACGGCAGAACGACGCCAACCTTCACCTCCTGCGCCTGCGCGATGCAGGCCGAGAAGGCGAGCGCAGCCGAAGCCGCGAGAACGCGTTTGAACATCAAAATTCCTCCCGAAGGTGTAGAGACCTGAGCCGGCGACCCTGACGGCTCGGTTTCGGGCCGGATAGTAGGTCGAAACGTCGAAATCGCGCAAGAACAGACGGCGTGAATGGGCCGTGTAAATATGCGGCTTTTCGGCGCTTTTTGCCTTTGAAAGTGGCCAGTCGAACCGGCTTACGTTCCATCGCAAGAGATGGGCAATCTCCCACGCACGGAATGAGAATTTTGCATTCCGCCTCGCACGCCGATGCGGGGTTGACGGCGCCGGTCATTCTCGACCACTGAAAGCCACCATGCGATGCTTTGCGAAGAGCGCCGCAGAACGCTTTTGAGAAATTCCAGGGAGACGACGCCGATGAAACGCACCAAGCCTCCGTTCCGCGCCGATCATGTCGGCAGCTATCTGCGCACCGATGCCATCCATCAGGCGCGCGCGAAGCGCGAGAAGGGCGAGATCAGCGCCGCCGATCTGAAGAAGATCGAGGACCAGGAGATTCCGAAGGTCATCAAGAAGCAGGAAGAGGTCGGCCTGCAATGCGCGACCGACGGCGAATACCGCCGCATGTTCTGGCACTACGATTTCTACGACGGCCTCGACAACGTTGAGGTTTACGAGTTGCCCGGCGGCATCCAGTTCCAGGGCGTGCAGACCAAGCCGAAAGGCATTCGCGTCACCGGCAAGATCGGCTTCACCAATCACCCGATGCTGGACCACTTCAGGTTCGTGAAGCAGCACGCCAAGGTGATGCCGAAGATGTGCATCCCCTCGCCGACGGTGCTGCATTTCCGCCTGGAACCCAACGCGGTCGCCAAGGGCGCCTATCCGACCCACGATGCGATCTTCGACGATCTTGCAGCGGCTTACCGTCAGGCGGTGAAGGCGTTCTACGACGCCGGCTGCCGCTATCTGCAATTCGACGACACCGCCTGGGCCTATCTCTGCTCCGACGTCGAGCTGAAGAAGGCGAAGGACCGCGGCATGAACGTCGACGGCCTCGCCAAGGCCTACACCAAGCTGATCAACGACTCGATCCGCGACAAGCCGGCCGACATGGCGATCACCACCCACGTTTGCCGCGGCAACTTCCGCTCCACCTGGATTTCGTCGGGCGGCTACGAGCCGATCGCGGAGACGATGCTGGCCGGCTGCAACTACGACGGCTACTTCCTCGAGTACGACTCCGACCGCGCCGGCGGCTTCGAGCCGCTGCGTTTCCTGCCGAAGGGCAACAAGATCGTTGTGGTCGGCGTCATCACCTCGAAGAGCGGCACGCTCGAGCACAAGGACGTGGTGAAGCGCCGCATCGACGAGGCGGCGAAGTTCGCGCCGCTCGAACAGCTCGCGCTCAGCCCGCAATGCGGCTTCGCCTCCACGGAAGAGGGCAACGTCCTCACCGAAGAGCAGCAGTGGGCGAAGATGCGTGAGGTGGTCGAGATCGCGGAGGAGATCTGGGGCAAGTAGCGCCCGGTTTCACGCCACAACGTACAAACGACCGACCCCTCGGGATGACCCGAGGGGTTGAAGCTTTCGACAGCAAGACAAGAAGAGAAAGAACAATGCAGCGTACCAAGCCTCCGTTCCGCGCCGATCACGTCGGCAGTCTTCTTCGCCCCGCGCCGCTGAAAGAGGCCCGCGCCAAGAGCGAACGCGGTGAGATCAGCGCCGAGCAGCTCAAGGAGGTCGAGGATCGCGAGATCGTGAGGACGATCCGAAAGCAGGAGGAGATTGGGCTCCATTCCATCACCGACGGCGAATACCGCCGTGCGTTCTGGAACTACGATTTCCTCGGCAAGCTTGACGGCGCCGAATCTTATCTCGGCGAGCGCAAGATCAAGTTCCAGGGCCCGCAACCCAAGCCTGTGATGATGCGCATCATCGGCAAGCTCGGCGCGTTCCACGGCCATCCGATGATCGAGCACTTCAAGTTCGTGCAGGCGAACACCAAGCGGACCGCCAAGATGACGATCCCGTCGCCATCGTCGATGCACTTCCGCTACGGCCGCGCCGCGGTGCCGGAATCGATCTATCCGGATATGGCGGATTTCTACCGCGATCTCGGCCAGTCCTATCGCAAGGCGGTGCGCGCCTTCGCCGATGCGGGCTGCCGCTATCTCCAGCTCGACGAGGTGAACTTCACCTATCTCTGCGACCCGAATTTGCGCAAGCAGGTCACCGAGCGCGGCGACGATCCTGACAAGCTGCCGCTGATCTATGCCGACATGATCAACGCGGCGATCTCGGACATTCCATCCGACATGACGATCTCGATGCATCTGTGCCGCGGCAACTTCCAGTCCACGTTCGTCGCGTCCGGCGGCTATGAGCCGGTGGCGCAGATCCTGTTCAATGCCATCAACGTCAACGCCTATTTCATGGAGTACGACTCCGATCGCGCCGGTGGCTTCGAGCCGCTGCGCTTCGTGCCGAAGAACAAGCAGGTGGTGCTGGGCCTCGTCACATCCAAGAGCGGCAAGCTTGAATCGAAGGACGAGCTGAAGCGCCGCATCGATCAGGCGTCGAAGTTCATCGACCTCGATCAGCTCTGCCTGTCGCCGCAGTGTGGCTTTGCTTCCACCGAAGAAGGCAACGTGCTGGCCGAGGACGAGCAATGGGCGAAGCTGCGGATGATTGTCGAGGTGGCTGAGGAGGTTTGGAAGTAACTGTCCACTGTCGTCCCCGCGAAAGCGGGGACCCATACTCCCAGACCTATCGATAGAATTGTGGTTATGGGTCCCGGCTCGCGCTCGCCATAGCGCGTCGAAGACGCGCGTTAACGCGCTTATGGCTCGCTTGGCCGGGACGACAACGCTGATGGAATGCGCAATATGCAGCGATTGAAGCCTCCCTTCCGCGCCGATCAGGTCGGCAGCCTCCTTCGCTCGTCCGCGCTGAAAGAGGCGCGGGCGAAGCGCGAGCGCGGTGAGATCACCGCCGAACAGCTCAAGGCGGTCGAGGACCGCGAGATCGAGGCGCTGATCAAGAAGCAGGAGTCGGTCGGCCTCAAATCGATCACCGACGGCGAGAACCGCCGCAAGTCCTGGCAGACCGACTTCATTGCGGCGTTGCCCGGCGTCAAGACGGTGGTCGGCCAGCGCAAGGTCGGATTCCAAGGCGGCGTGCAGCCGCAGCAGTTGCTCGTTCGCGTGGCGGAAAAGCTCGGCCGCTTCGACACGCATCCGATGATCGAGCACTTCCGCTTTCTGAAGGATCACACCAGGCAGACGCCGAAGATGACGATTCCGTCACCATCAGCGGTGCATTTCCGCGACGGTCGCGAGGCGGTGCCGGAACAGATCTATCCGGACATCAACGAGTTCTACCGCGACCTCGGCCAGACCTACCGCAAGGTCGTGCGTGCCTTCGCGGACGCCGGCTGCCGCTATTTGCAGATGGATGAGGTCAACCTGACCTATCTCTGCGATCCGAAGTTGCGCCAGCAGGTCGTCGACCGCGGCGAGAACCCGGACGATCTTCTGCATGCCTATGCGGACATGATCAACACCGCGATGTCCGACATTCCGTCCGACATGGCGATCACGATGCACCTGTGCCGCGGCAACTTCCGTTCGACCTTCATCGCGAGCGGCGGCTACGAGCCGGTCGCCGAGGTGATGTTCAACAAGATCAACGTCCACGGCTATTTCATGGAGTTCGACAGCGAACGCGCCGGCGGCTTTGAGCCGCTGCGCTTCGTGCCGAAGGGCAAACAGGTGGTGCTCGGGCTCGTCACGTCGAAGACCGGCACGCTGGAATCGAAGGACGTGATCAAACGCCGCATCGATCAGGCCGCCAAGTTCGTGCCGCTGGAACAGCTTTGTCTGTCGCCCCAGTGCGGCTTTGCATCGAGCGACGAGGGGAATACGCTGGCCGAGGAAGAGCAGTGGGCGAAGCTCCGGATGATCGCGGAGATCGCTGAGGAGGTTTGGCGCTGAATTTTCAATGAAACCCAAGAATCCAAACAAGAGCCTCTGAAGGGGCCTTCAATCTCAGGGAGGTTTTGATGCGCGCAGTTATGAACTTGTGCCGCTTTGCCTGCCGTCTGATGCCGGCGATCGTCCTTGCGGCGTTGCTCTCCGTGGCGCAGGCCACGGCTCAGGAAATCAAGATCGGGTTCAGCATGTCGCTGACCGGCCCGCTTGCCGCCAACGGCAAGATGTCGCTGGTCGCGATGAAAATCTGGGAAGAGGACGTCAACGCCAAGGGCGGTTTGATGGGCCGCCCGGTGAAGCTGATCTACTACGACGATCAGAGCAGTCCGGCGCAGGTGCCCGGCATCTACACCAAGCTCCTCGATGTCGACAAAGTCGATTTCGCCGTCAGCGCCTATGCCTCGACGCAGATCGCGCCGGCCATGCCGATCATGATTCAGAAGAAGCGGTTGTTCCTCAGCTTGTTCGGCACCGGCATCAACGACGAGTTCAACTACGACAAATACTTCTCGATGCTGCCGACCGGCCCGACGCCGAAGCCGACCTACACCAAGGGCTACTTCGAAATTGCGATGGCGCAGAATCCGAAGCCGACGTCGGTCGCCATCGTCGCCGCCGATGCCGAGTTCGGCCGCAACGCCTGTGATGGTGCGCGCGAGAACGCCAAGAGCTTGAATCTCAAGATCACCTACGACCGAACCTATCCGCCCGCGACCACGGAATTCGGTACCATCATCAGAGCGATCCAGGCCGGCAATCCCGATCTCGTGGTGATCTGCTCTTATCCGCTCGACTCGGTCGGCATGATCAAGGCGATCAACGAGATCGGCTTCAAGCCGAAGATGATCGGCGGCGCGATGGTCGGCTTGCAGGCAACGGTCTTCAAGACGCAACTTGGCCCGCTGCTCAATGGCATCGTCAATTACGAGACCTGGATCCCGGTGCCATCGATGCAATTCCCCGGTTCGATGGAGCTCTTGAGGAAGTATCAAGCGCGCGCCGCTGCTGAAGGTGTCGATCCGCTCGGTTATTACATGCCGGTCTGGGCCTACGCCTATCTTCAGGTGCTGGGCGACGCTGTCAACGCGACCAAGAGCCTGAACGACGACGTGCTTGCCGATTACATCCGCAAGACCACGTTCAAGACCACGGTTGGCGATGTGAAGTTCGGTGCCAAGGGCGAATGGGACAAGGACCGGATGCTGTACGTGCAGTTCCAGAACATCAAAGGAAACAGCATCGACGAGTTCCGCGATCTCAAGACCGAGGTGTTGCTCTATCCGCCGCAATACAAATCCGGCGACGTGATCTACCCGTATGAGAAGGCAAAGTAGTAGAGCTTGGCGACGCTCTTGCCACACGTGTCCCGGGCGCATCGCAGCACGAAGTGGTGCGATGCAGACCCGGGACCCCGGTTTTTTTGCTGAAAGCAACCGGGGTCCCGGATCAGCGGTGCACCGTTCGCTGACGCTCACGCTGCACCGCATCCGGGACACAAGAGCTTCGCCAGACGCGCAGTTGTCGCGCCTAAGAAAACTGAAAGAGAAAATGCCATGAAACGCACCAAACCTCCCTTCCGCGCCGACCATGTCGGCAGCCTGTTGCGTCCCAAGGCTCTGCATGAGGCGCGCACCAAACGTGCCAAGGGCGAAATCACCGCCGAACAGCTCAAAGCAGTCGAGGACCGCGAGATCGAACGTGTCATCAAGAAGCAGGAAGAGGTCGGCCTGCAGTCGATCACCGACGGCGAATTCCGCCGCTCGTGGTGGCATCTCGACTTTCTCTGGGGCCTCGATGGCGCCGAGAAGCACGTGATGGACTCTGGTATTGCTTTCGCTGCCGTGAACACGCGCAACGAGGGCGTGAAGGTCACCGGCAAGCTCGGTATGGCCGGCCCGCATCCGATGGTCGAGCACTTCAAGTTCGTCGCCGCGCACACCAAGCGCACGCCAAAGATCACCATTCCCGCGCCATCGGCGATCTATGGCCGTCCGATCATGACGCCGATCGACAAGACGGCGTATCCGACCATGGACAAATTCTGGGACGATCTCGGTCAAGCCTATAAGAAAGCCGTGCGCGGCTTCGCCGACGCGGGCTGTCGCTATCTCCAGCTCGATGAGGTGTTCATCGCCATGCTGTGCGATCCGAAGTATCGCGATCAGATGGTGAAGCGCGGCGACGATCCGGAGAAGCTCGGTCCGCTTTACGGCGATCTCATCAACGCCGCGATGTCGGACATTCCCTCCGACATGACGATCACGATGCATCTGTGCCGCGGCAACTACAAATCGACCTTCATGGGCGCGGGCGGCTACGAAGCCGAGGCCGAAGTCCTGTTCAATCAGATCAACGTGCACGGCTACTTCATGGAGTACGACACCGATCGCGCCGGCGGATTCGAGCCGCTGAGGCTGCTGCCGAAAGGCAAGCAGGTGGTGCTCGGCCTCGTCACCACCAAGTCCGGCAAACTGGAGAGCAAGGACGAGTTGAAGCGCCGGATCGATCAGGCGGCGAAGTTCACCGACATCGAGAACCTCTGCATTTCCGGCCAATGCGGCTTCGCCTCGACCGAGGAGGGCAACACGCTCACCGAGGACGAGCAGTGGGCCAAGCTGCGGCTGATCGTCGAGGTGGCCGAAGAGGTCTGGGGGCGGTAGGCCCGCTTGCTCCGCTGTCATGGCCGGGCTTGTCCCGGCCATCCCGCTTAGGTAGGCACTGTGCCATCATGACCGGGATCACCGGGACACGGCGCTGCGCGCCGGCCCGGTGATGACACCGAATATGCTAAGCGGGCAGAGAAAACCAATGGCAGGTCTCGTTTCAGGCAAAGTTGCAATCGTCACCGGCGCGGGGCGCGGCATCGGCCGGGCCATCGCGATGATGCTGGCGGAGGAGGGTGCGGCGGTCGTCGTCAACGACGTCGGCGTCGCGCTCGATGGTACCGGCGGCGATCTGGGCCCGGCCCAGGAGGTCGTCAACGAGATCAAGGCCAAGGGCGGCAAGGCGATGGCCTCGACGCTTGCGATCGGCGATCCGGCGAACGCCGATAAGATCGTCGCCTCGACGGTCGAAACCTTCGGCCGTGTCGACATCCTCGTGAACAACGCCGGCATCCTGCGCGACAAGATTTTTCATCGCATGAGCTGGTCGGACTGGTCCGACGTGATCATGGTCCACCTGCACGGCTCGTTCTCGATGGCACGCGCCTGCGCGACACACTTCCGCGAGCAGAACTCCGGCGCGATGATCCACATGACCTCGACCTCGGGGCTCATCGGCAACTTCGGCCAGGCCAACTACATGGCGGCGAAGATGGGCATCGTCGGCCTCTCGCGCGGCATCGCGCTCGACATGCAGCGCTTCAACGTGCGCTCCAACGCCATCGCGCCGTTCGCCTGGGGCCGCATGATCGGCTCGATCCCGACCGAGACCGAAGCCGAAAAGCAGCGCGTCGAGCGCCTCCAGCAGATGACGCCGGAGAAGATAGCGCCGCTCGTGGTTTATCTCGGCTCTGACAACGCGGCCGGAATCTCCGGCCAGATATTCTCGGTGCGCAACAACGAGATCTTCCTGTTCAACCAGACGCGGCCGATCCGCTCGATCCACCGTTCCGACGGCTGGACGCCTGAGAAGCTCGACGCGCAATTGAAAGGTGCCTTCGGCCCCTCGTTCACGCCGCTCGACCGTTCGGGCGACGTCTTCGCCTGGGACCCGATCTGAATACGTCCCGTCTAGCTGTTATGACCCGTCCGGGTGCTGACCCGACGCGGCACCACAGGGCAGAGTGAGGCAATGGCGATCGTCTACGACAAGCTCATGGCGCTCAAGATTCCCGACGCCGAGCACACCTATACGGAACGGGACACGATGCTGTACGCGCTCGGCGTCGGCGTCGGCCAGGATCCGACGGATCGCCAGCAGCTCGACTACGTCTACGAGAAGAACCTGAAGGCTCTGCCGACCTTCGTTTGCCTGCTCGGCTATCCCGGTTTCTGGGTCCGCGACCTCGACAGCGGCATCGATTGGATGAAGATTCTCAACGGCGAGCAGTCGTTCGAGTTGAACGCTCCAGTGAAGCCGTGCGGCACCGTCGTCGGCAAGACGCGCATCGTCGAGGTCATCGACAAGGGCGCGGGCAAGGGCGCGGTCGTCTACACCGAGCGCAAGATCACCGACAAGGCGAGCGGCGAACTGGTCGCGACCGTTCGGCAGACCACGTTCTGCCGCGCCGACGGCGGCTTCGGCGGTCCGCCGCGCGAGAGTCCGCCCGTTCACAAGACGCCCGAGCGCGCGCCCGATCTGGTCTGCGATCTCGACACGCGGCCGGAAATGGCGCTGCTCTATCGTCTCTCCGCCGATCTCAATCCGCTGCATGCCGATCTCGATATCGCCAAGGCTGCCGGCTATCCGCGGCCGATCCTGCATGGGCTCGGCACCTTCGGCGTCGTCGGCCATGCCCTGCTGAAAAGCGTCTGCGATTACGATCCGTCGAAATTCGTCACCATGAGCGGCCGCTTCTCCGCGCCTGTCTTCCCCGGCGAGACCATCCGCACCGAGATGTGGCGCGACGGCAATGTCATCAGCTTCCGTGCGCTGGTTCCGGCGCGCAACATCGTGGCCATGTCGAACGGCCGAGCAGAGGTGAAATGAGCGATACCGATCTTGCCCCGATCCGTGAAGCCGTGCGCGCGCTGTGCGCGGACTTCCCCGGCGAATACTGGCGCAAGGTCGACCGCGAGCGTGCCTATCCGACCGAGTTTGTGCAGGCGCTGACCAGCGCGGGCTTTCTTGCCGCGCTGATCCCGGAAGAGTACGGCGGCTCGGGTCTCACCATGACGGCGGCCTCCGCGATCATGGAGGAGATTCACGCGTCGGGTTCGAACGGAGCCGCCTGCCACGCGCAGATGTACACGATGGGCACGGTGCTGCGTCACGGCAGCCCCGAGCAGAAGAAGTATCTGCCTGGCATCGCCAAGGGTGATCTTCGCCTGCAAGCCTTCGGCGTCACCGAGCCGACGTCCGGCACTGACACGCTGAGTCTGCGCACGGTCGCCGAGAAGAAGGGCGATCATTATGTCGTCAACGGCCAGAAGATCTGGACGTCACGCGCCGAGCACTCCGATCTGATGCTGCTGCTCGCGCGCACCACGCCGCGCGACAAGGTGGCGAAACGTACGGACGGCCTTTCGGTGTTCCTCGTCGACATGCGCGAGGTGAGGGGCAAGAGCCTCACCATCCGCCCGATCCGCACGATGATGAACCACGCCACCACCGAGGTGTTCTTCGACAACATGAAGGTGCCGGCGGAAGGCCTCATCGGCGAGGAGGGCAAGGGCTTCCGCTACATCCTCTCCGGCATGAACGCCGAGCGCATCCTGATCGCGTCGGAGTGCATTGGCGACGCCAAGTGGTTCATCGAGAAGGCGTCGGCCTATGCGAAAGAGCGCGTGCTGTTCGGCCGTCCGATCGGCCAGAACCAGGGTGTGCAGTTCCCGATCGCGCGCTGCTTCATGCAGATGCGCGCCGCCGAATTGATGGTGCATCAGGCCGCGTCTCTCTACGAACAAGGCAAGGATTGCGGCGCCGAAGCCAACATGGCGAAGCAGCTCGCCGCCGAAGCATCCTGGGCCGCCGCCGACATGTGCGTGCAGACGCACGGCGGCTTCGGCTTCGCGGAAGAGTTCGATATCGAGCGCAAGTTCCGCGAAACGCGGCTCTATACGGTCGCGCCGATCTCGACCAACATGGTTCTGTCGTATCTCGCCGAGCATGTGCTCGGGCTGCCGCGGTCGTATTGAGCATTGCGCTTGCCATACGCTCCGCTGTCATCGCCGGGCTTGTCCCGGCGATCCCGATTCGCGAAGCTCGGACCATGCGGCAATTCTACGTCTATATCCTCGCAAGTCGTCCGGGTGGCGCGATCTATGTTGGCGTCACCAACGATCTCGTGGGGCGCGTCTATCAACACAAGAACGGCTTGGTGCCCGGCCATACAAAACGATACGGAATCAAGCAGCTTGTTCACTTCGAAGTCTATGACTCTGCTTATCAAGCGATTCAACGCGAGAAGAATATCAAACATTGGCCGCGGGTTTACAAAACCCGTCTCATCGCTGAGAAGAACGACACGTGGCGCGATCTCTATGACGAGATTGCGAGTGCAGGAATCGAGATCGCCGGGACAAGCCCGGCGATGACAGCGGAATGTGTGGCGACGAGCGTGCGTAAAACATGACACTCCCTCTCGAAGGTCTCCTTGTCGTCGCTCTCGAACAGGCCGTCGCCGCGCCGATGGCGTCGTGCCGTCTCGCCGATGCCGGTGCGCGCGTCATCAAGATCGAGCGTCCCGAGGGCGATTTCGCCCGCGGCTACGACTCGCTCGTTCACGGCGAGTGCAGCTATTTCGTCTGGCTCAACCGCGGCAAGGAATCCGTCGTCCTCGATCTGACCAAAGAGGAAGACAAGGCGCTCCTGGGCGCGATGATCGCCAAAGCGGACGTGTTCATCCAGAACCTGAAGCCCGGTGCGGTGGCGAAGCTTGGCTTCCCGCTCGCGGAACTGCGCAAGAAATACCCGAAGCTGATCGTCTGCTCGGTCTCGGGCTACGGCGAGGACGGCCCTTACGCCAATCGCAAGGCCTACGACCTTCTGATCCAGGCCGAGTCCGGTCTCGCCTCGATCACCGGTGGTCCGAACGAACCCGCACGCGTCGGCGTTTCGGTCTGCGACGTCGCCGCCGGCATGAACGCCTATGAGGCGATCCTCGAGGCGCTGATCGCGCGGGGGCGCACCGGCGAGGGCGCGGAGATTTCCGTCTCGATGTTCGACGGCATGGCCGATTGGATGGCGACGCCATTGCTACAGCACGAGGGCGGACGCCCGCCGCAGCGCGTCGGCCTCGCGCATACGTCGATCGCCCCCTACGGCGTGTTCAAGACCAAGGACGGCGCGGACATTCTCATCTCGATCCAGAGCGATCGCGAGTGGAAAATTCTCGCCGAGCGTGTGATGGGCGACAAGGCGCTCGCTGCCGATCCGAACTTCGGCAGCAACGTCGAGCGCGTGAAGCGTCGTGCGGAGACCGACGCCAAGGTTTCAGCCGCCTTCGGCGCGCACAGCGTCGATGCGCTGATCGAGAAGCTCACCGCTGCCGATATCGCCTTCGGCCGCGTCAACACACCGGCCGAGCTGTCGACGCACCCGCATCTGCGCCGCATCACCATCGGCACGCCAACCGGCCCGGTGTCCTATCCCGCGCCTGCGGCGCAACGCGCGGGCGAGCAGCGGCAATACGGCTCGGTGCCTGGAGTCGGGCAGCACACGGCAAAGATCAAGGCGGAATTCTCAAAGTAGCTCTCCGTCATTCCGGGGCGCTCGCGAAGCGAGCGAGCCCGGAATCCAGAACAGAGGTCGGTGCGTGCAGGTGGATTCCGGGCTCGCGCCTTCGGCGCGCCCCGGAATGACGTCGGTGGGGATCGCTAGCAGCCGAGCACGCGATTCAATCCAGCGCGTGGACCTCTTGCGGTCCTGTGCTCTTGCTGCGCGACGAACCGATCGCGACGACGAACGGGATCATCACCAGCGTCAGCACCATCAGCAGTTTGAAGTCGTTGGAATAAGCGATCACCATCGCCTGCTGCGTCACGATCTGGTCGAGCAGCGCCAGCCCCTGCTGCGTCGCGGTGTTCAGCACCGAGCCGGCCTGCTGGAGCGCGTCATTGAACGGCGTGACGTCCTCGGTCAACCGCGCGTGCATCACGATCGATTTGTTGGTCAGCGTGGCGATCACCATCGAGATGCCGATGGAGCTGCCGATGTTGCGCACCAGCGTCAGCATCGCGGTGCCGCTGGTGCGGAGGTGCCCCGGCAGTGTGGTGAAGGCGACGGTCGAGAGCGGCACGAACACGAGTCCAAGGCCCATGCCCTGAATGACGCCGGTGGTGACGATCATGCGCGCCGTCGTGTCGGTGGTGAAGCCGATCATCGCATAAAGCGTCGCGGCCGAGATCGACAGCCCTGCGAACACCAATGTCCGCGCCTCGAAAATCTTCAACAGCCGCCCGACCGCCATCATCGAGATCAGCGTGCCGACGCCGCGCGCGCCGAGCAGAAAGCCGGCGGTCAGGATCGGATAACCGAGCAGGTTCTGCATGAACGGCGTCACCAGCGCCATCGTGCCGAACAGCACGATACCGATGACGACCATGAAGACGCAGGCCGCAGCGAAGTTGCGATCCTTGAACATTTCGAAACGCACGAACGGTTTGTCGGTCGTGAACGAGTGCGCGAAGAAATAGTAGAAGCCGGCAATCGAGATGAACATCTCGATCCAGATTTCCTTCGATTCGAACCAGCCGAGCTGCTCGCCGCGATCCAGCATCATCTGCAACCCGCCGATGCCGACGGCGAGCGCCAGAAAGCCGAGCCAGTCGAAGGTGAGGTGGGTCTGCTGCTTGGTCTCGTCCATGAACAGCATCAGGCCGATGACCGTAACGATGCCGACCGGCAGGTTGATCAGGAACACCCAGTGCCAGCTATACGAGTCGGTCAGCCATCCGCCGAGCGTCGGCCCCATGATCGGGCCGAGCATCACGCCGATGCCCCAGATCGCCATCGCCGAGCCGCGCTGCTCCGGCGGATAGGAGTCGAGCATCACCGATTGGGACAGCGGCACCAGCGCCGCGCCGAACGCGCCTTGCAGAAGCCGCGCCATCACCATCTGCGTGATGTTCTGCGACACCGCGCAGAGCACGGAGGCGAAGGTGAAGCCCGCGGCGCAGGCGACGAACAGGCGCTTGCGCCCGAAGCGATCGGCCATCCAGCCGATCGGCGCGGTCATGATCGCGGAGGCGACGATATAGGAGGTCAGCACCCAGTTGATCTGGTCGAGCGAGGCCGAAAGGCTGCCCTGCATGTAGGGCAGCGCGACGTTGGCGACGGTCGTGTCCAACGCCTGCATGATGGTCGCCGTCATCGCGCACACCGTCACCAGCGCGCGGCGGGTGTTCGCCGGCATGGCTGAAGCGGTGGGCGCGGCGGTGGTCATTTTTGGGACGCTTCCTTCGCGTGGCTGGTGAAGCCGAGCAGCGAGCCGATCGAGCGGCTGTGGCCGGTGTCGATGTCGACGGTCACGCTCATGCCGGAGCGCAGGCCGCGGTTGGCGTCGTCCTTGTCGAGCTGGATGCGGACCGGCACGCGCTGCACGACCTTCACCCAATTCCCGGTCGCGTTCTGCGGCGGCAGGATCGAGAATTGCGCGCCCGTGCCGGGGCTCACGGCGACGACGGTGCCGTGGAACGTGTGGTCGGGGAACGTGTCGACGCTCACCTCGGCCTTCTGGCCGATCTTCAGATTGGTGATGTCGGTTTCCTTCGGGTTGGCGTCCACCCACGGCGCGCTGTCGTCGATCACGCTGAACACCGGCGTGCCGGCGGCGATGAAGCGGCCGAGCTGGATGTTGTCCACCTGAGTGGCGGTGCCTGCGATCGGCGCGCGCAGCGTCGTGTGGTCAAGGTCGCGCTTCGCTTGGTCCAGCGCGGCCTGCGCTTGCAGGAACGCCGGGAATTTCTCGATCGGCAGATTGGGATCGCCCAGCAACTGATTGAGCGTCGTGTCCTTCTGCTGCGCGGCGTATTGCGCCTGAAGCTCCGCGGTCACGACGGCCGCTGCTGAGGTGTCCACGTCGGCCTGCGAGCCCGAGCGGTTCGCGAGCAGCGAGGTCTTGCGCTCCAGATCCTTCTGCTTCAGTTCGACGTTCTGTTGGGCGAGGTCGGTAAGCTTGGTCAGCGAGGCGAGGTTGGTCTTCAGGTTCGCGAAATCGGTGCGCACACTGTCGAGCTTCGCCTGTGCCTGTGTCAGCGCGTTCTGGAACGGCACCGGGTCGATCGCGAAAAGCTCATCGCCGGCATTGACGTGCTGGCCCTCGCGCACGGTGACACGGCCGACCTTGCCGGAGATGTCCGGCGTGATCAGCACCTTCTGGGCGCCGATGTATGCGTTGTCGGTCGAGATGTAGCGGCCGCCGGAAAGGTAGACGCCGAGGCCGATGACAACGGCGAGCGTCGGGATGCCGATCAGCAGGATGCTGCGGAGTTTGCCGCGCGAGAGCCGGCCGGCGGGCTTCTTCCCTTCGCTGGCCTGTTCCGCCGGCTTGGTGGTGTCCGGGGCGTCGCCCGCTTTGCCTTCCGGCACGATTTTGAGGTTCGGTTCAGCCATAGCGTTTGACCTCTTCAGAGGCGTTGTTGCGCTGGATGGCGCGCTTGAGGTTGTCGCGGGCGAGGCCGAGCTGGGACATCATCGTGTCCACGGCGGCGGGTTCGACGCCCGCCAGGATGGTTTCGGAGAGGTCCTCGATCTCGGTCGTGATGCGATCAAGCAGGGGCCGCGCGGCCGGGGTGAGGAACAGGAACTTGGCGCGCCGGTCGTTCGGGTCCGGGCGGCGTTCGACCAGCCCGTTGTCGCAGAGGCGGTCGATCAGGCGGGTCAGGGTGATCGGCTGGATGTCGAGGACGTCGGCCAGATCGGCCTGGATCAGGCCTTCGTTGCGCTCAAGGCGCAGCAAAACCGACCACTGGGCCCGGGTCATCCCCATCAGCCTGGCGCGCTGATCGGCGTAGGTCCGCAGTAAACGGCCTACATCGCTGATCATAAACAACAATTCGTGGTTTTTTGAGCGCTTTCGCATGGCTCGTTTTTCCTAAGCAAAGATATAATAAGCTTGCTTATTATATTGCTCAACGACCCGAACTGCACAAATTCGCGAGCCAGCCCTGCGTCAGCGGCGCGGGAACCGACCTCCGCTCCGCCCTCATCCTGAGGAGCGGGCCAACGGGTCCGGCCTTCGGCGGGCCCGATGACAGGCTCCGCCCGCGTCTCGAAGGACGAGGGCGGCCCCATGCTTCGAGACGGCGGCTGTGCCGCCTCCTCAGCATGAGGCCGAGAGGGGCCTGCGATGCGTCGCCGCGCTATCGCGTGTGGTGACGGCCTCGCTTCGGTCGGGCACTCTCCCGCTCAACCGCGGTGAACGCGGCAGTCGTTGGGAGGATTGGAATGGAAATCGGATTTATCGGTCTTGGCAGCATGGGCGGGCCGATGAGCCGCCGCCTGGTCGAGGCCGGTCACAAGCTCACGGTGTTCGACACCCGCGCGGCGGCGATGGAGCCCCTGCTCAAGCTCGGCGCCACAGCGGCCAGGTCTCCCGCCGACGTCGCCGACCGGGTCGAGACCGTGATGACGAGCCTGCCCTCCCTCGACATCGGCCTGAAGGTCGCGACCGGCGACGACGGCCTCATCCGCGGCAACCGTGTCCGCCGCTACGTGGACCTTTCGACCACGGGCTCGCGCGCCGCGATCAAGACCGCCGAGATTTTGAAGGAGCGCAACATCGTGCAGATCGACTGCCCGGTGTCCGGCGGTGTCGCCGGTGCCGAGAAGGGTACGCTCGCGGTGATGGTCTCGGGTCCGAAGGAGGAGGTCGAGCCGATTCGCCCTGCGCTCGAGGTGTTCGGCAAGGTGTTCTACTGCGGCGACAAGCCCGGCATGGCGCAGAGCATGAAGCTCGCCAACAACTTTCTCTCCGCGACCGGCATGGCCGCGAGCTCGGAAGCCATCGCGATGGGCGTGAAGGCCGGCCTCGACCCAAGCCTGATGTGCGACGTCATCAACGCCGGCTCCGGCATGAACACGGCGACGACGCAGAAGTTTCCGCGCTCGGTGCTGCCCGGCACGTTCGACTACGGCTTCGGCATGGCGCTGATGGTGAAGGACGTGCGGCTGTTCCTGGCGGAAGCGCAGGACTACGGCATCCCGATCGAGGTGGCGCAGGCGGTCGGCAAGTTGTGGGAGAAGGCGCTCGCCGATCACGGCGCGACCAGCGACTTCACGGAGATCGCCAAGACTGTCGAGAAGGGCGCCGGCGTTCAGATGCGCGCGAAGAAGAAGTAAGCGTCTCCTTTGAAAATCAAAGCCTCTCACTGCCGTCATCACCGGGCCGCCGCGAAGCGGCGTGTCCCGGTGATCCCGCTTAGGTGAGCACTGTGCCCTCCTAAGCGGGATGGCCGGGACAAGCCCGGCCATGACAGTCGGAGCCAATGGAGCTAACAATGAGCGACGACATCCACGAGATCTACGCCGTCCGCTACGCGCACCACCCGCGCAAGGCGGCGGACAACTACATTGGCGGCGATCCCCACGACATCATCCAGCCGCTCGATTATTTCGTTTATGCGATCAAGGGGCCGAAGGAGACGATCATCGTCGACACGGGTTTCGACCCGGTGGTCGGCAAGCAGCGCGGCCGCACGGTGATCAATCCGGTGCGCGACGGTCTGAAGGCGCTCGGCGTCGATCCCGACAATGTGTCGAACGTCATCATCAGTCACATGCACTACGACCACTGCGGCAACGAGGATCTGTTTCCGAAGGCCTGCTACCACGTGCAGGACAAGGAGATGGAATACGCGACGGGCCGCTGCATGTGCCACAAGCAGCTCCGCAACTCCTACGAGGAGAACTACGTCGTCTCGATGCTGCGGAAGGTCTATGCCGGCCGCGTGCAGTTCCACGACGGCGTCGACGAGATCGTGCCGGGCGTCACCGTGCATCACATCGGCGGCCACGCGAAGGGATTGCAGAGCATCCGCGTGAAGACCAAGCGCGGCTACGTCGTGCTCGCGGCGGATGCGGTGCATCTCTACCCGCATCTCGACGAGGCGCGGATTTTCCCGACGACGTATAACTTGGCCGAGGTTTTGGAGGGCTATCAAACGCTCAAGAAGCTCGCGACCTCGCGCCGTCACATCGTGCCGGGGCATGATCCGCATGTGATGAAGGAATATCCCGCCGCGCGGCCCGATCTGGATGGCTGGGTGGTGCGGCTCGACGTCGATCCGATCATCTAACCGACGTACTCCGCTCTCGTGTCCCGGGCGCGGCGCGGCATGAAATGACGCGACGCAGACCCGGGACCCCGCTTACTTCCTCTCTTAAAAAGAAAACCGGGGTCCCGCATCTGCGGTGCACCGCTGCGCTTCGCTACGCGCTGCACCGCGTGCGGGACACGGGACTGCCTAGATCAGTTCCAACTCCGTGAACGCATCCTTATGGTGCGCCGCCGACTCGTTCGAGAAGCAGCAGAAGATGACGCGCGTCACGCCTGGCGTTTTCTTCACCATCTCGACGACCGTCTCGACCGCTATCCGCGCAGCCTTGTCCGCCGGAAAGCGATAGACGCCCGTGGAGATCGACGGGAACGCAATCGACGTCAGCTTGTTCTTTTCCGCCAATTCCAACGCAGTGCGGTAGCACCCCGCCAGCAATTCCGGCTCGCCGTTCTTCCCGCCATTCCACGCCGGCCCGACCGCATGGATCACATGCTTCGCCGGCAGCCGGTATCCCTTCGTGATCTTCGCCGAGCCGGTCTTGCATCCGTGCAGCATGCGGCATTCCGCCAACAATTCAGGCCCCGCCGCGCGATGGATCGCGCCATCGACTCCACCGCCGCCGAGCAAAGACTCGTTCGCCGCATTCACGATCGCATCGACGTGCAGCGTCGTAATGTCCGCGACGATGATCTCAAGCGCGGCGTGGCCGACGGTCGCTGTCGTCATGGCCGCAATCTAGCACGCGGTCGACGGTGGCTACTACGCCGCGGCGTCCGACGAAGACGCCGCTCCGGGCGGCTCCTCCGGCAAATGTTCCAGCGTGCTCTTCACGCCGATGTCGTCGAAATGCGCATCGAGGAAGCGCCGCGCGGCGCGCCGGCCGGATTTCTGTAACTGCTCGAAGAAATCGAAATCGTTGTTGAACTTGGAATTCACATCGAGCGGCCGGCTGCCGCCAAGGTTGATGCGATGCAGCCGGATCGGCCGATACGCGCCGGTGGGGCTGGTGAGTTCGCCGTTCGCCAACAGATCGCTGATCAACTCGATCACGCGGATTTCCGACGACAGCGATGAGTTGAACGTGATCTCGTTGATCCGGTTCAAAATCTCTTCGTTCGAGGTCGGCGTGGTGTTTCGCATCAGTGGATTGATCTGCACCACCAGCACGTCGGGCGTCAGCGCCGAATTCAGCAACGGATAGATCGGTGGATTGCCCGTGTAGCCGCCATCCCAGTAAGGCACGCCGTCGATCTCCACTGCGCGGAAGAAATACGGCAGCGCTGCCGACGCCATCACGGCTTCTGCGTTGATCTCCTCGCGCGAGAACACCCGCTGCTTACCGGTGTGCACGTTGGTCGCCGAGATATAGAGCCGCAGATCTGAGCAGCAGCGGATCGCCTCGAAATCGACGAAGCGCTCGACGAGATCCTTTAGTGGATTGATGTTGAGCGGGTTGAGGTCGTAGGGCGACAGATACTTCGTCCACGCGCCCATCCACGTCTGCAACGGCGAGGCATTCGCCGGCAAAAACGACATCAGGCGGTCGAGCGTGGTGCGCTGCGCTTCCGGCAGATTGCCGTCGCGGCTCGCCGCGCGCCAGAATTCGGCCAGTCGCGTGCGCGCGCCTTCGGCGCCGCCGCGCGCCAGCCCGTCGGCCAGCATCACCGCGTTCATCGCGCCGGCGGACGCGCCGGAAATGCCGTCGATTGCAAGCCGCCCGTCTTCGAGGATGTAATCGAGCACGCCCCAGGTGAACGCGCCATGCGCGCCGCCGCCTTGCAGGGCGAGGCTGACGCGTTTCGTCGCCGTCGGCGGCGCATGTTTGGGCATCGGCTTGGGCGCTCGCTCGCGTGCGATCTCGCGGCGGCGGCGCCAGGCCGCCCGCCACGGGTCGAGCATTTTGCTGAGCGAGGTGTTCCCGTTGCTCACTGCGCCGTCCAGCCGCCGTCGATGGAAAGGTTCGCGCCGGTGATGTTCGCCGCCGCATCCGATGTCAGATAAAGCGCGAGCGAGGCGACCTGCTCGACGGTGACGAACTGCTTGGTCGGTTGCGCCAAAAGCAGCACGTCGCGCTTGACCTGCTCCTCGGTCATGTTGCGCGCCTTCATCGTATCGGGGATCTGCTTCTCGACCAGCGGCGTCCAGACGTAGCCGGGTGAGATGCAGTTCGCGGTGATGCCGAAGGTCGCGACTTCAAGCGCGACTGTCTTCGTCAGGCCCGCAAGGCCGTGCTTCGCGGTGACGTAGGCCGCCTTGAATGGCGAGGCGACCAGCGAGTGCGCCGACGCGGTGTTGATGATGCGGCCCCACTTGCGCGCCTTCATGCCGGGCACCGCCGTGCGGATGGTGTGGAACGCGGCCATCAGGTTGATCGCGAGGATCATGTCCCACTTCTCGATCGGGAATTCTTCGATCGGCGCGACGTGCTGGATGCCGGCGTTGTTCACCAGCACGTCGACCGAGCCGAAGGTCTTTTCGGCCGTCTTGATCATCTCGGCGATTTCCGCCGGCTTCGTCATGTCGGCGGGCGAGTAGGTCGCCTTCACCTTGAAATCCTTCTCGAGCCCCGCGCGCTCCTTTTCGATGTCGGCGGCCGCGCCGAAACCGTTGATGACGATGTTGGCGCCGTCACCCGCCAGTGCCTTGGCGATGCCCAGACCGATGCCTGAGGTGGAACCCGTGACGACCGCTGTTTTTCCTTTAAGCATCTGAAATACCTTTTAAATTCGAAGGTGATGCCGCCCCGGAGCGAAGCTCAGGACTCGATACCCAGAAAGTGGCGATTGTATTGCTGCATTGCAATATCTTTCTGGGGGGCGGACCGAGGCTGCATTCCGCCCACGGGCAGCCTATCTTGATGAAACAATGTCACAACCGATCTTCCACGCACCGGGTCACGACCATCAGCGTTGCACGGCGGATGCCCTGGAGCACGCCGAGTGCCGCTGCGCGGAGCGCTCGCAGCGGCTGACGCCGATTCGCCGCCGCGTGCTGGAGGTTCTGCTCGAAAGTCACAAGCCGCTCGGCGCTTACGAGATCATCGAGCGCAGCGCCGCGGATGGCGGCGCGCGGCCGGCACCGATCACGGTCTATCGCGCGCTCGATTTCCTGCGCGAGAACGGCTTCGTGCATCGCATCGAGAGCCGCAACGCCTTCGTCGCCTGCGTCGGCGGACACGCGAGCGAAGAACTTGTCGTGTTTCTCCTCTGTGAATGCTGTGGCGAGGTCGGCGAGGCGTCGTCGTCCGCCGTCGCCGATCAATTGAAATCCGCCGCGCGTGCTGCGGGCTTCACGCCCAAGGCCCCGGTGATCGAAATCACCGGCGTCTGCGCCCATTGCTGCAAAAAATGATCCCGTAAATGCCGGAAGCCCCTGCGCATCATTCGCGTCCGCTCGACGTCGGCGCGATGGCGCTCATTGTCTTCCTTTGCTTCACCTGGGGCTTCAATCAGGTCGCGGTCAAGCTCGCGCTGCCCGAGGTTGCGCCGCTCGTGCAATGCACGATCCGCACTGCGCTTGCGACGCTGATCGTGTTGCTGTGGATGTGGATGCGCGGCCTGCGGATCACGGCTCGCGACGGTACGCTCATTCCCGGCGTCGTCGCAGGTGTTCTCTTTGGTGCCGAGTTTCTCTTCATTTATCGCGGATTGCTCTACACGACGGCGTCGCGCGCGGTGCTGTTCATCTATCTCGCGCCATTCTTTGTCGTGATCGGCGCGCGCCTGTTCCTGCCGGGTGATCGCTTTGGCGTGATGCAGTGGATCGGCTTGCTGCTCTCCTTTGCCGGCATGCTGATCGCGTTCGGCGTGCCCGCGCCATCGTCTGACCCGCACCAACTGTTCGGCGATGTCATGATGATCGGTGCGGCTGTCACCTGGGCGGCGACCACGCTTGTCATGAAGGGCAGTTCGCTCCAGCGCATCGCGCCTGAGAAGACGCTGCTCTATCAGACCGTGATCTGCGTGCCGATTACGGGACTTGCGGCGGTGATGTTCGGTGAGCCGTGGCCGTCATCGCTTTCGCCGGTCGCGGTCGGCTCGCTGACGTATCAGACGCTCGTCGTCGGCCTCACCTACATCTCCTGGTTCGCGCTGATCGCAGCATTTTCCGCGAGCCGTCTTTCGGCCTTTACGTTCCTCACGCCGCTGTTCGGCGTCGCCGCGGGCCACATCGTTCTTGGCGAGCCGTTATCGCCTGCGTTCCTTGTCGCGGTTGCGCTCGTCGCGCTCGGGCTTGTGCTGGTCAACCGCGCGCGGTGAACATTCGCGCGCTTTCGCGCTCAGGAATTATCGCGACAATCTCCGCTGTCATCCCCGCTTTCGCGGGGATGACAGCGGAGTTTTACGCTGAAAGTGGCCTATCCAATCACCTTCAACGACCGGCCCTTGACTTTATTCCCAAGGATTATATTCTTTTGTTGCCCTGCTCGTTGAGGGCGTCGTCGATCGCGGCGTTTGATGACGGGGCAGGGTGGGATGCCCGACAACGGCATCTCGGTGGAGCGTCGGGAGGCGCAGGGCTTCGCAAGAAGCTCGTGCGTCCTCACCAGACGCACAGACCGCCCTCACCAAGCGGTCTAAGGGGATCTCTAGCGAAGGTCCCCGAGGCGCCTCTCGGCGCTCCACTCCCCTCAAAATGGGGAGAAGGAAAACAGAGACGGGCGCGCCGGGCGTCCGAAAACAAAGCCCCGGCCAGCGGAGCCTTGCCTACAAACAAAGCTTGCCTAAAGCGGAATCTCGCTCTCGCGCTTCGACAGGATCGTCGCTTCCTCCAGATCGAGCTCGCGTTCCAATCGCCGCCGCGACTCGTCGGTGATCTTGCCCTCTTGCAGCATGCGGTAGAGAAACTCGCGTTCCGCCGCGATCAATTCCATGCGCAAGTTGTTGTTGAGCTTGATCGATTCCAGTCCCTTGCCCATGTCCTTCGGAAGTTGGCGCATGCGATGGTCATGGCGCAGCTTGAGATATTCGATCGTGGGCTTGTCGAGCTTGCGCTCCTTGGCGATCTCCTCGAGTTGGTCCCATGCGAACTGGATCGCTTCGCCGCGAACGCGGAGTTCGGCTTCGTGGTGACGCTTCTGCTCCGCGCGTCCTTCGTTGGCGACGCCGAGCCAGCGGATCACGCTCGGCAGCATCAGTCCCTGTCCGACCAGCGTGACGATGATGACGCCGAAGGCGATGAACAGGATGGTGTCGCGCTGGGGAAACGGCGCGCCGCTCGCGATCGTCAGCGGGATTGCCAGCGCCGCGGCGAGCGAGACGACGCCGCGCACGCCGGTGAAGGCCAGAACAAAGGTCCAGGTCCACGGCGGCGAAGGATCACGCTTGCGCAGCTTCGCACTCAGATGGCGCGGCAGATAGACCGCGGGGAACATCCAGACGAAGCGTGCCAGGATGATGATGACGGTGGTGATCGCGGTCGCAACCAGCAACTCCTTGATCGAGAACGAATGGGTCTTCTCGATCAGCGTGCGCGCTTGCAGCCCGGTGAGCAGGAACACGAAGCCTTCGATCAGATAGATGATCAGATCCCAGAAGAAGATGCCTTGCAGGCGCGTCGCGGATGAAATCAGCAGCGGGCCGTTCCAGCTCACATAGAGTCCGCACGCCACAGTCGCGAGCACGCCCGAGCCGCCGATGTGCTCCGGAATCCAGTAGGCGAAGTATGGCGTCATCAGCGACAGCGTGATCTCGACACGCGGGCTCTGCGCCCATTGGCGCAGCCGCAAGCTCAGCCAGCCGACACCGATGCCCCAGATGATCTCGCCCACGACAATCGCCGAGAATGTGCCGACCGCTTGCGGGAACGAGAACGCGCCGGTCGCAACGGCTGCGACCGCGAAGCGATAGAGGATGAGCGCTGTCGCGTCGTTTGCGAGCCCTTCGCCTTCGAGCACCACGACAAGGCGATGCGGCAGGTTCAGCCGCCGCGCGATTGCGAGCGGCGCCACGACATCCGGCGGTGCGACGATGGCGCCGACGATGAACGCAACGGCCCAATGCCAGCCGAGCAGGTAATGCAGGGCGGCGGCGACCGCGCAGGTGGTGAAGATCACGCAGCCGAAGGCGAGCAGGAAGATCGGCCGCAGGTTGAACTTGAACTCGCGCCAGCTCATCGACACGCCGGCGGAATAGATCAGCGGCGGCAGGATCACGAGCAGCACAACCTCCGGCGCGAGCTCGATGGGCGGCAGGCCGGGAATGAACGCGAGCCCGATGCCGGCGACGACCAGCAGGATCGACGGTGCAATCTTGAGCCGCTGCGCCAGCATCGCGATGACGACCATCACGACGACCAGCAGCATGACGGTTTGCAGGATGGCGGTCATGATTGCGTGCCGATTATTTCTGCATGAAGTTGGCCGCGAGGTTCACGGTCAGCGCGACCACGGCGGTGGCGTAGAAGAACGACAGGATACCGTGAATCACCGCGACGCGGCGGAGCCATTTCGCTGTGATGGCGACGTCGGACACCTGGAATGTCATCCCGAGCACGAATGCGAAATACATGAAGTCCCAGTAATCCGGCTTATCGTCGTCCGGGAACTTGAGCCCGCCTGCGCAATCGGCGTCGCGGTAATATTCGTGAGCGTAGTGAACCGCAAAGATCGTGTGGATGAAGATCCACGAGATCACAACGGTGGAGATGCCGAACGCGACGTCGAGGACATAGTTCGCGCCGGCTTTGTCCGCGCCGGCAAGCTCGGCGAAGATCGCAGCAAGGCTCGCCATGCCGGCGAAGACGGTGAGGATGAAGATGGCGAATGCGCCTTCGTCCTGGGCGTCGGCGCGGTTGGCGATCTCGCTCCACGGCGACTGCGCCATCATGGCAAGCACAAGGGCGAGGTAGATCAGCACGCCGATATCCCAGGCGAGGAGCATCCTCGTGATCAGCGGCAGTTGTCCCGTCGCTGCGGTCAACACCGCATAGGCAATCACGCCAAGCACAATCGAAATCAGCAGCCGGGGATGTCCGCGGCCGATCCGGACGATCGTGAATTTCGAAACGGGCTTGCGCGCCATTCAGGATGTCCGTTTGCGGCCGGAACAGAGATTAGGGAACAGGGATAAGGCTCGGGCCGTTGTATTGACCGCTGATGCGACGTGCCGCGCGGGACATCAGCCAAACCATGGGATGAATTGTGCTTAACTCGGCTGCGATGACAAGCGCCACACAGCGTCCGCGCCGCTCGATGACCGCCACGATCCTGCGCGGGATGGTCGTGTTGGTGCTCGCGATCCTGCTGCTGCCCTATGCGCTGACGGTGATCTATCGTTTCACCGATCCGGTTTCGACGCTGATGGTCTGGCGGTGGATCAAGGGCGCGCCCGTGATGCAGACCTGGGTGCCGATGGAGCAGATTGCGCCGGTTCTGCCGCTCACCGTGATCGGCTCCGAGGATGCGCGATTCTGCACCCATTCGGGCATCGACTGGCAGGGCCTGCAGGACGCGATGGACGAGGCCGACGACATTTCCGAGGTGCGCGGCGGCTCGACCATCACTCAGCAGGTCGCCAAGAACCTGTTCCTGTGGCCGCGGCGCAGTTTCGTGCGGAAGGCGCTGGAGGCGCCGCTCGCGCTCTGGATCGATCTGGTGCTGCCCAAGCGGCGGGTGCTGGAGATCTATCTGAACATCGCCGAATGGGGTCCTGGCGGGGTGTTCGGGGCCGAAGAGGGCGCCAAACGCGCCTTCGGCAAGCCGGCGCGGAGCCTGAACGCCCAGGAAGCGGCCATTCTGGCGGCTGTTCTGCCCAATCCGATCCGCCGAAGCGCCAAACAGCCCGGTCCTGCGGTCCGCCGGAAAGCCGCCACTTTGCAGGTTCGGGCGGCCCGTTCACCCTCTATCGACGCCTGCATCCGGCCGAAACGGACCCTCTAGCCTTGTGGGACCGCTTCCTCTATAAGCCCGGCTTCCCGACGAAATTGACCCTTCGGCGCTTTGAGCGCCCCAGTTTGCAGGAGATGCCGCCATGGCGGTGCCAAAGAAAAAAACCAGCCCGTCCCGCCGCGGCATGCGCCGTTCGGCCGATGCGCTGAAGCAGCCGTCCTACGTTGAGGACAAGGACTCGGGCGAGCTCCGCCGTCCGCACCACATCGACCTCAAGACCGGCATGTACAAGGGCCGGGCCGTGCTCAAGGCGAAGACCGAGGCCTAAGCACTGAGCGCGCGGGCGGGGCTCTGAGCCCCACCCCGAGGAGCCCCGGCGATGTATCTGATCGGCTTTCCGCTGCTGGTCATTCCGTTCGCGATCTACAACATGATCGCGTTCCTGATGCCGGGCCTGAACTGGACCGACAAGGTGGCTTCGTTCCACCTCGTCTCCAGCGCCGACTGGGTGGTGTCATCCGCCGACATCCTCATCATCCTCGCGATCCTTCTGCTGCCGCTTGAGATCCTCAAGGCGACGCGCATCGGCATTCGCTCGATCGTGGACCACATCCTGTCGATGGTCCTGTTCGTGGCGATGCTCGTCGAGTTCCTGCTGGTCCGTCAGGCCGGCACATCGACCTTCTTCATTCTCATGATGATCAGCGTCGTGGACGTGCTCGCCGGCTTCACGGTGACGCTGCGCACCGCGCAGCGCGACATGACCATCGAGAAGGTCGAAGCGGTCTCTTAAGCCTATTCCTTCCAGCGCCGGGCTCTCTCATGGCACGCGATTTCCATTTTCCGGGCCGTTCGCCGGTCATTGCCCAAAACGGGATGGCTGCGACCTCGCATCCGCTCGCGACGCTGACGGCCATCGACGTGCTGCGCGCGGGCGGCAACGCGGTCGATGCCGCGATCTCCGCTGTTGCCGTGCTCTGCGTGATCGAACCGCACATGACCGGCATCGGCGGCGACTGCTTTACGCTGATCGCCGAGCCCGGCAAGCCGGTGTGGGGCTACAACGGCTGCGGCCGCTCCGGCGCGAATTCCTCGACGCAGGCGCTGCTCGACAAGGGCATGACCTCGATCCCGGCCACGTCGCCGTTCGCCGTGAACGTGCCCGGCGCGATCGAAGCCTGGGGCTCGATCCTGAAAGCACGCGGCACGTGGTCGCTCGACCGCGTGCTTGCGCCTGCGATCAACTACGCCGAGAACGGATTTCCGATTGCGCCGCGCGTCGGCTTTGACTGGGCCAAGCAAATCGCCAAGCTCGGCAACAGCGCGGGCGCCACGCGCCATTACCTGCTCAATGGGCAAGCTCCGGCGGAAGGCGACGTCATCAAGCTGCCTGCGCTCGCTGCGACCTTGAAGACGATCGCGAAAGACGGCCCGCGCGCCTTCTACGAGGGTCCGGTCGCCGAGGACATGGTCGCGACGCTGAACGAGCGTGGCTCAGTGCTTTCGCTCGACGACTTCGCGAACCATCGCGGCGAGGCACAGGCTCCGATCTCGACCAATTATCGCGGTCTCGACCTGGTCGAGCTGCCGCCGAACGGGCAGGGTCTCACCGCGCTCGTGCTTGTGAACATCCTCGAGAACTTCGACATGAAGTCGCTCGATCCGGTCGGTCCGGATCGCTTCCATCTTCAGCTCGAAGCCGCGCGCCTCGCCTTCGCGGTGCGCGATACGCACATCGCCGAGCCGTCGTTCATGCGCGTGCCGGTCGAGAAGCTGATCGACAAGGCGTTCGCGAAAACGCTCGCCGCGAAGATCGACAAGACCAAGCGTGTGCCGCTGCCGCCGCATCCGACGCCTGGCGGCGACACGGTCTATCTCACCGTGGTCGACAAGGATCGCCGCGCCTGCTCGCTCATCAACTCGCTCTATTCGAGCTTCGGCTCAGGCATCTGCACCGAGAAGACCGGCGTGATGTTCAACAACCGCGGCTCGGGCTTCCGGCTTGAGCCCGATCACCCGAACGCGCTCGGCCCGAGCAAGCGCCCGATGCACACGATCATCCCGGCGCTCGCGATGAAAAACGGCCGCTGCGACGTCACCTTTGGCGTGATGGGCGCGCACTACCAGCCGATGGGCCACACGCAGATGGTCCTCAACATGATCGATTACGGCATGGATGTGCAGGCGGCGATGGATATGCCGCGCGCGTTCTATGAGGGCAATGTCACGCTGGTCGAGCGCGGCATTCCGGCGGCGACGGTCGAAGGGCTGAAGGCGCGGGGCCACGAGGTTGCCGTCGAGCCGTCGCCGTGGGGCGGCGCGCAGGCCATCAAGATCGACTGGGATCGCGGTGTTCTGATCGGGGGCTCGGAGCCGCGCAAGGACGGCTGTGCGCTCGGCTATTAAGACGCCTGCGAGTTCAGCTTCTGAATCTTTGCCATTGTCTCGCGGTATGCCGCGATCACTTCATTCGGTTCGGCGCGGCGCTTCTCGCAAGTCTGTGGAACCTGACGCGCGTTCGCGATCACCTGCGTGAGGAATGCGGCGACGCGGCGCGTCTGACGATGCGGACGATTGTCGTTCGCGGGCTCGGGCTGCGCGATCACGGTGAGCGCGCGGCTCTCCGAAGATGGTAAATCACTTCCTTCCGTCATCGTCTGCCTCTGTCTCATCGCGGGACAAGCGAGTCCCGCAACAAGGGACATCGCAAGCAGCATGCCGAATGAATGGTAGCGATTTGAAGCGGCGTTTTGCCGTTTATTTAAGGTTTTCCAGTAGCTTTCGATCCACTATCGGCAGCGCTGTCACGCTTTGGGGCAACGCTGCTTTCCCAAAAAGGTTCTGTACGTAGTGACCCGAGATCGCGCGCCCATCAAACCGTCCGAGACCGGCGCAGAGCCGGACGTGTTCGCGCGGCCTGCTCCGGCAAGCGCACCTGCCGCGCACGCGCCGGTGTTCTCGACCGATCCCGCTGCCAATGTGTTCGCGACCACGCCGCCTGTTGCTGCACCGACACCAGCACCGCGCCGTGCATCTGCGTCATTCGATCCGTCCGACATCATGACGTCGATCGGCGAAGTCCCGTACGAGTGGACAATCGTCACCGATGCGATCGCGTGGGGCGCCAACGCCGCCGAAATTCTGATGGTCCGCGATCCTGCGACGATTGCGACAGGCCGCTCCTTCGCAAAGCTCGCCGGCTCCGACAAAACGCTGACTCGTTTCGATGCGGTGATGAAGTCCGCGCGCCGCGATGACGGCCAAGGCGTGCCGTATCAGATCCAGTATTCGATTAGCCCGGACGGCTCCGACCGCAAGCTTTGGATCGAGGACACCGGCCGCTGGTTCGCGGACTCGCGCGGCGGTCCGGCGCGCGCGCACGGTGTCGTTCGCGTCATCAACGAGCGCCACGAGCAGGAAGAGAAGCTCACCTATCTCTCGCGTTTCGACGCGCTGACCGGCGAAATGAACCGCTGGCATCTCACGGAGGTGCTGGAGGCCACTCTCGCCGAGACGACCAAGCAGCGCGGCTCCTGCGGCTTCATGCTGATCGCGATCGACAATCTCGCCCGTCTCAATGAAGCTTACGGTTTCGACGTCGCCGATGAGGTGATCGGGGCTATCGCCAAGCGCCTGCGCGCAAAAATGCGTGGCGGCGATCAACTCGGCCGTTTCTCCGGCAACAAGTTCGCCGTGATCCTCAACAACTGCACGCCCGAGGACATGGAGAAGGCGGCAGAGCGTCTGCTCGCCGGCGCCCGCGATGACGTGGTCCGCACCGCGGCGGGTCCGGTTGCGATCACCGTGACCATCGGCGGCGTCACCGCCCCGCGCCACGCACGTACGGTTCACGAGATCATCACGCGCGCGCAAGAGACGCTGATCGCGGCCAAGGCCAAGCGTCAGGGCTGGTACCAGGTCTATCGTCCGAATATCGAGCGCGACGCGCTCCGCAAGGAAAACGTCCGCTCGGCCGACGAGATCGTCGACGCGCTGAACGAGCGCCGCATCCTGCTGGCTTTCGAGCCGGTGGTGGACGCTGCGACCCGTCAGAACACGTTCTATGAGTGTCTGATGCGCATCCGCCGCGCCGACGGCTCGCTGATCCATGCGGGCGAGGTGATTCCGGTGGCGGAACGGCTCGGCCTCGTGCGCCTCCTTGATCACCGCGTGCTGGAGCTTCTGATCAGCGAGATGGTCGCGGTGCCTGCGCTCCACGCCAGCGTCAACGTCTCGCCGGCCTCGACCACCGATCCGGACTGGTGGTCCGCGCTCGGCGCGTCGCTCCGCGCTCACAGCGGCGTGGCGGAGCGTCTTACCGTCGAAATCACCGAGATGACCGCAATCCACGACGTGGACGAGACCCGCGGCTTCGTTGCCCGCGTGAAGGATCTCGGCTGCCGGATCGCGATCGACGATTTCGGTGCGGGTTACACCTCGTTCCGCAACCTGCGCAGGCTCGGCGTCGACATCATCAAGATCGACGGCGCTTATGTGCAGAATCTGATGCGATCGGACGACGATCAGGCCTTCGTGCGTACGCTGATCGAACTCGCCCAGCGGCTCGGTCTCAAGACCGTGGCCGAATGGGTTCAGGACGAAGAATCGGCCCGGCAGCTCCAGGAGTGGGGCTGCGACTATCTGCAAGGCAAGCTGATCGGGCTCGCTTCGATCGAGCGGCCGTGGGGTATGCCGGTGCGGGTCGATCGCCGCAAATCAGTGCGGACCTGACCGCAGCTAGTCCTTGTTGCCCAAGCGGTCGAGCCGCTTCTGCATCTCTTCCATCTGACGCTTGAGATTGTCGATGTCGTCCGACGGCTTCTCGGAGGGCTTGTCGCTTTCGCTGCTGCTTCCGGAGGCCGGCGCGCCCGCCGCGTTCTGGCCGCGTGCGAATGGCGCGAACATCGCGAAGGTGCGCTCGAACATTTCCATGTTGCGGCGGACCTGATCCTCGATCCCGCCGAAGCCGCCCATGCCGAACGCCTGCGACACCTGCTGGCGGAACTTTTCCTGTTCCTTGGTCAGGGAGTCGATCGACACCTCCAGATAGCGCGGCACCATCATCTGCATGCTGTCGCCGTAGAAGCGGATGAGCTGGCGCAGGAAATTGATCGGGAGGAGGTTCTGCCCGCCTTCCTTGTTTTCCTGCTCGAAGATGATCTGCGTGAGAACCGAACGGGTGATGTCCTCGTTCGTCTTGGCGTCATAAACGACGAAATCTTCGCCATTCTTGACCATTGCCGCGAGGTCCTCGAGCGTGACGTAGGTGCTCGTGCCCGTGTTGTAGAGCCGCCGGTTCGCGTATTTTTTTATCGTGATCGGTTCTTCCGATTTTGCCATGTCGCATAGCCCCGCTGGTCGCTGGGTCTGTCCCACCCGATCGGACAAGGCTAAGCGGTTTCCCGGCAGCGGGCCACCTCTTTGTGCAATGCCAATCCGGCCCTGTGCCCTGAAAAGTCGACCGAAAACGGTCCCGTTCGAGCGCAGTTCTTGCGATGCGATGGCCTCGCGATCATATGGACAGTGCAGGGCTTGACCGGCTATCGAAGTCCCTGACGGGACAGTGGGAGATTTCGGATGAAAGACGACATCGTCATCGTGAGTGCGGCCCGTACGCCGGTCGGCTCGTTCAACGGCTCTCTTTCGGCCCTTCCGGCCCATGAGCTCGGCAGGGTCGCGATCCAGGAGGCGCTGAAGCGCGCCGGGGTCGAGGGCCAGCAGGTTTCTGAGGTCATCATGGGGCAGATCCTGACCGCAGGTCAGGGTCAGAACCCCGCCCGTCAGGCCTCCATCGCAGCCGGCATCCCGGTCGAAAGCCCGGCCTGGGGCGTGAACCAGCTCTGCGGCTCCGGCCTGCGGGCGGTGGCGCTCGGCTATCAGGCGATCCTCAACGGCGACAGCAACATCGTGGTGGCCGGCGGCCAGGAATCGATGAGCATGGCCCCGCACGCGGCGCACCTGCGCAATGGCGTGAAAATGGGCGACTACGCGATGGTCGACACCATGATCAAGGACGGCCTGTGGGACGCCTTCAACGGCTATCACATGGGCACCACGGCCGAGAACGTCGCCAAGAAGTGGCAGATCACCCGCCAGCAGCAGGACGAGTTCGCGGTGAAATCGCAGAACAAGGCCGAAGCCGCGATGAAGGCCGGCAAGTTCAAGGACGAGATCGCGCCGGTCACGATCAAGGGCCGCAAGGGTGACGTGGTCGTCGACACCGACGAATATCCCAAGGCCGGCGTCACGCTCGACTCGATCTCGAAGCTTCGGCCCGCCTTCGACAAGGAAGGCTCCGTCACTGCGGCGAACGCCTCGGGCATCAACGACGGCGCTGCCGCCGTGGTGCTGATGAAGGCAAGCGAAGCCGCTCGGCTCGGCAAGACGCCGCTCGCGCGCATCGTGTCGTGGGCGCATGCGGGCGTCGATCCGGCGATCATGGGTTCGGGTCCGATCCCGGCGTCGCGCGCCGCGCTTCAGAAGGCGGGCTGGAAGGTCGACGATCTCGATCTGATCGAAGCCAACGAGGCCTTCGCCGCGCAGGCCTGTGCCGTGAACAAGGATCTCGGCTGGGACACCGACAAGGTCAACGTCAACGGCGGCGCGATCGCGATCGGTCATCCGATCGGTGCCTCCGGCGCGCGCGTGCTGACCACGCTGCTGTTCGAGATGCAGAAGCGGAATTCGAAGAAAGGCCTTGCCACGCTTTGCATCGGCGGTGGCATGGGCATTGCTATGTGCGTGGAGCGCTAAGCTCCGTCTCCTTTCGCACTGCAAAAGCTGCGACGAATGGCTGACACGGGGAAACTTGTGTCGGCCATTTCCGTCTTTAAGCTGTCAATTGTTGAGAGGATTCTTCGAAGAAATTTTAGGAGGATTGAATGTCTCGCGTAGCGGTGGTCACCGGCGGCACACGCGGTATCGGTGCTGCGATCTCGAAGGCGCTGAAAGCGGCGGGTTACAAGGTTGCCGCCAACTACGCCGGAAATGACGAAGCTGCGCAGAAGTTCAAGTCCGAAACCGGCATCAATGTCTATAAATGGGACGTATCCTCCTTTGATGCCTGCACCGCTGGGCTTAAGCAGGTCGAAACCGATCTCGGTCCGGTCGAGGTGCTGGTCAACAACGCCGGAATCACGCGCGACACGATGCTCCACCGCATGAAGCCGGAGCAGTGGAAGCAGGTCATCGACACCAACCTCGGCTCGCTGTTCAACATGTGCCGGCCGGTGATTGAGGGCATGCGCGAGCGCAAGTTCGGCCGCATCGTCAATGTCTCGTCCATCAACGGTCAGAAGGGCCAGATGGGCCAGACCAACTACTCCGCCGCGAAGGCCGGAGAGATCGGATTCACCAAGGCGCTGGCACAGGAGGGCGCACGCGCCGGCATAACGGTGAACGCGATCGCGCCGGGCTATATCAACACCGAGATGGTGCAGGCGGTGCCCAAGGACGTGCTGGAGAAAAACATCCTGCCGCAGATTCCGATCGGCCGGCTCGGCGAGCCGGAGGAGATCGCGCGCATCGTGGTGTTCCTGGCCTCTGACGAGGCAGGACTGATCACCGGTTCGACGGTCACGGCGAACGGCGGCCAGTATTTCGCTTGAAAGCTGACGCGACTTACCAGGCGGCGCGGAAGCCACCTGCGGCGGCGTAAGTCTGGCCGCGGCCGGACCACTCGCCGGTGAAGTTGGCGAACAGCGACTTGCCGGGCAGCATTGTGAGCTTCGCGCCAGCATCGAGGCGCGCCGAGTCGCTTGCGGCGCGCGCGCCGTCGACGGTGAACGCGGCTGTCGGCAATGTGATGAATGACGCCGAGACCTGACGGTCGGGCCGGAACTCGTGCACCCACGATAGGCGCGCGAACGGCGACAACATCCAGCCGTTGGCTAACGAATAGCGCGTGTCGAACTGCGCGCCGACGAAGGTCGGCAGCGAGGTGGTGGTTTTGGACGCGAAGGTGAGGCCGAGCAAGCCCGGAGCGCCGCCCACCTGTACGCTGTTTTCGGTGAAGCCGCGCTGCCGCAGCGTTGAGGGCTCGACCGCTACAAACGGCGTGACGATGAAGCCGCGATAGGCCTGCTTCCAGCCGAGCTCGACACGGCCGCCGAACAGATCGCTGGCGAAGCCGCCAGTCGCGGTCTCCGTGGTGCCGATGCCGGTGATGGTGCGCGTTGTCGACGTGTCGAAGCGCGCGTAGCTGAAGGAAGCGGCGGTGTAGAACGCGCTCCAGGTCTTCACCGCATAAAGACCGACATGGCCGCCGGTCGTGCGGCCCGAGGTGGCGAGGTCGGACGCCGAGAAATTCGTCTCGCTGCCGCCCGCCGCGACGCCGATCAGCAGGTCTCTGGCGACCTGGTGGTCCACGCCGATCACGCCGCCATAGGTGCGCGACTTCTGGCTCACGATGCCGGCCGCGGCGTCGCCGTTCAGCCGGCTGTCCGAGCCGAAGCCCGCGGTCCAGACGCGCCAGCGGCCCGGCTGCTCGGCAAGCGGCCGAGCCTTGGTCGGCATCGCGGCGAAGGCTTCCGAGCCGCGCGGCTTGCGCGTGGGCGCGTATTGCAGCGGCGCCGGATCGAAAACGACGCTGTTGACGTTGCTCTCGCCGTTCAGCCCTTGGCCGAACATGGTGGTGTTGAACTGGGAGCCTGCGCCGATGGCAGCGCTCTGCGATGCCGATACACCCTGGCCGGAGAGCTGGTCGAGCGCCGTGATCGACGTTGCAGCAAGCAGGTTGGAGTAGAACGTGCCGACGCGGCTCGTCGGATCGAGCGAACTCGAATAACCCGCCTCGAGAATGTTGCCGATCGTCTTCTGGTTGGGTGTCTGGTTTGGCACCGCGTTGAACGCAATGCGGTCCAGCGTGACGTCGATACAGCCGCAGGCCACGCTCTGCGTCACGCTGAAGAATGGCGATGACGACGTCACGCTATCGAACTGCCCGGTCAGGCTGTTGAGCGTCGTCACCATCGTATACGTCAGCGGTGTCGCGTAGATGCCCGGCTGGACCACGACGACGAGCTTGCCCCGGATATTCGCATCGAACGTTAGGATGTTGTCGTTGAAGCCGTTCGCATCCACGCGCGCCATGAACGTGCCGCTCGTGCTCTGCACGAAAGTGGCACCAAACATCGAATGCGACGTCAGGTTCGTATTCGGATCGGTGATCTTCAGGATGCCGTTGTTGGTGAACGTGTCGGTGCCGGGGTTGACACTCAGGATCGTCACCAAGCCGTCGATGGTGCCGTTGTTGGTCAGAGTGTTGCCGGTGACGCCGCTGCTGTTCTGTATCCGGATGGCCTCGGTGCCATTCGTGCCGATGACGGTCGCGCCGGGTTGCACCGTGACATTCAGGTTGGTCTGGGTGCCGGCGTTATAGTTGGTGGTCGTGCCAGTGCAGTTCACGTTGCCGGATGCCGGCGAGCAATCGGCGAGGGCAGGGGTGCTCAGGAGGATCGCCGCAAGCGGCGACACCAGCGCGGTCCCGCTCAGCAACGCCGCGCAAACTCCGGCCCGCATTTTTGTTGTCACTTCGGCCATCGACGCAACCACCCGCGCGGCCTGCTTCGCGGCCGCTCAACCCGTTATGACACCTAGCATAATCGGGGATCGCCGCATCCCGGGCCGCGCATGTTGGCAACAGTTTCGGGGGCCGAGTCACCGCCCGGCAACAATCAGGGCGGATTCCAGCCCTTCGGGGCCAGTTCGAAGCCGGAAAACTCGAAGCCTGGGGCGACCGTGCAGCCGACCAGGGTCCAGTCCCCGGTGGATTCGGCCGCCTGCCAGGCATGGGTGGGGACGATCCCCTGCGGCCGCTCGCCGTTGGCGAGGTCTTGTCCAAGCCGGATGGTCTGCGTGCCGTGGCCTGCGTTGATGTGGAGCAGCAGCGTTGCACCTGCGTGCCAGTGCCAGGTCTCGACCGCATCGACCCGATGCCAATGCGAGCGCTCGCCTCGCGCGAGCAGAAAGTAGATCGCAGTCGAGGCGGAGCGCGTGCCGTCGATGGTGCGGCTGTCGCGGAACGTCTCGCGATAGTGCCCGCCTTCCGGGTGCGGCTTGAGATCGAGGAAACGGATTACCTCTTCGGCGGTCAAGGCTTGGACCGCTAAGGCTTGGGCGGATAGCAATGCAGCGCTCCGTTGAAGTCCTCGACGCGATAGCTGTCGGTGCCGTCGCACGTCAGATAGTTCGGTCCGATCGGCGATTTGCCGTGGCCGCCTGGAATGTCGAGCACATAGGTCGGCTGGCAAAGGCCGGAATAGCGCCCTCGCAGGCCGCGCATCAGCGCCTGGCCTTCGGCGATGGTGGTGCGCAGGTGCGAGGTGCCCGGCGCGAGATCGCCGTGGTGCAGGTAATACGGCTTGATGCGGCACTCAACGAAGGCGCGCATCAAAGCGCCGAGCGTTTTCGGGTCGTCGTTAATGTCCTTCAGGAGCACGGACTGACTTAGCATCGGAATGCCGGCATCGACGAAGCGCGCGCATGCTTCGCGCGCCGCACCGGTCATCTCACGCGCGTGGTTGGCGTGCAGCACGACGTAGGTTGCTTTGCCCTTGGCCTTCAGCGCGCGAACCAACTCCGGCGTGACGCGCTCGGGATCGGCGACCGGTACGCGCGTGTGAATGCGGACGACCTTCACGTGCTCGATCTCTGCGAGGCGTGACACGACGGTGCGCAGCCGCCGCGGCGACAGCACCAGCGGATCGCCGCCGGTGAGAATGATCTCCCAGATTTCCGGATGTGCGGCGACATAGTCGAGCGCTGCGTCGAGTTGCTTCGGCGTCAGCGCGTTGGCGCCCGGGCCGATCATCTCGCGGCGGAAGCAGAACCGGCAGTAGACCGCGCAGACGTGCGTAAGCTTGAGCAGTGCGCGATCGGGATAGCGATGCACCACGCCCTCGACAGGGGTGTGTGGGTGGTCGCCGATGGGATCAGACAATTCGTCCGGCGTGGTTTTTAGCTCGGCAGCGTCCGGCACGAATTGCCTTGCGATCGGATCGTGCGCGTCGTTGCGGTCGATCAACTCGTTCATCGCGGGTGTGATCGCGACGGCGTATTGCGCGGCGACGCGCTCCAGCGCGGCGCGTTGTTCGTCGGTCGTGAGCCCAGCTTCGCGGAGGTCCGACAGCGTTCGCAAGGTTTTCGGGGCTGCGTTCATGGCAGTATCCTTGGCAGTCGTCCTGTTGTCGTCATGCGACGGGTGCCCAAAGCACGTTCTCGATCTTGGGCGCGCCGGTTGCCAGCATCACCAGCCGATCGAGGCCGAGTGCAATGCCGGACGCTGGTGGCATTTTTTCGAGCGCCGCGAGAAAATCGGCATCGATCGGATAGCGCTCGCCGTAGCGGCGTTCCTTTTCCGCCATTGATTCCTCGAAGCGGCGGCGTTGTTCCTTGGCGTCGGTCAGTTCGCCGAAAGCGTTCGCAAGCTCGACGCCGCAGGCATAAAGCTCGAATCGTTCCGCGACGCGGGGGTCTTTCGCCGGGCGGGCGAGGGCAGCCTCTGGCGCGGGATATTCCAGCAGGATTGTTGCGCGGCCGTGGCCCAGGTTCTTCTCGATGCGCTCGACCAACACGCGGCTGAAGATGTCGGACCAGGTGTCGTCGCCAGCGGTCTGGACGCCAGCCGCCTGCGCCGCTGTTGCAAGCAGAGCTGCGTCTGGATTTCCATTCGGCATGGTCGCCATCAGATCGATACCAGCGAATTTCCGGAACGCTTCCGCAAGTGTAAGCCGTTCCAGCTTTGCGAAAGCGTCGGCGCTGCTGTCGCGATAGGTGAGTGTCTTGCTGCCCACTGCAGTCGCTGCCACTGCGATCAGTGCCGCGCAGTCGTCCATCAGCGTCTCGTAGCGCTCGTTCGCGCGATACCATTCCAGCATCGTGAATTCCGGATGGTGCAGCGGGCCGCGCTCGCGATTGCGGAAGGCGCGCGCGAAGGTGACGATTTTTGTCTCGCCTGCAGCGAGGAGCTTCTTGCAGGTGAATTCCGGAGAGGTGTGCAGATAGCGCCGCGTGCGGGTTTGGTCCGGCGCCTCGACCTCGGCCGAAAGTGCATGCAGATGAGTCTCATTCCCCGGCGAGACTTGGAGGATCGGGGTCTCGACCTCGGCAAAACCCTGGCCCCGAAACCAGTCCCGTAGGGCGGCCACGATGCGGCCACGGGCCTGCAAAAACGGCCTCCGGTCAGCGTAGACATGCGGGTCCCACCAGGGGGAAGGGGCGCTCATAGCGGCCTTATAGCGGCTGTTTTGGGGCTTGCGGGCCCAATTAACGCCAGCCGGGAAAATGCTGGCTTCGGGCCGCAGGATCAGTATGTTGCGGTCGAAATCGCAGGGGCGACAGCCCTTCGCCCCTCCAATCCGGCCACCCAAGGAAGACCGCCTGTGAAGGTTATCGCTAGCTCCGTCCGCAAGGGCAATATTCTCGAAGTCGACGGCCATCTCTATGCCGTTCTCGTCGCCACCAGCTTTCATCCCGGCAAGGGCACGCCGACGACGCAGATCGACATGCGCCGCATCTCGGACGGCGTGAAGACCTCGCAGCGCTACAAGACGACCGAGCAGGTCGAGCGCGCTCACGTCGAGGACCGCGAGTTCCAGTATCTCTACAGCGATGGCGACGGCCATCACTTCATGAACACCGAGAACTACGATCAGGTTCAGGTGCCGGAAGACGTAATCGGCGACTCTGCGCCTTATCTCCAGCCCGAGATGAAGGTGATGCTCTCGGTGTTCGAGGGCAAGGTCGTTTCGATTCAGCTTCCGCAGCGCGCGACGTTCGAAGTCGTCGAGACCGAGCCGGTGACCAAGGGCCAGACGGCATCGTCGTCCTACAAGCCGGCGGTGCTGTCGAACGGCGTGCGCACGGCCGTGCCGCCGTTCATCGGGATCGGCGTGCGCATCGTGGTGCAGACCGAAGACGGTTCCTACGTCGAGCGCGCAAAGGATTGATCTTTCGTTTCAAACATACGAAAGGGCGCAGCAACCGCTGCGCCCTTTTTGTTTGTGTGAACCGTTAGAACTTGTTCTTCCGCGCGCGCACCTCGGTGAACACCTGAGCGGCGGTCTTACCTGACAATCCCACCGTCGCCGCGACCGCGGGCACGTCTGCGCGCAAAAACACGTTCGCGGCTTTCTCCTCGTCGATCGTGGTCGGGACAGTCATCTTGCCCGCGGCGACCTGCTCGGCCGCCTGCTTGGCGCGCGCCTGAAGCGCCTTGTTGTCCGGCTCGATGGTCTGCGCGAACTTGATGTTGGCGAGCGTGTATTCGTGGCCGCAATAGACGCGCGTGTCGCCCGGCAGATCGCGCAGCTTGAGCAGCGAATTCCACATCATCTCCGGCGTGCCTTCGATGACACGGCCACAGCCGATCGAGAACAGCGTGTCGCCCGCGAAGGCGAGCTTGTCGGCGTGGAACCAGTAGGTGATGTGGCCGCTGGTGTGGCCGGGCGTCTCGATGACATTGGCCACGAGCTTTCCGACCGTGACCTTGTCGCCTTCCTTCACGGTCTCATCGACGGCGGGAATTTTCTGCGCCTCGGCTTTCGGCGCGACCACGCGGCACTTGTAGCGGTTCTTCAGCTCGACAATGCCGTCGGTGTGGTCGGCGTGGTGGTGCGTCACCAGGATGTCGGTCAGTTTCCAACCCTTGGCCTTGAGGGCGGCTTCGATCGGCGCCGCCTCCGGCGCATCGATCGCGGCGGTCGCGCCGGTTTCCGGGTCGTGCAGCAGCACGCCGAAATTGTCCTTCAAGCACATGAACAGATGGGTCTCAGCGGCCATTTCGTATCCTCGTTTCGTCGCGGTCTGACCGTAGCATGGTTAACTCCAAATCTTGAACGCACGGAATAGGTAAGGGGTTCATGGTAGGATTGCAGCATGTCTATCGACGTCGTCGATCTGCGGGACTTCTATGGCCAGCGTCTCGGCACGGTGGCGCGGCATTTCGTCGGCCGCAGTATCCGCAGGCGCTGGACCGATCTGCGCGAGCAGCGCGTGCTCGGCATTGGCTATCCGACGCCTTATCTTGGCCTGTTCCGTGAGGAGGCCGAGCGCTGTCTCGCATTCATGCCGGCGGCGCAAGGTGTGGTGAAATGGCCGACGACGCGGCCATCGCTCGCGACGCTGGTCGATGAATTCGAACTGCCGCTGCCGGACAACGCGGTGGACCGCGTGCTGCTCGTGCATTCGCTTGAGATGTCACACGATCCGGTGGCGCTGCTCCGCGAAGTCTGGCGCGTGCTGTCGTCCGGCGGACAATTGCTTGCCGTGATCCCGAACCGGCGCGGCATCTGGGCCCGCATGGATACGACGCCGTTTGGACATGGCCGGCCTTATTCGCGGACGCAGATCACCGCGCTCTTGCGCGATGCGTGGTTCACGCCGATCGCCTGGGACGAAGCCCTCTATATTCCACCGATCCCGCGCGGCTGGTTTCTGCGCTCGGCGGTGGCATGGGAGCGCACAGGTGCGACGATCTCCGCGCCGTTTGCCGGTGTGCACATCGTGGAAGCAACGAAGCAGATCTATCGCGCCATTCCGGCCCGGCGCGAAAAGCGCGTGCTGGTGCCCTCGCTCAAGCCCGTGCTCGCGCCGTCGCCCGGCGGCGCCGCACGACAATCTCAGTAAGACCCCGAGCAATAAAGAAATGGCCGGGCGTTTGCCCGGCCATCGCGCTATTCAAAATTTGTCCGCTTAGTTCGCCGGACCATCGGAGCCACTGTCGCTCTGGAAGTCCTGCGCGCCGCCCTGCATGTCGGGGCGCGGTCCGCCAGGACCGCGATGACGGCGCCGGCGGTGGCGCGGGAAACGGTCGCCGTTCTGATTGTTGTCGTGACCGTTCTGGCCGTAGCTCACGGGCTGCTGCTGGCCGCCTGTGATGAACGACGGCAGGCCGCCAGCGTCGCTTTCGGCCGTTGTAGCTGGCTGCGGTTGCGGCTGATAGTTCGGTTGCTGATTGTTGTTGTAGTTCGGCTGATGCTGCCGCGGCTGATGTTGCTGCGGCTGCTGGCTGCCGTAGGACGGTTGCGGCTGCTCGCGAGGCTGATAGTTCGGCTGCTGATTGTTGTTGTAGTTCGGCTGATTGAAATTGGGCTGCTGGCCGCCCTGCATGGGCTGACCCTGCTGCGGCTGGCCTTGCGTCGGCTGACCGTCTTCGTCGCCGTCTTCAAACGAACCGTCGTTGTTGGCTTCCGCGCCGGGCATCGCCTGCTGCGGCTGGTAGTACGGGTTCTGCTGGCGGAACTGTTCCTGCGCCGCTGCGATCAGGCGGAAATAGTGCTCGGCGTGTTGGAAATGATTCTCGGCTGTGACGTGGTCGCCGGACGTGGTCGCATCGCGCGCAAGCTGGAGATATTTCTCGGCGATCGTATGGGCCGTGCCGCGGATCTTTACATCCTGGCCGTTCGATTCATAAACCCGAGTCAGCGGATTGTGATGATGACCTCCGCCACCGCCGCCGCCACCGTGGTGGCCCTTGTTGTTACGGTTGCGTCCCCGCATGCGCTTGTTTTGACCGTTTCTCATGATTGGCCTGTCGCCGACTCCCAATTTACAGCGGTTGTAACCCCGCCGATTCGTCCAATCCTTGCTGCACTCTCAGCCTTCCGCGCGTGACCGCTTGATGACGACCAAACAACGCGCGGGCACCATGTCCGCGACCAGACTCTTAACGTTGGTCGCAGCTAACCCCCAGCCGCAAAACTCTTGCGGCGCTGCTTATCCTCGTCGTTCGCGTCGTTATGAATGCGTCACGTCCGATGCGTGCTAGACCGGTATTGTAGAATTCGGCGGTTCTGCTTGCCGTTAGGTCCGGTCTTTAATCTGGCCCTACGCTCGCCTCACCAAGCTTTGCTCGGGGCTTTGAGCGACGACCCTTTCGGATCGATTCCATAGCCAGAAGCTAGTCGTTCCAGGGGGATAATCCAAGGGCTTTTTTGCCGTTCCGCAATGCTCAACAGTCATGGCCCGATTGTGGCAATGTGCGCCCTCAGAGCCCTCGAAATGCCTGATAAATCGGGCTTTGCGGGCAGCGGAAAAAGGCCGGCATTTTTAACCAATTCCGCGACGGCGCGCTCCTGACCAATCCCCAATTCCACGACCAAATTGCCACCCAGCGTAAGGAGGCGTTTCGCGTCCGCGGCGATCACGCGATAGCACGCAAGCCCGTCCGCGCCACCATCGAGCGCCGGGCGCGGATCGCGCTGTACCTCGGGCGAAAGCGCCGCGATGTCGCCACTCGGAATGTAGGGCGGGTTGGAGACGACGAGATCGAAGCCGCCGGCCAGCGCGGCCCCGAAATCGCATCGAACGAATCGCGCGCGGGGCGCGAGGCCAAGTTGCTCCGCATTGGCCTGTGCGACCGCCAACGCCTCCGCGCTCATATCGGTCCCGACACCGAATGCATTCGGAAGCTCCGAGAGCAGTGCAAGCAGCAATGCGCCGGTCCCGGTTCCGAGATCGGCGATGCGCAGTGCGCGCGCGCGGGGCCCGCCTTCGTCGATAGCCGCGAGCGCCGCTTCGGCGACGGTTTCTGTCTCCGGCCGAGGCACCAGCGTTGCTGGCGTCACGCGCAGCGGAAGACTCCAGAATTCCTGCACGCCGAGAATGTGTGCGATCGGCTCGCGCGAGAGCCGCCGCTGCTTGAGAGCGTCGATCGCGGTTTCCTGCTGCGGCGTCAGCACCCGATCCGGCGATGCAGCGAGCGCGGTGTGATCGAGCCTCAGCGCGTAACCCACAAGCAGCCGCGCATCGAGTTCCGGCGAGTCGAGGCCGGCTTTGCGGAATGCTTCCGCCAAAGCACGCCGCGCCTCGGCAATCGTCATTGCTCGGCGGCGAGCAGCGCCGCTTGATGCTCGGCCACCAGCGCGTCGACGATCTCGCCCAGCGCTTCGCCTTCGATAACCTTGGGCAGATTGTAGAGGGTCAGGTTGATGCGGTGGTCGGTGACGCGGCCCTGCGGAAAATTGTAGGTGCGGATGCGTTCGGATCGGTCACCGGAGCCGATCTGTTCCTTGCGGTCGGCGGCGCGCGCGCTGTCGAGCTTGGTGCGCTCGGCCTCATACAATTTTGAGCGCAGCATCGCCATCGCCTTGGCGCGGTTCTTGTGCTGCGAGCGCTCCTCCTGCACCGCGACGACGATGCCGCTCGGAATGTGCGTGATGCGGATCGCGGATTCGGTCTTGTTAACGTGTTGGCCGCCGGCGCCGCTGGAGCGCATCGTATCGACCTTCAGGTCGTCCGGCTTGATCTCGATGTCGACCTCTTCGGCCTCGGGCAGAACGGCGACGGTTGCGGCCGACGTGTGGATGCGGCCCTGCGTCTCGGTGTCGGGCACACGCTGCACGCGATGCACGCCTGATTCGAATTTCAGCTTTGCGAACGGACCGCGGCCGCTGATTTCAGCGACAATTTCCTTGAATCCGCCCTTGGTGCCTTCGCTGGCGGTCATGATCTCGGTCTTCCAGCCTTGCTTGGCGGCGTAGCGCTCGTACATGCGGAACAGGTCGCCCGCGAAGATCGAAGCCTCGTCGCCGCCGGTGCCGGCGCGGATCTCGAGGATCACGTTGCGTTCGTCCATCGCGTCCTTCGGAAGAAGTGCGATGCGCAACTCCTCGGTGAGCGCGTCACGCTTGGCTTCGAGCCCCGGTTTCTCCGCCGCTGCCATTTCGCGCATGTCCGGATCGTTGGCGATCAGCGATTCCAGATCCTTCAGTTCGGTCTCGATGCCGCGGTAGGCTTTGACCTTCTGTGCGACGGGCTCAAGTTCGGCAAATTCGCGCGACAACTTCACGAAGGTTTCGGGCGGTAACTGCCGCAGCAACTCCGCCTCGACCATCGTAAAACGGTCGAGCAGCGCATCGAGCTTGGCTTCCGGCAGTGTGGTCAAAGTTGCAGTCCTTCAGCTTCGGCGAACGCCTGAAGCTCCTTGCGGATCGAGCCGGTGGTCTCCGGCTTTTCGATCAGCGGCAGCAGCATGTCCGCGGCCTTCCTGGCGTCGAGTTCGAGCAGCATCGACTTTACCGGGCCCAGCGACGACGGCGTCAGCGACAGCGCACGGTAACCAAGTGCGATTAGCGCCAGCGCGCCGATCGGCTTCGACGCAAGTTCACCGCAGAGCGTCACCGGCGTATCGGTCGCGCGCCCCTTGTCGATGATGGCTTTCAGCGCCCGCAGCACAGGTCCCGATATCGCATCGAAACGCTCCGCCACATGGCGGTTGCCACGGTCCGCGGCGTAAAGGAACTGCACCAAGTCATTCGAGCCGACGGACAGGAAATCGACCCGCGACATCAGCTCGTCGAGCTGGAATAGCAGCGACGGCACCTCAAGCATCGCGCCGATCTCGACACGGTCCGGCAGTTTGTGGCGATGGCGGCGCAGATGCGTCAGTTCGCGCTCGACCAGCGCCTTGGCTTCATCGAATTCGGTCGTCACCGCGACCATCGGGAACATGATCTTCAACTCACGGCCGGCGGCGGCTTGTAGCAGTGCGCGCACCTGGCTCCGCATCAGGCCGGGGCGATCGAGCCCGAGCCTGATCGCGCGCCAGCCCAAGGCGGGATTTTCCTCTTCCTCCTGGCGCATATAGGGCAGCACCTTGTCGCCGCCAATGTCGAGCGTGCGGAAGGTCACGGGCTTGTCGCCGGCGGCGTCGAGCACCGCGCGGTAAAGCGAAAGCTGCTCGCTGATGCGCGGCATCGCCGTCGCGATCATGAATTGCAGCTCGGTGCGGAACAGGCCGATGCCGCCCGCACCGGTCTCCGCGATATGAGGCAAGTCGACGAGCAGCCCCGCGTTGATCATCAGCGCGACGTTCTGGCCGTCCTTGGTCACGCAGGGCTTGTCGCGAAGTGCGTGATATTGCGCCTGGCGGCGGGCGCGCAGCTTCACCCGCTCGGCATAGGCCGCTTCGACGTCGGCGGCCGGGCGCAGATGCACCTCGCCGGTGGCGCCGTCGACGATCACGGGATCGCCGGTGTCGACAAGACCGGAGATGTTCGACACCTCGCCGACCGCGGCGATGCCGAGCGCGCGCGCCACGATCGCGACGTGTGATGTGGGGCCGCCTTCTTCAAGCATCAGGCCGCGCAGCTTGCGGCGGTCGTAGTCGAGCAGGGCGGCCGGGCCCATGGAGCGCGCCACGAGAATTGCGTTGTCCGGCAATTGCTCGCGCGGCGGCGCGTGGTCTTGTCCCAACAGCTGCCGCATCAGGCGGTTGCCGAGGTCGTCAAGGTCGTGCAGCCGTTCGCGCAGATAAGGATCAGTCACGCGCAGCATGCGCGCACGGGTGTCGGACTGTACGCGCTCGACTGCTGCCTCGGCGGTGAGGCCGGTGCCGACCGCCTCGCGCAGCCGGTGCAGCCAGCCCTGGTCGTGCGCGAACATGCGGTAGGCTTCCAGCACCTCGCGATGCTCGCCGCCGTCGGCAACGTCACCGCGCTCCAGCATGAGATCGAGGTCGGAACGCAAGACCGTGAGCGAGTCTTCGAGTCGCGCCAGCTCCTTCTGCACGTCGTCGGCGATGACATTCTTCACCATCACGCGCGGCTCGTGCAGCACCACATGGCCAAGTGCTATGCCGTCAGCGAGCGCCACGCCCGTCAGGGCGAGCCGCGGCCGGATCGCAGGCTCCGCGCCCGGTTTCGCCATCGCGGAGAGTTCGCCGGAAGCGATCATCTCCGCCATCACCATGGCGGTGGTTTGCAGCGCCTCTTCTTCTTCCTCGGAATAGGTGCGCCGCGCGCGGTTCTGCACGACCAGAACGCCGAGCGTGTTGCCGGCGCGGAGGATCGGCACGCCGAGGAACGAGTGGTAGATTTCTTCGCCGGTTTCCGGGCGGAACGCGAAGGCCGGGTGGTTCTGCGCGTCGGAGAGATTGACCGGGTTCGCTTCGCTCGCGACCAGGCCGACGAGGCCTTCCTCGAGGCGCAGCACGGTCTGGTGGACGGCTTCGCGCTTCAAGCCCTCGGTGGCGTATAGCTCGAGGGTGCCGTCTACGCGCAGCACGTAGACAGAGCAGACCTCCGCCACCATGTTGGCGGCGATCAGCACGACGATTTTGTCCAGGCGTTCCTGCGCGCTGACCGGCTCCGCCATCACCTCGCGGAGCCGACGCAACAGCACGCGCGGACCGCCGAGTGCGCCACGCATGGCCTACGTCCTCAGGGTCGCGAGCCGGGCCGAGCTTCGGCCCGGATTCGATTCATTCGGAAACGCCGCAGGGTCCGGTCGCCGCAACGTCGTTCCTTGAAGGCTATAGCGAATGGGCCATGCAAGCCGCAAGCCACCGTATCTTCTATGGGATTGATGTAACGGGCGGATTACCAAGCGTAGCTCGCGGAAATGCGGCCACAGGCCAATCGGAATTGCTCCAGGCCGACGATGGCTGCGTAGAGGTCGCGGATTGTTGCATCGCGGGAGAGATTGAGGCGGGAAATCCACTCCACGGACGGCTTTCCGACGAACACCCTGTCGTAGGCCAGCGCGATGACGGCAGCGGACGCAGGTTGCGTCTGATCCAGGTCCGCCGTGAGCCGTGCGACAAGCTCATCCGCAGACAAAAGCGGTAAGCGGACCATATCAGCGCCGCTCAGAAGGTCAGCGAGCCGATGATCCGGATGTGAGTGGTCATCGGCGGCCGGCTTGAAGCCGCTGATCTTCACGACACCATCGAATGACGCCGGCTCGGCGGCGAGACGCTCTGCCAAGGCGCTATCCTCTTCGGCGACGTAGTAGCGGTTGAGGCTGTCGAAGAATGCGAAGCGATAGCCGTTCGTGGTGAGGATCGGTTCCCACTCGTCCCAGGCCGGTAGCATCGTCAACGGCGCCAGCGCCTCGGCCAGCACGATTTTAGGCCGAAATCGGGTCCAGTCGTTGCCGGAGAGGACCGCTTTCTCGGCGCCCTCCACGTCGATCTTGAGGAAATCAATTTCTTTGATGCCATGCCCTTCGCAGATCGCGCGCAGCGTCGTCATGGCGACCGGCATCGCCTTGGCCGGCTTGCCGTACTCCTGCTGTGCGGCCTCTGCGTTGGCCGGGATCGTGGTGGAGAGCCCGTGGAAGTGCTCGACGAGGTAGTAGGTCGCGTCTCCAGGCGCGGCCCCGACAAGTGTTTGCAGCCGTTTGTCACGGGGCCGCACGGCGGCGCTCAGCTCCGCGAGCCAGGGATTCGGCTCAACGGTGACGCCACTCCAACCGCGCAGATAGAAGGCGAGGGAGACGTTGTCGTAGACCGGATGGCCGGCGCCGATGTCGATGTAGCAGCCGCCCGGCTGGTTGCCGAAGCAGCGGAGGAGGTGCAGGTCTTCGTAGCGCTGGGCGTAGGAAATCTGCGGGCTCATGCGACCTTATTTGTCGGGGCCGCAAGGCGAAAGCAAGACGCGAATGGGAGCGCGATCAGGCGTATTTCTGCGTGTCGGTCGGTGCCCGGGCGGCGCTTGCCCGGATGAAGCGGATGGCACGATGGGCGTTCGCAGCCGTCAGCTTGATGTAGCTCGCGAACAGCGCCTGCATGCCTGCCACATCCTTGGTTTTGGTCGGTAGTAGCACGCGCAGCACGCCTTCAAGCTCCGGCCATGTCATATTCGATGCTTTGCCGAGCACAAGCATGCCCTCGTCAGACTGTTCCTGCACGAGGTCGTCGACGGTTTTGTAAGGCACATCGCAGTACGTGGAGAAAGCGTCGATCAGTTGTCCGACGTTTCGTGTGTCAACGCACACGGCCATGTAGCCCTTGAGTTGCTCCCGATCCACGGGAGCCGATCGTGCCTTGGCGGCCTCCCGCGCGACCTGGCTCGACACCTGGCCGGAAACGCGTGCGAGCACCTCGGTGATGCGTTGACGCATCTCGGGCCTTGCCTCCGACAGCAATCGTTCGCGAACGGCGACTGTGGCTTTGCTCACCAGCGTGTCGAGTAGATCTGGCGGAAGGTCGACGCGATCCGCAACGGCAGCGGCAAGCGTCTCATCCTGCTCGGCGCGGCGCACCGCGGTGGCCATGCCGAACCGCGAGAAGCGTGCGCCGATGTTCGAGGTCACCTTGCGTGCGACCTCGGAGTCGCCGCGGTCGATCAGCACGTCGGTGACGGGCTCGCCGATCCGCTTGCGGCCGGCGATGGCGGAGAGGTGCGCCTGGCTTTTCGTCTTGGCGATCTCGACGAGGTCGGTGTCTGTGAGCACGTTCGACTGTTCGAGGATCGGACCTGACACCGCGATATCGTCATGGCGGGACAGGCGGCCGATGACGTTGATTGGCGCGCGATCGACCGGCGCGAATTTTCCGCTCAGCTCGATCAGGGCCTGATGCTCGATCTTCTCGATGAGACGAACGATGAGCGTATCGAAGATGGCGATGTGGTCGTCGGAGTAGGTGTCCTTCCCCGCGAGGAAGAGATCGGTCATCCGCCGCAGAATCGTGAAACGTTGCGAATGCGAGCCGTGGGTCAGCGTCGTTTCGAGCTCAACAAACAGCGAATGATCACGCAGCATCAATGTCGTCCGTCACAACGGCGGAGCATGGAATGACGCCCCCCAATTCCGCCCGCGCGCGGCCGGAGTGCGCTGGCCGGGGTCTGCCGATCAGCGCAGAAACGATTATGGCGACAATCTTAAAACGTGGCTTTTCTGCGCGCCGCAAAATTTTAGCGGGCGCATTAACACTTCGTTGACGGGTGGCGGCGGTTTGGGCCGGGTCAGCCCTTATCCAGCCCGTAGAGCGAGTGCAGCGTGCGCACCGCAAGCTCGGTATAGGCCTCGTCGATCAGCACCGAGAACTTGATTTCCGAGGTCGTGATCGCGCGGATGTTCACGCCGCGGCTAGCCAGCGCCTTGAAGGCTTCGGCGGCGACGCCGGCATGGCTGCGCATGCCGATGCCGATGACCGACACCTTCGACACGTCGGTCGAGCCGTCGATGTGGTCGAAGCCGATCGCGCCCTTGGACTTGTTCAGCACGTCGACCGAACGCTGATAATCCACCGACGGCACCGTGAAGGTGAGGTCGGTGGTCGAGCCGTCGGCCGAGACGTTCTGCACGATCATGTCGACGTTGATGCTGGCCTCGGCGAGCGGGCCGAAGATCGCAGCAGCGATGCCCGGCTTGTCCGGCACGTGACGAACGGAAATCTGCGCCTCGTCCTTCGAGAAGGCGATGCCGGTGACGACCTGTTGCTCCACAATATCCTCCTCGTCGCAGATGAGGGTGCCCGGCGGATTGCCGTGCGGATCGATGTCCTCGGGCTTGTCGAAGCTCGAGCGCACGAAGATCTTCACCTTGTGCACCATGCCGAGCTCGACCGAGCGAACCTGCAAAACCTTGGCGCCGAGCGAAGCGAGCTCGAGCATTTCTTCAAATGCGATCTTGTCCATGCGCTTGGCCTTGGGGACCACACGCGGATCGGTGGTGTAGACGCCGTCGACGTCGGTGTAGATGTCGCAGCGGTCGGCATGGATCGCAGCCGCGACAGCGACCGCCGAAGTATCGGAGCCGCCGCGACCAAGAGTCGTGATGCGGCCAGTCTCCTTGTGAATGCCCTGGAAGCCCGCGACGACCGCGACCTCCTTGCGCTCCTTGAAACGCTTGATCAGTTCCTCGCCGTTGATCTCGAGGATCCTCGCGGACGCATGCGCGTTGCTCGTGACGATCGGAAGCTGCCAGCCCTGCCAGGAGCGCGCGTTGATGCCCATGCCTTCGAGCGTGATGGCGAGAAGGCCGGCGGTGACCTGCTCGCCGGAGGCCACCACGGCGTCGTATTCGCGGGCGTCGTGCATCGGCGCGGCGGCCTTGCACCAGGCGACCAGCTCGTTGGTCTTGCCGGACATGGCGGAGACGACGACCGCGACCTCGTGGCCAGCATCGACCTCGCGTTTAACGTGGCGGGCCACGTTGCGGATGCGGTCGATATCGGCGACGGAGGTTCCGCCGAATTTCATGACAAGACGCGCCATAAGGCTTCCGGATATCCTTGAAACGACACGGGTTTGAGCCGCGGCCCAGGTTCGGGCATAAAAAGGCGGCTATACATACCGGCGGGTTTTCGGGGCTGCAACCGCGCCGTTTTGGAAGGGTTTCAATGGCTGGCCGGGCACATCAGAGGGCGGGTTCGACGGTCGATCAGGCCGAAGTGGACCGCTTTTCCGCGCTGGCGGCGGAGTGGTGGGATACCCGCGGGAAAATGGCCCCGCTGCACAAGTTCAACCCGGTGCGGCTGGGTTACATCCGCGACCGGGCGGCGGAGAAATTCGGCCGCGATCCCAAGAAGCTGGATTGCCTCAAGGGCTTGCGCATCCTGGACATCGGCTGCGGGGGCGGAATCCTGTCGGAGCCGCTGGCGCGGCTCGGCGCGTCGATGGTCGGCGTGGACCCGTCGAGCAAGAACATAGAAGTGGCGCGAACTCATGCGGGACAAAGTGATCTCGCCATCGACTACCGTTGCTCGACCGCCGAAGAACTTTCTTCCAACGGCGAGGAATTCGACATCGTGCTCGCGATGGAAGTGGTCGAACACGTCGCCGACGTGCTGCTTTTCGTCCGCAGTTGCGGCGACATGGTGAAGCCCGGCGGCATGATGATCGCCGCCACCCTCAACCGGACGCTTAAGAGTTTTGCGCTCGCCATCGTCGGCGCCGAGTACATCCTGCGCTGGCTGCCGCCCGGCACGCACCAGTGGGACAAGTTCGTCACGCCGAACGAACTCGAAATCGCGATGGAGCAGGCGGGTCTGCGCGTCAACGACGAGCGCGGGGTGATCTACAATCCGTTCGCCGACGAATGGAAACTTTCTTCCGACACCGACGTGAACTACATGCTCGCGGCGGAGAAAGCCTAGAAGTCCGAAATGCTCTCCGTCAGCTCGCTCTGGATCGTCTTCACGGTGCTCGCCGCCGCGGGGCAGACCGTGCGCAACGCCATGCAGCGCGAGCTGACCACGAAGCTCGGCACGGTCGGCGCGACGCATGTGCGCTTCCTGTTCGGATTTCCCTTCGCGCTGATCTTCCTCGCCGGCGTGATGATCGCGACCGGCCATGCATTCCCGAGGCTGCCGCTGATCTTCTGGCCGTGGGCCATCGTCGGCGCCGGCGCGCAGATCGTCGCCACAGCGACGATGCTGGCGACGATGAGCGACCGTTCGTTCGTCGTCACCATCGCCTACATCAAGACCGAAGCCATTCAGGCGGCCATCTTCGGGCTGATCTTCCTCGGCGACACGTTCACGCTGCCGGTCCTCACGGCGATCCTGATCGCGACCTTCGGCGTCATCGTGATGTCGCTCAAAGGCAAGGGCGCGATGAGCGGCGGCTGGCAGCCGGTCGCGCTCGGCTTGTTCTCGGGCGCGATGTTTGCACTCTCCGCGGTTGGCTATCGCGGCGCGATCCTGTCGCTGGAGCATCCGAGCTTCGTGCTCGCCGCCACGGTGACGGTGACCGTCGGTTTGATCATGCAGGCCGGCGTGCTGACGCTCTATCTGCTGGTGAAGGATCGCCTGGTACTGACCGCGATCGTGCGGTCCTGGCGGCCGTCGCTGTTCGCGGGCTTCATGGGTGCGACGGCTTCCGAGTTCTGGTTCCTGGCGTTTGCCATCGCGAGCGTCGCGCATGTGCGCACGCTCGCGCTGATTGAGGTGCTGTTCGCGCAGGCGATCTCGTTCTTCGTGTTCAAGCAGAAGACGACGGCGCGCGAGGCGCTCGGCATGTCGCTGATCGTCGTCGGCGTCGTGCTGCTGATCTGGGCGCAGTAACCGACCGGGCCTGCCCGAACCTTTAAAATGTGCGGATTTTTGATGGTTTCAACTGTAGGTTGACAATCTCTGTAAGGCGATGTTCTTATTACGTTCTAATTTGCCTATCCATGCTGTGAGGGTCGGAAGGAGACGTTGGCGCGTATAGCGCGTCGTGGGGAGCGCGATCAGTTCATTGCGAGCGCTCGTCGCCAAAGACATTTCAAGTCTTGATGTTTGGGGGTGGCGTATGCGTGTGTCGGGATTTCGACGGAAACGGATTGCTTTTGCGACCGCCATGATCGTGCTGTCGGGTGTAAGCCCCTGCTTGGCGCAAACGACAGCTGCTCGTATCGACGAGGCGCTGCAGAACATCACGACACTGGTGCGACCCGGCCGGGTCGGTTACGCGACGCTCTGGGACGGCAACAAATATATCCAATGCCGGCGCATGCCGAGCCGCGAACTTCGTTGTGAAGCGGCGGGGACGTCGATGCAGCCCTCGCTCAAAAGTGTGCTGGTCCCGGAACGGCTAACACGTCTCCAGGCACTTGGCTGGGTTCTTGATCCCAACTTCGGAAATTATGTCCAGACATTTGCGGCAGACATGCCAACGAGCCGGACTGCGGATCGCATTCAGCGGACAATGACAGAAGCCTATGACGCGCGCGCTTCCGACCTGCAGATCCAGACCGCGTGGGTTGTCGATGTGCCCTGTCCGCCTCGCAACGGACCCTCGCAAAACCTCGCTGGCCTCGTCAATGACGCGCGGCCGATGCGATTAACGGCAGTGTACGCTTGCTCTTATACGCCGCCGTTGCAGACTCCGCAGACGACTGGATCATCTGCAGAGCTGGTCGCGCTCTACGGTGCGACAGTCACCGCCGAAATCCAGCGATTGCGGATCAACGTGGCCCGCAACGTCTTCGTCATATTTGACGCCGGCATTGGCTACGTTCAATGCCGTCCAATGACATCACCCGCGGCGATTTATTGTGAAGCGCAATCGGCGGAAAGCTGGGCGGCGCTGGCAAGCATCCTCACCCCGGACCGTGTGTCGCGTTTGCGTAATGCTGGATACGCCGATCCCGGGCGCGCTCCGAACTACTGGAAAAGCTATCCGCTCGACAAATTCAACGATGCAGCTATTGCCAACGAGCTTCTGGCGATCTTGCACGAGGTGTACGGCTACGCCGGCGCGATGACCCTCAAGATCAAGACGGAGTAGTTCGTCGCTCGCGCGTCGCGACCCGCAGACGAAGGTGGCCCGGGCGGATATGGCGGCTGATCCCAAGATGAAGTCCGACAGACAGCACTGTTAGATCAGCACTGCCTTGGGAATCTCAGCCGCCAAATGCTCCACGAAGGCACGCACCGATGGCAGCAAGCCTTGCCGGTACGGCATCAGCGCCGTCAGCGTCGAATCGCCTGCGATCCAATCGGGCAGGATTCGCCGCAACGCGCCCGACTTCACCTCGTCGCGACAAACATAACTAGGCAGTGCGACAACACCGAGGCCGCTGACGGCGGCCTGTTTGAGGGACAGCATGTCATCTATGAGCAGCCGTGGCGTAAGCGGGACGACGACTTCCTCCCTGCGGCTGTCCTCACGCCTCAGCCGCCAGATGGGATTGACCCCCGACCGCATCATGAACAGCGAGGGATGCTTCGCGAGATCGCGCGGCGTGCGTAACGGCCCATTCGCGGCAACGTAAGCCGTGCCGGCGAACAAGAACCATGGCGCCGGCGTCAGCGTTCGTTGCACCAGGGTCGAGTCGGGAAGCGGACCCGAGTGCGCTCTCACCGCGACGTCGAAATTCTCCCCGACGATGTCGACAAATTGGTCGTTCGCGTGTGCGACGACATTGACCTTCGGGTGGCGGACGAGAAAGTCTGCCAGGAGACCGCGCATTGCGAATTGCATGGTGGCGATGCCCGCGGTGCAGCGCACAGTACCGGTCGGTTCGTTCAGCCGGTGCCGTATGGCGGTCTCCGCCAGTTCGGCCTCGCGCAGCATCGTCACCGCGTGGCGATAGAATTCGCCGCCGGCATCGGTCACCCCAAACCGGCGCGACGTGCGATTGAGAAGCCTGACTCCCAGTTGGGTCTCGAGCTGCTGGATGCGATGGCTCAGAGTCGATTTGGGAATTCGGAGCGTCCGGCTCGCAGCCGTGAACCCGCCTCGGTCAACGACCTGCACAAAGTAGAAGAAGTCGTTCAAATCCAGCATGCGGATGGCCCATCGTCCAATGTATTGGACGCTGAGTTGCAATTTTATCGGCTTTTAGGCCGATGATCCAGCGGCTACGTCTGCCCTCAGAAGACGATTCAACATCGGGCGCACTTCGTGGAGGCCACATGGAACGGCGCCGATTTCTTCAGTCCACCGTGCTTGGCGCCGGCCTGGCCATCCTCGGCACCGCGCCAGCGGCCGCAGCCACAACTTTTTCGGAGGAGAACGCCATGTCCAACCCAGCCCATACTTACGAGCCGCTCACATCCGAAAACGCCGCGCTTGTCCTCGTCGATCACCAGGTCGGCCTGATGACCGGTGTGCGCGACTATTCGATTGCAGAGCTCAAGCACAACGTCGTCGGCCTCGCGAAAGCCGCGAAGGCGCTGAAGCTCCCGATCGTCGTGACCACGACAGCCCGGGACAGCCTGTGGGGCCCGACGTTTCCCGAACTGATCGAAGCCTTGCCTGGCGTCCAAATCATCGACCGTTCGTCGGTCAACGCTTTCGATGATGCACGGGTCGCACGCGCCATCGAAGCGACCGGCCGCAAAAAGTTGATTTTTGCCGGTCTCTCGCTCGAAGTCTGCGCGGCCTTTCCCGCCATCACAGCCGTCGGCAAAGGTCTCGATGCGTATGTCGCCGTGGATGCCTGCGGCACGTTCAGCAAGACCAAACACCAGGTCGGTTTGCTACGGATGATGCAAGCGGGCGTGATCCTTTCGGACTACGCGACTCTGATGATCGAAGTGCTCAAGGACAATGGCCGGCCCGAAGTTGGTGCGGTGTATGGCGCACTCGACATGGATTGGGCCAAATTGGTGGGCCAGCTTGCGCAAGCCAAATAGACAGCAACGGCCTTGGTCTAGTTATGCTCGTCCGGCAGCACCGGGATCGGGTGAAACTCCACGCCCTCTTCGTGCAGCTCTTTCGCTTCCTGCGGTGACGCCTCGCCGTAGATCGAGCGGTGCTCGACCTCGCCGTAGTGCATCTTGCGCGCGACCTCGGGGAACTTGTTGCCGACGTTCTCGGAGTTCTTGGTGAGGTGCTCGCGCAGCTCCTTGAGCTTGGAGCGCAGCTCCTGCTCCTGTGGCGACATCATTTGCGGCGACATCATCGCGACTTGCGACGAGGCATCGGCCGCAGGCGTCTCAACCTGTGCCGGCGGCACTTCGATCGCAGGCGCGTCAGACGAACCTTTCTTCGTGCCGCGGCCGAGCGAGGGCGCCATCAGCGCCTTCTCGATCTTTTCGGAGCCGCAGGCCGGGCACGTCACGAGCCCGCGCTTCGCCTGCTTGTCGTAGTCGGCGGAGTTTTTGAACCAGATTTCGAATTCGTGCTTCCGGTCGCAAACCAGTGCGTAGCGGATCATGCCGGGCCTCTAACCGCCCTGAGATGGGTCGGCTCCGCCATCGGTTCAAGCACCTCGAACCGCCGCCCGTGTTGCAGCGACGGCACCTTGGCGCGCGCCGCAGCAACGGCAGCCGGATCGATCTCCGCGAAGATCACGCCGGGCTCCTGGCCGCCTTCGGCGACGATACGGCCCCACGGGTCGACCACGATCGAATGGCCATAGGTCTCGCGACCGTTCTCGTGCTTGCCGCCTTGCGCCGCCGACATCACGTAGCAGGTGTTCTCGATGGCGCGCGCGCGATTGAGGATGTGCCAGTGCGCCTCGCCGGTCTGCTGCGTGAAGGCTGCCGGAATGGCGAGGAACGACGCGCCGGCTTCCGCGAGCGCACGATAGAGCGACGGGAAGCGCAGATCGTAGCAGACGGTGAGGCCGAGCCGGCCCCACGGCAGATCGCTCAACACCGCAGCCTCGCCGGGCTTGAAGTTGCGCGACTCGCGATAGCTCTCGCCGTTGCCGAGGTCGACGTCGAACATATGGATCTTGTCGTAGCGTGCGGCGATCTCGCCCTGCGGGTCGATCAGCAGCGAGCGGTTGGCCGCCTTGTCGGGCGCGATCTTGATCGCGAGCGAACCGACATGAACGTAGATCGCCAGCGAGCGCGCCAGCTCACGGAACGTCGCGAGCGAGGTGTCCTGCTCCTCGCCGACGATGGTGGCGAACAGCTTCTCGCGGTTGACCTCCATGATGTTGGTCATCTCGGGCGTTTGGACGTAGTCCGCGCCGCCGCGCTTCGCATCGCCGATCAGCTTGGCGGCGGCGTCGAGATTGGCCTGCGGCGTGCGGCCCGAGCGCATCTGCACGAGCCCGACGCGGAACTTCGCCTGAGCTTCCATCATGCCGGTGTGCCCGAGTTGAGGAGCGGATCGAGCTTGCCCTCTTCCTCGAGAGCATAGAGATCGTCGCAGCCGCCGACGTGCGTCGCGCCGATGAAAATCTGCGGCACGGTGTATCCGCCATTGGCGCGTTCGGTCATCTGTGTGCGCAAGTCCCGGTTTCCGCTGACGTCGATTTCCTTGAACGTCACGCCCTTCTTGCCGAGCAGCTCCTTGGCCGCGATGCAGTAGGGGCAGAACGGGGTGGTGTATATCTCGATCGGAGGCATAATTCGTTAATCCGCGCCAAAACGCCTGTACTGAGCAAGCCTGCACTATATGGGCGCGCGCACCGCGTCGACAACCCGGGCAAACACCAGCACATCCACGCGTTTCGCGCCGGCCCGGAGCAGCGCACGCGCGCAGGTATCGACGGTTGCGCCCGATGTGAGCACATCGTCGATCAGGATGAGGTTGCGGCTAGCGACCTGGGTCTTGCCCTCCGCGGGCACACCGAACGCGCCCTGGACGTTGGAGGCCCGCTCGGACTGCGAGAGACCGACCTGCTGGGCGGTGGCCTTCAAGCGCTTCAGCGCGTTCCCGGCGACGGGCACGCCGCTCTCGGCGGAGATGGTTTTTCCAAGTTGAGCCGATTGGTTGAAACGACGCGCCCACAATCGGCGCCAATGCAGCGGCACCGGAACCAGCGCGTCGGCATCGGCAAGGATTTCGCGCCCGGCCCGCGCCATCCAGCGGCCCATGATGGGCGCAAGATCGAGCCGGTCGCCGTATTTCAGCGCATGAACGAGCGAGCGGGCGACGTCGTCGAAGCGCACCGCGGCGCGCGCCCGGTGGTAGGCTGGCGGGTCCGAGATCGCCTCGATCGAAAGGACGCCAGGGCCGGGGTCGTAGGCGAAGGGAATGCCGAGCCGGTCGCAATAGGGTGGGGCGATCGGCGTCAGCCGCGACCAGCAAGGGGCGCACAATCCGCTGCCGTCGACCTGCTCGCGGCACGAGGGGCAGAGGGTCGGGAGCGCAACATCGAGCGCGCGGCCGAACGCGGCGCGGAACGGCGCCGCGATGCGGCCCCAACGCGACGGTACTGTTCCTTCTGCCCCCACCTCCGGCATGGCATAAGGCTATCGCTGCAAGGAACCACGCTCAACATGGCCTTAAGTCCGCTCATCTTCGACCGCAAGCTCCTGCGCGCGCGCCGCGCGCGGGCGGCGCAGCTCGGTCCGGCGACGTTCCTGCTCGACCGCGTCGCGGAGGACGTGACGGACCGGCTCTCGACCGTGCTGCGCACGTTCGAGACGGCCGCCGATGTCGCGACACCGGGCGACGCGCTGCGCCGCGCGCTGAAAGGGAGGGTGGGTTCGTTCGTTGATGCGGTGACCGACGACGAGGCGTTGCCGTTCCGCGAAGGCTCGCTCGATCTGGTGGTGTCGGGGCTAGGGTTGCAGTTTGTCAACGATCTGCCGGGCACGCTCATTCAAATTCGCCGCGCGTTGAAGCCGGACGGGTTGTTCATTGCGGCGCTGATCGGCGGCGACAGCCTGATGGAATTGCGCGAGGCGTTCGGTGCGGCAGAGAGCGAAGTCGAGGGCGGCGTGTCGCCGCGTGTGGCACCCTTCGCCGACCTGCGCGATCTCGGCGCGCTGTTACAGCGTGCGGGTTTCGCGCTGCCGGTGACGGACGTCGATCGCGTCACGGTGCGCTATTCCGATCCGCTCGCGCTGATGCACGATCTGCGGAGGATGGCTGCGACCAATGCGATGATCGAGCGCCGCCGCACACCGCTCAAGCGCGCGACGCTGAAACGGATGTTCGAAATCTACGCCGAACGGTTCGCCGATGCAGACGGCCGCGTGCGCGCGACCTTCGAGATCATCTGGCTGTCGGGCTGGGTGCCCCACGAGAGCCAGCAGAAGCCGCTTCAGCCTGGATCGGCGAAGACGCGGCTCGCGGATGCCTTGAAGACGAAAGAATTGCCGGCGGGCGAGAAAACGGGCCGCTGAATTTATGGAAGGACCGCAATGACCTTGTCGTAGAGCGACGTTTTGACGTTCGTGCCGAGACCTTGAACGACGCCTGCGATGACCACGCCGACGCCGGCGGCCACCAGGGCGTATTCGATTGCGGTTCCCCCGCTCTCATTCGCGCAGAAGCGGCGGAAGACCAAACGCAGCGTCGTCAGCTTGCTCATTGCTCTTCCCCGTTTCACATCAGCAGCGTCATCAGATGCGAGATCAGCGGCTCATCGGCCGGCGGCATCGGATATTCGCGGAGCTTGTTCGGCTTCACCCACTTGAGCTGCTGCCCTTCCTTCGCAACCACCGTGCCTTCCCAGCGCCGGCAGACGTAGAGCGGCATCAGCAAATGAAAGTCCGGATAGGCGTGGCTCGCGAAGGTCAGCGGCGCCAGACAAGGCTCCCTGACGTCGATGCCGAGTTCCTCCTTCAACTCCCGGATCAGCGTTTCCTCAGGCCGTTCGCCAGCCTCGATCTTGCCGCCGGGAAACTCCCACAACCCCGCCATCGATTTTCCAGCTGGGCGTTCGGCGAGGAGGACGCGCCCATCGGTGTCGACCAGGGCGCAAGCCGCGACGAGGACAAGTTTGATGCTCATCAGCGCGGCTTCTGCCTTGGGTTCGAAAGTAGACAAGCGGGGTTAAGGTGGGCTCAAGAAACGCATCAGAGAACGGCATGCCCTAGCGCGTTACCGTGCTGGTTAACAGCACCTTGCCGCCAATTGATGCAATGCTGAATTGCAGCGTATCCTCGGGAATATTGCCGGGGAGGATTGCGAATGAAGAAACTTTTGGCGCTGGTCTGCTTTGGATTTGTCGTGTTCGGCAGCCATTCCGCGTCGGCGGCGTGCATGCCGTTCGTCCGGTGGATGAACGGTCAGACCGTTGACGGCTATATGACGGTGCGCAGCGGCGGGACTTGCGATGCGATGTTCAGATCGCTTGGTCCGACAAGCCGAACGGTTATCCTCGCACGTCCGTCGAACGGCAGCGTGAGTGTCGATTCGATCGGCCGCATCACCTACAAGGCGCGCGAAGGCTATGTCGGCAACGACACGTTCACCTACGCGCGGCGAGGTATGACCTCACGCAATACGCCGATGAACGCGACCGTCCGCGTATCGGTGCGCGTGACGCCATAGATCAGGAGCGATAGTCGCCGTTGATCGCGACGTATTCCTTGGTGAGGTCGCAGGTCAGCACGCGATCCTTGCCCTTGCCGAGACCGAGCGCGACCTTCAGCGAGATGACCTGCGCCTTCATCGCCTGCGAAACTTCGCCCTCGTCGTAGGACGGATCGCGCGCGCCCTTGTGCGCGACGCGGATGTTGTTGAACCAGATCGAGAGCCGGTCGCGGTCGGCCGGCTCACCGGCCTTGCCGACGGCCATCACCACGCGGCCCCAGTTGGCGTCCTCGCCGGCGATCGCGGTCTTCACCAGCGGGGAGTTCGCGATCGACATGGCGATCTTGCGGGCGCTTGCCTTGGAGGTCGCGCCTTCCACTTCGATCGCGACCAGCTTGCGCGCGCCTTCGCCGTCGCGCGCGACCTGCTCGGCGAGATTGCCGAGCACTTTGTTGAAGGCACGGATGAAGTCCTTCAGGCGCGGATCGTTCGGTTTTGAGATTTTCGGTGCGTCCTTCGCAGCGCCGGTGGCGAAGGCCATCAGCGTGTCGGACGTGGACGTGTCGCCGTCGATGGTGACGGCGTTGAACGAGTCGGTGACGCCATCCGAGAGAATCTTCTGGAGCGCGCGCTGGGACAGCGGCGCGTCGGTGAAGACGTAGGACAGCATTGTCGCCATGTCGGGGGCGATCATGCCCGCGCCCTTGGCGAAGCCGTTGATGGTGACCTTGGCCTTGCCGATGCGGGCGGTGGCGGTCGCGACCTTCGGGAATGTGTCGGTGGTCATGATCGCCTTGGCGGCGTCGAGCCAGAAGTCGTCCTTGGCCTTGGCGACGAGGCCGTCCATCACGCCATCGAAGGCTTGCGCGTTGAGCGGCTCGCCGATCACGCCGGTCGAAGCGAGGAAGATATCGTTCGGCTTGCAGCCGACCGCGCGCGCGGCGATCTGCGCGGTGAACTTGCAGGCCTCGCGGCCGTTCTTGCCGGTGAAGGCGTTGGCGTTGCCCGAGTTGACGACGAGGGCGCGGGGCTTGGCGTTCTTCAATTTCGCGCGGCACCACTCGACCGGCGCCGACGGGCATTTGGATTTGGTGAATACGCCGGCCGCGACCGTGCCCGGATCAAGCAGCGCGAGCATCACGTCGGTGCGGCCCTTGTAGCGGATGCCGGCGGCCGCCGTTGCGAGCTTGACGCCGGCGATCACCGGCATGTCGGGAACGGTTGTCGGGGCAAGCGGGGAGACGGCGGTCGACATGGTGTTGTTTCTCTTGGTGTTCGATGAGCGGAGTATTCAAAACAGAGAAGGCCGGGACAAGAGCCCGGCCTTCTTGCAATGAGAAGATGACGGGCGTGTTTATTTCTTGTCGAGACGCTCGACCTTGGCGCCTTCGCGGATCTTGGTGATGAAGTCGGCCTGCGCCTTGCGCTGCACGTAGGTCTCGACCTGGTCCTTCACCTGCGCGAAGTCCGGCGCGGGCTTCTTGCGCTTGTCCTCGACCTTGATGATGTGCCAGCCGAACTGCGACTTCACCGGATCGGAGATCTGGCCTTTGTCGAGCTTGAACGCGACCTCGGCGAATTCGGGGACCATCTGCTCCTTGGTGAAGTAGCCGAGGTCGCCACCTTCGGCGGCCGCGCCCGGGTCCTTCGACTTCTGCTTGGCGAGCTCGGCGAAATCCGTGCCCTTCTTCAGCTCGGCGAGGATCGCCTTGGCCTCGTCCTCGCTCGGCACCAGGATGTGGCGCGCGCGGACCTCCTGCTCATCGCCCATCTGCTTGACCGCGTCCTCATAGACCTTCTTGGTCGCGTCCGGAGTGACGGCGGCCTTGGCCTCGGACTGCAGGAGCGATTCCATCAGCAGCTTGTTGCGGGTGTAGGCGAGGCGCGACTTGAATTCCTTGCTGTCCTGGACCTTCTTGGCCTCGGCGGCCTTGGCGACCAGGATTACGTCGGTCAGATACGCGACCAGGTAGTCCTTCTTGGCGTCGCCCTGGATCTGCGGCGGGATGTTGCCGGCGAGGTCTTCCTCCGCCATCGTCAGATCGCTCTGGCGGATTTCCACGCCGTTCACCTTGGCAATCAACGGGTCGTCCTGCGACCGGGCGGGGACGGCGGTGAACAGCATCGCCGCGGCGGCAATCCCGAGCACGCTCGCCCGCAGGCTGAGCGCCGAAAACGGCATAGCCGCAAGCAACATGGCAGGGCGAGTGGCATGGACGGTCATGACAATGTCCTTGAATACGGTCCGCCTTGGGCGGGGGCGGCGTCTTGTCGCGCAATCAATGGTGGTTGGCAATGCCGGAATAACCCGCAGGCCTAACGACCCCGTGAACGCTTATTTTGACGGCAATTGAACGTGCGAGGGCCAAAAGCGCACTAATTGACAAGGTTTACCCCCCCTCCTATGTCTCGAAGGCCGCCCGGTCCTCACCGATGCACGCTATCCCGTTGCAATTGCCCGAGAAGTGCCGCATTTGCCTCTCGGATTGGCGCCTCGCGGCTGCCTAAACCAAGGATTTAATCGAATGCTCGGCGCCGTCGCCCGCAAGCTGTTTGGTTCCTCCAACGATCGACGCATCCGCAAATATCAACCGCGGGTGGACGCGATCAACGCGCTCGAGCCCGAACTGGTGAAACTCTCCGACGAGGCGCTGCGTGCGCGCACGGAGCAGTTCAAGAAGGAACTCGCCGAGGGCAAGACGCTCGACGACATCCTGGTGCCGGCGTTCGCGACCGTGCGCGAGGCGGCCAAGCGCGCCATCGGCCAGCGCCACTTCGACGTGCAGTTGATCGGCGGCATGATCCTGCACGAAGGCCAGATCTCCGAAATGAAGACCGGCGAAGGCAAGACGCTGGTCGCGACGCTTGCGGTCTATCTCAACGCGCTCGCCGGCAACGGCGTGCACGTCGTCACCGTCAACGACTATCTCGCCACACGCGACAGCGAGTGGATGGGCAAGATCTACGGCTTCCTCGGCTTGACGACCGGCGTGATCGTTCACGGCATGGACGACGAGCAGCGCAAGACCGCCTACGATTACGACGTCACTTATGGCACCAACAACGAACTCGGCTTCGACTATCTTCGCGATAACATGAAGTACCGGCTCGAGGACATGGTCCAGCGCGGCCACGCCTTCGCCATCGTCGACGAAGTGGACTCGATCCTGATCGACGAAGCGCGCACGCCGCTGATCATCTCCGGCCCGCTCGACGACCGCTCCGACTTCTACAACACCATCGACACGTTCATGCCGGCTCTCGACAAGTCCGACTACGACGTCGACGAGAAGCAGCGCACCGTCGCGCTCACCGAAGCCGGTATGGAGAAGATGGAGCAGCGGCTGAAAGCCGCCAACCTGCTCAAAGCCGACTCCCTCTACGACGTCGAGAACGTCTCCGTCGTGCACCACGTCAATCAGGCGCTGCGCGCCCACAAGCTGTTCACGCGCGACAAGGACTACATCGTGCGTAACGGCGAGGTCGTCATCATCGACGAGTTCACCGGCCGCATGATGCCGGGCCGCCGTTATTCGGAAGGCCTGCATCAGGCGCTCGAGGCCAAAGAACACCAGCCGATCCAGCCGGAAAACCAGACGCTCGCTTCGATCACGTTCCAGAACTACTTCCGCATGTACAAGAAGCTTGCGGGCATGACCGGCACGGCGCTGACCGAGGCCGAGGAGTTCATGGACATCTACAATCTCGACGTCGTCGAGGTTCCGACCAACCGACCGATGCTGCGCGACGATCAGGACGACGAGGTCTATCGCACCAACGGCGAGAAATACGCGGCGATCATCACGTTGCTCGACGAGTGCAAGCAGAAGGGCCAGCCCGTGCTGGTCGGCACGACGTCGATCGAGAAGTCCGAAGGCCTCGCGGAAATGCTGCGTAAAGCGGGCTGGGAACAGCATGATTTCTCTGATCCGAACGCATTCGCCGCGCTCTACAGCGGCGACGACGGTGCGAAGAAGAAAAAGGTCTTCGCGATCCTCAACGCGCGCTATCACGAGCAAGAGGCCTACATTGTTTCGCAGGCGGGCGTGCCGGGCGCGATTACGATTGCGACCAACATGGCCGGCCGCGGCACCGACATTCAGCTCGGCGGCAACGCCGACATGCGCATCCGCCAGGAACTCAAGGAGATGCCGGAGGGCGGTGCGCGAGACTCCGCGATCTCTGACATCAAGGCGCAGGTCGAACGGCTGAAGGACGTGGCGCTGAAAGCCGGTGGCCTGTTCGTGCTTGGCACCGAACGCCATGAGAGCCGCCGCATCGACAACCAGCTCCGCGGCCGCTCCGGCCGTCAGGGTGATCCGGGCCGCTCCAAGTTCTTTCTGTCGCTCGAAGACGACCTGATGCGCATCTTCGGGTCCGACAAACTCGACGGCATGCTGACCAAGCTCGGCTTGAAAGAGGGCGAGGCGATCATCCATCCGTGGATCAACAAGGCGCTGGAGAAGGCGCAGCAGAAGGTCGAAGCGCGCAACTTCGACATCCGTAAGAACATCCTGAAGTTCGACAACGTGATGAACGATCAGCGCAAGGTCATCTTCGACCAGCGCGTCGAGCTGATGAAGGACGAGACCGTCGCGGAGACCATCGCCGACATGCGGCATGATGTGGTCGAGGAATTGGTCGCCAAGCACGTTCCCGAGAACGCCTATCCCGAGCAGTGGGATGTCGCCGGTCTCAAGGAGGACGTGAAGCGCGTGCTTGACCTCGATCTGCCGGTCGACGAGTGGGCGAAGGAAGAGGGCATCGCCGACGAGGAATTGCTGGCGCGCATCGAGCGCCGCGCCGACGAGCGCATGGCTGCGAAGGTCGCCCAGTGGGGCCCGGACGTGCTGCGCTACGTCGAGAAGTCGATCCTGCTGCAAACGCTGGATCATCTCTGGCGCGAGCATCTCGTGATGCTCGAACATTTGCGTCAGGTGATCGGTCTGCGCGGCTACGGCCAGCGCGATCCGCTCAACGAGTACAAGGCCGAGGCGTTCAACCTGTTCGAGGCTATGACCACCAACCTGCGCGAAGCGGTGACCTCGCAGCTCATGCGGGTCGAGATCGTGCAGGCTCCGCCGGAGGATCAGACCCCGCAACTGCCGCCGATGCAGGCCTCGCACGTCAATCCGAGCACGGGCGAAGACGAACTGGCGCTGGCTGAGGCCGGTGCGCAGACGCTGGCGCGTGCGGGTATTACCTCCTCCGCGCCGGCCGCCGAGCGCAATCCCAACGACCAGAGCAGTTGGGGCAAGGTCGGCCGCAACGAGCCGTGCCCCTGCGGTTCCGGTAAGAAGTTCAAACACTGCCACGGCCGCTACGCATAGCGTCGGGCCGTCATCATCCCTATATATAGAAGGAGCGGGCGGCGCTTGCGCCGCTCGAATTTTGAATGACTGAAGAAAAAGGAGCCGGCATGGCCGATAGCAAAGCGGCGGCGGTAGCCCAAGCCAAGAAGGACCAGCGCGCCAAGGACGGCGCGGAGGCGATGGCGCAGTACGAGGCCAACGCCATTCACGTCCGCAAGAACATGGAGCGGTTGCGCGAGCTTCGTCTCGCGAAGGAGGCCGAGGAGCGGAAGAACGCGCCGGCCAAAACCGCTTCGTCCGGCAAAAAGAAGGCCGCAGCGAAGACCAAACAGAAGCCGCAGGGTCTCGCGGACTGGATGAAGACCGAGCAGGACGCCGGGCGCAACAATTGAGCGCCCGTTTCGGATTTCCATAGAGAGGATCGCAAATCGCCGGGCTGACCCGGCGATTTTGTTTTTCAGGTGACGGGCGGATGCGCCGTCCGGTTACTTCTTCTCCATGCCGAGGATTTTCGCCACCGCTGCCGTATTGGCGGTCTGCTGGGCAATCGTCGCTGCGAGTTCGTCCGGACCGCCCGGCCGCACGTCCTGACCCGTGCTGGAAATCTTTGCGGTCACCTCCGGATCCTTCGCCGCGGCAATCACATCGGCGCCGATGCGCTTGCGAAGATCGAGCGGCATGTCCTTGGGGCCGTAGAGACCCGCCGTGGTCTCCACCGCGAGGCCGGGATAGCCGGCCTCCGCCACTGATGGGATATCCTTGAAGATCGCCGACCGCTGGCGCGCAGCGATCGCGAGAATGCGGACTTTGCCGGCCTCCGCGGGCGCGGTCATGATCGCAATCGACGACAGCAGGAACTGGATGCGGTCCTCCATCAGATCGCGTCCAGCCTGCACCACATCGCGATAGGGAACCTTGGTGATCTTGAGGTTCTCGGTTTTCAGGAAGGCATCTAGCGTGAATTCCGGCAGGCCTGCCGCGCCCGCCGCGTTGTATTTTTCCGGCGTCGCCTGCGACGCCTTCACGAACTCCGCGATGGACTTGATGTTCGATCCGGTCGAGACGCTGACCGACAGTACGGTGTCGGTCACTCGCGCGATGGGCGCGAGATCGCGGTTGAGATCGTAGGGCAGCTTCTCTTGCGTGTAGGGATGCGCGAGAAACGATGCGCTCGACGCATAGAGCAGCACGTGATCGTCGTTCGCGGACAAGAAGGCGTTGATCGCGACGAGCCCGTCGCCACCCGGCTTGTTCTCGATGACGACCGGCTTGCCCCAGCGCGCCGTCAGACGCTCGCTGAGCAGGCGCGCAGCGATGTCGGTCGCGCTGCCCGCGCCGAACGGCAGGACGAATCTGACGCTGCGCTGCGGCCAAGTTTGCGCTTGAGTCTGAGATTGAGCCGGCACCGTGGAGAGAGTGACGAGCATGCAAGCAGACACAATTGCAGCGATGAGTGTGTGGAATTTCAACATAGGCGCCCCCTAGATTTCGTCGCGTTATAGCGTGGGTGTGGGCGGCGCCCCCTGCGTCACGTTCGCTTGGCGGTTTTTTTCGGAGCTCTCTTTCGCGCCGGCTTTGTGATGTTTGCTGCGAGCGTCTTGCGGAATGCGCGATCGCGCTTGAGATGCCATTCGCGACTCATCGCCTCCTGCTTCGTCGCGAAGCTCTCGGTGTGCAGAAGCACCCAGACGCGGCCGCGCGTCGAGCGCGCTCCGGTGCCGGCGTTGTGGCGCGCGACGCGCTTGTCGATGTCGTTGGTCCAGCCAACGTAGGTGAGGTGGCGCGTCTTGTCGCGCGTGCCGAGAACGTAGACGAAGCAATCGGTCATTGCGCTCGAGTTCTGAAACGAAATCGCCGGGGCATAGGCGAGCAAAGCGACGCCGTCCTTAGGACGGCTATGGCCCGGCGACGATATCCAGATTCGGTTGCTCGCGTCCTAGCGGAACGACCAGCGGTTCTCAAAGCTGCCGGCCGGAACGGTCGGCGCTGAGCCGGTCATCGTCGAGGCGGGAGCCGCTGCCGGGGCAGGCGCGGGGGCTGGAGCCGCAGCATAGGCAGGCGCAGCCGGCGCGGGAGCGACCGGTGCCGGCGCTTCGGCGGTCTTGTGTTCAGCCGGCTTCGGGCGGATTGCGCCGTTGTTGGCCGGGCGCGCGGCGGCCGGCTTGGCCTTTGGAGCCGGAGCAGGCTCCGGGGCGGGCGCCGGAGCGGGATCGGAGCTACGCAAGCCCATCAGCTTGGCCATCTTGTCGACCGGGCTTTCGGACTTCGCAGCGGTGCTCGGCGTGCTCGACTTTGACGCGAACAGGTTGCCGAACAGGCTGCCGCTCGACGACGAAGACGATGTGGTGGCCGGGGTTTCCTGTTCGATCGCGCCGGGCTCAGTACTGACGTTCGCAACGCGCACAGTCGGAGCGGCGCGCGGCGCCGACGGCGGGGTTGCGACGGCAACAGCCGACGCGGGTGTCGGCGTCGCGGTCGCGCCGGTCGCGTAAGGCGTGTCCGCGAATTCAGCCGTGCGCGGCGGGCGCACTGACGCAGGGATCGTGCCGGGCACGGAGGCGAGCGAGAACGGCTGTGGCGCGACGCCGGCGCCGACATCGCCGCGCTTCAGCGCAGCCGCGAACACCGGGTGCATGCCGCCGTCGGCGTTGGTCTTGATCGGCGCGAGCGGTGTCGAGCGCGACAGCTCGGCGATCTTGACGTCGTCCTTGCGGCTCTTGTCCTGAACCGCGGAAGCGATCTCTTCCGGCACCTCGAACACCGGACACTTGGCCGCGCCGCTGAACGACAGCGGCCGCGTCGGATCGCCCGGATACTGTGCATCGAACACGTAGCGCTTCTCGCAGACGTCGACCTTCACTTCGCGGCGCGACGCCTCGAAGTGGTCGTTGCCCTGCTTGAGCATCTTCCAGAACGCAATGTGCGGGTTGTTGCGATGCTTGGCGAAGTTCTCCGGCGTCATGCGGAACGGATAGGCCTGCACCTGGAACGACTTCTGGCCGCCGAAGAAGGCTTCGCGGCCGAGCGCATAGATTTCCGCGATCTGCTCGTCGGTCATCGAGTAGCAGCCGCGCGACGAGCAATCGCCGTGCACCATGAGGTTCGAGCCGGTGCGGCCGAGCGAGCGGTCGAACGCGTTCGGATAGCCGAGGTCGAACGAAAGATAGTAGGCCGAGTTCGGATTCATCTGGCTCGGCGTGATCTTGTAGAAGCCCTCCGGCGCCTGGCGGTCGCCTTCTTTGACCTTCGGGCCAAGCTCGCCGGACCAGCGGCAAATCGGATAGGTCTTGAGCAGCGCGAACTGGCCGTCGCGGTTTTGCTTCCAGACTTCGAGTTCGGACTCTTGCTTGAACGCGCGGATCAGGATCGGCGAATCCTTATCCATGTTCTTCTTGTCGAGCTCGGCGACCATCGCCGAGGAGAGCGGGGCCATCGCCTTGCCGCTCGTCGGGAGCACCACGCCATCGGTGTTGCAGCCGGCAACGGCGATCGTCATGACGATCGCAGCGGAAGCCAGTAGCGAACGGATGAGCGGACTACGCTTCAAAAAGAAACTCCCCCACGCCGGTTGGCAGTCCCGTCCGACAGTCCCGAAAACCGATAGCCCCCAGGGGCCAATTCCGCAAGGGTGTCAGCCCTTTGCGGTCAAATTGGGATTGAGCACGAGTACAGTGAACGAAGGGTAAAATTAAGGCCAAGGCCCGGAGAATCTTGCGGGTTTTCGGAGGTCTTTGAGGTTCCGGACGGAATCCGACGGCCTTTACGCTGTGGGTAGATTGGCCGGGACCACCATCGTACCGCTATGAGGAAAGGCCGGTCAGGCGAGGCTGCGGCCGATGGCGAGGAATTTGTCGCGACGCTGGCGGCGGATCGCTTCGCGGTCGAGGCCCTTCAACTCGCGGAAGGCATCCGCGATGCAGTCGCCCGCCGCGGCGATGGCTGCCGCCGGGTCGCGGTGCGCGCCGCCGACCGGCTCGGTGACGATCCGGTCGATGACGCCGAAGGCCGCGAGGTCCTGCGCGGTGATCTTCATATTGGTCGCGGCGGTCTGTGCTTTCGTCGTGTCGCGCCACAGGATCGAGGCCGCGCCCTCCGGCGAAATGACGCTGTAGATCGCGTGCTCGAGCATCAGCACGCGGTTCGCGGTCGCAATCGCGATCGCGCCGCCTGAGCCGCCTTCGCCGAGGATCATCGCGACGTTCGGCACGCTGAGATTGAGGCATGCGTCGGTGGAGCGTGCGATGGCTTCGGCCTGACCGCGTTCTTCGGCGTCGATGCCGGGATAGGCGCCTGCGGTGTCGACAAGCGAAAGCACGGGAATGTCGAAACGGTCGGCCATTTCCATCAGCCGCACGGCCTTGCGATAGCCCTCGGGCCGCGCCATGCCAAAGTTGTGTTTGAGGCGGCTTTCGGTCGTCGAGCCCTTCTCGTGGCCGAGAATGCAGATGCTGTCACCGCGGAAGCGTCCGAAGCCGCCGACGATAGCCTCGTCGTTGCCGAACTTGCGGTCGCCGGAGAACGGTTCGAAATCGGTGATGAGGCCGTTGATGTAGTCGAGGCAGTGCGGCCGCTGCGGCCAACGCGCCACTTGCGTCTTTTGCCACGGCGTCAGATCGGCATAGAGGTCTTTCAGCGCCTGCGAGGCTTTGGCCTCCAGGCGTGCGATATCCTCGGCGATGTCGGCGGCGTTGCCGCCCTCCTGCATCGCCCGCAGTTCTTCGACCTTGGCCTCCAGTTCGGCCACCGGCTTTTCGAAGTCGAGATAGCTGCGCATTTTGAGAAAAAGTGCCGTTTCTTCAGTGGTTAGGGGCGGTACCGCCGCGCGAAGGCCGGAAACTGACCTCTGACGGGCCGCAGGTCAAGCAAACCCAGAAAGGCCGAAAAACGTCACGTTTCCGCTAACGGGTGCAAGCGAAAACTGTCAGGTTTCCGCCAACGGGTGTAAGTCACGGACGAGGCTCTTCAGCCGCTCTTCCAGGACGTGGGTGTAGATCTGCGTGGTCGAGATGTCGGCGTGGCCGAGCAGGGTTTGCACCACGCGAAGGTCCGCGCCGTTCTGGAGCAGGTGGCTGGCGAAGGCGTGGCGCAGGACGTGCGGGCTCACTTGCGACGCCCGGAGCCCGGCTGCGGCGGCGAGCGCCTTCAACTCGCGGGCGAAATGCTGGCGGGTGAGGTGGCCGCTCTCGCCGAACGAGGGAAACAGCCACTTCGACTTGTCGAGCTTCATCTCGGCGCGGAGCGCGAGATAGTCGGCCATCGTTTTCTTCGCTGAGTCATTGAGCGGCACGAGACGCTCGCGCCCGCCCTTGCCGCGCACGACGAGCATGCGCATGTCGCGCCGTGCGGCGGACTCTGGGAGAGCGACGAGCTCGGACACGCGAAGTCCGGTGGCGTAGAGAACTTCGAGCAGGCACGCGAGCCGCGCCGCGCGCAACCGCTCCGCTGGGGCTTCAGCCTGCATTCCGTCGCGCGCTTGCGCGAGCAGGCCATCGACGTGCTGCACCGAAAGCACCTTCGGCAAAACGCGTCCCCGCTTTGGTCCTTCGATAACGGCGGCAGGATCGTCGCCGCGATGGCCTTCGCTGTAGAGGAAGCGATAGAGCTGGCGGATCGCCGACAGCCGCCGCGCCACGGTGGTCGCGGCGAGGCCGCGCTTGGCAAGGCGATTGAGATGCGCGCGCAGGTCGTCGGTGTCCGCGGAGGCGATGCCGGCGCCGAGATCGTCGGCGAAATCGTCGAGGTCGCGGCGGTAGGCTTCGAGCGTGTTCTTGGCCGCGCCGCGCTCGGCCGCCAGCATGTCGAGATAGAGCTCGATCAGGCCACTGTCGCTTTGCTTGCTCTTGGTCTTCCTCGCAGCCGGCATGTCTCACCGCATGGCGGACGGGTCACCCGGCCGCGAATCGAGGTTCGACAGTCTATCAGGATCGTTGAAGCCACCTTACCGGTGCTTGTTCAGCGCGCTTTGCGGGATGATGACCGTGATCTCGCGCGGCTTTGGGTCGGTGAAGGTCGCGAGCGCATAAATAGCGCCGTATCCGAGGCCCACGATGACGCCTACGACGACCAGAAACCGGAACAGACTGGGCATTGGAAGCGCTCGAAACCGCCTATTTGCTGGCGGCGTTTACTATTTCGGCACGGCGGTTTATGCCGCCGCAGGTTTTCGATAGAACTATAGCATGTCGGACATTGGCCTGCATAACGCTGCTTCCAGCGGCGTCTCCGCGCAGCCGGACGCCGAGCTCCATGCGGCGCTCGGGCGGCGCTCGATCGTGCTTATCGGCATGATGGGGGCGGGCAAATCGTCGATCGGGCGGCGGCTGGCGTCGCGGCTCGGCATTCCCTTCGTCGATGCCGATATCGAGATCGAGAAGGCCGCCGGCATGTCGATCCCGGAAATCTTCGCCGCGCACGGCGAGCCGTATTTTCGCGCCGGCGAGACGCGCGTGATCGCGCGGTTGCTCGACGGCGGGCCACAGGTGCTCGCGACCGGCGGCGGCGCATTCATGAATCCGGAGACGCGCGCAGCGATTGCCGCCAAGGGAATTTCGGTCTGGTTGCGCGCGACGCTTGAAGTGCTGACGAAGCGGATCAAGCGCCGCGGCGACCGGCCGCTGCTGAAAACTCCGAATCCCACGGAAACACTCCGGCGGCTGATCGACGAACGCTACCCGACTTACGCTGAAGCCGCTCTCACAGTTGAGTCGCGCGACGTGCCGCACGACACCATCGTCGAGGAGATCGTCGAAGGCTTGCGCGGCTATCTCAACTTCAATCCGGCGGGAAACGCGTCATGACCATGCAAGTGCGTCCCACCGATCCGATCAAGGTCAACGTCGGTCTCGGCGAGCGCGCCTATGACGTCGTCATCGGCCGCGGTCTCCTTGCAACGCTGGGTCCGAACCTCGCGGCGATGCGCCCCGGCGCGAAAGCGGCCATCGTCACCGACGAGACGGTGGCGGGTCATCATCTTGTGGCGACGGAAGAGATATTGAGATCCGCCGGCGTGCCGTCGGTGCGGATCGTGGTGCCCGCGGGTGAGAAGACCAAAAGCTTCCGTTATCTCGAACAGGTTTGCGACGAGCTGCTCGGCGGACGTATCGAGCGCGGCGATCTGGTGATCGCGCTCGGCGGCGGTGTGATCGGCGACCTCACCGGCTTCGCGGCGTCAGTGGTTCGCCGCGGCGTCGACTATGTGCAGGTGCCGACGACGCTGCTGGCGCAGGTCGACTCTTCGGTCGGCGGCAAGACCGCGATCAATTCGAGCAAGGGCAAGAACCTGATCGGTGCGTTCTACCAGCCGATCCATGTGATTGCCGACACGGCGCTGCTCGACACTTTGCCGAAGCGCGACTTCCGCGCCGGCTATGCGGAGGTCGTGAAGTACGGCCTGCTCGGCGACCGTGAGTTCTTCGAGTGGCTCGAGGTGAACTGGCAGGAGGTGTTCGCGGGCGGCCCCGCGCGCGGCAACCTTCCGGCCCCGCGTGAATATGCCGTGCTGAAGAGCGTGCAGGCCAAGGCCGACATCGTCGCACGCGACGAGCACGAGCATGGCGACCGCATGCTGCTCAACCTCGGCCACACGTTCGGCCATGCGTTCGAAGCGGCGGCTGGCTACTCCACCCGTCTGCTGCATGGCGAGGCTGTGGCGCTCGGCATGTCGCTCGCGTTCGAGTTCTCCGCGCGCAAGGGCTTGATCCCGCAGGCCGATGCCGACCGCGTCATCAAGCACCTTGCAGCGGTCGGCCTGCCGACCCATGTGAAGGACGTTCCGTGCGAATGGCCGGACGTTGATGCGATGATGGAACTGATTGCTCAAGACAAGAAGGTGAAGCGCGGCCGTCTTACCTTCATTCTGGTGCGCGGCATCGGCCAGGCGTTCGTCACGCGTGACGTGGACGCCGCAGAGATCCGTGCCTTCCTTGCCGAGAAGCTTGCGCAAAAATGAGCGGCGACAACTGGCTTGCTCTTCTGATCGTTCTGGGCAGTCTGATCCTTTCCGCGTTTTTTTCCGCCGGTGAAACATCCCTGACGGCCGCGTCGCGTGCGCGGCTGACGCGGATGAAGAACCAGGGCAACAGGCGGGCGGCCATCGCGCTGCGCTTGCTAGAAACGCGCGAGCGCATGATCGGCGCTTTGCTTCTTGGCAACAACGTCGCCAACATCGGTGCTTCGGCGCTGACGACCGGCGTGTTGCTCGCGATCTTCGGCGATGTCGGCGTGATCTACGCCACCCTCGTCATGAGCGTTGTTGTCATCGTTTTTGCCGAGGTGATGCCGAAGACCGCGGCGATCAGCGCGCCGGAGCGGATCGCGTTGGTGGTGGCGTGGCCGGTGTCGTGGGTGGTGCGCATCTTCGCGCCGGTGCTGGCCGCCATCGAATGGATCGTCAAATGGATGCTGCGGCCGTTCGGCATCCGCGTCGGCGAGAACCAGTCGATCCTGTCGCCGCACGAGGAAATCCGCGGCACCGTCGATCTTCTTCACAGCGAAGGCAGCGTGGACAAGGCCGATCGTGACATGGTCGGCGGCCTGCTCGATCTGCGCGATCTCACGGTGTCGGATGTGATGGTTCACCGCACCGAGATGGTGATGGTGAATGCCGACGATCCGCCCGACGAAGTGATCGCGGCGGTGCTCAAGGCACAATACACGCGCATCCCGCTCTATCGCGGCACCCCCGAAAATATCGTCGGCATCCTGCACGCGAAGGATCTCCTGCGCGCTCTGAAAACCGCGGAGGGCGAGCTCGACGGCATCGACGTGACATCGCTCGCGCTGCCGGCATGGTTCGTGCCGGACATCCGTCCGCTATCCGAGCAGCTCAAGGCGTTCCGCCGCCGCAAGACGCACTTCGCGCTCGTCGTCGACGAGTACGGTGAGGTCGAGGGTCTCGTCACCCTCGAAGACATTCTGGAGGAGATCGTCGGCGACATCTCTGACGAACACGACACGCCGTTGCCGGGTGTGCGGCCGCAGCCGGACGGCTCCGTGAACGTCGATGGCTCGGTGCCGATCCGCGATCTCAACCGCGCGATGGATTGGAATCTGCCGGATGAAGTGGCGACGACGATCGCGGGCCTTGTGATTCACGAGGCGCGCTCGATCCCGGACGTCGGACAAGCCTTCACGTTCCACGGCTTCCGCTTTCGAGTTTTGCGAAAGACGAGAAATCGGATCACCGCGCTGCGCATAACACCTCTGCAACGCAAGTCGGCACTCGCTCGCGCAAGCTGAATCTCACGCGCTGCGACTTTGCCGCGTTGACACCCCGCGACTCAGACCTATCGTACGCGCAACCAAAAAATGGTTGGGGAGGGCGACGTGACTTTTCTGCGCTTTATGATTCTGAGTGCGCTTGCGGTTTTCGTTTCGGCGTCCGCACAAGCACAAAACTATCCCGATCGCCCGATCAAGCTGATCGCGCCGTTCCCTGCGGGCGGCCTCGCCGATGTGCTCGCGCGCGCGGTCGGCGACGAGATGTCGAAGTCGCTGGGTCAGCCGGTGATCGTCGAGAATCGTGCTGGCGCTGGCGGCAACAACGGCGCCGATGCGGCCGCGAAGTCCACGCCGGACGGCTACACGTTGCTGATGTCCTCGGCCGGAATCCTGACGGCCAATCCGTTCCTCTATTCGAAGATGCCGTTCGATGCGGAGACCGCGTTCATTCCGATCTCGAACGTCGCCGAGATGCCGATGATCTTGGTCGTGAACCCGAAGGTTTCGGCGCAGAACCTGAAGGAGCTTGTCGCGCTCGCCAAAGCTGAGCCGAATAAGCTGAACTTCGGCTCGCCCGGCATCGGCACCACCGGCCATCTCGGCCTTGCGATGTTCATGCATGCGGCGGGCGTGCAGATTACGCACGTTCCGTATCGTGGCGCGGCGCCTGCCATCACCGACCTGATCGCGGGACAGATCGACGGCGTTGTCGATAACCCGCCGACCGTCATCTCGCACATCGAAGGCGGCCGGCTGCGCCCGCTCGCGGTCGCCGCGAAGCAGCGCATGACGCTGCTGCCGAACATTCCGACCGCGGCGGAAGCGGGTGTTGCGAATTACGAAGCGAACTCGTGGTTCGGCATCGCCGCGCCTGCGGGAACGCCCGCGCCGATCGTCGCGCGGCTGGCCAAGGAAATCGCGGCCGCGGTTCGTACGCCTGCGATGCAGGAGCGGTTTGCGAAATCCGGTGCACGGCTCGTGGGCGATACGCCTGAGCAGTTCGCCGCGCAGATTAAGGCCGAACGTGCCAAGTGGGGCGAGATCATCAAGGCGGCGAATATCAAGGCGGAGTAGTTTCGCTGATCTGCGGGCGGCTACATGCCTTCGCCGGGCGCGCTCGCATGGATCGCGAGCGCGTGCACGCCGCCAGCCAATTCACCTGAAAGTGTCTGGTTGATCATGCGGTGGCGCTCCAGGCGGCTCTTTCCCCGGAACGCTTCCGACACGATATAGACCCTGAAATGGGTTTCCCCGCCTTCCTGGTGTCCGGCGTGGCCTGCGTGCTGGTCGGATTCATCCTCCACGTCGAGGCTTTGCGGCGTGAAGGCGGCGGTCAGCTTCTCAGAGATGACATCCTTAACTGTCATAAGGTCTGAGTACGGCAGGCCCACAACTGGGTCAATCGTGCTGACGAAGGCGGCGACGCCTGGAAAACTGTTCTGTCAAGACTTGAAGGTGTGTCGCGTGTTTTCCCATAATGTTCGGTCATGAAATTGAACTCTCCCTTATTCGATCGCATCCGGGTGAAGCCCGGCGAGGACCGCCGTCCGCGCAAGGCTGACGAGCCGTGCTGCGAATGGAAGGGCTGCGGCAACACCGCGACCCATCGTGCGCCCAAGGGGCGCGCGCGAGAGAACGAGTATTGGCGGTTCTGTCTCGATCATGTGCGCGAGTACAACCACAACTACAATTTCTTCGCCGGCATGACCGACGACGCCGTCACGAAGTACCAAAAAGATTCGATCACCGGGCATCGTCCAACCTGGAAGATGGGAACCGGCAATCGTCCGGCCGGCGCGAACGCCGTCGACGGCGCGCACGACCCGTTCAGCATGTTCCGCGAGGTCGGTGGCGCGGGTCCGAGCTGGCGGCCGAAGCAAGAGCAGCGCGCGGAGCCCGCGCGTACAGTGCGCAACGTCGAGCGTAAGGCGCTGCATGAGCTCGGGCTCGAAGTCGGTGCGGGCAAGGACGAGATCAAGGCGCGCTTCAAGATGCTGGTGAAGCGCCACCATCCCGACGCCAATGGCGGCGACCGCGCATCGGAAGACAAGCTGCGCGAGATCATTCAGGCGTACAATTATCTGAAGTCGAGCGGCGCCTGCTGACAGTGCACGTCGGCGCGCGCGTCGACGATGTCCCCGCAACGAAGATCAAAAAAATTTGTCAGGCTCAAACAAGATTTGTTTGCCGGATGAACGCGCGGGGATTCCACAATCGAAAGTCGTGGTGATTTTCGACAGTGATGACTCAGCAATTCCACTTCTTCAAAAAACACTTGTTCGGTAGCAGTTTTTTTAATCGTTGCGAGCGCAATCATACAAACAAAGGTTGCATCAATTTTGCTCGGCAGCAAACTAGTCACATCCGAGAATCAGCGATGAGGGGTCGCCGATGCATCGACGATACGACAAGAACCATGTGCCGATCGAGTTGCTCCGAACCCTGATCGTCATCGCCGAAGTCAACAGCTTCACGCGCGCCGGCGATCTGCTCGGCCTGACACAGTCGGCGGTGAGCGCGCAGGTCAAGCGATTGCAGAAGCTGGTCGGCGGCACGCTGTTCGACAAGGCGGGCGGCGGTCTCGTTCTCAACGAGCGCGGCATGACGGTGAACCGTTACGCGCAGCGCATCCTGCAAGCGAACGATCAGCTTCTGTCGCTGTCGGGCGGGCAATCCAGCTCGCATCTGGTGCGGATCGGATTGCCGACAACTTTCGCCGATGCCCTTCTGATGCCGGTGTTCAAGGCCTGCTCGGCGGCGCAAAGGGTGAGGCAGATTCAGCTCCACTGCAATCGCTCCGAGGATCTCGCGAAGAGCCTCGACAGTGGCTATCTCGAATTAAGTGTCCTGATCGACGTCAACAATCGTGACGGCGGAATGGAATGCGAATGGGATGAGGAATACGCGTGGGTCTGCGCGCCCTCGCTGCTGATCAGCCCCGACTCGTCGATTCCGCTGATCAATTGGCCCGACTCGCTCGGTGATAGAAACGCGATCATGTCGCTGCAAAGGGCCGGGCAGAAATTCCATTCCGCTTTCGTCGGAACGGATTTCACGGCTTGCTCTGCGGCCGTCGCCGCCGGCCTCGGCTACATGATCATGCCCGAGCGCGCGGTCCCTGAGCACCTGAAGATCGCTCATGAGCGGTATCTGCCGCCGGTGCCCAGCATCCGCAGCGGAATTTTCCTGCGCGAGGGAGTCGATCGCGACGAAATCCGGCCGGTGCTGCGCGCCCTGCAATCGGTGATCATGCCGAATCCGCCGGCCGAGCGGATCACCGGCAGCAGCATCGGCAGCGGGCGGCGCGTGTTCGCGCCACATAGCGCGCCGCAGGTGTCGCCGATGGGCTGAGCGCGCAGATTTCGGGGCCAAATGATTTTGATGGCCCAGTGAAATCAATCGCGCACTGCGATCTTTGGCGGTTTCCTTTACTGCGGCAATACGGTCCAATCCCTATCGTCGTGGCATGCGCGTTATGTTCCGCAAGTTGTCACGATGGCTGCGATGCCGAAAAGCGGCGTCGGCGGTCGAATTCGCCTTCATCTTCCCGCTATTCCTGGCTGTGCTGTTCGGCATCATCACGTTCGGCGCTTATCTCGTCGTCGTTCATAGCGTGCAGCAGATCGCCGCCGAGGCGGCGCGGGCAGCGATTGCCGGTTTAAGCGACAGCGAGCGGGCGACATTGGCGCAGAGCAATATCAACGCCAATGTCGGCTCCTACCCGCTGCTGTCGTCCACTCGTCTCACGCTGACCTCGGCGGCAACCGATCCATCGACCAGTGTGTTCGCCGTGACGCTACAATACGACGGCTCGGACATGTTCATCTTCCAATTGCCGAGCTTCGTGCCGGCGCCATCGCCGACGATCGTGCGGAGTGCGGCGATCCAGCGCGGCGGGTACTAGCCGTGCGCCGCGCGCTCCGGTCATTCCAGCGCGACGTCCGCGGCAACGTCGCGATCTTTTCGGCGATCTTCATGGTCGTGCTGATGGGCTTCGCAGCCCTCGCGGTGGATGTCGGCAAGGCGTTCGTCGACAAGCGGAAGGCGCAGAGCGCCGCCGACCTGGCCGCGATTGCCGCGGTGAGCGATCTCGTCAATGCGAGCAAAGCCGCCGCGGCGACGGTTCAGCGCAACAACATATCCACCAGTGCGCCGGTCACGGTCGAGCTTGGGACATACACCGCCGACCCCACGATCGCGGCAGCCAATCGTTTTCAGACGTCGTCTGCGGCGGGCGCCAACGCGGCACGGGTGACGGTGCAGACCACCACGCCGCTCTTGTTCGGACGCGTGCTGAGCGGCAGCGACAGTTTCCAGATCAAGACGCAGGCGACCGCGACGCAATCCGGCTTTGCCTCGTTTGTGATCGGGTCTCGGCTCGCTTCCCTGAGCAACGGGCTTCTGAATCAGACGCTTGGCTCGATGCTCGGCACGAACCTCTCGCTGACGGCGATGGATTACAATTCGCTCGCCAACGTGCAGCTCGACATGTTCGATTTCGCCAACGCGCTGGCGACGCGTGCCCAGATCACGGGACCCACATACAACTCGGTTATCAATTCGAACGTCAGTGTGGGCTCCATGCTCAATGCGATGTCCGACGCAGGGCAGAACGCCGTCGGCGCAACGGGTACATCGAAAGCGGCACTGTCCAACGTTGCGCAATCGGTGCAAGGGGCGAGCAACAAGGTCGCGGTGGCGCCGCTGCTGGCGATGGGGCCGTATAGTTCGATGCCGCTCGGTCAGAAGCCGAAGGTCGGCGTCACGGCCTCGGCCCTCGACATGGTGAATGTCGCGGCCCAGATTGCCAACGGCCAGTATCAGGTCCAAACCGCGCTGAATCTCAATGTCGCCGGTATCGCCGGCGCCACTCTGAAGCTGGCGGTCGGCCAGCGGCCGCAGGGCGCGAGCTGGATGGGCGTCGGCCCGGCCGGCGCGAGCGCTTACACGGCGCAGACCCGGATTTTGCTCACCGTCAGCCTCCTGGGCAGCGGATCAATCGCGGCGATTCAGGTTCCGATCTATGTCCAAGTCGCCTCGGCGAGCGCGACGCTGAATTCGGTAAGCTGCGGATTCCCGAACGTGTCCACCTCAACCGTGACGCTCGGCGTCACACCCGCGATCATCGATGCCTGGATCGGCAATGTTTCCAGCTCCGATTTCGGCAATTTCAGCTCGCCGCCCAACCCGCCGGCGGCGGCTCTGGTGAATACGGGGCTGCTCAACGTGACCGGCCGCGCTCACGTCACCATGTCCAACATGTCGCCGACGCCGGTGACCTTCAGTTATTCGGACATCGTTCAGCAAACCAAGAAAACCGTGAGCACCCAGAACTACACGTCGTCGCTCACGGCGAGCCTGCTCGGCAATCTCGATCTTCAAGTCAATGTGCTCGGCCTCGGCCTCGGTCTGCCGGGGCTCCTGACCAGCCAGGTGGCCGGCATCCTGAGTGCCGCCACGTCTCCGATCGACCAGTTGCTGTACCAAACGCTGACATCGCTCGGCGTCGGTTTGGGTCAGGCGGATGTCTGGGTGACGGGCGTCCGTTGCGACGGCGCGGTGCTGGTGAACTGAGTCTCCGCTTGAGCGCCCGTCAGCGGCGTGGACGCATCACGATCAGCACCGCTGCCGCGATATCCAACCCAATGCAGAGCGCGAGCGGCGTGGCGTAGCCGCCGGACGCGTCGCGCATGATGCCGAGCAGGCCCGGCCCGAAGGCGTAAGTGAACTGGCTGATGGCCCATGACAGGCCGACGAGCATTCCAAATGCCTTCGCGTCGAATTCGCGCTGAATGATCAGCGCGGGAAACGTCAGCAGGTTGCCGGCCGAGAGGCCGAACACCGCGCAGGCGGCAAACAACGCGGCGGGATTTGCCGTTAGCGTCATCGCGACGAGCGCGACGGCCTGGCTCAGCAACGACCAGAATGCGACGCGGCGAATGTCGGCCCGCGCGGCATAGGCACCCAAGACGAAGCGGCCGGTAATCGCCGCCACGGTCAGCGCGGCGACAGACAGGCCGACCTGCGCGCGGCCCAGCAGCGGCTCAAGAAACGCGATCTGATGAACCAGAAATCCCACTTGTGCTGTCAGCGCCATCGCAATCGGCGCCGCCACGCTCCAGAACGCGAGATCGCGCAATGCATCGCGACGCGTCATCGTGGCTGCTGAAATTGCCGATGTTTCCTGCTTCGCAACTGCAGTCTGCGCGGAGGGCCGGTCGATCCAGAGCGTGATGATCGGCAGCAGCACCACGACGATCAGCAGAGCCGAGCCGAGCATGGCGTTGGAAAAGCCGAAATGGGCGATCGCAAGCACCAGCGCCGGTGTGATCAGGATGCCGCCAGAGCTCGCGCCGTTGAGCGCAAGGCTGATCGCGAGCCCGCGCTGGCGATCGAACCATAGACCGACCACGTTCGAGATCGCGCCGACGTGCATCGAGGCGGCGCCGACCGACATGATCAGATAGGCAACGTAGAGTTGCCAAAGCTCGGTGATGACTGCGATCAGCGCGACGGCAGCAGCGAAACAAGCACCGCCGATCAGCATGACGCGCTTCGGCCCGAGTCGCGTCAGGGCGTCGCTGATGAACACAACCAGCGCCGCGGTGAGCAGATAGAAGCCGGTGGTGGCGCTGGCGATCAGCGAGGTGGGCCAGCCGTGCAGGCGGTTCAATTCGGTGAGATAGACGCCATGACCATAGAGGGCGTAGCCCCAGCAGAACACGGCGGCGGCATAGCAGGCGAACACGACACGCCAGCCGGGATAGCGCAGCGCCGACTCGTCTTCGGCTCGCGCAGCGGCACGATCGCTCGACACAGGGCCTGTCATGAATTCATCTGAATCGTTGAACCGTTGTCCTGCATGTTGGCATGCTTTGGCGCCCTGATAGTTCGGCCCTTCCCGAACTATCAGGGCGGGCTGGGGCCGGTGACCGCTTTGTCAGCCTTGTCCCGATCGGGCGGCCGGCGCACCCGCCCCCGCCCGGCGGCAACCTGGGCGCGGCGCGCGGTTGGGCCGTCCGGAAACGTAAGATCCGGCTTATCCGGCCGGTTTTCGCCTACCGGCGAGCCAAAGATTCGGGCCCGGTTTTCCCGATAGCCGGGGCCCGGTTGCCGCAGCCAGAGCGCGTACCTATTTGAAATTGCAGCAACTTAGCTATGCACTGAGCCGCTTCCGCACCGCACCCGCGTTTGCTAGGTTGCCCCCATAATCAGATCCAATCCCGGTCAGTATTGCGGCCCCGCGCCGTTCCGGGGCCACGGAGTACTTATGGCAACCGCGACTCAAACCACGCCCGGCATGCCCGACCTCAAGGTGTCGGTGCGCCAGCTTTTCGGCATCGACAGCGACATGGAAGTGCCGGCCTACTCGAAGGCCGACGATCACGTTCCCGACGTCGATCCGGACTACCGCTTCGATCGTGCGACCACGCTCGCGATCCTGGCCGGATTTGCTTACAACCGCCGCGTCATCGTCTCGGGCTATCACGGCACCGGCAAGTCGACGCACATCGAGCAAGTCGCCTCGCGCCTCAACTGGCCGTGCGTGCGCGTCAACCTCGATAGCCACATCAGCCGCATCGACCTGATCGGCAAGGATGCCATCGTCGTCAAGGACGGCAAGCAGGTCACCGAATTCCGCGACGGCATCCTGCCGTGGGCCTACGTCAACAACGTCGCGCTCTGCTTCGACGAGTATGACGCCGGCCGCCCGGACGTGATGTTCGTGATCCAGCGCGTGCTGGAATCCTCGGGCCGTCTGACGCTGCTCGACCAGAGCCGCGTGATCAAGCCGCATCCGGCGTTCCGCCTGTTTGCGACGGCGAACACGGTCGGCCTCGGCGACACCTCGGGCCTCTATCACGGCACGCAGCAGATCAACCAGGCGCAGATGGACCGCTGGAACATCGTGACCACGTTGAACTATCTGCCGCACGACAACGAGGTCGACATCGTTCTGGCGAAGGCCAAGCACTACCAGAACGAGGAAGGCCGCGACGTCGTCAACAAGATGGTCCGCGTCGCCGATCTCACGCGCAACGCGTTCATGAACGGCGACATCTCGACCGTCATGAGCCCCCGCACGGTGATCACCTGGGCCGAGAACGCGAACATTTTCAAGGATGTCGGCTTCGCGTTCCGCCTGACGTTCCTCAACAAGTGCGATGAGCTCGAGCGGCCGATCGTCGCCGAGTTCTATCAGCGCTGCTTCGGCGTCGAACTGCCGGAGTCGTCGGTGAACATCGCGCTGAGCTGAGACGTGCCCGATGCCGTCCCTGAAACTCGAAAGAGTGCATGGGCCGGCGCGGCGCGAGATCGTGAAGGGGTTGCGCGCCTTCAACACGGGTGTTGTTGGCAAGTCCGACTACAAGCCCCTGACGGTAACCGTGAAGGACAAGGGTGCCATCGTCGGCGGCGTCGTAGGCGAAACTTATTTCGGCTGGATGTTCGTCAGTCTGCTTTGGGTGTCGGATAAATATCGCGGCAAGAAATTGGGCAGGTCGTTGATGGAGTCGGCGGAAAAGGAAGCTCGCAAGCGCGGCGTCCGTCATGTCTATCTCGACACGTTTAGTTTCCAGGCTCCCGGGTTCTACAAGAAGCTTGGCTACCGCGAGTTTGGACGACTGAAGCAGTTTCCCGCCGGTCATGACCGCGTTTGGATGAGCAAGGCTCTGTAATGTCCTCGAATCAGAAGCCCAAGACACCGAGCAAGGAATCTCCCGCTGAGCCGTTCAAGCGCGCGGTGAGCGGATGCTTGCGTGCGCTTTCGCGCAAATCCGATCTTGAAGTCTCGTTTGCCGCCGAGCGTCCGGGCCTGGTCGGCGGCAAGGCGCGCCTGCCGGAGCCGGCGCGCAAGCTGACGCGGCAAGAGGCCGCCATTGTGCGCGGCCATGCCGACGCGATTGGATTGAAGATCGCCTGCCACGATCCGGCAGTGCATCGCCGGCTGATGCCGGGCGGCCAGCAGGCGCGCGCGGTGTTCGACGCGGTCGAACAGGCGCGTGTTGAGGCGATCGGCTCCAAGCGCATGCAGGGTGTCGCGCGCAACCTCGCCGCGATGCTCGACGACAAATTCCATCGCGGCAAATTCGACGAGATCACCGACCGTGCCGACGCGCCGATCGAAGAGGCGGTCGCGTTGATGGTGCGTGAGCGGCTGACCGGCGAGGCGCCGCCGCCCGCGGCGAAGAAGCTTGTCGATCTGTGGCGCCCGTTCATCGAGGATCGTGCCGGCAAGGGTCTCGACAAGCTCGGCAAGGTGCTCGAGGACCAGCGCAAATTTGGCGACGCCGTTCACGATCTCCTGGAATCGCTCGACATGGGCGAGGACCGTTCGTCCTCCGACGAGGAGGAAGAGGGCGAGGAGGGCGATCAGGACAAGAAGCAGGATCAGGATGGCGAGCAGGGCGAGGCCGCCGATTCCGAGGATATGGACAAGATGAGCATGGAGGAGGCGGAAGCCTCCGCCGATGCCGCCGAGACCTCGGACGAGGCTGTCGATGCGCCGGCCGCCGATCTCGCCGACGATTCCGAGATGGGCGAGTCGGAGACCGCCGCGGAGCCGTGGCGTCCGCGCGGCCGCCAGAACGAACCGCGCGGTCCGGAGTACAAGCCGTTCACCCAGCGCTTCGACGAGATGGTGCCCGCGGAGGATCTCTGCGAGCCGGAAGAGCTCGACCGGCTGCGCGGCTATCTCGACAAGCAGCTTTCGCACCTGCAAGGCGTCGTGGCGCGGCTCGCCAACCGCTTGCAGCGCCGCTTGATGGCGCAGCAGAACCGCGCCTGGGAGTTCGATCTCGAAGAGGGCATGCTCGATCCGTCGCGTCTCACCCGCATCATCATGGACCCGATGCATCCGCTCTCGTTCAAGCACGAGAAGGAAACCAACTTCCGCGATACGGTCGTGACGCTGCTGCTCGACAACTCGGGTTCGATGCGCGGCCGCCCGATCACCGTTGCTGCAACCTGCGCTGACATTCTTGCGCGCACGCTGGAGCGCTGCGGCGTGAAGGTCGAGATCCTCGGCTTCACCACGCGGGCGTGGAAGGGCGGGCAGTCGCGCGAGTCGTGGCTCGCCGCTGGCAAGCCGCCGAACCCCGGCCGCCTTAACGATCTGCGCCACATCATCTACAAGTCGGCGGACGCGCCGTGGCGGCGTGCGCGCAAGAACTTGGGCCTGATGATGCGCGAGGGCTTGCTGAAGGAGAACATCGACGGCGAGGCGCTCGATTGGGCGCACAAGCGGCTCCTTGCCCGTCCGGAACAACGTAAGATCCTGATGATGATCTCGGACGGCGCACCGGTCGACGACTCCACGCTGTCGGTGAATCCCGGCAACTATCTCGAACGGCATCTTCGCTGGATCATCGAAGAGATCGAGACCCGCTCGCCGGTTGAGTTGATCGCCATCGGCATCGGCCACGATGTGACGCGCTACTACCGCCGCGCCGTCACCATCGTCGACGCCGAGGAACTCGGCGGCGCGATGACCGAGAAGCTCGCCGAGCTGTTCGAAGAGCACGCCGCCGAAGAAATGCGCGCGCCGACGCGCCGGGTTTCGCGTAAACTGCACTGAGATTCGTTCCCACCAGGGCCGCACCGTGAAGAACTGCCTGGCCATTCTGGCCGCGCTTTGTGTTCTCGTGTGGCCCGTCGCTGCGCAGGCGCCGGGGTCGCGCGCCGATCAGAGCCGCAAGATCGAAATCCGGGCGCAGGCGATCGAGACTTTCGATCCGCGCGAACCCACGCGCACGCAATTCGGCTCGCTGACGTTTCGGGGCGGATTGGTGCTCACCTCGTCCGCGAAGGAGTTCGGCGGGCTTTCGTCGCTGAAGATGGATGCCGACGGCGCGCGGTTCCTTGTGGTGAGCGATCGGGGCACGTGGCTGCGCGGCCGCATCGTCTATCGCGGCACCACGCCGATCGCGATTGCCGATGCTGAGACCGCGCCGATCCTCGGCGCCGACGGTAAGCCGACGCGAAGCCGTCGCGGCTGGTTCGATTCGGAATCGCTTGCGGGCGACGGCACGATGCTCTTTGTCGGCTTCGAGCGCGTGCATGAGATTTTACGTTTCGACGCGAAAGACGGTCTGCGTGCCCGCGGCGTACCGATCCCGGTGCCGCCGCTTATGAAGACGCTGCCAGCCAATCAAGGCATCGAATGTCTCGCGGTGCCTTCAAAGGGACAGCCATTGGCGGGCACGCTGATCGCGATCTCCGAACGCGGTCTCGACCCGGCTGGCAACATCATCGGCTTCCTGCTCAACCCGCCTGCCGGCACCTTCACGGTGAAGCGCACCGACGATTTCGACATCAGCGATTGCATCATCACGCCAAAGGGCGATCTCCTGATCCTGGAGCGGCGCTTCTCGTGGGTGAGGGGTCTTGCGATCCGGATTCGGAAGCTCGCGTTGTCCGGTGTGAAAGCCGGCGCGCTGCTTGAAGGGCCCGATGTGTTCGTCGCCGACATGGGTCAGCAGATCGACAATATGGAAGGCATCTCCATCCATCGCGCAGCCGACGGCGCGATGGTGCTGACGCTCATCTCCGACGACAATTTCTCGCCGCTTCAGCGCACGATCCTGCTTCAGTTCGCGCTCAACGACTGAAAACAAAACGCGGCCCAAACAAAAACGCGGCCAAAGGGCCGCGTTTCCATAAACTCGAACTGCTTCGGGAGCTTAGCTCGCCGCCGCCAGCTTCTTGCGCAGGCTACGCTTGATCTCGAGCACCTTCGGCGCGAGATCCTTGTCGCTCGCCTTGAGCAGGAATGCATCCAGACCGCCGCGATGATCGACGGACTTCAGCGCATTCGCCGACACGCGCATTTTGAACGAGCGGCCGAGCGCGTCCGACATCAAGGTGACGTTCAGCAGGTTCGGCAGAAACCGCCGCTTCGTCTTGATGTTCGAGTGGCTCACCTTGTGGCCGACCATGGGACCCTTGCCGGTCAGGTCGCAGTGCCGTGACATAACAAACCTCGGAATTTGACGCGGAAATCGATGTCCCTGAAGGACCGCGGACGTATAAAGACGGGGGGCAGGGGCGTCAAGGCAAAGGACCGTCAAAGAACCGTCCCGCCGCGGTTCCGTTAATCATAGAAACGACGTATTCCGGCCCGAGACCGGGGATAAGCGCCGAGCCTGCGCGAGGAATGCCTTGATCGGGCCTGATTGGCGCGGCAAATGCTCGTTAAGCTGCGACTCGCAAAGCAGAATTTTCGGAGAATTGGAATCGTGAGCCTCGGTGCCGTCCGGCTTGTTCTGCTGGCTGCGGGAGCCTTTGCTGCGCTCACGAGCATTTTTGCGGCCTCGCCCGCCGAGGCCCAGGGCCGGGTCGATGCCCGTTACACGGTGACCCTTGGTGGATTGCCGATCGGGAAGGGCGCCTGGGTCATCGACATCGCCGAGGACCAATATACCGCTGCTGCCTCCGGCGCGACCTCGGGCATGCTTCGCGTGTTCGCCTCCGGCCAGGGCAGCGGCGCCTCCCGCGGCTACATGGTGCAGGGAATGCCGGTTCCGGCGAGTTTCGCTGGCAGCATTACGGCGGACAAAAAGACCGAAGAGATTCGCATGGTGCTCGAGAAGGGCGATGTGAAGGACTTCGCCATCTCGCCGCCGACCCAGCCGAACCCCGAGCGCATTCCGCTCACCGACGCGCATCGCAAAGGCGCCATCGATCCGATGAGCGCGATGCTGCTGCGCGTGTCTGGCAGCGGCAATCCAGTTTCGCCGCAGGCCTGCCAGCGTGTGCTGCCAATCTTCGATGGCCGCGTCCGCTACGATCTGGCGCTGGTGTTTAAGCGTATCGAGCAGGTGAAGACCGACAAGGGGTACGAAGGCCCGGTGGTGGTCTGCGCGGTGTATTTCTCGCCGGTCGCCGGTCACGTGCCGGATCGCGCCGCGATCAAGTATCTCGTCAAGCAACGCGACATGGAAATCTGGTTCGCACCGGTCGCCGCCACCCGCGTGGTGGTGCCCTACCGCGTCATCATTCCGACCCCGATCGGCGTCGGGGTGATGGAGGCGACCCAGTTCGTGACCGCGGCCCAGCCGCCCCGCGCCGCCGCCGCCGGTTCCCGCACCCAGTAATCGGCCCGATAGCGCCGGCGCCCTGGCGACCCTATTTGTCCACCCGATATTCACAGTACGGGCCGCTTGACTCTGCCGGAGGAGCTGTTGTCCGCCGCTGTTAAGAAATCTGGGGGCGAAATGTCGTCGCGGAGGCGGTCTTGCTACCTGATCTTGTATGTCGGATGCAGCCGTGGTCGACATATCGCGGTGAACGAAGCCCGACAGCGCGCGAGTCAGCGATTCGGGCGCGTTTCGTTCCAGACTCGTTCCCAACCTTAAGGGAAGGCCGTTTGCAGGGCTCCATTGTGGAGCATAGTGGTACAGGAAGGCGGCCCAGCCCCTGACACGGGCCGCTTTTACCCAGGAAAACGATGTCGCTTTCGTTCTCGTCGCCCATCAGCCGCGACGGCCGCCTGCGTGGCGCCGGGGTCACCGCGGTGCTCGGGCCGACCAACACCGGCAAGACCTTCCTCGCCATCGAGCGGATGCTGGCGCATTCGTCGGGCCTGATCGGCCTGCCGCTGCGGCTGCTGGCGCGCGAGGTTTACAACAAGGTCTGCGATCGGGTCGGACCCGAGAACGTCGCGCTGATCACCGGCGAAGAGAAGATCAAGCCGAAGAACCCGCGTTTCTGGGTCGCGACCGTCGAGGCAATGCCGCGCGATTTGGACGTCGCCTTCGTCGCTATCGACGAGGTGCAACTCGGCTCGGACCTCGACCGCGGCCACGTCTTCACCGATCGCATGCTCAACCGCCGCGGCCGCGAGGAAACGATGGTGCTCGGCGCCGCGACCGTGCGGCCGATGATCGAGCGGCTTCTTCCCGGTGCGAACATCGTTCAGCGTCCGCGGCTTTCGACGCTCATTCACTCCGGCGACCGCAAGATCACGCGCCTGCCGCGGCGGAGCGCCATCGTCGCGTTCTCGGCCGATGAGGTTTACGCCATCGCCGAATTGATCCGCCGCCAGCGCGGCGGCGCTGCGGTGGTGATGGGCGCGTTGTCGCCGCGCACCCGCAACGCGCAGGTCGCGCTCTACCAGAACGGCGACGTCGAATATCTGATCGCGACCGACGCGATCGGAATGGGCCTCAATCTCGACGTCGATCACGTCGCCTTCGCATCCGACCGCAAGTTCGACGGCTATCAGTTCCGCCGTCTCAACACCGCGGAGTTGGCTCAGATCGCGGGCCGTGCCGGCCGTGCCCAGCGCGACGGCACGTTCGGAACGACGGGCCGCTGCGCGCCGTTCGACGACGACACGGTGCACGCGCTGGAAGCGCATGCGTTCGAGCCGATCAAAGTGCTGCAATGGCGCAACACTGAGCTGGAATTTTCGTCCATCGGCGCGTTGCAGGCATCGCTTTCGATGACGCCCAGCGAACAAGGTTTGACGCGCGCGCCGCTCGCTGAAGATATCCTGGTGCTGGAACACGCTGCACGTGATGAAGAAATTCGCGCAATGGCGACCAACAGGGCGGCCATTGAGCGCTTGTGGGAGGCCTGTCAGGTTCCGGACTACCGGAAGATCGCACCGGCAACGCACGCGGAGCTTGTAGCGACCCTCTATGGATTCTTGATGCGGAAGGGTACAATTGCCGATGACTGGTTCTCCAGCCAGGTCATGCAGGCCGACCGCACCGACGGCGACATCGATACGCTCTCGAACCGGATTGCGCATGTACGGACTTGGACTTTCGTGGCGAACCGACCGGATTGGCTCGCCGATCCTGAACACTGGCAAGCTGTCACACGCAGCGTCGAGGACAAGCTCTCGGATGCACTTCACGAGCGTCTCACCGAGCGGTTCGTTGACCGCCGCACCAGCGTCTTGATGCGGCGACTGCGCGAGAACACGACATTGGAAACAGAAATCAAGAAAACCGGTGAAGTCGTGGTCGAAGGCCACGCGATTGGCCGGCTCGACGGCTTCACCTTCGCCCCGGATGCGACCGAGGGCGGTTCGGATTCGAAAGCCCTGCAGGCTGCGGCACGCAGCGCGCTTGCGGGTGAGATCGACGCGCGCGCGACCAAAGTGTCGCAGGCGCCGGAACGCGATTTCGTTCTGTCATCCGACGGCACGCTGCGCTGGACAGGCTCGGCGGTCGGCAAGCTCATTCCGGGCGACGACGTGCTGCGTCCGCGCGTGCGGGTGATCGCCGACGAGCAGCTCACCGGCGCATCGCGTGAAGCGGTGCAGGCGCGGCTCGATCTCTGGCTCAAGTCTCATATCGAACGGCTGCTTGGTCCGCTGTTCGCGCTGGCCGCTGCTGACGACATCACCGGCATCGCCCGTGGCGTCGCCTTCCAGATCATCGAAGCCACAGGCGTTCTGGAGCGCCAGAAGGTTGCCGAGGACGTAAAGGGTCTCGATCAGCCGTCCCGCGCGACGCTGCGCAAGTACGGCATCCGCTTCGGCGCCTATCATCTTTATCTGCCGGGTCTGTTGAAGCCAGCGCCGCGCAGCCTCGCCGCGCAGCTCTGGATGCTCAAGCACGAGAACCCGGAGGCGAAGGGTCTCGACGACCTCCAGCGGCTCGCGGGCAGCGGACGCACCTCGATCCCGGTCGATGCGGAAACGCCGAAGGCGCTTTATCGCACCGTCGGCTATCGCATCTGCGGCGAGCGCGCGATCCGCGTCGATATCCTGGAGCGGCTGGCCGATCTCATTCGTCCGGCGCTCGCCTGGCGCGAAGGCGCGGCCGGTGCGAAGCCGCCCGGCGCGTTCGATGGACGCGGTTTCACCGTGACGGGTGCGATGACGTCGCTGACCGGCGCATCGGGCGAGGATTTCGCCTCGATCCTGCGCTCGCTCGGCTATCGCATGGAGAAGCGGCCGAAACCGCCGGAGGCAATCGTGCCGCCGGAAGAGGCAAAGCCCGCTGAAGCGGCTGCGGTGGAGACGCCTGCGACCGAAGCAACGACGGAAGCTGCGCCCGCGGAAGCGCCGGCCGATGCTGCCGACGCTGTGCCGGCGGTGGAGACGATTGAAGCGCCTGCCGCGCCGAAGTCGCTCCTTCCCGATGGGCCGGAGTTTGTCACGCCGCCGCCGACACCGAGCCCGGATCTCGTGCCGGAGCCGACCGCCGACGCGGTTGCGCAGCCTGAAGCCGCCACAGCAGAAGCCGCACCAGCGGCCGAAGCGACCGCGGCTGCTGCGCCTGCCGAACCCGAAATGGTTGAAGTCTGGCGTCCGGGTCGTCCTCCGGGCAACAATCAGCGCCGCCGCGAGGCAGAGAAGCACGGCGGTCGTCGTCATCATCGCCGCCATGAAACGCCGAAGACGGAAGGTCAGCCCGCCGCCGATGGCGCGGTTGCTGCTGCGCCCGTCGAAGGTGCGAACGCCACGCCATCAGCCGACGGCGAGAGGAAGGACGATCACGGACGCGGCCGTCATCGCCGTCACGACCGAAACCGTGATCGCAAGGACGGTGAGAACCGCGAGCAACGCGCCGATAGCAGGCCGAAGCGTCACGAGGGTGATCGCAAAGGACCGCGTCCCGAGCGCGGTGATCGTCCGGATCGTGGACCGCGGCGCGATCGTGATCGCGACCGCGGACGCGACAAGGGCCCCGACCGGATCTGGGGTTCGTCGGAGGCGCCACGCAGCAGCAAGGAGCCTGATCCGAACTCGCCGTTCGCCAAGCTGCTCGCTCTGAAGGCGCAGCTCGAGACCAACAAGGAGCGGCCCTGAGCCGCTCGCGCGTTGGATCGCCAGCGCATCGATAAATGGATGTGGCACGCGAGAGTCGTGCGGACGCGCTCCGCGGCGGCTTCGCTCGTCGAGGCGGGGCTGGTGCGGATCAACGGCGTGCGCTGTGACGCCGCGAGCCGTCCGGTGCGGCCCGACGACGTGGTCACCGTCGCGCTCGACCGCCACGTCCGCATTCTGAAGGTGCTGGGTTACGCGGAGCGGCGCGGTTCGTTCGACATCGCCAAGGCGCTGTTCGAGGACCTCACGCCGCCGCCGGCGCCGAAGCCCGAGGTTCCGCCGTCCGGCACCCGCGAGGACGGCGCAGGCCGTCCCACCAAAAGAGAACGTCGGCAGATCGACCGGCTGCAGGGCTGGGACGACGAGCCGGATTGAGCGTTGATCTTGAAGGCCGTTTGTTGCTTCCGGCTCCGCTCACCATGTCTTTGGAGCCATGATCCCAAAACATGCGCCAACGCTTGCGGTTGCGCACCCCATGCGGTACGCCACCCCCGTTTGGAGCCGTAAATAATGACCTACGTCGTCACCGAGAACTGCATTCGCTGCAAGTACATGGACTGCGTGGAAGTGTGCCCCGTGGATTGCTTCTACGAAGGCGCCAACATGCTGGTGATCCATCCCGACGAGTGCATCGATTGCGGCGTTTGCGAGCCGGAATGCCCGGCGGAAGCCATTAAGCCGGATACGGAATCGGGCTTGGAGAAGTGGTTGGAACTCAACGCCGAATACGCCAAGACTTGGCCGAACATCACGGTGAAGAAGGAAGCGCCCGCCGATTCGAAGGAGTGGGACGGCAAGCCGAACAAGCTGGAGCAGTTTTCGGCGGACCCGGGTGCCGGCGACTGACCGAAGCGGAGCAAAATACCGCTTCGTAGCCAGGGTTAACCAGATTTAACGAATTATATGACGGTCGGACGACGATTTGGTCGTTCTAGACGCTGTTAAGACTTTGATTTTTCCAGAAAATGTGCTATATAAGCCACAACATGGATTTGCGCCGGATGCTCCCCGTGGGGAGCATTATTTTTCCGGCCTGATATCTCAATAAACCCGTGTAGGGGCGTGCGAATGCACGCATAAGCTGTGGCAGGGAAGATGCGTCAGAAGTCCAAGAAGGGCTCTGTCGGCGCAAGCCGGCGGGCCAAGAAGTCCTCTGCCGGTACGAGCCGGCGGACCACCTCGCAGGCCTCCCGCGGCAATGTCCGTGCTGGGGCTCCCGTCGCCAAGCACGGCCGCAAGCCGGAGCAAGGAGCAGTTCCTGGAATGACCGCCAAAAAGACCACACAACGCCAGGGTTTCAAGACCAGCGAGTTCATCGTTTATCCGGCTCACGGTGTTGGCCAGATCATGGCCATCGAGGAGCAGGAGATCGCGGGCGCCAAGCTGGAGCTGTTCGTCATCAACTTCATCAAGGACAAGATGACGCTCCGCGTTCCGACCGCGAAGATCGCGACTGTCGGCATGCGCAAGCTCGCTGAAGGCCCGCTGGTGAAGCGCGCTCTCGAGACGCTGAAGGGCCGCGCCCGCATCAAGCGCACCATGTGGTCGCGTCGCGCGCAGGAATACGAAGCAAAGATCAACTCGGGCGACATCGTCGCGATCGCGGAGGTCGTGCGCGACCTGTTCCGTTCGGACACCCAGCCTGAGCAGTCCTACTCCGAGCGTCAGCTTTACGAAGCCGCGCTCGACCGCCTGTCGCGCGAAATCGCGGCCGTGCAGCACGTCACCGAGACCGAAGCGGTCAAGGAGATCGAGGCTGCGCTGGCGAAGGGTCCGCGCCGCGGTCCGAAGCCGGCCGAAGCCGCCGATGAGGGCGAAGGTGACGAGGCTGTCGAGGAAGAAGCGGCGTAAGCCGGTTTTCTTCGGATTGAGAATAGGGAAAGGCCCGGTTCGTCCGGGCCTTTTTCATTTTGTGCAGAGGCGCCGTTATAAGCGCCGTTCCTCGGACGCGAGCGTGTCGTTGATCAGGTGATCTGCGCGAAGCTCGGACGTCGAACAACATTGAACCGCGGCGCGCGGCGACAAACCTCGCGAATGGGCCTGCGAGGTTGCGATTGCGAACGGAATGCGGCGGAAGCCGGATGCAAACGTGTCCGTGACGCCGCTAGACTGACCGCGTCGTCGTCCGGGGAAAATGGAAATGTCCGCATCGAACTCTGAACCGGCTCAGTGCGCGCCTCCGCATCTCGACGTGCGCAAGCCGAAGCTCAAGCTGCCGCCGAAGGCCACCGACTGCCACGCGCATGTGTTCGGGCCGCGCGCCAAATATCCGTGGGCCGCGAACCGGCTCTACATGCCGCCGGATGTTTCACTCGATGACTATCTCGCGATGCATGACGCGGTCGGCGTCGCGCGCGGTGTGCTGGTGCAGACCGGGCTCTACGGCAACGACAACAGATTCATCGTCGATGCGATCAGGGCGAACCCGAACCAGCTGCGCGGCATCGCGCTGATCGGCGAGGACATCACCGACAGGGAGTTGCGGCATCTCGCCGAGAATGGCGTGCGCGGCTTCCGCGTCAACCGCACCGCCAAGACCGGTCTTGCGTTCGACGTGGCGCGCCGGCTCGCGGAGCGCACGAAGGACCTCGGCTGGCACGTGCAGTTTCTTCTCGACGTGGAGGATCATCCCGATCTCGACACGATGCTTGGAAGCTTCGCGACCGAAGTCGTGATCGATCACATGGGCCGCCCCGATCCGAACAAGGGACTCAACGCGCCGGGCTTCCAGGCGCTCATCCGTCTGCTCAAGTCCGGCCGCGGTTGGGCCAAGCTGTCGGCGCCGTATCGCACGTCGCGCGAAGCGCCGCCGTACAACGACCTCACGCCGTTCGCGCATGCACTGGTTGCCGCTGCACCCGATCGTCTGGTGTGGGGTTCCGACTGGCCGCATGTGTTGCTCGAGGCAACAATGCCGAACGACGGCGATCTCGTCGATCAGCTTGGCGCGTGGGTGCCCGAGGAGGCAACGCGCAATCGCATCCTCGTCGACAACGCCGAGCAGCTATACGGTTTCGAACGCAACTGAGGCGGCGCGGACGTTCTTTATTTCCGGGTTGGAAATTTTGCGCCACGACGCGACCTCGATGCAGGCTTTTGCGGCTTGCGTCTCTTTGTTAGCGTCGGCGAGCAATCCAGCAGTGAATCTCGGATCTGTCGGGAGGCTGATATGGTCGATACCAACTGGACCATTCACGGCCGCGAGTTCGTCAACTGCAATTGCTCCTACGGCTGTCCTTGCCAATTCGACGGTCTGCCGACTGACGGCTTTTGTCAGGCGGTGGCGGGCATGCAGATCGAGCAAGGTCACCACGGCGCGACGAAGCTCGATGGTCTGAAGTTTGTCGGAATATTCCGCTGGCCGGGCGCCATTCACGAAGGCAAAGGCGAAGCGGCCATTGTGATCGACGAAACGGCGACGGAGGATCAACGTGGCGCACTGCTCCGCATTCTCAGCGGACAGGACACCAAGCCGGGCGCGACGATCTTCAACGTCTTTGCCTCCACGTTCGAAAAGCTGCATCCGCCGATCTTTGCGCCGATCGATTTTGAGTCGAACATCGCGGCACGGCGCGGCCGTGTGGTCGTCAAAGGCGTGACCGAAGGGCGCGGCGAGCCGATCCTCAATCCGGTGACGAAGGCCGAGCATCGCGTTCGCATCGACATGGTGGACGGGTTCGAATACACGCTCGCCGAGGTCGGGCGCGGCTGGAGCAAAGTCTTGCATCCGATCAAGTTCACGCTTTCCGATTCCTACGCGCAGTTCGCCGAAATCCATCTCTGCCAGGACGGCATCGCCCGCTGAGGCGTCATGAGCGACGCGGCGCTGACCACGGTGCTGAAGCGCGATCGCGCCGTCGTCGCGGCGTGTCTTCTCGCGCTCGTCATGCTCGCCTGGGCTGACCTGCTGTGGCTTGCCGCCGACATGGGGATGGGCGGCATGGACATGGAGGGATTCCGGATGATCCCGTCCGGCCGCGGGCTCATGGTGCCCGTCACGGCGCCGTGGCCGCCGATCGAATTCGCATTCGTCTTCCTCATGTGGGCGGTGATGATGGTCGGCATGATGACGCCATCCGTCGCTCCGCTCATCCTGCTCTATGCGCGCGTCGGCCGTCAGGCCGCGGCGCAGCAGCGACCGTTCGCGGCCAGCGCGTGGCTTGCAGGCGGCTATCTTCTGGCGTGGATCTCCTTCTCGCTGATCGCGACGGTGACGCAATGGGCGGTCGAGCGCGCGGGCTGGCTCACGCCGGCCATGGAGAGCGCAAACAGCACATTTGCCGGGCTGACATTGATCGCCGCGGGGCTTTACCAATGGACGCCGCTCAAGGACGCCTGCTTGCGGCAGTGCCAATCGCCCTTGCAGTTCATCCAGAGGCACGGTGGATTCTGTGGCGATGCGGCGGGCTCGCTTGCGCTCGGCTTTCGCCACGGCCTCTATTGCGTGGGCTGCTGCTGGATGCTGATGGCGCTGCTGTTCGTCGGCGGCGTGATGAACGTGCTGTGGATCGCGCTGCTGATGATCTTTGTGCTGCTGGAGAAAGTCGTTCCGGCCGGGCGGCTGATTTCGCGGGTCTCCGGGGCGGGATTTTTGGCCGTGGGCGTGTGGCTGATCGCGCGGTCGATTTAGGGTGTGATCGTTTCACGTTGAAGTGGCTTCGGCCTCGGGGCCGCGCGGAATCGTATTCTCGTGGAGAATGCGGAGCGCCTCTATAGATTCGAACCCATGTAATTCCCACCGCCGTCATTCCGGAGCGCCACGAAGTGGCGAACCCGGAATCCAGGGATGCTACGGACGTGCGAACTTGGTTCTGGATTCCGGGTTCGCGCCTTCGGCGCGCCCCGGAATGACCCGGAGCTAAACCGCCACTGCCGTCGCGTCGTAGGCGTACAGCCACTCCATCCGCTCCCGGACGCGTTCCTGCTGCCATTCGCGTGCGATTTCGGTCGCGACCGCATTGTCGTTGGCAAGCGCCGGGCTGAACGCCGAGCGGCGGTTCTCGTGCGACTTCTTCACCACCGTCGCGGTCCGCTCGCGGCGGATCTCCTCGTAGCGCGCAAACGCGGTGGCGGGATCGTCGAAGTATTTCGAAAGGCACGCCGCGACGATGTAGCCGTCTTCAATGGACATGACGCCGCCCTGGCCGAGGAACGGCAGCGTCGGATGGCAGGCGTCGCCGAGCAGCGTGATGCGGCCCCGGCTCCACGCCGGCATCGGCCCGCGCACCATCAGCGCCCATTTGTACGGTGTCTCGATGCGGCGGATCATCTCGTGCACGTCGCCGTGCCAGCCGCGGAAATCGTTGGCGAGTTCGTCCTTGGTGCCCTGCGTCACCCACGACTCGACCTGCCAGTCGTCCCGCTCCACGAACGAGATGAAGTTCATGATCTCGCCGCGCCGCACCGGATAGTGCAGCACGTGGCCCTTGGGGCCGAGCCAGTTGACGCCCTGCATCGCTTGCAGATGCGGCGGCAGCTTTTCCATCGGCACCAGGCCGCGCCAGGCGACGCAGCCGGTGAACTCCGGCTTGCCCGCGCCGAACAGCTCGGCGCGCACCTTCGAATGGATGCCGTCGGCGCCGATGATGAAGGGCGCGGCAGCCTTCCTGCCGTTCTCGAAGGTGACTTCGGCCTGCTCCGGCGTTTGCGCGACCGAGACCGCCCGCGCGTTGAGATGGAACGCGCCGGGCTTGATCGCCTGCACGGCGTTGACGAGCAGGCCGTGGAGGTCGCCGCGGTGGAGCATCACATGCGGCGTGCCGTAGCGTTCGCGTGTTACCGCGCCGAGATCGAACCAGTTCCAGGTCTCGCCGGTCTGCCAGTGGCGGATCACGCGCTTCGAAGGAAGCACCTGCACCTGCTTCAGCGCGTCCTCGAGGCCGAGCGCGTAGAGCACGCGCGTGCCGTTGGACGAGACCTGGATGCCCGCGCCGACCTCGCGCAACTCGGGGGCTTGCTCATAGACCTCGACGTCGATGCCGCGTTTGAGGAGGGAGAGCGCGGCGGAGAGTCCGCCGATGCCGCCGCCGACGATGATGATTTTTTTACTCATGCCGCAGTTCCGATTGTTGCACCACTATAGCGCAGTACTCCGCTCTCGTGTCCCGCACGCGGTGCAGCGTGAGCGAAGCGAACGGTGCACCGCAGATGCGGGACCTCGGTTGCTTTACAGAAGAAAGAAACCGGGGTCCCGGGTCTGCATCGCACCACTTCGTGCTGCGATGCGCCCGGGACACCAGACCGCCGTTCATTCCAGTTTCACACCCGTCGCCTTGACGATCGCGCGCCAGCGTGGGGTTTCCTCGCCGATGAATGCCGCGAAATCCTGCGGCGAGCCGATCTTGGCATCGAAGCCGAGCTTGGTCATCGCCGCCTTCATCTCATCCGAGCGCAGGCTGTCGTTGATCGCGGCGTTGAGCTTGGCGACGATCTCGGGCGGGGTGCCGGCGGGCGCGAGCACGCCGGCCCAGAAGTAAAGCTCCAGATCGGGCAGGCCGAGCTCTTTCACCGTCGGCACATCGGGCAGGTCGGTGCTGCGCTGACCCGACGTGATGCCGAGGATGCGCATCTTGCCTTCGCGGATCAGCCCCAGCGTGGTCGAGGGCGTCGGCACCAGCATCTGAATGCGGCCGCCGAGAAAATCCGGCATGGCGGCTGCGCCGCCTTTATAGGGAATTGAGGTGATGTCGGCGCCGGAGAGCTGCTTGTATCGCTCGCCGAGCAGAACCGCGGCGGTGCCTTGGGCGTAGCCCAGCATGACCGTGCCGGGGTTCGCCTTGGTGTAGGCGATGAATTCCTTCATCGTCTTGACCGGCAGCGATGGCACGACGGCGAATAGCCACGACGTCGTGGTGACGGCGGCGACCGGCGTGAAATCCTTCATCGGGTCGTAGTCGATCCCCCGCATCGCGGGATCGGTGACGAGCGCCGAGCTGATGAAGAGAAGCGTGTAGCCGTCGGGCGCGGACGCGGCGGCCACCTTCGTGCCGATGGAGGTGCCGCCGCCGGGGCGGTTGTCGATGATGATGGGCTGGCCGAGCCGCTGTTGTGCGTGCTGAGCGAGAAGCCGGACCATCACATCGTTGGGCGAGCCCGGCGTGTAGGGCGCGATGATCTTGATGATTTTGGAGGGGTAGGTTTGGGCGAAGGCGGGGGCGCAGAAGGTGAGCGCTGTGAGGGCTGCCAGGAGTGTTCGTTTGCTGAACATCGCTCGCTCCGAACTCACCACTTATAAATTGCACTCCGTCATGGCCGGGCTTGTCCCGGCCATCTCGCTTAGGGAGGCACGGTGCTCACCTAAGCGGGATCACCGGGTCTCGCCGCTTCGCGGCGGCCCGGTGATGACAGCGGAGGGCGCTGCGGTGCGCCCGGGACACGAGATCGACCTTACTGCTTCGGCTTGAAGTCGATCGCCTTCACAGTCTTTGCGACATTGTTGCGCTGCTCCTCCATCGCGTCGGCGAATTCCTTCGGGCCGCCGACGTTGATCACCTGTCCGGTCGATTTCAGCCGCTCGCCGATCGAGCCGTCGGCCGCGGCCGCCTTGAAGTCGTCGGCGATCTTCTCCTTCAGCTCGTTCGACAGCGTCTTGATGCCGAACAGGCCGACGAGGCCTTCGACCTCGAGCGATGGGTAGCCGGCCTCACGCGCGGTCGGGATTTCCGGCGCGACCGCCGCGCGGGTCTTGTTGTTCAGCGCGATGATCTTGATGCGGCCAGCCTGCCATTGCGGCTGCACGATCGCGAACGACGACATCACGACCTGAATGCGGCCTTCGCCGAGGTCGGTCGGCGCCACGTTGATGTCGCGGTAGGGCACTTGCGTGACCTTGAGCTTCTCGGCGTGCTCGTAGCCCCAGAAGGTGAATTCGGTGATGCCCTGCACGAGACCGGAGTTGAACTGGCCCGGCGCCTTGCGGGCGGCTTCGGTGAAGCCCCGCACGTCGTCGTAGGGCGCGTCTTTCTTCACCGCGACGGCGAGGATGGTGTTGGAGGCGCGCGCGATCGGGATCAGATCCTTCGGATCGTAGGACAGCTTGCTGTAGACGAACGGGTGGACGACGAAGTTGCCGGCTGGGCCGAACAGGAAGGTGTGGTCGTCGTTGGCGGCGAGGAAGGCGTTGATCGCGATGATCGAGTCGCCGCCCGGCTTGTTCTCGATGACGACCGCCTGGCCCCAGCGCTGCGACAGCTTCTCGGCGAACAGCCGGCCGCCGATGTCGGCGCCGGCGCCCGGGCCGAACGGGACGATGAATTTCACGGCGCGCGTCGGCCAGTTGGCCTGCTGGGCTGCGGCGGGGCCGGTGAGCGAGGCGATCAAGGCCGCGGCGCAAACGGCAGCCAAAGCATTCAAGCGCATAGTTTATCCTCCCGAAAGGTTTTGGATTTTGAGGAAACGCTATTCGGCTTGGGCGGGAAAAACAACGCTCGCTTTGACGCGGTCCGTTGGGCGGAACGCTCGGTTTTGGGCACGAAAACCTGTGACCGGTTGAAACCGCTCCGGCTGATATGTCCAAATGGGCTCTCATCAAAGCGAGTGATGCCGATGGATGCGAAAACCGAAGCCCGCCCCTACGCCTTCGACGTCGAGGACGTCGAATATCTGCGCCACGGCGACAAGCCGCTGTTGGCGCGCGTGTTCAAGCCGAAGGGCGAGGGGCCGTTCCCGGCGCTGGTCGACCTGCACGGCGGCGCGTGGTGCGTCAGCGACCGCACCACCGAGCGGGTGCGCCACGAAATCCTGGCCAAGCACGGCTGCACGGTGGTGGTGCTCGATTTTCGTTTGGCGCGCGAGGGCGCCTATCCGAAATCGGTCGCGGACATCAACTATGCGATCCGCTGGGTGAAGCTGCACGCGGCGGAACTGAAGACACGGCCCGATCTGGTCGGCCTTTGCGGACAGTCGAGCGGCGGGCATCTGGCGATGCTGGTCGCGATGCGGCCGCATGATCCACGCTACACATCGATAGCGCTGCCGGCGGGATCGCCTGCGTACGACGCGACGGTGAACTGCGTGATCATGAACTGGCCGGTGATCAATCCGCTCGGCCGCTATCGCCACGCGCAGCGCGAAGGCGCGAAGCCCAATCCGCCGGCGTGGCCCGCGGGAATGATCGAGCGGCAGAATCTGTACTGGGGCAACGAGGCCAACATGGTCGAGGGCAATCCGATTCTGGCGCTCGAGCGCGGCGAGAAGCTCGTGCTGCCGCCGGCGATCTGGTTCCAGGGTCGCGGCGACACGCTGCACGACTACAAGGACCAGGATTCGAGTTTCCCCGGCACCGAGGCGCCGCGCTTTGTCGAGAACTATCGCAAGGCCGGCGGCACGATCACGCTCGAATATTTCGAGGGCGAGCGGCACGCCGGGCATTCGCCGGACCTGACGAAGTGCGGCAACATCTACGAGAGCATGACGGCTTTCGTGGATCGGCACATCGGCGCGAAGATTTAATGTGACTTGCTGAACGCAAGCCAAACTCCGCTGTCGTCCTCGCGTTCGCGGGGACCCGTAACCACGAGTCTTTATTTGCGCGAGGGATTCCGCTGCACGACCGCGCGTGCTTCGCAGATACAGAGATTTGGGCGTATGGGTCCCCGCCTTCGCGGGGACGACAAAAGAGAGTGCAGGGACGACAGAGCGGTTAGACCGTCTTACTCGACGACGATCTTCACCTTGTCGCCGGGCTTCACCCTGTCGCTCGCGCCGAGCCCGTTGAGCACGCGGAAACGCTCGGCCGGGCGGTCCTTCAGCACCATGCGCTGCGCGAGCTTCTCGACCGTGTCGTTCGCGCCGACGGTGACGACCTTGATGCGCATCGGCTTCACCGAATTCATCTCGGAGAGGCTCATGCGGCGGAAGGTGTGGATCGACGCGCGGAACTGCTTGTCGACCTGATCGGTGCGGTTCTTCGCGGCGAAGATGAAGCGATAGACCTCGCTGCCGAAGCGCACGGCGTAGAGGCGGAACGACCAGCTATCGCCCTGCGCGGTCGCGGTGGCCGCCGGGAAGCCGTTGATCGTGATGTCCTCGATGCTGCGGACGTCGATGTTCTCGATCCAGCCTGAGATCAGATAATCGGACAGCTTCTGTTCCGCCGGCACGCGCACGACGTCGAGGCGCAAGGCTTCCGCGCCGCCGTCCTTGACGCCGAACACCGCCTGCGCGGTGTTCTCGAGCGAGAAGCCCTCCGGAGCGTTGACGGTGAAGCCGAGCTTGGGATGCAGGAAGCGCCGGCCGCGCACGAAGCCCTCGCTCGGGTCCTCGCCGTAGACCAGGCCGTCCACCATGGAGAGATAGGGCTCCCGCTCGCGGTCGCCGGTGCCCGGGCCGGTGTATTGCCGCGCGTTGGCTGTGGCGTTGGCGACGCGCTCGGGCGTCGCCGGATGCGACGACAGGAAGTCCGGCGCGCGCGGGTCGATGTTGGCCTGGCGCTGCTTGAGCGAGGCGTTCGCGCCCATCGAGGTGAGGAAGCGCTGCGCGCCGTAAGGATCGAAGCCGGCGCGCGCGGAGATGCCGACGCCGATGCCGTCGGCCTCGAACTCCTGCGCGCGCGAGAAGCTTGCGAGCGCGATCTTGGATTTGGCGAGCGCGAGCGCGCCGAGGTTCGGATCGCTGAGCAGGTCGGTCGCGACGCGGTTGACGAGGGCGGCCTGCCGCGCCTGATCCTCTCGGATCGCGGCATGGCGCGCGATCACGTGCGACATCTCGTGGGCGAGCACGGAGGCGAGCTCGGCATTGTCGTTGGCGAGCGCGACGAGGCCGCGCGTGATGTAGAGGTTGCCGCTCGGCAGCGCGAAGGCGTTGACCGAGGGCGAGTTGAGGATCGTGACCTGATACTTGAGGTCCGGCCGCTCGGAGGCGGCGACCAGCTTGTCGACGGTCTGTTCGAGGTCGGACTTCAGCTTCTCGTCGCGGTAGGCGCCGCCATAGGCCGCGAGGATGCGCGCGTGTTCGCGCTCGGCGGCGGTCTCGGGCTCCTTGACCGGCTTGGTCAGCGCGACCGGGCTGTCGCCGGTGAGCTGCGACGACGAGCAGCCGGCGAGCACGAGCGCAAGCAGGACCGGCGCGGCGAGCAGGCTCGCCGCGGCCTTCGATCCCAAATTGTCGCGCGTCACCGCCATCTCAATTCCGTTCGGCGACTTCGATTTGCTCGGGGCGGGTGGCCTCAATCCAGGGGCCGCCGCGCTCCTCGATATATCCGCGAATCCTAACATTCCGGCCTGCAAGCTTCTTTAATTCGACGCCTGCCGCCGAAAACGCCCGTTCCGACCGCTTGAGAACCGTGACCGTGAAGTCCTCCGACCAGCGGCGCCCGAAATTCACGTAAATCACCCCGCCGCTTTCGCGCACCGACAGCACCCGCCCCTCGACCAGGGCGAAACGGCCCTTTTCGCCCAGGATTTCCGCCGGATTTCCGGCCTGCCGCACATAATGCGGGCCGGCCCAAACACCAAGGCGGGCGGTCCGGGCGGCAGCCTCCGCGGCCTTCAGCTCCGCTGCGCACGAAGTATCGCCGATTCTCTCTCCGATTCTTGCGGCGACGCGGGCGAAACCCTGGCTCAAAAGGTGGACCTGGGCGGAAACTTGGGCGGAGGGGGCCGGACCCGCACTTTGGCCGGAATAGGCATAGGCCACGACCCGGCCGTAGCGGTCGGTCGACGGGTTGGCTTTTTGGCGCTTCAACACGATCTCGCGGCCGGCCATGTGAGCCTCCAGCGCAGATTTGGATTCGGGCAGAACCTCGATGCCGGCGAGGCGCACCTCGCGGCCATCCGTTAACAGAAGTGTCCGGCCATCAAGAACGGTGCGAACCGTAACAGCGCCGATGGTCTCGGGCGCGCAGGTTGCGGACTCTTCCGCCTGCACATGACCCCCGAGCAAAGCCGTCAGAAAAAGGGCAGCCGCAAATGCGCCGCGCAAAGGCTTCGATCCCCCGTCCGGAGACAATAACGCACTCCGGAATGCGGCGGTACGGTGGCGTTATGGGGCGTTCTTGAGCGCTTGCCGCGCGTTCTTGTGAGAATGGAACCGGAACTAGTGTCCCGAACCCGAAGTTCGCTTCGGAGTGCGCTGAGAATTCAAGCGAACCTCCGAATCGCGACACTAGCGCGTGTCGCGCTCGGCCTTCTCGTCGAGCGGCTCAGGTTCCGACGGCGAAAGCTCAGCCTCGGTCAACAGAGCCTCCGTCAGCACTGCTTCGTCGTCGAGGATTGCGTCCTTCGGCACGATCGTATGACCGGCCATGCAATGCGGACACCACACCCAGATCTTGAGATCCATCGACCGCATCTTGAACAGGACGTCGTTGCCCGTCTCGATCGCAGTCGTCACTTCTTCCTCGGTGTTGGGACACCGATAACGCACCACACCCATCACACACCCAATTCCCAGTCCCAATTCGGACCATGCGGGTGCAAATTTCGCGGGTCAAGAAAATTTCTGCGCTTCACGCGATTGTCAGCCGCGCGCGGTAAATGGTGCGGCGAATTCAACCGCTGCTTGTTCGTGCGGGCGTTTTGTGTTCGCGCAGCGGAACTTCTTTACTTCGCGACCTTCTCCGCGAAGCGCCGATCGACATAGGCGGCAGGCGGCGCTGAGGTCTTAAGATCGCCGGAGGCCAGCAGCGTGTCACGCACGCGCACCGTCGCTTCGTCGGAGATCGCGCCATCGGGCACGAAGGCCTTCACCTTCATGCACATGTCCCACGTCTTCAGCGCATCATCGAGGCTCGAACGCGATGCATCGGCGAGCATCTTCGACACCTCTTCGCTGTGCGCGGGATCGTTCATGTAGCGCACCGCTTTGTTGTGCGCGCGGATGAAGGCCAGCACGTCCTTCTCATGGGTCTGCGCCCAGGCTTCGTTGACGTGCCAGATCATCATCGGAAATTCGCCGAGATAGGGCGCGACCGGGCCGAGATCGGTGTAGCCGTCCTGAATCGCCTGGAAGCTTTGCGGCGTCGAGAGCATCGTCGCATCGACGCCGCCGGCGACGAGAGCGGCGAGGCGCGCCGTGGTCGCGCCGGAGAACATCAGATCGACGTCCTTCTCGGGATCGAGACCGTTCGCCTTCGCCATCGCGATCCACCACAGGTTCGTGATGTCGCCCACGCCGCCGGTCATCACGCGCTTGCCCTTCAAATCCTTCACCGACTTGATGTGCTTGCCGCCGATGAGGCTGTGGGTGCCGACCGCGAGGCTGTTGAGGAACACCTTGATCTTCGCGCCGGCGGCAATCGCGCGCATGGTGTCGACCATCGATGACGAGCCGATCGGCGCACTGCCGGCCGCGACCTGCTGCGCCGAGCGCGTGCTCGCGCCGGAGTTGATGAACTCGAAGTCGAGTCCTTCCTCTTTGAAGTAACCCTTCTTATCCGCGACGATGGCGGGCCAGATCGTGACGCTGACGCTGATGACGACGGCGGAGAGCGGCGTGAGCTGCTGGGCGGCAGCTTGGCGCGGCGCTGGAACCGCAAGGGCGAGCAAGACCAGCGCCAGTGTCAGAATCTTGATCGTGCATCGCATGGCTGGGTTGCTCCTGTCTGCCGCCGGAAAAGATGCAGGCAAATGCAAGCGACGTACCAACGCGTTTGCTCTCGCGTGTCTGGAAGTCATCGTCGCCACAAAATTTGCCAATCGATTCCCAAATTCGCTCACGATGGTCAGCCTACCTGACGTGATGGTTTTCGATACTGCCGTTCTCGGATTTGCCGCGTTCTGTATTGCCGCACTAGTGATTGGCTTCTTCATCATGAGGAAGTAGGCCGCCGGCCGCGCCGAAAGGGCTCGGAATGCCGGTTTTAAGGCCCGCCTGCCCCGGATCGGGCGACAAAAAGCCGCCCGTGGCCCGCTTTTTTTGCTCCGCGCGCCCTTGGTTAATTCTTCTGAAAGGCGTTCGGCTGTTTCGTGGCATCTGAAACTACTTGGTATTTCAACACCGGAAACGCGTGAAAAATTAGCCGCGGCGGCGGACCGGAACACCACCATCGCCCCGTAAGCCAACCTCTCCCTCACTGCGCCCCCCGAGGAGCCTTCGATGATCCGCCTGTCGAATATCCGTATCGGCACCAAGCTCGCCGCAGCTTCGGGCCTGAGCATCCTGCTGGTCTTAGGGATGATGGTGAGCCAGTGGATCAACACCAGGAACGTGGACGCGTTGCAGGAGGTTGCGACGCGGCAGTCGAGCGTGGTGGTCGACGCCGTCGATGCGAAGGCGGATGCACGCGGTCTCGTGATCGCGATGCGGGACCTGCGGCTCGCCAATGACGCGAAGGCCGCCGAGGCCGCCAAGGAATTCCTCGAGGCGCGCTACAAGTCGCTCACCGCATTCGCCGACGGCATGATCGCCAAGTCGCGCACCCAGGAGAACAAGAACCGGGTCGAGGCGCTGAAGGCGGAGGCCGAGAAGTTCATGGAAGTCAGCCGCGACATGGTGAAGAACAAGGAAGCCACCTTCGTCGTGCTGTCGCGCGCCATCGCCGGCGAGCTGAACCCGCCCGACGAAGCCCGCTTCAAGCAGCTCACCCGCCAGTTCGACCAGATGGCGCGTGAACGCGGCATGCCGGCGGCGGAGTCGATGATCAAGGTGGCGGAGGCGATCGCCGACCGCTCGCGCGAGATCACAAGGGACCGCACGACGCAGGCCGAAGCCGCAAAGGCGACGGCGGAGTACATCAACATGGCGCTGACCGGCTTTACCGTGCTGGTGCTGATCGCGATTGCGATCTTCGGCGCGATGTCGATCGCGAAGCCGATGCGCGCGCTGGTGAAGCCGCTGGATGAATTGGCGCAGGGCAACTTCGCCATCCAGGTGCCCGCGACCAAGCGCGGCGACGAAGTCGGCCAGATCTCCGAAGCGATGCGCATGATGGCCGACAAGGTCCGCTCGACGATCGCCGAGGTGAAGTCGTCGGCGCGCGAGGTGACCAACGCCTCGGTCGAGATTTCGAGCGCCACCACGGACCTCTCGCAGCGCACGGAAGAGCAAGCGGCGTCGCTCGAGCAGACCTCTGCTTCGATGGAAGAGATTTCCGCGACGGTGAAGAAGAACGCCGAGAACGCCCAGCAGGCGAATGCTTCGGCGGCGCAGACCCGCGAGGTCGCGGATCGCGGCGGCGAGGTCGTGGCGCAGGCGGTCGGCGCGATGGCGAAGATCGAGGAGTCCTCGCGCAAGATTTCCGACATCATCGGCGTGATCGACGAGATCGCGCGCCAGACCAACCTGCTGGCGCTCAACGCAGCCGTCGAGGCGGCGCGTGCGGGCGAGGCGGGCCGCGGCTTCGCGGTGGTCGCGTCGGAGGTGCGCAGTCTGGCGCAGCGCTCGTCGCAGGCCGCGAAAGATATCAAGGACCTCATCACCAACTCGAACAGCCAGGTGAAGGACGGCGTCGCCCTCGTCAATCAGGCGGGCAACGCGCTTCAGGAAATCGTCGAGTCGATCAAGCAGGTTGCCGCCATCGTCTCCGACATCGCCAATGCGAGCATTGAGCAATCGACCGGCATCGAGCAGGTCAACCGCGCGCTGACGCAGATGGACGAGGTCACGCAGCAGAACTCGGCGCTGGTCGAGGAGAATGCCGCGACGGCCAAGACGCTCGAGCATCAGGCCAAATCGATGGACGAGCAGGTGGCATTCTTCCAGATCGACATGGCGGCCGGCGCGGAGGGCATGACCCACGCCAAGGCCGTCGCCGCGACGCCGATCGTCGCGAAGGCGGTCACGGTGCAGGCCAAGGTTGTCGAGGCGAAGCCTGTCGCTGTCGCCGCCGCGCCGAAGGACATGCCGAAGGCTCAGCCCAACGTCGCGCCCAAGCGCATGGCCGCTGCCGGCGGCGCGCGGCGCATGCAGTCGCAACTCGCCACCGCCATGAAGGCAGACGCGGAGTGGAAGGAGTTTTAAGCCGCAGGCTTAAACTTCCGACGGATGATCGGGGGCCGCGCATCGCGCGGCCCTTTGTCTTTTGATTTATCCAACCGCACGAACTCGCGCGTGACGCAACCCATCGTGCGTATGCGATCGGGTTAAGATTCGCTTCATCGCTTTTTCACACGCCGGAAACCATGGCGCGGCCCTTGCCGTTCTACATCCATTGGATGGGAAGAACGGGATGAAGCTCTACACAGTGAGAAAGCAGGGCGGGCACTGGATGGTGTGCGCGGACGAAAACGTGGTGTTGCGTTTCGAGACATACGACGAGGCGATCGAAATCGCGCGCAGCGCCGCCGAGGTGTTGATCGCCAACCGCGATCGTCAGCGATCGGTCGGCGCCGCGCCGGCTGTCGCGTCCTAAGCGCTGTCCGCGAGAACGCGGTCTTTCCACCCTGTGCGTTTCCGCACTGCCGCGTTCGGCGCCGTTTGCTTTTGTTCCGGTACGAACTCGAACGGATCGTGCTGAGGACATCATCATGCGTGCCCATCATATGCTTGGTATCGTGGCGGCTCTCGCCATTGGATTTGCGATGAAGCTGATGTTCTTCCCGGCGCCTGTCGCCGTGGCGGGTCCGAGCGCCATCCAGGGTCCCCGGATGGACGTTTCCCGGATGCACGAGAACAAGACGCTGCCGGAGCAGAAGCTGCACGACATGAGCTTCGTTTACGCCGAGAGCGATTGAGACAGCCGCGAAAACATCGAGCCCCGCTGGGCGCGGCTCGATTGTTCGGATGAGGTCAACGCCGCGTCACTGACGCGGCGTTTGCACAATCAAGGTCAGCGCACTGCGCCGGGACATCCTGGCGCAGGGTCTCGTCGGAGCAGGCAGGCCCCTTCCGCCGGTCATTCCGCAGCCATCATTCCGCAGCCATGACGCCCGTCACGGGACGGACGGTGGCGAGACGCGACAGCGCTTCCCGGACACCTGCGCCGTAGGCCGGATCGGCCTTGGTGCAGTTGGCGATGTGACGCTCCTGAATGGGGATCGCCGCGCCGCCGACCGCCCGGGCCGTGTTGTCGAACAGCAGTTGCCGCTGGGCCGGGTTCATCTTGCGGAACAGGTCGCCCGCTTGCTGATAGTGATCGTCGTCGACGCGATGATCCCAGTGGGCGGCCGCGCCGTCGATCTCGAGCGGCGGCTCGTTGAGATCGGGCTGGTCGGTCCATACGCCGTGGCTATTGGGGAAGTAATTCATCGTGCGGCCGAGATTGCCGTCGGTGCGCATCGCGCCATCGCGGTGATAGCTATGGAACGGACATTTCGGCGCGTTGACCGGAATATGATTGAAGTTGACGCCGAGCCGGTAGCGCTGGGTGTCGCCATAGGAAAACAGCCGGGCTTGCAGCATCTTGTCGGGCGAGAAGCCGATGCCGGGCACGATGTTCGCCGGTGAGAACGCGGCCTGCTCGACCTCGGCGAAGAAGTTCTCCGGATTCCGGTTCAGCTCGAAATAGCCGACCTCGATCAGCGGGAAGTCCGCCTTCGGCCAGACCTTCGTCAGATCGAACGGATTGAACGGGAACGCCTTGGCCTGCTCATCGGTCATGACCTGGATGAGCAGCGTCCAGCGCGGGAAGTCGCCGCGCTCGATGCTTTCGAACAGGTCGCGCTGATGAGTCTCGCGATCCTTCCCGACGAGTGCTTCCGCCTCCTGGTCCGTCAGATTCTCGACGCCCTGCTGGGTGCGGAAGTGGAACTTCACCCAGGTCCGCTCATTAGAGGCGTTGATCAGGCTGAAGGTGTGGCTGCCGAAGCCGTGCATGTGGCGGAAGCTCTTCGGGATGCCGCGTTCGCTCATGACGATCGTGACCTGGTGCAGCGCTTCGGGCAGCAGCGTCCAGAAGTCCCAGTTGTTGTCGGCCGAGCGCATGCCGGTGCGCGGGTCGCGCTTGATCGCGTGGTTGAGATCGGAGAAGCGCAACGGATCGCGGAAGAAGAACACCGGCGTGTTGTTCCCGACCATGTCCCAGTTGCCTTCCTCGGTATAGAACTTCAGCGCGAAGCCGCGGATGTCGCGTTCGGCGTCGGCCGCGCCGCGCTCGCCGGCAACGGTCGAGAAGCGCGCGAACATCGGCGTCACCTTGCCGACCTTCGAGAAGATCTTCGCCTTGGTGTAGCGGGTGATGTCGTGCGTCACGGTGAAAGTGCCGAACGCGCCGGCGCCCTTGGCGTGCATGCGCCGCTCTGGAATCACCTCGCGGTCGAAGTGCGCGAGCTTCTCGATCAGCCAGATGTCCTGTAGCAGCGCCGGGCCGCGGCGGCCGGCCGTCATGATGTTGAGGTTGTCGCTGACCGGTGCGCCTGTGGCGTGGGTCAAATGTGAGGGCTTGTCAGTCATGGGTAGAATCCTTTCGTGTGCGCTGCTTGCGCGCCCATGCGGTGTGGCCGCGCGTCGATGTCGGGGCGTGGTTCAGCCGTGCCAGCGCGAGCAGCGGATGACGTTGCAGAAGTTTCCGCGATGGAAGTGCGGCTCCTTGTCGGCGATCACGTCTGCCTTGACGTTGCCGAAGGTGGTGTCCGGCTTATGTTTGATGCCGTTGTAGAAGGCCTGGATGATGTCTTCCTTGAACTTGGGCGTTCGCGGAAACGCGCTGACGACGGCCTCGCGCTCGGCATCGGAATATTGACTGTAGGTGAGCCCGAGCACGTCCATCTCGACGCCGGCGGTCACGAGGGCAACGACGGGATGCATGTGCTGCGGCACGCCCGGCGTCGTGTGGAGCGCGATGGCGGTCCAGACCGTGTAGGCATCCTGTTCCGAAACGCCCTGGCTCCACAGGAACTCGCGCGCCGCATGGGCGCCGTCGACTTCGAAGCGCTCGTCCTTGCTGCTGTGGTTTGGCATGAGGCCGATGTCGTGGAACATCGCGCCGGCATAGAGCAGTTCGCGATCGAACTTCAGGCCACGATGAAGGCCGGCCAGAGCGCCGAAGTGATAGACGCGACTCGAATGGTTGAAGAGCAACTCGGTTTCGTTGTCGCGGATGTACTCGGTGATGGCCTTGGCCAGCTTGCTGTCGGGAATGGCGGCTTCTTTGGCGATCAATGACATGACTTTCTCCTGCATTTTTCAGTCGCCAGGAGGGTAAGAGTCGGGCATTATGTCCTCAATCGACGTAATACATCAAAAACGGACAAATCCGGACCGATGCGGACTCGAAAGGCCAAAACGCCGAAGACGATCGTGATGGTGGCGCTGCCGGGCGTGCAGTTGCTCGACGTTTCCGGCCCGTTGGACGTGTTCGCCGAAGCGAACGCGCAGATGGGCGCGGAGGCCTATCGGCTTGTCGTCGCGGCGGGCGCGCCGGGCCCGATCCGCAGCTCATCGGGTGTGCGGCTGATGCCGGACCGGATCATCGACCGCGATATCGAAGAAGCCATCGACACGCTTCTGATTGCCGGATGCCCGAATGCGGCCGAAGTGCCGGCGGATCGCGTCGTGGTCGATTGGCTGCGGAGACGGGCGCTCAAGGCTCGGCGCTTTGGCTCGGTGTGCAGCGGCGCCTTTTTCCTCGCGGCGGCGGGCTTGCTCGATGGCCGCCGCGTGACCACGCACTGGGCGGTGGCCGAGGAACTCGCAAAGCAGTTTCCGAAGGTGAGGGTGGATGAGGACGCGATCCAGGTCAGCGACGGACCGGTTCGCACCGCAGCGGGCGTGACGGCGGGGCTCGATCTGGCGCTGGCGCTGGTCGAGGAGGATCTCGGTCCCGACATCGCCAAGCGGGTGGCAAGCCAGCTCGTGATGTTCTTCAAGCGGCCCGGCGGGCAGATGCAGTTCAGCCGCAAGGGTGAAGCGGTGCCCGCAGGCCGCGCCGCGCTTCAGGAGCTTCAGCGCTGGGTCGCGGCCAACCCCGCGCTCGACCACAGCGTGGCGAACCTCGCCAAGCGCATGGATCTGAGCCCGCGCCACTTCTCGCGGTTGTTTCACGGCGAGGTTGGGATCACGCCGGCAAGCTGGGTCGAAGAGGTGCGCGTCAGCGCGGCGCGGCGGCTTCTCGAGCAAGAGAACGAGGCGCCCAAGCAGGTCGCGGTGCATTGCGGGTTTGCCGACGCCGACACGCTGCGGCGCGCCTTCGCGCGGCATGTCGGCGTAACCCCCGCGGAGTATCGCAAGCGCTTCGCCGTCATCGCGGCCTGACCGGCATCGCGATAGTGCTTCACGCCCGCTTCTTGCGCGGCACTTTCTTGCCCTTCTTGCGCGCGATCGAAAGACCGATGGCGATGGCCTGCTTGCGGCTCTTCACGCGGCCGCCTTTGCTGCCGCGCCCGCTTTTCGCGGTGCCGCGCTTGTAGCGCCGCATCTCCTTCGCGACATCGTCGCTTGCGCTCGGGGAGTAACGGCGCTTTCGCTTCTTCGCCATGACGGGGCCTCACCATTGTTTGCCTGAACAGGCGCCGTCATAGAAAAGCGTTGAGAGAAAAGAAGTTCCTGCGGGATGGCTCGCCCGGCAGGGTTCTCATATTGATGCCGCGGCGGCGCATATGAAGACGTGTGCTCGGGAATGCGGCCGCGCGATTTTGCGGGCCGGTGTCTTTGCTTAAGAGAGCTTTTGTTTTCGAGCGGAATCCCGCATCTCGCCCGGTGTGACATGGAAGCGCCGGCGGAATATCCGATGGAAATGCGACACAGTCGAAAATCCACATTCCTGGCTGATATCCAAAACGCTCATCCTGAAGTGACTGGGGGACGTCAGGAGATTGCTTGCGCGTTTGAGACGTCGTTGGGTTAACTGTTCGATGAACGAAGTGCCAACGTCCGTCAGCAACGATTGAACATAGCGCGGGGTCACAGAAAGTTTTCTGGCGAGCACGGTGAGCGAAAAATTGGCTTCCGTGAAGCCTCGATCCATCTCGCGTAAGATCATGGCGCGACGCCCGGCTTTCGATCCGTGAGACAGATCATCGCCATCCGAACAAAGAGTCGATGCGAACAAGTCAATGATGTGATCGTTCGCAAGTTGCGTCAGACTCGGATCTTCAAAGTCAGGTTGGTTGAGCAAAAATTCGGTGTATGCCCGCGTCAGCGACAAACCAGGTAATGCAGGCATTGGAGCGAGAAGGCGATCGGTGAGAGCCGGAAATCGTCGGCGAACTTGCTCGCGTGGCGCTTGAATAGCAATAAGGTTACAGGCCGCGGAGGTGTTCATATTGATGGTGGACGGCTCGCATTGCTCTATGAGGGTTGCTCCCCCGCAAACACATTCTGCCTTCTTGCCTTTCTGCTCCACTTCGATGGTGTGAGGGCCCCTGTTGAGCAGCAGCACCACATTGTCGGTGTTTTCAATGGCCACATCTGTGATCGTGCGCGAAATATTCCGAACGGTTCCGTCGATGGTGCCGATTGTAGTGTTATGCAATTGAACGATTTTGAGTTTGCCGCTGAAGCCGGAATTCAGCACGGGGTCAGCGCTTAGCCGCACGTATCCAGACGACAAAGTCTCGATCCACCGCTCCATGCGCTCGCGCTGGCTGCCGGGCATTTCGTCAGATTCAAAAATAACTTTTTGCATGGAAATACCGGCTCAATGCCTCCAACGACAGAAGTCCGTAGAACTGAAGTATGCGCGTCTCAACAATTGAATTGCTGCGCATTCTGCGACTCGCAGTGCGCAAAATGCAACTTGCAGCCTGCGCCTGTTCGTAGAGTCTTTTTACAGAGCGCATCACTATGACGGAAATATCACGCAAATAGCCGATAGCCAGTTCGTAATTGGCGACGACGGCAACCTCGCGGGCGGCGTAATCTTTGCGCCGGACTACGCCATCGTATCGACCGCGGGCAACGTAACGCCCACAAAGACGGCTGTATCACTTAAGCGCGGGGAGCCTAAGTGACGTTATTTCATAAGCCTCTCGAAAAATTCGGAGTGGATTCGATGAAAGCATTTTTGGCCGCGGGTGCAGCAGTTGCCGTGATTGGTTTCAGCAATGTTGCGACCGCAGCCGATATGCCTTTGAAGGCGCCGGTCTCAGTTATCGACAACTGGACTGGCTTCTATGTCGGCGCAAACGCTGGTGTGCTCATCGGCAGAAACACCGCAACTTGGACACCGTATCCAACCGCTGCCTTGTTCGGCGCCGATCCTTATTCTGGCGGGATCAATAAAACGAGCTTTGTCGGGGGTGTTCACGGCGGCTACAACTGGCTTGTTGGTCGGTCGCTGCTGCTTGGCGTAGAGGCGGACTGGTCTTGGACCAAGAATAGCGGCTCTACATCAAATACTCCGTGGACTTTTGGCGGCGCAGTGTTTGCCCCTCTATCAAGCACGACAATGAGCCGTGATCTTAATTGGCTCGCCACATTGCGTGCCCGAGTCGGCACGCTGATTTCCCCCGACATGCTTTTATATGTGACCGGTGGCGCCGCGTGGGGTGGATTTGGCTACAACGCTGTGGCCACGAATGGCGTTGGCTATGTCGCAACGTCATCCTCCTCGAAGACTGCGAGTGGATACGTCGTCGGCGGCGGTTTGGAGTGGGCCTGGACGAGAAACTGGATGGTCCGAGGCGAGTATTTATTCTACGGGTTGAACAGCTCCCAGAGCATACTCGCAGCCGCCGCCGGATTCCCTGCGAACCCGTCTGGCTTCTCTTGGGACAATGCAAAAATCCACGTCCTCCGAGCAGGCCTCACATATAAATTCTGATCTCGCGCGCCGAACGAATCGGTTTGTTGAGAATGATATCGGTCTGGGCGAAGTCCTTGCCTTTGAAGAGCCAGGGCTCTCCGGAACGAATTGCCAGCGCATAGCCAAAGGTACGTCCCCGAAAGGTCGGGCAGCGTGCTGTTTGAGGGAACCGGTCCTCGCGGTTGCTTGGCCGTCGTCGTCTGAAAAGGCGCCGCCGTAGAAAAGCGGCGAGGGGAGAAAGGGTTCCCAGGAGAATGCGCCCGAAGGCGGAAATCGGTCCGTTCCGGCGCTGAAGCGGACGACCAACGCGCTTGGGTGTAACGACGCGGACGCGAGAACGGAAGCGTTTCGATGCCGTCATTGGGCGAGCGCGTGCGCCTTCACGTTGACGCGTTATGCGAATTCGAGCGCAAGCCATTCGCAAAAGCGACTTTCATTTCCGTGCAAGATCGCCGCGTTTCGACTAGGAATCCGGCTCCCAAAGAGACGCTTTCCGAAGGATCCCGGCATGTACAGGTTGATGGTGGCGGATGTCGATTCGCCCTCGTATTTCGTGGCGACCGCTGCCGTGAAGCTCGGCTTCTTCAAGCAGCAAGGCGTCGACGTCGAATTCATTCCGGAATACGGCGCCAAGCATGGGCCCGAACAGCTGCGCGACGGCAAGATTCATTTTTTCGGCGGACCGGCGTTCGCCGCCACGCGGACCTTTCCGGCGTGGAAGGGCGCCAAGCTCCTATGCGCGCTTGCGCAGAACTCCTACTGGTTCATGGGCGTGCGCAAGGATCTCGACATTGCGCGCGGGGACGTCAAGGCGCTGAAGGGAAAGCGCATCTCGTCATCCTTCGCGTTTCCGCGCACAGCGCTCCGCCATCTGTTGGTCGAGGCCGGCCTGGATATGGATCATGACGAGGTCCGCATCCTCGAGAGTTTTCCCACGACCTCCGAGTGGCACAGCCGGGACGGCGTGAAGGCGCTTCAGGAGGACTACGCCGACGGGTTCTGGGGCAACGGCATGCGCATGGCGCTGGCCGAGAAGGCGGGGCTCGCCAAGATTCACCTGGATACGCGCCGTGGCGATGGGCCAGCCGGCGCGCGCTTCTACAATTTCGCCGCGCTGACGACGACCGATGCGCTGATCGAAAAGCAGCCCGAGGTCGCGACCGCTGCCGTGCGCGCCATTGTCGCCACGCAGAAGGCGCTCAAGGCGGACCCGTCACTTGCCAAGAACGTATGTGACCAGCTTTTCCCGCCTTCGGAAGAAACCGAGCTGATGCCCACGCTGATCGGCCGCGATGCGCCGTTCTACGACGCGACCATTACGCCCGAAGCCGTCGAGGGCCTGAACAAGTTTGCCATTGCGAACAAGTTGATCTCTCAGCCGATGGCGTTCGAGCAGCTTGTGGCGGTCCAGTTCAAGAATTTCTGGAAGAGCTGAAACGAATCAGGCGCGCTGCCGTTTGCAGCGCGCCTGGTACGCGCGTTTCTACTGTTCCTTCACGTCGGCGATCGTCACGACATCTTTCCAGAGCTTGACATCGCCGGCGATCGTGCCGGTGAATTCAGCGGGTGAATTTCCGACCGGATTGACGCCTTGTGCCGCAAGGCGCTCGATCACCTTGGGGTCCTTCACGGCGGCCGCGACGGCTTCGCCGAGGCGATCGACGATGGGCTTGGGCGTCTTCGCCGGCGCCACCAGCCCGTTCCACGTCAGTGCCTGAAACGCCGGATAACCGGACTCGCGCACGGTCGGCACATCGGAAAGCTCCCGCGCACGTTCGAGACCGGACACCGCGAGCGGCTTGATCTTCCCGGCTTTGATCTGCGACAGCGCATCGGACACGCTTGCAAACATCACCGGCACATGGCCGGCAATCAGGTCGGACATGGCGGGAGCGCCGCCCTTGTAAGGCACGTGAATCATGTCCAATCCGGCCAGCTTCACGAAATAGGCCATCGCCAGATGCGTGACATTGCCGATGCCGCCGGATCCGTAAGAAAGCGTGCCCGGCTGTTTCTTGGCGTAGGCGACGAACTCGGCGAGATTGGAAACCGGCACGCTGGCGTTGACGCAGAGCACGAACGCGTTGCTGCCGACGATGCTGACCGGCTCGAAATCCTTGATCGCGTCGTAGCGGGCTTTGATGATCGCCGGGACGATCGCCATCTGCGGCGTGTTCGCCATCAGCAGCGTGTAGCCGTCCGCCGGAGCCCGCGCGACGGCTTCCGCCGCGATCGACTGTGCTGCGCCCGGCCGGTTCTCGACCACGAACGTCTGACCCAGCCGCTCGCCTAAGGCTTGGGCAGCGATGCGTGCAATTGTATCAGTTGTGCCGCCTGCCGCGAGACCGACCACGATCTTGACCGGCTGCTGCTGCGGCCAGGTCTGCGCCGAGACAGGGGCGGTCAGCGTCAAAAGGGCCAATCCGATTGCCGGCAGCAGCTTCGGATTTTTCCATCGCGAGAAGAGAGCGTCAGGCACGGCACGGTGCATCAGAGAGCTTCCTTGCTTGTTGTTTGAAAACGCCAGCAGCGGGTCGGCGCGCGGCGCGTTTTCGACGCCTTTGACGGCGCCGGTGCGCGGCCCGCATTGGGCAAACCGGTCGGTGTGTATTAGTGCAGAGCCGGCGGCTGCGCCAGCATAGATAACGGGCAGCCGCGCGCGCGGAACGTCTACTCGGGCCTGGGACGGCGCAGGCAAGCGGCTTCAAATTTCGCGAGCGGCGCCGATACGCCGCGCAGTGGCACGCGCCTGATCGTGCCGTTGACGCGGATCGCCAGCGATGCGCCACGCTTGAGAAATTCGGTGGCCTTTGCGTCCGCCGGTATCGTGGCTCGAAAATAGTAACCGGAATCGCCTGGGTCCTGTCCGAACGTTCCGTCGTATCGGGCCGTCGCCTTGCCATTTTGCAGAACGAGTTTGGCGGCTTGCTGAGGTCCCGCTTCCGCCGGCACGACCGTCGTGATGATTTCGATCTGCTTCGGCGCGCCTTCGCACCGGAAGATGATGGTCGCCACGTCCGACTCCGGCACGCCGTAAACCAACTGCGCCATGTCGAGGGATGTCACGAAATCCCAGCTCTCCCGGTTTGCGGCCAGCGCAGGTCCGGCCAAAAGAAAAATCAGAAACAGAACGCCTGGAATCATTCGGAGCGACGATATCGGCCCCGGCACAAGGATGCCGGGCCGTTCGACGCCTTCGCGCTGCTCGGCACAGGACATTCGCGCCTCCCACCCGAAACAATGTTGGGACTCGATCTTACAGGAAGTCGATGACGGCGCCGCCGCCACCGGCGGAGCCCGTCTCCTGAAATCCAAGTCCTGAAATCGAAGCCTTGAAATCCAAGCCCTGAAATTCAGGCACCCTGTACCGCGCCGCATTCCCGATGGCCCGCGCGGGATGCCTCTGATATTCATTCCTGGCGGCGCTTCGCGCTGCATCCGCGGTCCCGTAGCTCAGCAGGATAGAGCAGCGGTTTCCTAAACCGAAGGTCACAGGTTCGACTCCTGTCGGGACCGCCAATCCTTTCCGTCGCAAGCGTTTTCGCCACAATCCGAGCCTGCGCGGCGCGCGCCTCACAAAGCTGCGAGCCGCCGCGGAGGGGCATTTGGTGGGGGCATCCGAGTGTGGTAGCGAAACGCCCGAACAGGCCCAGCGCAGACATCACCGGAGCAGGATCGTGGCGGACAATTCCAACCGGGCGGGGGATGATTCCACCGGGGGACACGCGGCGCCGGCGGGCGGCAAGCAGTTCGCCCTGGCGCTGGGGCTTGAGCGCATCGGGCTCATTTCACTCCGCATTCCGGCCATTCTGACCGTCATCGCGGCGCTGCTGTGCGTCGGCGCGGGCTTCGGCATCACCCGCATCAAGGTGGACGATTCGCTGTCCCAGCTGTTCCGCTCGAACTCGCCGGAGTTCAAGCAGTACGAAGAGGTCACCAAGCGCTTCCCGTCGGCCGAATACGACGTGCTGGTGGTGGTCGAGGGCAAGGCGCTGCTGGAGCGCCGCTCGATCATGAAGCTGCGCGATCTCGTCACCGATCTGCAATTGATCGACGGCGTGCGCGGCCTCGTCTCGCTGTTCTCCGCGCGCGAGCCCTCCGAGCAGGGCAAGCTGCCGCCGCCGCTGTTCCCGGACGATCTGCCGGAGGGCGCGGCCTATGACGCGCTGGTCAAGCGCGTGATGGCGAACGAGATCATCCGCGGCAAGCTCTTGTCGGACGACGGCACGCTGGCGCTGATCGTGCTCGCGCTCGATCCGGCGATCACGCAGACCGGCAAGCTCAACGAAACCGTCGGCGAAATCCGCAAGTCGATGAACGAGAACCTCGAAGGCTTGCCGCTGGAAGGCCGGCTTTCCGGCGTTCCGGTGATGCAGCTCGAGATCCGCAACGCGGTGGAACGCGACCGGGTGATCTACAACGCCGTCGGCTTCATCGCCGGCTGCGCCATCGCGATCCTGTTCTTCCGCCGGGTGTCGTTCATGATCATCGCGGCGGGCCCGCCGCTGATCGCGATCCTGTGGTCGCTCGGCCTGCTCGGCTGGCTCAACTTCAGCCTCAACATGTTCCTGAACGTGATGACGCCGCTCATCATGGTCATCAGCTTCGCGGACTCGATGCAGCTCACGTTCGCTGCGCGCGACCGGCTGATCGCAGGCGACAGCAAGGCCGATGCGTTCAAGCACGCCCTTCTCGTCGTGGGGCCTGCCTGCGCGCTGACGCACGGCACCGCCGGACTTTCGTTCACGGCGCTGCTGTTTGCCGATTCCGATCTCATCAAGACCTTCGGCCTCGCGGGCCTGCTTGCGACGGTGATCGCGTTCATCGCTGTGATGACGCTGGTGCCGCTGCTCGGCATGCTGCTGATCCGCAAGGACTCGAAGATCGCGGAGCGCTTCCAGGGTGGCGACAGCGCGGTGAACGGGCTGCGCTTCGTCTGCGGCTGGATTGCCGACCGCATGGTGCATCACTCCGGGCTCTACAGCCTCATCAGCATCGCCGTCGTCGCGGGGCTTGCGTTCATCTACTCGACGCTCGAACCGCGCTACCGTCTCGCCGATCAGGTGCCGGACAAGCATCAGGCGGTGTCGGCATCGAGCCGCCTCGACGCCAAGCTGACCGGTGCGAATCCGATCGACGTGCTGATCGAATTTCCGAAAGGCGCGTCGCTCTATGCGCCGGAGACGCTCAAGACGATCGCCGACGTGCACAGCATCCTCGAAAAGCAGGCCGGCGTCGGCAACGTATGGTCGATCGAGACGCTGCGGCGCTGGCTCGCCGAAAAGCTGCACAAGACCGACACGGCGACGTTGAAGGAATACGTCGACATTCTCCCCGAGCATCTGACGCGGCGCTTCATTTCCGCCGAGCAGGACGCGGTGGTGGTGACGGGCCGCATCCCGGATATCGACGCGAGCGAATTGCTGCCGACGGTCGAGAAGCTCGACAAGACGCTGGGGGACGTCCGCAAGGCGCATCCGGGTTACACGATCTCGGTGACGGGCCTGTCGGCGATCGCGGCGCGCAACAGCGCCAACATGATCGACAAGCTCAATCGCGGACTGACGATCGAGATCGTGTTCGTTGCGGCCTTCATCGGGCTCGCGTTCCGTTCGGTGGTGGCGATGCTGGCGAGCATCCTGCCGGGCATCTTCCCGATCCTGGTGTCGGGCACGGTGCTGTGGGCGATGGGGCAGGGGTTGCAGTTCGCGAGCATCGTGGCGCTCACGGTGTCGTTCGGTCTGGGATTGAGCGCGACGATCCACTTCCTCAATCGACTGCGGCTTGAGGACAGGCCGGGCGAAGATCCGGCGGTCGCGGTCTACAAGGCGACGGTGCTCGCGGGGCCGGCGGTGATCCTCACCTCGGTGGTGCTCGCCTGTGGCCTCGTCGTGACGGTGGTGTCGGATCTTCCGTCGCTGCGCATGTTCGGCTGGCTCAGCGCGTTTGCGATGGTCTCGGCGGTCACCGCCGACATGCTGATCCTGCGGCCCACGGCGATGTGGCTGCGGCAGACGGCGCTGAAGCTGAAAAAGAAACCGGCGGGCTAGTGTCCCGAACCCGAAGTTCGCGCAAATGTGCAGCGAACTGATTTGCGAACTTCGGGTTCAAAGGGACATTAGAATCAAAGCGGCACTAGCGGCCGCCGCTTCATCAACTCACAGCGATCGGAGACGAACGATCAGCGCTTCAGCGCGATCGTGACATTGGAGATTTCGCTGCCGGGCGACAGGATCGAGACGGTCTGATTCGCGCCCGAGGTCTTCACGATCAGGTTGGCGGTGAACAGCGGGCTCATCGCGGTCGCCTGAATGGTGTTTGACGTCGCCGTGCCGGTGATGCCGCCGGCGACCGCACGCGTCGCCTCCGACCAGGTGCCGGAAAGCTTGCCGCCGTCCGAGGTGATGTCGCTCGAAAGCTCGAACTTGTAGCTGTCGCTCGCACAACGCAGTGCGATCTTCACATTGGAGCCGGATGGGGTGTAGGTCGCGCGACAGCGGATGCGCTCCTTCCCGCCGTTCGCCGTGACGATGTTGCCGCCACCGGACCAGTTGCCCTTCAGGTGGTCGAAGTTCTCGGCCCGAGCTGCGCCGCCCGACAGCAGGACCGCAATGGTCACCGCCACAAGCGACGAAAAGCAGAATTTGCTGGCTCGCAATGACATCGTCCCACCGCCCCTTACGTGATGCTTTCTTTGATCAATTATAGGATAGCTCATCTGGGGCGGAATGTGCCGCAAGGGAAGTCCCCCTGTCTCGATTTCAAACGCGATTCAACGTCCGGATTTACAGAAATTCGGGACGCTGTTGCATTCCGGTGCCGCGCTTCCCGACGCGCGCAAAATTCGTTCGGTCCTGCTTGCAACGATGCCGGCCGTTCGAGCGTGCGCGCTCATGACGGCTTCGAATCGCCGATGACGGCACGGGCGGAGCGAACAGGGGCACGGCCGAATCAGCGGAAAATGAGCGTCCGAAAGCCCTTGTTTCAGGGCCACCGAACGGCCATTTCGGCAGCGCGGGCCTGGAATGCGGATTTTCAGGTTAACTCGCGAAAACGCTCGAAAACCGGAGGATTCTCCAAGATTTTTGCCGAAAACCCCCGAAATCATGGCGATATGACCCAATTCCTCAACGAAATGTTGATTTTTGGCCACTAACGCCTGTTTTCCCCGGGGTCGAAAACCCACCCAAGCTGTGCGCAAGTCTAAAATATGTCCAATTGAGTATAGCTATAGGGTAGGCACCGCGGTCCTAAGACTTCGGTCCTCTGGCAAACACCAAGCCAAGGAACGGAAAGCAACCGAAGGGATTGGCTACACGGCGGCCGAATCCAAAGGCCAGCAATGACTTTGGCAGATAGATTTGGACGTCCCAGTGCGCTTTAATCGCCCCCTGGGGCTGCCAGCCGCAAATTTCACCCCACCAGACTGGAAGCGAAATGCTCGAAGCGATTAGAGAGCCTGTTGATCTGCGTCTCCGCGATGAAGGAGACCTTAGACAGATTGCCGACGAGTTGCGTGCTGAGACCATTAACGCTGTGGCGGTCACCGGCGGCCATCTTGGCGCCGGCCTGGGTGTCGTGGAGCTCACTGTTGCGCTGCATTATGTGTTCGACACGCCGCGCGACAAGCTGATCTGGGACGTCGGCCATCAAGCGTACCCGCACAAGATTCTCACCGGCCGCCGCGACCGCATCAAAACGCTGCGTCAGGGCGGCGGTCTGTCCGGCTTCACCAAGCGCGCCGAGAGCGAATACGATTGCTTCGGCGCCGCGCATTCTTCGACCTCGATCTCGGCCGGCCTCGGCATGGCGGTCGCGCGCGACCTCGCCGGCGGCGTCAACAACGTCATCGCAGTGATCGGTGACGGCGCGATGTCGGCGGGCATGGCCTACGAGGCCATGAACAACGCCGGCGCGATGAACTCGCGCCTCATCGTCATTCTCAACGACAATGACATGTCGATCGCGCCGCCGGTCGGCGGCATGTCGGCGTATCTGTCGCGCATCACGTCGAGCCGCACCTATCTCTCGCTCCGCGAGATCGGCAAGAAGTTCGCGCATCAATTCCCGAAGTTCGTCGAGCAGAAGGCGGAGCGCGTCGAAGAATACGCGCGCGGCATGCTCTCGGGCGGCACGCTGTTCGAGGAGCTCGGCTTCTATTACGTCGGTCCGGTCGACGGCCATAACCTCGACCATCTCCTGCCGGTGCTGCGCAACGTGCGCGACGCCAAGTTCGGGCCGATCCTGGTTCATGTCGTGACGCAGAAGGGCAAGGGCTACGCGCCGGCCGAAGCGTCGAGCGACCGCTACCACGGCGTCGTGAAGTTCGACGTCGCGACCGGCAAGCAGGCGAAGGCCAAGGCGAATGCGCCGTCGTACACCAAGGTGTTCGGCGAGAGTCTCGTGAAGGAAGCGCAGAAGGACGACAAGATCGTCGCCATCACCGCGGCGATGCCCGGCGGCACGGGCGTCGACATCTTCGAGAAGGCATTCCCCAACCGCACCTTCGACGTTGGCATTGCCGAGCAGCACGCGGTGACCTTCGCCGCCGGCATGGCGACCGAGGGCTACAAGCCGTTCTGCGCGATCTATTCGACCTTCCTGCAACGCGCCTACGACCAGATCGTGCACGACGTTGCGATCCAGAATCTGCCGGTCCGCTTCGGCATCGACCGCGCCGGCCTTGTCGGCGCCGACGGCCCGACGCACGCCGGTTCGTTCGACGTGGCCTATCTCGGCTGCCTGCCGAACATGATGATCATGGCCGCCGCCGACGAGGCGGAGCTGGTGCACATGGTTGCGACGCAGGTTGCGTATGACCAGGGCCCCTCGGCGCTGCGCTATCCGCGCGGCGACGGCGTGGGCGTGGACATGCCGGAGGTCGGCGTGCCGCTCGAAATCGGCAAGGGTCGCATCGTGCGTCAGGGCTCGACCGTCGCGCTGCTGTCGTTCGGCACGCGCCTTCAGGAGTGCACGAAGGCCGCGGAGGAGCTCGCCTCGTTCGGCCTGTCGACGACCGTCGCGGACGCGCGTTTCGCCAAGCCCCTCGACACTGAACTGGTCCTCAAGCTCGCGCGCGAGCATGAGGTGCTGATCACGGTCGAGGAGGGCTCGGTCGGCGGCTTCGGCTCGATGGTGCTGCAGGTGCTGACCGACAACGACGCGCTCGATGGCAACGTTAAGTTCCGCAGTATGGTGCTGCCGGACACCTTCATCGATCAGGATTCGCCCGCGGCGATGTACGCCAAGGCCGGTCTCGACGCCAAAGGCATCGTCGCCAAAGTGTTCGACGTGCTCGGCAAGAACGTCAAGACCGTGCAGGCCGAGACGGGCCTGCGCGGCTGATCAGAAGCAAACGAAACGATCGAGCCGCCTCTTCCCATGCAGCACATCCGGCCCAGAAAGATCATCCTCGCGCAGCCGCGCGGGTTCTGCGCGGGCGTGGTGCGTGCGGTGGAGATCGTCGAGCGCGCGCTCGATAAGTTCGGCGCGCCGGTCTACGTGCGGCACGAGATCGTGCACAACAAGCACGTCGTCGAGGACCTGAAGGGCAAGGGCGCGCGCTTCGTCGAGAGCGTGTCCGAAATCCCCGATGATGCGATCACGATCTTCAGTGCGCACGGCGTGGCCAAGAGCGTCGAGGAGGAGGCGAAGCTCCGCTCGCTTCCGGTGCTCGACGCGACCTGCCCGCTGGTCACCAAGGTCCACAACCAGGGCAAGCGCTACGTCTCGCAAGGGCGCACGCTGATCCTGATCGGCCACGCCGGCCACCCCGAGGTGGAAGGCACGATGGGCCAGATTCCGGGTCCGGTGGTGCTGGTGCAGACCGAGGCGGAGGTCGACAAGCTCGACATCCCGATCGACGCGCCGGTCGCATATGTGACACAGACCACGCTCAGCGTGGATGACACCCGCGCCATTATCGCGGCGCTCCAGCGCCGATTCACCAATCTGGTGGGTCCGGAAACCCGCGATATCTGCTATGCGACACAGAATCGCCAAACGGCGGTCCGCGAACTCTCTTCGCTCGTGGACGTTATTCTGGTTGTGGGTGCGACAAACAGCTCGAATTCCAACCGCCTGCGCGAGATCGGCGAGGAGGCTGGAAAACCGAGCTATCTGATTGGCGACGGCAGCGAATTGCGCCCCGAATGGGTCCGTGACGCGCGGGTTGTCGGCATTACCGCGGGGGCTTCCGCACCGGAGGTTCTCGTGCAAGACGTTATCGATGCACTAGGGCGGCTCGGACCGGTCGAGGTTTCGACCATGGCGGGCCGGGAAGAAAACATCGAGTTTCGACTGCCGGCCGAACTGGCCGGCGCACGCGTTGCAGCCACGGCCAAGTGATGGCCTAGCCAGTGAACAGGCGGATCTGATCGCCAGGTTGGGCGGCCGGTCAAGGCAAATAGGAGCTAATGGTGGGAATTCCTTTTAGACAAAAGGCCTTCGTCGGGGCGTACCTGATGAAGCAGCACATGCTGGGCCGTAAGCGCTATCCGCTCGTGCTCATGCTCGAGCCGCTGTTCCGCTGCAACCTCGCCTGCGCCGGCTGCGGCAAGATCGACTATCCGGACGAGATCCTGAACCAGCGCATCTCGGTCGCCGACGCTTTGCAGGCGGTCGACGAGTGCGGCGCACCGGTGGTCTCGATCGCAGGCGGCGAGCCGCTCCTGCACAAGGAACTGCCGACGATCGTCGAGGGCATCATCGCGCGCAAGAAGTTCGTGTACCTGTGCACGAACGCGCTGCTGATGGAAAAGAAGATCGATCAGTACAAGCCGAGCCCGTACTTCGTGTGGTCGGTGCATCTCGACGGCTCCAAGGAGATGCACGACAAGTCGGTGTGCCAGAAGGGCGTGTACGACCGCGCCGTCTCGGCGATCAAGCTCGCGAAGGAAAAGGGCTTCCGCGTCAACATCAACTGCACGCTGTTCAACAACGTCGATCCGGACGAAGTCGCCACGTTCTTCGAAGAGGTGAAGGCGATGGGCGTCGACGCGATGACGGTGTCGCCGGGCTACGCCTACGAGCGCGCGCCGGACCAGCAGCACTTCCTCAATCGCGAGAAGACCAAGCAGCTGTTCCGCGACATCCTGCGCCGCGGCAAGGGCCGCAACTGGTCGTTCAGCCAGTCGGGCCTGTTCCTCGACTTCCTCGCCGGCAACCAGCAGTACCATTGCACCCCGTGGGGCAATCCGACGCGGACGGTGTTCGGCTGGCAGCGGCCTTGCTATCTGGTCGGCGAAGGCTACGCCAAGACCTTCAAGGAACTGATGGAAGAGACCGATTGGGACGCCTACGGCACCGGCAACTACGAGAAGTGCGCCGACTGCATGGTCCACTCGGGCTACGAGGCGACCGCGGTGATGGACACCATGAAGCACCCGCTCAAGGCGCTGACGGTCGCGATGCGCGGTCATCGCACCGAGGGCCCGATGGTTCCGGAAATCTCGCTCGCCAACCAGCGTCCGGCGGAATACGTGTTCACCAAACACGTCGACAAGATGCTGCACGAGATCAAGGCCGAAACGGCCAAGGCCAAGGCGGAGAAGGAAGCCGCCAAGCAGGCCATGGGCAAGCTATCAGGCCCGACGATGACGGCGGCCGAGTAATCTTCGCCGCCTTCAATATTGTGATGCCTGGAATCGCAGCCGCAGCCCGCGCGCTGCGATTCCGTTTAATGAAGCGCGGGGGCGCGCACGGATGAACCCCAACTTATGCTGACATCGATCATCGTTCGCATCATCAATTTCTGCACGCGCCATGCCTGGTCCGTGATCGCCGCCGGTATCCTGCTGTCGATCGTTTCGGGGCTCTATTCGGCGAAGCACTTCGCGATCAACTCGGACATCAACACGCTGCTCTCGTCGGAGCTGCCGTGGCGCAAGCGCGAGATCGCGTTCGAGAAGGCGTTCAGCCGGTTCGAGAATATCATCATCGTGGTGACCGCGCCGACGCCGGAGCTGTCGGGCCTTGCCACCACCGAACTGACCGCGGCGTTGGAGAAGCATCCCCAGCGCATCAAGACGGTGTCGCAGCTTGGCGGCGGCGAGTTCTTCGCCCGCAACGGCCTGATGTTCCAGTCGGTGGATGAGCTGAAGAAGACGCTCGCGCCGCTCGGCCAGGCCGAGCCGCTGATCCACGATCTCAACGCCGATCCGAGCCTGCGCGGCCTGATCAGCGGCCTGGAGAATGCGCTGATCGGCGTGCAATCGCAGGATCTCAAGCTCGACGACATGGCGCGTGTCTTGAACGCGTCATCGGACACGCTCGACAACGTGCTGGCAGGCAAGCCGTCGAGCTTCTCGTGGCGTGCGCTCACGATGGGCCACCCCGTGCAGCCGAACGATCTGCGCGGCTTCATCCAGGTGCGGCCGATCCTCGACTACGGCGCAATCGAGCCGGGGCATGCCGCGACCGAGCTGATCCGCAAGGTGGCCGCGGAGATCGCGCCGAAATATCAGGCGACCGTGCGTCTCACCGGCCCGGTGCCGATGGCGGACGAGGAGTTCGCGACGATCAAGGAGGATGCCGTGCTGAACGGCGTCATCACCGTCATCATCGTGCTCGGCATCCTGTGGCTCGCCCTGCGCTCGAAGCGGCTGATCCTGGCGGTGTTCGTCAATCTGTTCGTCGGCCTTTCGATCACCGCGGCGTTCGGCCTGATGATGGTCGGCGCGCTCAACCTGATCTCGATCTATTTCGCGGTGCTGTTCGTCGGCATCGGCGTCGACTTCGGAATCCAGTACAGCGTGCGCTACCGCGCCGACCGCCACGAGCTGGGCGATCTGGAGCAGGCCGTCCGCGCGGCCGGCCGCAAGTTCGGCGCGCCGCTGACGCTGGCCGCCGGGGCCACCGCCGCGGGCTTCATGTCGTTCCTGCCGACGCACTACAAGGGCGTTTCGGAGCTCGGCCTGATCGCCGGCTTCGGCATGCTGTTCGCGTTCGCGACCAGCGTCACGCTGCTGCCTGCGCTCATCAAGGTTCTGAATCCGCCGGGCGGGGCGGAGCCTCCGGGCTTTCCGTGGCTTGCGCCGGTCGATGAGTTCATGGAGCGCCGCCGGATGCCGATCCTGATCGGTACGATCGTGCTCGTCGTCGCCGGTCTGCCGCTGCTCCACTGGCTGCACTTCGACTTCAACCCGGTGAACCTGCGCAGTCCGAAGACCGAATCGATTGCGACCTATCTTGAGCTCGCGAAAGACCCCGCGACCAATCCCTCGACCATCGGTGTTCTGGCCCCGTCGCTGAAGGATGCCGACGCGATGGTGCCGAAGCTCTCGAAGGTGCCGGAGGTCGCGCGCGTCCTCACGCTGTCGAGCTTCATCCCCGAGAACCAGAAGGAAAAGCTGCCGCTGATCCGTGAGGCGGCGAAGGGGCTGGGGCCGGCGTTCGATCCCAAGAACGCGCTGCCGCCGCCGAGCGACAAGGACAACGTCGAGGCGCTCAACGAAGGCGCCGAGCGGCTGACCCAGGCCGCCGCCAAGGAAAACGGACCAGGCGCCACGGCGGCGAAACGCCTTGCGGAGAATCTGAAGAAGCTCGCCGCCGCGCCGGCCGCGACGCGCGACAAGGCGACGGAGGCGTTCATCCCGCCGCTCAAGTCGATGCTGCAAACGCTGCAAGCCTCGCTCAATCCGCAGACCGTGACGCTGCAAACGCTGCCGCAGGATCTGGTGCGCGAGTGGATGACGCCGGAGGGTCAGGCGCGCGTTGAGGTTTCGCCGACGGACGATCCGTCGAGCAACGATCTGATGCGCAAGTTCGCGCGCGCGGTGCTCAACGTGGAGCCCACCGCGATCGAGGGGCCGATCTCGATCCTGGAGGCCGGTGACACCGTCGTGAAGGCCTTCCTCGAAGCGGGGGCCTGGGCGCTGCTGTCGATCGGCATCCTGCTCTGGATCGTGTTGCGCCGGTTCAGCGATGTGCTGATGACGCTGATCCCGCTGGTGATCGCGGGCGTGGTGACGCTCGAAGCCTGCGTGCTGGTCGGCCTGCCGCTCAACTTCGCCAACATCATCTCGCTGCCGCTTCTTCTCGGCGTCGGGGTGGCGTTCAAGATTTATTACATCATGGCGTGGCGCGCGGGGCAGACCAATCTGCTGCAAACGAGCCTTACTCACGCCGTGATCTTCAGCGCTCTTACCACCGCGACGGCGTTCGGCAGCCTGTGGTTCTCGAGCCATCCCGGCACATCGAGCATGGGCAAGCTGCTTGCACTGTCGCTGTTGTGCACGCTCGCCGCTGCGGTGCTGTTCCAGCCGCTGCTCATGGGCAAGCCGCGTGAGACGGCGGATGTCGAGAAGGCCTGATGGAAACGGCGCCCCGATTCGTGCTGAGTCGCGGGCACAGAACGGAGTTGAGATGACGATGATGCGGACGGCGATTGTTCTGGTTGCGCTGCTGGCGCCTGCGACGGCGATGGCCCAGGCGACTCAGGACCAGATGCAGATGGGGACGCCCGAGGAGCGGGCGGCCTGCCGTCCCGATGTGCGCAAGCACTGCAGCGGCATCGACTTCACCAAGGGCGAGACCCACCTCGGCTGCTTAAAGCTTAATCGCGAGAAGCTCAGCAAGGCCTGCAAGGACGTGTTGACCAAACACGGTCAGTAAGCCCGTCGATTAAGGCCTGGCCCAATAGGACTTGGATTCAGTAAGACTGGGATTCGGTAAGACTTGGGCCAGTAGGACTTCGAGGCCGGTAACGATAAATAGAACTGGCCAATAAATGCTAGGGGCGGTCACGCCCGCCCTGCTTTGCGCGGCGCTTTTTTGCCCGTATTTTGATCCTGTTTCGTGCGTTTGTTTCATGGAATGAACACATTGAAAGTCGGCGAGTTGTGCCATGAGTAGGACGGCCAATTCGCTCAGGAGCTCGGAATGAAACTTCTGCTCCCGTTCACGATCGCAGCCGGAATTGCGGCCGGTGTATCGGCCTTTCTGGCGAATGCCGCGCCTGCGCCTCAGCCGCCTCAGGATCTGTCGTCCGCGGCTGGCCTGTGGGAGCAGTACAATGATGACGACGGCCGGCGTGAAGGCTGGTTCCTGATCTTCGAAAAGAGCCGCGGCGTCTACGATGGCGCCATCGTGAAGATGTTCCTCAAGCCCGGCGAGGATCCATACGCGCTCCGCTGCACCAAGTGCACCGGCGAGCAGAAAAACCAGCCGTCGCTCGGTCTCGTCATCATCAAGGGCATGCAGCGGCAGGGCAAATCCTACGAGAACGGCACCATCCTCGATCCGCGCGACGGCCAGATCTGGAGTGCGCGCATGGAGCTGGGCCCGGACGGCAAGCAGCTCGAGGTGCGCGGCTTCCTCGGCGTGTCGCTGTTCGGCCGGAGCCAGATCTGGAAACGGCTGCCGGACAACGCGCTGCCGCCGAACGAGGTGCCGCCGAACGTCGTGCAATACATGCCGCTGGGTGCAAAGGCTGCCCAGGGTGCCGCTCCGGCATCTACGCCGCATCAGGCGCAGCAGACCACGACGACCGCGCCGCGTCCTTCGGGTCAGCAGCCCTCGATGCAGGGCAGCGGTCAGGGCCAGAACCCGAACTATCAGCAACAGCAGCAGCGCCGGTTTCAGTAAGCTTGCCCTGTTCGCCTCTCCCCGCAAGCGGGGAGAGGGAGCGCACCGCCACCGGTGCGCTCAGAGACTTCATTCTTCGAAGATAAAAAGCGCGGCTACTCAGCTGGCGTGAACATCGCGTCGGCGAGGTCGTGCAGGCCGAAGCCCGAGCCGATGCGGCTGCGCAGCCGCGTCAGCGTCGCGCGTGCGGCGCGGGCGTCGAGCGCCAAGCGAATCAGCGAATGAAGCTGGCTGGGCTGCGTGAGCACCGAACGCATCACCGCCGAGAGGTCCGGTGTGCCGTCGGCGAGCAGCGTGCCAATCGCGGCGGGCGGCAACGCCCGGTGGCTGGGATCGGCCACCACACGCACCGCGGCAAAAGGGAGGTCGTGCTCCACCGCGGCATCGACCGAGAGGAAGGATTCCATGTCGACCGCCGCAGCACCGGTCGCGAGATTCATGCTGCGCTTGTCTTCGGGTGTCGTCACGGGCGCGGTGACGCCGGCGATGTCGGCGTGGATCGAGCCCGGGATCGCCTCGAGCAGACGCTTGGTCCATTCCGGGTGCGATTCGAGACGGCGGTCGTTCATCACCACCGAGCGAGCGACGATACAGTCGCCCGGCTTCAAATGGGGCGCGAGGCCGCCGCAGATGCCGAAGGACACGATGCCCTGGCAGCCTGCCTTAATTGCTTCGGTGATGGAGGCCGAGAGGCGATCCTGCTGGGTGCCGAGAATCGAACGCACACCCGGCCCTTTGGCGATGCGCGCCTCGAAGGCCAGTCCGGTTACTGCAATGACGGGAAATTTCGGTTTCGGCGGCATCACATTCCGTAGTCGACGGACCGGCCATCCGTCACACTCTTGTAACGCGCCAGAGCCCACAGAGGGAAGAACTTTGAATAGCCGTGGTAGCGCAAATAAAAGACACGTGGGAAACCGGTCGCGGTGTAACGCTCCTCGTTCCAGAACCCATGTGCCGCCTGAGTTTTTAGCAGATACGAGATGCCTTTCGCGACGGCGGGATGGCCTGCAGCCCCTGCGGCTATTAGTCCGATAACGGCCCAAGCCGTTTGCGAAGCTGTGGATGGTGCAGGCTCAAGGCCACGATAATCGAGCCGGTAGCTGACGCCGTCCTCGCCCCAGCCGCCGTCTGCATTCTGAACCGAAATGAGCCATTCACGCGCCTTGCGCATCTCCGGCGCGTCGGGACTGACGCCGGCGGCGTTGAGTGCGCAGAGCACGGACCAGGTTCCATAGATGTAATTCAGGCCCCAGCGGCCGTACCAGCTTCCGTCCGGAAGCTGGGTCTCGCGGATGTATTCCAGCGCGCGCTGGATGGCGGGGCTGGTTTCCTTGCGGTCACCAAGCTGGGCAAGCATCGACACGCAACGGCCGGTGACGTCCTCGGTCGGCGGATCGAGCAGCGCGCCGTGATCCGAGAACGGGATATTGTTGAGGTAGAGGTAATTGTTGTCGGCGTCGAAGGCGCCCCAGCCGCCGTTTTGGCTTTGCAGCTCGGCGACCCATTCGCGGCCGCGGTCGATCGCGGGTTGGAACTGCTTGGTGTTGGACACGTCCTGCGCGCGGTCCATTGCCATCACCACCACGGCGGTGTCGTCGAGATCAGGATAGTGCGGGTTGGCGTATTGGAACGCCCAGCCGCCGGGCCGCGTGTCGGGGCGCTGCTCGATCCAGTCGCCCTTCACGTCGAGCACCTGAAGCGGCACGAGCCACTTCAATCCGTCGATGGCGGCGGAGTTGGCGCGGTCGGTGCCGACCTCGAGCAACGCGTGACAGACCAGCGCGGTATCCCACACCGGCGAGACGCACGGCTGGCAATAGGCTTCGTCGTCGTGGACGATGAGCAGCTTGTCGATGGAGCGGCGCGCGATGACGTAGTCCGGGTGTTGGCGCGGATATTCCAGCACGTCGTACATCATCACGGAGTTGGCCATTGCCGGGAAGATCGCGCCGAGGCCGTCCTCGCCATTGAGGCGCTCGGTGACGAACTCGACCGACTTGTCGATCGCGCGCTGACGCAGGCCCTTCGGGAAGTGCGGCTCGATCAGGCGCAGGATCGCATCGACGCCGCGGAAGAAGAGAAACCACGACCACTTCTGATGCGGCGCCTTGGTCTTCGGGCCGACGGTGAGCGGCGGCTGAAGGAACAACTCGTCGATGCCGATACCCTTCGGGTTGCGCGCTTTCGGCTTAAGCGCCTGCAACACCAGCAGCGGCGCGATCACCGTGCGCGCCCAGTAGGACACCTTCGACAGGTGGAACGGGAACCACTTCGGCAGCAGCATGATCTCGACCGGCATCACCGGCACCGCGCGCCACGTCGTCACGCCGAACAGCGAGAGCAGCACGCGCGTGAACACGTTGCTCTCCTCGGCGCCACCGCGCGCGCGGATCGCCTCCCGGGCGCGCTTCATATGCGGTGCGTCGATGTCGTCGCCGATCATCTTGAGCGCGAAGTAGGCCTTCACGCTGGCGCTCATGTCGAAGGCGCCGTCGTGAAACAGCGGCCAGCCGTCATGCTTGCCCTGGATGCGGCGGAGATAGACCGCGATCTTGCGCTCGAGCTCGGCATCCACCGGCTCGCCGAGATAGTGGCGCAGCAGAACGTACTCGGCCGGAATGGTGGCGTCGGCTTCGAGCTCGAACACCCAGTGGCCGTCGTTCTTCTGGCGCGCGAGCAGCGCGTCGGTCGCGGCAGCAATGCCGCGTTCAAGCGCTTCGCGCGCCGGCTTCGTGTCGGTCGTCGTCAAGGTATCGGACATCGTCTCGTTGTCAGGCTGTCTCGCTGATCAGATCGGCCGCGCGGTTGCCGGAGCGGATCGCCCCCTCGATGGTCGCCGGAAGTCCCGTTGCGGTCCAATCGCCGGCGAGGGCGAGATTGCGCCACTTCGTCCGTGCGGCTGGCCGCTTGGCGTCCTCGCGCGGCAGAGCCGCGAAGGTCGCCCGTCTTTCGCGAACGATTTGCCACGGGGGCAGGGGGCCCGCAATCCCTGCAAGCCCAGCGATTTTGGCCACATCGGCCCAAATTGTGGCGGCGAGTTCCTCGCGCGGCGTGTCGAGCAGGTGGTCGGCGTTGCTGATGGTGACCGAGAGGCGGCCGTCGAAGGCGAACAGCCATTCGACGAGGCCGTTCACCACCCCGGTGATGGCCGGGAGGCCCTTCGGCGGCTCGATCTTGAAGTGTGCGTTGACGATGGCGCGAAAATCGCTCGGCACGGGCAAATCCGGCACGAGCGCGCCTGCGACCACTGGCGGCACGGCGAGCACCACGGCGTCGCCGTCGGCGAGCGGGATGGTTTCGCCTACGTCGATCGAGGCTACTCGGTTACCGTCAAAATTCAGCGCGCGAAGTCTCTGGCCGAACGATACGGCGCCGCCGTTCGCCTCGATGTATTTCAGTCCCGGCTCGACGAACGCGGTCGAGAGCCCGTCGTGCGCGATCAGCGGATGATAGTTGCGCCCGCCCGCGAGCATCGTCTCGCGCATCACCGCAGCGGCAAGCGAAGCGGACGAATCCTTCGGCTCGGTGTTGAGCGCTGCAACGAGGAACGGCCCGAGCAGCCGGTCGTAGAGCGGGCCCTTGCACTCGATCAGCTCGCCGATGGTTTGTTCGGGCGTGGCGCGCGTCAGCTTGAGGATCGAGAGATAGTCGAGTGGACTCGTGCCGGGCACGCGGCGGCTCGCGACGAAAATCCACCACGGGATCGCGCCGTCGTTGGCATGCAGCGTCCAGCGCTCGCCGGTTTTCATATCCATGAACGGCACGCTCGCGGTGCCGGGGCCGGCGAGCTTGTCGCGCGCGCCGACCACATCGAGATAGCCGAGCGCGGCATGGTTGCCCGACAGCAGCAAGTGGTTGCCGTTGTCGATCACCATGCCGAGCTGCGGATCGTGATAGGAGCGGCAGCGGCCGCCGGCCTGGTTGGTCGATTCGTACACGGCGACACGGAAGCCGCGTCCGATTAATCGAACGGCAGCGGAAAGGCCGGCGAGACCGGCGCCTGCGATGTGGACGGTGCGTGGCATCAGACGATGGCGTAACGCAGAAGCACCCAGCACTTCTGCCATTTGCTCAGCTTGATCGGCGCACGCGGCGCTTGCCAGCCGCGTGCGATGATCTTGTCCAGGATCGCGCCGTAGTACGCGCCCATGATATGCGGCGCCTTCACGGTGCGGCGCGGCTCACGCGCCATGATGGCTTCAGCTTCTTCGAAATGCTTCTGCGCACGCACGACGAGCGGCTGGCAGACCTCATTGAGGCGCGGGCTCGCGAGCGCGGTCGCGGGCTCGGTGCTGAAGATGCCGGCGGCGTTGAGCAATTCCTTCGGCAAGTAGAGGCGACCGATGCCTGCGTCCTCATCGATATCGCGCAGAATGTTGGTGAGCTGAAGCGCGCGGCCGAGATGGTGCGCGAGCGCGATGCCCGGCGCTTCCGTCATGCCGAATACGCGCACGCTCAAGCGGCCGACGGCACTGGCGACGCGGTCGCAATAAAGGTCGAGCGTGTTCATGTCCGGTGCGCGGATGGTGGAGACGACGTCCATTTCCATGCCGTCGATGATGGCGAGGAAGTCTGGCTGGCGCAGGTCGAACTCTTTCACCGCTCGGGCGAGGCCGCTCAATCCGCGCGGCGTTGTGCCGGCGTAAAGGGAAGCGAGATCGTCACGCCATCGCTGAAGCTGTGCCATGCGCGCGTCGCGCGGACCGGGCTCATCGGCGATGTCGTCGACCGCGCGGCAGAACGAGTAGATCTCGAACATCGCCTCGCGCTGCGGTTTCGGCATCATGCGCATGGCGCGATAGAACGAACTGCCGGACGCACGGCGTCCGGCCTCCGATTCCATCTCGATGGGCGCTGTGTCGTTCATTGCTGGGACGCCGAGACCGGAGCGTTGGGCCGCGCCATGCGGCGCATAGCGGCTTTCAAGGCGCCGAACAGAAGCTGCCCGACTTTTCCGGCCTTGCTGAGATGCACGTTTTCGCTGAGTGGGTCCCGTGTCAGCAGGAGATCGTTGATTTTGAAAGCCATCGTCTGGATGGCGGAAATTTCCATGCCGAGGCGGAAGCTATCGACCTGTACGGGGAGAATGTCGCCATCGTTGAGCAGGCCGCGTGTGCGCTTGGCGACGTTGCGGATGCATGCAAGCATCTGCGGCGACGCCTTCTCTGCCCTAAGCGCTTCGACACTCGTTCCGGTCGCGGCCATGGCATCCTGCGGAATGTAGACGCGATCGAGGTTGCGATAGTCGTTCGCGCAGTCCTGCAGATGATTGTTGATCTGCAACGCCGCGCAAATCTTGTCGGACGCACCCCAAGTCATGCGGCTCTCGCCATGCACGTCGAGCACGAAACGGCCGACCGGCATGGCTGACCAGGCACAATAGGCGATCAGGTCGTCCCAGTCCTTGTAGCGCTTCTTCGTCGCGTCGAGACGGAACGCCTTCAGCAAGTCCTGCGCATGAACCGGCGACAGCTTGCGCGCATCGAGGATTGTGCGGAGCGCCACCGCCTGCGGGCTGCCGTCGCTCTGGCCGAGCAGATCGCGCTCCATCGCGTCGAGCAGCGAAACCTTTTCGTCCGGCGACAGTGTCGCGTGATCGGCGACATCGTCGGCGGTGCGGACGAATTCGTAGAACGCCAGGATCGGCGCACGGCATTCCTTCGGAATGAACACGGACGCCACCGGGAAATTCTCGTCCCGATGTCCCTTGCCGGACCGCAGCTCGCTGGCGTTCGCCGTCATGTTCACGTCAGTTCGACCCACTCAGATTCGCTTGCGCGCGGCCCTTCCACATGCCGCCCCGCCCAAGGGCGTGTTGATAGGCGGAGTCGAGGGTAAAGGCCAAGTAGACCAAGGCGATGGCCGGCAGCGCCAGACCCCAGAGCGGGGACAGCCGGTAGAACCGCAGGGTGGGCTGGAACGCGATGGCCATGATCACCCATGCCACAAGGCCCGCGATCTGGGCGACGCCATGGCCGAACACAGTGAATGCGACCGGCGCCAGGTAGACCAGCGCCATGCCGATAACCATACCCGCCAAAAGCAGAGGGGAGTAGCGGAGTTGGGCGTAGGCCGAACGGGCCACCATGCGCCGGATGTCCTGGAAATCCGGGTAGCCGCGAATGCTGCGGACGCGGTCTGTGAGGCTCAGGCGAATGGGCCCCTGGCGTTTCATGCTGGCGGCCAGCGTGCAGTCGTCGATCAGCGCCCCTCGAATGCCTTCGATGCCTCCGGCGGCCTGCAAGGCGTCACGGCGGGCCAGCATGCAACCGCCCGCGGCCGCGGCGGTGGCAGCGGCCGAGCGGTTCGCCCAGGCGAAGGGGTAGAGCATCTGGAAGAAGAAAATGAACGCCGGGATCAGCATGCGCTCGGCGAAGCTTTCGCAGCGCAGCTTCACCATCAGCGAATTGAGCACCAGCGATTTCGATTCGGCCTCGGAAACGAGGCGCGTCAGCGCATCGGTCTCGTAGACGATGTCGGCGTCGGTGAAGAGCAGATACTTCGGCGTGCGCGTGCTGGCCTCCTCGACGCCCTGCTTCATCGCCCAGAGCTTGCCGGTCCAGCCGGCCGGGAGCGGCTTGCCGCTGAGAACGGCGAGACGATTTTCGGAGCCTGCCGCAGCGCGGCGCGCGACCTCCGCGGTTCCATCGGTGCTCTGGTCGTCCACCAGCACGACGGAAAAGTTGCCGGGGTAGGCTTGGCGCAGCAGCGAGCCGACGGTGTCACCGACGCCCTCGGCCTCATTGCGAGCCGGGATCACGGCAATCACGTCCGGCCACGCCCCGGGCGTGGGGCCGCTGCCGTCGCGCTCCGCCGACAGCCAGAAGCCGCCCCGCGCCGCGATGAGGTAAAGCCAGACCACAACAGAGGTTGCGGCGATCAAAATTTCAACCATAAGCCGGAGGCTTCTCTTTTAAGCGGCTGATTATACTAGTGATTTATCCGGGATACGAGCGGTCCACAAACGCGTTTTGAAGTGGCGGCCCAGCCACGTATTGTATGGCCGCTGGGGGCGGTTTTTCCAAGGTCCAACGGCCTGCTTGCCGGGGCGGGCAGCCGGGACAAATCAAGATGGATATGGGCAGCAGCGCGGGACAAGCCCTGGTCACCGGAGCGAGTGGATTCGTCGGATCGGCGGTGGCCAAGATGCTGGCGGATCGCGGCTACGCCGTCCGCGTCCTGGTGCGCCCGACGAGCCCGCGCGCGCATCTCGACGGCATCGACCTGCAATTCGCGGAAGGCGATCTTCGCGACGCGGATTCGGTACGCCGCGCGATGTTTGGCGTGCGTTATGTATTCCATGTCGCCGCCGACTACCGGCTCTGGGCGCGCAACCCGAATGAGATTGCCGAGGTCAATGTCGCGGGCACGCGCACGGTGATGTGCGAGGCGCTGCGCGCCGGCGTCGAGCGCGTGGTCCACACCAGCAGCGTCGCGACACTTGCGCTGCGCGACGACGGCGCGCCGGTGGACGAGAACTGTCCGCTCGACGAGGCCAACGCGATCGGCGCTTACAAGCGCAGCAAGGTCGCGGGCGAACGCATCGTGCAGGCGATGATCGACAAGGAGAAGCTGCCGGCGGTGATCGTCAATCCGTCGACGCCGATCGGGCCGCGCGACGTGCGGCCAACGCCGACCGGGCGCGTCGTGGTCGAAGCGGCCCGCGGGCGCATTCCGGGATACGTCGACACAGGACTGAACCTGGTGCACGTCGACGACGTCGCCGAGGGTCATCTCGCTGCACTGCATCAAGGCCGGATCGGCGAGAACTACATCCTCGGCGGCGAAAACGTGATGCTGTCGCAGCTCCTCGCCGACATATCGGCCATCGTCGGCCGCGCTCCGCCACGCTGGCATTTCCCCCGCCGGGCCCTGATGCCGCTCGCCTATGCCGCCGAGGGCATGGCGCGGCTCACCGGCCGCGAGCCGTTCGTGACCCGGGACGGCCTGCGAATGGCCAAATACCGGATGTTCTTCAGCTCTGCCAAGGCCGAGCGGGAGCTCGGGTACCGTCCCCGGCCCTACCGGGAGGGGCTGACCCATGCGATTGATTGGTTCCGCAAGGCCGGTTATCTGAAATAACGTTTATTCCAGTTCTAAGGCCGAAATGACGAGTCCCAGTAGCGCTTTCCAGTCGCAGCTCACCGCGGTCGCCGCGGAAACCGAGTCCCTGCTCGAACGTCTGCAGGGCAAGACCGTCCTCGACGGCGAGCGCGCGCGTCCCGAGCACCTGATGGAGGCGATGCGTTACGTCACGCTCGGCGGCGGCAAGCGCGTGCGGCCGTTCCTGGTGGTGGCGAGCGCGGACCTGTTCGATGTGCCACGCGAGCGCGCGCTGATGGTCGGCGCGGCGCTGGAATGCGTGCACTGCTATTCGCTGGCGCACGACGACCTGCCGGCGATGGACGACGACGATCTGCGCCGCGGCCGTCCGACCGCGCACAAGAAATTCGACGAGGCGACCGCGATCCTCGCGGGCGACGGGTTGCTCACCTTCGCGTTCGACATTCTCGCGCGGGCGGAAGCGCATCCTGATGCCGCGGTTCGCATCGAGCTGGTGATGGCGCTCGCGCGCGCTTCCGGTCTCGGCGGCATGGTCGGCGGGCAGATGCTCGATCTCGCCGCCGAAGGCCGCTTCGGCGACGGCAAGCCGCAGAAGCTCGGTGAGAGCGAGATCATGACGCTCCAGGCGATGAAGACGGGCGCGCTGCTGCGCTTCGCCTGTGTCGCCGGCGGTATCCTCGCGCAGGCGAAGCCCGCGGAGCGCGCGGCGCTCGAACAGTTCGGCTCGCTGGTCGGGCAGGCGTTCCAGATCGCCGACGACATCCTCGACGTGGAAAGCGACGCCGCCACGCTCGGCAAGGCGGCAGGCAAGGATGCCGACGCCGGCAAGGGGACGCTGGTCTCGCTCTACGGGCTTGCGAAGTCGAAAGAGCGGTTGAAGTCGCTCGTCACCGACGCGGAGAAATCGCTGGCGCCGTTCGGCGCGAAAGCGGGTGTGCTGATCGAAGCAGCGCGATTCATCGCGGAACGAAAATCATAACAAACGCGGGCCTCCTTCGGCTTCGCGTTGAGGGAGGTTTGAATGCTTTGGACGAAGCGCGCCGCGCTCGCGGCGCTGATGCTTGCGCCGTTTTTCTCAGGCTCCGCGCAGGCGCAGCACTATCCGAACCAGCCGATCAAATTCATCATCCAGGCGGCCGCGGGCGGCCTGCCGGACACGACGGCGCGCATCGTCGCGCGCGGGCTTCAGGAGCGGCTCGGGCAAGCGATCGTGATCGAGAACCGTCCCGGCGCCAACGGCGGCGTTGCTGTTGCCGCGATGCTGAACGCGCCGGCCGACGGCTATACGTTCGTGGTGTCGGACGGATCGATCTTGTCGATCAACCCCTTCATCTATTCGAAGCTCGCCTACAACACGGCGGAGGTGCTTCCGGCGGTGATGGTGGCGCGTGCACCGCTGTTCCTTGCCGTGCATCCGAAGGTCCCGATCAAATCGATGAAAGAGCTGATCGACTATGCCAAGGCGCATCCCGGCGAATTGAACTACGGCTCGTCGGGCGTCGGCTCGACGCACCATCTGTCGATGGAGGCGCTCAGCGCGGCGCTGAAGATCAAGATGACCCACGTGCCGTTCAAGGGTACCGGCGAGTCAGTGCCGGCGCTGCTCGGCGGCCATGTCGATCTTCTGTTCTCGGCCTATCCGTCGCTGAGCGGCGCGATCGAAACCAAGAAAGTGACGTTGCTTGCGAACAACGGTCCGGGGCGCTCAGCGCAGGCGCCGGATGCGCCGCCCGTCGCCGATTTCATTCCCGGGTTCGACTTCGCGCCGGTGATCGGCTTGTTCGCGCGCACGGGGACGCCAGACACGATCGTTCAGAAGATCGCGGCGGAGGTCGCGGTGATCGTGAAGCAGCCCGAGGTGATCAAGCAGTTCGCGACCGCAGGCATCGAGCCGCTCGGCGCGGGGCCCGCGGAATACGCCAAGGTGATGAAGGGCGAGATCGACCGCGTCGCGGAGGTCGTGAAGGTTGCGGGAATCAAGTCGCAATAGGCTAGGGCTTTCCGAATACGCGATTGCCTTTAGCAAGCTGGAGGCGGACGTCGTCGTTGAAAGCGATCGTCATCAGTGGCTCGGGATCGACGAGAGCAGCCGTATCCGTCGGGGCAAGGTGCGCCAGGACTCGCGCGATGAAGCTATAGGCTTCATCGTCCGTTCCGTATGGCCTCAGGAGATCGACGGAAAGCCAGCACTTCTGTGCGGTCGCCCTTTCGTGCAACGACGGCTCGGCAATACGGCGGTGGAAGTCCGAGAATTCCGTATAGGGGCCGGGCACGCTGTGGAGCATGAACAAACCCTTGGCGCCTTCGATGTTCGATTGAATCAGGAATTGGACGCCGGATGCCTCGCCGACAACCACGAATGTGCCGTGTTCACGCGGCGGGAGAAAATGGCCGGGATAAATCCGGTCGAGATGGGTGCGAAGGCTATCGAGGGTGAGTTCGAGATGGGAATTGGACAGCGCCACCAAGCTGAGCATGCCACGGCCCCCCACCGCTGCCGTCCCTGTGAAACAGGGACGTGGAGCCGTGATCCTACCACCGGCGCGCAGCCTTGTGCTGCGCGCAACGGCTCAATAGGTGCGACAATTTGAAAGCATGGTCCCCGCATTCGCGGGGACGGCAGTGGCAGGGATCGGCTTACTCCGCCGCCGTGCGGGCGCCCTGGCCGTAGCGGCGCTCGATGTAATCGATCACGAGCTTCTGGAAATCTTCCGAGACCGTTTCGCCGCGCAGCGTCACCGCCTTCTTGCCGTCGATGAACACCGGCGCCGCCGGCGTTTCGCCGGTGCCGGGGAGCGAGATGCCGATATCGGCGTGCTTGGACTCGCCCGGGCCGTTGACGATGCAGCCCATCACCGCGACGTTGAGATTCTCGACGCCTGGATAGCGCGTCTTCCACTCCGGCATCGAGGTGTGAATGAACTTCTGGATGCTGCCGGCGAGCTCCTGGAACGTCGTCGACGTCGTGCGGCCGCAGCCGGGGCATGCCGCGACGAGCGGCACGAAGGTGCGGAAGCCCATCGTCTGAAGTAGTTCCTGGCCGACCTTCACCTCGAGCGTGCGGTCGCCGCCGGGCTCGGGCGTGAGCGAAACGCGGATCGTGTCGCCGATGCCTTGCTGGAGCAGAATGCCCATCGCGGCGGACGAGGCAACGATGCCCTTGCTGCCCATGCCGGCTTCGGTGAGGCCGAGGTGAATGGCGTAGTTCGAACGCTTGGCGAGTTCGAGATAGACTTCAATCAGATCCTGCACCGCCGACACCTTGGCAGATAGGATGATGCGGTCGCGCGGCAGGCCGATTTCCTCGGCGCGCGCGGCGGACAGAAGCGCGGACTGGATCATCGCCTCGCGCGTCACGGCGCGGGCCTCGATCGGGTTCGGTGACTTGGAATTCTCGTCCATCAGGTGCGTGAGCAATTCCTGATCGAGCGAGCCCCAGTTCGCGCCGATGCGCACCGGCTTGTTGTACTGGATCGCTTTCTCGACGATCTGGGAGAACTGCTTGTCCTTCTTGTCCTTGAAACCGACGTTGCCCGGATTGATGCGGTACTTGTCGAGCGACTCGGCGCAGCCCGGATGATCGGCGAGCAGTTTGTGGCCGATGTAGTGGAAGTCGCCGACAAGCGGGACTTCGCAGCCGATCTTGAGCAGGCGCTCCTTGATCTTCGGAACGGCCGCCGCTGCTTCATCGCGGTCGACGGTGATGCGGACGATTTCCGAACCCGCGCGCGCGAGCGCTGCGACCTGACGGACGGTCGAATCGACGTCCGCGGTGTCGGTGTTGGTCATCGATTGGACCACGACCGGGGCGCCGCCGCCGACCGTGACGTTGCCGACGCGAACCCCAACGGATTGGCGGCGGGCCTGCATGGAACCTTGTGTCATAGCGAGAGATATAGCCCTGGGGCCGGGGAGACTCAAACCGGCAGGAAACGATAGGCAGACCCGCTCTTTTCGACGATTCCATGACCCGGGAAGGGTAAATGGAACCCGATATAGGGGAGTCTGTCCGAAACGAGCCTATCCAGCATCCGTTTACGGGTTGTGACGGCCAAATCGCTGTCGAAATCGCTCCCCATGCGCCAGGCGGGCTGGGCGAAGGACACGGCGGGGTGGGACAGGACGTCCCCGCCCACGATCAGGCGCTCGGAACCGCTCTCGACCATGACGGACATGTGTCCGGGGGTATGACCGGGGGTGGCGAGATAGCTGAGGCCGGGGGCAAGCGAATCGCCGGGGCCCCGGCGCTCGATCTTGGCTTCGAGGCGCTTGAGGATGCGGCTTGAGCCGCGGGCCATGCCTTTGAGCCAGTCTGGGGCTGTCTCGGCGGTGTTCGGGTTGGTCCAGAAATCCCACTCGGGCGCGGAGACGACGTAGCTCGCCTTCGGGAAGCGCTCCGAATCGTCGAAGTCGTCAATCGCGCCCCAGAGATGGTCGGCGTGACAGTGGGTAAACACGACTTTGGTGACGGAAGCGGGGTCGATCCCCGCGGCCTCCATGTTCTCCGCGAGCTTGCCGGCGGTGTCCTGGAAGTTCGAGCCGGAGCCCGCGTCGAGCAGAACGACATCGCTGCCGGTCTTGATCAGCGTCACGTTCGTGGGCGACGGCATGCCACCCGGCGGCAGATTGTTCGCGGTGAGGAGCGCGGTCAGTTCGTCGCGCGGCGCGTCGGGAACTGCGAAGGACAGCGGGACATTCAGCACGCCGTCGCTGATGACAGTGATCTCGATCGCGCCGAGCTTGCGACGGAACGGCGGGACCGCGGCGCGGACGTATTTGAGCGACGGCGTCGAGACGAGGGCGCCGATGCCGGAAAGGATATCGCGACGGCGAAACTTCATGGGCGCACGATGGTCCAGCCGGACTCGCTGAGTTCGATCAGGCGTGTCACGCCGGCTTCAACCACATCCACATTCGGAACGAGCTTCACGGGCTTGCCCTCGTTTCTCTCCATCGTGTCCATCGTGTTCTTGCACGCCTTGAAGCTGATGTTCGGCAGTGCCTTCAGCGAATTCGCGATGCGGTCTTTCACCGGCGAGGTGTCGTCGCGCAGCATGTGCATCCCGGCGTTGAAGGCGACGATCTCGATTTCGACCTCCTCGCCCTTGTCCGTGTAGAAGCGCGACACATTGGCGGCGACGTTGAGCACCGCGTTCATCTTTTCCGTGTCCCTGTCGCTGATCTGAAGCGCAAGCTTGTGCGTCTTGATGTCGGCGAGCGCGCCGGTCGAGAGGGTGGAGATGGCTCCGGCTGCAACAGCGAGAAGGACCCGGCGGTTCATCATGACAGTGCCCTCGGCTACTCGGCTTTCGGCCCCTTGGATTCGGGCGTCACGTCGATGGAACGTGCGCGGCCGGTGATCTTCGGTTCGCCTGCTGCGCAGTTGGTCATGCAAGGGTTCTTCTTCCAGAACGCCTTTTCCGTGACCTCGCGGTCATCATCGTAGAAATTGGGCTCGTTCGGAAGCTTGATCGTTCTAAAATTCTTGTCACTGAGCTCAAAATCTTCCGATTTCACGATGTCGTTGAGATAGAGCACGTAGGCCGTGATCGCATAAAGCTCGTCGTTGCTGAGCGATTGTGCGTTGCCGAAGGGCATGGCACGGCGGATGTAGTCCATCACCGTCGAGGCATAGGGCCAATAGGAGCCGATCGACTTCACCGGGTCGGGACTCGCAAGGCTGCCGTTGCCGCCGGAGAGGATCGGCCAGCGGCCCGCGCTTTCGCCGAACTCGCCGTGACAAGCGGCGCAGTGCGTCATGTAAAGCTGTTCGCCGTCCTTCACCGTGCCCTTGCCGGGCGGCAGGCCCTGGCCGTCCGGGCGGATGTCGATGTCCCAGCCGGCGATCTCCTGCGGTGTCGCCTCGCGGCCGATGCCGAGGCGCTTCAAAGGTTCGGCGTGACCTGGCTTGTCTTTCGGAGCGGCGGCCAGATGATCGGAGGCGACGCCGAAGGCGATCAGCGCGCAGACACCGCAGGCGGCGAGACTAAGAGATTTCAACATTCTCGACCTCGCCATTCTTGTGCAGGTGCCACGTCTGGATGCCGTTGTTGTGATAGATCGAGTTGACACCGCGCACCTTGCGTAGCTCGCTCTTGGTCGGCTGCACGTAACCGGTCTCGTCCATCGCGCGAGACTGAATGAGCAACTCGCGACCGTCCCAGTCGAACTCGTAGTAGAAGCGCGTCAGCGCCTTGTCCCACACCGGGCCGTCGATGCGCGCGGTGCGCCAGTTGCGGCCGCCGTCGAGCGAAACGTCGACACGCGCGATCTTGCCGCGGCCGGACCACGCGATGCCCGACAGCACAGTGAAGCCGGACTTGTGGTTGATCGGCGCCTGCGGGCTCGGATTGGTGATGATGGACTTGGCATCCATGATGTAGGTGAAGCGCCGCGCCTTGCCGTTCTCGAGCAGGTCGGTGTACTTCGACGTTTCCTCGCGGTGGTGCCAGGGCTGATCGCCGACCTCGATGCGGCGGATCCACTTGATCCACATGTTGGCCTCCCAGCCGGGGAGCACCATGCGAACAGGATAGCCGTTCTCTGGGCGCAACATCTCGCCATTCATGCGATAGGCGACGAGTGCGTCGTCGAGCGCCTTTTGCAGCGGCAGCGAGCGCGTCATGGCGGCGGAATCGCCGCCCTCCATCAGCAGCCACTTGGCGTTGGATTTGAGACCCGCTTCCTGAAGCAGCGTCTTCAGCGGCACGCCGGTGTACATCACGCAATGAACCATGCCGTGCGTGTACTGGCAGCCGTTGAGCTGTGCACCGCGCCATTCCATGCCGGAGTTCGCCGCGCATTCGCAGAAATAGGCGCGGTTGACGCGCGGCATGCGCTTAAGGTCGTCGAGCGTGAAGATGAGTTGCTTGTCGGTGAGGCCGTGGATGATGAGCCGGTAGTCGGCGGGGTTCACCTCGGCGATGCCAGCGTGGTGGCGCTCGAAGCAGACGCCGTTCGGCGTGATGATGCCGTCGAGATCGTGCAGCGGCGTGAAGCTGACCGAGCTTTCGCGGGAAGCCGTGAGCCATTCGACATCGCGGCGAACGACATTCACCTCGAACTTCGAAGGACGTCCGTAGGGGCGCGTCGCAACGCCGTCGCCGAGTGCTTGTGTCCAGCTCGGCACATTCGGCGGCAGGTTCTTCGGATTGCCGGCGTTCTGCGGGGCGCCGAGCGCTGCCGTGCCGATCGCCGCGCCGCCTGCGGCCAAGCTTGTGCGGAGGAAGGTGCGCCGTGAGCTTTGCATGTTGTTCTCGTCAGCCATTGCGGTCCACCGATTCAAGTATGCAAAAGTTTGCATGTGTTTGGGTAAAAAAATTTCAGGTTCCCAACACCCGAACGTGTCCGGCTTCCTTCGGAGCCACGACCTTTTTCTTCTGGATGTGGTTCGTAACCACGTCCCAGATCGCAGGACCCTCGGTGCCTTCGTTAACGCTCGCCCAGCCGGCTACGGTGTAGTCCTTGGCCGCTTCGAGCGGCTTGCCGGACCTGAGCAGCTTGAGATCGGAGATGCGGCTGCCGATCGGCTTACCGATGTCGATGGTGTAGGAGAGGCCGCCGGCGCGGACCATGTCGCCACCCTGCTGGTAATAGGGATCGGCGTTGAACAGGTTGTCGGCGACGTCTTCGAGAATTTCCTTCAGCCGTGCGCCGTTCATCGTCATGCGGTAGCATGCCGGATAGGTGATGGCGGTGGCGTTGTAGATGTCCTCGCGGGTGATATCCTGGCCCGGCAGCAGCGTGTTGCCCCAGCGGAATCCCGGCGACAGTGCGATCTCTGCGTCGCGCTCGGAGATCAGCGCGTCGCAGATCACGTCGTCGAGAGTGCCGTTGAAGTTGCCGCGGCGGTAGAGCAGCGTTTCGGCCTTACCGATGCTTTCGCCCAGCATCTTCTCGTGCGGCGCGCGGAACGACGCAATCTTCGCGGCCATCTCGGCGTCCGGCGCAATGACGTCGGCGAACACCGGAATAAGCTTGTAGCGATAGTTCTTCACCTCGCCGCCCTGCACATCGAGATCGAGGCGAGAGACGAACTTGCCGTGGCTGCCGGAGGCGACCAGCAGCGTCTTGCCGACCTTCACCACGTCCGGCAGCGCGTCGTGGGTATGGCCGGTGAGGATGACGTCGATGCCCTTCACGCGGCTCGCGAGCTTGCGATCGACGTCGAAGCCGTTGTGCGAGAGGAGGACGACGAGCTGCGCGCCGTCCTTCTTCGCCTTCTCGACGTTCGCAGCGAGATCATCCTCGCGGATGCCGAACGACCAGGTCGGGATCATCCAGCGGGGGTTGGCGATCGGTGTGTAGGGGAAGGCTTGGCCGATGACGGCGATCTTCACGCCGCCGCGCTCGATCATCTTCATCGGATCGAATGCGGCCTCGTTCCATTCGGTGTCGCGGACGTTCTGCGCGAGGAAGGCGAAACCGAGCTTCTCGACCATTTCCTTCACGCGGTCGGTGCCGAGCGTGAACTCCCAATGGCCGGTCATGGCGTCGGGCTTCAAGAGCGCCATGCAGTCCATCATGTCCTGCCCCTTGGTCTGGAGCGAGGTGAAGCTGTTCTGCCAGGTGTCGCCGCCGTCGAGCATCACGACGCGGTCGCCGCGCTCGGCGCGGATCGCCTTCACGATGGTGGCGATGCGGTCGAGACCGCCGATCTTGCCGTAGCTCCTGGCGAGCGCTGCAAAGTCTTCAGATGCCAGCGCGTAGGCCGGCGCGGAGCCTGCCGGGATTTTATAGAGGTTGAGGAGGGCGCGGCCGGTGACGTGCGGAACGAGGCCCTTGGCTTCGCCGACGCCGAGATTGATCGAGGGCTCGCGGAAGTAGGTCGGCTTGAGCTGGCCGTGAATGTCCGTGACGTGGACCAGCGTGACGTTGCCGACCGGCTCGAAACGGAGAAGGTCCGCTTGCGTCAGCCGCTGTTGTGCGAAGGCGCGCGACCAGCCCGCGGGCACAAGCGCCGCGGTCGCGGCGGCAAGCTGGATGAAATCGCGCCTTGAGATCATCGCGCACTCCGAAACAAGCCGGTGCGCGCGGGTCGGTTGACCCTGCGCGCTGCCGGAGATGCTGCGCCGTCAGGCGACCGTGATGCTGTCCTTGCCGACGATGGTGGAGCCGTCGTCATCGGTCCAGGTGAGAACGACGTCACCGGACTCTTCCGCCTTGAACTTGAACTGGATGTACGGGTTCGCCGACACCGCGGGCTCGAACTCGGCGGCGAACACCTGCTTGCCGTTCACCGTGCAGACGAACTTGTTGAGAATCTTGCGCGGAATGATGTTGCCGCTGCCATCGCGGCGTTGCCCGGTCTCCATGATGTGTTGGACCAGGGCCTTCACCTCGACGAGCTCGCCCTTCTTGGCTTGCTTCTTGTCGAGCTTGATGCGGGGTTTCACGTCAGCCATTTTCTATCTCCTCGATGCAGGTTGGGACCGTGGCGCGGGCGATTAGCCGCCGCAGCCGCCGATCGTGACCTTGACCTGCTTGCTGGCCGTGACGAACGAGCCGTCGCTCATCTTCGCGACCGCGACGATGTTCTGCGTGGTGGCGAGGCGGACACGGATATTGGCTTCCGCGACTCCGCTCGCTGGCGAGAAATGGAAGGTCGCGACGCCCGCGTTCGGGTTGCCGTCGGCGAGGATGAGAACCGCCTGCACATAGGAGGCGTCGGTCATCGGTGAGTCGACCGTCACGGTCATCGGCACGGTGTTGCCGTTCTCAGCGATTTCGGGGAGGTCGAGCTTCACCTTGCCCTCGGTGGGCTTCTTGCCGCCGGTGAACTTGCTGATCAACTCATCCGAATTGTTGGCCGCGAACGCCGGCACGGCGGACAGCGGGAGGATCGCCGCAGCAGCGGCGCTGACGCCGATGGCGAGAGCCTGGCGGCGGTTCGGAAGCAACGTCATTTTCGAATTTCTCCTCCTCATCCGCCCGTTAAGTGGTTGACGGCGCGGACAGCCACAATAGCACGGTTAGCTTAGGGCCTAGACACATTCAATTATCACTAAGTGTAAGGCGAGCCGCCTTTCGTTTGCAACCGTCTTCGCTCATGATGCATTGCGAAAATTGCCGCAGCTATTCGTCTCACTATTCAATACGTAAGATGCGGACTATCCATTTGTGGCAATTGAGAACGCGTTCGAGTCGCCGGAGGGCGTCACGGACCATGTGGACGGGAGGGAGCTCCGTGACAACGAAAAAAATACTGCTCGCCGTGCTCTTCGCAGCATTCGCATTCTCACAATCTGCGACTGCGCAGGACGCCGACACCGAGAGGGGGCTCGAGAAGTATCGCCAGATGCTGAAGGAGGATCCGTGGAGCAACCCCGGCTTCCTCGACGTCGATCGCGGCGAAGCGCTGTGGGCCACGAAACGCGGTCCGAAAAACGTTTCGCTCGAGCAGTGCGACCTCGGCAAAGGTCCAGGAAAGGTGGATGGCGCCTTCGCAGAGCTGCCCCGCTATTTTGCCGATGCCGACAAGGTGATGGACGTGGAGTCGCGGCTCCTCTGGTGCATGGAGAAGCTGCAAGGCTTCAACCGCGCCGACCTCGTGAAGCGCCCGCATCCGGGCGGCGGCCAGCCGGTGAAGGAGCTTGGCGCGATCGCGACGTGGATCGCGAGCAAGTCGTCCGGCATGAAGTTCGCGGCGAAGCTCGATCAGGCCAAGGAGAAGGACGTGGTGGCCATGGGTCGCACGATCTTCATGCGGCGGCAGGGTCCGTTCGATTTCGCCTGCGCCACATGCCACGCCGAATCCGGCAAGCGCATCCGCCTGCAAGGGCTGCCGTTTCTGTCGAGCCCGAACGAGGCGAAAAAGGTGATCGGCGAATGGCCGGCGTATCGCGTGTCGTCCACGCACGTGATGACGATGCAGCACCGCATGTATGACTGCTATTGGCAGATGCGGATGCCGGAGATCGAGCTGGGCTCCGATGTGAGCGTCGCGCTGATTTCCTATCTCACCAAGACGGCCGAGGGCGGCGAGATTTCCGCGCCAGGCCTGAAGCGTTGAGGAGCGGGACCATGAAAAAGTTTGTTCTCGCTTTCGCCGCTGTCATCATCGTGTCGCCTGCGCTCGCCCAGCAGGCGCCGGCGGTGGACCAAGCCAAGGTCGATGCGGCGATCAAGGCCGCATTCCCGACCGCGCCGGCCGACTGGGCGCCGCGCCTGACGCCGGACGAAACGATGCGCCAATGCTCGGCGGCAGAGAATCTTCCGGCGCCGAAGGTCGGCGAGGAAATCCAGAAGCGCGAACGCGCCACCATCGAGTATCCGCCGGACGGTAAGCTCGTCGGCGACTGGAAGAAGGGCGAGACATTGGCGCAATCGGGCTTCGGTCTGCGTTTCACCGATTACCCGCCGGGCAACCGCGTGAACGGCGGCAACTGCTACGCCTGCCATCAACTCACCAAGGCTGAGGTGAGCTACGGCACGGTGGGGCCGAGCCTCTACAACTATGGTAAGATCAGGAATTACAGCGAGGCGGACACCAAGGGGGTGTACGAGAAGATCTATAATCCGCACGCCGCCTATCCATGCTCGCTGATGCCGCGGTTCGGCTCGAACAAGGTGCTGACCATCGAGCAGATCAAGGACGCGGTGGCGTTGCTGATGAGCCCGGACAGCCCGGTGAACAAGTAACCGAAGGAGCGTGCGATGGATGGAAATCGGCGTGACCTGTTACGAGCGTTGACTGCATCCGGCGCGGTGCTCGCCGCGGCGGGCGCTGCGGTTGCGGCGCCCGGCGTCGTCGATCTCGCGACGCTGAAGAAGGACACCGACATTGCATGCCTCTATCACTGCGACTTCGGCGATCCGCAGCGCTTCTCGCAGATGCTGCAGAACATCAACAACCATTATTCGGCTTACGAGTTCGACACCTTCAAGCTGAAGATTGTCGTGGTCGCGCACGGCGCGGGGCTGAAGTTCTTCCTCGATGACCTGAGCGGCACGCCGTGGGAGAAGGATCAGATCGATCCGGAGATCTACAAGCGGTTCGTCGGGCTGACAAAGTACGGCGTCGAGGGTTATCTCTGCCAGATCACTTACAAGCGCCTGAACATCGATCCGGCGAAGACGAAGAAGGATGCATTCCTGAAGTTCGTGCCGTCGGGCGTTGCGACGGTCGCGGAGCTTCAGGCCAAGGGCTTCGGCTATCTGAAGGTCGGCTAGCTGTTCGCCTTCAGGAAATCGCGCAGCGTGCCCTTCTCGTAGGCGCGCTCGGCGACGAAGCGGAACATGTTCAGAAACGCCTGCGGCTCGAGATAGCCCTGCATGCGCGTGACCTCGCGCTCGGCAGGCTTCTTTGCGGCAAGGCCCGCGATCTTGTCAGGAAAGAACTGGAAGGTCGGTGTGAACCGCACGCCGTATTTTCCAGCGAGACGCTTCTCGGACATCTTCTCGCCGTCGAAGTCGGTGACCTCGCGCGAGCCCAGAATGTTGAGCTGCAATATCTCGAAGTGTTGCTTGAGGTAGCTTTCGATCTCGGGCTTTGCGAAATTGACGAGATGGGTTTCCTTGCAATAGGGGCAGCCGCGCAACTCCCACATGATCGCAAGCCGCTTGCCGTTGTTCGCCGCGCCTTGCACGTCGTCAGCCAATTCGAGGAAGCTTTGCAGGAACCAAGGCTGCGTATAGAGCCCGTCATCGGTCAGGACAGGCGCAGCATGAGCGGGGAGCCCGCCGATAAGGCCGGCCGCGCTTCCCGCGATAAATGAGCGCCGTGACAGCATCGCCGTCTCCTGACATTCAATTTCTTGCAACTATATAATGACGCTTCAGGCTTAAGGACAAGTGAGAGCGGCATGCGCGCGAAAGGGCTGGGATTGGCGCTGGTGGCGCTCTGCCTGGGGCAGGCGTTCGCAGCGGAGCTGACGCCGGCGCAGCGGACGCTGCTCGACGGTTTCGCCGCGCATCGTCGGGTCGCGATCGGATATCTGCGGACAGGCAACGCAGAACTGGGCTCAATCGAGATCGAGAAGCTGCGCGACCGCTGGACGAAGGATTCGAGGGCGTTGGGAGAGGCGGACGCTTCGCTGAATTCGGCGATGGCGGCGACCGACAAGGACGTGCGCGAGGGGCTTGCCGCCGCCGACAAGGGCGATGTTGAAGCGGCGCGCACCGCGCTGGAGCGTGCCGGCGCTCCGCTGCAGGCGTGGCGCACGGCGAACGGCATCCGCCTGTTTTCGGACTGCATCAACGAGGCGAGCGCAGTCTACGAGAAGCTCGACTCCTATCGAGGAACACAGAACCTGGCCGATGTTAAAGAGGCCATCGCAAAGGCCACAGGGAATACCGAAACGGCGCTCAACCGCTGCGATCGCGAAGCCGATCCGGCTGTGCGAACCGACGCCGATTTTCGGCGGCTGATCGATGGGTTCCTCAACAGCCTGAGGCAGGTGCCTGACGCGCTCCGCCAGAACGACGCCAACTATTTTCACCGGCTGATTATTGAGCAGCGTTCGTTCGAACGATTGCTGGCCTTCCGGTTCGGTTGAGCCCTCGAATCACATTCAAAACGCGCTATATGTGTGATAGGGGTGTGGCTCCGGACCCGATTTATGCGCCTATTGCGAATCCTGATCGTCTCATTGGCTGCGGCGATGGTGCTGCCGCTTTCGCAGGCCTCTGCCGCGGAACTGCTGATGTATCGCCGCGACGGGTGCCCCTATTGCGCGGCATGGGATCGTGAGGTCGGACCCGGTTACAACAATTCCAATTTCGGCAAGATCGCGCCGGTCCGCATGGTTGACGTGCACGGCGCCCGCCCGCAGGTCGCGCTGAAGTCGCCGATCATCTACACGCCGACCTTCGTGCTGATCGACGACGGCCGCGAGGTCGGACGCGTAGAAGGATATGCTAGCAACGATTTCTTCTATGGAACGATCGCGCGGCTGATCGGGCAATTGCCTCCGAGCGCGCGGGGTGATTTATCGGCGTCGCATTAAGGGGGCGGTTCCGGTAAGGTACGACATGCACGAGCGGTGCTCATGAGCTCTCAAGCCTTGGCCAAAGCGTCCGTCCGGGCGCCGGTAAAGTCCCAAATCCGGGCGCGCGATCTCGACATCGACACGATGTTGAGCAATGCGCGGATGGCGAGCGAATTCCTGAAGGCGCTGTCGCACGAGGCGCGGCTCGTGATTCTGTGCCTGCTGGTGGATGGCGAGAAGTCGGTCACTGAGATCGAGCAGACGCTAAGTCTGCGCCAGCCGGCGGTGTCACAGCAGCTTGCGCGGTTGCGCACCGACGGGCTGGTCGACACAAGGCGCGACGGTAAGAATATCTATTATTCGCTGGCGAAGGCCGAGGTCCGCGACGTCATCATGGCGCTTCACGCGGCGTTCTGTAAGCCCAAAAGGCGTTAAGAGCGCGGGCGCTGATCGCGGCGTCAGTGGCCGCGCGCTTCTTCCAGATATTCGTTGACGATATAGGCCGACGGTTCGTGTGGTGCCGTCCGGGCGAGCAGGCCCGCTTGCATGAGTGTCTCGATCACCTTTCGCAAGCCCTTCTCGTTCACCGACACGTCGCGCGTGAGCGCATTCGTCTCGGTGTAGTGGTCCCACGCGCGCTCGGCATGGGCGAGCGGCGCAGGCAGCTCGCGCTCGGCGATGCGCGCCGACGCTTCGCGGTTTTCATAGAACCAGGCCGTGCCGCGGAAGATGCCGCGCAGAAAACGAACCAGCAGTTCGCGGTTGGCCTTGGCCCATTCGCCGTTGGCGTTGGTCGAGACGAACTGCCAATCGGGAATGTAGTCGACGACATCGCCGAGGTTGTTCATGCCAGCGTCTTCGGCAACGTAGTTCCACGGGATCGATTGCAGCCCGGCGTCGATCGCGCCTTCGAGCAGCGCCTTGTGGCGCGGCGGCACGCCGCCGGTGTCTTTCACGTTGTAGTCGCCGGGGAAGTGCAGGCCGTGCTTCTCCAGCATTTCCTTGAGCTGGAAGAAGGTGCCTTCGGTCTGGCTCAGGATGCCGATGGTCGCGCCCTTGAGATCGCGCACGATCTTGAACGGCGCGCGGGCGATGAGCGAATGGGTCACCTTGCCGGTGTTGCCAGCGACGATGCGGAGCGGGCCGCCGGAAGCGACGTTCTGGATCACGGCCTCAGAGCCGCCGATCATGATCTGGAACGTGCCATCGAGCAGCGGCGGCACCTGCGATGCGTTGCCGATGATCGTTGTCGAAACCTCGATGCCTTCGTCGGTGAAGAAGCCGTTCTCCATAGCCGCCCATAGGGGCAGGTTGAAGAATGTGCGCGAGACGAGACCGACGCTGATTTTATCCGGCATGGCGAAGGCGGCTTCCCTGATAACCGCTCAATCTTATCGCCGCGGGGGGATTTGTCAGCCGACGCCGGGGACGAAGAGTTCCTCCGGAGCGACCACACGTGGCGCAAGGCCCTGCTCGTGGAGATATTGCGCGAGCGCCGCGACCGTCTTTCGGTTGGCCTCAAGGCCGTAGACGAAGAAATCCGGACCGATCACGCGGCGGGTTTCCTCGATGTGGTCGATCAGCCAGGGCAGGGACAGCCGGAGAGCATCCGTGTCGTAAAGACCGTCGGATGCGATATCGCGTGCCTGGCAGAAGGCGTCGTAGAGGCTTTTCGCCGCATGCGGATGATCGCGAACCACGTCCTCGCGCAGCACGATGGTGTGCATGATCGGGAAGATACCGGTGCGCGTGTAGTAGTCCTGCTCGACCTTTTTGTAGTCGGGGAACAGCCGCACGATGCCGGGCCAGTTCTGCTCCCACAGATGCGGAAAATGGTTGGAGAACAGAACGTCGATCTCGCCCGCCTTGAACATTTCCTCGAGCGTGCGGCCTTCCGGTACGTAGTCGACTTTGACCCCGGGCGGAGGCGTGAACTTGGTCACCGGGCCTGGCGCATGCAGCGGGCCGACGATCCAGCTCATGTCGCGTTGTGTCACGCCATAATCATGCTGAAGCGCGCCTTTCACGAACACCACGCCCGTGGAGGTGAACTGCGCCGTGCCCGCGCGTTTGCCTTTCAGATCGGCCGGCGTGCGGATTCCCGCATCGCTCTGCACGTAGATGCAGGAGTGGCGAAACATCTTGGACAGCATCACCGGGATGCCGATGAAGGGACAATCGCCCTTTGCCTTCAGTGCCGTGTAGTTGGCGAGCGACATTTCGGCGGCGTGGAATTCCTGCCGCTGGAGCATCGCCTGGAACGCCTGCTGTGGCCGCATCAGCGTAACTTGTAGTGCGACGCCTTCGGGCTTCACGCGGCCGTCGATCAACGGGCGGGTGCGGTCATAGTCCCAGCAGGCGAGTGTCAGCGGCAGATCGGCCATCGTCAGTGCGCGCCCGCGATCTTGGCGTTGGTGACGACCTCTTTCCACCTCACCACGTCGGCGGCGATGCGGGCTGCGACAGCCTCCGGTGCGCCGGGTTCGGGATCGACGCCCTGGATCTTCAGTGACTCTTGAACCTCCGGCGTGTTCGCTGCGGCGAGCAGCGTCCGGTTCAGCTTCGTGACGATATCCGGCGGGGTGCCCATCGGGACCACCAGCGCAGTCCAGAGACCGGCTTCGCAGCCAGGAACGCCAGCTTCCGCGACAGTCGGAACGTCCGGCAGCATGACGTTGCGCTTCTCGCTCATCACGGCGAGCGCGCGCAGTTTGCCCTCGCGGATGTGCTGAAGCGTCGGCGGAATGGTGGAGACCGAAAGGTCGATCCGGCCCTGCATGAGATCGATCATGGACTGCGCCGTACCACGATAAGGCACGTGCGTCACGTCGATGTTGGCCTTGGCCTTGAACAACTCACCGGCGAGATGAGCGAGGGTGCCTGTGCCGGCTGAGGCGTAGCTCAATTTTCCGGGCTGCGATTTGGCCAGGGTGACGAAGTCCTTGAGATTGGCCGCGGTCACCTGCGTCGAGCCGATCAGCACGAAGGGCGATGAGCCGATCATGCCGACCGGGATGAAGTCCTTCACCGGATCGAACGGCAGGTTCGGCACCAGCGCCGCGCTCGCGGCGTGCGTCGTCGTGTTGGCGAGGCCGATCGTATAGCCGTCCGGCGCGGCCTTCGCGACCGCGTCGGTGCCGATCACGGTCGAGCCGCCGACGCGGTTCTCTACGATGATCTGTTGGCCCAGGCGGTCGCCCATTTTCGCGGCGACGATGCGTGCGATGGTGTCGGACGAGGAGCCCGCGCTGAACGGAACGATCAGCCTGATCGGCCGGTCCGGCCATTGTGCATGCGCGGGAGCGGCGAAGGTCAGCGAGAGAGAGAGGAGGATGGTCAGCGTTCTCAGCATCACAATCCTCCACTTTCCGCTACTGAATCTGTTCAGCTTCGCGCAGACTTTCGAACAGCGCGGTTCGTAAGAGAAATTTTCGCGCGCTTTCGGGATTGTCGGCGGCGCGCCGCAACTCGTCGTGATTGCGGCGGCGGACCGCAGGATCGCGTTCCTCCAGAAGCCGCTTGTTGCGGACGGTCTGTGCTTGCGTGTGTTTGACGGCGACGTGGCGGCGCTGGCGTTCATAGCGGTCGAGCTCCGTTTCGTCCGCCTCACGTCGCAAGATTCGGGCCAGCTTGTCGGCGAGATTGAACGCGTCGTGCACGCCGCTGTTCAGTCCCATGCCGCCGATCGGGCTGTTCACGTGCGCGGCGTCGCCCGCAAGCACCACGCGGCCGACGCGGAATTTCGCGGCGACACGCTGATGCACCGTGTAGAGATTGCAACCGCAGATTTCGAATTCATGGTCGATGCCGAGGAATTGCCGAAGGCGTTTTTGCAACGCCTCGGGACGCTTCAACTCATTCTCATCGTCGTCGATGTTGGTCGGGAAGTGGATGCGCCAGCGGTCCGGCGGGCCCTTCCAATGGAACAGGTTCGAGTACTCGACCGGATCGGAAATGTAGTTGCGCTCGGTGTAGCCGTGCTTCCTGAAGTCGTAGGCGACCTCGATGTTGATGGTGCGTTCGGGGTAGGTGAAGCCTTCGAATTCGAGACCGAGATCTTTGCGCGCGACGCTGCGCGCACCTTCGGCGCTGACGAGATAGCTGCCGCGGATCGTCTCGGGTTTGCCTTCCGCGTTTTCGATCTTTGCCAGGACCGCATCAGTGGTCTGCTCGAAGGACTCGAAAGTGGTCGACATCCGCACCGTGACGAGCGGATGCGCCTTCGCCATCTTCAGCGCCTCCTCGATGATCTTGATGCGCTCGCACTGGAGCACATAAGGGAACTTGGTGTCGTTCTTGAGCAGGGCGTGATCGAACTCGGCAATGAGCGCGTTGTCCTGCCGGTCCCAGTAGTGGAATTTCGGCGCGATCAGCCCGCGCGGCTCCATCTTCTCGTAAAGGCCGATGCGGTCGAAGAATTCGAGCGTGGTGGGATGATTGCTACCGGCGCGCGGCACCTGATCGAGAAAATTGTCGTCCGACATCGACTCGATCAGCGTGACCGTGATGTCCTGCCGCGCGAGCTCCAGCGCAAGGCACAGGCCGACCGGGCCCGCGCCAACGACGATGACAGGGGCAGCGGACATAGCAGCCGCTTACTTCTGCGGGACGACGTCCTTCACCGCGCCGGCCCAGCCTTTGTGCGTCAAATCGAACACGAGGCCGGTCGGCGATTTGTACTTCGCCTCGTAGAAGGAGTTCGGCGAGGTCGGACGGCCGGCGAGATATTTTCCGCCGGCATTGACCACTTTCTTTTCGGCTTCATCGAGATCGTCGACCCACATGCCGAAATGATAGAGCCCGAGCTTTTCGTCGCCTTCCTTCTTCAGCAGCGCGACGTTGAAGATGCCGTCCGACATATAGATGCCGCGCCGGGCAGTGCCCGCGCGCTTCATGTCGAAGGCCTCCTCGAAAAATTTCGCGGAGGTCTCCGGGTCTTCAACGATGACAGCGATATGCCGAAGCTTGGACATGAGCGAGTTCCTTCCCTTGTTCGCCCTATGATGGTGCGAACGGAAACGCTCCGCAATTCAAACTTCGTGCCGTTTAGTCGTAGACCGTATCGATATAGTGGTCGGAGTCGACCACGGCTTCGATCACGGTCGGCCCCTTCGCAGAAAGCGCCTTTTTCACCGCATTTTCGAGCGCTTCCGCACTGCGAACGCCGACCGCGGGCACACCGAAGTAATGCGCCGGCGGATCGGTGTACTCCTCTTCCTGCAACTCCGTTCCGTAGAGCGGAAACTGGCGGCGAATCTGCTTCACCTTGATGAGGCCGAGCCACTTGTCGTCGAGCACGACGATGGGCAGCGCGATGCCCATTCGCTTGGCAACCGCGACCTCGCCGCAGGTCATCTGGAAGCAGCCGTCGCCGAGCACGCAGACGACTGGCTTGTTCGGCTCAGCGAGCTTTGCGGCGATGGCGCTCGGCAGGCCGAAGCCCATCGACGACCAGCCGTTGGTGATGTGGAAGGTCTTCGGAGCGTGGGCGGTCCATTGGCCGCCGATTTGATGCGTGTGTGCGCCGACGTCGAAGGTAAGCACGCCTTCTTTCGGTAACGCGCGGCGCACCGCGTCGATGGCGGCATGTGCGGTGAACGTGTTGCTGGTCGGACGGAGCGCGGCGTGGAAGCCTTTGCGGTGCTCGGCGAGCGCCTGCGGGGTCCAGGTGGTCTTGCCCGCAGGCATCGAGCAGAGGCGCGCCATCGAGTCGTCGAGATTGCCGGTGAGCTCGTAAGCGACGTTCACCGAGGATGCGACATCGACCTTCTCGATGTCGACCTGTAGCAGCGGCACGTCCGAGATCCAGGCCTCGTATTCCACTTCGATGGTGTCGTAGCCGAGCCCGACGATCAGATCGGCGCTGCGCAGGAGCTTGCGCTGAACTTGGCGGCACGAGCGTTCGATGCAGCCGAGCGAGAGTGGATGATCCTCGTCGATCATGCCTTTCGCCATCGTTGTGGTGGCGAAGGGCAGGTTGTGGCGCTCGATGACCTGGCGGAGCAGGTCCGGATGCTCCATGCGCATCGCGTTGGAACCGATCACCGCGATGGGCCGCTTGGCGCGATGCAGGATTTCGCAAGCCTTCACCACGGTGTGGTCCGGCGCCGCCGGCACCTTCGACGGCGGCACGATCCTCGGAACCTCTTCGGTCGCGGGCGCGAGTGCGACATCTTCCGGCAGATCGAGATGCACGGGGCCTTTCGGCTCGGTCATCGCCAGGCGAATGGCGGCGGCGAGCGTTTCGGCGACTTTGCCCTTCTCCAGCCGGAAAGTGCCCTTGGTGATCGGCTTGAACAACTGGTGATGGTCGATCCACATCTGGATTCGGCGGCCGAGCTGTTCGGTGACGAGATTGCAGGTGATTGCGATCATCGGCGAGCGGTCGAGCCATGCGTTGCCGACGCCGGTCGCAAGGTTTGTGGCGCCCGGGCCGAGCGTCGCAATGCAGAGGCCCGGCGCGTCGGTGACGCGGCCGGTGACGTCGGCGGCAAAGCCCGCAGAGCCCTCATGCGCGGTTAGCACGAAATCGACGCCGCCCTTGCGCATCGCCTCCATCAGCGGGAGCACGTTGCCGCTCGGGATGCCGAAGCCGCGGTCGATGCCCGCGGCTTTCAGGGTGGCGACAATCAGATCGGCATTGTTCATTGAGATAGGGTCCCCGGCAGGCTGGAATTGGGCCCTATACACATCACCCGGACGGGCGGCTCAAGGGGCAATTCCGCATGGAGGGGAAGCCGCAAAAATTGCGGCTTTAGGCCTTCGCCAGTGCCTCCGCGAGCGGGGCGACGTTGTCGAGCGTTTCCACGTTCCAAAGTAGCTCGGACAGCCGCTTGGCGCGCGGCTCGCCGAACACCGGGCCGACCAGGCCCTGGAACTTGGCGATCAGGCCTTCGTCGTCGAGCGGCACCTGGCGCGAGCCCCAGGCCTCGTCGGCTTGGCGCACGAACTGGCCCTTTGACGTCGTGATGATGACCCGCGCGGGGCGGAGCTTCGGATAGAGCTGGTCGATCTCCGTGGGGGCGGACACGGTGAGCTTGCTCGCGAAATCGGTGAAGGCCGGGTCAGTGCGGTTCTTGTCGTCGAAATGTTCGAACTTTACGCCGCGATAGCGCGTGGCGAGACCCATCAGGTAGGGGAAGCTGAGCTGCGCGCTCGCGAAGTCGTCCCACGGCACATGGGCGTGCTCGGTCGCGATCTTGTAGGTCTCGACGTCGACCTTCCTGATGTCTTCGAACTTGATGTCCTCGTCGGTGCAGAGACCGAACGCCGCCTCGACCGCGGGCTGAATGTGGCGGCAGCACGCATACGGCTTGATGTAGCAATCGGTGATGCCGTACTCGGCTTGCGGCGGCAGCGTGATCGGCCGCGCCTTGTCGATGCGCCCGAAGGCGAAGGCCTGCATGAAGCCATCGCGGCCTTCGATGACGTTCGGCGGGCCTTCGGTGCCTTGTTCCGCAAGGAGTGCAGCCTGCATGCCCTCACGCGAGGCGTGACCGGCGTGCAGGCGCTTCACGTCGCCGCCACCGGCGACGAAAGCGAAGAGACCCGCGGAGCTGGACGCGGCGAGGCCGAGCGCGTTGGCGAGTTGCTGTGCGTTGAGGCCGCGCAGCTTGCCGACTGCCATTGACGCACCGAACGGGCCGACGGCGCTGGTCGGGTGGAAGCCACGGTGGCGCAGGTCGGGGGCGCAGGCGCGGGCGAGCGCGATGTTGGTTTCGTAACCGCAGACGATGGCTTCGATCAGTTGCGCGCCGCTCGCCTTGCGGTCGGCGGCCATCGGAATGACGGCGGGGATGACGACGCAGCCGCAGTGCGCGGAGCCGTGGCGGTAGCCGTCGTCGAGTTCGATGCCGTGGGCCGCAGTGCCGCCGAGGAATGCGGCGTCGAGCAGGTCGGCGCGGCGCGAACGGCCGGTGACGGGTACGGTGCCGGCGGGGCGGACCAGCTTCAGCACGTTCTCGGCTTGCGTCGCGATGCTACCGCCTGCGCCCGCGATCATCACGCCGACGGTGTCGAGCAGGTGGCGCTTGGCGTAGTGCTTCGCGTCCGCCGGCAGGGCGTCGTAGCGCAGATTGCTGGTGAACTTCACCAGTGCGTCGGTCGCGCCCGCGGCGGGCTGGAGCGTGTGAACGGCTTCGGCGTGGGACATGGTGCTTTTCTCCGTGGCGCGAGTTTACGCCGACCGCGCCTTCTGCAACAGGTCCGGCCGCATCACCTTGGACCAATCGGGAAGCTGTCGGATCAAGTTCGCAGCCTTCATTCGCTCGGCCTCCGCCTTGATGTGATCGGCGATGGCGGGCGTGAGTTCCGGTTCGACCTTGATCTGCTTGACGATGCTTTCGGCCATCTCGCGCGTGACGTTGGAATAGCCAGCGGCATTGTATTGTTCGTGCAGCACTTCGGCGACGCGCGACGGGTTGCTCTTCCAGAATTCGACGCCGTCGAGCCAGGATTTCAGGAACGCCTGAACGGTCTCAGGCGATTTCTCGATCAGCGTGGGCGAGAGAACGAGGCAGGTCGGGTTCGGATCGATTTGACCGAAGCGCATCAGCATGGTGCCGATGCCTTCCTTCTCCGCGACCGTGAGGTAAGGCTCGAACGAGGTCAGGGCATCGACCGACCCCGCCGCAAGCGCGGCCACCTGATCCGGCGGCCGCATATTCACGAGCTGATAGTCGCCGGGTTTGAGCCCCGCCGCGGGCGCGACGCTCTGGATGAAGATGTTGGCGGTGGTCGAGCCGGTCGAGACGCTGATCTTTTTTCCTTTCAGGTCTGCGATGGAGTTGATGCCCGCACCCTTCTTCGCCATCACGCCGACCGTGTCGCCGCCGAGTGAGACGACGCCCACCATCGTCAGCGAGGCTGCGCCGGCGCCGACGATGAACGGCGTGATGTTCATGGTGCCGGCGTTGATCTGGCCGGAGATCATCGCGTCGCGCACCGAGCGGCCGTCCGCCATCTGCTTGCCTTCGACGGAAAGCCCCCGTTTCTCCGGAATCTTGTTGTTCACCCAAACGGTCGCGACCGCGCCGGTGAAAATCTGGATGCCCATCTGGATCGGCTGAAGCGCGGCTTGTGCGTGGCCGAAGCGCGCAGAGAGCGCGCCAAGCGAAGCGCCGCCGAGAATTTTGAGCGCGGCGCGACGTGACGCGGTGTGGTTGAGCATCAAACTCCTCCCGTGATCGGGCCGCTGTTGTGCGCGGCTCCAGGAAGAGCTTACGCCAGCTTCACCAGCGCATCGACAGCGATCACACCCTGACCTTTCGGAAGAACCATCAGCGGATTGATCTCTGCTTCCGCGATGGCCGGGCCTTCGGCAACCGCAAGCTGTGACAACGCGACGAGCGCCCTGGCGAGCGCGTCAAGATCGCCGTGTTGGCGGCCGCGATAGCCCGCGAGGGCCTTCAATGACGCGACCTCGGAGATCATGGCATGGGCTTCGGTGAGATCGATCGGCGCGAGGCGAAGGCTGCGGTCGCGGTGAATTTCCGCGAGGATGCCGCCCGCCGCGAGCATGACGGTCGGGCCTGCGTCGCGATCGACGCGGTAGCCGATGAGGACTTCACCGACGCCTGAAGTCATCGGCTGGACCAGAACGCGGTCGACGTTCGTGGCCTGTTTGATCTTCTGAATAGCGGCAAGCAGGCTGGCATCGTCCTTTACGTTCAGGATCACCCCGCCGACATCGGACTTGTGTGCAATAGCGGCGGAGAGAGCCTTCACCGCGATTGGATAAGCGAAGGGCAGGGCGGGCTTGGTCGTGTTCACGTCGAGCGCGACGGATGGGGCGTGCGGCAAACCGAGCTTGTCGAGAAGGCCGTAGGCTTCCAGCTCGTCCAGCATTTTGCCGGTGCCACGCGGAATGCTGGGGACATCCGATGTTACGCGTGGCACACGGCGCTTCAGCGCGGCAGCGACAGCGTCAGCGCAGGCTTCCGGCGTATGGAAGTTCGGCACTCCAGCGGCGGAGAGCCGTTGCAACGCGTCGGGCGCCTCGGGAACCAAGAACGCGACAACGGGTTTCTGCGCGCCCGCGCTGTCGATGATCGGCTTCACCGCGAGGTCGGGATAGAAGCGCGCGGATGAGCCTACGACCACGACGACGAGATCGAACTCCGGCGCGGTGGTGAGCACGTCGAGCGCGCCTTTCATCACCTCGTACTTCGCGCCGGCAATGGTGAGATCGACGAGCCGTGCAGGCGCGACGTCGATGCCGGTGACGTCGCGGAGACGCTTGAGCGTCTCAGCAGTCGGCGGCTCGACGCCGATGCCACGCGAGGACAGTGGATCGACCACCATCGTCGCGCCGCCGGCCGTCGTTGTGACGACAGCGATGCTCGGACGCCGCGCGCCGCGTTTCGGCGTTGGCACGCGCGCCAGCAGCGGGAAGCCTTCGATCAGTCCTTCCAGCGTATCGACGCGGGCGATGCCGCATTCGGCGAGGAACACATCGGCCACATCATCCTCGCCCGCGAGCGCGCCGGTGTGTGACACCGCGAGTTCGCGCGCCTCGGCGGAGCGGCCGAGCTTGTAGGCGAGGATCGGCTTGCCACGTTTAGCGGCTTCGATCGCGAAGGCGCGCAGCGTATGCGCCTTGCGGAGAGATTCGAGGAACAGCAAATAGCCATCTATGCCCGGATCGTCGAGCGTGGACTGGCAAATCTCGCCAATTGAGAGATCAACCTCGTTGCCGACCGAAACGAGGCCGGCGAAACCGATGCCGCGCGCTTTTCCGCGCGAGAGGAACGTGCCGATCATGCCGCCGGAGTGCGATGCGGCGAAAATGCGGCCGACCGGCAGGTCAGGCTCGTCGAACGCGGCATTCGCGGTGAGGAACGACTTGTGCCGCATGTCGACGATACCAAGGCTCGACGGTCCGACGATGCGAATGCCGGTCTTGGCCACGATCTCGCGCAGCCGAGCCTCGCGGCTCTCGCCGTCTACGCCCGACTCGCCGAAGCCGTTGGCGAGCGCGGACGCGACCGGTACGCCGAGCCGTCCAGCTTCCTCGATGGCTTCGATGGCGGCGTCGGTGCCTGCGACGATATAGACGTGCTCAGGCACTTCAGGGAGCGAGGCGAGGGAAGGCCAAGCGCGCTCGCCCAGCACCTCGTCGCGCCGGGCGTTTACCGGATAGATACGGCCGGCGAATCCCGCCTGCCGCAGGTACTTCAGGGGGCGGCCCGCGGTCTTGCCCGCGTCGTTGGATTGTCCGACCAGCGCAACCGACTTGGGCGCAAACAGAACCTGCGCGAGATTGTGAGCCACTGCGACGCTACTCCGCAGCCTCGGACGTTTTCGGCTTCGGCGGACGCTGATCGAAGCGGCGGTCGAGCACATGCTCGGCGATGCGGTTCTTCAGCATCTCGATCGAGCCGCCTGCGATCATCCACCCGCGGCAACGGCGCATGCAGTATTCGACGAGCGACGACTTGCTGTAGCCCGCGGCGCCCATAATTTGCACCGCCTCGTGTGCAACCTCGAAGCCGGCCTGATTGCAGGCGGCTTTCGCGACGGCGGTCTCGTAAGCCGAGGGTAGACCTTTGTCCGCGTTGACGGCGGCGCGGTAGAGCAGAAGCTGCGCGCTCTCGAGCTTGATCGCCATGTCGGCGAACTTCCACTGCAAGCCCTGGAACTCCGCAAGCGGACGGCCAAACTGATGCCGCACGTTGGCGTGCTCGCGTGCGCGATCGTAGCAGTAGCGGCCAAGCGCGAGCGAACGCGCGGTGTTGCCGAGGCGCTCGACGTTGAAGCTCGCCATTTGCTTCTTGAAGCCGCCGGGGCCGAGCAATACATTTTCCGCTGGTATGCGCACGTGCTCGAAGTGAAGCTCGCTCCACTGCTCGTTGCTCATGAATTCCTCGGGCGGCCCGATGGTAAAGCCGGGCGTGCCGCGCTCGACCAGCACCGAGCCGATGCCCCCGACGCCTGGCCCGTACCGGACATAGACAAGGAAGACGACGGCGTCCGGGCTGAAGGTCGAGAACACCTTGGTGCCGTTGAGGATGTAACCGTTGCCGTCCGGCTTCGCGTTGGTCTTGAGATCGGTGACCGCGGAGCCCGCGTCCGGCTCGCTCATGCCGAGGCTCATGACGGCCTCACCCTTGAGGCACGGCTCAAGCCAGCGCTTTTTCTGATAGTCGGTGCCGTATTCCGCAAAGGTGCGGATCGGGCCGAAGTTGCCGAACTGAACGACATCGGCGCTGCGCGGGCAGGCGCTCGCGACCTGTTCGATGGCGATGACGGCATCCATCAGCGAGCCGCCCTGGCCGCCGTCGGCCTCTGGGATGGTGATGCCCATCAGCCCTTGCTGGCTCATGAGCTTTGCCACATCGAGCGGAAAGCGCGGATTGTGGGCGCGCTGAAGCGAATCCTTCTTCAGATTCGTCTCAGCAAAACGGCGGACGGATTCGGCAAAAAGCTTCTGTTCTTCGGTGAAGTCGAAATTCATACGCTTACTTTAGCACGGACGTGGGACGCGTCACGCGTGAGCTATTCCGCCTTCGCGCCCGATTTCTTCACGATCGCCGACCACTTGGTCTCTTCCTTGTCGATGTCGGTGGCGTATTCCTCGGGCGTCGAGACGAGCGGCTCAGTGCCGTCCGCGGCGAGTTTCGTTTTGAAGTCTTCAGCCATCACGGCGGTCCGCAAAGCGGCGTTGAGCTTCGTCACGATGTCCTTCGGAATGCCCGCAGGGCCGACGATCCCATAGTGGAGCACGGCCTCGAACCCCGGCAGTGCTGCCTCCGCGACCGTTGGGACGTCAGGGAGGAGCGGCGAGCGCTGCAAGCCCGTCACCGCGAGCGCGCGGACTTTGCCGTCCCGCACCAGCCCGATCGCCGGCGGCATCGACGAGAAATAGATCGAGACATGGCCGCCCACGAGATCCTGCAAGGCCGGCCCCGATCCCTTGTAAGGAACGTGTGTCAGAGTGATGCCGGCCTCGTGCCGGAAATACTCGGTGCTCAGATGGATGCCGCTGCCGACGCCCGCCGAGGCATAGTTGAGCTTGCCGGGATCTTTCTTCGCGAGTGCGATCAATTCCTTCACCGACTGAGCCGGCACGGACGGATGGACGAGGATGACAAGCTGGCTGGTGCCGATCAGGCCGACAGGCGTGAAGTCCTTGCGCGGATCGTAACCGACGTTGCTGTAGAGCGTCGGATTGATGGCCAGTGTTCCGGTTCCACCAATGACCAGCGTATAGCCGTCGGGCGTAGCCTTGGCCACCTGACGCGTCGCGATCACGCCGCCGGCGCCGCCACGGTTCTCGATGACGATCTGCTGACCGAGTGGCCGCCCCATTTTTTCGCCGGCAATGCGGGCCATGGCGTCGTTGCCGCCACCCGCGGCATAGGGAACGACAAGCGTGATCGGGCGGTTGGGAAAATCCTGCGCCGAAGCAGCCGAGAACGTGACGGCGACAAGCGCCAGAGCGCGCAGCAAAGACTTCATTTCAAGTGTCCCTATTCAGCTTTCAGTCCGGCGGATTTGATCAGCGCCGACCACTTGGTTTCCTCGCGGTCGATGATCGCCGCGTGCTCTTCCGGTGTCGTCGGCATCGGCTCCGCGCCCTCCTGAATGAGGCGGCGCTTCACCTCGTCGGTGGCGAGCGCGCCGCGCAGCGCAGCATTCAGCTTCTCGACGATTGAGTGCGGCGTACCGGCGGGCGCAGCGAGGCCATAGTTCAACACCGCGTCGAAGCCGGGCAGGCCAGATTCCGCGATGGTCGGCAGGTCAGGGAAGGCGCTGGAGCGTTTGAGCGAGGTGCCCGCGAGCGCGCGGATCAGCTTGCCGTCGAGTGCTCCGCGCGACACCGGGATCGGATTGAAGCCGACCTTCACATGGCCGCCAATCATGTCGGTGATGAGCGGTTGAGATCCCTTGTACGGAATGTATTGCAACTTCACGCCAGCCTGCTGTGCGAACAGGACCGCGGCGAGATGATTGACCGTGCTGATGCCGGGAGTCGCGACCTGGAAGGGCTCCTTGGACGCCTTGATATCCGCGATCAGGTCGGAGACGTTGCGATACGGCGTGTTCGGAGTGACGAGCAGCAGCGCAGGCGCCATGCCGATCAATCCAAGCCACGCAAAATCCTTTCGGACGTCATAGCCCGCGCCGCTCGAAAGGCTCGGGCCGGTCGCCATCGTCGACGTGTAGGCGAGCAGGATCGTGTAGCCGTCAGCCGGTCCCTTCGCGACCGCGCGGGTGGCGACGGTGCCGCTGCCGCCCATGGCGCGGTTCTCGATCACGATCTGCTGACCGAGCGCCGCACTCATCTTGTCGGCGACAGAGCGCGCCATGATGTCGTTGGTGCCGCCTGGCGGCAGCGGGATGACAAGCGTGATCGGCCGGTTGGGATAGTCGTGCTGGGCGCGGGCGGGCAGGACGAATGCAGTCAGCGCAACGAGGGCAAGGAGAGGGCGTCTCAACATCGCACTCACTCCGCCTTGGCGCCCGACGCCTTCACGACTTTGCCCCACAGCTTCTCTTCGCGGTCGAGGTCCACGCCATATTCATCCGGTGTGCTCGGCAGCGGCTCGGCGCCGTCCACCGCGAGGCGCTTGCGCACCTCGTCGCTCGCCAGCACCTGATTGAGTGCCTTGTTCAGCTTGTCGATGATCGCGCGCGGCGTGCCCGCGGGAGCAACGATGCCGTAGCGCAGCACGGCCTCGAAGTCCGTCACGCCCTGTTCGGCGATGGTGGGCACGTCCGGCATCAGCGTCGAGCGCTTGAGGCTGGTGACGCCGAGCATGCGCAGTGTCCCAGCCTTGGAATTCTCCGCCGTGGCCGGGATCGGTGCGAACGCCATCGGGATATGGCCGCCGATGAGGTCAGCAAGCGCGGGGCCAGTGCCCTTGTAGGGAATGTGCGTGAGCTTGATATCGGACGCGGTCGCGAAATATTCGCCGCAGACATGGCTGACGGTGCCGACGCCGGCCGAGCCGAAGTTCACCTTGCCCGGATTGGCTTTCGCGTAGGCGACCAGCTCCTTGACCGACGTCACGTTGAACGACGGATGCACCACCAGCGTGTTCGGCGCGGTGCCGATGCGGCCGATCGGCGCGAAATCCTTGCGGATGTCATAGCCGACATTCGGATAGAGGTTCGGCCCGATGGCTAGCGTGCCGGAATAGCCGAGGCCGATCGTGTAGCCGTCCGGCTCGCTGCGCGCGAGAGCGCGGGTGCCGACCGTGCCGCCTGCGCCGGAGCGGTTGTCGATGACGATCTGCTGGCCCAACAACTCGCCGAGCTTGTCGCTGATCGAGCGCACCACGATGGTGGTGCTACCGCCGGGCGGGAAGGGAATGATGAAGGTGATCGGACGGTTCGGGTAATCCGAATGCGGCGCCGGCTGGGCCATCGTCGGCGTGGCGCAGGCTGCAAGGCCTGCCGCGGCCACCACAATGAACAGACACGTTCTGACGATACGCATCCCGCGACTCCGTTTCCTCACCCTGACGTTCCGGGTCTTTGCGCCCGATCACCCGGTTACTGTTGCGCATTCCGCGTGATAGATAAATGCCTCCTTTTGTCCCTGCGTTTCCTCCGAACCTGACGCGTCCGGGGGCCTGAAAACACAAATGGCCGGGCGTGTGCCCGGCCATTTTCTATTCAGTAGAGCGGTGACCTACTCGATCGTCACGTTCGCCGAGCGAATCACATCGCCCCAGCGCTTGGTGTCGGCCTTCACGATGTCCGCCATGCGCTCGGGCGTGCCGCCCATGATCGTGAGGTGCATGCGGTCGTAGTGCGCCTTCACCTCGGGCGTTTTCAGCGCGGTGTTGAGCGCGGCGTTCAGCTTCGCGACGATCGCCGGTGATGTCTTCGGCGGCGCGGAGAGCGCGTTCCAGGTGTCGGAGACGAAGCCCGGCACGCCTGACTCGATCATGGTCGGAACGTTCGGCAGTTCCTCAAGCCGCTTCTCGGCCGTGACCGCGAGGATGCGCGCCTTGCCGGCCTTGTGCAGCTCGACCGAGGTGGCCAGCTCGTTGAAAAAGATATCGACGTGGCCGCCGAGCAGATCGTTCAGCGCGGGCGCGGTTCCGCGATAGGGAACGTGGTTCATCTTGGTGCCGACCATGCGGTCGAACATCGCGCCGGTCAGATGCGAGGTCGTGCCGTTGCCCTGCGAGGCGTAGTTCACCTTGCCGGGATTAGCCTTCACATAGGCGATGAACTCCTGAACCGTCTTGGCTGGGAAGTCCGGCCGCACCAGCAGCGTGTTCGAGATCGCCGACATCACGCCGATCGGCAGCAGAAGGTCCGGATCGAAGGACATCTTCTTGAACAGGATCTTGTTGGTCGTGATCGGCGCGGGCTGCGAGGCGAGCAGCGTGTAGCCGTCAGGCTCGGAGTTGAAGACCTGCTCGGCGCCGAGGTTGCCGGACTGGCCGCCCTTGTTTTCGACGATGACCGGCTGGCCGAGTGTTTGCGACATCTTCTCGGCGATCAGGCGCGTCACAGTATCGACGCCGCCGCCCGCGGGCAGACAGACGACGATCTTGACCGGGCGGTTCGGATAATTGTCTTGCGCTTGTGCGAGAGGGGCAGCGAGCAGCATGGCGGCGCCCGCGATCAGCGTCGAAATTCGCAACATTTTCCGATCCCTAGAGAAAGTCAGGCAACCAGCCTAAGCCGGACCTGTTGTGGCGCTTGATTGCCGGGACAGGCGGCAAAAGTCAATTTGCCGCCTTGTCGCGCGGTGGGCACAAAGCGCTGAGCAGCGCCGCCTTTTTTAGCCGAGCGCGCGCAGATGCCGGATCGGGCGGCCGGGCGCGATGGCCTGCGCCGCCGCGACAATGGCTTCGGCGTCGATGCCGTAGTGCCGATAGAGATCGGGGAGGGAGCCGGTCTGACCGAAGTGCTCCACGCCGAGTGCACGCACGCGGTGGCCGTTCACCGCGCCGAGCCATGCGAGCGTCGCTGGATGGCCGTCGAGTACGGTGACGAGGCCGCAGTTTGGCGGCAGGTTCTGGAACAACCGCTCGATGTGCGAGCGCGCATGAACGAGCCCCCGTTCGCGCGCACGTTGCGCGGCGGACCAGCCCGCGTTGAGACGGTCGGCAGAGGTGACGGCAAGCAGGCCCACGTCGCGGCGGTCCTCGGCCATCAGACCAATGGCCTGGATCGCTTCGGGGGCGATGGCACCGGTGTAGGCGACGACGACCTGACAGTTCGGGCCGGGCTCGCGCAGCCAGTAGGCACCATCGACGATGGATTGGCGCAACTCCGGCGTCATGGCGCGCTTGATCTGCTCGATCGGACGCGTCGAGAGGCGGAGATAGATCGAGCCGCCGGTCTCGTCGCGCAGCCAGTTGCGCTCCGACGGCACGGCTTCGCCATCCTTCTGGATGTAGTCGAACGAGAACGCCATGATCGCGGCGAGCTCATCGACGAAGGCCGGTTCGAACGAGGCGAGACCATCCTGCGCCATGCCGATCAGCGGCTGGGCAATGGACTGGTGTGCGCCGCCTTCCGGCGCGAGCGTGATGCCGGATGGCGTCGCGACGATGATGAAGCGGGCGTCCTGATAGCAGGCGTAGTTCAGCGCATCGAGGCCGCGCGCGATGAACGGATCGTACAGCGTGCCGACGGGAAGGAGTCGCTCGCCGTTGATCGAATGCGAGAGACCGAGCGCGGAGAGCGCGATGAACAGATTCATCTCGGCGATGCCGAGCTCGAGGTGCTGGCCCTTCGGCGAGAACTCCCAGTTGAAGGTGGAGGGGATGCGTTCGCTCTTGAACGTGTCCGTCATGCTCTCGCGCGCGAACAGGCCACGGCGGTTCACCCACGGACCGAGGTTGGTCGAGACCGTGACGTCGGGCGACGTGGTGACGATGCGCTGGGCAAATTCGGAATTTTGGCGCGCGATCTCGTTGAGGATTGCGCCGAAGCCGAACTGCGTCGACATTTCCGGCGTGATGGTGACGGACAATTCCGCAGGGGCCGGAATCTGCGGCGCCTTCAGGCGACGCTCGCCGCCTGACGCGAACGGCACGCGGTCCAGGAACGTTTGAAGCTTGTCCGATTTCGCGCTGAGCCCCTCGAACTTGTCCCACTCGTGCCCAGGGCGGATGTTCATCGTGCCGCGGAAGGTCTCCATCTGGGCCGGCGTCATCAGCCCCGCATGGTTGTCCTTGTGACCGGCAATGGGAAGGCCGAAGCCTTTCACCGTGTAGCAGATGAAGCAGGTCGGCCGGTCGTGATCGATCTTGTCGAAGGCTTCGATGATCGACGGCAGGTCGTGGCCGCCGAGATTGTTCATCAGACGCGCCAGCTCTTCGTCGCTGCGCGCTTCGATCAGCTTCGTCACCGCGCCCTGGTCGCCGATCTCGTCGAGCAAGCGTTTGCGCCATGCCGCGCCGCCCTGGAACACCAGCGCCGAGTAGAGCTGGTTCGGACAATTGTCGATCCACTTGCGGAGTGTCTCGCCGCCGGGTTCACGGAATGCGGCCTGTTGCAGCGAGCCGTACTTCAGGATCACCACGTCCCAGCCAAAATTCTTGAAGAGCTGCTCGTAGCGCTCCCACAGGCCTTCGCGCACCACGGCGTCGAGGCTCTGGCGGTTGTAGTCGATCACCCACCAGCAATTGCGCAGGCCTTGCTTCCAGCCTTCGAGCAGCGCTTCGAAGATGTTGCCTTCGTCGAGCTCGGCGTCGCCGACGAGCGCGATCATGCGGCCGTCGGGCCGATCCTTCGCCCAGCCGTGTGCATGCACATAGTCCTGCACAAGCGACGAGAACAGCGTCTGCGCAACACCAAGGCCAACCGAGCCGGTGGAGAAATCGACGTCGTCCACGTCCTTCGTGCGCGAGGGATAGGACTGCGCGCCTTTGTAGCCGCGGAAGTTCTCGAGCTTCTCCCTCGTCTGCTTGCCGAACAGATACTGGATCGCGTGATAGATCGGGCTCGCGTGTGGCTTCACTGCTACGCGATCCTGCGGACGCAACGCGCGTAGATAAAGCGCGGTCATGATGGTGGCGAGCGAGGCCGACGACGCCTGATGGCCGCCGACCTTCAGCCCGTCGACGTTCTCACGCAGGTGGTTGGCGTTGTGGATCGTCCAGCTCGCAAGCCAGAGGATCTTGCGCTCCAACTCGGCGAGGATTGCGAGATCGTCTTTGGAAATGGGCGGCTGGCTAGCCATTGGGACCTCGTCTAACCGGCTTACAGACAACGATTTTGAGCATTATTCGCTCCATGGCCAGGTGTTTCCCACCAAAGTAAGCTACCATCTGAGATAATATTGGCTGATTATGCCAATGGATGGCGCTTGAAGGGTTGCTTATGCCAAAACGCGAGCTGGATACGACCGACCGCAAAATCCTCGAACTGTTGCAAGCCGATGGGCGCCTCAGCATCAACGAGCTGGCGGCGAAGGTCGGGTTGTCGCCGTCGCCATGCCTGCGGCGGGTGCGGATGCTGGAGCGCGACGGCGTGATCTCGCGCTACGTCGCGGTGCTCGATCAGCGCGCGGTCGGATTGCCGGTCAGCGTATTCGTCTCGATCAAGCTGGAGAAGCAAAAACAGGAGTCGCTCGACCGCTTCGAGAAAGCGATCGAGCGGTGGCCCGAGATTCTGGAGTGCTACCTGATGACCGGTTCGCGCGACTACTGGCTGCGTGTGGTCGTGCCGGACCTCGACGCCTACGAGCGCTTCGTGAAGCAGAAGCTGACACGCATCGAAGGTATCGCCTCCATCGAGTCGAGCTTCGCATTGCAGCAGGTGAAATACACCAACGTCCTGCCGGTGGCGTGACCGACCTGAGCCGCGCTACGATGCCCGAACCAAGAACAAAAAGGGTCAGGGATGGATCAGGAAACCAAGGTGGCGTTTCGCGTCGAGGAAGCGACCATTGACGAACTGCACGAAGCGATACGCGCGGGCGAGACGACCGTCGTTGATATTGTGCAGCAGTACATTGCGCGCGTGCGCGCCTTCAACGGCGTGGCGAGCATGCTGGTCACCGAGGACGGCGCCGCGGTGCCGCAGGCAATCGGCGCGGTTCGTGCGGGATCGCCGCTGAAGTTTCCGACGCAGACGGTGAAGGCATCGACGGTTCTGCCCGATCTGGGCAAATACAAAGGCCCGCCGCTCGAGTTTGGCCGCATGGAAGCAACGGCGTCCGATCCGTCGGCGCAGCAGCAGTTCGGCATGATCGTCGGCATTCCGAATGCCGGTCAGGTCAACGCGCTTTCGACGCTCAACATTCGTGGTGAGCGTTCCGTCACCTGCAAGGGGGACTTCGACCGTCATCCGTCGATGGGGCCGCTGCCGCCAGCCGCGCCGCCGGTCTGCGAGATGTTCCGCCATCTGCCCGACGCGCTGGAGCGCGCCGCGGAGCTCGATGTGAAGTACGGGCGCGAACCCGATCTCGTGGCGATGCCGATGTATGGCGTCACGTTCTCGTTCAAGGATCCGTTCGACACGAAGGACATGCGTTCGACCGGCGGCGGCGATGCGCGCTACGACATCGACTTTCCCGCGCGCGACCATGTGTTGGTCGAGCAGCTACGCAACAAGGGTGCGATCATCTTCGCCAAGGCGATAAACACCGAATACAACGGCCGGGCCGGCGACCCCGGAGGCCGCAATCATCCGAACAAGGTGCTGCCGTCGACTCTCGGCTATCAGCGCGCGACCTGGGGCGGCAATCCGTCGAACCCCTACGACACCACACGCTCGGCGTCGCTCGGTTCGAGCTCGGGTTCGGCGCTGTCGGTCTCGACCAACATGGTGATGGCATCGCTCGGTGAGGAGACGCGCGCCTCGTGCCGCGGGCCGTCGAACCACAACGCGGTGGCGCTGATCCTGCCGCACAAGGCGATGCTCGGTTTCGACGGCGGCGCAATCGGCGCTGATATCTACTGTGATCGCAGCGGCATCCACGCGCGCAAGATCGCGGACTGCGCGAAGATCCTCGACGCGCTGAAGGACCCGGAGCAGGGCTATTACGATCCGCGCGACGTGTTCACCACGGTGCCACGCTCGTCGGTGCTCGACCGGAGCTATTCGACGTTCTCGCGGATGCCCGGCGTGCCGAACGCGCTCGCAGGCGTGCGGATCGGCGTCATTCGCGAGTCGATGGTCTATCCCAAGGGCTCGAAGACCGAACAGCCGATCGTCGATGCAGTTAAGAGGGAGATCAAGGAGGTGCTCGGCAAGCGCCTCGGTGCGACGCTGGTCGAATCCTCCGATCCGCTGTGGACGCCCGATTCTGATCTCGAGCAAATGAAGGTCGATTATCGCGTCGCTCTGGTGCGGCTCATTCCGGTGTTCATGCCGGATATCCTGTTCCGTCTCGGCCGCGACGGTACGCCGCTGTTCAAGGAATTCGCCGCGGCGATCGTGCCCACTGAATTTCAGCCCGGCAAAGTTTTCGGCTCGGGGACGATGACGCCGATCGACTACTGCGTCGCGCTTGCCGAAGGCCGGATCGAATCACCGAAGAATCTCGATCTCGGAACCATCCAGCATCAGGAAATGGCGAACACCTTCCGCTTCCATATCTCGCAGTATCTGATGCGCCGCGCGGCGGACTGGAAGGACAAGGGCTTCACTGAGTCTCTGAAGGACTGGGCTACGCTCAACGCGCGCTCGAAATTCTGGGGCGACGACCAGCGCTCGGCGTTCAAGAACTGGGAGGAGACCACCGACCTGCGCAATCCGCTCGGCCAGCGGCAGGGTGTCAACGAGCGTATCATGCTGCGCGAACTCCTGCGCCGCGCCGACATGATGGTGATCCTGGAGAACAAGCTCGACGCGCTGGTGCGGCTGCACACGCCGTGGCCGCCGGGCCTGATCGGCGGCGCGTATCAGTACGACATTGTCAGCAACCTGCGGCCGGAGTCGCTCAGCGGACCGAATGCGGGCCTGACCGAAGTGCTGATCCCGGCGGGCTATGTGACGACGGTCTACGATCCGGTGTTCAAGCTTTCGGATGACGGCACGCGGTACGTTTCGCAGGCGTCCGACAAGCCGACGACAATTCCCGCGCCGGGATTGCCGTTCTCGCTCGTGTTCCGATGCGAACCCGGCAAGGAGGACATCATCCTGCGCATCGCGTCGGCCTACGAGGATGCGTCAAGGCGGCGTGTGCCGCCGCCTGCGTTCGGGCCGCTTCGCTAGTTCGGCCGCATCAGCTTGGGCAATGCCCATTCCATGGTCTGGCGGCCGTTCTTGAAGGCCGCCACCGGCTGGGAGATTTCCGCGACCGCCTGCTCGGGCGTCTCCGCGTTGATGATGACGACGTCCCCCGTATTGCCGACCTTGAAGCCGTAATCTTTCAGGTTGAGCAGCTTCGCCGAACGCTCAGTCAGCATATTGAAGCATTCGCGGATTTGCGGCGGCCGGTCGATCTGCACCACGTTGGCATAGAGATTGGCGATGCGCAGCAGCGAGCAGTCGCCGTATGGCGTCGCCGGATTGAGGATGTTGTTCGACGACAGCGAGCAGTTCACGCCGTGGTCGCAGAGATGATTGGCGTCGGCGACACCGCGCACGACGGAATGATCGCGGTCGCGACCCATCAGGAACATGTCGGTCGTCGGCAGTACGGTCACCGCGATGCCGGTGTCGGCAAGGCTCTTGGCCAGCTTCGCCACCTCGGCGGGAGGCATCAGCGACAGCTTCGCCATGTGGCCGACCACGACGCGGCCGCCCCATTTGTATTGTTCGGTCAGCTCGCGGACGAGATGAATGTTCAGGTTGTCTGGCGTGTTGCCGACGTCAAGATGCATGTCGATGTCGACGTCATATTCTCGCGCGATCTCGAAAATGCGCCGGATCTGGCCGTGCTCGTCCTTGTCGTAGCGCGGCGCGCCGCCGACAAGCTTGGCGCCACGCTTGAGACCCTCGATCACCAACTCCTCGGTGCCCGGATAGGAGGCAAGGCCCTCCTGCGGGAACACGCAGATCTCGATGTCGATGGCCCATTTATAGTCGTCGATCAGCGACTGTACGCCCTCGTATCCGCGCATGCCGATGCCGGGATCGACCTCGAGCTGGGTTCGCATCCGCGTGGTGCCGTGCTTGATGCATTCGATCACCGTCTTCTCGGCGCGCTCGCGCACGTCCTCGACCGTCATCGCCGGCTTGATCGGCGTCACGCCGAACACCGGGCTGAGCTTGCTGCGCTCCTGCGGGGCGCAGCGGTCGATGATGCGCGACTTGTCGAGATGGATGTGCGTCTCGATCAGGCCGGGACAGGCAAGCTTGCCGCCTGCGTCGTACACTTTGGCGTCGGCATTCAGGCCACGCTCGATCGCGACGATGCGGCCCTTGTCGATGCCGATGTCGAGCGGCTCGCCATCCGTACGGTCGGACAGTCGTGCGTTGCGGATGACGAGGTCCATTTCACTCCGCCTTGATGCCGGCTTCCTTGATCAGCGGATGCCACTTGTTGATTTCGGCTTTCTGCCAGGCGGCGAGCGCCGCGGCGGTCTGCTGCTCCGGCGGCGGGATCTGCTGGCCCAACCCGATCAGCTTCTGCCGCACACCGGGATCAGCCACCGCGGCGCGCGCGGCAACGCCGAGCTTGTCGACGGCTTCCTGTGGCGTGCCTTTCGGCACCCATAGTCCGAACCATGTCGAGATGTAGACGCCCGGTGCGCCGGCTTCATCCACGGTCGGGATCTCGGGCGCCGCTTCGAGCCGTTTGTCGGAGGTGACGGCATAGGCCTTCACCCCACCGCTCTTGATGTGGGAGAGCGAGGTGATTGCTTGATCGAAGGAGAAATCGATGTGGCCCGCGATGAGATCGCGGATGATGTCGATCGAACCGGCCTTGTAAGGCACGAACTGGAACTTGGTGCCGGTGACCTTCTGAAAATAGACGCCGCTGACGTGCTGGCCGGAGCCGAGTCCCGCGGTGCCTTCAGTGGCCTTATCGGGATTGGCCTTCAGCCACTCGATCAGTTCCTTGAAGTCCTTCGCCGGGAAGTCCTTGCGCGCGACCGCGATATAAGGGTTCTGCGGCAGGCGGGCGACCGGGACGAGGTCTTTCTGGATGTCGTACTTCAGATCGTAGATCGCGCCGTTGGTGATGTGCGACGGCCAGTTGCCGATGCTCACCGTGTAGCCGTCGGGCGCGGCGTTCACGACGCGGCTGACGCCGATGACGCCGTTCGCGCCGGTGACGTTCTCGATAACGACCGGTTGGCCGAGCGAGGCGCTCATCACCTGGCTCAAGGTGCGTGCCATGGTGTCGACGGGACCGCCGGCGCCGTAGGGCACGACCAGCGTCACCTGACGGGTGGGATAGGTTTGCGCGGAAGCTGCGCCGATCGACGCGAGAACGGCGATCGCAAGTCCAAGAACTGCTCGTTTCATTTCGCACCTCGCTTGATGCGTGGGCCGGCGAAACGGACGTTAGCGATTTAGCATTCTCTAAGAAAGTCGAGAGGTTGGCCAGACGCTGCCCGCGTGTTGGGCAGCGTCTGGATCACTGCTGCTAGTTGTCGAACACCGCGACCGCGCGGATCGGCGAGCCGGTGCCGCCGCGCCACTTCAGCGGCAGGCCGATGTACTGGAACTGGCCCTGGCCGAGCAGCGACTCGAGATTGCACAGGCTTTCGATGTGCGTGATGTCGAGTTCGAGGCATGCCTTGTGCACCAGCGCGTTGACCTTGCCTTCGGGGCCGGGACGCATTGAGTCGATGCCGAAATGCACGACGCCCTGCTTCGCGAGCCACTCGGTTCCAGCGACATTGATGCCGGAATTGTCAGTCGCGTATTCCTTACGCGGAAACGTGCGTTCGTGATGGCCGGTGCAGAGGAGCACGGTGCCGCCCTTCGGCACCGAAAGGCCGGTCTTTTTTACCGCTGCTTCCAGTTCTTCCGGCCCGAACTCCGCCCGCGCCGGAATGTGACGCAGGTCGATGCAAATACCCGGCACGATGCAATTCTCGAGCGGGTATTCGTTGATCGGCGTGCCGTTGATGCCGAAGTGGCGTGGCGCGTCCATGTGCGTGCCGCCGTGATCGGGCATCGAGAAGAACATCACGCTGTTGCCCTGCACGTTGCCGGATTCGGCGAACGCTTCCTCGTGTGTCTTCCAGACGCCGTGGATGATGGGAGGCTGGCCCGGATAGCTCGGGGTGCGGTGATAGAGCTCGCGGCTCAGGTCGACGATCCTCATAGAAGTTCTCCCATTCCTTGAATGCGCGGCAGTCTAGCCGCGCCCGACAACCTTGGCGATGATCGCCCGCGGATCGGCGGGCGCTGCATCGCCGGTCCAGACGACATATTGATCCGGGCGCACCAGGATCAGCTTCGCCTCGTAGTCCTTCAGCTCGCCTTCGTACTTGTCGCGGACGGTCTTCATGGGCACGCCGAGTTCTTGCGCGGCGGCCTCGAAGCCTTTCACCGCGGCGTCATCGGCGCCGAACGCGAACAGCGTGAACTCGAAGCCCATCTCATCGAACGTCGATTTGCCCGAGGTGAGTTTGCGCGGGGCAAGATGGTGTCCGGCGCGCGCCTTGTAGGTGTGCGAGCCGTGCGCGGTGCAGACGCCGCCCGGCGGGCCGGACACAACCTGCGAGCCTTCGTAGTTCGGCTCGTAGCCTTCGACCTTCCAGCCGGTGTCGCTCGCCCAGTCTTGCCACACCGCTTCGAACGCGGCGCGGTTGGTTTCCGGGAAATGCTTGTTGAGGTTCTCGCCCTCACGCTTGATGCGCGCGGCGATGAAGTCCTCGGCGGTCTCCTTGAAGATCGGACGGCGCTCGTCACTGTAGGATTCAAGCAGCGTGTCGCCACCCCAACCCTTCACACGCGCGGCAAGCTTCCAGCCCAGGTTGGTGGCGTCCTCCAGGCCGTTGTTGAGGCCGAAGCCGCCGTAAGGCGGATGGCTGTGCGCGGCGTCACCCGCAATGAAAATGCGACCGACCTGATACTTCTCCGCGACCGCGACGCGGAGGTCCCAGAAGCCGACGTGATCGAACTCCAGCTTGAACGGGAAGCCGGTGGCCTTTTCGATCAACGCCTGGAAATCGAAATTCTCCCGCGTGGTGCCCGCCGGCACCGGCGCATGGAAGAACCAACCCTCGCCCACATCGATCCGGCCGAAGAACTGCCAGTAGCCGTTCAATTCCGGGGTCATCACGCGATAGGTCGAACGCTCCGGGAAGCGCTTGAGCTTCTCGTGTAGGTCGCGCGAGCGGAACACGAGTAGCGCCATCACTTGCTCGAAGTCGGTGCCGCCACGCTCAATGCCGGCCTGGTCGCGCACCAGCGAGCGTGCGCCGTCGCAGCCGACGACGTAGTCGGCTTCTAGTGTTTCTTCCTTGCCGTCCTTGGTGACGACGACGCGTACGCCGTCTTTGTCCTGCGTGACGGACTTCGCGGTCCAGCCGAAGCGCTGTTCGACGCTCGGCAGCGAGTCCATTTTCTTCCGCAGCACCTCTTCGGTTTTGTACTGCGGTAGCCGGTCGTTCGCTTGCGAGTAATACGAGCGCACGATTTCGCGGCCGGGCGGAGCGTGCCAGTATTCGCCGTTGAGATCGCGATAGGTCGTGACCTCGCCGATCGGATAGCCGGCCGGCATCACGCGCGCCGCGCGCAGCTCATCGATCACACCCCAGAACTGGAAGTGTTCGAGCGTGCGCTGGGTGAGGTTCTGGCCCTTGGGGATGCTCGAAAGCCCGACACGGGTTTCGATGATGACGCACGACACGTTGCGCAGGCCGAGATCAACAGCCAGTGCAACGCCAACAGGACCGCCGCCGACGATGACGACGTTGTATTTCTTTGTCATGGAGCCTTTTTCGGTTCGTCTTGATTATTGGATATCGCGGAACGGGCGGTCGGCCTTGCGGCACCAGTTTTCCCACGCACGGTTGATGTTGGCCATCGACGTGGTGGCCGCGACCTTCTGCGTCTCGCCCTTGGTCAGGAATTTGACCTTCTTGCTCATCGACTCAGCCTGCATCTGAAGCTTGGCGTTCAATTCGAGATAGACCGCTGTGTAGACGGTCGCGCGCAACTCGGCGCCAACGACGACGGCGCCGTGGCCGCGCATCAGCGAGGTGCGGCCTTTGCCGAGCGTCTTCGCGAGATCGCGGCCCATTGCCATGCTGGTCACCAGCAGGTCGGTGTCGCCGAACTTCTTGTGCTGGTCCCAGATCGGCACCTCATGGCCGATCGTCGCGCACATATGCATCACGGGCTTCATCTTGCGCCCGGTAATGCCGAACGGGATGACGCCGGGGCTGTGATTGTGAATGCAGGACATCACGTCGGGGCGCATTTCGTAGGCCGCGCCATGGATGAAGCGCTCCAGATAGGGCTTGCGGCCCTTGGCATCGACCGGATCACCCTCGAGCGTGAATTCCATGATGTCGCCGGTCTCGACGCGCTCGGGCGCACGCGAACGCGAAAGGAGATAGCGCTTCGGATTGTCCGGATGACGGATGCTGACGTGGCCGAACGAGTCCACGATGCCTTGCGTGGCCAGGATGCGGTTTGCGGTGACGAGATCTTCGATCAATTCGGCAAGTGTTGACATTCGGGCTATCCCCCTCGGACGGATGGTTGTTGGATTAGAACTTCAGAGTTTGCTTCGGCACCGCGACGCTCTCCACGCGCGGCAGATGATCCTGGTGACCATAGAGCCACGACATGTCGATGCCGCCATGTGTGGCCCAGTCACTTAAGATGGTGTTACGGAGTTCGCGGTTGACGCCGGAGGCGTGATAGACCTCGCCGAACACCCGCGCCATAAGTTGTACGCGGGCGGTGCGAAGATAGCGCAGCTCCTGATATTTCTTGAACGCCTTCTCGTAGTCGCCGTTGAACGCGATGACCTGCTCGGCGAGGCACACGCCGTCTTCCAGCGCCATGTTGCCGCCCTGTGCGAGATACTGAAGCATCGGATGCGCTGCGTCGCCGAGCAGCGTGACCTTGCCCTTGCTCCAATTCTTGATCGCAGGCCGGTCGCACAGCACCCACATCTTCCAGGCGTTGACCTTGGCAAGCAGCATGCGGACCGGATCGCATTTCTCGGCGAACTTCTTCTGTAGCTCTTCCGGATCGCCGAAGGTGTCCCAGCCTTCCTCGTAGCGGTCGGAGTGGAACACGACGACGAGGTTAAAGATCTCGCCGCGGCGCATCGGGTAGTGCACGAGGTGGGTCTTCTCGCCAGCCCAGCAGATCATCCGGTTGATGCGGTATTCCTTGGGCCATTCGGACGTCGGTAGCACCGCGCGATAGGCGATGTGACCGGAGACGACCGGCTTGCCATCGCCGACGATGGCCTGACGGATGGTGGACCACAGGCCGTCGCAGCCGATTAGTGCTGCGCCTGTAATGGTCTCGCCCTTGTCGGTGCGGACGGTGACGCCGTTCGCGGTCTCGTCAAAGCCCACGACCTTCTGCGATGTCGTCAGCTTGATCAGGTCTGACTTCTTGCAGGCGTCATAGATGACATTGAGCATATCGGCGCGGTGCACGACCGCGTAGGGCGCGTGGTACTTTGCCCAGAATCGCTCATCGACCGGCAGCGTGATGAAGGTCTCGCCGGTGATGCTGTCGCGCATCTCCAGCCCTTCGGGGAATACGACCCATTTGTTCATTTCCTCGGTGAGCCCGAGGTGTTCGAACATGCGGAACACGTTTGGGCCGAGCTGGATGCCGGCGCCGATTTCCTTGAACTCTTCGGCCTGCTCGATGACGTGGGAGGGAATGCCCTTGCGCGACAGGGCGAGGGCGGCTCCGAGCCCGCCAATGCCGCCGCCGACGATCAGGACCGGCGGTTTCCCGCTCGCACTCATACGCCAAAACTCCACGAGACCGGCGGCACTTTAGGATTGCCGCCATGGCCGGACAAGCGAGCGGACGAACCGCCCCATAGGCAGTTGCGGTAAAATGAACGATACTCCCGCGCAACAAAAACAGTTCTGCTCTGGGAGGAGCGCCGCCATGAGAAAATGGCTCAGCACGTGCGTCGTGCTGCTGGGGGCTGTGCTGTTAGCGAACGGTTCTGCTGCGGCGCAATCGAACTATCCGACCAAACCCGTAACGATCATCGTTCCGGCCGCACCCGGCGGAGTGACCGATGCGTTGGGCCGCGTCCTCGCCAAGCAGTTCACCGAAGCCTGGGGCCAGCAGGTCATCGTCGAGAACAAGCCCGGCGCCAACAATCAGATCGCCGCGGAATATGTCGCGAAGTCGCCGAACGACGGAACCGTGCTGTTCATTGGGCCGGAGGTGACATTTACGGTCAACCCGAGCCTCTATCCGAAGCTCAACTACGACCCGGCAAAAGATTTCTCGCCGATCACCGGGCTCGTCGTGATCAACCATGCCCTGATCCTGAACCCGTCGGTGCCGGCGAAGGACGTCAAGGAACTGGTCGCGCTCGCCAAGCAGAAGCCGGGCGAGCTGAACTATGGCAGCTTTGGCATCGGTTCGAGCGGCCACCTCAACATGGAGATGTTTCAGACGCTCGCCGGTGTGAAGCTGACACACGTGCCGTACAAGGGCGCGACACCCGCGCTTACCGACGTGATGGCCGGCCATATCCAGCTCATGTTCATCAGCGTCGGCAGCGCCGTGCCGCAGTGGAAGGCCGACAAGATCAAGTTCATTGCGGTTGGCGCCGGCAAGCGTATGGCGCTGTTGCCGGACATGCCAACGGTGGCTGAAACGGGCTTGCCGGGCTATGAGGCGCAGTCATGGTTCGGGCTGTTCGGCCCGGCCGGAATGTCGGCGGATGTCGTGGCGAAGATCAACGCCGAGGTGAAACGCGTGTTCGCGATGCCGGACTTCCAGAAGAATTTCCTGGAGCGGCAGTATTTCGAATCGATCGCAGGGTCGCCGGAAGACCTCGCAAACAAGATTCGTGACGAGGAGCCGCGCTGGCGCAAGGTCATCGTGGACGCCAAAGTGAAAGCAGTGGACTGAAAGCAATCATGAGCGACAGCAAGAAAGACTTCCCCGAAGACATCGCGAAATATCGCGACACCTATGTCGAGCTGTTCGGCACGTTTCCGCCGCTGCCGTCGGCGCGCTTCGATTTCTCAAGCGACGTGAACCCGGAGTTCCTGCGCGTCTCGGAGAAGCTGCGGGCGGGCGCATTCTATTCCAAGCACATCGATGTGAAGACGACGCAGCTCATCCTGTTCGGAATGCTGCTCGCCGAGCACAATCCGGTTGGTGCGCAGGCACACGCCGCCGCGGCTCGCCGGGCGGGTGCGTCGTGGGAGGAATTGCACACGGTGATGGAGCTTGCCGCCGCGACCGGAGCGTTGTGGGCTGCCAACAACGGCGGTGCAATGCTCAAGTCGCTGCGCGACAAGGAAGGCGAGAAGAAGTAAGCCTCGCCATACAAAGCAAAAGGGCGGCATGACTGCCGCCCTTTTCTTGTTGCGGCTCGTCGCAATCAGTGCGGCAAATTCGGCATCAGTTTGAGTGCATTGCCGCGTTCGATCGCCGCAAGATCGGCGGCAGGCAGGTTGAGCTCACGCAGCCCTTCGATAGTCTCCTCCGGCTTCCAGAACGGGAAGTCGGAGCCGAACAGGAGGTTCGACATCGGCACCACGTCGAGCACCGCCTGCAACGCGCCGGGCGTCGTGACGCCGACCACATCGACATAAAGCTTGCTCAGCTCGTGCTTCACGCCGTTCGGCACGCGCGCCGCCAACTCCGGCCGGTTCTTGGCCAATCCCACAAGACGGTTTGCCACCATGCCGAGCGCGCCGCCGCCGTGCGAGAAGATCCATTTGATGTCCGGGCAACGCGACAGCGTCCCGCTGAACAGCAGGCTCGTGATCGTGCGTGTGGTGTCGAACGGGAATTCGATGGTCGGCGGGGGAATGTCCTTCACGCGGTTGAACGCGAAGCTCGCCGCGGTCGGGTGGAAATAGACCACGGCCTTGCGGCGGTTCAACTCGTCGAACACCGGCGCCCAGGCCTCTTCGCCCGGATACTTGTCGATGTAGTTCGTGGTCAGCGCGATTCCGTCGGCCTTCAGCGTGTCGTAGGCGTATTCGATCTCGCGCAGGCTGCCGTCGACGTCGGGGAGTGCGAGCGTCGCGAAATGCCCGAACCGGCCCTTGTGGTCCGACTGCATGCGGGCGCAGGCGTCGTTGCACTCGCGCGCCAGCCGGGTCGAGGACGCCGCGTCGCCCAGCCACACGTTCGGCGTCGCGATCGAGAGCACCGACACTGCGATTCCGCCCCGGTCCATCGCCTCGAGGTGCTGGTCCACCGTCCATTTGGTGAGCCGGTCGTAGAAGGCGTGGGTCGTCTTCTTGAGCACTTCGCGGGTCGCGTCGAGATAGGCCTTCGGATAGGGGTGCGTGTGGGTGTCGATGCGATGCGGCGCCATTGATACTCCCTAGGGGCATTGCAGCCCGGCTTGTGCTGCCGGGGGATTGAGCAAAAGCGGCGCGCAGCATATCAATTCAGGGAACGAATACAGCAGGGCCGCGGGGCCCTTGGGAGAGAAACCCATGATCATCGACGGCCCGGATTCGGTCACCCAGGCGGTGCTGAGCGAACTCGAGAAGGCGGATAACCCGCGGTTCAAGGAGATCATGACCTCGCTGGTGAAGCACCTGCATGCCTTCATTCGCGAAGTGAAGCTGACCGAGGACGAATTCCGCAATGCGGGCGAAATCATCAACTCGATCGGCCAGAACACCAACGCCTATCACAACGAGGCGGTGCTGATGTCCGGCTCGCTCGGCGTCTCGACGCTGGTCTGCCTCCTCAACAACGGCAACAACGGGCAGACCGAGACGACCGCAAACCTACTCGGCCCATTCTGGCGGCTGGATTCGCCGCGCACTGAGAGCGGCGCTTCGATCGTCCGTTCGCCGACGCCGGGCGACGAGATGTTCGTCAATGCGTGGGTGAAGGACGCGAAGGGCAATCCTGTCGCGGGGGCCGAGGTCGATATCTGGCATTCCTCGACCGAGGGCCTTTACGAGAACCAGGATCCGACACAGGCCGACATGAACCTGCGCGGTAAGTTCACAACCGACAAGGACGGCCACTTCTCGTTCCGCAGCATTTTGCCGGCTGGCTATCCGATCCCGATCACAGGTCCGGTGGGCGATCTCCTGCGCGCGCAGGGCCGCCACAACATGCGGCCGGCGCATCTGCACTTCCTGATCTTCAAGGAGGGCTTCAAGACCCACATCTCGCAGGTCTATGTGCCGCAAGACCCAAACATCGAGACTGACGTTCAGTTCGGCGTCACCAAGGCGCTACTCGGCGACTATGTCCGCCACGACACCGGGACGCCGCCGGCGCCAGGCGTGAAGGCGCCGTGGTACACGCTCGACTACACATTCACGATGGAAGCGGGGAAGGCATCGCTGCCGCGCGCGCCGATCCACGACAAGGCGCGCTCCACGGAGATGCGTCCGCAGTATCTGCCTGCGGTGCATCGCTCCCCGTCGATGGCGAAGTGAAACGTCGCAGCCTTTAAGTGAATCGACGTAAGTAGTTACACGGCGTTATCGCTGAACGCATTTCGCCGTTAACAGAAAATTTCTGCGTCGAATTCGATTTGCGTGCGCAGGCAGATTTTGCGAATCGAGAACGGAACGAGACGTTAGAGAGAACATCCGCTCTTAACGCGTTTAACTCGACGCATGGAATCGAAGCGATTGCATTAAGACAAACAACCGGTGTCGGTCGAAAAAACGTAGGCGAGATGCGGCTCGTTCTTTAAAGACCACCGAGAACATTTCTTCGCGCAAACGAGAACAAAGTTCCGATTGACGTTTGTACGCCGGTCATGAATCAAAAATCCCTCCCCCGATTAAGGGGAGGGATTTTTCACGTCTCGGTAATCAGTGTGTCTCGGTTACCTATTTCTTCCGTGCGTTTTCGTACGGATAGATCATCTCGCCGCTCTTGTATTCCTGCGGCCAGAGGATGATCTGCTTCGAGCCGTCGCGGAACTGGTCGAGATTGTTCGGCTGGACGTTCTGGAACTGCGTCGTGAACTGACGCGCCTTGGTCCATTCGCCGTCGGCGGCGAATTTCACATCGCCCACCACGGTGTCGAACGTGGCTGTCTTCATGTAGGCCGCGAGCTTGTCGTGATCGAGGCTCTTCGTCTCGGTGACGGCCTTGGCGAGGATTTGCCCCGCACCATAGCCGATCGGCACGAAGGCATAGCCGAGCGGATCGGTTTTCAGCTCGCCGGCCTTGGCCTGATAGCGCTTCATCACGTCATCGAGGCCGGGGAATTGCAGCTTCGGCGAAGGCAGGAAGGTCTCGACGATGACGAGGCCGTTGGTGATCGGTCCGAGCTGCACCTTGATCGGGGTGATGAGCATTCCGATCATCGCACCGCCGAACATCTTCGGATTGAGTCCGATCTCGTTGGCGGCGCGAACGATACCGACGTTGTCCGGCGGATAGGCGCCGATATAGACGATATCGGCATTGGTCGCCTGGATTGCGCGCACCATCGGCGCGAAATCCGTGGTGCTCGGCGGATAGCTCTGGTCATAGACGATCTTGAAGCCGCGCTTCTTGGCCTGCTCGCGGGCGCCGTCGATGGCGCTGCGGGCAAATTCGGCATCGGCGCCCAGGAACGCGACGGTCTGCGGCTTCGGCTTCTGTGCGGCTGCGGTTTCGAAGAAGCCGATGGAGAAGGAGTCGACGCCTTCCGGCCCGACTGGCACCATCGAGAAGTATTTCGGGTAGTTGAAGTGGCGGTTGATGCCGATCGCGGTGAAGCTGATCGTCATCTTGTTGTTCTGGATGATGGTCGGCATGGCCGGCGCCACGAAGTTGGTGGCGTAGGGGCCCATCAGCAGGTCGACCTTATCGACGGTGATCAGCTTGGTGTAGATGCCGGGCACGCTCGAGGGCGTGCTCTGGTCGTCATAGTGGATCAGCTCGACTTGGCGTCCGAGCAGCCCACCCTTGGCGTTGACGTCATCGCGCCAGAGTTCGAGCGACGCGAGGATCATCTTGCCGGCCGGAGCGCCTGCGCCGGTGAGGGCAAGGCCAACGCCGACCTTGATGGGGCCGCTTTGGGCGAGTGCGCCAGTGAGGCCCAGCAAGGTTACGAGCAACGCTGCGGCGACTGCGCGCAGCGCATTCCGACACACGTTCAGCATTGTTTCCTCCCTGTGCGCGGCCCGTCGTTGCGGGCCGCGCTTATGTTCAGTCTGCTCCTACTTGTGCATTTCGTCAGTCGGCATAATGCCCCAGTAGTTCGAGGCGTTCGGATCTTTCGCCCACACCTTCGGCCGCTGCGGCCGGTCGCGGTGCCATGGTCGCGGTTCGAAGTAGCCGAGGTCCTCGTTCATGCGGTCGAGCTCGGCGAACAGCTCGGTGATGAGACCGTTCGGGCCGCGGTGATAGCAGAACAGGTTGTGGCCGATGCCATGGCGGCCCGGGCCCCAGATCAGCTTGTAGCCATTGAGGCTCAGGAGATCGCAGGCGGACTGCATGTGGCTCCAGTCGCGCAATTCAAACGCGGTGTGGAAGTGGCGGTTGGAGCCGGTGCCCATCAGGTTGATGGTGTGGTGGTCGGGGCCGCAGCGCAGGAACGAGAAGAAGTCGCCCATCCAGTCGGACTCGCGGAAGCCGAGCACGTCCAGATAGAACTTGGTGACGTGCTTCACGTCCACGCAATGGAAGGCGACGTGGCCGATCTTGTGCGGGACGATGCCCTTGGTAGGAAACCGCTGGGTCTGCGGCTCGGGGCGCTTGAACACCTCCATGAACGTACCCTTCGGGTCTTCGAAGGCGACCATGTCGGAAATAGTCGGCTCGGGATCCTTGAGCCGGCGCGTCTTCACGCCCTGCGCCTGCGTCTGCTTCTCGAAGGCGTCGAGGTCGTCGTCGGTGCCGAGCTGGAAGCCAAGACGCACGCATTGCGCGGCGCCGCCTTTGCGCAGCACCACGGAGTGATGATCCACGGTCGATGCGAGATAGGCGGCGTCCTTCTCCTTCGCGACCAGATTCAGCCCGAGGATGTCAGTGTAGTATTCGATCTGCTGGTCGAGATCGGGCGTCTCATAGGTCGCGTGCGCGATCTTCTTCACGCGGGTCATTTGTCTCGTATCTTTTGGGATCAGTGTCATGACTTCTGCCTTTTCATGGAATTGATGACATCGACCAGGACGGCGACGTCATGGGTTTCGCCGAGACCCATGTCGACGCACTTCTGGTAGACCTCGATGGTGCGGTTCAGGAGCGGTGTTGCGGTGTTCGTGGAGTCGGCCCAATCGCCGATCATGTCGAAGTAGTGGAACAGTTGCGCCGGCGCGCCTTGCACCGGCTGAAACTTGCGCTGGGCCATCCACGGCGCGCGGATGCCGAACTGAGTCGAGCCGCCTGAGCCCGATGCGATCGCCTTGATCATCAGGTCCACATCGACGCCGGCCTTGAGCCCGAGCGCCATGGCCTCGGCGGTCGCAGCGATATGGATCGCGACGAGCAAGTTGTTCACGAGCTTTACCTTGCTTGCGGCGCCGAACGGTCCGAAGTAGAGCTGCATGTCGGCAAAGCCTTTGATGACATGCTCGATCTTCTTGCAGGCCGCGGCATCGCCGCCGAGATAAACGACCGCTTTGCGTGCTGCGACCATGCCCGGCGTGCCGCTGACTTCACCGTCGATATAGGCAACGCCCTTCGCCGCGAGCGGCGCGACGTGTTTTTCCTTGTCCGGCACCGGATGCGAGCCAAGCTCGACGATGACCTGACCGGGGCGAGCGGACTTCAACAAGCCGTTGGGCCCGTTGATGACTTGGTCCATCGCTTCGGTTGACGGCAGGCAGCACAACACGACATCGCATTGCGCGCCGATGTCCGCTGGCGATTTCGCCGGCTCGCCGCCGACCTTCTCGAAATCAGCAAGCGAGCCGCGGCGATAGCCGAGCACGCGGAAACCGCTCTTGATGAGATTCTCGGAGACCGGCAGCCCAATTTTGCCGACGCCGACGAAACCGATCGTTTCCATTTCACTCCCCAAGAGATTTTTTTGTTGTTCAAGCGACTTCAAACGACCGCCCGTTGACCGGTGCTGGGTATGAAATCTATTCTGTAACGTAGATTACACTGCTAAGGCTGGCCTCGTCAAAGGATTCAGTGATACCCCCGCGAAAGGCTCTGGATCACCAAAATGAGCGGACGTGACATGGCCGTCAAAGCCGAATTCAAATCAGCCAAATTATTGCTCAAGAAAAATAAATCTCGTCACTCCCGCAACCTGAGTCTCGAGCAGCGCCGCGAGTTGACCATACGGCGGGTCGCGACTTTGTTTCTGAAAAGGGGGTACGAGAACATCTCGATGAACGACATCATCGACGCGGCGGGGGGCTCAAAGACGACCGTCTACACCCTGTTCGGCAACAAGGAAGGTCTGTTCCAGGAGGTGGTCCGCTGGCTGGCTGCGGAAACGTCCATGTCTACCGATCTCAGCGGCTCGAGCGGCACGATCGACACGCAGCTGAAGGCTATGGGAAAAGCCTTTTTGCAGACCGTATTGCAGCCCGAGATCATCGAATTGCATCGCCTGATGGTTTCACTCGGCAGAACATTCCCCGCTATCACCGGCGGATTTTTCAGGGCTGGCCCTGCCAATGCCTACAGGCACGTCGCCGAATGGATTGCCGAGCAGCAGAAGGCCGGCCACCTTCGGCCAGGCGACCCGGCGCAGCTTGCCGCGCTCTTCCTCGATATGCTGATCGGCGAGTTCCAGCTTGGGATTCTGACTGGCGCTGAAAGGGTGCCGACGACGAAGCAGATCGAGGCGCGCGTTGCGATGGCTGTCGATGTATTCTTGGGCGGCTGCGACGGCGAGGCGCGGCACGTAGCTCATTCTCCCGCATCAGCCGTTCGACGCGATCCAGAACGCATGTGAGCCCACCCACCAATCCATCGTGCGAGACACGCCGAAGCACCAACGGTCCGATTTGCTGTTCACTCGAAATATTTTCAGGCGATCTCTAGCGACTGATCGGACAGGTTCACCTTGATGCTGAGTGAGCCTTCCATCACGGTCCATTCGCGGACCTCGAAGGTGCGAAGGTTGTTTTTCACGAACGGATCAGCAGACGCGATCGTGCGCGCCTCGTCGATGCTCGCCGCGCGCAGGACCGTGAGGCCGTCGCCGGCCATCTTGCCATCGGCGGTCGCAAGAGGACCGGACGCGAACAGCGCGCCCTTCTTCTCAAGCCCGATCATGTATTCGAGATGGTCCGGCAGCACGGCGCCGAGTTGCTCGGGTGTCGCGCCGCCCTTGGACAGGATCACGTAGAGCTTCTTGCGCAGCATGCCCTTGGTGAGCTGCTGGATACGCTCCTCCGCCGACGCCGACATCGCACGCGACCTTGATACTGTGACCCCGTAAAGCCTATGCGGCCTGCCCGCCATGGGCAACTGTCAGGCGCATGCGCCGCAGCCCATCAGGCGGTACAGATCGGTCGTGTGCGTTTAACGCATCGCGGTGTCAGCGCGCCGCTTTCGCCGCCGCGAGGAACGCCTCGTAGTCTTCCTTGGTCTTCGGATTGACCGAGAGCACCTGCGCGGCCGTTGGTGCGACGAGATCGAGGTAGCGCTTCGCTTCGGCCTCCGGCAGCGTGATGATCTCGCCGCCGTTCTTGCGCCAGACCTCTTCGCCGTTCTTGATGTTGTTCAGGTTCCAGTCGACGAACAGCGTCTCGTGCTTGCGGAACTCCTCGCGAACCATCTTCTCCATGTCCGGTCCAAGCGACTTCAGGAACTGCCTGTTGGCAACGATTGGCGAGACCAGCGTGGTCGCGGGCAGGAAGGTGAGGGGCTTCGCCACGTCGTAATATTTGAACGCCGTGAACGGCGCGATGCCGGCGATCATGCCGTCGATGGTCTTGTTCTGCATCGCCGGCAGCGCCTCGCCGAGCGGCAGCGACACCGGGATGACGCCGAGCTTCTTGAACGGCTCCACCTGGATGGGGGCGCCGCCCTGGGTACGGACCTTCTGGCCTTGGAAATCGGCAATCGCGCGTACCGGCCTGTGCGTGAGCAGCATCATCGGGCTGTAGATGCCGGGTGATAAGATCTCGATGCCCTTGTCGGCGCCGAACGTCGCCATGCGTGCGCGGATCGCCGGATCGTTGGTGGTCTTCACGCCGTGGGCGACGCCGTCGAACAGGCCGGGCGCGTCGAGCACCTGGAAGCGCGGCTCAAGACTGACCCAGAAGCCGTTCGCGGAGGCCGCAGCTTCGATGGTGCCGAGCGCGACGCCTTCGACGACCGCGGGCAACTGGCCAAGCTGGTTCGCCGGATAGATCTCCACCTTGATCTTGCCGTTCGAGCGCTGCTCGACGCCGGTTTTGATCGCCTTGAAGTATTCATGCACGACGTCGTTGATCGTCGGCGACGACAGCTTCATCGTGAACTGCTGCGCGCTTGCAGGCGTAACAAACATCGCGGCCCCAAGCAGCGCGGCGGCCGCAATCCGTCCGATGATCGTGAGCATATCCGTCGTCTCCCTAGGAAGTTTTTTGTTTAGTGAGCCAGGAGGTAACGCACACCGACAAGCGAGATGTCCGGGATGTACGTGATCAGCCCCAAGGCGATGAGATAGATGATAACGAAGGGGATGATGCCGCGGTAGATCGTCTCGAGCTTCAATCCGAGCACGGTCTGTGCGACGAAGATGTTGATGCCGAACGGCGGGTGAAACAGCCCGATGGCGAGGTTCACCGTTACGACGATCCCGAAGTGGACCGTGTCGATGCCCGCTGCTTTCACAATGGGCACGAGCAGGGGGCTCAGCAAAAGAATGGCGGACAGCGGGTCGAGCACGCAGCCGACCAGCAGCAGCAGGATGTTGATCGCGAACAGCAGCATCCAAGGCGCGATGTTGAACGACTGCATCCAGGCCGTGATTTGCGCAGGCACCTGATTGACCGTCAGCAGCCAGGCAAACACGCCGGCGCAGGCGACGATGATGAGGATCTGCCCGGTGAACATCACTGTCGACGCCGCAGCTTCCAGAATGTCGCGCAGACCCAGCTCGCGGAATACCAAAGTCGTCACCAGCCCCGCATAGACACAGGCCACAGCGGCCGCTTCCGTCGGCGAGAACACGCCGCCGTAAATGCCGCCGAGAATGATGACCGGCGCGCCGAGCGCCCACAGGCTCCGTCCCGCCGAGCGCCGGAAGCGCTCCCAATCGAACGGTTCGCCCTTGCCGAAGCCTTCGCGCTTGGCGCGATAGACCACGTAGATCGCAAGCATGCCGGCGATGAGAAGGCCCGGGATCACGCCGGCGGCGTAGAGCCGCGCGACCGATTCCTCCGCCGCCGCGCCATAGACGATCATCGGGATGCTCGGCGGGATGATCACATCGATCGCGCCGACCGCGGTGATGAGGCCCGCTGTGAAGGTTTCCGGATAACCGGCCTTGCGCATCGCGGGCACCATCACCTTGCCGATGGTGGCAACGGTCGCCGCGCTCGCGCCCGAGATCGCGCCGAAGATCGCCGACGTGCCGACCGCGGTGACACCGAGACTGCCGCGCACGGAGCCGACGCCGCCCTGCACGAAATCCACGAGCCGCTGTGCGACGCTGCCGCGCCCCATCAGTTCGCCGGCGTAGATGAAGAACGGCACCGCGAGAAGGGCGGTGGCGTTCACCGAAGCGAACAGGTTCTGATGCAGCGCCGCGAGCGGCACATGCATGAAAAACACCAGCGCTACGCTCACCGCCGTGAGCAGCACCATGAAGATCGGAAAGCCCAGCAGCAGTAGGGCGATCGGAACGACAGCCAGCGCGAAGGTCATTGTTTCGCCTCCGGCCGGCGCAGCGCCATACGAGCGAGCGCCCACAGCGCGAGAAGCAGGATCAGCCCGAAGCCGAGCGCGACGGTGCCGTGCGGAATCCACATCGGTACGCCCGCCATGTCGCTCTTGCGCCCGATCATCATCATGCGGCTGGCGTAAAAGTAAGACTGCGACACCACGAGGCCTGCGAGCGCGATCAGCAGAAGCTGCTCGATCACGCGCAGCACTGTTTGCATCCACTTCGGCAGGAAGCGCACGAGCACATCCATCCGCAGATGCTGGTTGCGTTGTGTCACCACGGCCGCGCCAAGGAACGTCATGCCGACCATGATGAAGATTTGCACCTCGTCGGAGCCGAGGAGCGACATGCCGAATAGGTAGCGACCGACGACGTTTCCAAAATTGAGCAGCACCGCCGCGACAAAGCAAAGCGCCAGCGCCATCTCCATCATGCGCGCGCTGCGGTCGAGAATCCTGTCGATCACCGGTTGTTGGTCCCGAACGTTTCCCCGCAGCGATCTTCCGTGGTGGAGCACGCGTTGACAAGGCTTCGCAGGCTCCCGAGCATGCGGCGCATTGTGCGGTCATCGCACCGCAAGGGTCTCGTCTCGAGGATGGTTACAAATGAAAAAGCCCGACAGCACCAATCCGTGGGACTGGATGCAGCCGCACGATATCGCCCGCTTCGGTGCGGTAATTGCTGATCCGAAGGAGCAGGAGCGCTGGTGCCGAGCCGTCATGCTCGGCGGCCTGCCCTACATGTGGGACAAGGCCTCAGCGATCCGCGACATGGTTTACGACAAGATGGCGTTGGGCAAAGGCGACAAGGTACTGGTGATCGGCGAGTCGCTGGAATCCTGCGGCTTCCTTGACGACATCAAGGAACGCATCGGCCCGTCGGGCGAGCTTCGCGCCATCGACATCACCGACGAGGCTCGCGACAAATATTTCTCGGGCTTCCGTGGGCGTGGTGGACAGCTTGCCACATGGCAGTGGGACTACACGAAGAACATTCCCGACGGCACTTTCGATTGCGCCGCGGTGCTGCAAGCTGTGCAGCACACCGACGACTGGACCGAGTTCGGCCGCGATCTCCTTCGAGTCATGAAGAGCGGCCGGAATGTCGTGCTGGCCGAGATCACCTTCAGCCCCGAGTTTATGACATTGCCCAAACTCGATCTGCACTTGGAGTACCTGATCGAGAAGGTGTTCAGTCGTATTGGCTTCCGAGTCGAAGACTTCCCCTATTACAGCCCCGAAGACCTGATGCGCGCCTTCGACGGCATGGTTCGGAACCCCGGCACCTTCCTATGGAAGGGTGTCGAGGTGTTCTGGGGAACGAAGCCTTAGCGCCATTTGATAATTCAGGCGATGTTTGGCTTTTGCACGCGCGAACGTCGGGTTTGTTCCGCGCATATTGCATCGCAATAAAACGGTAGTCCGGTAGCGCATTAATGCTCGGACAACCATTCCGGTCCTATACCCGTCGCAATAACTAAAGAATCGTTGTCGATGAATCTGCCGGCCGTCGCACCCGAGATCGCAGCTCGCCTGGCCAACTACGGGCTGGACGACAACGCGCGTGTCATTTTGCGCGACATGGCGTCGTTGCTCGACGCTGAAATCGAGAAGGCGATCAAGCAGGTGATCGCCGGTGCCGCCAATCTGAAAGCGGTCGCGGAACTCTACAAGAAGCACCCGGACGAAATCCTCAGCATCGAGGCGACGCAGCTACGCGCACTTTTCAGCGCGAACTTCGATGCGGAATACATCGCGATCTGCCGCAAGACCGTCGATGAGGAGGCTGTGCTCGGCTTCGAGGGCCGTGCCCGCATCAATTGCACGGCCGCGCTCTATCGTTTTGCCATTGATGCGCTTGCGCGCAAGCATCGGCTATCGAGAAGCACCTTTACCTTGCGCACGCGCGTTCTTTCTCAGGCGCTGTTCTTCGATCTTGCGACGACCTCGACTTTCTATCTTCAGCGCCGCGAGAGACTGGCCGCGGAGCGCCGGAAGGTCATTGACGAAGCGATCGGCGAATTCGACGGTGCGATCGGCCAGGTGATCGAGGCGATCAAGGAAACCTCGGATTCGCTGACAGTGACCTCCGCCACCATGCAGCATGTCACCAACGACACGTTGAGCCGCATGGCTTCGGCGTCGTCGGCCTCTTCCGAAACGAGCGCGAGCGTCGATCTGACAGTTGCGGCGACGGAAGAGCTGTCGTCCTCGATTCAGGAAATCGGCGAGCAGACCGCGCGCGGTCTTGGTATGGCGCGCTCCGCTGTGGCCGACACCGAACGCACCAACCAGACCATCCGCTCGCTCGACGAAGCGGCGGAACGGATCGGCTCGGTGGTAGGCCTCATTTCTAAGATCGCCGCCCAGACCAATCTGCTTGCGCTCAACGCCACCATCGAGGCTGCCCGCGCGGGTGAAGCCGGCAGGGGCTTTGCCGTGGTCGCGGCCGAGGTGAAGGCGCTCGCCAACCAGACCTCGCGGGCGACCGAGGATATTTCGCGCCATGTGGCCGCAATCCAGGATGCGACCAAAGGTGCGGTCAACGAAATCGCCTCCATCGCGCACAGCATCCATGAATTGACCGAAGTTTCGACGTCGATTGCCTCGGCGGTTGAAGAGCAGAGCGCAACCACCCGTGAGATCGCCGACAGCATTCAGCGGGCGGCCGGGAACACCGCCCGCGCTTCAACCGAAATCCAGTCGGTGGAACAGGCGGCTCGAAAGGGCGCGGACGCCGTTGGCGAAATGAGTGGCTGGACTGCCCGGCTGTCCACCCGCGCGCACGACCTCGAAGAGAAGGTTGCGCGCTTCTTTGGCCGCGTCCGCGCAGCCTGATCGCGCTGCACGTAAGCCGTGAATTTCCCGTCAATAATACAGCATTCTAGACGATGCTGCCTTCCGCCAAACGAGCCAGAATGATTTTGACAGGCGGTGCGCGCTATGGTCTTTTTCGGGCGCTTTTACCGCGTCCGTAGCGTGCTCCGCCCCCTTATCGGCGCCCGTGTTCACGGCCGGCCGAATAGGGACTCCGCACAATGGCGCCGAAATCCAATCCTGCCGCTAAAGATCCTGACATCCACAAGGTCGAGCGGCTTTCGTCGCCGTATTCCACCAACGCGCCGCAGTTCGGCAGCGACGTCGTCGCCGAGACGCTGAGTGCGCTGGACATTCCCTATATCGCGCTCAACCCTGGTGCGAGCTATCGCGGCCTCCACGACTCGATCGTGAACTTCCTCGGCAACGAGCAGCCGCAGATGATCCTTTGTCTGCACGAAGAGGCGGCGGTCGCCATCGCGCACGGCTACGCCAAGGTCACCGGCAAGGCGATGGGCGCCGCGGTTCATTCGAACGTCGGTCTCTTCCATGCAACGATGGCGATCTTCAACGCCTGGTGCGACCGCATGCCGATCGTCATCCTCGGCGCCACCGGCCCGGTCGATGCGATGAAGCGCCGTCCGTGGATCGACTGGATTCACACATCTGCCGACCAGGGCGCGATCATCCGCAACTACACCAAGTGGGACGACCAGCCGGCGTCCGCCGGTGCCGCCCGCGAAGCGGTGCTGCGCGCCAACTGGATCGCCAACACCATCCCGCAGGGGCCGACCTACGTGAACCTCGACGCCGAGGTTCAGGAGGGCAAGCTCCCGGCGCCGCTGCCGCCGATCGACGCGAAGCGCTACATGCCGCCGGTCTCGCAGGGGCCGTCCGCCGAGCTGGTGAAGAAGGCTGCGGACCTGCTGCTCGCCGCGAAGAAGCCGCTGATCCTCGCCGGCCGTCTGTCGCGCAGCGAAGCAAACTGGAAGAAGCGCGTCGAACTTGCTGAGGCGGTCGATGCGCACGTTTCCACCAATCTCAAGATCGGCGCGGCCTTTCCGACCGACCACCCGCTGCACCTCGGTCAGCCGGCGACCTTCGCGACCGACGATCTGATCGCGGCGGTCAAGGAAGCCGACGTCATTCTCAGCCTCGACTGGGTCGATCTCGGCGGCACCTTCAAGGCGGTCGGCGGCGAGCCGAAGGCGACCATCATTCAGGTGTCGCTCGACCAGAACCTGCACAACGGCTGGAGCATGGACTACGAGGGCCTGCCGGCGGTGGACCTGTTCATCCCGGCCGAGACCGACGCTACGGTCGAAGCGCTCGTCAAGGAGATCGGCCCGAGGGCCAAGCCGAAGAAGCCGCATGCCGCGCGCCCGCATCCTCTGAAGGAGAAGCCGGCGCCGGAAAGCCAGATGGCCGCGGCCGACATGGCCAACGTGCTGCGTCACGTGGTCGGCGACCGTACGGTCTGTCTCACCCACGTCTCGCTGTCCTGGCACGGTGAATTCTGGCCGTTCCGTCATCCGCTCGACTACGTCGGTTCCGACGGCGGCGGCGGCGTGGGCGGCGGTCCGGGCATCTCGGTCGGCGCCGCGCTGGCGCTGAAGGGCACTGGACGTCTGCCGATCGCGGTCTGCGGCGATGGCGATTTCATGATGGGCTGCACGGCAGTCTGGACTGCGGTGCACTACCGCATTCCCATCCTCTTCCTGGTCGCGAACAATCGCTCGTTCTATAACGACGAAGTTCACCAGGAGCGCGTGGCCGTCGCGCGCAACCGTCCGGTGGACAACAAGTGGATTGGCCAGCGTATCGCCGATCCGGACATCGACATCGCCATGGTCTCTCGTGGCCAGGGCGCCAAGGGCTTCGGACCATGCAGCAACGCCGGCGAGCTGGAGAAGGCTCTCAAGGAAGCGATTGCCGTGGTGGAAGCCGGCGGAGTCGCGGTGGTCGATGCGCGGATTCTCGGCGGTTACAGCCCGGCCACGGCCGCGGCGATGGCTCGCGGCCAGAAGTCCGATCGCGGCAGCTAGTCGCCATCAACGGCGAAGGAGCGGTTTGAATGAGCGCTGAACCGCTCCTCGTCGTTGACGACGTCTACAAGCAGTTCGAGACCCAGGACGGTGTGGTCGTTGCAGTCGACCACATGTCGCTCGATGTTATGCCGGGCGAGTTCCTGTCGGTGATCGGCCCGTCCGGCTGCGGCAAGTCCACACTGTTCAACATTATGGGCGGCCTGCTGGATGGCTACGACGGCAGCGTCCGCGTGGCCGGCGAGACCATCCGCGGTCCGCACCCATCGATCGGCATGATCTTCCAGGAGGAGTCGACCTTCCCCTGGCGCACGGTGATCGACAACGTCGCGTTTCCGCTCGAGATCGCCGGCATGGGCAAGGCCGAGCGGCTGGAAAAGGCGCGGCATTTCATTGATCTGGTCGGCCTCAACGGTTTCGAGCGCCGCTATCCGTCGGAGCTGTCCGGCGGCATGCGTCAGCGCGTCTCGATGGCGCGCACGCTCGCATCCGAGCCGAAGATCCTGATGATGGACGAGCCGTTCGCCGCGCTCGACGAGCAGACACGCCTGCTGCTCGGCGACAAGGTTCTGCAAATCCAGCAGCAGCTTAAGCAGACCACGCTGCTCATTACGCACAACCTCACGGAGGCGGTGCAGCTCTCGGATCGCATCCTGGTGATGACCTATCGGCCCGGCCGGACCAAGCGAATCGTCGAAATCAAGCTGCCGCGTCCACGCAGCTCCGAGATCGTCGGTAGCGACGCGTTCGGCCACTACGTCGCGCAGATCTGGAACGATCTGCGCGAAGAGGCGAGTCGCGGCCTGAAGGACGACGAATCCCGGCGGGGCGGAGCCAAAGCCTGATGGCGTCGCGCGCGATCAAGCAGCAAGTGTTTCCGATGGCGTTCGGGATCGCGTGTTTGTTCGCGCTGGTGATTTTGATCGAGCTTCTGATCAAGTGGGGCCTGATCAACCGCTTCATCGTTCCGTATCCGTCCGAAATCGCCAAGAGCTTCGAGCGTATCATTCTGGAAGAGGATGTGCCCTCGCGCTTCTTGCTCACCTGCGGCGAGGCGCTGGCGGCGAGCCTGATGCTGACCGTGTTCGGCATCGGGATCGGCGCGCTCCTGCACCGGATGAACCTTCTTCGCCTTGCGACCGAAACATGGATCGCGGCGATGGCGTCCGCGCCACTGGTGCTGATGTACCCGTTGTTCCTGGTGATCTTCGGCCGTTCGGCGCTGACGATCATCATGATGGGCTTCGTCTCGGCGCTTCCTCCGGTGATCCTGAAGACGCTCGAAGGGCTCACCGGCACCCGCAAGGTGCTCATCAACGTCGGCAAGAGCTTCAAGCTGACGCCGTCGCAGCTCTACTGGAAGATTCTATTTCCTGCAGCGTTGCCGTCGATCTTCGTCGGCGTTCGTCTCGGCATGATCTTCGCCCTGATCAACATCGTCGGCGTCGAATTCCTGATTAATTTCGGCGGCCTCGGCCAGCTCGTGAACGAGCTCGCCGAACGCTATGATCTCCCCGGAACATACGCCGCGATCTGCTTCGTTATCCTCGTCAGCGTCGTGTTCTTCGTCGTCACCGAATGGGTCGAGAAATGGCTGCAACCGGGCCGGTAACCGCTGCCGCCCGGCGGGGCGGTCCGGCGACGAAATCGCAGATCATGATGCTGAGGATCGCTTTGATCGTCGGGATCATCGTGACCTGGGAGATCGTTGCGGCCTCCGGCCTGTTGTTCCGCGATGTCGTCCCGTCGCTCGTCACCATCGGACGCTCGCTGATCAAGATTCTGACGAACCCCGATTTTGCGCTCGAGATCGGCTCGACGAAGGTGATGATCCCGGAGTTCTACCGCCACCTCTGGGTGACGGTTACGGAGGTCTTCACGGCTCTCCTGATCGGCGGTTTTGCCGGTCTCGCTGTCGGTCTCGCACTCGGTGCGAATCCGTTCCTCAGCGGTGCGTTCGAGCGGTTCATGTATTACTTGGGTCCGACGCCGAAGATCATCTTCTTTCCGCTGATGATCATGTGGTTCGGCGTCGGTCCGGGCTCCAAGATCGCGATGGGGACGATCTCCTGCTTCTTCCCGATCGTGCTGAGCGCGGCCGCGGGCGTGCGCCAGATCGACAAGGTCCTGATCCGCGTCGGCCAGAGCTTCCGCGTCAGCACTTTGCAAATGGTGACAAAGATTTACCTGCCGGCGATGCGCGAGCCGATCATCAACGGCGTGCGGCTCGGCCTCGGCGTCGCCGTCATCGGCACGCTGCTCGCGGAGACGAAGCTTTCCAATCGCGGCGTCGGATTTTTGATCATCAACGCCTATTCAACCTTCGACATGCCGCGTATGTACGCGCTGCTGATCCTGCTGTTCGTCGTTGCGATCGGGGCCAACGCGCTGGTCGGACGCGCCAGCAGGGCGTAGGATCGCAAAACAGCCGAGATCGGCGCGTTCCTCGGACGCGAACATGTCGTTGATCAGGTGATCTGCGCGTTCCTCGGCGCTGAATTTAAGAATGATTCAAGGGAGTGATCTGTCATGAACAGTCCGGTCTCGCCTGCCTCGCTCGCGGGCATCAAACTCAACCTGCCGAAGCAGCGCGGCGCCTACTACGACGGCAAGTGGCATGAGCCGAAGAACGGCCGCTTTGTCGACACGCCGAACCCGGCGACCGGCGAGTCGCTCGGCAAGGTCGCGGACGCGGGCGCGGATGACGTCGACGCCGCCGTGAAGGCCGCCAAGCGCGCCTACAAGGAATGGAAGCGTGTCCCGCCGCTCGAGCGCGCCAAGATGCTCAAGGAAGTCGCCCGCGTGCTGCGCGAGAACGCCGGCGAGCTGGCGATGATCGACGCCGCCGATTGCGGCAACCCGGTTGCCGAGATGATCATGGACGCCACGATCGCTGCGGCGCAGATCGACTTCTTCGCGGGTCTCGTCACCGAGATGAAGGGCGCATCGATCCCGATGGGTCCGGACCGCCTGAACTTCTCCGTGCGCGAGCCGTTCGGCGTGGTCGGCCGCATCGTGCCGTTCAACCACCCCTTCATGTTCATCGCCGGCAAGGCCGCGGCTCCGCTCGCCGCGGGCAACACGGTGATCATGAAGCCGCCGGAGCAGGCGCCGCTGTCGTCGCTCCGCCTTTGCGAGTTGGTCGACGGCCTGCTGCCGCCCGGCGTGTTCAACGTGGTTCCCGGCGGCAAGGAAGCCGGCGCCGCGCTCGCAAGCCATCCGGATGTCGCCAAGATCGCGCTCATTGGCTCGGTGCCGACCGGCAAGGCCGTGATGCGCGCCGCAGCCGACACGCTGAAGGGCGTGCTGCTCGAACTCGGCGGCAAGAACGCGCTGATCGGCTATCCCGACGCCGATCCGGATGCGGTCGCGGGCGCCCTGATCGGTGGGATGAACTTCACCTGGTGCGGTCAGTCCTGCGGCTCGACCAGCCGCGCCTTCATCCACGAGAAGATCTACGATCAGGTGTTGGAGAAGGTGAAGGCCAAGGTCGGCCACTTCAAGCCGGGCATCCCGACCGATCCCGCCACCACGATGGGCGCGATCATCTCCAAGGTGCAGTTCGACCGCGTGATGTCCTACATCGCCTCGGCCAAGTCCGAAGGCGCGCGCCTCATCAACGGCGGCGGTCCGCCGTCCGATCCCAAGCTCGCCAAGGGCCTCTTCATCGAGCCGACGATCTTCGCCGACGTGACGCCGTCGATGCGCATCTTCAAGGAAGAGATCTTCGGCCCGGTGGTCGGCGTGGTGAAGTGGAAAGATGAGGCCACGATGTTCGAGCAGGTCAACTCGGTGGAGTACGGCCTGACCGCCTCGATCTGGACCAACGACGTGACGACCGCGCACCGCGCCGCGATGACGGTCGAAGCGGGCTTCGTCTGGGTCAACGACGTCAGCAAGCACTTCCTCGGCACACCGTTCGGCGGCTTCAAGCAGTCGGGCATCGGCCGCGAGGAGTGCATCGAGGAGCTGCTGTCGTTCACGCAGGAAAAGAACATCAACATCAATCTGGCGCCGCAAAAGAAGTAGCTTCGGCTGCTGCAATTGAGAACGGCCGGTCCATTGGACCGGCCGTTTTGCTTTTATGAAACGGTCGGAGCCGCGGCGCGGCCTTATGACGTCTTTATGCCGAACAGGCGGGCCGCATTGCCGCCCAGGATCGCAGCCTTGTCCTTGTCGGAGAGCGTCGTGGTGGCGAAGACGTGGTCCACCGGATGCTCCTCCCACGGAATAGGATGGTCGGTGCCGAGCATGATCTGGCTTGCGCCCACCTGCGCCACCAGATGGCGCAGAGCCTCGGGCGTGAACACCAGCGCGTCGAAATAGAGCTGATTCAGGTACTCGGTCGGCTTCTTCTTGAGCTTGATGTTCGGATCGCAGTTCTCCGGCGAAACGAAGCAGGCGTGGTCCGAGCGGGGCGCATAGGAGGGCAGGTAACCGCCGCCGTGTGCCGCAACGATTTTCAGACCGGGATATTTGTCGAGGGTGCCTTCGAAGATCAGGTGTTGAAGTGCGATGGTGGTGTCGAGTGGATTGCCGATGGTGTTCGATAGCCAGCCGTTGCCCTTGAAGCGGCTCGCGAGTTGCGGCGTGCTCTGCGGGTGAATGAACAGCACTGCGCCGAGTTCTTCCGCTTTGGCCCAGACCGGATGGAATTTCGAACTGGAGAAATCTTCGCCCAGAACGCTGCCGCCGATCGCCGCGCCTTTCAGGCCTTGTTTCTTGACCGCTGTTTCAAGCTGCTGCACCGCGAGGTCGGGATATTGCAGGGCGAGCCCGGCGAAAGCCGCGAACCGATCCGGCTTCGCGCCACAAAACTCAGCAAGCTTCTCGTTGTTGATCTTGACGATCTTCTCCGCGGTCTCGCGGTCCTTGCGGTACCAGAACGGATTGATCGACAGCACCTCCATGTCGATCGCCATCGCGTCCATGCCCTTGAGGCGAGCCTCCATGGCGTTGGCGATGAAGTGCTCCTGCGCTCCCTTGGTCTTCGGGATCACATTGGCCGCTTCTTCACCCATCAGGTCGAGAGACTCGCGGAACAGGCAGTGCGAGTGGACGTCGATGGTCTTGATGCGCTTGCCTTTGATCGTGACCGGCAGACGCCGGCCGCCATTCTGCGCATGCGCTGCTTCCAGCATTCCGCAACTGCAGAACATCATGCCGGCTGCGCCAGCGCCCTTGAGAAAGTGCCTACGTGTCGTCATCGTCGACTCCCAGGAATGTTTTTTATTGGTGGGAGCATTCTCGCAGGCTGAGGGTCGGGCGCAAGGTGGCCCGTCGGAGATGGACTGCGCGCGATCCTAGCGGCGCTTCTTGGCCTTCGGCTTGGCGCTGCTCTTCTTCGCCGCCTTGAGCGGGGCGGGGAGTTCGCCCTTCTTTTTGAGGCGCGTGCACCAGTATTCCCACGCGCGTGCTTGCGGGCGCGGCTCCAGGTTCCGGTCCATCGCCATTGTCATTTCGCCGGGCGTCAGTGGGCTGATGTCGCCCTGGCGCTCGGCCATCAATTGAAGCTCAGCGTTGCGATAGGAGTAGATGCAGCGGAACACGAGGTTCTGGAGCGTCTTCGCCGCGACCGTGACACCGTGGCGGCGCATCAGCACGATCCAGTTCGGACCAAGCGCCTTGGCGAGCGAACGGCCTTCCTCCGGCTTCAGAACGAGCAGGCAGGTGTCGCCGAATTCGTCGCGGCTGTCCCAGAACGGAACCTCGTCGCCGATCTGCGCGCCCATGTGATAGAGCGCCTCGAGCTTCTTGCCGGTGTTGCAGAACGGCAGGAACGCCATGCCGTGATGGTGCGCGACGGCGTTCACGTCGGGCCGCGCTCTGTAAATCTCGCTGTGGATCACGAGCTCGCCGTAACCGCGGATGCCGTTCGGCAGCGGCGTCACCGGCTCGGCATCGAGCGTGTATTCGTAGATGTCGGTGGCCTCGACCACCTCGGGCGAACGCGAGCGTGAGATCAGAAAGCGGTCCGGCTTGGTCGGATGCCGCATGCTGACGTGACCGAATGCGTCGATGATGCCCTCGACGGAGACGATGCGGTTCGCAATCGCCAAATCATGTTTCGCCTGAGCCAACGGATCAGCCACGTGTTTCCTCCAGCATTTTTCTGAGTGCCGCCCGCGTGGAGCGTAGCATCAAAACGCGCGGCCGAGCAGGAGATGATCGAGCGAGATCGGCCCGCCGCCATGCACGAGGAAGTAGAGCACGGCGACCGCCCACATCAGCGGGTATTCGATGCCCGACCTGTTCCAGAAGTAGCCGTCGTACTTGGCGTGATCGTAGGCCGAGAGCGCCATCAGGATGAAATAGGGGACCGCCATCGGCCGCGTGAACAGGCCGAGCGCAACGCAGGGCCCGGCAACGAACTGCGTGAGCATGACGCCATAGGCCCAGAGCTTGCCGGGCCTGTAGCCCTTGCGGTCGAACAGCTCGGCGACGCCCTGGATGCTGGAGATCGGAATGCCGGTGCCTTTGAAATAGCCGAGGCACATGCGCATGCCGTGCGGGACGATCGCCATGCCGACGATGAAGCGAAGGAGGGCTTCGACCCAGGGGGCGAGTGTTTGATAGATCGCGCCGAGCGAAGGGATGATGAGCGGGGTGTCGGTCATTTAGATTCCAAGTGAGCGCAAGTCTTCGCGACGAACTCCGCTCTGTTCCCTCCCCCCTTGCGGGGGAGGGCTAGGGAGGGGGGTGAGCAATAGGCGTCGGTGCTTGCGAGCACCCCCCACCCCAACCCTCCCCCGCAAGGGGGGAGGGGGCGCACTGCTGATGACGTGCGAGCGACGAAAATTTCAGCGAAACAACTCACGAGCTTACTGCGCCGCTTCGCGGGTCTGGTCGGCGTAGCGGCTCGGCGGGCGCGGCAGGCCAAGGTGCTCGCGCAAGGTCCGACCGGTGTATTCGGTGCGGAACAGGCCGCGGCGCTGCAACTCGGGGATCACCAGTTCGACGAAGTCGTTCAGCGAGCCGGGGAGGTATGGCGGCATGATGTTGAAGCCGTCGGCGGCTTCCTCGACGAACCATCGCTCCACGTGATCGGCGACCTGCTTCGGGGTGCCTTTCACCACCATCTTGGCGCGCGCGCCGGCGACGACCTGCGCGATCTGGCGCATGGTGAGGTTGTCTTTCTTCGCAAGCTCGGTGACGTATTTGAACGTGCTCTGGCTCGCGTTCGACTGCGGTAGGTTCTCCGGCAGCGGACCGTCGAAGTCGTAACCCGACAGATCGACGTTTCCGAGCACGGTCGAAAGGATTTCGCGCGCCACGACTGGATGCATCAGCGAGTTCTGGTATTCGAACTTCTCGTTCGCTTCTTCCTCGGTGCGGCCGACATAGACAGACAGGCCCGGCATGACCTTGAGATGGTCCGGGTTGCGGCCGAACTTGTCGGCGGCGCGGGTCTTCACCTCTTTGAAATACTGCTGGCAGGATTCCATCGTCAGGTGCGCGCTGAAGATGACTTCGGCGAAGCGCGCGGCGACGTCCATGCCGTCGTCCGATGTGCCGGCCTGAACGATCACTGGGCGGCCCTGTGGCGGACGTGGGATGTTCAGCGGACCGCGGACCTGGAAGTGCGTGCCCTTGTGGTTGAGCGCATGGAGCTTCGCGGGATCGAAGAAGCTGCCGCTCTCCTTGTCGCGCATGAAGGCGTCGTCGTCCCACGAGTCCCACAGCGCGGTGACGACCTCGGCGAATTCGTTGGCGCGTTGATAGCGCTCGGCATGGCCGTAATGGGCGTCGCGGTTGAAGTTGTAGGCCTCGGCGGCCATGCCGGAGGTGACGAGGTTCCAGCCGGCGCGGCCGCCGCTGATGTGATCGAGCGAGGCGAACTTGCGCGCGACGTGGAACGGCTCGTTGTAGCTGGTGCTGGCGGTGCAGGTGAGGCCGATGCGCTCGGTGACCGCAGCGAGCGCCGAGATCAGCGTGATCGGCTCGAAATTCGCGACGTACTGCGCCGAGCGCGACAGCGCTTCCATCTTGGCTTCGCGGACGCAGACGTTGTCCGCGAGGAAGATCATGTCGAACTTGCCGCGCTCGGCGGTGCGCGCGATCTCCGTGTAGTGCTTGAAGTTGATGCCGGCGTCGGCCTGCGCGCCGGGGTGCCGCCACGAGGCAACGTGATGGCCGGTCGGATTGAAGAAGGCGCCGAGCCTGAGCTGGCCTTTGGGCCTGGACATGATGCGTTTCCTCTTTGGCGGAAATTTACCGCCCTGCGAGGAGTGCAGGCAAGTTCAGGCTTAGAGTGTTGAGTTGAAACGCAGTCGTGTGGTGACGGCGGTGATCTCCCTCTCCCCGCAAGCGGGGAGAGGTGAAAAAAGAGCGCGCGCAAGCTTCAGGCCTTGAAACCGGCGATGACTTCGGCGGCGTGCAGGCCGAGTGCGGTCTTGATCAGGCCGCCGACATACCCGGAATGCGGGCCACCATCGAGGCCGCCGATGGTCGAGCCCGCGGCGTAGAGGCCGGGGATCGGCTTGCCGGCGGTGTCGAGCACGCGGCAATCGCCGTCGATCGCGATACCGCCCATCGTGTTGGTGATCGCGGTGCAGAGCGGGATTGCATAGAATGGCGCGGTCTTGATCGGCCAAACCTTGGCGCGGATGCTGCCGCGCGGCGGCGAGAGCTTGTCGAGTGTGCCGGTCTCGATGGCCTTGTTGTAGGCCGCGACGGCCTCTTCGAGTTGTTTTGGTGTGAGCCCGATCTTCGGCGCCAACTCCGCGAGCGTGTCGGCCTTGTGCAGCGTGCCGCCATTCTCCGGGATCAGCGGATTGGGCGGCTGCGCGTGGCCGCGGCCGGGCGGGCCGCCCCAGATCGCCTGATCGAAAATCACGGTGGTGCTGAGTGGATCGGGCAGGCGCGCGATGGCGTTCGAGAGATAGATGCCGCCATAGCTCTCGTCGGCGATGCGTTTGCCGCTCGCGTCGATCACGATGCCGGCGGCCGCGAGATCGTCCGCCTGCGGACGCGGCCAAAGTTTTGGATTGGTCATGGCCTCGCGGGCGTGCAGGTGGCCGTAGAAGTTGCCCATTTCCTTGCTGGATGCGGCGCCAACCGCTTGCGCCATGCGAAGGCCGTCGCCGGTCGCGGTGCGGCCGTGGCGCTGGCAGAGTTTGTCGGGCGCGGGCGAGATGAATTCGCGCACCATGTCGGGATTGGCCTGGAACCCGCCGTCGGCAATGACGACGGAGTGGGCGCGGAACGTGACCTTTTTCTGTGTCTGTTCGGCCTCGACCTCGAGGGGACTGCCGAGTTTTAGAGACAACGCTTTCGTGCCGCGCAGCAGCGCGCCGCCGCGCTTCTTCAAATTCGCTTCCAGCTTTTGCAGCGTGACGTCGCCTGCATAGCCGTCCCAGAACAGACCCGCGCCGGTGCGCTGCACAGGGGAGAGGACATGCGTGTGGTACTGGCCGAGGCCGATCAGCTCGATGCCTTCACCGCCCAGCCACCGCATCAGCCGGGGCGCGGCTTTCACCAGCGAGCGCGCCAGGTCTTTCCGCGCGTAGCCTTCGGTGGCGGTTTCGATGATTTCGAGGAGCTTCGTTTCGCCCGTCATCGGGCCGTTGAAGTTGATGTGGAACGTGCCGTAGGTGAAGCGCGTGTTGCTCGGGTATTTCTCTTCCGAGCCTTTCTCCAGCACGACAACGCGTTTGCCGAGTTCCGCCGCGCGATTGGCGGCGACCATTCCCGCGATGCCGCCGCCGATGATGAGGACGTCGTAAATGTCTTGCAGCATTCCCGAAACTCAAAATTCTTGCGCAGGAGCTTATGCAAGAACTCAAGGCTGCTGCAAGCCGCGTTCCGTCCGGGCAAGCGGCCTTCGTTGGTTCCGAAATGGGACCGGGCGGCGACTAGGACGGTTTGATGGTCGGGGCTGCGCCGCCCATGAACACCGGACTGAGCACATGCGACCGAAACACGAATTTTCCATTGGGGCCGCGCACGCATTCTGCGATCACGTCGGAGATCAGGATTGCCGGCAGAGATGGCAGCACAGGCTGGCCATCCGCGGCGTACAGCAGCAGAATGCAACGGAGCGTTGCCGTCTCGTTGTCGAACGCATCGAGGCGGAAATTCGTGACGACATGGCGGGCCGTGCGTGTGCCGCGGCCCTCGCGCCATGCATAGAAATCTCGGATCGCGTCGGTTCCTTGCATGCGCGACTCGCCGATCGCGAACAAACCGCCATCGGTATAGAATCCGCTGGCATGCCGGCCCCAGTTGAAATCGACGTCATACCAGTAGTCGATTTCGAGCGCCGTCAGCTCCTGCAATGCCGCCGCGCCAGCTCGATCGTTGTTGCGTTCGCTCAAGGCACCCATCCTCCGCGTCATACTCCGCCGGTCAGTCCGTGACCTCGATGCGGGATTTCTCGATGATCTTCTTGTTGAAGGCGAGCTGCTCGGCGACGAAGGCGTCGAGCTCCTGCGGCGTCGATCCCACGATCTCGACCATCAGGTCTTCGTAGCGTTTTCGCACGGCCGGCTCTTTCACGGCGGCCGCGATGGCCGATGACAGTTTGTCGACGATGGCCTTTGGCGTTTTGCCCGGCGCGAAGACAGCAACCCACATGGGGAATTCGAAGCCCGGCAACGTCTCGGAGACGGCCGGCAGATCGGGCAGGAAGGGCGTCCGGGTCCGGGTGGTGACGCCGAGCGGCCTGACGCGCCCTTCTTTGATGTGACCGAGTTGTGGGGCGAGGCCATCGACCACGAGATCGATCTGTCCGGCAATCAGCGCCGTGGTGGTTTGACCGCTGCCACGGAACGGCACATGCAGCATCTCGATGCCGGCCTGCGCGACGAATGCTTCAAGCGGGATGTGGGATGCGCCGCCGATGCCGCTCGAGCCGAAGGTGTGCTTGCCTGGGGCGGCCTTCGCCATCGCGATGAATTCGGCGATGGTTTTTGCGGGCAACGCCGGGTTGGTCACCATGACCAAGGGGAATCGGGTGACCAGGGAGACGCTCGCAAAATCGTTGAGCACGTCGTAGCCCGGGTCACGGCGTATATAGGGCAGAGACGCGTGTCCGGGGCCCTGGAACAGCAGCGTGTATCCGTCCGGGTCGCTCTTGGCGACCGCGCGTGTCGCAATCAGCCCGCCTGCATTGGCCATATTCTCGATGACGACAGGCTGCGGCAATTGCCGGCTCAAGCCATCCGCAAGGATGCGCGCCATCAAGTCGATGCCGCCGCCGGCAGCGGAGGTGACGATCATCCGGATGGGGCGGTTCGGCCACGCGCTCTGAGCCGATGCGCTGCCGCCTAATACCAGCAGCATGCACAACACAGCACATCGTACGGCAAGCATGGTCATCCTCCCTGTCGGCCGATCGGCATCGGCTGCGCCGTCACGCCCGGAGGTTTGCATTCCGTGGCTTGACGGCTGACTTATTAATAATTAATTTTATCGTCACTGCAAGCCCGATCGTGTGGGCTGCGACCTTTGAGCCCGCGCGATTGTCGCGCGCAAAACCGGATGTGAGGAAGAACGATGCCCGAGACCAAAGGCCTGTCGTGGCCAAACGGAAAGCGCGTCGCCGTCGCCGTGACGGTGATGTACGAGACCTGGGCCGAGGGCAAAGCGCCGAACTATTCGGTGCAGACGACCCATCTCAAGCCGGGCACTGTCGATCTCGCGGGGCGGGCGTGGTCAACCTACGGCGCGCGCGTCGGCGTCTGGCGCGTCATTCGCACGCTGGATCGGCTGCAAATCCCGGCGACGTTCTTCACCAACGCGCGATGCGCGGAGCTGTATCCGGACAGCGTCAAGCAGATCGTGAAATCCGGTCACGATGTGGGCGGTCACAACTACACGCAAGATGCGCTGCTCGCCTATATGCAGCCCGAGGAAGAGCGCGCGACGATCAAGAAATGCCTCGACATCCTGGGCGACAAGGCCGGCAAGCGGCCGACCGGTTGGCTCAGCTCCGTCCTTGCCTTCACCGAACACACCGTCGACTTCCTCGCCGCTGAAAAGCTCGCCTGGCATGCCGACGTGACCTACACCGATCTGCCGATCAAGCTCGAAACCAAGCACGGCCCCATCGGGGCGGTGCCCAACAGCGACTTCACCGACAATCGCGTGCTGCGTTCCAGCCCGCGCGATCTCTGGGACGTCTACAAGGGGACCTTTGACTATCTCCACAAGGCCGAGCCGATGTCGCTCCTGGTGCTGACGCTGCATTGCCATTTCGGCGGCCGGCCGATGATCACGTCGGTGTTCGAGGAGGTCGTCCGGTATCTTCAGCAGCATCCCGACGTGTGGTTCGCCCGGCACGAGGAGCTTGGGCGCTGGGCGTTGGCGCAGAAGGATGAGCACAGCTATCAGAGCCGGTTCTTCTAGACGTGGTTGTTGCAACGGCGATACCCATGCTGTTATCGCCGTTGCACAATTCACGTCGGAGCGGCCTTTCAACCATGTCACAGCGCAAGACCGCGCAGTCCGCGGCAACATCGGCACGAAAAGCAAAGACCGCTGCCAAAACGCCGGGGCGGCGCTCGACGCCGGCCGCAGCAGAGCGCGTGCCGGATGCCGGTGATGCGAGCCGCTTTTCCCGCACCACCTGGCTCGCGGATATCCTTCGCGAGCGCATCCTGAGCGGCACCTACAAGCCCGGCGAGCGCATCCGCGAGGTGCAGCTTCGCGATGAGTTCGGCTTTTCCAACGGTCCGATCCGCGAGGCGCTGCAAACCATCGTTGCCGATGGTCTCGCCGAACGGGCGCCGTGGCACGGCGTCCGGATCAAGACGTTGGACGCGCAGCAACTCCTCGAGCTGTTCCAGGTTCGTCTAGCCCTTCTCGAATATGCCGCGGAACTGGCCGCTCGCCGGACCTCCGGCGAATTGGTCGAGAGCGCCGCCGGATTGAAGCGGGAGATCGATGCGGGTTTCGGCAAGATCGAGCGGGCGGACAGCCATCCTTCGTTCAACGGGCGCTTGTCGCAGTGGCTGCTGAATTCGGCCGGCAACAAGGCGCTGCACGAGATCTGGGACAAGACGATGTTGCAGACGTTGATCTATGTGAACGTGTCCATGAAGCAAAACCAGGGACGAAAAAGCCAAGCCCTGATTCATCGCCTGATCGACTCCATCTGCGCAGGGGATGTGGTGGCCGCCCGGACCGCGGCGCGGGAGTTGACCCGGCAGACGCTGGTGGATCTTGGCATCAAGGGAACGGTCTGAACGCGTTGTCGCTTCGATACGCGCCATTCGACCCGCACGGAGGAAGTGAGCATGGGTAGCGATGTGAAGGCCTACAAGTGGGATGAGGTTCCGTCCAAGCAGGTTCGGCCTGGAATCACCATGCGCGGGTTCCGCGGCGACAAGGTGTTGGTGACCTACAACATCCTTGAACCGGGCCTGACTCCGGGGCCGCACAGCCATCCCTTCGATCAGATATTCATGATCCTTAAAGGTAGGGTGAAGCTACACGTTGAGGATCAGGTGTTCGACTGCGGACCGGGTACGGTGGTCCGCATTCCGCCCAACGCGGTCCATTGGGCTGAAGGCCCTGCACCCGAAGACGGCCCGGCGATCAACGTGGATATCTTCGGCCCGGCTCGGGAGGACTACCTGCATCTGGTGGGCTACCAGACGGACAACTTCGCGGAGACGCCCCGCTAAGCTTCGTGCTCAAAGCTCGAAGATCGTCCGTGGCGTCTTGTGCAGGTATTCGATCTCGCCGTTCGGATCGATCAGGACGTTGTCGCACACCGTCACGAACAGCCGTGCATTGCCGAAGGTGGGATGCAGCCCGATGTTCATGCTCGTTCCGAGCAGCATGTCCTCGTCGTTGCGAATGAGCGGCCGTTCGACGACATCGTAACCTTGGCCGTGGCAATGCAGCCGCGGCTCGTCGTGCATACCTCGTGCGCGCATGAAGGCGTTGTGCTCGGCGAAGATCTCCGCGCAGTTCGCACCGGGCTCCAGCATCCGGATGGTGTTGTCCTGCGCTTCGACGATGGTGCCGAAGGCGTCGACCAGCTCCTGTGGCGCCTTGCCGAGCACATAGTAGCGGCCGACGTGGGTCATCATCCCGCCCGGACCGGTGTTCTCGCACTGATAATAGATGACGTCGCCGTCGCGCATCTCGCGGCCCTGTTCGCGGCGGCCGCGGATTTGTGTCGCCTGCCCGGGCGGGGCGGAGGAGCCGAGCATGTAGCCGGTCTCGCTGCCGAGAAGGTTGCCGATGTAATGGCCATAGGCGAACATCTCGAAGTCTTTCTTGCCTGCGGCGATGGCGTCTTTCACCTTCAGCAGGATCTGGTCCTGCATCTCGGCGGCCATGCGGATCAGCTCGATCTCCTCGGCGCTCTTCTTGGCCTTGATCGGATCGACGAGACGCGTGGCGTCCAGAATTTCCACGCCGGACAGTTGCGAGCGCAGCCGGTCGCCAAAGCCGAACAGCATGTTGTTCCAGCCGACGATGCCGACGCGCTGATATCCGGCCTTCTTGATCTCGCGGGCGACCAGATCGGGATCGTAGGGGACGCAGTAGTCGATGGCGGGGAAGCTCGCGGTCGTCAGATGCTTGCCGACGCCGCGCCAGTGTGGATCGTTGCCGCCGAGATTGCGCTCCCCGCCGATCGGGCCGTGGCTGACGAGCGTCATCAGATCGTCTTTCGGGAAAACGATCGTCGCGGGGTAGGAGGTGCCCATCGACACGCCAGTGAACCAGCGAAAGTATCCGCCGGTGCCGGCGAGGTTGCTGGCGCCCTGGACGATCAGCGCATCAAGCTTCTGCTCCGGCATCGCCGCGCGCACAGCGACCCAGCGGCGCTGCAACTCGGTGGTGGAGATCGGGTTGCATGTGCGCTCGTCGGCCATTGGTTCCCCCGTTTCTCCGCGGTCATCAATTATGAGGCGGCACGCACGACGTTGACCATCCCCTTCAGATTGCCATCGAGGAAGCAGCGCATGTTCTGCTCGAGGATCGGCATGGCCAGATCCACATAGGTGTCGCAGAAGCCGCCCTGATGGGTGGTGATGAGCACGTTCTTGAACGACCAGAGCGGGTGGTTCGGGGGCAGGGGTTCGTTCTCGAACACGTCGAGCGCCGCGCCTGCGATCTTCTTGTCGCGCAGCGCCGCGACCAGGGCGTCCTCGTCCACGATGCCGCCGCGTGCCACGTTGATCAGAAAGCTCGTCGGCTTCATCGCCGCGAACACCTCGGCGTTGATCATGTGATGGGTGGCGGGTGTGTAGGGCGTCAATAGAACAAGGTGGTCGATCTCCGGCACGCGCTTGATGAAGTCCGACATGCCATAGACCTCATCGAAGCCCGGCACCGGCCGCGGCTTCGACGTGAAGCCGACGGTCTTCATGCCGAGCGCCTTGCACTTCGGCGCCAGCGCCTCGGAGATTACGCCAATGCCGAGGATGCCGCAGGTTTTCTCGGACAGGAGCTTGGCCGGCCAGCGGCCCCAGGTCTGGGTATCCTGGTTGCGGACGAAGCGTGGGATGTCGCGGGCCAGCGTGAACATGCCGGCGATGGCTCCTTCGGAGACCGGTGCGCCGTGGACACCGTGCAGGCTGGTGATGGTGACGCTGGGCTTGAGCGACGGCTGGTCGGTGATGCCGTCCATGCCGGTGCCGAGCGCCTGAATCCATTTCAGGTTGACCGCATCCTTGATGTCGAATTTCAGGTTTTTCAGCATCTGCCCAAAGGTGAGCAGCATGTCCGCCGCCTTGATCGCGTCCTCGGCCTTCGCCTTGTCGGAACAGACGTCGATGGTGAGTTCGGGGAATTTCTTGCTGAGCCGCAACCGGTATTGCTCGGTCACATCCGGCGGCAGGGTGAGCAGAATCAGGAGACGCGGCATTCCAAAGTCCTCAACGGTAGATACAAAAAGGCCCCGACGGTGATGCGCCGGGGTCTCATTTCAAGGCTTGGCCGAAACTTCAAGAGAGCGCCGCTATTTCAGGCGCTTGTTGGCTTCCTCGATCAGGCTCAAGTCGGAATGCTTCTTGATGTCGAGGCTGTCCTTCACGAAGCCGAGCTGCTTCATCGTGTCCATGTTGGCCTGAAGCGCCACGAGGTTCGGCTTCATGTCCGGATCGCGGTAGTTGTCTTCCTTGGTGAACAGCCAGCCGAAACGCTCCGGCGGCTGCTTGGTGACGCGCGCGGCGATCTCGGCCACTTCCTTCGCGTTCTTGGGGTCGAGGTACCATTTCACGATGCGGAGCGAGTCTTCCATGAAGTCCTGCATCGCGGCGCGGTTCTTGTCGAGGAACGACTTGCGCACGGTCCACATCGAGAACTGCGTCGCGCCGACCGCATCGCGCGTGGTGAACAGCGGTGTTGAAATCTTCTTCAGCTCCGGGTCGAGCGAGAACGGCCGCACTGCGGTGATAAGATCAACCTTCTTGTCGGCGAGCATCGCGCGCATGGCGGGGAACGGCGCCTCGACCACGGTGTAGTCGCGCTTGTCCTCAAGGCCGTTCTTGCGAAGCATCGCGCGCATCGCGACGTCGACCGCGCTGCCGGCGGCGTTGGTCGCGACCGCCTTGCCCTTCAAGTCCTTCACGGTCTTGATCGGGCCATCTTTGAGCACGCTGAATTCGTTGGAGTACCAGCCCTCGACGCCGTCCTGAAACTCGTCGGCGATCACCACGAGGTCGCTGATGCCTGCGTTCTGGATCGCGATCGGCAGCGTCGAGAAGGTGAAGTTGGCGATTTCGATTTCGCCCGCGGCCAGCGCCGTGACCAGTGGTGGCGTGCCGGCGAAGCGGATGGTTTCGAGCGTGTAGGACTTGCCGAGGTGCTTCGCGAGGTCCTTCTTCTCCAGAAGGATCGAGCCCCAGTTGGATACCGGCGCGACCCATGACAGGCGGATCTTCACGGGGTCGGCGGCTTGCGCTGCGCCCGCGCCGAGCATCGTGACGGCAGCAAGCGCGGCCAGAATGGCTTTCAATGAGCGCATGAATTCCTCCCGGATGGCTCCGATTTTCAAAAATTAGAGCATCCAGGAGTGGGTAAGGCAAGGCGCTCAGCTTGCGCTAAAAGGCGAATATGTCCCGCATGGTGGGCGGAGCAAGTGTGCATGCTCCCGCCGCGCGCCAATCGCAAAAAACAGAGCGGGCGCGGCTTGGTGTCCGCGCCCGCTCGGAAACGATCCAGCCTTCTAACGGACGGTTAGCGGGTGCCCTTCGACTTCCTGGGCGCCGTGTCGGCCGCGCCTGAATTGAGCGCATCCTGCGGAGTCGCGCTGCGGCCCGCCGTGCCGTACATCTGGCTGTAGCACGCATTGGCGTTCATCTCGCAGGTCTTGGAGCACGATTCCTGCAACCCCTTCGATGGTCGCTGCGTGCACATGTCCAGGCACGGAATCATCGCGCTGTGGCAAGCGTCGCCGTTGCCCTGCGCAAATGCATTCGATGTGACCATCACCGTCAACGACGTGAGAGCGATCATCAATGTCTTCATGAATTCCCCCTTTAAGCGCGATCTTGTTGGCGTGTTACCGGTAGCCATAGGCTTGGAGAGCTCGCTCCGGGATCAAGACCCGTCGCGGAGAGCTGTAGGTGTCGTACGAGTAGCGGGGCCCGTAGCCGTGCGACGCAACGGTGCCGGCGCCGCAGTTGCAAGGACTGGGATTGCAGGGATTGCCGTACCCGAGCGCCTCTGCCGGGACGACCGTCGCTTCGCCACCGCGCCGCACGATCCAGTAGACGAGTGCGCCGCTCTGGCAGACCGGCTGAACCGTGGTCTGAACGCGATACGCCGGATACACCGGCGCGCGGCGCTTCACGTAGCGAATTTCCTTCTCGATGATCGTGTGATTGTGCTGGACGACGCCGACGTTGCGGGTTTCGTGCTCGCGGACGATGAGCTTGTTGGTCTCTTTGGTGCGGGGAGGGACGTTGACGACGGATTGCGTGTTGATGACGCGCGACTGATCGACATCGCGGCTGGTTTTGACAACCTCGACGTTGTCGTAGTGCGCCCGCGGCGGGGGGCAGGTTGCGCAAGGCTGAGCGGGCACATTCGCCGGGTGCTCGGCGTCTGTCTGTTGTTCGGGAACAGGCGCGGGAATCTCCGCATCCGGCGTGCGGCGCCGATCCAATTCCTGTTTGATTCGTGCGATCTGCTCGTTGTCGTACGGCGGCTGCGCCGGCGCCTGCGCGAGCGCGGGCAGCGCCGCCCCAAACACAAACATAACGACCGCAACGACGACTTTCAGCATGATGGTTCCGCTCTCGGCCCTTCCCCCTCAGGGCTCCCGGGCCAAATTAACGGCTGCCGATCTTGCTGTGCGGATTTGTGATTCGATTGGCTAATGCCGGTGGTTAATCGGTCCGCTGCGTGCGGACGTGTGTCGCGTTAACGCACGCGTTTAACCATTCCGGGTGGAACTTGTCGCGAAACGATCCAGTCGAACCGCGACGCTTAGGCGGTCGTCGGATCGTTGGCTTCCTGGTGCCAGATCAGCAGACGGCGGCGCAGGACGGACATTCCTTTAACGATGACGTAGCCGACGATGGCGATTTCGACGATCCCGGCGAACACGCCGCGCGAATCCGCAAAACGCGACGACGTCATCATCGCCCCGCCGAGGCCGTAGCCGCCCATTGCCATTTCGCAGACAACGGCGACGATCAGCGCGATCGGCAGCGCGACCTGAAGCCCGGTCATGATCTGCGGAAGCGCGGCGGGCAGGATGATCTGCCACATCATCTCGCGCTCCTTGGCGCCCATGTTGCGCGCGGACCAGAGCAGCTCCTTCTCGACGCCCTGGATGCCGATGATGGTGGCGGTGACAACCGGGAAGATCGCGTCGAACACGATCATCGCGATCTTCGAGACGTCGTAGAGCCCGAGCCACAGGATGATGACCGGCAGGAAGGCGATCTTCGGCATCGGGAAGCCGACCGAGATAATCGGATCGAAGAACCAGCTCATGATCTTGCTGCGTGACATCGCCATGCCGAGCGCGACGCCGGCAACCGCAGCGATCAAGAACCCGGCGATGGCGCGATACAGCGTCACGCCGGTGTTGAGCCACAGATCGCCGCTGAGCGCATCGTTCCAGATGCGCTCGAGCACCAGCGACAGCGGCGGAAGGACGAACATTGTCACCGCGCCGGAGCGCGCGAACACTTCCCAGGCCGCCAACAGGGCGACGATCACCACCGAGCGCGTGGCAAACCGGCCCGCGGCGCCAAGCGCGCGAGCCGCCAGCGGTTCGGTGTGCTCTACTCCCGCCACGCCAGCACCCGGTTCATGAGCAATTGGTAGAGACGGTCGGCGGCGAAGCCGAGGAAGGCGACGGTCAGCACCACGGCGAACATGCCCTCGTAGGAGCCGTTCGCGCCGAGAAAGCCGATCAGATAGCCGAAGCCCTGGCGCGCGACGATCAGCTCCGAGCTGACCAGCAGGATGAACGACAGCGCGAGCGCGGTGCGGATGCCGTTGAGCAATTCCGGCATCGCGCTCGGCACCACCACGTCCCACAGCATGCGCAGCTTGCCGGCGCCCATGCTACGCGCGGACCAGACAAGCTGGCGGTCGGCGCCGCGCGCGCCGTTGTACGCGCCGATGGTGACGGGCAGCATGCAGCCGAGGAAGATCAGCAGGATTTTCGAGCCGTCGCCGAATCCGAGCCAGATGACGGTCACCGGAATGAGCGCCGATTTCGGCATCGGATAGAAAATCTCGACCAGCGGCGACAGCAGCATATTGACCGGCCGCCACCACGCCATGACGATGCCGAGAGCGGCACCCACGACGATGGAAAGAAGAAGTCCGACGCCGCCGCGATAGAGCGACGCCAGGCCGTTGGTGATGAGATCGCCGTCCTTGATCAGATCGATCCACGCCTCGATCACCTTGCTGAGCGAAGGCAGGACGAGCGAGGAGATCAATCCGAGACGCGACGACAGCTCCCACGCCACCGCGATCAAGAGCAGCGGCAAATAGCGGATGAAAGTTGCTGCGGCTGTGTTCATCACGAGCGTCGTACTCCGCTCGGCTCCCTCCCCCCTTGCGGGGGAGGGATGGGGTGGGGGGTGATCACGAGTCCGGAACGTGCAGCGACCCCCCTCCCTAACCCTCCCCCGCAAGGGGGGAGGGAACAGAGTGTGCTGTGCTGCGGAAAACGAAAGGCACGACAAGGAAGGTGATCGGTGAACATCACGATGCCTTACCCCCCTGCGCCTTGATCGCTTCCTCGCGCACCAGGTTCCAGAGCTCGTCGACCTTGTCGATGAAATGCTTGGCCTTGAAGATGTCCGGGCTGTTCTTGTCGAACTTGGTGTCCACGATGGTCTTGATGCGGCCCGGCCGCGCGGTCATCACCGCCACGCGGTCGGCGAGATAGACCGCCTCCTGCACGTCGTGCGTGACGAAGATGACGGTCTTCGGCGTGCGCTGGATGATGCTGAGCAGTTCGCTCTGCATCAGATGCCGCGTCTGCGCATCGAGCGCGCCGAACGGCTCGTCCATCAGAAGGGTCGTCGGATCGAACGCCAGCGTGCGCGCGATCGCGGTGCGCTGCTTCATGCCGCCGGAGAGGGCGGAGGGATAGGCATCCTCGAAGCCGCGCAGGCCGACGAGGTTGATGAAATTCTGCGCGCGCTCCTCGCGTTCGGCCTTCGGCATGCCCTGCCGTTCGAGACCGTAGAGGATGTTGTCGCGCACGGTCTTCCAGGGAAACAACGCGAAGTGCTGGAACACGATGCCGCGATCCGGGCCCGGCTCGGTCACCGGCTTGCCGTCGCAGGTGATGGTGCCCTTCTCGATCGGCAGAAAGCCGCCGATCAGATAGAGCAGCGTGGACTTGCCGCAGCCCGACGGGCCGAGCAGCGCAAGCACCTCGTCCTTGCGGATCTCCAGCGAAATATCCTCGAGCGCCAGCACGGGCTTTCCGCGCGGCGGCCGGTAGAGATGATTGACGGCGTTGACGACGATTTGGGATTGGCCAGTCATGCGGCGCGGACGCTCCCCCCGGAACGCAATGTTGTCAATTCGACGAAGGGCTCGCCGGCTTGTAGGCGTCTTCGATGCGCGCCCATTCGTTGAAACCCGTGATGTCCTTGAAGCCCTTGAAGTCGACGGCTTCGCTGTCCATCGGTTTTCCGGTTTTGATGTTGGCGAGCGATTGCTCGATGGTGCGCGCGACGCGGAACAGGATCGTGGTCGGATAGGCGACCATGTTGAAGCCGAGCTTCTGCAACTCGTCCGGCGGCAGCACCGGCGTCTGCCCGCCGCCTTCCACCATGTTGGCGAACTGCGGCACGCCCTGGAACGTGCTGCCGACCTTCGCCAGCTCCTCGACCGTTTCCGGCGCTTCGATGAACAGGCCGTCGGCACCGGCTTCGAGATACTTTTCGCCGCGGCGGAGCGCTTCGTCGAGGCCGTAGACCGCGCGTGCGTCGGTGCGCGCAACGATGAAGAAGTCCGAGCTGTCGCGCGCGCCCGCGGCGGCGCGGATCTTCCGCACCATTTCATCGGTCGGGATCACCGCCTTGCCCTGCATATGGCCGCAGCGCTTCGGTGAGACCTGATCTTCCATGAAGATGGACGACACGCCCATCGCCTCGTAGCCGCGAATGGTGTGGGTGACGTTCTTCACGTCGCCATAGCCGGTGTCGGTGTCGACCATCACCGGCAGGTCCGACGCCGCGATGGTGTCGCGGATGCCTGCGCTGATTTCGCCGTAGGCGGCGAGCCCGATGTCGGGGATCGCGTAGCGCGCGCCGACGAGCGCATAGCCGCCGATCACATAGGCCGCAAAACCCGCGCGCTCGATCAACCGTGCCGTGAGCGCGTCATGCGCGCCGGGGAGAAGCAGCGGCTTCTCGCGTTTGAGGAGTTCTTTCCAGGTCGGCTTGGATGCTTTCGGCATGGGCCGAGTATGGCAAGCTTCCGCGCGGCGCGCTACGCGATCAGTTCTTTCATGATGGCGTAGAGCGCGGATTGTCCTTCGAAGCCGATGCCAGGCCGATCCGATAGTTTCAGATAGCCGTTTTCGACCTTGTGGTCGTCGGCGTAGCCCGCGAAGGCGCCGAACACGCCGGGATAGGACTCCGCGCCGCCAAGGCCGAAGCCGCCGGCAATCGCGAGCGACATCTGATTGCCGCCGTGCGGGAACAGGCCGCTGCGCGGCCAGCCGTGTTTCTCAAGCATTGCGACTGTGCGCGCGTACTGCACGATGCCGTAGGCTTGTGGCGGATCGACCTGGATCACGTCGTTGCGCTCGGGCTTCATGCCGCCGAAGCGCACGAGGTTCTCGACGTCCTGCGTCGAGAACAAATTCTCACCTGTTGACATTGCGAGGCCGTAAGCATCGCCGATCTCCGCAAGGAGCGCGTAGTCGATCGGGTCGCACGGTTCCTCGAACCAGCGCAGATCGAACTGCTTGAGCGCCTTCGCGTAGGCAAGGCCTTCCTCGCGCTGGAACTTGCAGTTGGCATCGACGGCGAGCAGCGTGCCGGACGGCAGGATCGACTTCACCGCCTCGACGCGTTTGACGTCCTCGGCCAGCGGCAGGCCGCCGACCTTCATCTTCACCATCGTGTAGCCGTCATCGAGATGGCGGCGCATTTCGTCCTGCACGTCCTTGAAGGTCTGACCGGGCGTGTACCAGCCGCCGCCGACGTAGCAGAACACCTTGTCGGACAGCTTGCCGCCGCTGTAGCGGTCGGCCAGCACGCGGTGCAGCGGCTTGCCGTCGATCTTGGCGACCGCGTCCCACAATGCGGTTTCGATGGTACCGATGGCGACCGAGCGTTCGGTGTGACCGCCGGCCTTCTCCCGCTGCATCATGCAGGCGAGGACCTTCGCCGGATCGATGTTGTTCCCGCTCGCATCGAGCAGCGAGTCCGGCGGAGCCTTCTTGATGCGCGGGATGAAGCGATCCCGCATCTGCGCGCCGCAGGCGTAGCGGCCGGTCGAGTTGAAGGCGAAGCCCGCGACGGGCTTTCCGTCGCGCACGACGTCGGTGATGACGGCGACCACCGACGTGGTCATTTCGGAGAAGTCGAAGCCGGAGTTCCGCAGGTTGGATTTCAGCGGGATCGCGGTTTCCCTGATGTCGACGATACGCATGGTGTTACACCTGCTGGTCTTCACGGCTCTCTCTGTCATCGCCGGGCTTGTCCCGGCGATCCCGCTTAGGTGAGTCGGATGTTCCCCTAAGCGGGATCACCGGGTCACGGCGCTTCGCGCCGGCCCGGTGATGACAGCGGAGTATTTTACTGCGCCTTGATGTTGGCTTCCTTGATCACCTTGCCCCACTTGGTGATCTCATTCTTGATCTGCTGCGTGAACTGTTCCGGCGTGTTGCAGATGATCTCGAGGCCGAGCTGCTCCATCTTGGCGGTCACCTCCGGCGACTTCGTCGCCTTCACGACCTCCTGATAGATGAACTGCGCGACGTCCTTCGGCGTGTTGGCGGGAACCAGCACGGCCTGGAAGGTGTCGGCCTCCTGATCGGGGGAGCCCGCTTCCTCCAGCGTCGGCACGTCCGGCAGCACCTTGACGCGCGTTTTGTTGGCGACCGCGAGCGCACGCAGCTTGCCGTCCTTGATCAGCGGTACGGCCGGCGGCAGCGACGTGAAGGCAAGCGGTGTGTGGCCGCCGATAATCGACTGGATCGCCGGGCCCGCGCCGGGGAAGGGCACGTGCACGATGTCGAGCTTGTAGGTGAGCTTGAACAGCTCGCCCGAGAGATGCGGCGTCGTGCCGGTGCCGGCGGAGGCGAAGCTGTACTTGCCCGGATGGGCCTTGAGGAATTCGGCCAGTTCCTTCGCCGACTTCGCCGGGATGACATCCGGATTGATCAGCAGCACGTTCGCGGCGGTCGCAGCCACGGTCAGCGGGATGAAGTCCTTGTACGGATCGTAGGGCACCTTGTCGTAGAGGCTCGGGTTCACGACGTAGCTCGAGGACACGAACAGGATCGTGTAGCCGTCGGCCGGCGCCTTCGCCGCGTTGCCCATGCCGAGGTTGCCGCCCGCGCCGGCCTGGTTCTCGACGTAGAACTGCTGCTTGAGATTTTCCGAGAGCTTGCCGGCGATCAGACGCGCAGCGATATCGGTTGGACCGGCAGGCGCGAACGGCACGATGATCTTGACGGGGCGGTTCGGGTATCCGCCGGGGCCTGCGCCTTGCGCCAGCGCGGTGTTGGCGGTTGCAAGCCCGCACGAGAGGGCGAGCGCCCAAGCCAAGATTCTCATTCCAGTCTCCCTAGTCAAAATCGTTTGCGCGCCGCGTTCTCCGGCGGCGCGCGACTTTAGACAGAAGCCCTGTCCTTTGGAAACGAAACTGCCGCGTCAAATTCGCATGGCTCGCATCGGCGGCTCAGATCTTCGGAATTTTCGCGTCCGCGATCACCTTCCGCCATTTCGCGATGTCCGCCTTGAGATAGGCGGCGAATTCCTCGGGCGTATTGCCCTCGGGCACCACGCCCACCTCCAGCAGCCGCGCCTTGATGTCGGGCGATTTCACAACCGCCGCGATCTCCTTCTGAAGAAGCGCAATGATCTCCTTCGGCGTGCCGGCCGGCACGAACACACCGGCCATCGTCTCGCCCTCCTGATCCTTGATGCCCATTTCGTCGAGGGTCGGGACATCGGGCATCGTCTCCAGCCGCTTCTTGTCGGTGATGCCGAGTGCGCGGATCTTGCCGTCCTTGATCAGCGCAACGGAGTTGCCGATTGCGCCGCAGACGATCGGCACATGGCCGCCGAGCAGCGATTGCGTCATCGGCCCGCCGCCGGCAAACGGCACGGTGACGAAGTTGAGCTTGAGATCGTACTTGAGCTGTTCGATGGCGAGCGACGGCGTGGTGCCCGCGCCCGGCGAGCCGACGCTGTATTTGCCCGGCTCCTTTCGGATGAGGTCGATCATCTCGTTCATCGTCTTGGCCGGGAAGTTCGGATTGACCAGCCAGGAGTTCGGCGAGCCGCCGGCCTTCGTAACCGGAGCGAGGTCCTTCTCAGGATCGAACGGCATGCTGGCATAGAGGCTCGGATTCACCGAAACGCTCGAAGAGGACAGCAGCACCGTGTAGCCGTCGGCCGGTGCGCGGGCGACCTGCGCCATGCCGAGGTTGCCGCCGGCGCCGCCGATGTTCTCGATATAGAACTGCTGGCCGAGCCGCTCCGAGAGCCGTTGCGCGATCATGCGGCCTGCGATGTCGGTGACGCCGCCGGCCGAGAACGGGATGATGATTTTCACCGGTTTGCTCGGATATTGCTCGGCGAAGGCGGAGCTGGACGCGAGCAATGCTGTGCAGAACGTGAGAATGCGAACGATCACCTTCATGTGTTCCTCCCATCTCTCGGTTCGTCATGGCCGGGCTTGTCCCGGCCATCCACGCCTTGGCAACAAAGAAAGACGTGGATGCCCGGCACAAGGCCGGGCATGACAGGGTTGGTTATTCGATCTTCAGGTTCGCGGCGCGGACGACCTTGCCCCACTTGTCCATCTCGGCCTTGATGCGTACGCCGAACTGCTGCGGCGAGTTCGCGATGGCGATGAAGCCGAGCGTGGTGAGCTTCTCTTTGATATCGGGCGCGGCGACGATCTTCGCGATCTCCTTCTGAAGCTGATCGACGATGGCCTTCGGCGTGCCTGCGGGCGCAACGATCCCGGTCAATGTGTCGGCCTCCTGATCCGGCACGCCGGCTTCCGCGAGCGTCGGCACATCGGGCAGTGCGGCGACGCGCTTGTCGGCCATCACTGCGAGCGCGCGGACCTTGCCTTCCTTTGCCGCGGTGACGGCGGGCGGCAGCGCGGTGAACGCGATCGGCGTGTGGCCTGCGATGGTCGAGGTGATGGCGGGCGCGGCGCCGGGGAAGGGCACCATCTGGAGATCGAGATTGAAGGTGAGCTTGAACAATTCGCCCGACAGATGCGGCGTCGAGCCGATGGCGGGCTGCGCGTAACTGTATTTGCCGGGATTGGCCTTGATAAGCTCGATCAACTCCTTCACCGACTTCGCCGGAACCTCCGGATTCACCACCAGCACATTGGGCGAAGCCGCGATCAATGTGATCGGCGCGAACTCCTTGACCGGATCATAGGGCACCTTGGCGTAGAGGCTCGGATTCACCACGAAACCGGTCGAGACCACGAGCAGCGTGTAGCCGTCGTGCGGCGACTTCGCGACCATCGCGGTGCCAGTGTTGCCGCCCGCGCCGGGCATGTTCTCGATGTAGAATTGCTGGCCGAGGTTTTCCGCAAGCTTCTGCCCAACAAGGCGCGCGATGATGTCGGTCGGGCCTGCCGCCGCGAACGGCACGATCACGCGCACCGGCTTGTTCGGATAGTTCTGGGCATTCGCTGCGCCCGCCGCCGCCAATGCAGCGGCAAGCGCGCACACGCGTGCGAGCATTCCCATGTCATCCTCCCTAGACGCCGCGGTTTTTTGATGCGGCGCTTTATTGGTTATTCAGTCCTGATATTCGCGTCCTTGATCACCTTTCCCCACTTCGGGATTTCGTTTCTGATGCGGTCGGCGAACGCCTCCGGCGTGCTTGCGACCGTCTCGAATCCGAGCGCGACGAGCTTCTCCTTTACGTCGGGCAGCTCCATGATCGCGACGATCTCCTTGTGCAGGAGATCAATGATCGGCTTCGGCGTCCCGGCGGGAACGAGGATGCCCTGCATGGTGTCGGCCTCCTGATCCGGAAGGCCCGCTTCCGCCAATGTCGGCACGTCGGGCAGAGCGGGCGACCGCTTCGGCGTCGTTACCGCGAGCGCGCGGACCTTGCCCTCGCGCACCAGCGGCACGGCGGGCGTGATGACGGTGAAGGCGATCGGGATGTGTCCCGCGAGCGCCGCACCGACGGCGGGGGCCGAGCCTGCGAACGGCACATGCACAAGATCGAGCTGCTGCGAATATTTGAACAGCTCGCCGGACAGATGCGGCGTGGTGCCGAGACCCGCCGATGCGAAGCTGTACTTGCCTGGGTTGGCCTTCAGGAAAGCGATCAGTTCCTTGACGTTGTTCGCGGGCAGCGAATTGTTGACCGTCAGGATGTTCGGCGACACCGCGGCGAGCGTCACCGGCGCGAGGTCCTTGTACGGGTCATAGGGGATCTTCGCGAACAGGCTCGGGTTGACGATGAAGCTCGTCGATACGAACAGGATCGTGTGCCCGTCCGGCGCCGCGCGAGCCGCTGCGCCCATGCCGAGGTTGCCGCCCGCGCCGCCCATGTTCTCGACGTAGAACTGCTGGCCGAGCCGCTCCGCGAGCTTGATCGCTAAAAGCCGCGCGAACACGTCGGTCGGCCCGGCTGGCGCGAAGGGCACGATCATCCGCACGGGATGGTTGGGATAGTTCTGCGCGCGCACGCCGCAAACCGAAGACAGCAGTGCGAAAGCCGCGAGTACGACCGCCAGTGGGCCGCCATGCGTGGCGAGGCGGAGTGGGTTGATCGACTTGAACATGCGCGGCACTGCATTCCCCGTTATCGTCAGTCAGAACCGGCGACCAAGCTTGGGGGATAACCTTGTCGAGTGCAATTGCGTCCATGCCGCATCGGATGTCACCGAACCACGGCAACCGCCTGAAAATCGGGCTGTTCGGCGCGAACTGCTCGTCGGGGCGCGCCGTGACCAAGGTGCCGGAGCGCTGGTCCGGCACCTGGCAGGACAATCTGAAGTTGGCGCGTGCAGCGGATGAGGCCGGCATCGACTTCATGCTGCCGATCGGCCGCTGGAAGGGTTACGGCGGCGATACCGACTATCAGGGCGCGATCCTGGAGACGATCACCTGGGCCTGCGGGCTTCTCCAGGCGACGAAGACCATCACGGTGTTCGGCACGATCCATGCGCCGCTGTTCCATCCGATCATCGTCGCCAAGCAGATGGTCACGGCCGATCACATCGGCGAAGGCCGGTTCGGCCTCAACATCGTCGTCGGCTGGAACGAGGACGAGTTCGAGATGTTCGGCGTCGAGCAGCGCGTGCACGAAAGCCGTTACGAATACGCGCAGGAGTGGATCGATGCGATCAAGACGGCTTGGTCGGACCGCGAGGAGTTCGATTTTGACGGCAAGTTCATCCAGTTGAAGAAGGTGAAGGCCAAACCGAAGCCTTACGGTGGCACCCAGCCGGTCATCATGAACGCGGGCGCATCGCCGGTCGGGCAGGCGTTCGCGCTGCGCAACTGCGACGCCTTCTTCATGCAGGCGTCGCGCGACTCGGTGGACGAGACCGCGAAGAAGGTCGCTTCTGTGAAGGCGCAGGCCAAGCAGCTCGGCCGCGAGCTTGGTGTCTATACGGTCGGCGTCATCACCTGCCGTCCGACCATGAAGGAGGCGGAGGAGTACCACCATCATTGCGTCGTCGATCAGGCCGACTGGTCGGCGGTCGATAAGCTTCTCTCGCTCCGCAACATCACGCCGCAGACCGTGTCGGCGGAGGAGTTTGCGCACAAGCGCAGCCAGTTCGCCCACGGCAACAGCGGCGTGCCGATCATTGGCGATCCGGACCACGTCACCAAGAAACTGCTCGAACTGGTCAGCGCCGGGCTCACCGGCATTGCCGTGTCGTTCGTGAACTACGGCGACGAGCTGCCGTACTTCCGCAGTGAGGTGTTGCCACGGCTGGAGCGGGCAGGGGTGAGGTTGCCGGTGTAAGTGGGGCGTCATTCCGGGGCGCGCCGCAGGCGCGAGCCCGGAATCCAGAACCATATTCAGCGCCCGTATCTGGATTCCGGGCCCGGCGCTTCGCGCCGTCCCGGAATGACAGTGGAGTTTGTTTCAGCCAACGCCTACTGCCCGACCGTGATCTTGCCCTCGCGGATCACCTTGCCCCACTTCTCGCTCTCGGCGCGAAGGTAGGCGTTGAACTCCTCGGGCGTGTCGCCGATCGGGATGAAGCCGACGGCCGCGAGCTTGTCTTTCACGTCGGGCATGGCGATGATCTTCACGACCTTCGCCCGGATGATCTCCCCGACCTCCTTCGGCGTTCCGGTCTGCACGTAGATGCCGACCGGCGTTTCGCCGGTCTGCCCCGGATAGCCGGACTCGATCAGCGTCGGCACGCTCGGCAGGCTGTCGATGCGCTTCTCGCCCGTGACGGCGAGCGGGCGCAGGTTGCCGGCCTGGATCTGCGCCGCCGCGGGCGGCAGCGACGAGAACGCGATCGGCGTGTGGCCCGCGACCACCGATTGGATCATCGGTCCGCCGCCGCCGAACGGAATCGACGGCAGATCGAGGTGCTGCGACAGGCGGAACATTTCGCCGCTGAGATGCGCCGGCGTGCCGAGGCCGGGCTGGGCGAAGCCGGTGTATTTGTGCGGCTCCTTCTTGATCAGCTCGACCAGTTCCTTGACGGTCTTGGCGGGCACCGACGGATGCACCACCAGCACATTCGGCGACGTTGCGATGCGTGTGATGGCGACGAAATCCTTGAAGTGATCGTAGGGCACCGATTTGTAGAGATGCGGATTGATCACGGTGGTCTGGCTGTTGACCATCAGCGAATAGCCGTCCGCCGGTGCGCGCGCCGCGACACCGGCGCCGAGATTGCCGCCCGCGCCCGCATGGTTCTCGACGTAGAATTGCTTGCCGAGTTCTTCCGACAGCTTGATCGCGACGATGCGCGCGATGATGTCGGCCGGGCCGCCGGGCGCGAACGGCACGATCATGCGCACCGGTTTGTTCGGGTAGTCGCCTGCGCCTTGCGCGAACGCGCCGCTCGTCGAGGCCAGCGTCAGCGCGGCGATGCAGACCAGGGATTTCAGGACTTTCACGGACACGTCTCCCATTGACCTTCATCCCATGCCGCGGATGGCTGCTTAGCGTGCCCGGCGCGGTAACACCGTACAAGCGCACCAAAACCGCATAGCCGTTAGGCCATTCGCGGCATGTCGCCGGATTGACTCTTGATCAAACGACTGTTTAGTTTTCACCCGCCTGCGGACGCTCAACGAGACAGGTCTAGGTGGGGAACGTCAAACTGGTCAGGACTCGCGCCCAGCGCGACGATGCGAAGCCCGCGCGCAAGACTGCGGTGGCTGAGCCCGCGTCTGCGCGCGAACGCATCTTGCATGCCGCCGAGCAATTGTTTGCCGAGCACGGCATGTCCGGCGTCGGTCTGCGCGCCATCAGCGCGGCGGCGCAGGTGAACCTTGCGTCCATCGCCTATCACTTCGGCTCAAAAGACGGATTGCTGGAGGCATTGTTCGCGCTGCGCGCCGCGCCGATCGCCGAGGCGCGTCTGCGCTTGCTCGATGAGGCCGAGAAGCGCGCGGACGGGGCGCCGGAATTGGAGGACATCCTCGACGCCTTTATCCGTCCGGCCCTCACGATGGGCTCACAGCAGAACGGCGGCCCTGCGTTCGGCCGGCTCCGCGCGCGGCTCGCCACCGAGCCGGAAGCGCTGTCGCGCAAGATCCTCTCGAACGCGTTCGATGCCTCAAGTCATCGCTTCATCGACGCCATCGCGAACGCGCTGCCGAAGCTGCCGCGCGCGGAGGTCGAGTGGCGTTTCCACTTCATGCTCGGCGCCATGTACTACACGATGGCCAACAGCGGCCGCATTCAGGCGCTGACCGGCGGACGTTGCGACCCCGGCGACGCCAAACGCGCGCTGCGTCACATGATCCCGTTTCTCGCCGCCGGCTTCCGCTCGCCGCAGCGTCCGGCCTGATCTCCCCTCATTCTATCAACTGAAAGGAAACGCCCGATGAGCGCCAAGAAGGTCAATCGCAAGGACATGAGCGCCGCCGCCGAGAAGTATAAGAACTGGGGCAAGTGGGGCCCGAACGACGAGATCGGCACGCTGAACTACACGTCGGCGGAGGACATCATCAACGCGGCGAAGCTGGTGAAGAAGGGCAAGGTGATTTCGCTCGCGCTCAACTTCGATCACACCGGGCCGCAGGGCGCGAAGAGCAAGTATCCGTCGATGGGCCGCACCAATCCGATCCACACCATGCTGCGCACCGGCACCGATGCTTATTCGGGCGTGCTCGACAAGCGCGGCATCCGCGCCGCCGACGACATGGTGACGATGCCGCTCCAGTGCGGCACGCAATGGGACGGCCTCGGGCACGTCTTCTATGAGAATTACATGTGGAACGGCTACGACTGCCGCGAGGTGACGTCGGCCGGCGCGCAGAAGTGCGGCATCGAGAAGACCAAGAACAAGATGGTCGGCCGCGGCGTGCTGCTCGACGTGGCGCGCTACAAGGGCGTCGAGTCGCTCGACGACGGCTACGGCATCACCAACGAAGACCTCTACAACACCGCGAAGAAGCAGAAGACCGAACTCAAGCGCGGCGACTACGTCATCGTCCGCACCGGCATGATGGAGCGCTGCCAGAAGGCCGGAAGCTGGGACGGTTATCCGGGCGGCGACGCTCCGGGCTTCGCGTTCGAGACGCTCGACTTCGTCAAGGACACCGAGCTTGCGGCGCTCGCGAGCGACACCTGGGGCTGCGAGGTCCGTCCGAACCAGACCGAGGACGGCATCAACCAGCCCTGGCACTGGATCACCATCCCGATCATGGGCATGACGATGGGCGAGATCTTCGAGCTCAAGGCGCTCGCGGACGATTGCGAGGCCGACAAGGTCTACGAGTTCCTGTTCGTCGCGCCCGCGATCCCGATCACGGGCGCGGTCGGCTCGCCCGTCAATCCGTTGGCGATCAAGTAACGCCATTTATCGAACAAGCGCGCCCGCGCTGAACGCGGGCGCTGGTCCTTTCAAGTTTGAGGTCGAACACAATGGCTACGGTCGGACACAATCGGAAAATGCTCGGCGCGGAATGTATGGCCGACATGCTCGAGGCCTACGGCGTCACGCACGTCTTCCACGTTCCCGCGGTCTTACGCAAAACCTTCGCGGTGATGGAGACGCGCACCAAGATCAAGCGCCTTCACGTTCACAGCGAGGCGACCGCGGCCTACATGGCTGACGGTTATGCACGCGCGACCGGCAAGCCGGGCATCTGCATGGCGCAGGTGATCGGCGCGCTCAATCTCGCCGCGGGCCTGCGCGATGCGTGGCTGGCGCACTCGCCGGTCATCGCCTTCACCGGCGGACGCGAGCCGAAGACGAAATTCCGGCAGGTCTATCAGGAGGTCGACGACGTGCCGGCGTTCGAGCCGGTCACCAAGATGAACGCGACCGTCGATGACGTGACGCGCTTCCCCGACATGGTGCGGCAGGCGTTCCGCGTCGCGACCACCGGACGTCCGGGTCCGGTGCATCTGCAATTCCGCGGCAACGAAGGCCAGGTCGACGGCGAGGAAGGCGAGATGGAGCCGATGGTCGAGACCGAATTCGGGATCGTCCCGCCGTTCCGGCCGGAGCCTGATCAAGGAAGCGTGCTGACGGCGTTGCACATTTTGCAGCAGGCGCAGCGTCCCGTGATCGTCGCAGGCGGCGGCGTGAAGCACTCGGGCGCCGGGCGCGAACTCATCGCGCTCGCCGAGGCATTGCAGATTCCGGTCGTCACCTCGCTCAACGGCAAGGACACGATCCCCGGCGTTCATCCGCTGTCCTGCGGCGTGGTCGGCACCTATTCGCGCGAGAGCGCCAACAAGGTCGTCAACGCCGCCGATCTCGTCTGCTTCATCGGCACCACGACCGGCGGCATGACCACGCACTTCTGGGCGGTTCCCAAGATCGGCACGCCGGCGATTCAGATCGACATCGATCCGGAGGCGCTCGGCATGAACTATCCGCTTCAGGCGCGGGTGCAGGGCGACGCCAAGGTGACGCTCACGAAGATGCTCGCGGCTTGCGACAAGTCCACGGCGGCCAAGCGCAAGGCGTGGGTCGCGCAGGCGCAAGGCATCGTCAAGGAGTGGTACGCCAAGTACAAGCCGATGCTGGAATCCGATCAGATGCCGATTCATCCGGCGCGCATGTGCCACGAGCTGTCGAAGCATGTGCCGGATGACGCCATCGTTTGCGTCGACACCGGCCACGCCGGCATGTGGATGGGCGGCATGTACGATCTGCGCACCGACAAGCAGAGCTACATGCGCTCCGCCGGCCATCTCGGCTGGGCGTTTCCGGCAGGGCTCGGCGCCAAGTGCGGCGCGCCGGATCGTCCTGTCGTCACGTTCACCGGCGATGCGGGCTTCTGGTACCACATCGGCGACATTGAGACGGCGGTGCGCTGGAAGATCAACGCCGTGACGGTCGTGAACAACAACGGCGGCGGCAATCAGTCCAAGCGCGGGTTCGATCGCGTCTACGGCGGCACGCAAACCGAACAGGCGCGCGAGCTTTGGACGTTCAGGAAGACGAACTTCGCGCGAATCGCCGAGGAGATGGGCGCGGTGGGTATCCGCGTGGAGAATCCGAAGGACCTGCCCGCTGCGCTCGCGCAGGGTCTCGCCGCCAATCGCCCGGTGATCATCGACGTCGTCACCGACATCGAGGCGCTGGCTCCGACGGCCGTAACCTGACGAGCTAGAGCTTCAACACCGACGCAATCGCATCCCGAAGCCGGTCTTTCGAGACCGGCTTCGCGAGCACCGGCACGCCGGGCATGATCTGATCGATGTGCATCCGCGTCTGCGGATCGCCGTGCGCTGTGATGAAAATGATCGGCGTCTTGCGGCTTTCGCGAATTCTGCGCGCCGCCTCGATGCCGTCCATCCGGCCGGCCAACCGGATGTCCATCAGGATCAGATCGACGTCCAGATCGGCCGCCTGCTCAATGGCGCCCTGGCCGTCCGGGACGAGCCCGCACACCTCGAGGTGTTGGTCTCGCACGAGCGATTCCAGATGCCACGCCACCAACAGCTCGTCCTCGACGATCAGCACGCGCGGCGAATGATCCATCGCGCGCTGATTTCGTGAGCCGGGCTGCGTGCCGGGTACCAGAGTGAAGTCAGTCATGACGAGGGCCTTGCTGGCATGATTGTCTCGTCTGCGTCGCGGCGCATTCTATTGCATCGCGACACGGACGCCAGCCCTCAAACGATCAACGCTGATGCGCGATCGTTAACGGAATCTGCCTGGAATACCAGCAGATTTCTCAGAGTTCGGGAACCAGAGGCGGCGGGTAGGTATCGCGGCTCGAATCCCATGCCGGGCGGAACAAACAGTCGTCGCTTTGCACGATGACGTGGGCTTCGCGGCCATTGCGGGTGTCGAGGTGGGCGAGGGCCACTGCGTCGCGGAACGCGTCCTGCTTATCCTGGTATGGCTCGGAATTCTCACCGTCGCACTGGATGAGCCATCCGCCGTCATAAACGACGTAATAATGGGAACGGCCACCCACCGATTCGAGATTCTGCATTTCGGGCTCCTAAAGGAATGGGCCCCCACTAGGGTGCGGTATCATTCCCGTATGCGGCATCAATGCGACGCGTAGGTGAACAGTTCCTTTCCTTCGCCGTAGGGCTGTGGATCAGTGTGGACAGTGTCAATGGGCAGGCTGGATGTCTTTGAAGATAGAAGGAAAAACGTCGCAGTCTGTGCCGATTCCTCGGGGCGTTGATCTGGCGTGAGCGCGACGTCCTCCGCTTCCTCGGCGGAATACTGGGTCAGTGCCGCGGCCACCTCGCGGACGGCCACCCGAGGCCGGATTTGTTACACTGGTACCGACAGTCGCGGCCCGGACCAGGCTCGCGTTCGGGTGGGGAGTTTGAATGTCCAAAGTGCCGCTGACTTTCGCGTGCGGTCTCTATGACCGCATGCTCGCGCTCTATACGGGCGACGTTCAGGTTGAAGGCGTCGATCTGAATTTTCTCGTGCAGGATGACCCGCGCGTCATTTTCGACCGGATGGCGGCGCGGCAGGAGTTCGACGTCTGCGAGTTCTCGTCGTCGGAGTACATCTCGCGCTTCTCGGCCGGACAATGCCCGTTTGTGGCGCTGCCGGTGTTCGCATCGCGCGTGTTCCGCCACGGCTTCATCTACATCAACAAGAAGCACATCAAGTCGCCGAAGAATCTGGAAGGCAAACGGATCGGCGTGCCGCGCTACACGATGACGGCGGCGCTGTTCCAGCGTGGTTTGCTGAAGGATGAGTACGGCGTCGACTTCTCCAAGGTCGAATGGATCGAAGGCGACATCAACACACCGAAGCAGCACGGCAACCCGACGATCCTGCCGACGGTGCGGCCGGTCTCGATTGCGGCGAACACATCAGGCAAGTCGCTGAGCAAATTGCTGGCCGACGGCGAGATCCAGGCACTGATCGGCGTCGGCGAACCGGAATCGTTCGGCGCGCACCCTGACGTGGCGCGGCTCTATCCGGATTATCGCGAGGCCGAGAAGGAGTACTACAAACGCACCAAGATCTTTCCGATCATGCATCTTGTCGTGATCCGCAAAGACACCTACGCGAAGCATCCATTCGTCGCGACGAGTCTCTACAAAGCTTTTGTCCAGGCAAAGGCCTGGACCCAGGAGAAGATGAGTTACGGTGGCACGCTTCGCTACACGCTGCCGTGGATGCTGGCCGAGCTCGACGAGATCAAGCAGGTGTTCGGTGGGGACCCATGGCCCTACGGCATCGAGCCGAACCGGCCGACGCTTGAAGCGCTGGTGCGCTACATGGTCGATCAGGGCTTGATTGATAAGCCCGTGAAAGTCGACGATCTGTTCGTTCAAACCCACGGCTGACGGAAACCGCCTCATGAAGTTTGCAAGCTATATCGCCGGCGGCAAGGAATGCTTCGGTGCCGTCGTCAGCGATGGCGTGGTCACGATCAAAAGCCATGTGTCGCTGCGCGATATGCTCGCAGCGGACGCGGTCGAAGACGTCCGCAAGGCCGTGCAAGGCGCAAAGCCTGATCACAAGTTGTCGGACATCCATTTTCTGCCGGTCATTCCGAATCCGCAGAAAATTCTCTGCGCCGGTGTGAACTACAAATCTCACGCCGCAGAGGTCGGCCGCGATCTGCCGAAGCAGCCGAGCATGTTCATCCGCTTCACCGACACGCTCGTTCCGCACGAGGGCGAGATGATCCGCCCCAAGCTCTCGGACAATTTCGATTTCGAGGGTGAATTGACGATGGTGATCGGAAATGGCGGGCGGCACATTCCGGTCGACAAGGCGCTCGATCACGTCGCGGGCTACACGATCCTCGTCGACGGCAGCGTGCGCGACTATCAGAAATTCTCGGTGACGTCCGGCAAGAACTGGCCGGGCACCGGTCCGCTGGGGCCGTGGCTCGTCACCGCCGACGAAATCCCCGATCCGAGCAAACTGACGCTCACCACGCGGCTCAACGGTCAGCAGGTGCAGCACTCCGGCACCGACAAGCTGATCTATTCGTGCCAGCAGATCGTGAGCTTCTGTTCGGATTTCACGACGCTGCATCCCGGCGACGTGATCGCGACCGGCACGCCGGAAGGCGTTGGCCACAGCCGCAAGCCGCCGCTCTGGATGAAGCCGGGCGATGTGCTGGAGGTGGAGATCACCGGCATCGGCGTGCTGCGCACGCGGATCGTCGACGAGCAATAGCTCGATAATCGCACAGCGGGCGACCTCGTGCCGCAAGTGGCGGCCGCGCCGGCGATTGTTTCATCGGACCCGATTGGGCAATATCCGGCCATAAAACAAGCTGGTCAGGGGCGGCGTTCAGGGAGGAAGACAATGCGTAGGATGATGTTGGCTGCGCTCGCCATCTGGGTGGCGGCGACAGGCGCCGGATACGCCCAGGACAAGCTCAAGGTTGCAATCTCGCAACGCGGCTTCTGGGACAGTTCTTGGGTCGAGTTCGGCCAGACGGCGGGCTTCTTCAAGGAAGTGGGTCTCGAGATCGAGCCGTTCTACACGGATGGCGGCGCGCAGACGTTGACCGCCGTGATGTCCGGCAGCGTGGACATCGGTCTCTCCAACGGCTTCCTCGGCGTCATCGGCGCTTACGTGAAGAACGGCGACGGTCTGCCGGTTCGCGTGATCTCCGCGCAGATGACCGGCGCGCACGAACTGTTCTGGTACGTCAAAGCCGACAGCCCATACAAATCCCTGAAGGATGTTCCCGAGGGCAAGACCGTGGCGTTCTCGTCGCCCGGCTCGTCGTCGAACCTCATACTGTTGACGCTGCTGCGTCAGGCCGGCTCGAAAGCGAAGCCGCTCGCGGTCGGCGGCGCGCCGGCGAGCTTCACGCAGACGATGACCGGTCAGGTCGATGTCGGCTGGTCGGTGGTGCCGCTTGGTTTGGAAGCCGCCAATGAGGGCAAGATCCGGATCATCGCGCGCGCCCGCGAGGCGACGGAACTCTTGAACCAGACCATCCGCGTGAACCTCGCCAATGTGGAATCGCTCAAAACCAAGCGCGCCGCGATCGTGAAGTTCATGCAGGCCTACGCCAAGGCGATCGAGTGGGGCTACTCGGACCCGAAGGCGATCGACATCTTCGCGCAGAACATGAAGGTGCCGCGCGACATCGCCAAGAAGGGTGTCGACGAGTTCTATCCGAAGACGGCAATGCAATATGCCGAGATCAAGGACGTCGAGCGTTCGTTGAAGGATGCGCTCGACTACAAGTTCATCCCGGCACCCAAGACGCCCAAGGACATCGAGGGCCTGTTCGACATCGTCTACAAGGGCAAATGACGACAAGCCACTGACGGCTTTCGTTAAATCAGAATAAGGCAGGGCGGCGGGACCGGACATGGTTCCGCCGCTCTTTACTTGTCCACAGTGTGCGCTGTGGGGCGGCGCTTTCGGTTGGGGTGTGTCTGCATTGGCTGGTAGTTTTCTGGCTCGTCCGGCGGTTGGTGGGTGCCGCCGGGAACCAACCCAGTGCTTCACAAGTGGCGTGAGCAGTCCGGTATGCGTCGGTCCCAGTTGCGGCGTTCGGCGTCGTTGAGGCCTGTTTTTCGCCTCGGCACGGTGATGCTCGTTCTCTCGCCGCTGCTCGGCGGCTGCTTCGTCGGCGCGGATCGGCCGGACGCCGGCCTCGAAATCCCGCCCGCCTACACCTCCGGTTCGCGCAACACCCAGGCAGCGTTGCCGTCGGTCGATTGGTGGCGAGGCTTCCGCTCCAAACAGCTCACCGACCTGGTCGAGGAATCGCTCACCTCCAACCTGGATATCGCGGCCGCCGTCGCCCGCATCGTGCAGGCGGATGCGAATGCGCGCGTCTCAGGCTCAGCACTGTTGCCCGTGGTTGGACTGAACGGAAGCTTCACGCGCTCGCGCTCCTCGCAGTCGTCCGGCGTCACAACGGGTTCGATCGGGTCCGAGCGCCAGCTTTACAGCACGTCGCTCACTGCAAGCTACGAGATCGATTTCTGGGGCAAGAATCGCGCGACGTTGCGCTCGGCGGAAGAGCTTGCCGCGGCGAGCCGCTTCGACCGCGAGGTCGTCGCGCTCACGACCGTGGCGGCGGTCGCCAACGCCTATTTCCAGGTCCTTGCGGCGAACGATCGCCTTCGCGTTGCCCGCGAAAATCTCGCCGCCGCCACGCGCGTTTACAACCTGATCAAGGAGCGTTTCGACGCCGGCACGGCGTCCGCGCTCGACACCTCGCAACAGGAAAGCCTGGTTGCGACCCAGCGCGCGGCGGTCCCGCCGCTGGAGCAGACGTTGCAGCAGAACATCGTGACGCTCGCCCTGCTGATCGGGCGGCCACCGGAGTCGGTGAAAGTCCGCGTCGGCAGCATGGATCAGATCACGATCCCGCCGGTGACTCCGGGATTGCCGTCCGATCTCATCGGTCAGCGTCCAGATATCCGCGAGGCGGAGGCGCAGCTCGAATCCGGCAATGCGAACGTCCACGTGGCCCGCGCGGCGTTCTTCCCGAGCATCACGCTGACCGGTGAGGGTGGCTACCAGAGCGCGGTGTTCCGCACGCTGATGCGGCCGGAGTCGGCGTTCTTCAGTCTCGCCGCCGGCCTGACCCAACCGATTTTCGACGGAGCGCGGATCCAAGGCCAATATGATCTCGCCAAGGGGCGCCAGGACGAATTGCTCCAGCTCTACCGCAAGTCCGTGATCAGTGGCTTTGCCGATGTCGAGAATGCCTTGATCGCAGTGCGGAAGACCGCAGAGCGCGAGCGGCTGCAACGGGACGTGGTCCGCAGCTCGCGGCAGGCGTTCCAGATTTCCGAGCAGCGGCTGCGCGAGGGGGCGGTCGATCTGGTGACGGTGCTCAACACCCAACAGACCCTGTTCCAGGCCCAGGATCTGCTGGCTCAGGTCCGGCTTCTGCGCCTCCAGGCGGTGCTCAGTCTCTTCCAGGCCCTGGGCGGGGGGTGGCAAATGCCCCCGAAAGTGCACTCTGCGGCAGCGCAACCCGCTGAGAATCCATGAAATTCACGTAATGTGCTGTGATTCAGTCTATGACGCCGCTATCTATATCGGCGGCTTGATTCTGGCTGGACCTGGATGGCGAGCAGACGCGGTCTCACAATTTCCATCGTTGCCATCCTCGGCTTAGGGGCGGTCGGATTCTATTGGTGGGCCGGGCAGCGCCCGGCACAGCAACAGCAGCAGCAACGTCAGGGACGTAATTTCCAGAGCGACGGTCCCGTGCCGGTGATCGCCGCGCTGACCAAGCGCGCCGATGTCCCGGTCTATCTCGACGGCGTCGGCACGGCCCGCGCGCTCAACACCGTCACGGTGCGTCCGCAGGTCGACGGCAAGCTGATCAGCGTCAACTACGTGGAAGGACAGGACGTCAAGCGCGGCTTCGTGCTGGCGAAGGTCGATCCGGTCACCTACCAGGCGCAATACGATCAGGCGGTGGCGAAGAAAGCACAGGACGAGGCGACGCTCGCCAACGCGCGCATCGATCTCGATCGCTACGAGAAGCTCAGCGTCACCAATTCGATCGCGCGCCAGCAATATGACACGCAGAAGGCGACCGTCGCGCAGCTCGAAGCGCAGGTGAGGCTCGATCAGGCCGCGATCGACAACGCCAAGGCGATCCTCGAATACACCGACGTGATCGCGCCGCTCGACGGACGCACCGGCATTCGCCTGGTCGACCAGGGCAACATCGTGCGGGCCTCGGACACGACCGGCATCGTCATCATCACCCAGCTTCAGCCGCTCTCGATCCTGTTCACGCTGCCGCAACAGCAGCTCAGCGACGTCGTGCAGGCCAAGGCGCGCGGCGAGGTGCCGGTCGACGCTTTTGGCGCTGACAACAAGACGGTCATCGACAGAGGCACGCTCGGCCCGATCGACAATCAGGTCGATCAGACGACCGGCACGATCAAGCTGAAGGCGGAGTTCCCGAACGCCAAGTTCCAGCTCTGGCCGGGGCAATTCGTCAACGTGCGCGTCCAGATCAATACGCTGACGCAAGTGGTGGTGGCGCCGACATCGGCCGTGCAGCGCGGTCCGAACGGCACATTTGTCTTCGTCGTTCAGCAGGACAGCACGGTCGCGGTGCGGCCGGTGACGATCACGCAGCAAGACGAAGCGCAGGCCGTCATCGCGACCGGCTTGCAGCCGGACGAGCGTGTGGTCACAACCGGCTTCGCCCGCCTCACGGCCGGCGCGAAGGTCACCGTGACCAGCGCCGAAACCCAGCCTGCCAACGCCAACGAGCCCGTCGCGGAGCAACCGCGCCGCGAACGCCGCCAGGGAGGGCCTGACCGGCGCGAACGTCGCTCCGAGGCCAACCCAGGCGTGGTGCGATGAGCGTCTCGACACCTTTCATCCGCCGCCCCATCGCGACTTCACTTCTCGCCGTGGCCACGCTGCTGGGCGGCTGGCTCGGCTATTGGTCGCTGCCGGTGTCGTCGCTGCCGACGGTCGATTTCCCGACGATCCAGGTGACCACGCAGTTGCCGGGCGCCAGCCCCGACACCATGGTCGCGCTGGTGACTGCCCCGCTGGAGCGGCAGTTCGGCCAGATCCCGTCGCTCTCCAACATGATCTCGTCGAGCTCGCTCGGCATCAGTCAGGTCACGCTGCAATTCGATCTCAACCGCGACATCGACGGCGCGGCGCAGGACGTGCAGGCGGCAATCAACGCCGCCGGCTCCACGCTGCCGCGCAATCTTCCCTATCCGCCGACCTACGCGAAGGTGAACCCGGCCGATACGGCGGTGGTCACGCTGGCGTTGACCTCGGACACCATTTCACTTCGCGCGCTGAGCGACATTGCCGATACGATGATGGCGCAGCGCCTCTCCGAAGTGACCGGCGTCGGCTATGTAACAGTGCAGGGCGGCATCCGTCCGGCTGTGCGCATCCAGGCCGATCTCACGCGGCTCGCCGGCTATGGCATCAGTCTTGAAGACGTGCGGCTGGCGGTGAGTGGTGCAAACGTCTCGGGGCCAAAAGGCGCACTCGACGGCGTGCATCAATCCTACACGATCGCGGCGAACGATCAGCTTGCGAGCGCGGACGCCTATCGCGCGGTGACCATCGCCTATCGCAACGGCGCGCCGGTCGTGCTTGGCGACGTGGCGAAGGTCATCGATGGCCTGGAGAACGCCAAGGTCGGCGCCTGGTATCAAGGCCAGCAGGCGGTGGTGCTCGATATCCAACGCCAGCCAGGCGCCAACGTCATCGATACGGTTCAGCGCATCCTCGCCGAGTTGCCGCGCCTCCAGCGCTCCATGCCGAGCGGCGTGAAGCTCACCATCGTCAACGACCGCACCAACACCATCCGGGCGTCGATCCATGACGTGCAGTTCACGCTGATCCTCAGCGTGGTCCTAGTGGTGCTGGTGGTGTTCATCTTCCTTCGTACCATCCGTGCCACCATTATTGCAGCGGTGGCGCTGCCGCTGTCGCTGATCGCGACCTTCGGCGTGATGTGGTTCTGCGGCTTCTCGCTCGACAATCTCTCGCTGATGGCGCTGACCATCGGCACCGGCTTCGTCGTCGACGACGCCATCGTCATGATCGAGAACATCGTGCGCCATATCGAGGAGGGCGAAGCGCCGCTCGATGCGGCGTTGCGCGGCGCGCAAGAAATCGGCTTCACCGTCATCTCGCTGACGCTGTCGCTGATCGCGGTGTTCATTCCGCTTCTGTTCATGACCGGCCTTGTCGGCCGCATGTTCCGCGAATTCGCGCTGACGCTGACCATCGCCGTGGTGGTGTCCGCCATCGTCTCGCTGACGCTGACGCCGATGATGTGCAGCCGCATCCTTCGTGCCGAGAGGGAAGGCTCCGGCAATGCAGTGACGCGCTTCTTCAACCGCGCGGTGGACCGCACGGTCGAGGTCTATCACCGGACTCTCGAAGTCGTGCTGCGCCACCAGACACTGACGCTGCTCACCACGCTCGCCACGCTGGCCGCGACGGTGTGGCTCTACATCATCATTCCCAAGGGCTTCCTGCCGTCGCAGGACACCGGACTCATCATTGCGGTGACCGAGGCGGGCGTCGAAGTCTCCTTCGAGGAAATGCAGCGTCAACAGGCGCGGATCGAGAACATCGTCCGCAAGGATCCGGACGTCGTCGGTGTCGTCTCGATCATCGGCGTCAGCAAGTTGAATCCGACGCCCAACGCGGGCCGGCTCGCCATCACGTTGAAGCCGCGTGACGAACGCCGCGCCTTTGTCGATCAGGTGATCGAGCGGCTAAAAGAGCAAGTTGCGCCGATCCCCGGCATGATCGTGCACTTCCAGCCGGTGCAAGACATTCAGATCAGCACCCGCCCGAGCCGCGCGCAATATCAGTACACGCTGGTCGCCGCCGACGCGAACGACGTGGTGAATTGGTCGGAAAAGCTGGTCGATCAACTTCGCACCGATCCGATCATGCGCGAGGTCGCCTCCGAGGCGCAGGAGGGCGGCCTGCGGATGCTGGTGAACGTCAACCGCGAGACCGCTGGCCGTCTCGGCATCTCGATGCAGACGGTGAACGATACGCTCTACGATGCGTTCGGCCAGCGGCAGATTTCGACGATTTACGGACAGGCGAATCAGTATCGCGTCATTCTCGAAGCCGCGCCCGAGTATCAGCGCGATCCGGGCGCGTTGTCGAAAATCTATGTGCCGGCGGCGGGCAACCTGGCCTCGTCCGCCGCGACCGCGGTCACATCGCTGACCGCGGGCAATACGCCGGCTTCGCTCGGCTCCAACACCGCCAACAGCACGCAGGTTCCGCTCTCTGCCTTCGCGACGTTCCAACGCGTTTCGGCGCCGCTCTCGCTCTCGCATCAGGAACAGTTCCCGTCGATCACCATCAGCTTCAATTTGGCGAAAGGCGCGGCGCTGTCCGACGCGGTCGAGGCGATCACGCGCGCGGAGCGCACCATCGGCATGCCGACATCCGTGATCGGCAGCTATTCCGGCGATGCCGCGGAGTTCGCGAAATCGCTGGCTGGTCAGCCGTGGCTCATCCTTGCAGCCGCGGTAACGATCTATATCGTGCTCGGCGTTCTCTACGAGAGCTTTATCCACCCGCTGACGATTCTCTCGACGTTGCCGTCGGCGGGTGTCGGCGCGCTGCTGGCGCTAATGCTGCTCGGCTACGACCTCTCGGTCATCGCGCTGATCGGCATCGTGCTCCTGATGGGCATCGTGAAGAAGAACGCGATCATGATGATCGACTTCGCGCTCGCCGCCGAGCGTGAACAGGGCATGTCGCCGCGCGATGCCATCGTGCAGGCGTCGCTGTTGCGCTTCCGGCCGATCATGATGACGACGCTGGCCGCGCTGTTCGGCGCTATTCCGCTCGCGGTCGAGACCGGAACCGGATCCGAGCTGCGCAATCCGCTCGGCATCACCATCATCGGCGGCCTGCTGCTGAGCCAATTGCTGACGCTCTACACCACGCCGGTAATCTATCTGATGATGGAACGGCTGCGGCTGCGGTTCAGCGGGGCGCCGGCGGCTGCGCCTCATCCCGCCGAGTGACATGCGATGAACTTCTCGTATCCGTTCATTCACAGGCCGATCGGGACGACGCTCCTGGCCATCGGGCTGTTCCTGGTCGGTGCGGTCGCCTATCACTTCTTGCCGGTCTCGAGCCTGCCGAGCATCGAATTCCCGACCATCCGCGTATCGGCGAGCAGGCCCGGGGCCGACCCCGCGCTGATGGCTGCGACAGTGGCGGCGCCGCTCGAGCGGCGGCTCGCGAGCATCTCCGGCGTCACCGAGATCACCTCCACGAGCTCGCTCGGCTCGACCAACATCACGATTCAGTTCGATCTCAGCCGCAACATCGACGGCGCGGCGCGCGACGTGCAGGCGGCGCTCAACGCCGCGTTGACCGATTTGCCCGGCGATCTCCCGTCGCTGCCGAGCTTCCGCAAGACCAATCCGGCGGCGGCGCCGATCCTCATTCTCGCGTTGACCGCGAAGAACACGCCCGCAAGCGACATCTATGACGCCGCGGATTCGATCATCGCCCAGCGCATTGCGCAGGTCGATGGCGTGTCGGACGTCACCGTCAACGGCTCGGAACAGCCCGCGGTCCGTATCCGCGTCAATCCGGTCGCCATCGCGTCGATGGGCATCAGCATGGAGGACGTGCGGACGGCGGTGGTGAACGCCAACGCAGCGGGCCCCGCGGGCCTGTTCGATGGGCCGGATCGGGCCCAGACCATCGCGATCAACGATCAGCTCCGCAAGCCGCGCGAATACGACACGCTGGTGGTGACAAACGTCAACGGCACCGTTGTTCGGCTGTCGTCCATCGCCACGATCGAGCAGAGCGTCCGCAACACGCGCTCCGCAGCCTGGTTCAACGGCCAGCCATCGGTGCTGCTGGTGATTTCCAAGCAGGGCGATGCGAATGTCATCGACACGGTGGACCGCATCTACGCCTTGCTGCCCGAACTTCAGCGCTGGATTCCGGCCGACATCCAATTCTCCGTGCTCACTGACCGGACGCTGACGATCCGTGCCAGCGTCTTCGATATGCAGCTCACACTGCTGGCGACCATCATGCTGGTGATGTTCGTCGTGTTCTCGTTCTTGCGCCGGGTGTCGGCGACAGTTGCGGCCGGCGTCACGGTCCCGCTGTCGCTCGCGGGCACTTGCGCGGCGATGTGGGCGGCAGGCTTCTCGATCGACAATATTTCGCTGATGGCGCTCGCTGTGTCGGTCGGCTTCGTCGTCGACGACGCGATCGTCATGATCGAGAACTGCTTCCGCAATCTGGAAAAAGGCATGTCGCCGCTCCGCGCCACCATCGAGGGCGCGCGCCAGATCGGTTTCACGGTCATCTCCATCAGCCTGTCGCTGATTGCCGCCTTCATCCCGTTGCTCTTCATGGGTGGCGTGGTGGGGCGGCTGTTCCGCGAGTTCTCGGTGACGCTCGCTTTCGCCATCGCGATCTCGACGGTCGTATCGCTGTCGGTCACGCCGATGATCTGCGCGCATTTCGTCAAGAAACCGCCGTCGCCCAACGCGACATGGTTCGACCGCATTGTCGAGGCGATCCTCCGGCGGATGATCGCGGCTTACACGACGAGCCTCGATTTCGTGCTGCGTCATCGCGTTCTGACGCTGTTCGTGTTCCTTGCGACGATCGCCCTGACGGTCGATCTCTATATCAAGACGCCGAAGGGCTATTTCCCGCAGGATGACACCGGCCTGATCTTCGGCGGCACGCGGGCGTCGCCGGAGATCTCCTTCGAGGCGATGAAGGATTTGCAGCAGCGCGTCACGGAGATCGTGCTGTCCGATCCTGCGGTCGCAGCCGTCGGCTCATCGGTCGGGGCTTCGACCTTCAACGCCTCAGTCAACAATGGGCGGCTGTTCATCAGCCTGAAGCCGCTGGCTGAGCGCGGCATCAGCGCGCAGCAGTTCATCAATCGGATGCGGCCGCGCCTGCTCGACGTCGGCGGTATGCGGGTCTTCATGTTCCCGGCGCAGGACGTGCGTGCGGGCGGGCGCCAATCGAACGCGTCGTATCAATTCACGCTGTGGGACGCCAATCTCGATGAGCTGTTGCAACTCGTGCCGCGCGTGGTCGAGCGCGTGCAGAAGATTCCGGAGTTGGTTGACGTCACGACGGACCGTGAACAGGGCGGTCTCCAAGCCAATGTTGTCATCGACCGCCAGGCTGCGGCTCGGCTGGGCGTGAAAATCCAGGACATCGACAACGCACTCAATAACGCCTTTGCGCAGCGGCAGATATCGACGATCTATTCGGAGCGCAATCAGTACCGTGTGATCCTCGAGATCGATCCGCAATTCCAGCGCGACCCCTCGGACCTGAGTCGCGTCTACGTGGTGGGCTCCGGCAACACGCAGGTTCCCCTGTCTTCGGTCGCGCGCGTGGAGAAGGCGCTGTCGCCGCTGGTCATCAACCACCAGGGCCAGTTCCCGGCGGTGACCATCACCTACAATCTCGCGCCGGACGTGACGCTGGAGCAGGGGCAGCAAGCGCTCCGGCAGGCGATCGCGGAGATGCATCTGCCGGATTCGCTCCACGCGGAGGAGGCCGGCGACGCGCGGCAATTCCGGAGCTCTGTCGGGACCCAGCCGCTGGTGATCCTTGCCGCCTTGCTGGCGATCTACATCATTCTCGGCGTGCTGTACGAAAGCCTGGCGCATCCGCTGACGATCATTTCGACGCTGCCGTCGGCGGGCCTCGGTGCATTGCTGGCGCTGCAATTGTTCAACGCCGAGCTGACGGTGATCGCCTTTATCGGCATCATCCTCCTGATCGGCATCGTGAAGAAGAACGGCATCATGATGGTGGACTTCGCGCTGCATGCCGAGCGCGAGCGCGGCCTGCCGGCGGCGCAGGCGATCCGCGAAGCTTGTCTGGAGCGCTTCCGTCCGATCCTGATGACGACGCTTGCCGCGCTTCTCGGTGCGGTGCCGCTTGTGATCGCGAGCGGGCCGGGCTCCGAGCTTCGGCGTCCGCTCGGCATGACGATCATCGGCGGTTTGCTGGTGTCGCAGATGCTGACGCTCTACACGACGCCGGTGATCTATCTGCTGCTCGATCGGCTACACCGCAGGTTGGGTGGGAAGCGGCAGAAGGTTGAAGCGCCGGGTGGCGCACCCAGCCCCGCAACATAAAAATGCCCGGCGCGAGGCCGGGCATTTTGTTGTTCGCGATTTATTATAGCCGCTACTGGAAGATCTCGTTGAACCGCCGCTTGATGCGTCCGGTTTCCTTCTCGATGTAATCGTAGTCCACCGGCAGGATCTTCAGGCTCGACAGGGCAGGCGAGCCCGCCGGCGCCGGAGTGTCGCTCCGCGCGGCGAAGCCGCCATCCGCCGGGAAGATGTTCTGCACATCGTCGGTCAGCATGAACTCGGCGAACAGCTTCGCCGCATTCGGGTTCGGTCCGCCCTTCACCACCGCGGTCGGCGAGGGAATCACGAACACGCCGTCCGTCGGGTAAAGCGTCTTGATCGGATGGCCTGCTGCGCGCTCCTCGGCGGCATAGGAGTCCAGCGCGCCGACCGCGATCACGCGCTCGCCGCGCTTGACCATGTCCGACGACTGCTGATTGCCCTGCACGATCATCGTGTCGTTGGCGCGGAGCTTCTCGTAGAAGCCCCAGCCGCGCTCCTTCGACATCATGGCGACGACCGACACCTGAAGGGCGGTGAACGACGGATCGGTCATCACCATCTTGCCCTTGTATTTGGGATCGGCGAGATCGGCCCAGGTCTTGGGCTCGTCCGCGGGCGACACTTTGTCGGTCCGCAGATAGATCGTCATCATGTTGAGTCGCTGCGCGACGAACTGACCGTTCGGGTCCTTCGCCGCATCCGGAACCTTATCGAAGTTCCTCGGCTTGAACGGCACGAACACGCCCTTGCGCGCCAGCGCGGCAGAGGCCGCGGGATCGGATGTGGTGAGCACGTCGGCGGAGATGCGGCCGGCATCGTTCTCCTGCTGGAAGCGGCGCAGGATGGCCGAGCCGCCGGAGCGGAACATCTCGACCTTGATGCCATAGGCCTTCTCGAACAGGCCGACGATCTTCTGACCCTGCTCGATCGGTGTGGAGGTGTACCAGACCACCTTGGCTTCGGCCTTGGCCTTCGCGACATCGACCGCGTCCTGTGCGGACGCGGTCGTTCCTGCGAATGCCAGAACGGCGGCTGCTGCGAGGAGATCTCTCCGCTTCAGCATCATTCTCTCCCTAGTCTTTTATTACCCTGCCTGGCTTACGCCGGTTTTTAGGTCAGGTCAGGGCTTGTAGGTGCGGTAAATCGGCTCAGGCTGCGTGAAGAACGCGTGCATGATGTGCAAACAAATCATGTAGTTCTTCTGTTGCAGTGAGGCGTGGGCAATGCCCGGCATCATTGCGAACTGCTTGTCCGGGTTCGGCAACAATTCGTAAAACTTGATGAGATCGGGCATGGCGGCAATACCGTCGTATTCGCCGCGCATGATGATCGTCGGCGATGTGATCTTGGTCGGATCGACGACGGGCAGGTTGTTGCACATGTCGATGTAGGTGCCGTTCGGGATCGAGTCGTCGAGCTCGAGGATGTAGTCCGCGAAGGCCTTGATGGTCTTGTCGTCGGCGGTGCCCGGATGGTCGCGCTCGAAGATCGAGCGCACAAACGCCTGGTCGATCGGGCGGCGCTTGGTCTTGAGGTGTTCCGGGAGCTTCTTCTTGCGTTGCTCGAGCGTCGGGCTGCCTTCGCCGGTCCAGACGTGGGCATCAAGCGCGAGGCGCTTCACGCGGTCAGGATGACGCTGGGCAAAGGCCGCGGCGCGCAGCGCGCCAGAGGAAATGCCGTAGACCATGAAGGGGCCGCTGTCGCGGAGCTTCATGATGTACTCGGAGCCGGCGGAAAGATCGTCGGCGCCTTCGGAGATGAAGGCCTCGGTGCCGCGGTCCTTGGTCGAGCGGCCGTAGCCCTCCATGTCCATGCACCAGGTGTCGAAGCCGCGCTCGGCGAAGTATTCCATCGCCGACGAGTCGGGGCGGCCATCGACGTTCAGGTCGAACACCGGTTGTGAGGCCATCGACGAGCCGTGCACGAACAGGACAGTGCCGTTCTTCGGGCCGCCCGGCGCGCGCTTCTCCCACAGGAAGAGATTGGCGTCGCCCTTCTTGGTCCAGTGCTCCTGGCCCTTCAGCTTGGTCGCGGCGTAGTTGCGGCTCATGGATTGGTACTCCTACAGATGTCGAAAAGTTGGATCAGGCGGATGTGTTGCGGAACACGCTGCATTGCGTGGCGTCGATCTCGACCGCCACAGCGTCGCCCGCGGAGAAGATCTGCGTGGGATGGGTCTGTACCCGAAGCGTCTGTCCGGAGTCGAGGGCGGCGTAGTACTCGCAAATGTTGCCGAGGAAGGTGCGCTCGGTGATCTTGGCGGACGGCGTTCCGCCGGTGCTGAATGTGATGTTCTCCGGCCGGATCGCGACTTCGACGGCATCGCCCACACTCGTGCCGCTGGGAATCGGCGCAATCAGCTTGAGGCTGCCGGCCTCGATGGTGCCGGTGCCGCCGTGAACGGCGAGCACCTTGCCGGGGATGAAATTCACCAGGCCCATGAAGTCGGCGACGATGCGGTTCGCGGGCTTGGCATAAACCTCATGCGGCGTTCCGAACTGCTGAAGCCTGCCGCCGTGCATCACTGCGACCTGATCGGAGAGCGCGAGCGCCTCGGCCTGATCGTGGGTGACGTAGACGAAAGTGATGCCGGTCGAGCGTTGCAGGCGCTTCAGCTCGACGCGCATCTGCTCGCGCAGCTTGGCGTCGAGGTTGGAGAGCGGCTCGTCGAGCAGGAGGATTTCCGGCTTGACCACAAGGCTGCGTGCGAGCGCCACGCGCTGCTGCTGGCCGCCGGAGAGCTCGTTCGGATAGCGGTTCTCGTAGCCTTTCAGGTTCACGAGGCCGAGCGTTTCCTCGACCTTCTTCTTGGCTTCGGCCGCAGGTGTCTTGCGGATTTTCAGGCCGAACACGACGTTCTCGTAGACGGTCTTGTGCGGCCAGACGGCGTAGTTCTGGAACACCATGCCCATGCCGCGCTGATCCGGCGTCACCACGTTGCCGGGCGAGGAGACGAGTTGATCGCCGACATGGATCGAGCCGGCATCCGGCACGATGTAGCCCGCGATCATGCGCAGCGTCGTGGTCTTGCCGCAGCCGGACGGGCCGAGCAGCGTGATGAACTGGTTGTCCTTGACGTCCAGATTGAGATCCGACACGGCGGCCTGCGTGGCGTCGCCGGTGAAGCTCTTGGTCAGACCCTTGATTGTGATACTCGCCATTACGTCGAAAGTCCCGTTCCTGCCCCGGAGCGGCTCGCAATGCGGCCGCCGCCGAGTTTGTTGGCGACGAAGATCGCCGCACCGATGATGAGCATGTTGATCATGGCGAGCGCCGCGACCGGTTCGATGTAGCCCGTCTCATAGAGGTTGTAGATCGCGACCGCGAGCGTGATCGACTTCGAGCTGAACAGAAGGATCGACGCGCTCAGCTCCTGAATGACCGGCACGAACACCAGCAGCCAGCCGGCAAACAGGCCTGGCCGGATCAGCGGCAGCGTGATCTCCCGCATCGTCTGCATCCAGGTCGCACCGAGGATTTGCGCGCTTTCCTCGAGCGACGGATCGATCTGGCGCAGCGATGTGTTGGCCGCGCGGACGCCGAGCGGGATGTAGCGGCCGACGTAGGCGAGGAGCAGGATCGCCAGCGTGCCGTACAGCGCGAGCGGCATCTTGAGCCAGAACTGGATCAGCGCCACGGCCACGACGATGCCCGGCAGGCCGAGCGGGATCAGCGCGGCGTAGTCGAGCAGCTTGCGGCCGGGGACGCGGGTGCGCAGATCGATCCAGCCGATGATCGCACCGAGCAGAACCGCGATGGTCGCCGCGACGACGGCAAGGCCAAGGCTGTTGAGGATCGCGCGCTGTGTCGGCTCGTAGCCGAACAGGATCCATTTGTAGTGGTCGAGCGTCAGGCCCTTCCAGAAATCGAGGCCCCATGACTTCGAGACTGAAACCGCAATCAGTGTGCCGTAAGGCAGCAGGATCGACACGATGAAAGTGACGACCACGAAGGCGAACACCAGCCAGCGCGCGGGGCCGAGGTTCATCAGTTGCGGCCGAGCGCCCTTGCCGCCGAGCGTGACGAACGAGCGCCGCGCGAGGAACGCGCGTTGCAGGTAGAGCGCGACGACGGTGATGACGATGAACAGCAGCGACATCGCGGAGGCGAGGCCGTACTCCGGCGGATAGTCGAACAGCGCGTAGATGCGGGTCGGCAGCGTGAAGATGCGGCCGGGCAGGCCGATGATCGCCTGCGAGCCGAACAGCGCGATGGCGTTCACGAACGACAGCAGCGTGCCGGACAGGATCGCGGGCGCGACCAGCGGCGCGGTAACGGACAGTGCGGTGCGGAACTTGCCCGCTCCCAGAATCTGCGCGGCTTCCTCATAGGACGCATCGACGGATTGAAGCGCGGAGGAGGCGAGCAGATAGACGAACGGGAAGGTGTGCAGGACGGTGACCAGCACGAGGCCGGTCATCGAGAACACGTTGAACGTCAGCCACGGCACGCCGAGCACGTCGCGGAGGAGGACGTTCAGCAGTCCCGCGTTCGGGCTGTAGAGATAGACGTAGGCGATGGCCGTGAGGAACGGCGGCGACAGATAGGAGAGAGAGGCCGTGATCTGGATGAGCGGCTTGGCCGGCACGTTGGTGCGGCTCACCGCCCAGGCGAGCGATACGCCGATGATGAGGCTGAACAGACCGGTCCAGGCGCCAAGGATCAGTGAGTTCTTCAGAGCTGTCAGATAAAGACGCCCGGTCATCACCTCCTGGAAATGCTCGAGGCTCAGGCCGGCTTCGCCCTTCACGCTGCCAAGGAGCAGCGAGAACAGCGGCAACACAACCAGGACGATCAGGCAGAGCACAGCGCCGCCCATGACGAAATGTTCGAGCCGCAGGCGCGAGCGCCGCGCCTTGGCCCGAACCGGGCTACCGATAGCTTGAACTGACATTCCTCCCCTTCCAGCGGTTGGCCGCTCTGACTTTCTTGCGCTTCCTGAGCGAAGATTTAGCGTGTACCTTCAAAAACTTACAGTGCGAACACCGGGCACTGTCCGGCTATTCCGCGTGCAGTCTTTTAAGGAGGTTTTGTGCCGAGCGAAAGCAAACTCGAGGTCGCAGCGATCAAGCAGCTTGTGGTGGCCGGTTGGACCGGCCGCAACGTCGCGGCGCTGGAGGCCCATATCAAGGAACTCGAGGCGCTGGGGGTGAAGCGGCCCAAGAGCGTGCCGATCTTCTACCGCAACGCCGTTCAGCTTCTGACCACCGCGGGCGCCATCGAGGCGGTCGGCGACAAGTCATCCGGCGAGGTGGAATTCGTCCTCTATTCGCTTTCGGACGGCATGTGGGTGGGCCTCGGCTCGGACCACACCGACCGCAAGGCGGAGACCATCAACGTCACGCTGTCGAAGCAGATGTGCGCCAAACCGGTCGGCGCAACGCTCTGGCGTTACGACGAGATCAAGCCGCACTGGGAGAAGCTCACGTTGCGGTCGTTCGTTTCGGATGGCGGAACGCGGCGGCTCTATCAGGAGGGGCCGGTGAGCAACATGAGGTCGCCCGAGGAGCTGATCAAGCTTTACACCGGCGGCGACAAGCTGCCGGTCGGCACCGCGATGTTCTGCGGCACCTTCGCCGTTCATGGCGGCTTCTCCTACGGCGGCACGTTCGAGATGGAGATGGAAGACCCTGTGCTCGGCCGCAAGATGACGCACAGCTACAAGACCGTCTCGCTGCCGGATGAAGGCTAATTAGGAGCGCGTAATGAAAGTCGTTATTCCCGATCTCGTCTCCAACTCGTACTTCCCGGCGATCGCGGCGGTCGAGCTCGGCTTCTTCAAGCAGGAAGGCATCGATGCTGAGCTGGAGCTGATCTATCCGGTCGGCAAGTGCTACGACGCGCTGCGCGACGGAAAGGCCGATTTCGTCGGCGGTTCATCGCATTCGGCGCCAACGGCGTTCCCGGAATGGAAAGGTGTGAAGTTCCTCGCGGCGCTCGCGCAGCACACCTACTGGTTCCTCATCATGCTCACCGACCTCAACGTGAAGCGCGGCGACGTCGCGGCGGTGAAGGGCAAGCGCATCGGTGCGGCGCCGCTGATCGACATCGGACTCATTGAATTGCTTAAGGAATACGGCATCGATCCGAAGCGCGACGGCGTGCAGATCGCGCCGCCGCCGATGCCGGCCAATCCCGCCGGCGTGTCGTTCGGCGTCAATGCCGCGAAGGCGATGGAAGAGGGCAAGATCGACGGCTTCTGGGCCAACGGCATGGGCGCGGAAGTGGCCGTCAAACGCGGGCTCGGCACGATGGTGCTGGATGCACGGCGTGGTGATGGGCCCGCGAGCTTGCGCGGCTACACCTTCGGCGTTCTGGCGACGCGGGCCGATCTCGTTGAAAAAGAACCAGAAAAGGCGAAGGCCGCTATCCGCGCATTGATCAAGACGCAGAAGGCGCTGAAGGCCGATCCGAGCATCGCGACCAAGGTCGGCGAGAAGTGGTTCCCGGCCTATGAAGCAAGCCTGATCGCGACGCTGATCGAGCGCGACCTGCCGTACTACGACCCGACGATCACCAAGGATACGTTCGACAAGATGTGCAAGTTCGTGCAGGCGGTCGGGCTGACCAAGGGCGTCGGCACGTACGAGGACGTGGTGACGACGCAGTTCGCCGACCTCTGGAAGTCGTAGAGATAGGCCTAAAGCTCGGCTCCGAGCACGCGCTTGATCAGGTGATCTGCGCGTTGCTCGGACGAGAGCAACACTTCTTCTACGTCAGTCGAGCGAGACCCCCGCCACGCGCACGGCATCGGTCCAGAGTTTCCGCTCACGGGCAAGGAAACCCTCCGACGTTTCGGGAGGAACCGGCATCACCTCCATGAACTGCTTCTCGAGCGCCTGCGCGTAGCTCTCGCTCGCGATCACAGCGCCGAACTCGGTGCGAAGCTTGGAGACAATCGGCTCCGGCGTTCCGGTGCGCGCGACCGCGCCGAACCATGTCGGCGCGTCGAGGCTCGGGAATCCGCTTTCGACCAGTGTGGGAACGTTGGGAGCAAAGCGGCTGCGCTTGCCGGTCGTCACCGCGATTGCGCGCAACTGTCCCGATTGCACCAGCGGCAGCGCGGCGGAGGCGGCGGTGAAGGTGATGCCGATGCGTCCGGCGATGAGGTCCGTCATCAGCGGCGCCGCGCCCTGATACGGCACATGGAGCAACTCCACGCCGGCCTGTTGCGCGAGGATCGCCGTCGTCAGATGCGTGAGCGAGCCGGGGCCGTTCGATCCGTACGAAATCTCGCCGGGCTTCTTCTTGGCGAGCGCGATCAATTCGGCCAACGACGTGACCGGCACGGCCTGCGGATTGACCAGCAGCACGTTGGCGATAACGCCGAGCATGCCGATGAAGGTGAAGTCCGTGGCCGGATCATAGGACAGCTTCTTATAAAGGGCCTTGTTGATGGCGAGGATCGCTTGTCCTGCGACGAGCAGCGTGTAGCCGTTGGCGTCGTTGCGCGCGACGAGGTCCGCCGCGAGATTGCCGCCCGCGCCGGGACGACTCTCGACGATCACTTGCTGGCCGAGACTGGGGCTGACCTTTTCCGCCATCACACGCGCCAGCACGTCGGTCGGCCCGCCGGCCGCGAAGGGCACGATCATGCGCGGATTGCGCGATGGATAGGCCTGCGCGAATGCCGGCAGTGCGAACGGTGTACCCATCGCTGCGCCGAGCACCGCGCGGCGCGACCAGCCGAATTGTTGTTTCATCGATCAGCTCCTATCCGTTCGCCAGAGCAAAGCATTGCCGTGCAGGCTTCGCACCATCGCCTTCGACGAGGAAGGCGGCCACGGCCTCCGCGCGCTGCCGGCCCAATGCGGGCTCGGCATAGCGGTGGAATTTCGCGACGGCTTCGGCCTTGGTCATGGGGCGCGATGCATCGCCCACAACGTCGTCGACCGCCTCCGAAACAGTATTGCCGCCGAGATCGAGCGTAAGCGTGGCGCCACGCCGCACGCGGCTTGGATCGGCTTCGACCTCGACACGCCGTTCGAGCCGTACGAGCGTCGCATCGCTCACGTCCCGATACGCTTCGGGGCCGAGGTCGCCGAGCTTAAGCGCCGCGGCGATCGCGTAGGCCAGGCTGAATTGCGCCTGGATGGCGTTGCGCGGCGCGCGGATGCCGCAGTACTGCACCGCCTCCGGATAGATCTTGAGCTTGATCGCGCGAATGTTCTCCAGAGCAAACGCTGGATTGCGACGCAGCCGCAACGCGGCCTCGACGCCGTAGTGCGTGTGGCGCACGGCGGCGAACGGCTTGAGATAGCCGTCGAGGATCGTCCAGTGGCCGGTGGGCGCGATCGGCGCGGGCGTTGTCGTCTGAAGCACACGGCGGCGGCCTTCCTCCAGCGCGCCGCGCGGCATGTCGAACCCGGCTTCAGCCGCGGCTGCCGACATCATGCCGAGCAGCGCCGCATGCGCCGGATAGGTGTTGCGCAACACGGAGCCCGCTGTGATCGGCAGATAGAGGCTCGCCGGAATTTGGCAGGCGGCGGCCTCGATGGCGGGCTGAATGGCGTTCGGGCCGGAGATCAGCCGCGCCGCGGCCGCGGCCACGCCGAGCGAATGCCAGCCGCCATCGACGTGCCAGCCGGCGGGGATGCGCCACGCTTCACCGGCGCGCGTTCCGATTTCGTAGCCGGTCGTGAGTGCGACAAGGAGATCGGCAAGGCTGGTGTCTCGGGTCGCAGCCAGCGCCAGCAGCGTGGGAACGACCGGCAATCCCGGGCGGCCATGCGACGATGCATTGCCTTCGCAAGCTTCGTCCCAGCACGCGGCGGCGGCGGCGAGCGCGGCAAGCCCGGCGGGGCTGAGCTTGGCGTCCGACGAAGGCCAGGCGGTGTCGCCGGGAAAGGCGACGCACAGTGCCCGCGCAAATTTCCGCACGTCGGGATGCTGCAAGCCCGCGAGCAGGCATCCGAATGTGTCGAGCAGCAGAAGCCGCGCCTTGGCTTCGACGTCGGCGGGCAGGGCATCGCTGCGTGCGAGCCAGACGACCGTATCCTCCAACGTCGCGCCTGAAGCCGTCATCGGAGCATCACGCGTCGTCGCGGCGGTGCTTTGCGGCTTCATCGCCGGTGATGAAATCGCCGGTGCGTGCCTGATCCATCGTCAGGCGGCGCCGATCAGATCGTTGCGCTCGACGATAGAGAGCACGCCCGCGGCGAAGCCGAACAGCGCCGCGTCCTCGTCGATCTTGCCGAGGAGTTGCAAACCGAGCGGCATGTTCTCGTCGCTCAGCACCGGCACCGTGAGCGCCGGGACGCCGAGCAGCGACGCGCCGACGTTCATCGCGGTGTTGCCGGTGGTCTTGAGGCCGACAGGCGCGGCGCCGCAGGCACCGAGCGTGACGACGGCGTCGTACTTCGCAAGAGCCTTCGCGTAAGCGGCGCGCGCATCGGCGCGGCGCTTGAGCAGTCCCGCGAATTGGCTTTGCGACATCTTGGTCGCCTCGATATAGCGCTCCTGCGCGTTCGGGCTCAGCTTGTCCTTGGCCAGTTCGTGAAGGGTGTTGAGCGGCCAGCGGCCTTCCCAAGCGTTGATCGCAAGCGTGAGCGCCTGCGCGTCGTCGATCAGCTTTTCGGCGGCGTCGAGATCGGCGTCGTCCTTGCGCGACTTGATCGTGATGCCTGCTTTCGCAAGCTTCTCCTTCACGGCTTCGAACGCCTTCCGCGCGCCGTCACTGGTGACTTTCCAGCCGCCGGTTTCGAGGAACGCGAGCGTCTTCGGCTTCACGGGCTTGCTGAAATCCACCTCGCCGGTGACGCCGACAAAGCCGGGATCGCCGCCCGCGCGCTCGGTGATCGCGCGCGTCACCGCCCAGGTGTCGGCGAGGCTTGCGGCGAGCACGCCGGCGCAGCTCTGGCTGAAATGATCGTGGGAGCCGCTGCGGTTGATGCCGCCGACGGAGGGCTTGTAACCGACCACGCCGCAGAAGCTCGACGGACGCAGGATCGAGCCGACGACTTGCGAGCCGAGACCAGCGGGCACCATGCCGGAGCCGACCGAGGCCGCCGAGCCGCTCGACGAGCCGCCCGGCGTGCGGGTCGGGTCGTGCGGGTTCTTGGTCGTGTGCCACGGATGGCTCGCGGCGAATTCGGTGGTGGTGGTCTTGCCGATGATGACCGCGCCGGCCTCGCGCAGCGCGAACACGGTCGCGGAGTCGCGTTGAGATTTGTGGCCCTCGAAGATCGGCGAGCCCTGGCCGGTCGGCATGTCGGCGGTCTCGATGATGTCCTTGATCGCGACCGGCATGCCGTCCACCGGCGACAGCGGCTTGCCGGCCTTCCAGCGTGCGGTCGAGGCTTCTGCGGCCTTCTTCGCGCCGGCCTCGTTCAGCACCACGAAGGCGCCGATGCCCGGCTCGCGCTTGGCGATGCGGGCGAGGCTCTCTTCGAGGTAGCTGTTGGGTGTGAGCTTGCCGGAACGGAGATCGGCGGTGCGGGCGACGTAGGGACGAAGGTCGGTCATGGAACTCCACTCATAGAATGAGGACGGCTTGCAACAAGGAGGGCTCGCTCATGCAAGGGCTTTGCCAAAGCAAGATTCGCCGACTTTACGGCCGAACCGCCGGAGTCTCCACCGGAAGGCCGCGTGCCCGCGACATTAGATAGACTTCCAGATCAACATACTCGGTTGAACCGTACTCGTAAGGCTCCGCGCGCATGCCGATCATGCAATTGCGCAGACGCCGCTGCAACGAGCCGAGCGTCTGCCACTCCAGGCGATAGAGAGGATAGCCGTTGGGGTGGCCCTGCGGGACGACGTTGCCGGCGAGCTTCTTGCCCCAGTTGTCGTCGTGGCACTGGGCACAGGAGAGATTGAGCTGACCGATGCGGCGGGAATACAGCGCCTTGCCGGCGTCGCGCGACGGCTGCATGCGCGGGTCGTCGGGCGGGTTCAGCTTCTCGCCGCGCGATTGCAGGCCGATGTAGGTCGAGAGCGCGAGCAATTCCTTGCTCTCGTAGTTGAACGGCCGAGCCTGCTGCTGTTGCGCGCGGCAGAGGTTGATGCGCTGGTCGAGGTTGATCGGGCGCCCGAGTGTGCCTTCAAAAGCGGGGTAGCGCGCCGAGACGCCCTTCATGCTTTGCTTGGCATCGCCGTGGCAGTCGGCGCAGGAGCGGTCCGCGTTGCCGGCTTTGGTCTTCCACAGCGCCTCGCCGTCGAGCGCCCACAACATGCCGGGGTTCGTCGTGTCGTCGTCCTGCATCGCCTTGGTGTCGCGGCCGAGGTCGGCGTAACCGGAGCGAAGCTCGGAGGACGGGATTTGGGCATGCGCAGAGAGGGCGATTCCATCCGCCAGAAAAAGACACATCGCAAGACGAACGAGGCGCGCTCTGCTGGATGACATGAGCACCCGCTTCATTCCACCGAAAGGACTTCAAGCTCTGCATTGCCGAGCGTCGCGGTGTCGCCGGCGCGTTTTCCAAGAAGCGCGCGGGCGATCGGCGAGACATGGGACACCGAGCCCTTCGCAGCGTCGGCTTCGTCCTCGCCGACGATGCGGAAGGATTGCGTGCGTCCGTCGTCGCGTTGAAAGCGCACGGTGCGGCCGAAGACAACAACGCCGGGCTCGCCCTCGGGTTCGCGCAGCTCCGCACTCGCCCGCCGCGCCGTGAAATAGCGCAGGTCGCGCATCGCGCGCGCCATCGCGGAACGGTCGTTCTTCAATTCGACGTTGGCCTGCGCCGCGGCGACAGCCTCCTTGGCCGCCGCGAGCGCGGCATCGAGTTCGGCGAGGCCCTTGGCGGTGACCCAATTGGGATGCGGCGAGATCGGCCGCTCGGGCAGAAAGGCCGCCGCCGCTTCGTTGTCTTCTTCCTTGGTGAAGGCGACGCTCATGGTTGGTTCCGATTGGGTCGTTCCGCCTAGTGCCGCCTGCTCGACGCACCGTCGTCGCTAGCGCCTGTCTTTTCCAGATAGATCGATCCGATCAGCGCGATCACTTCGGCCATCAGCTTCGCCTGATCCTCCGGTGGCGCGCTCAGCACCACATCGGTCATTGCTTCCGCGACCTTCGAGGCCACCTCGGCCAGATCGGCGTTCGGATCGGCGAGCCGCTTGTCGACCAGATCCATGATGTCACAGTGCAGGCAATCGGACATAGGCTGAGTTTCCTTAAGGCCGCGAGGCCAACTTCAGTGCAGAGTAAGCCATTGTGGAGCGCAGCGACACGAAGGTCTGGCGCGGCCCTATAATATAGTATTTTCGCGCTGATGGCGCGTCACAGACGCGCGTGAACGCGCCTATGGCTCGCCAGCGCTCATTCGACGGTGATGGTCGCGGACTCGGTCGCGTTGAAACCGTTGTCGCCGGTCCAGTTGAAGACGAGCGTGCCGCTGCCGGTCGCGATGGTGGTGAAGGTGATGAACGGGTTCGCCGACATCGCGGGGAACAGCTCGGCGCGGAAAATCTCCTCGCCGTTGTAGGTGCAGGTGAAGGTCGTGATGATGTCGCGCGGGATCGCGCCGCCGACCGCGGTGTGGCGGAAGCCGGTTTCCATGATGTGCTGGATCAGCGTCTTGATCGTGATGATCTCGCCGCGCTTGGCCTGGGCCGGGACATTAACGAGGGCGCGTGCCATCAGACCGGGTCCTCCAGGCATGCGCCGAGCGTGATGATGACGTCGCCGGTGTCCTGCCAGAACGAGCCGTCGCTCATCTCCGCGATGGCGGTGACCGTCTGCGTGTCGGCCAAACGGATGCGCGTCGAGATCGCGGCTTTGCCGGAACGCGGGCCGAGATGCACGCTGATGATGTTCGGCTGCGGGTTCTTCTCGGCGAACAGGTGGATCGCCTTGACGTAGTCCTTCGCCGTCATCGGGCTTTCGACCGTGACGTTCGTCGCAACCGTGTTGCCGTTCTCGCTGAGCGGCGGGACGTCGAGCTTGACGCGGCCCTTCTTGACCTCCGCGCCGTGGGTGACCTTGCCGATGGCCGCGCCGAACGCCGCCGGATTGGCCGCGACCTGCGCCTGCGCTGTCTTAATCGCCAGCATTGCGCCGACGCTGCCGACGGCGACGACGAACTGGCGGCGGGTGGTTTGGTGTCCGTTCATTCAGTCCTTCAACGTCCTCAGATAGGCCACCACGTCCTCGATCTGCTCGGCGGTCAGGATCGGCTTGCCGCGCCACGCCGTCGCGACGCGGTTGAGCCCGTCGATCTTATAGAAGGACGGCATGATCGTCGCAGGATTGAGGCGGCTTGCATCCACCATACGTAGGCGCAATTCGCCCTCATTCCAGCGCGATCCGGTTCCTTTCAGGTTGGGCGAAAGGTCGCCTTGGAACCGCTCCTCGGGGAACGGGCCGGAGTGGCACAGGAGGCAGGTGTTCTCGCGCTTGATCACGATAGCGCGGCCGCGCACCGGATCGCCGGGCCGGCCGGTGAGCGATTCCGGGATCGCGTCGCCGACCACTTTGTAGGGCAGGAGCGATCCCGGGGCCGGTCCTTGGGCCGGTCCCTGGGTCGTTCCTTGTGTCAATCCTTGCGCCGCGGCGGCGCCGATGCTCGCCGCGAGCGCCAGTGTCCCGAACCCGAAGTTCGCGCGCATGTGCTGCGGACGCTTTTGCGAACTTCGGGTT